>JAUJNO010000004.1:260768-295763 GCA_030448125.1 Rubrobacteraceae bacterium | reverse complement strand
AGCTGAAACGCCTGGCAGCGGCAACCGCCGAAATCGACCTCGCGGCGATCACAACTCCGGCAAGGGTCCGGCATCCACTCCGTTCCCCGGAAGCGTTGGAAGAGGGGCGACTCGTCCCAGATCCATGCCAGCGAGTGCTCGCGCACGGTGGCTCGGGGAAGATTGAGGGTGTGCGCCGCGGGGCAGGGTAGGACATTCCCGTTGGGTGTCACCGTTAGCTGCCGCTGGCCCCAGCCGCCCATACAGGGTTTGGGGTACTTGCTGTAGTAATCGGGGATGACGTAGATGATCTCCATCTTCCCCTCCAGGCGCTGGCGTGCAGCGCGTACTACCGCCTCGGCCCCTTCGAGCTGAGTCCTGCTAGGCAGTAGGGCTGTGCGGTTGCGCCAGGCCCAGCCGTAGTACTGGGTATTGGCCAGCTCGATCCGATCGGCTCCCAACTCCTCGGCTAGATCGAGGATGCGGCCGATCCTATCGATGTTGTGGCGGTGGAGGACCACATTCAAAGTGAGCGGCCAATCCAGCTCCTTGACCAGACGAGCTGCCGCGATCTTGCGTTCATATGAAGGAGTGCCGGCTATACGATCAGAGAGGGCTTGCTCGTCGGCCTGGATGCTGATCTGTACGTGGTCGAGGCCGGCGGTCTTTAGCTGTTCCGCCCGCCGGGGCGAGAGAGCCAGGGCGCTCGTAATGAGGTTGGTATACAGACCCAGATCACGGGCGCTGGCCACAAGCTCAACAAGGTCGCGGCGCTGGAGCGGCTCACCGCCCGAGAGGTGAAGCTGCAGGACGCCGAGGGCTCGCGCCTCACTCAGCACCCGTTGCCACTCTGCCGTAGTCAGCTCCTCGCGGTAGTCCGCGAGGTTGAGCGGGTTGGAGCAGTACGGGCAGTGGAGCGGGCAGTCGTAGGTGAGCTCGGCCAGCATGCCGAATGGCCTATTCATCGCCAAGCTCCACCAATCGCTTAGCAACGAGTCGAGAAAGGAAATCCCGCACCTCGTCGCCGGCCACGCGGTTATACTGTCCGCGCAGCTCCTCCACGATCTCGACGACCGTCCGCTCCCCATCGCACAGGCCCAGGATGGTTGCGCCTGTTTGATTCAGGACCAGCACTCCCTCCGGTTCCAGCAGCATGTGCTGTTCCCGCACGGGGTCCCACTCCAGTCGGACCCGTCGCGCCAGACGAGGTCGATTCGTAGATAGTATCGCAACGTTCATGTCTCCTCCTGCGCCATCTTGTTCCCCACGTCCGCCAAGTGTAGCGCACCTTCGAAAACTGACTCAATACATTCTGAAGTCGAGTGGCACATCTAATGCCCGGAATACGATGGTCCAGTGGAGGTAATCAAGCATTCCCCTGTTGAGAGCTGCCCGGATAGGCCCTGTCGATAGCGTCCAACATACTCCATAGCACGTCAGATTTGAAGGATAGCGCCGCCACAGCCCGCGCCTGCTCATCCGGTGTCCGGCAGTGCTCCATCACCACCTCCAGAGCGTGCTCCGAGTCGCGCGGGGCCTGCGTAAGGCGGGCGCGGAAATAGGCCAGCCCAGCGGGGTCGATCCAGGTGTAGAAGCGCTCGAACGCGGCCAGGCGCTCTGCCATCAGATCCGGCGCAAATAGCTCGGTCAGCGAGGAGGCCACCGCCTCGACCCACGGGCGGGTGCGGGCGAAGGTGACGTAGGCATCGACGGCGAACCGCACCCCGGGCACGACGTGCCGCTCGTCCCACATCTCCTCCCGCGTCAGTCCCGCAGCCTCGCCCAGGCGCAGCCAGGCCTCGATGCCCCCCTCCCCGTCCGCTGTTCCGTCATGGTCGTGGATGCGCCGGATCCAGCGTCGGCGTACCTCACGGTCGGGGCAGTTGGCGAGGATAGCGGCGTCCTTACGTGGGATGTTCTCCTGGTAGTAGAAGCGGTTGGCCACCCAGCCCTGGATCTGCCGGCGGCTCAGGCGTCCCTCGTTCATCATCGCGTGGAACGGATGCCGGCTGTGGTAGCGCTGCGACTGAGCGCGCAGGGCTCCGATGAAGCCCTCAGTGTCGGATACCACCAACTTCAGATCTCCAGTTCTAGCCCATCCGCGGCCACTTCCAGGCCGTGCTCCTCGACGATGCGCCGCTCGGGCGCGTCCTCGAGCAGGATGGGGTTGGTATTGTTGATATGGATATAGATTTTGCGCTCGATGGGGAGCGGGGCCAACTGCTCCAGGCTACCATCGGCACCGTCGATCGGTAGGTGTCCCATCTCGCGCGACGTCTTACCGGCGATGCCGAGCCGGATCAGTTCGTCGTCCTGCCAGCAGGTCCCGTCAAAGAGCAGGCATGTACAGCCTTCCAGGTGAGCACGCACCGATGCCGTCAATTCCTGTGCGCCCGGTAGGTACACCAGGGCCCGGCCGGTGTGTCCGTCGGTGATTCGGTACCCCACCACGACACCCTCTTCCCCCTCCCCGGTCTCGAAACGCGCCCGCTTATTCGTGGGAACGCGGAAGGCCCGGTAGGACAAACCATCCGCCAGCGATACCTCTATCCCTGTAGCGACCGGCCGCCACTCGACATGAGTGTAGGCGCCGAGCGTCTGGAGCAGTGATGTGCCTGTGCAGAGCGTCTCGTGAACTGCCGCGGTGGCATGTACCTCGAGGTCACCAGCCTCTCGCAGCAGCAGCAGACCGAGGGTGTGATCTAGCTCGGCGTCGGTGAGCAGCACGGCCTGCAGCGGAGAATCCCTGACCCCCCGTGGGTGCAGGGCCGGGAAGGACTCGATCTGAGCACGAATGTCGGGTGAAGCGTTGAGCAGGAACCATCGCCGGTAGTCGGCGCTCACCGCGACCGACGACTGGGTGCGCGAACGGCAGGGCCGCGAGCCGTCGCGCACGGCCCGACACTGAGGGCAACCGCAGTTCCACTGCGGAAACCCTCCTCCCGCTGCCGCTCCGAGCACACGCACCCACACACCCATCCTCCATCCGTTTACATCCATTTACCTCAATCATTCTCCCCAGCCGGAATCGCCCCACGGCAAGATGGGGAGGCAAACAAGGCGCCGGACCATTCAGCCCGGCGCCTTCTTGTCCGCCTATTATCCGCTTATTCCGAGTCCGGCCAGATACCGGCGTACGCAGTCACCTCAGCGCTGGTCCCGATCTCCTCGAACTCGGGGGTCTCCCACTTTTGGAGTTCCACGGCTATCACCTCCTCCTTTCATAAAGACTTCATTGTGCAGGCTCGTCGTGTCCTGACCGACCCTGCCCCATGATCATTTCCATCGTCCCCAGTGTATCAGGCAACCATGGCTCCGGGGCCACTCCCCACGAACCGGAGACGTTCCTCCTGGTACGCCGGGTGGCGTACGCCACCCGGCGTACCAGACAACGGTGCTTATTCCTCCGGCAGCGCGAAAACGAAGATAGTGGATCCGTGGGGCCCCCCATCAGCCCGGGTAGGAACCCTTCGACCCAAGCGCCCCAGCCGACCGGTACGGCTATGTACTGCCTTCCGTCAATGCTGTAGGTCGTTGGGCTGCTGTGGTGGCCGCTTCCGCACTGGAACTTCCACAAATGTTCCCCGGTGCGCGCATCTATTGCGATGAACTCACCCGAGGGCATACCGAAGAACACGAGGCCGCCGGCCGTGGTGAGCACCGACGCACACACCGGAAGATCGCTTTGCCACCTCCAGACCTCCTCGCCCGTGGACGCACTGAAGGCGGTCACGGCCCCGCTCATGCCCTCGACGTCCACGATGACGTGCGCTCCCCAGTAGGGCATGCCCTCCTTGAACTCCCTGCGCCGCCGCGCGATCGTCGCACCGGTGTTCTGCACCGGGCAGTAGAAGAGCTCAGTCTCCGGGTTGTAGGCCGCGTGCGTCCATTCCTTGGCCCCGGCCGGCCCCGGGTAAAAGTGGACCTCTTCCCCCTCTTTCTCGGGGTATATCCTGGGCGTTACGTTGCCTTCGGCGTCGATCTCGCCCCAGGTGATACGGTCGACGAAGGGTGTTACCCGGACCAGCTCGCCGTTCGTGCGATCCAGGACGAAGAAGTACCCGTTCTTGTCGAAGTGCGCCAGCAGCTTGCGCCCGTCCTGCTCGAAGAGGATACTCTCCATATTGCTGTCGTAGTCCCACAAGTCGTGCGGAGTGAACTGGTAGTGCCACACCTTCTCGCCGGTGTCGGCGTTCACGGCGACGACGCAGTCGGTGAAGAGGTTGTCGCCCTCGCGGACTTCTCCGTCGAAGTCGGGCGCCGGGTTGCCGGTCCCCCAGTACAGGAGGTTCAGCTCCGGGTCGTAGGTGCCCGTGACCCAGCAGTTTCCGCCGCCCCGCTGCCAGGCCTCGCCTTCCTCCGGCCAGGTCTCCGACCCGGGCTCGCCGGGCTTCGGGATCGTGTAGCAGCGCCAGACGCGCTCTCCGGTGTCGATGTCGTAGGCGTCGAGGTGGCCGCGCACCCCGAACTCCCCGCCGGAGCTCCCTACGATAACCATGTCCTTCACGACGAGGGGAGCGACCGTGGCGCTCTCAGCGGCCCGCACGTCACCGTGTATGGTGTCCCAGATCATCTCGCCGCTTTCGGCGTCGAGCGCGACCACGTGGGCGTTCAGGGTGGCGAGGAAGACCTTCCCCTCCGCCACGGCGACCCCGCGGTTCACGTTGCCGCAGCACAGCGAGATATCGAACGGGATCGCATGCTTGTATTGCCACAGTAGCCGCCCCGTCTTGGCGTCGATGGCCCAGACAAAGCCATCCCAGCCCGAGGCGAACATGACGCCGTCCACGATGAGCGGGGCGGCCTCGAACGCGTACGTCGAGGGACCCGCGTGAGGGCCCTGCGAGCCGGCTTGGAACACCCACGCGGGAGCGAGGCGCTTGACGTTCTCCGTGTTGATCTGGTCCAGCAGGCTGTACCGCTGCCCGTCGTAGGCGCCGTAGTAGGTGATCCAGTTATGCGGCTCCTCCGTGCGGGCTTCGAGGATGCGCTCGTACGTGACGTCCTTCGCCACCGGCGGCGCATTCCCGACCTCGGAGCTCAAATTCCCGAGATTGACGGGAGGCGGTGCGTCTATGTATTCCTGCGTCAACTGATTCTCCTATCTATGGCCGTGGCTGGGGCGGGCGGTCGAGGCGGGCCTCCTCGGGAACGTCCCCCACTACGACGATCGCCCCCAACAGGCCCCGGCCTTCATCGTTGCCTACGTTGGAGCCATACCAGTAATAGCCCGGGCCGTCGAGGGTGACGTTGACCTTTCCTCGTGAAAAGTTCGGCAACCATATCCATTGGTAGTCACCATTGCTCGGCACCATCGCGCAGTGAGTGTTCGTGTCATCGTTGAAGAACTCGATCTCGAGTTCGCCCGCATGGGGCATTACGATGATCGAGGGCGAATAGGTCAGCTCATCTTCGGGAATATGGACCTGGATGCTCATGCGTCCGTCGGATCCCTCTTCGACTTGCCCGAGGCCCCCGTGGTTGAGCAGGCGACCTATCGTCCCCCTGTTTTGCTTGTCCAGCCCAAGCTCGCTCACCACCTCGGATAGCTGCTTCTCTCTGGCCCTTGCCACTAGCTTGCCTCCTTTACTGTTTTCCCCAACTCCCCACAAGGTATCATACATTCATGTTAGGGGGCAAACTCTTATTTTGGTGGTCGCCACCGGCTTGAACTCCTTTCCCGGTTTCCCCAACACCTCACAAATTAGCATACATTCATGATGTTAGGGATCAACTCTCGAACGGTCTGTAATTTCCGACACTAAGAGAAAGATTCGTTCGTTATCGTTAGGATCGCCTCCTATCCTATCGGCCTTTCGAGTGCCACTCCTCGAGCACGACTCTCGGAAGATCTCACCACCCTGTATCGGCGCTTTGTCTCCCTGTTTATGCGAAGTACTGTAGCAGCCATAAAACGGCGGGCCCCAAAACGATGAGCGCCTCCTTCGATACCAGCAAACGGACTCGAACGGGCCCGACACCGCGTGCATAAGAACGATTCGTTCGTTAGAGTTTCGTTAAGATACCCTGGTCCTCATCGGAGGTGCGTGCCGCACTCGTCGACCGCTAGAGAAAGGCGGCCCTCGCCTCCTCGTCTCGCTCTTGGTACCGGTGACTTTTTTTTGTGCCGCCGGGCAGGCATCAAAGATGACGCCCGAATCCGTCAGCGTCAGGTCGAGCGAGGCTGATGAGGACGGCGCCCTTGAAGGGCTTCGGTGCTCCACGTCTCGAGAACGGGTCGGCATCGACACTGGTGCGGAAACGGGAGTTTTCATGCCGGGAGGCTTCAACACTTACGCTAACCGCTGTAGTACGAAAAGATCGAGTGTAAGCAAACGGACAAAACCGGATCCCATAATAGCGAGTAGAGTAGCGATAAAGATACGCCTCAAACAAAACGTCCCCAGGTACGCCCGCCTCACCAAAGGCATCATCGTGGACGCCGAATCCGTCACCGACCATCCTGGGCTGATGCGGGTGAAGGGCTTCGGTGCTTTCGAGAACGGAGCACTGGTGCGGAGTTGGGAGTTGGTTTTGCTGAACGAAGAGATCGAGGCGCTTCTAAACGAGGGCTAGCCGCCACCTTCCTACCAACAACTCACTCTTCCTTTCCTCCTCGCCGGTCGCTCCGTGGACTATCTCGAAGCCAAGCTTACCTTCCCCGGTGCCGACAACCAGCTTATCGCCTCGTTGGAGTGAACCGTCGAGGACCATGCGCGAGAGCACGTTATCCACCCGGCGCTGGATGGTGCGCCGCAGGGACGGGCGCCGAACTCGGGGTCGAAGCCTTCTTCGGCGATCATTGCCACGGCGGCGTCGGTGAACTCGATCCCGACCCCTGGGCTTTCAGGCGTCTGGAGGTGTGGTCGAGGAGGAGGCGCGCTATCTCCGCTATCTGGTCCTTGCCCAGGGAGCGGAACAGGATCACCTCGTCTATGCGGTTCACGAACTCGGGCCGCAGGGTGTTCCTGAGTAGCCGGTTCATGTCCTCCTTGAGATCCTCGAACGACTCGTTTAGCAGGGCGTGCGCCTTGATGCGCTCCGCCCCGAAGTTGCTCGTCATGATGACCACCGCGTTCTTGAAGTCCGCGGTTCTCCCCTGGGCGTCCGTGAGCCGTCCGTCGTCCAGGAGCTGGAGCAGGACGTTGAACACGTCCGGGTGCGCTTTCTCGATCTCGTCGAGCAGCAACACCGAATACGGGCGTCGTCTCACGGCCTCCGTCAACTGCCCGGCCTCCTCGTAGCCGACGTATCCCGGAGGCGCGCCGACGAGCCGCGACACCGTGTGCTTCTCCTGAAACTCCGACATGTCTATCCTGACCGTCGCCGCCTCATCCCCGAAGAGAGCGTCGGCGAGCGCGCGCGCAAGCTCGGTCTTGCCGACGCCGGTGGGACCAAGGAACAGGAAGCTGCCGATGGGCCTGTTCGGGTCGGAGAGCCCGGCGCGGGCGCGTCTTATGGCTTCGGCCACCGCCTCGACGGCCTCTTCCTGGCCGACGATGCGCTCGTGAAGCTGGCCTTCCAGGCGCAGCAGGCGCTCGCGCTCCTCCTCGGTGAGCTGGCTCACCGGGATGCCGGTGGCCCGAGAGACGACCTCGGCGATGTCCTCGGCCGTCACCTCCCCCACCGTCGGGCGACGATCGCCGCCGGATTCCTCGAACGGCTCGGGCAGTCCGGCCACTTTCTCCTTGGGTTCCTGCGTCTTCCCGAATTCCTCGGCAGCGACCACGTGATCCCTCTCCGTCTGAAGAATCCTCAACTCCGCTTCCAGGGCTTTCGTGTCCCCGGGTTTGGTCTTCGCGCGCAGGCGCACCCTCGCCGACGCCAGGTCCATCAGGTCGATAGCCTTATCAGGGAGGAAGCGGGCGGTAACGTAGCGGTCGGAGAGCTCGGCGGCGACGATTGCCTCTTCGGTGATCTTGACGCGGTGGTGCGCTTCGTAGCGGTCCTTGAGGCCGCGCAGGATCTCGATAGCCTCGTCAACGGAGGGCTCACCGATAAGGACCGGCTGCAAGCGGCGTTCCAGCGCCGCGTCCTTCTCTATGTTCTTGCGGTATTCGTCTACCGTGGTCGCGCCCACGAGACGCATCTCGCCGTATGCCAGGGCGGGCTTGAGCATGTTGGAGGCATCCATCGAGCCCTCTACCGCGCCGGCTCCAACCACGGTATGCATCTCATCGAGGAAGACTATCTGGTCATCCGGGTTCTCCCGGACCTCCTCTATGACTTTCTTGAGGCGCGCCTCGAACTCCCCGCGATACTGCGTCCCCGCGACCATTCCCGACAGGTCCAGCGCGAGGACGCGCTTATCGGCAAGCGTATCCGGGACCTCGCCGTTGACGATCCATTGGGCAAGCCCCCTCGACGATGGCCGTCTTGCCGACGCCGGGATCCCCTATGAGCACGGGGTTGTTCTTGGTTCTCCTGGAGAGGATCTCGATGATGGTTTCGACTTCTTCGGCCCGCCCGATGACGGGGTCGAGTTTCCCTTCTTTCGCCATACACGTCAGGTCGCGGCTGTACTCGTCCACCGTCGGCGTCGCGCTGGTCCGGGACTCGTCTCTGACCCTGGCGATATTTACTTTGTCGTTACCCAAATCTTCGCTGGTGGGTTGGAGCGGCCCGATGATTAATACGCTTCATCCTCAATATCCTACTAACGTGGGCACAACTGCATTTCGCCGGAGCTTCCCTGGACGATGCCAGCGAGCGTAGTCTATCGCATCGGCGATGGCCGAGAACCCCGGCCACAGCGTCCCCCGGCTCTACGCCGTCAAAGCCGCCTACACCTTCTTCGACCGCGGTGAGGCTACCCCCAACGCCTGCAGCAAGAGCACCAGGAACTGGTATGACACAGATGAAGGGCGCGCGCGGTCGGCGCGTCCAGCGGGCCGTTACCGATTCGTGGGCGGCCCCTGTTCGAGTTGGGCGACCCTTATTTCGAGGCCGACGAGGTACTCGGCGAGTTCGCGGGTCGCGCCTATCTGAACCAGTTTTTCTATACGCGGTCCGTAGATCCGTCGTAGATCTTCTTCTATCTTTTGCGCGCCTTTAGCGGCTATGGGGTTAAGATCTTCCAAAGCAATTTCCCTTCCTGATCGCTCTTCCGAATACTACCCCCTTTTGCACGAAGGCGTCTAGCACACCCTTCGTTCTTCCTGGTCCGCGCCGAGCGGGATGGCGGTGAAGGGTTGGGCAAAGCACCAAAGTCCAGGCGCCGGGGCGGAATACCTTCCCGCCCCGGAAGCGACGAGCGAAACGGGTCCTATCCGGTTGCCGCAGCCGAGAGTGATTCGGCGACGTTCGCGCCGACGATGCGTTCGAAGGTATTCGCCCGCAACACCGACGTTGCCGGTGGATGCTTGTGGTAGAGACCCGTGATCTCGTCGGCGGCGTAGAGACCGGGGATCGGCTCCTCGTTCGTGTTTAGCACGCGCCCGTCCGTGTCGACCTTTAGCCCGCCAAAGGTGAACTTGAGTTGTGCCGTTATCGGGAACCCCGAGAACGGCGCTTCGACGATCGGGTTTGCCCAGTTCGATTTCGGCGGCGTGATTCCCGAGGTCTTTTTACCGTACATCTCGACCAGGTCCCAGTCGCCGGAGCCGCAGGCCGCGTTGAACTCGCTGACGGTCTCCTCGAGCTTCGTCGGGTCGAGGCCGAACTTCTCGGCCAGACCACCGATCGTGTCGGACTGTTCCGGCGGTAGGGCGGCCGTCTCGTAGACCCAACTACCCTCGAAGCGATCCATCACGGTCTTGTCGGTGATGAAGTACGACTTCTGGTTCTGGTGACGCCAGGTGTCGTAGGCATCGACTCGGTGGTGGCGAAGAGGTAGTCCTCGCCCTCGTCGTGGAAGCGTTCGCAGTTCTCGTTGACCACGATCCCGTAGTTCTGGCCCCAGATGACCGAGTGGGGCGTCTTCGCTCGCGGGTCGACGAGCTCGGCGTGGACCATGTCGAACTGTACGGCCGCGCCGGCCCCGATCTCCATCGCCATACGGATGTCGGCGCCGCGGTTGTACTTGATGCCGGGAGCGATGATCGGAAGGTCAGCCGCGTCCTCACCAAGATGCTGCGTGAGCATATCCGGGTCTCCTCGAAGCCACCACAGGCCAGGACGACCGTACCGGCGGTAATGGTGCGCTGTTGACCGTCGGGCTCACGCACGACGACGCCGTTGACCCGCCCCTCGTCGTCGAGGGTCAGCTCGGTCGCCTCGTGATCGTAGAAAATGTCGGCGGTCTCGTACTTCGCGATGAGGATCAAGTACTCATCGATGATTTCCTTGCCACCACCTACCGGGTGGGCGAAGTGCTGCTCCTCGAACTCCAGGGCGGCGTTCTCCTCGTCGTGATGGATCAGCTTGACGCCGTGGTCCTCCATGAACACGTGACCGTGTTCGGCACCTCGTCCTCGAGCTTGCGCCAGTAGTCGAGGTCCGACAGGTTCTGCTCCACTCTTTCGGCCCGGTCGCCTAAGAGTGTGTTGTCGCGATTGAGTCGCAGAAAGGCTTCGTCCAGCGCGAACCTCCCGGCCATGTGCCTTTCTTTCCCGCCTCGATCAACGCCGCACGGCCAACCTGGCCGGCCTTCTCCGTCGTCTCCAGGAAGCTCAACGTAGCTGTCGAGCCTGCGAAATCGCTACCGATGGCCACCACATCGTAGTTTGGCAAAACCTTTTCCTGTCCATGCCGCTTGCCTTTCGGCTTCCTCTATCCCGTGAAATGTACACAATCCGAGAGAGGGAGGTATGGTCGGGATACGGGCTCTCCCCGAGCCAGGCTGGTTCAAGCTTCTAAAAGGTTCCGGTTTGCCTCTGGGGATAGCTACACACTCTAGCTACTATCTATCCAGCACCACGTCCGAAAGCGGGCTGCCGATGCAGATGAGGCGCCAGCCTTGCTCCAGATCAAGGTCGTCCAGCGCAAAAGCGAGGTCCTGGTCCATCTCGCCTTCGAGGCACTTTACAATACAGGTGGTGCAGGTGCCGCTGCGGCAGTCGTAGGGAAGCCTGAGCCCAGCGTCTTCGGCTTTTCGAGGATGTACTCGTCCTCGGCGCAATCTATGGTTACGCCTCTGCGCCGAAAGGTTACCTTGTGGGTCTTCGCCATGTCTCTCCTATTGACCGTTGTGTATTCTGGATTGTTCTAGCACATCGGGCTAGGGCTTTGGGTTGCGCCAGGCACGCTACCGGGGCTTGAAGAGGACCCACCTGCAAGGGTTGGCCACCGCTGCGGCGGTTGACGTGGGTCCGGTAAGCAACCGACCGAACTGTGTTCGCGCTGCCGCCACCAGACGATCCCGAATAGCGACCCTGGCTACGGCGAACCGGGAGAGACATGGGGGCAGAAGGTGCGGATAGCGGGCTAGACAACTGTATAATTATTTAGAGGATACGTAACGGAGGCTACGCAGCGATGGCCAGCAAGAAGCGCAATGTCGTTCAGGTAAAGAATCCCAAGACGGGACGCTACGTGAAGATCGACCGTGGTGCAGGAAAAATCGTCGCCCATAAGAAGAGCAGCGGTCCATATAAAGGGGTGCCTGTAGCGCGCAAGAGAAGTAGATGATCCTATATGGCCTCGTTGATGGGGACGTCCACACACGCAAGGTAAAATACCGTCCGCGCACCTGCTTCCTCATGACTCAGTTAGGAGGTACGGTACCGGAAGAGGTTGACAGCGTTCGGCAGGATTTAAGGCGTCTCTTAGATACCCATGACATTGCGCTGATCGACGCCAACAGTGAAATAACCGGTAGAGACTTCCTGATTAAAATATGGAACATGATCGTTGCTGTTCCTTTTGGCGATAGCGATCGTTCACAAGGACATGCCAACAACGACGCAGTGCAACGTCTTCTACGAGGTTGGTATTGCCCAAAGCCTGGGCAAGGAAACCCTCGTAATCAAGACGAAAGAGGCCAAAGTCCCCCTGACTTCGTAAGAACAGAGTATATCGAGTACGGTGAGGACTTCGACCAGAAGATTGCTAAGTACCTTACGTACTTCTTTGAGCGAGCCGAATATTTCGTGACAGTGGCAGACCAGCTAGAAAACAACCCTCTCGCGTCTATCGATTACTTGCGTAGAGCGTATCTCATTACTGGTGACGAAGCTCGTAGAGAGGAAGCTGAGAAGATCATAGAGTCTGGTATTCCCGAAGGAGAGCAAAAACCAGCGTAGACATGATGCTGGCCGACTTCTAATTTCTAACGTTCGCGGAAGTCCCGAACCCTATGGCACAAGCAGCGAGAGGTACAATGGTGAGCAGCGCGATTTTGCTGCATTGGTCGAGGGTCCCCGATCCTCTGAACGAGTTTAGATCCTAGGGCAAGAGTAGAGGTGCGTTTCTCTCCGACGCGTTTTGCCCTACGTTCCCGGTCCTTCGGGATCTTCGCGGCCGGAAACCTGGTAAGCCAGGCAGGTGAGTGGATGACCCTGGTCGCTTTGAACTGGGCGGTTCTCGAGTTCACCGGCTCCGCATTGTACCTGGCTTGATCAACGCCTGTCGGATGGTTCCCGCTTTCTTGCTTAGCGTCCCAGCCGGCGTACTGGCGGATCGAAGCGACCGTCGAAAGCTGTTGATCCTGCTGCAGGCCGGGATCATGCCTTCAACGTTCTGCGTCGGATACTTGTTGGCGGCGGACAGTCCATTCTGGCTGTTGGCCGTCGTGGTGACGCTACGCTCGGCCTTGATGGCCGTGGTTATCCCGGTTCGCAATTCCCTGATCCCGAATTTGGTGCCGGAAAGCCAGGTAGCCAGCGCGGTTGCGGTCGACAGCGCCGTGCGAAACCTTTCTCGCATCGTGGGACCGGCGCTTGCCGGAACCTTGCTGGCCGTTATGGAGGTCGAGGATGTGTTCTGGATCAGCGGGTGTAGCATCGTGGCCGTGTTGCTCTCTCTGTTCGTTGTTCACCCGGAATCCAACAGGGATGCCGTTTTCAACAACATAAAAGCGGATATCCAAGAGGCGGCTGTTTACGCGTGAAGAACAACCCGTCCGTCCAGTCTCTTTGATCCTGGCCGTGGTGCCTATGGTGTTCGCGTTTCCTTACACCGCTATGATGCCGCTGTTTGCGGAGGATCTCTTGCAACTCGGACCGGAAGGGCTTGGCATCCTGCTTTCGGTCGCCGCGGCGGGCGCTCCGTAGGATCAGCGTGGCTGTCTCTGGGTAGCGAAACGGAAGGGGCGGGAAAATGGTTGGTGTGTTCGACCATCGGCTTCGGCCTGTTCCTTCTCCTGTTTATGACCGCCCAAACCTCGTCACCGCAGCAGTTATGATATTCCTGGTGGGGCTCGCCAGCGCAACGTACCGCACGATGAGTCGCGTCACCCTCCAAACCCGGGTGCCGGATCGGCTCCGTAGGCCGGGCCCGCGAGCATCGCACTGATGGATAGAGGACTAATGCCGCTGGGAGCGATCCTGATCGGCGCCGTCGCCGAATGGGCAGGCGCCCTGTGGGTGGCGTGGTCATGGGGGGCGGCTGCGTTGCCGTCACGCTGGCGGTGCTCGCCGCCAGACGACAGATCTGGAGCCTGTAGATCCTGAAGATCTCAAGCCTTGACAGCGGTGCGTAGTATCGTTGACCCTCCAACCCCTCGCCTGCTCGATATATCTTCCGTTTCCCTGCGTAGCTATCCGCCGGGAGGGGATATCTCTTCGGTCTTCGGACCCTCGGCGGGAGTGCGGATTGATCGACAGCAGGGTATTGGGACTGGTGCCAGACACCTCAATCGTGATAGTGTTCCCGTCATGCAGTGTTGCTTGAAACGTCAGGGGACCTGCTTGCGCAAATGGGCCGCCGAACGGTTCGCCGGTTCAGCCGTGAGTTAGGCGACTCACGCGTCTGATTGACGCGCCTTTGGATCGTTATCTTTGCCCCTTTCCCAGACCGTACTCCCATGGAAACGGCCCGCGAAGCTCGCGCACGAGCTTCCGAATCTCTTCCCGACAATCATGATGTGTTTTGGCCGCTGCACCGAGCCACCGGCTCCGTTCGTCTTCCGATTCCACCTTCAGTGCCGTTTCTTCACAGAAAACCACATTGTTGATTGCCTGGCCAACGTACCCGGCAGCCTACTTGGGCCTGCGGCGAAGGATACAAGGCCGATCAAAGTACCTCGGCCTCGAGGAGCTGACGTCGGCCCGCTCGAGCGGAGTCGAGATATATGAGCGCGAACGTCTTCGTCATTCGCGTGCTGTCCAGGCGGGTAGTCGGCAAGGAGGTGAGACCAGCGGCATGAGCTGATTCAACGAAGTTGCGGCGCTCTTGCTCGAGCCTCTGTTCTTGTTCACGTTGCATTGCACGCTCGTCTTGCTCCCTTGTGGCTTACCTCTCTCGTTTCCGCTGCCGATCATTAGCCCATATCGTAGCAAATGTCGTACCAGCTGCTGTCAAAATGCCAAAACAAATGGCCACTAAGCTTATCCACTGGTCCGCCTCCATCATGGGCCTCCCTGCTTGCGCCGAGTCTGCGACAAATACCGATAGTTCAATGCTGGGCCTCATGATCTCAGCGGCACCTCTTGGATGCTCGCCACAGAACCAGTTCAAGTTGGTCCGGCTAACTAGCAATCATACTGCTGCGTACCGTATAACGCCATTCAGAAAGGAGTTATGCTGCAATGTCTGACACAATGGCGCAATGGGGATAATCCGATTCACAAGAGTTTTCTCCCATCCTCACCTAGGACCGTAAGGTCATGCGTCTCATGCATGGTGAGCCGACGAACGAAGCCCGTATCTGCATCGGATCGGGAGGATATTGACTATCCGGCTAGGGAGCAACTTGGCTTACAATACTAAGCCATCGACTTCATAGCTTCGCAATTGCATAAGTGTGTCAAGAAGGGAGATGCTCGTATGAGTCGGAATGTATTTCCGGTCGTGTTCGATGGACACAACGACGTACTGCTAAGGCTCGGTGGGCCGGATGGGGCGGACCCAGCGCATTCTTCGAGCGCGCGTGACCGGGGCCACCTGGATCTGCCCCGGGCACGGGAGGGGGCTTCGGGGGCGGCTTCTTTGCCGTCTGGATTCCCTCACCCCAGACGCCCGAACGCACTCCCAAGGGGGCTTCCACCCGCACTCGATGTCGCGTATGCGTTGCGCCGCACGATGGCCGATACTGCCATACTGTTTAGGATCGAGGATCACTCGGACGGGAAGTTCCGGGTCGTCCGCACCGTTGCTGAACTACAACGGTGCCTGGACGAGGAAGTACGGCGGCGGTGCTCCACATGGAGGGCGCCGACGCGATCGATACCGACCTCGACGCGCTGCACGTGCTCTACCGGGCGGGGCTGCGCTCACTAGGCCTTGTCTGGGGTCGGCCGAACGCCTTTGCTGAGGGTGTCGCCGTGCACTTTCAGCGCTCACCGGATACAGGGCCGGGGCTAACCGAAGCCGGTAGGGAGTTGGTTCGCGCCTGCAACAACCTCCGCATCATGATCGATGTGTCCCACCTAAACGAGCGAGGCTTCTGGGACGTGGCAGCTCTCCCGGATGCCCCACTCGTTGCGAGCCACTCCAACGCTTACGCCCTCTGCCCCTCCACCCGAAACCTCACGGATCCGCAGCTCGACGCCATAGCCGCCTCCGACGGAATGGTCGGCCTCAACTTCGCGGTCAACTTCCTCGTGAGGACGCGGCCCAGGATGCAAGCAATTCTCTGGAAGTGATGGTCCGGCAGATCGACTACCTGGTAGAGCGAGTCGGGATCGACAGGGTCGGCTTCGGCTCCGACTTCGATGGGGTTTTGATCTCGCAGGAGATAGGTGATGTGTCGGGCCTGCCGAGGCTGATGTCGGTGCTCAGGGACCGAGGCTACGACGAAGGGGCGCTTCGAAAGAGACTCGCTCACGAGAATTGGGTCCGTGTCCTGCGCAAGACCTGGGGTGAGTAGAAGTTGAACCCTCCCATCCGCTAAAGCGGCGGGATTCCCGCTTCATCAAAGGACGCCCCGCTGACGTGCGCCAGCGCCGGACTCACTCCCTCTCCACGGGCAAGTACCGTAGTCCCTACGGCTTCGATGTTTTTAGCAGCGTTTGTGTCCCGGTCGTGTTCGGTTCCGCAAGCCGAACACGTCCACGAACGAACGTCGAGCGGCAGACTCTCCACGACATGCCCGCACGAACTACACGTCTTAGTAGACGGCAACCACCTATCCACTTCCACAAGCGTCTTTCCATAAAGCGTAGCCTTGTAGCGCAGCATGTCGGTGAGCGCTCCCCACCCCGCGTCCGAGATGGACAAGGCGAGGTTATGGTTCTTAACCATGTTCTTGACCGCCAGCGACTCGCAACAGATAACGTCGTAACGTCTAGCGAGCCGCGTGGTGAGCTGGTGCAGGAAGTTTCGCCTCTGGTCCCGGATGCGGCTATGCACCCTTGCCACCCGCTTGCGCTGCTTGTGGTACTTGCCGGAGCCCTTCACTTTACGGGAGAGGCGCTTTTGTTCCAGAAGGTCAATAGGCCGTTTGCGCGGCTTTTGGCGCGGGTAGGCAAAACCGAGCGATCCCGACCCCACCAGGAGGATAAGGAATGGATCCCGGAGAGCAGACCACCGGAACCCGCGACGAGCACTACAACCTCATCAGTGTGCTCTACCACGCCCTGCACGGGGCCGAGAACTGCGAGATGTACACAATGGACGCCGAGGCGGCCGGCAGGGACGAGCTCGCTGCCTTCTTCCGGGAGGCACAAGTGATGCACGCGGCGTTGGCCGAGCAGGCGAAGGGGCGTTTGGGCATCGGGGGCACCACGCCGGGGGACATAGCGGGGGGAGGTCCTGCGAGCGGTGCCGCGGCCGGAAGCGAAGTTCTCGCGAGTGGTGGCGTTCCGGGGGACATCGCGCCGGGATCGTCCGACGTTCAGCAAGGGGAACAACCGGTGGACGACGTCCCGGACGAGCCGCCGGATGCCGCTTCGCCGGAGGACATCCCCCCGACGACCGGCGCGTCGCCGGGGACGGGGCCGCCCCCGGACGAAGACCTCGTCGCGGAGACTGGGGACGTTGTGCCCGACGCCCCGGCCGCGGGTGACGACGCTGCGCCACCGGCGGAGGAGCCGAGGAGGGCGGTCCCGCCCGACGCCCCGAGGACGCAAGACCCCCCGCCCAGGACGGGAGGCGCCCGCCGAGCCCTAGCGAGCAGCCAACGAGATAGGTCCTAGCCAAACCCAACCGTCCGCGGTCGGAGGCGTACGGTCCTCCCGAGGGGGCGGTAGGGGATCGAAGAGGAGGCTGGTTTTATGGACGAGGCCGATCTGGGTCTCTTTCCGTTGGGGCGAAGGATCATTTCGCGGAACGCCCTGGCCGTGCTGGGAGAGGCCGGGGCGGAGCCGAACCGCCTGTTCGACCGCCACGCCGCCGGGGACTGGGGGGTGATCGAGGACAAGAGCTGGCACCTGAACAGGATGGCCGTCGACTCCGGCTACGGGTGCGTCGTCAGCGCCTACGCGGTGTTGGGGGACGTACGAGTGGTGGTCCTGACCCAGCCGGACCACAGCAATACCCTCATGGCCCTCCCCGACGAGATCGAAAGGCTGCAAGAAGAAGAGGGACGGTCTTCTCGGTAAAGGAGGCGCGCGGGTGACAGTCCGAGGTGGTCATGGATACCCTCGCCGAGGGGTCAGGGGGATTCTACAGGTAAGCGACTTCCTTTCCGCCGCAACCCCTCCCTTAGGCGCGGCAGAATGTATGGTGTCCCCTAGACGCCTAGAAGCCTCTTGAACGTGCGCATACTCGCTTCGTAGGCCCGGGGGAGGGCCTGGTTTGACCCTGGTGGCCATCAGGGCGTCTTCGGTTACCCCTAGCGGCGCAGTCCGAAGATACGCTTCATCTCCTCGTCGCTCAGCTCGAAGTCGAAGACGTCGAGGTTGCCCTCAAGGTGCTCTTCGCTCGCCGCCTTGGGGATGGCGGCGACCTTCTCTTGCTGGATCAGCCACCGCAGCGCCACCTGCGCCGGGGTCTTGCTGTGGGCCTCCCCGATCTCTCTTAGCGTCTCGTCATCCAAGACCTCTCCTCGGGCGATGGGTCGGTACGCGGTTAGCAAGTAATCCATCTTTTTTGCCTGCTCCAGGAGATCGTCCTGCACCTTATAGGGGTGGTACTCGACCTGGTTGCAGAAGACCTCCGCGTGCCCCGCGGCCTCTTCTACCATCTGCGGGGGGAAGTTGCTCACCCCTATGTGCCTCACGCTCCCCTCCTCCTTAAGCTCGGTCATGGCACCCAAGGTCTCCTCCAAGGGCACGTCTTGGCTCGGCCAGTGCATCAAGAGGAGGTCTACATAGTCCGTCCCCAGCTTTCTCAGGCTCTCGCGGGTCTTCCGGAGGACATCGTCGTGGGAGAAGTCGCTTGGCCACACCTTGGTGACGAGGAAGGCGTCCTCGCGGTCTACGCTCGAGTCCTGCACGCCGCGCCCGACCTCGTCCTCGTTGCGGTACATCTGGGCGGTGTCGATATGCCGGTAGCCCAAGGCTAGGGCGCACTTGACGGCTTTAGTGCACTCCTCACCCGAGAGCCGGTAGGTGCCGAGGCCCAGCGAGGGAACCTTCTCGCCCTTGATCGTCTGGTGTTTCATCGGAATCTCCTTTCGCAACCTAACTCGCTTACCGTAGCATCCCGTGTAGTTACCGGGCGACGAGCACAAGGCGTCAAGGGGCGTCCCCGTTTCTTGCCGCCGCAACCCCGTCTCTTGGCGCGGCACAAAGAATAAGCTCGTGTCATCCCATCCGGCAAACATATTCGGGTCAGTCGGCATGCTGTAACGGCGCGTCCTGCAGGGCATGCCCGTAGCGGGCGTGGCCACTATTATTAGCGCCCACTAGCCTGTACGTTGGTCGGACGAGCGAAAGAGGTAGGCTCGTTAACCCCCGTCTTTGGTGGAGCGGGATGCGACCGGTGCTGGATGGTCGAGGCGTGCGAGGACGAGGGCCGACGCCACCAACCCGGCGCACAGGTAGAAGGCCCAGGAGTACCCGAACGTCGCGATGACCAACCCGAACACAAACGCCCCGAGCCCGGTCCCGGCGTCGAAGGCGACGTTCCACAGAGTGCTCCCCAACCCGTACTCGTTCTCCGAGACGCGCCCCATCATCAGGACCAGGGTGGCGTTCTGGAGCAATCCGAAACCGATCCCGAAGAGCGCCGCCCCGCCGACCAGCAACGCGCCCCCCGACGGGAGGGCGACCATCCCGAGCGCGGCGGCGAGTAGCCCCGGTAAGAGGAGGAGGCGCGGGTCGCGGCGATCGCCGAAATGCCCCGCCCACCACCGACCGGCGGCGGAGGCGACCCCCATGACGAGGAGCGCCCCCGCCGCGGAGAACACCCCCGACCCTGAAGCGACGGCCAGGGGTAGGAAGGTGACGATCACCCCCGCGGCCGTGGTCGTGGCGGCGAAGATTAGGAAAACGCGCAGGAGGGGACCCCGCCCGAGGCCGGCGAAGAAACCGGCGGTCCTTTCTGCCCCTTCTCGCCCGGGCGTCGGGACGGCACGGAGACCTAGTATCGCCGCGATCCCCAAGAGGGGGGCGATGGCCCCGAGCAGGAAAACGGTTCCGTAACCGAACCGCTCTACGAGCCAGAGCCCCAGCGCGGTACAGAAGATGGCGGGCAGCGCTATGGCGACGCCGAGCAGCCCGAGCGCTTCTCCCCGACGCCCGGGCGGGGCGAGTTCCACCATCAGGGCGGCGAAGACCACGGTCGCGATACCGAACCCCACCCCCCGTAGCAACGTGACGGCCAGTATGGCCATGAGCGTCTGGGCGACCGCGTAGAAGAACGCGGGAAGCCCCAGGAACAGGAGCCCGACGGCGAGGATCACCCGGTAACCGAAGCGGACCAAGACCCGGGGCATCTGGACCTGCGCGAACACCGTCGAGAGCATGAACGCCGCCGTCGCAAGTCCCGCTCCCGAGCTCCCACCCCCGGCGTCGTCCGCGTAGAGCGGTACGACCGAGAGCAGCAGCTGAAAGCCGAAGAGGGCAGCGAAGGCGATGAGGGCCAGCAGGATCACCGGGCGGGTCAGCAGGGTTTCTCGCTCGGAGGCTACGGCCGTTTCTTTGGGTCTCTTCACTCCTCTTACTGTACCCTTCCTGGCTCCTAAAGGGCCGTCGAGGTTAGCCCGCCGCTTCGAACGAATCTCGGCTTCCTCTTGTCACGGTGCTCGGTACGAAGGTCATCGTGGGTCGTGCCGCGATTCTAGATTCAGCCGCAAAATAGAGCCTCGTCATTTGCCCGTGCTGCCCGTATAACCCAGTAAGTCGAGTAGCAGATGGAGGCAAGGCCGTGACAAAATGATCGAGAACGAGGGTTGGAGGGTCGCCGACCGGGCCGCCGACTTCCTCTCGGTAGATCGGGAGGTGTGCCGGAGGGCGTTCCACCGGGAGCCCGAGGAGCGCGTCCACGAGGTCGTTCGGTGGGTGCTGTCCGAGCGCGACCTACCCGGGCACGACCCCGAGCGGATGATCGAGCGTTGGGCTCGCGAGCACGGCGCCGGCGTCTATAGCCGGGACCGTCGGCGCGGTGGTCTGGAGCAGGTGGAGGGCATCGTGGCCCGAGCCCTGTTTGGGCGCGACGTGGCAGCTTAGAGCAATGGCCCTCCCGGCGGAAGGGCCGGCACCCTCCTAACCTTTCCGTTTGCCGTGGCCTCGCGGCACTCGGGCGGGCCGTGCTCCGGCGCGAGCCGACCTCCGAGCCCCGCGTCTATCCTTCCCCTCCCGGCTCCAAGTTCTGCTCGTCCGCGTCGAAGAGCGGCTCCCGGTAGGCTTCGTCGACCTCGCCAAGCGGCAAGTAACCCCGGAAGCGGCTCGAAAGCCAGCTCGCGACCAGCGAGCGGTAGCGGTGCTCCATGCCCAGCCCGGCCGCCCGGGCCTCCGCGTGCTGGTCGGCATCGAGCTTTCTCAACCGCTTTAGCCCCTCCAAGACTCCGCCCATGGCCTCCTCTAACTCGACTTCCAGCCGGTAGCGCTCTTCGGAGAGCCCAACGTGGCGCCCAAGGTGGACGCGGCGCTCCTCCTTGGCGCGGCGGGCTTTGGCCTCCTCGATCAGCCGCCCCAGCTCGGAGGCGGTGTTCCGGGCCAGCCGGGCCTTGCGCGAGAGCCGACCGGCTCCTTGCTCCAAGGTCAGTAGCTCCCTGTCGGCCGCCTCGTCTCCGGTGAAGGCCGCCGGCGCCAGGGCTATGCGGCGCTCGTTCATCTCCTCGAGCTTTCGATCAGAGTCTTCGGCCCGGGCGAGGGCTTCGTCACGTTGCCCCGCCAGGCGCTCTATCTCGGCGTCGATCTGCTCTGCGACACCCATCGCTTCCTCGTTCCCTCCGTTAGCCCGACCTTGGGTCGGGCGGCTGGCTCGTAATTCGGCGAAGGGCCTGGCGAGTAGTAGACCGTGATCCTGACCGGGGCTCTGGTCACTCGTCATTCTACGCGGCCTCGTCTTCCCAGCGTTCGGGCTCGACTGACGCCAAGAGGGTGCATCCCGATCCCGAGTGCTCTACGCTTCGCGAGCCCTCAATCTTTCCGCGTGCGATCTTCTCGGTCGTGCCCGGCGTGTCTTCTTGGAAGAGCCAGATCAGGACTGAGAGCGCCCCGGTTGCGCCGGCAGCGACGAGCAGCAGGTAGGTCACCGCCATGCCCAAAGCATCTATGCTCAACGTGACACTTCCTTTCGTACCGCGATCTTTGCCATCTACCCGACCATACCCGGCCGCCCCTTGCTTCCAAGAGGCAATGAAGAAAGAGTAGGAAGCTATCTTTCGGTTGCCCAAGATGTTGGGTCACACGGGTCCCGCCCGCCGACGCGATGCATGTATCCCCCGATTGCCCTCAGCGATTAGGTTTGCCAGATGAAGAGCGACTGGCCGTATCGACCTTCCGACCGCAATAGATCGGCCGGCCTTTCGGTAGGTCCTAGAACTCAGGCACGCTATCTCAACGTCCGGGCATCTTGACCCTCTTTGCTCGACGACAAGCCGAGGAGGTCACGGGGATGCCCTCGGCAAGGGCCGGAGTGCTTCTCTACGGCAAGCAGCTTTCTTTCCCTCGCAACCCCCTCCCTTATAGCAGCGGTATTCGGCGGTGTCATTCTGGCGTGGTGGTTTATCCTTCCTTACAGGAAGGAGCTAGGGATGAGGATCAGGGAAGACTTCGAGTTACTGGAATGCCTTTTCGTGGAGTTGGACCCACTGGAGGACGGCTTCGCGGGGGTGCTGCTCGAGGTTTATCGCCACGGAGACCGGTACGTCCTACTGGAGGTGGCGCCCGCCACCGGCAATCGCCTCCTAAGGTTCTCCTCAAAGGACTGGGGGCTGGTCTCCGCGGTCCTCGCCGGGGAGCTGGGCGGACCGCTCGGAGGCGAGGGCCCCCTCAAGAGCCGGTCTTGGTAGCCTACCCCGTCCGAGGCGAAGTCGACGGCTTCCACATACTTCGGTTCCCCGGTTTGGCTCGGCGACCCTGGAGGTGCGTATGGTAGTCGATACCGAAAAGCAGCGGATGCGGTTTCGGGAAGAGATTTGGAAGTTGTTGAGGAAGAAGACCCGCCGGGGGCCTTCCGAAATCCTCAGGGCCGAAGTGGAGGTGATCGGCGCTTCCTTGGGTTTGACGGAGGAGGAGGCGTGTGGCGAATTTCTTGGCCTGCGAGGCATCCTGTGGGACGTACGAAGCGGCGACCTGTTCGCCAGTATGGTTGCGTCCGCCAAAGGCGAAGCCCCGCCGCGCAACTGGTTCGCGTTCGCCGACGTGCACCTCCTATGACCTGAGAAGAAGGCCGATCACTGGGACGGGGTGTGTTTTCAGGGTACCCCGTCCCCTCACCAAGAGGAGGAACGATGAGGCGTTTTTGGGCGGTTACGTTCGGGGCTCCCGGAGAACCGCAAATCGGGATCATGGCCACGCCCAAGCCGGAAGGCCGGGACCCTGCAGGCGAGATCGAGTACGGCAGCGAGCAAGCGTTATGCCTCTTCGACTCCGAAGAGGCCGCACGGGGGTTCTGGCAGGAAGCAGAAGAATTCAATTTCTCGGAATACATAGCGGCGCAGTATGGAGCCAGACCTGTCTATTTCGTGCCCATACACCCGACTATGTTGGCGGAGTTCGTCAGAACCGTTGGCCATCCTTTCGTCGCGGTGAATCCCTCGGTCTTTACCGCAAAGGAGGAATCCTTTTTGCCAGCCGAGGAGTTCTTAAGCTCTACGTGACTAGCGGGAGGCGGCGGGGCCAGGGTCCCGTATCGGGCTCCGGCCTTTCCCTTTGCTACCCGAAGGTCCCCGCCAGCGAGACCAGTACGCCCGCGACCGCGTAGAGGGTCCCTAGGCAGAGCCCGGCGAGAACTGGATTTTCTGCTACGTGGACGAGGTCGTTATGGAACCGCGTTAGCGGAGGACAACGCCCGGCCTTCCGCGCCGGGCTCACTACTCCTTCGCCACGCGGGTCTCGACCAGCACCTCGGAACCCAGCGTCCGCTTGACCGGGCACTTCTCCGCGATCTCTCGCAGCCGTTCGCGCTGCTCCGCGTCCAGGAGGGGTCCTTCCAGTTCGAGTTCCAGCCCGATGCGGTCGATCCTGCCGCTCTTGGTCTCGCACTCCTCGCAGTCCTTGGCGTGGATCCTCCCGTGCTCGACCCGCACCCTCACCGACTCTAGCGGCCATCCCTTGCGGTCCGCGTACATGCGCACCGTTATCGCGGTGCAGCTGCCGAGTGCGGTCAGCAGGTAATCGTAGGGCGTGGGACCGGCATCGGTGCCCCCAAGAGCGGGTGGCTCGTCGGCCACCAGAGCATGCCCGTTCGCCTTTACCTCGGTGCACAGAGCGCTCTCCGTGCACACGACCACGCCGCCGCCGCCGTCGTTGTTCCGATTCATCTGCATAGCCCTCCTTCCTACCCGCCGCCCGGGAACCCGCTCTCCCGGCGACGGTCGCGTCTTGCTCACCCCGGTATGTTAAACGCTGAAGAGCCCCTACGGTATGCTATTCCTCGCGAGTGAGCCCGACGAGCTATCTGGCGCCGCAGAAGAACGGGCTCCAGGCTGCGCGGGGAGGCCCCGGCGGGGGCGTACCCTTTGCTGGCGAGGACTTGTCGAGGCGCCCCAGACGCTTGGGGTGTTACCATCGCCCGAAAGAGGTAGGAGGAGCGGCGCATGGGGACGGTTTTCACACGCATCATCCAGGGGAGGTGCCGGCCCGCTTCGTCTGGCGCGACCGTTCGTGCGTGGCCTTCCTGAACATCACCCCCCTCGCCCCGGGCCACACGCTCGTCGTCCCCAAAGAAGAGACCGGCCACTGGGTCGACCTCGGTCCCGGGCTGGCCGCACACCTTATGTCTGTCTCCCAGGCCATCGGCAAGGCCGTCCAGAAAAGCTTCGAACCGGAGAAGGTCGGGCTCGCGATAGCGGGGCTGGAGATTCCCCACGCCCACGTTCACGTGTGGCCTATCCACGGGCCCATGTCCTTCCCAATAAATCCCGATGAAGAAGACCCGCCGGAGCCCGACTGGGAAAAGCTAGACGAGGCGGCCGGTAGCATCCGGCGGGCGCTCAAGGACCTCGGCTTTCAGCAGTACGTAACCGACTGAGGGCAGCGTACCGTTGGAGCCTTCGGCTGCACGGGGAGGCCCCGGCGGGGGCGGATCGCAGTGGAAGTATAGTAGGGCTCGATCGATACGAGCTACGACAACGCCGCTGGCCTTCCGCGCCGTGCTTAGGCGGGGCGACGCCTTCGACTTGGCCGTGGCCGCCGAGTAGGACGCCCCGATCTCGTCGTATTGAAGGGGTTTCTCTCACCTACATGAGCTAACGCAAGACAGATACCAGGGCCCACAGCCCTAATGCGGCGCCACATACCGGAACCATTACGCCTATCAGGAGCCTTAAAGCGGCGGGCATGCTCGCCCAGACGGCTCTGGCCCGTCGCGCCGGTCCTCTGAGTTTCACCTCGCCCCAATCCAAGAGGCGGGCCACGATCCGGAGCTCGCCCGCGAGGATCGCCAGTCCCACCAGGAAGGTGCCCCAGCCGGGGCCCGGCAAGGGCGCCAACAAGAGGCTCGCGACCGCGATCGCGATCCCACCGACGATTAAGAGAGCCTTCCGAAGATCGGATCTACCGGGGCGCTTCGCTGGCGGCGGTGGTAAAGATCTCGGAATCGATGGCCTGGCTTGCTCGCCTCGAACCGGCGCCAACCGTCTCTCATTCTTCCGATCATGCCGCTCGATCCTTTTCCTAACGCGGCCACGCAACAGCGGGAGCCCTTCGGAGCCCTCCCCTTTCTACCCATTGTGGTGCGAAGCTGTCCCCGCCGCTATGCTTGTTGCGTGAGGGAACGGGGGACCACGAGGCTTTTCTTGCCGTAGTTATCCCCTGACGGCAAGTACAAGGTGAGCTTGAGCCTTATACACGGTTAAAGAAAAAGGGGCAAGTGTTTTGCAGGATAATTACGAAAGCTTTAGCAGAGCCCGGCACAGACCGTTTTCCGGAGACGTAGATTTCGTCGTCGATATCACAGAGAGAGCCGCGCGGTTCCCCGATCTCAAGGGGCACTACTAAGAAGCCGCTCTAAGCACACACAGACCGTCCCAAGGCCCGGGGCGCTAGCGCTAGCTCTGCGCCTCTAAAGGCCTTTGAGGTAGCTTTGAGAAGGTCCTATCCCCAATCCGCTGGCGGGGTCCTGAAAGGGGTGCGATGCTCACCCTACCGACGTACAAGAACCCCGGAAAGTACCGACCGCATCGACCGCACGTCTGAGAATATCTCCATTTGCAGGAACTTCATGCGGTCGGTTTTACCTACCATCATCGCCCGCAAGTCGGACGTTATCGACCGCATCCCCAAGTGCCGCCCGCAAGATCTACCGCGCAGGAATACCCCGCTTTTGCAGGTCTTTTTCATCTTGTGCAACCGTTGCGGGCGATGCGGGCGATGTTTTGCGGATTCTCTTCCTCCTCGCCGCGCCTTGAGGACTATCATGTAAGGATGTGCTATTAGCTATGGGAGGGGCGAGACTTGACGAGGGAGTTCGAGGTGGCGGTCGCGGCGGCGGAGGCGGCGGGCAGAGTGCTGCGGGACGGCTTCGGCCGGCGGCACCGGATCGAGTACAAGGGGGAGGCGGACCTCGTCACCGAGGCAGACGAGAAGGCCGAGCAAAAGATCAAGGAGGTCCTACGCGAGGCATTCCCGAACCACGGGATGCTGACCGAGGAAGGCGGGGAGACGGAGGGCCAAGGCAACGCCCGCTGGATCGTCGATCCCTTGGACGGTACCACCAACTACGCACACGGCGTACCCTTCTTCTGCACCTCCGTAGCCCTGGAGAAGGCAGGCGAGGTGGTCGTGGGCGTGGTGCATGACCCGATGGCGAAGGAGACCTACGCCGCCGAACGCGGGGATGGTGCCACCCTCAACGGTGAGCCCGCAAGGGTGTCGGACACCGACGAACCGGCGCGGGCGCTCTTGGCTACGAGCTTCGCCGACCGGCCCGCGGAGCTGGAGATGGGCCCTCGACCTTTTCGGGAGGTTCGCGATGCTGGCGCAAAGCATGAGGCGGTTGGGCTCCGGGGCGCTCGACCTGTGCTATGTCGCCGTGGGAAGGCTCGACGGTTGCTACGAGCAGGGCTTCTCGGCGTGGGACGTGGCGGCGGGCGTGCTGATCGTCGAGGAGGCGGGCGGGAAGGTCACCGACCACCGGGGTGGCAGGCTCGACCCGGACGAGAGCGAAGGTTTAGTAGCGAGCAACGGCCCGCTGCACCCGGATCTGATACGCGTGACTAGGGAGTACCATTGCTAGGCTACGCGGCGGACCGGCTCTGCTCCAGCGGGGCTCCTGATACGCCGTCTTCGCTACGATCAATCACCACACGGCAAGTACCATGACCAGGGAACAGCGCCTCCAACCTCACATCGAGACGATAGCTCGATGGATCATCGAGTGCGAGCATATCGTCGCCTTCACGGGCGCGGGCATCAGCACCGACTCGGGCATCCCCGACTTTCGCGGCCCTGAGGGAGTATGGACGCGGCGCGACGCCGGCCTGCCCGCGCCACGGTGGCGGGTTTCGCCGGGCCAGGTTGAGCCAAACGCCTCCCACCTCTCTCTCGTCGAACTCCAGCGCCTCGGCAAGCTGCAGTTCCTCATCACGCAGAACACCGACAACCTCCACCGCCGGTCCGGCATCCGCCCCGAGCTCCTGGCGGAGCTGCACGGCAACGGGCGGCTCGTGCGCTGCCTCGGCTGCGACCGGCTGTATACCCGCCAGGAGGTGGGGTGGGATACTCACCGATGGGGGCCGGGCTACCGTACCCAGAAGCCGATACGTGGGCAGCCGGCCTGCGCCGCCTGTGGCGGGCGGCTCGTCTCGTCGGTGGTGAACTTCGGGGATCCGCTGCCGCAGAAAGAGCTAGAGCTAGCCGACCAGCATGCCCGCCGGTGCGACCTGATGCTCGTGCTGGGCTCCTCGCTCGTGGTGAACCCGGCGGCCTCGCTCGTGGGGCTGGCGCTCGGGTCCGGGGCCAGGGTGGTGCTGGCCAACCGGGGCAGGACGCCCTACGATGGGGCAGCGACACTGCGGGCTTGGACGGGCATAGGTGAGGTGATCCCGCCAGCGGTGGAACAAGTCAAGCGGGTGCTGGGGGAGCAGCCGAACAGGTCCTGAGCGCGGGGCCAGGAGTTACCTCGATTACCATAGGGTGGAGATCCACCGCCATGACGACTGGTACGTCTTGCTGGAAACCGCTCCTGCGACCGCAACCAGCTCCTCAGGTTCTCCTCCGAGGACAAGGAGCTCATTTTACGTCGCCTTCGCCCGCGAGTCGGCTGTTCCCCGCAGTAAACACGCCGTCATTGATTTCCGCCGCAACCCCTTCCCTTAGCGGGGCGGAAAGAAAGCCGGCGCAGTCAGGTGAAGAAGCGCGCACTTCTTTGGAATGTCGGGTCAACCTACCGCCTCGAGACAAGGTACCGTGACTGCTTCTCTCCTGCACGTATTAGAACCCGTTTTAAGGCCTTGAGGAGCAGCAGGTAGGGAGATAGATAGGGCCGCGAATGGGAACCGTGTTGGTTTGAAGGGCGTTTTAACCGCGTTAAAGGGGATTCACAAAAGACCTCCGGACTGCCCTGGGGGACCCGAGGTACACGGACCGGCGAACGCCAATCGTCGGTGCCAGAACAAAGCTCACAGGCCGCAGGAACGTAAGCCCGCCGCTTGGTTTTAGAAGACCTTCGAGTGGGCGGATTGTCTCTACGGCCTATTCTTCGATACGGTTTGGGGTCCAGGGCTCATTGGGCTACTAAGCGCTAGCACGAACTCCTCGTACTACTCCCTCGTATAAGCACTCTCATCATCGAAAGTTTCCTTATAGATAGGATGTACTTCCGTATAGCCCCAAGTTCTGTCGTAGACGTGCGCTCCCAGTACCTCCAAGTGCTGGCCAGTAGAGGGCTCGAGAAGCTGGCCCTGGTCGGCGGGAGTAGCCTCCCACAGCATCTCGGCAACGCCACCAGCTTGTGGCCATTCCCGGAGCTTCTGTATACCCTCGGCAGAAACGAGACCTTCGGAATCCGAATCCAGATCAACGTATATGTTCCAGTCTCCGTCGGACCACGTCTCGATGTGCGTTACGGTACCGCTCGCTTGCTGACAAGGGTTGATCACCCGAAGGCGCGACGGGTTATGCACCCCGGCCAACGGGTCTTCGGAAGAAGAAGGGCATGCGGGATCGGTAGCCTGCGCCTCGGCGCGAGGCACCAGTAGCCAAAGGGGAAGAGACACCAGTAGCCAAAGTAGAAGCGCTAAAGGTACCAAGAATTTGGGTGCCGAGAACTTTTGCCGCACTAGTTTCCCCCTCCTTGCTCACGCCACCGGTCGAGCTTCTGCCGGTAGCGTGCTCACATACTACGCTTTCACATGCCCGCGGTCAACCGGTCCAGGTTCGAATACTGAGGGGCTTACCATCCTAGCCCAGCTCATGCGAAGCACGCTGCGGAGCTTCTTCTTCGCCCCTCCCGGTGAAGAGGACGTAGCCCATCCAGGCCACTGCCGCAGCGAAGATAACGCCGCCAAGAGGCAGAGGTAAAAGGAGGATCAGCGTGCCGGCTATGAGGAGCATGGCGCTAGCCCGCGGGTAGACCCGGGCCCTGAGCGTGGCCACCCCCAACAGTACCCAGCCCAAGACGAAACCCGGCGCGAAAATCCCCAACGCAGCTATCGTCCGCTCGAAGTACTCGGGGTCCTCCCACGGCCACACAACCGGCTTGGCGAAGGCGTCCACAAAGGAGGAGCCCATCGACAATTGCACGCCGATGAAGGCCAGGACGAAACCGACCAGCCCCAGGGTTCCCGCGCTTCCCGCCTGGCGAGCGTACAGCCCGACCAGCCCGAGCTGCACCAGCACCGCAAGCAGTAGACCCAATACCCCGTCGAAGACAAAGACGCTCCTATAGAAGTCCGGATCTACCAGATCGATGTACAGGCGAAGGAGCTCAGAGACGACGAGCAACACGCCCGCCAAGAGGGCTGCCAGGCCGCCCCATCGCACAGGCCTTTCGAGCTTCATAAATAGACCCCCTCCTTATTCGAAGCTTCTCCTACAGGCCAATGATCTCACTTGTCGAAACCTTATGCATCTCCTTCCGGCACTGTTTGTGCCTACAGAACTCGTTCCAAGGGGCAGGTTGCCTCCACTACGCTGTTTTTGGGAAGCTCGTAGGATGGGAGCACGTGAAGAAGGGACGGGGCGTAATATCCTCGACCCTTCTTCCGAACCTTCGCTCGGCAGACGGTCGAACAAAACCTGCTCGCCGTGGCCAGCTACCCTTCGATGTAAAGCTATTACACTCTATCGAGCGTGCAGATGAAATTGAGGCCGAAACTTCCTACCACCGAGAGTATGCCGACAAGAGGAGGCTAGGCAGCGAGCGGTTCAGGCTGACCGAGGAGGACCTGAAGGATATAAGGTCCGTCGAGTACGTGGGAAGGGCAAGGACCAAATTTTCCTCGACTGATCCGGACGTTGGTGAATAGCTCGCCAGTACAGAGGGCACGCCACCATCTCTATAACCCTGGACACGTATAGCCATGTACTGCCAGGGATGGGTGACCAGACTGCCGCCGCGCTGGAGGCCGCGCTGTCCTAGGGAAACCCTTATACTCACTGTCGTAGGCCAATATCATGTACCCACGCTTCCACGGATCGGGTGACCGAAGCCTCGATGTTATAAGTGTCGAATTCTTTGTACAATTTCCCTACTATATCCGTAGGCATTCTAGACATACGCCGATCCTTTAATATGAGGCACCTCTTATTCAAGGCCAGCATGAACCCCAATTCCAGGGCTATATTTGGATTGAACTCTCTCTCATCTATCTCTTCGAAGACCGCCACACCATACGTGGAACCCAGCATGTATAGACAAACATTTTCCCACAAATCGCCCGTGTAATCTTTGTCGTCTGCTCGAATGACATGGAGCCCGTACTTGACCATCTCTCGCCGCAAGATTTGAGTGATCTCCTCGTACTGCTCGCCTACCCTAAACCGCATCATAAGGAAAACGTTCTGGTCAACGTTGGAATGGTCTCCGAAGAATTGCGGGAAGAAGCGGGATAAATGCTGGAACCCTTCAGGTAGGTCCAGACGCTCTATCTTGGCCCGTTCTGCCCATTGGTCACACACATAGGTCGCTATGACCCGCAGGTGGCTCTTTTTTCTGTTGCTTATTATCAATCTCCACGATAAAAGCAGGAATATCAACAGCGATAGGATCTTGAAATCCGACATGCTGTACAGCGAATCCTACTACTTGCTCAATAAGTTCAAATTGCGAACTTCCTTCGCGCTCGTCAATGTAGGTATGGTCAGGAATAGCACCAACAGGCGTGTTGTCTACGACGAAGTGGAGATTACTGCCATCCAAGACGACCACAAAATTTGCGGGACGGACGAAAGGGATGCCACCCCTCATAAGCCCCAACCCTTCGCAAGTCTCTGCAACAACTTCGCTAAAGACTTGGAGCGTCTCCATAACCTTTTGGTGATCTTCTACCGGGAGATTCCCTCGATTCACCTCCGCAACACCGTACACCACCGGCATCTACCTCCCTACTCACAAGTAGATAGCAAACTCACACATAATAGCCCGCAAGCCCACAGAGTAGAGGCCAAGCTCCTGCCCTGTTTTAGCACGTTGGTGTACAAACTGGTGTAAAATGGGCCTAAAACTTCCCGCCACTCATTTTCCCGTAACGTTTTACCTGCAAATCGACCATTTTTCCTAATAGGGGCGGTGGGACTCGAACCCACACTGTACGGATTTTAAGTCCGCTGCCTCTGCCGATTGGGCTACGCCCCCGGGTTCCACAAGGAGTATAACAACTACTTTGTTTGCTCTAATCGTTCTACGCAGCCGGGGCAGCGGGCGGGATCTGGGTAGGGGGTCTCGTTCAGGCGGGCGAGGGTCCACTCGGCGACCGGGTTGGGCAGGGCGTCCGCGAGATGGAGGGCGGTGAAGGCGTGGAGGCATTTGACGCGGCCGACGGGGACCTCCTCGGAGCCGCCGACGCCGGCGACCCGGACGCCGTAGCGAGCGCGGTGCTCGGCGTGGGTGGCGTCCACGGCCACGTCGCCGAGCTCTTTTTGCGCGGCGCGGACACCGCCGCCGGCTTCGATGCGGGAGATGGCCGCCTGGAGGGTGGGGCAGGTGAGCCAGAACGTAGTAGGCATCTCGCGGCGGCGCTCGTTCTCTATGACGCTTGGGAGACCGGCGGGGCACCGGGCGGCCACCCGGAACGGCGCCGGCTTTCGACCAAGTTGAAGTGTTACGGCCTCGCGGTCGTTCAACCTACTCCTTCTCGGGCTCCTCCGGGACGATGTACACCTTCTCGCCGGGTTTTATCATGCCGTAGCGCTCGCGGGCGGCGCGTTCGACGCCTTCGGAGGTTTCGAGTTCTCTGACGAGCCTCTCTCTGGCGGCGTTGTTCTTCTCCACCTCTTCGAGGTCCGCCCGGAGGGTGAAGACGCGGCCGCGGTTCTCGATGATCTCCTGGAGAGGGGATACGTAAGAGGCCAGGAGGAGCCCGACGAAGGCCGCGTAGAGGATGACCTTTAGCGGCCTGAAAGACGGACTCACGCGAGGGGTTACTCTCCTTCGCCTATCGTGTGGAGCTTGAGCATGTTCGTCGAGCCCGGCATGGTGCTCATCGAGCCGCCGGTGAGGATGACCTGGTCGCCCTCTTTGACGAGCCCGGCTTCCCGGGCAGCGTGTACCGCTTCGTCGTAACGCTCCTCGATGCCGCCGCGTTGCTCGCCGTGTACGGCGTTGACGCCCCACACCAGCGCGAGCATGCGCACGGTCGTCTCCTCGGGGCTTACGGCCAGTATCTTGTTCGGCGGCCGGAAACGGGCCACCCTCAGGCACGAGAGCCCGCTCTGGGTAGAGGTGATGATCGCCTCGAGATCCAGGTCCTCGGCGAGCTCGCAGGCGGCGTGCGTGAGGGCGTCGTAGCGGTCGCCCTTGCCCCACTCGGTGGAGGCGAGGATGTCCCGTCCGTAGTTTATGGCTTCCTCCGCCGCCCGGCAGATGCGGTCCATCTCCTGGACGCTCTGCAACGGGTAGCGCCCGACCGCCGTCTCGCCCGAGAGCATCACCGCGTCGGCCCGGTCGAAGATGGCGTTCGCCACGTCCGAGACCTCGGCGCGAGTGGGCCTGGGATTCCGGATCATGGAGTCCAGCATCTGCGTGGCGACGATGACAGGTTTGCCCAGGCGGCGGCAGCGGGCCACAATGCGCTTCTGCTCCACCGGCACCCTCTCGGCCGAGAGCTCGACGGCGAGGTCGCCGCGCGCCACCATGACCCCGTCGGAGGCTTTGAGGACGCTCTCGATGTCATCTATAGCCTCGTGCTTCTCTATCTTGGAGATCACGGGCACGTGCCCGCCGAACTCCTTCATGCGCTCCTTGACCTCCATGACCTCGTCCCCGGAGCGAACGAACGAGACCGCGACCCAATCCGGCCTGAGCTCCTCGACCCCGAAGCGCAGGTCCTCCAGGTCCTTCGGCGTCAGGCCGCTGATGGAGAGCGAAGAGTCCGGGAAGTTCAGGCCCTTGTGCGAGGAGATCGGACCGCCCGACACGACCACGCAGTCGACCTCGCCGTCCTCGACCTCCTCGACCCTGAGCTCCAGGAGCCCGTCGTCTATGAGCACCCTGTGGCCGGGCTCGACGTCCTGGACTATCTGCTTGTAAGGGGTCGCGAGCCGGCTCGCGTCACCCAGGAAATCTCCCGGCGCTATGGCCACCCGGTTCCCCTCGACGAGCTCCGTCCCACCGACGACCTCGCCGGTCCTTATCTTCGGCCCCTGCAGATCCTGCATCACCGCCACGTTGCGGCCTCTGGCGTTCGCCGCCTCGCGCACGAAGCGGGCGTTTTTCTGGTGACCCTCGTGCTCGCCGTGGCTGAAGTTCAGGCGCGTCACGTCCACCCCGAAGCGCACCAGGTCCCCTATCGCCTCCTCCGTCGAGGTGCCAGGACCGAGAGTCGCGACTATCTTCGTCCGTCGCTCCATCCTCTAAGCCCTCCCTCGTAGAGAACCCTGTCTAGGGTTGAATGCCGCCCGTCCCGGGTAGTATGCGGCGCTCCCTAGCATATCCTCTATCCGAAGCAGCTGGTTGTACTTCGCCACGCGCTCGCCGCGGGCCGGGGCGCCGGTCTTTATCTGCCCGGCGTTCACTGCCACCGAGAGATCCGCGATGGTCGCGTCCTCGGTCTCGCCGCTGCGGTGGCTGATCATGGTCGTGTACCCCGCCTTGTGCGCGAGGTCCATGGTCTCGAACGTCTCCGTGAGTGTCCCTATCTGGTTGACCTTGATGAGGATGGAGTTCCCCACCCCCTCGTCTATGCCCCGCGCGAGGATCTTCGGGTTGGTCACGAACAGGTCGTCCCCGACGAGCTGCACCCGCTCCCCGAGCTCCCGCGTCAACAGCGACCACGCCTCCCAGTCGTCCTCGCCGACACCGTCCTCGATGCTCAAGATAGGGTACTCGTCCACGAGCCTCACGTAATACTCGACCATCTCCTCGCGCGAGAGGCTCTTCCCCTCGCCCGAGAGCTCGTAGGCACCGTTCTCGTAGAATTCCGAGGCCGCCGGGTCCAGGGCGAACCCGACTTGATCTCCTAGAGAGTACCCGCTCCTCTCCACGGCCTGCGACATCAAGGCGAGCGCCTCCCCGTTGTCGTCCAGGTCCGGCGCGAAACCCCCTTCGTCCCCGATACCGCCCCCCAGCTTCTTCTCCGAGAGTAGCTTCTTGAGGTTCTGGTAGATCTCGGCGACGCAACGCAGGGCCTCGGCGAAGCTCTCGAAGCCGAGCGGCACGACCATGAACTCCTGGAAGTCCACGTTGTTCGCGGCGTGGGCCCCGCCGTTCAGGATGTTTGCGCACGGGACCGGCAGCGTGTACGCCCCGGGCCCCCCGAGGTAGCGAAAGAGGGGCAGCCCCGCCGCCTCCGCCGCCGCCTTCGCCGCCGCGAGGGAGACGCCCAGGATCGCGTTCGCCCCAAGCCTGCCCTTGTTCTCGGTCCCGTCGGCCAGGATCATGGCCATGTCCAGCACCCGCTGGTCGGTGACGTCCATCCCCAGCACGACCTCGGCGAGCTCCTCGTTGACGTTCTCGACCGCCGCGAGTACCCCCTTGCCCAGATACCGGTTCTCGTCCCCGTCCCTGAGCTCGACCGCCTCGTTCTGGCCGGTCGAGGCGCCCGAAGGCACCGCCGCCCGGCCCACGAAGCCGCTCACCGTCGCCAGCTCGACCTCCACCGTCGGGTTCCCCCGGGAGTCCAGAACCTCCCGCCCACGGACCGCAACGATCTCCGTCATCAGTACCAGCCCTCCCCGACTCGCCCAGACGCTGCCCTCTAAAACGCTGTTATACCCTAACTCTACGCGTTGAGACCCCGCAGCGCCACCGCGCCACGGGGTCTCGGACTATCGGCAGGGTCGATTACTCCTTCGATTTACCCTCCGGCGGCGCTTTACCCTCCGG
>JAUJNO010000004.1:229250-260668 GCA_030448125.1 Rubrobacteraceae bacterium | reverse complement strand
GGGAGGCCGGGCGGCGGGGGTTGCTCGTTCGGGTCGTAGCCGGGGAGGTACGTTACGTTGCGCTCCTCGAGCTGGGCCCGGATCCAGGCGTCGAACTCGGTGGCCTGCTGCTGCTGGGAGAGCTGCTCCTCGATCTCGGGGGCCGCCTCCTCGAACGGGACCTCCTCTTCTTCCTGTATCTCCGTGACCTCGATAACGTGGAAGCCGAACTCGGTCTCGACGGGGCCCACGATGTCGCCCTCCTCCGCGTCGAAGGCGGCCTCGTCGAACTCGGGGACGAAGCCTCCCTCCGGGTTGCACCCAAGCTCGCCGCCCTGCTCGGCGCTCCCCGGGTCCTGGGAGTTCTCGCGGGCGAGCTCCTCGAAGTCGCCCCCGTCGTCGAGCTCGTCCTTGATCTCCCCGGCCTCCTCCTCCTCGTCCGGGCTGAAGAGTATGTGCCTTATACAGCGCCGCTCGGGGAGCGTAAATCGGGTCTCCTTGTTCTCCTCGTAGAACCGCTCGATCTCCTCGTCGGACGGCCCCTCGCCGCCCACGGCATCCTCCCGGACCTTCTCCAGCAGCAGGCCCGTCCTGACCTCCTCCCGGAAATCCTCCTCAGTGTAGCCGAACTGGCCCAGGGCCTCCTGAAAGGCCTCGTCGGGGTCCAGGTCCTGCCCGGCCGCCTCGGCCTGCTGGGCGACCTGCTCCTTGGTCTGCTCGACCTCCGCGTCGATCTCTTCCCCCGACACCTCGATGTCGTTCTCCTCGGCGTAGGCTTTGGCAAGGTTGAACGCTATGAGCTGCGGCACGACCTGGGTCTTGGCGGCCTCGAATTGCGGCGATCCCGGCTCGACCTCCGGGGCGGACTGCCCGCTCCCCGCAGCCTGCGCGGAGTACAGCCGCTCGACTCCCTCGACCACCTCCCCTTCGGTTACGCTTCCGCCATCAAAGGTCACGACCTTCTTCGCCCCCGAATCCACCTCAGAGGACGGCGACGCCGGCGCGCACCCCGCCAGAAGAAACAACGCCAGAACCACGAAACCCCAGATGGAAGCTGCTCTTGCGGAAGAGAGATTGCTCAAGACGACCAGAATCCTAACTTGTTTGGTTACCACGGAGCCAAAAAGACCGGCGCGAGTATAGCATTTTAGCCCAACGGCACTTCCAAGAAGAAGCGCAGCCGTAATGTTCGATCAGAGGCCGTACCCTACCAGCATCCTGCGGGCATCTAGAACCCGAACAGCTTACGCATCGGGGACGTCGGTACGCTTGGAGGTGCCTGCGTAGCTCGCTAGCTTCCGACTCGGCCCGGTCGGCGCGCCCGCGCTCCCGCTCCAGGTCGGCCAGCATGCGATACCGATCCTCGCAGAGGCTGCTCTGGGCGATCTCGGGCCTTGCCTCGGCACGTCCCAGACGATACCGGAGGTCTTGTACGGTGTCCGTTAGCTCGCGGATGCTCATCCTTGACCGGGACGAAGAGCAACGCCATTGCCGGTGCTCGCGTACCGCCCTGCGCGGTATGTGCAGGTGGCCATCCTCGCCCAGACTGGCTCCCATCTTGCCCTCGAAGACCAAGTTACGCACCTGCCGTGGCGGCAGCTCGAGGATCTTCGCAGTCTGGGTAGTCGAATAGTAGCCTTCGTACGACATATGCGTATCATACCTTTGCGTACGCTGGCGCTTCCACCCTTTCACGTGGCCAGGACCATACTTTCGGTCGGCCGAAATCCTCCGTTGGTAGGACGCGCCGCCGACGACGCCATGAGAAGGTGCGTGTGGCTGCGGAGATCACGCTGAAGGAGGAGAAGATGCTAAGGAAGTCAACGATCATAGCGGTGCTGCTCGCGATGGCGCTAGAGCGTGTTATGAACTTCGCGGGGTTGTAGTGTAGCTTGCGGGCATGGACTCTCGTAAGCCTTACCCAAGCGACATCGGTGCCGAAGAATGGGCCTTCGTCGCCCCCTATCTGGCGCTCATCCGCCGAGACGCTCCGCAACGCGACCACGATCTTGGGGAGGTCTTCGACGCGCTGCGTCGGATCTTGAGGACCGGGGCGCCCTGGCAGATGCTGCCCCACGACTTCCCGCCCTGGGAAGCCGCCTACCAGCAGACCCAACGGTGGCTCGTCGCCGGGGTTTTCGAGGCGAACTTGGTCCACGCTTTGCGGGAACTCTTGCGCCTTGCCGCCGGTAGGAAGGCCCGGCCCTCGGCCGCAATCAAGGACAGTCGCACGCTTCACTCTCCCCGGAGAGCGGCGACCGTGCCGGCTACGACGGCGCCAAGCGCAAGCGTGGCTCGAAGATCCATGCGGCGGTGACCCTCTGGGACACCTGCTCGCCTTGCGCGTTACCCCGGCCGACGAGCAAGACCGGGAGCGGGCAGAGGCACCGGACACCGCGTTCCAGCAAGCGACCGGCAAGAACGTCGAGTAGTTGGCTTACGTCGATCAGGGCTATACGGGGAAGCGGCCGGAGGCCGATGCCGAGGCTCGCGGCATCCGACTTGAGGTGGTAAAGCGCCCGGAGGCCCGGCGCAGCTTCGTGCCGTTGCCGCGCCGGTGGGTAGCGGAACGCTCTTTCGCGTGGGCGTCGCGGTTTCGGAGGCTAGCCAAGGACTACGAGCGGCTGCCGGAGACCGTGGCCGGGCTGCACTTCGTCGCCTTCGCCTGCCCGATGCTCCATTGAGCCATCGGCCTCCTCACATGAGGTCCATAACACGCTCTAGAAGGGCAGCCGCTTTAGCGTCGCTCTTTAGCTTCGCTCTCCGCGGCCCAGTTGAGGGTTAAAACTTTCGGGCCCGGCTGAGCTAGCACCTTTCTCTCCGGATCTCGGTCACCGCGGGCTCGAAGAAGAGGCCCAAGAGCCAATCGGCTGCGACTCGGGCCTTGCTCTGGGGACTCTCCAGGCGCATCAGGTAGGCGGCCCGCCAGAACAGGGCGCCGAGTAGGCCGCTGAACTTCACCCCCATGACCTCGTTTACGGCGAATTGGCTCCCGAGCTCGACCATCTGTCCCAGTGGACGATACTCAAAGGGGGTGAGGTCCTCACTACTACCGTCAACGACGGCGAGGATGTTCTTGGCCACCGCCTTTCCTTCCTGAAGGGCCGCCTGTGCGGTGGGCGGGACCGAATTTCCGTTCTCCTCGGCGGCAGGGATGGCCGCGCAGTCCCCGAGAGCCCACACGCCCGGCCGGTCTTCTACACGCAGGTAGCGGTCCACCCTCACCCCGTCGCGTTCGGTCAGCGGGAGGTCGAGATCCCTTACCTTGGCGTTCGGGCGTCCCCCTGCGGTCCAGATGACGTTCTCGGTCGGGATCTCCCGTCCGTCTTTGAGCTTCACGCAGTTCTCCGTAACCTCCTGTGCCTGAACCCCCGTCATGACCTCGATGCGCCGGGATACGAGCCGGGAATGGGCCGCCCGCCGGAGTGCCGGGTCCAGCTCCCGCAAGATGTTCGGCCCTCCCTCCAGCAGGATAATCCGAGCCCGCCGGTCCGCATCGACGTTCGGGTAGTCTGGGGCGAGGGCTTCGTGGATCAGGATGTGCAGCTCGGCGGCCGTCTCGGCCCCGTGGCGCCGCCCCCGATAACCACGAAGGTGAGCTTGGATTCGGGGATCTCACCCCTCATCAGGGAGACCTCCTCGAAGCGCTCGATCACCCGGTTGCGGATGGCCTCCGCGTCCGAGATCCCCCTCATCTTGAAGCTGTGCTCCTCGACCCCCGGTATGCCGAAAAAGGCCGGTTCGGCGCCCAGCGACAGCACCAGGTGGTCGTAGGGGAACTCCTGGCCGTCGGCTGTTACCATCTTGCGTTCGTAATCTATACCGTCAACAGACGCCCGGCGAAAGCTGGCCCCAGCCCGGATCAGGGCCCGGCGCAGCGGCTGGGCCACGTTGCGGGTGTCTATGTCGCTGCTTATGATGGCCGGCACCATCGGCCAGAAGGTGAAGTAGTTCTCCTTAGAGATCAGCATAACCCCAACGTCGTGCCGATCGTGAGTGAGATTGCACAAAGTATAAGCAGCCGTGTAGCCGCCGAAGCCGCCACCCAAGACGAGGACGCGGTTGGGAAACTCTCCGTAGGGGGGCCTCTCCCAAACCTCGTAGCGGGGCTTCGGGTTCAACGCCCGCCGCAAAACCCCTGCAGCGAGGGCCGCACCGCCCAACGCAAAAGCACCCTTCGACAACCTACCCATAGCAACCTCCAGCGAATAGCTTGGTCCCGTGCTCTGGTACGAAACCCTTCCCAAATGCATTTATACTCCATAATCTTATCGGACGAGGTTATGTTTGTACGATCTGTAAATTGGTGGTTTACTAAAATCTTGTCCCCTCTTGAAAGAATCTTGATGGCTCGGAAGAACGCGGTCAAGGGTTAGACTCTTCCTGTCTCCGTGCTGGGAGCTATAACGTACTCGTATCTTGACACTAATACACACCCTCCATCGCTGAAGTTCCGCGCCCGTCTGGGAGGCCCCCGAGGTGGAGCTGGCGCTCGTGTAGGTGACGGCGGATTCGCGCTCCATCTCGGCCCGCGAGGAAACGAGTGAGTGTAATATTACTAGCGATAGGTGAACGAGCGCCTACGCTCGGAGCTAGGGAACGAGCGGGCAAGGGCTTGTTCGGAAGGTGCTGGGCGAAGTGGTCGGCGGGGGAGATAATTGGGCCCCCGAATCGCTAGCGCACGAGAACTACTCCCAAATAGGAGGAACGAGATGGCGGACACCATGGGCGCGGAGGTCAAGGGCATCTACGAGGAGGTGGTCGCGAGGAATCCTGGGGAGCCCGAGTTCCACCAGGCGGTCCGTGAGGTCGCGGGGTCCCTTGGTCCCGTGCTCGAAAAACACCCCGAGTTCGTGAAAAAGATTTTTCGAGAGGATCTGCGAACCTGACCGACAGATTCTATTCCGGATAGCCTGGCAAGATGACGAGGGCGAAACCCAAGTTAACCGTGGCTTCCGCGTCGAGTTCAACAGCGCCTTGGGCCCTTACAAGGGTGGCCTGCGCTTCCACCCTTCTGTTTACCTCGGAACCATCAAGTTCCTGGGGTTCGAGCAGATCTTCAAGAACAGCCTCACTATGCTGGGGCTAGGCGGCGGTAAGGGAGGGTCGGATTTCGATCCCAAGGGTAAGTCCGACGACGAGGTGATGAGCTTTTGCCAAAGCTTCATGATCGAACTCCACCGCCACATCGGCGAGAACACCGATGTCCCGGCAGGCGACATCGGCGTGGGGCCACGCGAGATCGGCTATCTGTTCGGCCGGTACAAGCGCATAACCAACCGCTTCGAGGCCGGAGCTATGACCGGCAAAGCAGTCGGCTGGGGTGGATCGCTGGTCCGCGTCGAGGCAACGGGCTATGGATGCGCCTACTTCATGCAGGAGATGTTGAAGACTTTGGGCGAGTCTTTTGAGGGTAAGACCTGTCTGGTCTCGGGCTCAGGCAACGTGGCGATCTACGCTATAGAGAAAATCCACCAGTTCGGCGGCAAGGTGGTGGCTTGCTCCGACTCCGGCGGCTACATCTACGACGAAAACGGCATTGACTTGGAGACCGTTAAGCGGATCAAGCAGGTTGAGCGGGGCCGCATCTCAGAGTACGCTGATGCTCACGAGCATGCGCGTTATGAAGAGGAGGCAACATCTGGGAAATTCCGTGCGACGTGGCACTCCCCTGCGCCTCCCAGAACGAGCTCGAAGAGGGCGACGCCGAGAAGCTCATCAAGAACGGCTGCATAGCGGTCGGCGAAGGCGCCAACATGCCCTGCACCCCCGAGGCCATACGGCTCTTTTCGGAAGCGGGCACCGCTTTCGGTCCCGCCAAGGCCGTCAACGCCGGCGGCGTGGCCGTCTCGGCCCTTGAGATGCAGCAGAACGCCGGACGCGAAGCCTGGAGCTTCGAGCAAGTTGAGGAGAAGCTCAAGGAGATCATGAGCGACATCCATACCACCTGCTACGAGATCGCCGAAGAGTACGGCGTCCCCGGCAACTACCTCGACGGCGCCAACATCGCCGGTTTCCTCAACGTCGCTCACGCCATGCTCGCCGAGGGCGTAGACTAGGCCGGTGGCCCTGCTGGACGAGTAAGCCTCCGAGGTGGAGATGCGCTGGTTTCCTGTGGCCGGAGCGGTAGCATGCCAATATGCCGAAGAGAAAGCCTCACCCCACCGACGTAAGCGACGAGGAATGGGCCTTTGTCGCCCCTTACCTCACGCTGGTTCGCCAACACACTCCACAGCGCCACACCACGATCTGCGCGAGGAGGTATTCAACGCGCTGAGATGGATCGTGAAGGCGGGAGCCTCCTGGCGCTGCTTCACAACGATTTCCCACCGTGGGAGACCGTCTACCAGCAGAGACGCAAAGGTGACTGGCGGCCGGAGGCCGGACACCCCAGCCTACAGCCGCCGTGTTAGACAGCCGCACGTTGCGCTCCACTCCCGAGAGCGGGCATCGCTCAGGCTACGACGGAGCCAAGCCCAAGAAGGGCTCGAAGGTGCACGCGGCCGTGTCGACACTTTGGGACACCTGCTCGCCCGGCGCGTCACGCCGGCCACCGAGCAGGACCGGACGCAGGTGGAGGAGTTGGCACGGTCGGTGTAGGAGGAGGACATGGGCCAGAGCGTGAAACTTGGGGGTATGTGGACCGGGGCTACACGGGGAGGATGCCTCTGTCGAGGCACAGGCCCAAGGCGGCATCCGGCTTGAGGTAGCCAAGCACCCCGGCGCCAAGAAGGGTTTTGTGCTGTTGCCGCGCCGGTGGGTTGTGGAGCGTTCCTTGGCGTGGGCGTCCCGGTTCCGGCGGCTCTGGCCAAAGACTACGAGCGGCTGTCCGGGACGGTAGCGGGGCTGCACTACTTCGTCGCCTTCGCGTGCCTCTTTCTTCACCGAGCGATCACCGCGCTCGGGTCGAGTCCATAACAGCCTCTAGTGGCGGCCGTCCCCACCCTGGCCCAAGAGGAGCCCCCGAGACGGAACTGGGCGAGGGCTTCGTGGGCTTTATAACAGGAACTTCCGGGGACACGATCCTCGTAGAGGAAGATCCTACCGTTTCTTTCTCCGAAGGATTGCCCTTGCTCCCCGGAGGCGACAAGGGCTACTTCGCCGTGACCAGCGAGATCAGCATCCTCCGTTCGTAAGGCTACGAGCTGGTCCCGGCCTCCTTGGACGACCTGGAGGTCGGACAGCTAGTGGCGGCTACGTACGAGGGGCCGTCGCCACGTCTTATCCGGTGCAAGGAACGGCAAGCAGCATCGTGATCCTCGACGAGCTCCCCGGGGCACCGTCCCTGTGGACGGAGATTCGGGAGCTGGCTTCGTGCAGTATGACAATTCGTAGCTCTGCGAGCAGCCGGTCCGGGATGCTCGCCATCTAGGCTCGGGAGAGCGCCCTCAGTGTCTCCTCGGCGAGCTCCACGGGACCCAGAGCCGAACCGCTCACCGTGACACGCCCCTCTCTGCCCGCGACCGTGCCTCCAGTAGCTTTGCGGATGAGGGCGGGGGCAGCCGTCGTTGCGGTGACGCCGGTGATGCTCAAAGTGCCGGAGCGGTAGTTGGCTGCGGTGGCGCCGGCTTCTCGGGCTAGGAGCTTTATGCGGGAGAGACCGAGCAGGTTCAGGGCCGGCTCGGGGGGCTCGCCGAAGCGTTCTTGTAACTCCTCAGCCAGGTCGTCGAGCTCCGCGAGCGTGTGGATGCTGGAGGCCCGGCGATACAGGTCGACGCGCTCTATCTCATCCCGGACGTAGTCCACGGGCAGGTAGGCGTCCAGGGCGAGCTCCACGATCACGGGCGGCGGCTGCGCCTCCCTGGCCGGCTGTCCCTTCGCCAGGGCGACCGCCTCTTCGAGGAGCCTCAGGTACATCTCGAAGCCGACCGCCGCGATCTGCCCCGACTGCTCCGAGCCCAGCAGGTTGCCTGCGCCCCGGATCTCCAGGTCCCGCATCGCGATCGCGAACCCGCTCCCGAGCTCCGTGAAGTCCATCAGGGCCTCGAGGCGCTTCTGGGACTCGGGCGTCGCGCCGAGAGGCGCGAAGAGGTACGCGTAGGCCTGCTCTGTGGAGCGGCCGATCCTGCCGCGCAGCTGGTAGAGCTGCGCGAGGCCCATCGCGTCGGCCCTGTCCACGACCAGAGTGTTCGCCGTGGCGACGTCCAACCCGCTCTCGACGATGGTGGTCGTAACGAGCACGTCGGCCTCCCGGTCGAGGAAGCGCCGCATCACGTCCTCTAAAGTCCGCTCGGGCATTCGGCCGTGCGCGGTCACGAACCGCGCGCCGGGGACGAGCGCGTGCAGCCTCTCCGCGACCTCGTCGATGGTGTCGATCCGGTTATGCACGAAGAAGACCTGTCCCCCACGCCGGACCTCCTTCTCGATCGCCCTCGCCACGAGGTCCTCTTCGTACGGCCCCACGTGGGTCAGGATGCTCCGCCGCCCAGCGGGCGGCGTCTCGATTATGCTGATGTCCCTCAAGGTCGCGAGACCCATCTGCATCGTGCGTGGTATCGGGGTCGCGGTCAGCGTGAGGAGGTCCACGGAGGCCTTGAACTCTTTGAGGCGCTCCTTGTGCTTGACGCCGAAGCGCTGCTCCTCGTCCACGATCACAAGCCCGAGGTCCTTCGGGCGCACCTCCGCCCCCAACAGCGCGTGCGTCCCGATGAGCACGTCCACCTCTCCGGCGGCGAAGTCCCTCAGAGTCCGCTTCCTCTCGGCGGCCGTCGAGAAGCGACTGAGGCTCTCGACCCTCACCGCGAACTTCCCCAACCGCTCCTTGAAGGTTCTGAAGTGCTGCTGGACGAGGATGGTCGTCGGCGCGAGCATCATCACCTGCTTGCCGGCGAGCGCCGCCTTGAAGGCCGCCCGCACCGCCACCTCAGTCTTGCCAAAGCCCACATCCCCGCACACCAGACGGTCCATCGGGCGCGCCTGTTGCATGTCCGCCCTGACGGCGGCGATGGCCGCGGCCTGGTCCGGGGTCTCCCGATACGGGAAGCCCTCTTCAAGCTCCCGCTCCCACTCGGAGTCTTCAGGGAAGGCGAATCCTTCGGCGGCCGCGCGGGCGGCCTGGACGCGCAGTAACTCACCGGCGAGCGCCTTGACCCTGCCCCTGACCTTGTCGGTGACCGCCGCCCAGGAGGAGCCACCTAGCTTGTCGAGCCGGGTCCCCTCACCGCCGATGTACTTGTGGAGGAGTTCCATCTGCTCGTAGGGCACGAAGAGCGTGTCTCCGCCCCGGTAGCTAACCTGCATGTAGTCCCGCGTGGCCCCGAGGACCTCCTTGGAGACCAGCCCCTCGAAGCGTCCGATGCCCTGCGTCTGGTGCACGACGAGGTCCCCGCCCTTGAGGTCCGCGAAAGAGCCGATAGAAGGCGCCCGTCCCGCTCGTACCGGGCGGGCGCGCTTCCGGCCGAAGAGGGTGTCGCGCCGGACGACCGCCACACCGCCGTCCGGGTAACTGAAACTCTCGGCGACCTCGTTCGGAACCGCGTAGACGCCGGGCGCAAGCGAGGCGTCAACCCGCTCGACTTCCCGGACCGTGCGCCCGATCTCCCCGAACGCGTAGGCCGTGCGCTTGGCTTCGCCCACCGAGGAGCATGCGACGAAGACGCGCAAACCCTCGTCCACGAGTGACGCGAGCCTCCGGCCGGCCTCCCGGATCGTAGTCGAAGGCGTCGTGACCGGCGGCGCGGAGACGGTCTCCACATCCTCCGTGTCCTCCATGTCCGCTGTAGTTACGAAACGAAAGTTCGGCTCCGGTAGATCCTCCTCGTAGAGCTCCCGTACGACGTCTTCGGTGCTCCCTTCGTCGCCTTCCAGGGACAATTCCTCCGTCGGCTCTTCCGTCCACACCTCGACGTCTCGCGGCAGGAGGTCTCCCGGGGAGACGGGGCTCAGTTCGAGGAGCAGGCGATCCAGGCCCGGCACCCGTGCCCCCCGGCGCGCCTCCTCGGGGAAATCCTCGTCGCTCCGGGCGGCCAGGGCGGCGAGGTCCGCCTCCCGTGCGGCGTAGACCGTGACGCCTTCGAGCTCTCGCACGACCCGTTGCGTCGCCAGGGAGACGGCCCGGACGGTCTCGACCTCGTCGCCCCACCATTCGAGGCGCACGGGCGAGCGGCGGGTGCTCGGGAAGACGTCCACGATCCCGCCGCGCACCGCGAACTCCCCGTGACGGCTGACCCGATCTACCCTCTCGTAGCCCAGATAGACCAGCCGCGATAGGCAGTCGTCCAGCTCGATCTCGACGCCGCCCTCGAGGTGCATGGGCTCATAAAGCGGAGTCTTCTCTCTCATCGCCAGGGGTCCCGCGACCACGATCCGCGCTCCGGAGAGGGAGGCCAGAGCCCGCTGGCGCTCCCCGACGCGCACCACCGGCGGGCCGAAGACGTCGCCGTAGGGGACGCCGCGCGAAGGGAGGTAGACCACGGGTTCGTCGGTGAAGCAGCGAGCGTCCTTCGCGTAACGCTCGGCGGCCTCTTCGCTCCCGGCAAGGAGCAGTACCGGACGTCCGGCATTAGCCGCCAGGTAAGCCCGGACCCTCCGGGGCGCCTGCAAATTCTTCTTTACCGTTCTATTCTGCACCGGCAGATTTTAACGCTCCTTAATCTTCTTCGACGTGTGCAGGACCACTCCCGAAGATTCCACGGCGCGTCTCTGGGAGAATTGGCGAGCACCTGTACCCGCACGGGAGGTTCTTACCGATGTCGTTGCCGGAGGAGTTAAACGAACGCGGAACCGAGACGCTGCCGGGCCTGATCGGGATCGAGATCCTGGAGGCGGAGAAAGGGCGACTGACGAGCCGGCTCGAGCTCCGGGAAGAACTACTCGCACCTAACGGCTACTTGCACGCCGCCACTATAGTCGCGCTCGCCGACACCTCCTGCGGCTACGGCTGCTTCGTGAACCTGCCCGACGGGGCCGAAGGCTTTACCACCGCCGAGTTGAAGACCAATTTCCTCGGCACGAAGCACGAGGGCGTGCTCGGCTGCGAGGCCGTCCTCGTCCACGGTGGCCGCACGACGCAGGTGTGGGACGCGACCGTCACCGATGACGAGTCCGGCAAGAAGCTCGCCCTCTTCCGCTGCACGCAGATGATCCTCTACCCGCGCTAGCCGCGTCTTCTTTCATCTCCGTCACGACCACCTCTACGTCGAAAGCCGCGAAGAACGGCACGGGTGCGAGGCCCCACAGGACCAGCATTCGGCGCCAAAAGCCCGTGGGCAGCTCACCGTGCAGCTCCAGATTCCCCGCACTCTTCCAACCCGTCTCTCTCACGCTCGCTTCTCCTCCCTGCCCTTCCCAAAGAGACGAATCTCGGTAACGAGCGCGACGCTCGACAGGATAATGACGAGGCCGGCGAGGGTTCCGACCCCCACGGGCTCGTCCAGGAAGAGGGCGCCGAACAGGAGGCCGAAGACCGGCACCAGGAACGTCACGGTTAATGTGTTGGTCGGTCCGACGCTCGAGATCAGGCGAAAGTAGAGCAGGTACGCGAGCGCCGTGGATAGCAGCGCGAGCGACAGCACGGAGATGACGACCGCGGGCGAGGGTGCCTCCTCCGGGAGGCTCACGACAGACGGCGGAAGGAGCAGCAGACCAGCCGCCGCTTGCTGGCCGATCGCCATGCCCAGCGGCGGCTGGCCCGAGAAGGAGCGCTTTGCATAGACGCCGCCGAACCCGTAGCAGAGCGCGGCGGCAAGGGAAGCCCCAATCGACAGCAAGACGACGGGGCTCAAGGTGACCGGAGTCCACCCGACGACCACCGCAACCCCGACGATTCCTAAGAGTAGCCCACCAATCCTCCTCGGTGTCAACACTTCTCTAATCCACACCGCCGCCACCACGGCGGCGAACAAAGGGGTGGTTGAGTTCAAGATCGCGGCCAGAGAAGCCGTCAGGTTTATCTCAGAGGCGGCTATGAGCGTGAAGGGAACCGCCGCGTTCAAAAACCCGAGCCCCAGGAATCGCCTCCAATTCGAGCGTAGCTTTGGAAAACGGCCCCCGACCACAGCGCAAAGGACCAGGGCCGCGGCGGCCAAAAGGACGCGCAGGTCCACCAGCACAAACGGCCCCAATACCGGAACGGCCACCCGAATAAAGATAAAGGAGGCGCCCCAAAGAGCCCCGAGAAGCAGCAGCGCCCCCAGATCACGCGCTCCCATCCGCTACCTCTCTCTCCTGATGACGCGCTCCGCGGGCACGGCTCTCTCTCTCGACACCGCTCTCAAGCCGCCGCCACGGGACGGCACACTTTGCAGGGCCGGTATCCCGCGGCCGTCGCCTCTCCCACGCTGCGGAAGTGACGGCGGTTCTCCGGCCGGATCCTGCGCGCGTCGCGGCAGGTGGCGTGGCACACGATACCCGTCGTCGGCGTCGCCAGGTAGGGGGCTTTGGCAAGCTCCCGCGGCGAGACACCTTCCCTCTCCAGGAGCCGTATCTTCTGGCCGGCGCCGAAGGCGTAGCTTCCGGTACGGCCGTCGTTGCGGATGACCCGGTGGCAAGGTACCAGGAGTGGGACGGGGTTGTTCGCCATGACGTTGCCGACGGCCCTGGAGGCGCCCGGCGCTCCGGCCTCGCGCGCTACCCAGACGTAGGGACGTACCTCGCCACCGGGTATGCCTCTCACCGTCTCCAGGACACGCCGCTGAAACGGGGTCGTCTCCGAAAGGTCCACAGGCACCTCGATCCGCTCCCCGGCGAGCGCCGCCGATACTCTGAGCTTTAGATCTTCGGCCTTGTCCTCCGCGGCTTCGACGAGCAGACGACCGAAGCGCCTGCGGTAGCCGCGTGCGAACTCCTCCGCCGAGGCAGCGGGAGCTACGTACCGGACGCCGGCAGCCCCTACCGCCACGTACACCGGTCCGATCGGGGAATCCGCGTCGAAGAACGAATCAGTCGCGCCTCCCAGCGCACGCTCCACGAGAGATGCCAGGTCCGGGGGCGGCGCGATGCGTTCCGCCACCTGCAACAGTTCGGCCACGCGTTCGACGGCGCGGTCGTCAAAAGGCTTGTTCATCGTCTACCACCGTCCTTATCTTCCACGATCATTAGGTCTCTGAGACGCGCGAGGCCCCTGCGCACCAGCGTCTTGGCCGTGCCCTCGGGCCATCCGGTCGCGGCGGAGATCTCCGCGTACGGCACGTCTTGCAGGTAGCGGAGGACCACCGCCGTCCGCTGTCGCTCCGGTAGACGTCCCAGCGCCGCCAGCACGTCCAGGAACGCCTCCCGACTATCGTCGGGTTCGTCGCTCGCGGACGCGGCGGGGGCCTCCTCTATCGGCGCTTCGCGCACTCGCTTGAGCCGGTTGCGCACGACGTTTAGCGTGATGCGGTACAGCCAGGGACGAAGCGCCATATCCCGGAGACGCTCCTCCGGGTACCGCCCGAGCGCTTCCAGGGCACGCTCGAAGGCGTCGTGTACCATGTCCTCCGCGGCAGGACGGTCGCGCAGCATGGCGAAAGCGTACCGGTATAGCTCGGGGTAGTGGCGCTCCACCAACTCGCGCGGCGCACGAGGATCTCCGTCCGCCAGCCGCATCGCGAGCGGATCCCGCACCACAACTCCCTCCGAACGCCGCGCCTCTGTCTCCATACTATCTATAACAACCGGAATAGCCAAAAGGTTTCACCGAAACTCGAACTGCTTTTTTCCAGGTCCGAAAGGACGAAGAGGAGAGCCGGGCCCGGATCGAACGGGCAAAGGTGGTGGTGTGCGCCAGCGCGGTCGCCCGGAGACTGCCGGAGCTCGGTATCCCGGAGGGCGTGGAGGTCATCGTTCGAGACCGCACCCTGAGCAAGGGCGGCGTGGAAATGCTCGGCCGCATGCTCCGCCGGCTACCGCCAGCTACCGCCAGCTACCGCCGTCCGATAGGGCGCCGTAGAGCGAGCCGCGAGTCCTCCCAGGTCAAGAACGTGCGTTAAAGCGGTTCATCGCGGCTTCGGGACCCGACTCGACCACGGCCTCCGCCGCGTTGGCCGCCAGGGGCACAGCCTCCTTGATCGCCGAGTCCATCCGGCCGAGCACGTAGTCGGTGACGGTCATGCCGGCCGGCGGGCGCCCGATACCTATACGCACCCGGACGAAGTCGTTGCCGAGATGCTGGATGATAGAGCGCAGGCCGTTGTGTCCACCCGCCCCGCCGCCGACCTTCACCCGCACGTCGCCCACCGGGAGATCCAGGTCGTCGTGTACCACCACGAGCTGCTCCGGCTTGTACCCGGCGAGCGCCGTCCCGGAGTTGTTCATGTACGTCGTGGGCTTGAGGAGCGTCACGTTCTTGAGGCCGAGACCGACCGGCGCGGCTTCGGCCTTCTTCTTCGAGCGCCAGGAACCGCCGTGGCGGCTCGCAAGCTCGTCGGCGACGAGGAAGCCGACGTTGTGGCGGGTGCGCTCGTAGGAGCGGCCCGGGTTGCCGAGGCCTACGACGATGGGCGACTTCAAGCCGCCGCCGTCGGGTTCCTCCCCGGCCGGCTCTTCTTGTGTCTCCGGGCGAACGCCGAAGAGGCGCGACAGCCTAAGGTTGGAGATTTTGTCCGGCGGGGCCTGTCTCCCTCTCCTCGACAGGAATCTCTTCGGTCCCCTCTTCACGCTCGACCTCCTCGGCCTGCTCGTCGGATGGCTCCTCGACGATGCCGGCGGCCTCCATCTCCTCGTCGGTGATCTCCGTCGGCGGCGTGACCGTCGCGGCGACCTCCTCCGGGTCGGAGATTAGCGTGATGCCCTCGGGGAGCGGGATGTCGCCCAGAGTGAGGTTCTCGTTCAGCTCCAGGCCCGAGACATCGACCGTCAGCTCCTGGGGAATGTTCCCCGGCAGGGACTCGACCTCTACCTCGTAGGCGACCTGGTCCAGGACGCCTCCCTCCGTGACGCCGGGGGACTCGTCCGTACCGGCGACCGCCAGCGGCACCGTGATGACGATCCGCTCGCGCATGTTCACCGGCGCGAAGTCCACGTGGAAGAGCCTGCCCGAGACCGGGTCTCGATGCACGTCCACGACCCTGGCCGTGGCGCTACCAGCGCCGCCGATGCTCAAGTCGTAGAGCGCGTTGTCGCCGAAGTGCTGGAGTGTGTAGTCCACCACCTTTGTCGGGACTGCGAGCACCGTGTTACCGTCCCCGTCGCCGTAGAGCACGGCCGGGGTCATGCCCTGCGCCCTCAGACGCCGGGCGTCGTTCTTGCCCCGGCCCTCCCTCTCTCTAGCCTGCAAGTCTACGTTATCCGCCATACTTCAACTCCCGAAAAGTTTGCTACTAGAAAAGCTGGTTCTCGCCCATAAAGACCTCGCTCACCGAATCCTCCGAGAAGACGTTCCGGATGGTCGCGGCGAGGATAGGGGCGATGCCAAGCACCCTTACCTTATCGCGCGGCTCGTCCCTCTTCAAGGGCAGGGTGTCGGTGACGACGACCTCCTTTATGGGAGATTCCTCGATCCGCTCGTACGCCGGCCCCGAGAAGACGGGGTGAGTCGCCGCGGCGTGGACCTCCGTCGCGCCGCAGTCGAGGATGCTCTCCGCGGCGCCCACGGTGGTTCCGCCCGTGTCGATTATGTCGTCTATCAAGATGGCGCGTCTGCCCTCCACGTCGCCGATCACGTGCGTAACCTCGGAGTGGCCCGGCTGGCGGCGGAGCTTGTTCACGATCGCCCACGGGAGCCCCAGGTGGTCGGCGAGGCGCTTGGCGACCTTTACCTCCCCGGTATCCGGAGCGACGACGACCGCGTCCCCGGCGTTGCGGAAGCCTTGTGCCGAGAAGTGGTCCACGAAGGTGTGCATTGCGGTCAGGTGATCCACGGGGGTGCTGAAGAAGCCCTCGATCTGGCCGACGTGTAGGTCCATCGTCATAACCCGGGTCGCGCCGGCCGTTCGGAGCATGCTCGCGACCAGCCGCGCCGTTATCGGCTCGCGGGGCTTGGTCTTCCGGTCCTGGCGCGAGTAGGCCAGCCAGGGTATCACCGCCACGATGCTCTCCGCCGAGGCCCTCTTGGCCGCGTCGATCATGACGAGGAGTTCCATGAGGTTCTGGTTTACCGGCTCGCCCAGAGACTGCACGATAAACACGTCTGATCCCCGGATGCTCTGCTCGTACCTCGCGTACACCTCGCCGCCCGAGAAGCTGGTGAGATAGACGTCGCCCAGGGTAATATCGAGCCGGTCCGCGATCCTCTCGGCAAGCCCAGGGTAGCCACGCCCCGAGAAGAGTACCAGCCGTTTCTCCGCCGTCTGTTCCAGGTGCCCGTTGTACATCGTGCGAACCAATCCTCCGTTCTTACTCGCCGCCCTGGTCGCCTTGCTTCTTCTTGCCGTCCTTCGACACCTTCTCCGGCGCGTCCCGGATCACGCGCGCCGGCATCCCGACCGCCATCTTGCCTGGCGGGATGTCTTTGTTCACCACGCTCCCGGCCCCGAGGTAGGCGTTCTCCCCAATGGTTACCGGCGCTATGAGGTTCGTGTTGATCCCGGTGAAGACGCCGCTTCCTATGGTGGTGCGGTGCTTGTCCTTCCCGTCGTAGTTCGCCGTGATCGTACCCGCCCCAAGGTTAGCCCCCTCCCCGATCTCCGCGTCCCCGACGTACGAGAGGTGCGGCACCTTGCTCCCCGCCCCTACCTTCGTATTCTTCAGCTCGCAGTAAGCCCCGACCTTCGAGACCTCCCCGAGCACCGTCCCCGGCCTCAAGTAAGCGTACGGCCCCACGTTCGCTCCGGGCCCGACCGCCGCGCCCCGTCCGACCGAGTGCTCCACGAGCGCTCCGTCGCCCACCACCGTGTCCAAAAGGTCGGTGGAAGGCCCGATCACGCAGTCCGAGCCTATCTTTGTCCCCCCACGCAAGAAAGTGCCCGGCAAGACGACCGTGTCGCGCCCGATCTCCACGCTCGCCTCTATGTGTGTTGACACAGGGTCCCTCACCGTCACGCCGGCTCGCATGTGGGCATCGAGGATGCGCCGCCGCACGATCTCCTCGGCCAAAGCCAGGTGCGCCCGGTCATTGACCAGGTGCGCCTCTTCGAGGCTCTTCACCCGGTACGTAACCGCCCGGCTCCTCCTGCCTATAATCTCCAGGGCGTCAGTGAGGTAGATCTCACCCTGGGCATTCTGCGTACCAACTAGCCCTAAAGCGTGCCGGATCTCCGAGAGATCGAAGGCGTAGAGTCCGAGGTTGACGAGCCGGATCCTCCTCTCAGCCTCCGTTGCGTCCTTCTCTTCTACGATCCTGACGACGCCAGCGTCCTCCATCACCCGGCCGAGACCCGTCGCGTCGTCGAGCTCCGCCACCAGCACCGTCGCTCCCACCCCCGCCACGCGGTGGCGCTCGACGAGCTCGACGAGCGTGCGGCCGGAGATCAGGGGCCCATCCCCGTTCACGACGAGTAGTATGCCTTCCTCTTCTTCTATACCTTCGAGCGCCACGCGCACCGCGTCCCCGGTACCGTTCTGCTCCTCCTGCAAAACGGAGCCGACGCCCGGTGGCAGTACCGCCCTCACCTCGTCGGCCTGGTGGCCCACGACGACCAGGGTCTCCATGGGAGCTACCGGCTCGAGCGCGGAGATCACGTAGTTCACCATCGGCACGCCGCAGATGGTATGCAGCACCTTGGCCCGGTTGGACCTCATCCGGGTACCCTTACCGGCAGCGAGAACCGCGGCAAAAACCGGCGCTTCCGTGCGCTGGAACATGGTTTTTCGAGACTCCTATCCGCTACTCGTCGCCGCCACGGCCCCGCCTCGGGGGTCCGAGGGCTGGGGCGGCAGGATTCGAACCTGCGATCCCGGGACCAAAACCCGGTGCCTTGCCACTTGGCCACGCCCCAAAGCGCGGACGCCCCCGCTCTCCATCACCACAAGGCCGCCCACGATACTCGCGATTATACCGGAGCCTTTGCTGGCTATCAGCTCTATACCGGTCGCCTGTTAGTTCCCTGATTTTTCCGATTGTCATAGCGTCGTTACCCCGTGGGGCACGGGCTCGTATACGGCAACGAAAGGTGCTCGCAGCCCATCCGTCGCGGCCCGAGCTTCCACCTCCGAAGCGAAGATTCCGTAGACTGCGGTACCGGTCCCGCTCATCGCGGCCCCCAGAGCTCCCGCGCGCGGGAGCTGCTCCTCCAACGCCCGCACCTCGGGCACTAGACCCTCCGTCACCGGCGCGAGGTCGTTGCCCAAAGATCGGGCGAGCGCGCCGACGTCTCCCGCCCGCAGGGCCTTTATAACCGGTGCGACAGAGGGATTGCTCCCTCCCGGACGTTCGTCGTATGCCCCGTAGATCCGGGCCGTCTCCGCACCCGCGGCCGGTTTGACGACGACGAGATGGTGCTGGGGCGGTGCTGGCAGCGAACTCAGGATCTCGCCGATGCCTTCCCCAAGCGCCGTGCCGCCCCCGATGCAGAACGGCACGTCCGCGCCGACCAGCAAGCCACCTTTTCGCAACTCCGCGTCGCTCAGGCCTAACCTAAAGAGCTTATTGAAACCCACGAGCGCGGCCGCCGCGTCCGCCGAACCGCCCCCTAGCCCGGCCCCGGCCGGTATCTTCTTGTTGAGGCGTACCCTCACCGGCAACTCCTCCCCAACCCGCTCACTCATCCAGGCCCAGGCTTTGTAGACCGTGTTCTCCTCGGGCGGCCCGACCTCTACGCCCTCCGGTCCGACGACGAGTTCGAAGCCCCTCTCCGCGTGTTCGATCTCCACCTCGTCGGCCAGAGAGATGCTCTGCATGACGGTCGAGATCTCGTGGTACCCGTCGGGCCGTACCCCCCGCACCTCGAGCGCGTAGTTGACCTTCGCGAACGCCCGCAGCCGTATCCTATCCATCAAACCGTCCCCGAGAGAGCGCGCGCCAGCGCCACGAACTCTTCGGGCGCGAGCTCCTCGGCCCGGGTGTCCGGCCCGTAGCCTAGAGAGCGCAGAGCGTCTGGTGCTTCCTCGCGCAAAGCCTCCGGCAGGTTATTGACGAGACGTTTGCGTCGGCTCTTGAAGGCGGCTAGTACCAGATCCTTCGCGCGTTCGTAGTCCTCGCGGTCTACTACTCGCCGCTCCATCGCCACGATCGCCGACCATACACGGGGCGGGGGATCGAAGACCCGCGGCGAGACCTTGTGCGCCAGGCGCACCTCCGCGAGGAGTTGCACGAGGACCGCGTAGGCCCCGTAGTCCTTCGTCCTTCTCGCGGCCGCCATCCTCCGCGCCACCTCGAGCTGCGCCATGAACCGCAACTCCACCAGGAAATCCGCCTCCTCCAGCAACCTCAGCACCAGAGGCGAGGCAACGTTGTAGGGGAGGTTCGCGATCAGCTTGTTCGGCTGCGGATGGAGAGCCTCGTAATCGAAGGCCAGGGCATCCCCCTCGTGGACGAGAACGTTCTGGTGTGGTTCGAGCGCCCTTTTCAGGGCCGGAAGCACGTCCGGGTCTAGCTCCACGGCGTGGACGAGCCTCGCCTCTCCCGCGAGGACGGTGGTGAGCGCGCCGCGTCCAGGTCCCACCTCCAGGACGATGTCGTCTCTCCCGACGCCGTGGGCCGCGATGCGAGCGGTGTTCGGGTCCGTGAGGAAGTGCTGACCGAGTCTTTTCTTGGGGCGCTCCTGGTCGGACCGGCCCAAAGCGCCCGGGCTAGACTTCGAGCGGGAGGCCGAAGACGTTGCGGGCGTTGCGACTGGTGAGGGTGCCGAACTCTTCCTCCCCCATGCCGATACGTTCGGCGACGAAGTGGGCGGTGTGGACCACGTACTTCGGCTCGTTCCTCTTCGAGCGAACCGCCTGCGGGCTCAGGTACGGGGCGTCAGTCTCGACGAGGATGCGCTCGGGGTCGAGGATCTCCAGGGCCTCCGCCGCCCGGCTGTTCTTGTAGGTTACGTTCCCGGCGAGCCCCACGTAGTAGCCGCGCTCGTTAGCTTCTCTGGCCTCGCGCTCCCCACCCTCGAAGCAGTGCAGGACTATCGGGACCCGGGCACGACCCAGGATGGCCATCGTGTCGGCGAAAGCCTCTCTGGAGTGGATGATCAGGGGCAGGCGCGTGTCGTTCGCCAACGAGACCACGTCCTCGAAGAGCGCCCGCTGGATCTCCTGCGACCAATCCCCCCGGTAGTAGTCGAGCCCCACCTCTCCCAGTGCCACGATGCCCGGCGACTCCAAGAGCTCCGCCAACGCCTCGAGATGCCCCGCCGTATACGTCCCCGCGTTGTGCGGGTGGATCCCCGCCGACGAGTAAACGTTCGGCAACGCCGCCGCGAGCTTCGCCCCTTCTTGAGAATCTCCCACGTCCGTCCCAATATTGACGACGGCGAGCACCCCCGCCTCCTCCGCCCCCTCGATCGCCGCCTCCGGCGAGACCTCCAACCGCAGCAAGTGCGTGTGCGAATCCACGAACATAAGTTCCTACCCCCGAGAGCCAGCACCGGAGGGCATTATAGAGCCGCCAGAGATCAGGCGTCACCAGCCCCGCCGTTCGCGCTGATCCTAACTATTCCCCCATCTCCTCTTTCCTGGCCCCCGGCAGGCAGGGAGGTAGCGTCGGCTACTGTGGGCACTACCGGGCGTTAGAAGAAGCTTGACTAATCCCCCCGCCGTCAAGAGCTCACGAGCCGGTCGTAGATTTCGCCACGCTTCCGGCCCGTCTCCTTCGCCGCTCGGGCCGCCGCCCTAGACGGGCTCTCGCCCTGCACTACGTACCCGCGCGCCCTCTCGACGACCTCCTCGAAGTCTGGCGGCTCCTCGTCTGTGCCGCCCCGGACGACGAGCACGATCTCACCGCGTACTCCCCCCCCGAAGTGCTCCGCCGCCTCCGCGACCGTCCCCCGAAAGACCTCCTCGTGCAGCTTCGTAAGCTCCCGGCATACTGCCACAAGCATCTCCGCGGGTAGCTCCTTTAGCGTCTTCGCCAGCCGGTGCGGCGACTCGAAGAGTACGAAGGTAGACGGCTCGTTAGAGATCCTATCGAGAAGCTCCTTTCTCTCGCGTCCCTTGCGCGGCGGAAAGCCCGGGAAGACCACCACGTCCGCCGGCAACCCGGAGGCGACGAGCGCCGTCATCACCGCCGAGGGTCCCGGCAGCGCCTCTACCTCGACGCCGGCCTCGATGCAGGCCTGGAGCAACCGGTAGCCGGGGTCGGAGACGAGTGGGGTACCGGCGTCGGAGACGAGCGCCACCTTCTCTGTTCGGACTCTCTCGGCCAGTTCAGGGGCGAGACGGTCTTCGTTGTGTTCATGGTAGGCGAGCAGCGGCTTCTTTATCTCGTAGTGGGTGAGCAGCCGGCCCGTCCTACGCGTGTCTTCGCAGGCTATTACGTCCGCCTCCCGTAAGGCGCGGAGGGCGCGGAGGGTGATGTCTTCGAGGTTGCCTATCGGGGTCGGGACGACTACGAGGGGCACGGAGGTCGTCTTTAGGAGCCGAGCACGTACTCGCCGGTTTCGTTACGGGCGAGGGCGGCGGCGCCGAGGACGCCGGACTTGGCGCCCAGGGTCGCTTCTTGTATCCGGACCAGGTCGCGGGAGGGGGATCGGGCGCGCAGGTTAACCTCCCGGCGGGCGGGCTCGAGGATTAGCTCGCCGGCCTTGGCGGCGCCGCCGCCGACGGCGACCACCTCCGGGTTGAAGACGTTGACGAAGCCGGCAAGCCCGATGCCGAGCCACCGCCCGGTCTCTTCGAGGACTGAGATGGCGGCCTCGTCCCCTCCCTGAGCAAGCTCCGTTACGTCCTCGCCGAGCACCTTCCGCTCGACGGCGAGACGTCCCAGGGCGGAGTTTGGTCTCTCGCTCGCGACCTCCCGGGCGCGGCGTTGTATCGCCGTCCCCGACGCCAGGGCCTCCAGGCAGCCGTGGTTGCCGCAGCCGCAGCGGGGGCCGGTGGCCTGGATGGTCACGTGCCCCAACTCCCCGCCCGCCCCTTGAGCCCCGCGCAGCAGGACGCCGCTAGTTATGACCCCTCCCCCAACCCCCGTGCCGAGCGTGATGAACACGAGGTGGTCCGCCTCGCTCCCCGCCCCGAACCGGAACTCGCCCCACGCCGCCGCGTTCGCGTCGTTCTCGACCGTCACGGAGAGGCCGGTCCTCTCCCCAAGCTCGTCTTTCAGGGGCACGCCCTCGATGGCGTGCAGGTTGGGCGCAAAGACAACCTTGTTCTCCGCGGTCATGACGAAACCGGGCACCGCCAGGCAGACCCCGCTTACCTCGAACCCGTCCCTGACCTCCTCGATGGCCCGGGCGATGCTCGAGAGCAGCCTCTCTCGCGGACCCGCCGACGGGTACCTGACCTCGCTCAAGATCTCGCCCTCCGGCGTTACCACGCCCGCGGCGATCTTCGTCCCCCCAACGTCGACCCCGATCGCGTTCAACGACCCAACCTCACCATTACTGTCTCCAGTCCACTATCTCGAGCTCCGCCTCTCCGGTATAGGAGCTGCGGCTCACCGTGTACACCGCCTCGAAGGCCCCCTTGGGCACCGCCCCGGACGGCCCCGCCAGCTTCGCCGGGAGCCCGTCCTTCAGGCGTAAAAGGTTCATCCCCTCCCAGAGCTGCCGCACCCCCTCCACCCGCAACCCCTCCGTAACAAAGACCGGCCGGTAGTTCCCGCTCCCGAACGGCGCGAGCCGCTCGTGCCAGTCCAGAAGCCCGTTCGATACGCCCCCGAGCGAGACCTCCGCATCCACCTCGACGGGAGGGTCGAAGATGTCCGGGTTCTCTTCGATCTGCGCCCTCACCGCCCGGTTCACCCCGGCCACGAAAGCGTCGAAGTTGCCGGGCTCGACCGAGAGCCCCGCCGCCTTGCGGTGCCCGCCCCACTCTCCCAACAGGTGACGCACCGTGAAGAGCGCCCCGTGGAGGTCCACGTCCGTCTCCCCCGACCGGGCCGATCCGCCGTAGGAGCCGTCCGCCCGGCGGTTCAGGATCGCCGCCGGTCGCCCCGTCGCCCCGGCGACCTTACCCGCCACCAGCCCCGCGAGTCCCCCGGCGGAGCCTTCGTCCGTCACCACGATCTTGAAGTCCTCCTCCGGGTCCACCTCGGCGAGCGCCCTCTCCACCGCGTAGCGGGTCCGCTGCTGCCGCTCGGAGTTGAGCCGGTTGAGGAGCGAGGCTATCCTCAGGGCCTCGCGCTTGTCGTCGGTGAGCAAGAGGTCCAGGGCGGGGCGGGGGTTCTTGATCCTCCCTATGGAGTTCAAGCGCGGCCCTAGCTTCCAGCCCAGGTCCCCCTCGTCCAGCTCTCCCCTCACCCCTGCCACCTTCGCGAGCGCCTCGATGCCGGGTCGGGCGCTCCCGGAGTGGAGCGAGCGGTTCATGTGTCTGAGTCCCATCGAAGCTATAGCCCGGTTGTCCCCGACGAGCGGCGCTATGTCCACTACCGTCCCTATCGAGACGAGGTCCAGGAGTCTGCCGATGTGCCTTCTCCCGTCCGGGTCTTCGATCTCTCTGGCGACCGCCCAGGCGAACTTCCAGGCGACACCTACGCCCGCCAGCGGGTCCTCGGGGTCCCAGAGCTTCGGGTCGAGGACGGCGACGGCCGGTGGAGCTTCGGGCGGGTCCTCGGGCGGAATGTGATGGTCCGTCACGATCACGTCCATCCCGAGCGACCTGGCGATCTCGACCCCCGCCCTGTTGGATATCCCGCAGTCGGCGGTGACGATCAGGTCCACCCCCTCGGCGAAGAGGTCCCGCACGTAAGGCTCCAGCAACCCGTAGCCCATCTGACGCGTCGGGAGTTGAACTACCAGGTTGTTCGTGTAGCGGGAGAGGGCGAGGTAGAGGGTGGCCGCCGAGGTAAGACCATCGGTGTCGTAGTCGCCGAAAACCCCGATCCGCTCGCCGTCCTTTATGGCCCGCACGACGCGCCGGGCCGCCACGCGCCACGCCTCCTCATCCGGCGCCCCAACGGTCCTTAGCGAGGGAGAGAGAAAACCCGAGGCACCCTCGGGGGACACGCCGCGGTTCACCAGGACGCGGGCGCACAGAAGGTCCAACTCCGCTACCCGGGCGAGCTCCGAGACAACGTCCACCTCGGGCTCCAGGAGCCGCCACCTCGCCAAACGCTTCCTCCCCTATGGAACAAAAGTTTACCCTCTCATTATACTTGGCTTTCAGCCGCCAGCTCTCAACTCTTAGCTTTTGTCCGGCGGCACGTGGGTCTTACCATGAGAGGGAGCGACGTTTACATGAGACAACGATCTAACGACCGCAAAAGGCGTTCTTCGGCTCTCGACACGGATCTCCTTCCACCGGCTCTCAGCTGGTTGCTGACCGCTAAAGGCCGATAGCCGGCGGCGAAATCGTCACACCAGCGGGCTCAAAGAAGCCAGCGCCCGTTCGACCATCTTGGCGGGCAGCGGTCGCTTTCTCCATTCTTCGAGCGTGATCTCTTCGGCGTTCGTCTTGTCGATCTCGAACATCCTCTCCATCTGGGCGGCGAGGCGCTCGCTGTAGACCTCCAGGTTGATCTCGTAGTTCCCGAGCAGGCTCAGGCGGTCTATGTTGGCGCTGCCGATGGTAGACCAGAGGCCGTCGACGGTGGCGGTCTTCGAGTGGATCATGATCTGCTGGTAGCCGAAGATCCTGACCCCCGCCCGCAAGAGCTCGTCGAAGTGGCGCCTCGCGAGCCAGTCGGCGGTGACGTGGTTGGAGTTGCGCGGCAACAGGACCTGCACGTCCACGCCCCTCCTCGCGGCCTCGATCAGTCCGGCGCGCATCGCCCGGTCGGGGACGAAGTAGGCGTGGGTGAGGTAGATGCGTTCGTTGGCCTGGGCTATCGCGTCGAGGTACATGCCCCGGATCGGGAAGATGCGTAAGTAAGGGTCGTTGAGACGCACCCTCGTGCTCGGGTTCCAGTCACGCTCGCGCACCGGCTCTATCGCGGTAAGGTCGCCGGTGCGGTGGGAGTTCCAGAAGTCCACGAAGGAGCTCTCGACCTCGCGCACCACGCGCCCCCGGATCCCGACGTGGGTGTCGCGCCAGCCCGCAGCGTACAGGGAGCCAATGTTGTAGCCACCCAGGAAAGCCACCCGCCCGTCCACGCTCATCACGTGACGGTGATATCTGAAGGCGTTCTTCGGGTTGGCGTAGCTCGAAGGCTCCGAGAAAGGCCGGAAGTGGAGCGCGTGGATCTCCTTCGGGAACCGCTTGAACGAGGGGGGTACAAAGAAGTTCGCCAGACCATCAAAGACCGCGTATACCTCGACCCCCTCTCGGGCCTTCTTCGCGAGGGCCGAGACGAAGCGCCGGCCCAGCTCGTCGCCCTTCCAGATAAACGTCCCCAGGAGGATTCTCTCTTCGGCCCCCTCGATCTCGGCGAGCATCGCCTCGTAGAGCTCGACGCCGTAGGGGTAGAGCTTTAGCCGGTCGTCGCCGCTCTCCAGCTCTATCTCCGGCTGATCCACCCACGGGAAGCCCTCTTTCGGTCCCTCCCGGCGCTTGCGTATCTCGTCCAGCGCGACCAGGCACCCGACCAGCATCGCCTGCGTCGCCGTCGTCGCCAAAAAGATGCGGAGCCCGAACCTCCTCAGGGCCGCCAGGGCGCCACGCAATGCTCGTAATGGGTTCGAGGACATGCCGGGAATTATATTCGACCGGGGACCCATACCGGGGCGGGACGTCGAGAAGAAGCCGGCTACCGGCGACGCACTCGTGAGAAGAAAACCTTCGCCTCCTCGCTTGCGCGGCGCAGTATCTCAGACCTCTTGCCGGGACCGATCTCCTTCTTGCCGCGCTCGAAGTACAGCATAGCGGACCTGCCCATCGCCAGGGTGCCCGCGTAGCCGATGACCCCGGAGGCGGCCCAGCCCCCCACGGGTACGAGCTTCACGACCTGCCTGGTCAGCGCCCGGAAGCCGAAACCCGCGGCCAGCACCCCGATCAGCTCCCGCGCCCGCGCCAGCGTAATCTCCTCGCCGTAGACCGCGGCTATGCCCAGGACCATCCGGCCCTGGTTGGCGGTGATCGCGGGCAGGTCCGCGCCCGGGATGGGCAGCGCCCCTATAACGGCGTTCTGGCGGGCGTTCTTGCGGATGATCTCCTCGCACACCGCGCGCCTGAAAACAGGGTAACCACGCCCCAGAGGCACCAGATGTTCCTCGTCCAGAGCGCGCGCGACGCGCGGCGCGAGCTCCCGGAGTACCACCTCCTCGCTCACGGCCGAAAGGACGATCGTCTCCACGTCCTCGACGGCCTCGCCCGAGACGTGAACCTCGGCTCCGGCGGCGGAGCCACGGGCGCCGGTTACGGCGAGGAGAACCTCGGCTCCGGCGGCGTTTCTTTGGGCGTCCAGCAGGTCCGCCAGCTTCTCGGCCCCGGAAAGGTCACCCGTCACGGCCAGGGTTGCGCGTTTACGCGCGGCCGACCGGGATTCGTTAAAGACCCGGTACAAGTTCCTCAAACCCAGCAAGCAGTACCCCTTCCCGTTGTGCGGCGTCGTTGATCTTTGGACCGTTTCGGATATATTACGCTCAAGTAAGGCGAGGGTTTCAAGACGGATCCAGAGGAGAAGTTGCAGCCCCAGCGTGACCTTCGGGACATATCAGAGATCCAGGAACTCTTCGAGGCCGGCCAGGAGACCGGGACGCTGGAGTCCAGCGAGGTCCTCGATCTGCTCCAGGAAGTCGACCTCTCCACCGACGAGATACAGCAGGTCTACGGCCTATTGCGCGAACACGGCGTCGAGGTCGTCGACGCGGAGTTCCTCAACGACACTCTCCACCACGAAGAAGAGGACGCCCAACTCGTCGAAGAGGTCTTGGAGAGCGACCTTCGTACCCGCTACACCGGCGACGCCGTCCAGATGTACCTGGACGAGATCGGCAAGACGCCCCTCCTCACCAAAGCCCAGGAGGTCTACCTCGCCAAGCGCGTCGAGCGCGGCGACCGCAAAGCAAAAGCCCACCTGACGCGCGCCAACCTCAGGCTCGTAGTCTCCATAGCCAAGAAGTACGCCAGCCGCGGCGTCTCGCTCCTCGACCTGATCCAGGAAGGCAATATAGGTCTTATGCGCGCCGTCGAGAAGTTCAACTACCGCAAGGGTTTCAAGTTCTCGACCTACGCGACGTGGTGGATCCGTCAAGCCGTCACCCGCGCCATCGCAGACAAGGGCCGTACCATCCGCGTCCCCGTCCACATGGTAGAGAAGATCAACAAATATTACCGGGTACAGCGCTCCCTGGCCGCCGATCTCAACCGCGACCCCGACGACGAAGAAGTCGCCCGCGCGATGGAGATAGAGGTCGAGGAGATCGTGCGCATAAGGCGCGTCAGCCGCCGCTCCATCTCCCTCGAAACCCCCGTCGGCGAAGATCACTCTTCAGAGCTCGGCGACTTCATCGCCGACGAGGACTCCGAAACCCCCCACGACCTCGCCAAGACCTCCCTCCTCAAGAGCCGGATGCAGGAAGCGTTGGGCTGCCTCCCCGAACGCGAGCGCATGGTCCTCGAGTACCGCTTCGGCCTCACTGGCGGCCAGCCCAAGACCCTGGAAGAGGTCGGCGAGCGCTTCGACGTCACCCGCGAGCGCATCCGCCAGATACAGCTCACCGCTCTCGCCAAGATAAAGAGCAGCCCCCACGCCGCGTCCTTGCGCGACCTGCTGGATTAGCTTCTAAGTTTCGCGACGCGAGGGCTCCACGACTGACACAATTGTTATAATTGCTGCGACCGAGTAGAGGAGACCGCCAGCGCCGGCCAGCGCGAGGGGAGAAGGCGTAAGCAGAAAATACCAACCAAACCCCGCAACGAAGGAGCCGGCGAAGGCGACCAACAGGACAAGCGCCGAAACAACGGGCCACCTCAACAAGAGGACGCCCAGTAGCGCCAGCAGCGCGAAAAGCGCATGCGCAGTAGCTATCTCCTCCAGTCTACCAACGTTTCCCTCTACAAGGGGAAAGTCACCAGTGGCAAGGAGTACTAACATCAGGAGCCCTTGCAGCGCCAGACCGGCCAGAGTTAGAACCACCCCTGCTAGGCCGGCCAATCGCGCCCAACCGATCCTGGTTTGACCTTCTAACGCCAACCTCACTGAACCCTCCTTCCCTTCGAGCACTCGCTTCGGAGACCGTTGTAGCCAACGGACCTTCGAGAGTACCGTCTGGAACACGGTGACAGCTCTCTATCTCTGGCGAGGCGCGTCAGGCGCACGATGGAGGCCCCGTATCTTCTCAATAAGCGTGGTAGTCGAGTATCCCGGCTCGAAGGGCAGGATCTTCACCTCCGCCCTGATCTCCGCGGCGACTTTGGCCTCGGGAAGGTCTTCGACACGATAGTCGCCGCCCTTGACGTACACGGCGGGCCTAAGCTCGCGCATAAGGCGTACCGGCGTATCTTCGGCGAAGACGACGACGGCGTCGACGGATTCGAGGGCTTCGAGCACGATGGCCCGGTCCTTTTCGGAGACGACGGGTCGGGATGGTCCTTTGAGCTTACGGACCGAGGCGTCGGAGTTGAGTCCCACGACGAGCGCGTCCCCTAGAGAGCGTGCCGCCCGAAGGTAAGAGACGTGTCCGGGGTGGAGGAGGTCGAAGCAGCCGTTGGTAAAGACCACACGTCCCCCTTCCTTGCGTATCCCGGCTATGCGGGGCGGGATCGCGTAGGTGGGCTCATCGGGGAGCATGACGGCGTCTCTCTTCGATCTAAGAGACTTTACCTACCGGTTCTGCTCTGCGCTCTCGCTCTCCTGGCGTGCCCGGTCTTCTTCATCTTCGGCCCGGTTCTGGTTGCGCGACCCGGCGCTGCCTACGACGAAGATCAAGATCGGGACCGCGATGATGGCGATGAGAACGAGCCCGATGCCGGCCGCTACGACGATGCTCAAGGTGAGAACCTTCCCTTACGCGTACAAAGGCCGCCGGGATCTCCCGACGGCCCCATGTTACTAGAAGACGCGGCGTTCGGACGGGCCACGTCTTCTATCCGTTCTCTTATCTGCCGGTCTGCGCTCCCGGCCCGCCCAGGTCCAACTCGCCGCGCTCGATCTTCCTGGCGAAGTTCTCGAGGTCCTCGCGCATCTCGCGCTCGGGATTCGAGGCGATGTTGGCCGCCAACTCCCCGACCTTGCCGCCGGGCGGGTCGGCGTAGTTCATGGTGACGTCTATACGCGTGCGCCCGTCGGCGACCTCCTCGAAGCGCACCTGGCCGGAGGTTTCGACCTCGTTGTCGTCCGTGCTTTGCCAGCCGATACCCCGCTCCGGGCTCATATCGACGGTCTTAGCGTCAAACTCGACGGTCTTGCCCAAAGGCCCCTTGACCCTCCAGTGGCTCGTCTCCTGGTCCATCACCCGGACCTCTTCGACGTTGCTCATGATCTGGGGGAAGTTTTCCAGATTGGACCAGTACGTGAATACGTCCTGCAGCGGAGCCTGTACCTCTATGCTCTCGTGTACGCGCTGGGCCATGAGTTCTCTTTCTCTCGTTTGCTCTGCCTTGCTTTTCGGACGAAACTTACCCGAACAAAGGGCATGGTTAAACCCGATCCGACCTTACGCTCCTGTACGCGAGCCCCCAGGCGGCGCCGAAGACGGCGTGATCCAGGACCGGCAAGAGCACCTTCGGGGTCTGCTCCTTCCATGGGGGCTGGTGTACCCCGGTGAGCGGCAACAGGCTGGACCAATTCGCTCCCCAGGCCAGGAGCCCCAAAGCCGCACCCACGGCGGCCTCTTCCGCCGCCCCGCCTCGTTCCCGGCGCAGAAGACCTAGAGCCGTCCCGATCCCGACGCCGTAGGCCAGATGCGCGGCGCCCGTCAAGCTGCGGCGGATCTCGGGCGGCCATTCGTCTAGCAAGCCGAGCTCCTCCAGCTTTGCTATGACCTGCTCCGGGGCGGTGTCGCCGATGAGGCCGGCGGCGGCCAAGACCTTGCGGAACCCGGTTAGCGTCAGCGTGCCCCCGAGTCCGCCAAGCGCTCCGTACAAAGCACGCCGCGATAAGCTCATGGTCGTTCTTTACCCTAGAGACGGGGATGTTACTCTTCCTGCAGGATTTCGAAGGCGCGCTCGAGCTGGGCGTCCTCCTCGAAGATCTCCTCCCTCGTGAGGCCCTCGGTCTCGCTCGGGGTTCGCGGCTCCTGTTCCTCCTCCAGCTCAGCCTCGATGTCCGGCTCGATACCGGACCCCCTGATAGAGTCCCCGTTAGGGGTCAGCCACTCGGCGACGCCGAGCAGGATGGCCGAGCCGTCGCTCAAAGGGTACTCGCTGAGCACAGTCCCGGTGCCGAAGGTCGTCTCGCCGACTACCTCCGCCCGGCCGTTGTCTCGCAAGGCGCCCGCCACGATCTCGGCGCTCGAGGAGGACCCCTCGTTCACCAGTACCACCAGGGGGGCGTCCAGGGGCTCGTTGTCTTCGGGAACAGCTGTCTCCTCCTCGTTGCCGTCGGCGTCTCTCCGGACGTAGACGTCGCTCCCGGCCGGCAGGAACAGTGCGGCCACCTCCTCGGCCTGCTCCACCAGTCCTCCCGGGTTATCCCTAAGATCCAGCACGAAACGCTCCGCCCCGGCCCCCTGGGCCTCGGCGATCGTCCCTTCGAGCTTCTCGGCGCTGTTCTCCGAGAAAGACGACAGCCGGAGGTCGGCCACGTCCGTGCCGGGGATCAGGGCCCAGGAAGAGACCGGCACCTCGAGCTCGGCGCGCTCGACGGTGAACTCGCGCTCCTCTCTGTCCCGGAGCACCGTCAGGTCCACGTAGGTCCCCTCGGGCCCCCTGACCTTCTGGCCGATCTCTTCGAGCTCCTCCCCCTTGACTCCCTCGCCGTCCACCGCGACCAGCACGTCGCCCGACTCGATGCCGGCTTCCTCGGCCGGCGAGCCATCCATGGGAGCCTTGATGACGCTCTCGCCGTCCTCGTTCTCGTCTAGCTTGATCCCAATCCCGACGTACGTGCTGGAGACCGCCTCGCGGCTCTTCTCGACCTCATCCGGGCTGAGAAAGCGTGTGTGCCCTTCGTCGCCTAGAGAGTCGATCATCCCTTTTATGGCGCCGTATGTCTGCTCTTCGGGGTCGACCGCCTCCTGGTCTACGTAGTCCTCCTGGACCGCCCTCATGGCCTCCACGTAAAGCGCCACGTTCTCCCTGTCCTCCTCGGAGATGCCCGCGGGACTCCGGGAGAGCCCATACAGGTACGCCGCGAGCATGAGCACAAGCATTACGAGAACTAGAGCCATCACTCGTACGAGCACGACCCGCCGGTCCATCTTCGTTACGGTCTCTCTCCACATGCTCGTGATTCTAGCTCGTTGGCCGGTCGCTAGTCAGTGTCTCGACTCGCCTGGTCGAACAACCACCGGCCGCCGTCTTCGACGACTTTTGAGGGAGCTACTACCGGCCATCATCCCCAGCTTCCGCGGACGACGCGAGCTCGCCGTGCAACGGAGCAGTAAGGTGCGGACAGCGGGAACCCTTTCCTCCCGCTAACCGTCACGCCGGTCTCTGAGGTAGTCCTCGTAGGAGGCGTAGGTAGCTCGCGGGCGCCAGCGGGTCAGGAGGGCGGAGACGGCGGCTCCAGTGCCGAGCAG
>JAUJNO010000004.1:200993-229150 GCA_030448125.1 Rubrobacteraceae bacterium | reverse complement strand
CTCGCGGGCGCCAGCGGGTCAGGAGGGCGGAGACGGCGGCTCCAGTGCCGAGCAGCGTAAGGGCGATGAGGATGAGGACGCCGAGGACGGGGATCAGGAACACCGTCGCGACGATTACGGCTCCGACCGCCGCGGCCATGGCGTCGCCCCCCCGGTGGCGGCCGATGGCGAGGACGAACTTGCGCCCCAGGAAATACGAGGCCACGAGCAAACCGAAGAACAAGAGCGCGAAGTAAGCCGGCCAGAGCAGGAAGAGCAGCAGACCGCCGACGACCGTAACGACGAACAAGATGGAGAGTATTATCGCCGCCGGGAAGGAGCCTAAACCCAGGACGAACGAGCGTCCCGGCGAGGCTTCGAGGCTCCGAGTGGCGGCCTTCAAGGGCCTCGGGGCGACGACGGCGAGAAGCACCGCCGCGGCGACGAGCACCAGCGTCATAACGGCCCATCCGATCACGTCGGAGAAAACCTCCAAAGAAGATTCCTCGTTACCTACGTCGGAGACCATCCCGGCGGTCTCGATCCCGCCGAAGACGGCCTCCTCGTGGGAGTAGAAACTTCCGTTACCCAGGGATACCTCTTCTACCTGGGCTTCACCCCCGAGGCTCACGTCGCCATGTCCTACCTTCACGTCGCCCCCCACCGGAGCGTCGAGGTATACGTCGCCGGAGCCCGCGTACACGTCCCCGCCGACGGGACCGTAGATCTCTACGTCCCCAACGGCTGATCTCACGTCTCCCTCGACCTCACCCTCGACGAGCACGTCGCCCCAAGCGGTGGAGATCTCCTCCTCGGTCTCCCCCTCTTTCACTATGGTGTCGCCCATCACCTTCTTTTCGGAGGCGTGGGTGGGGCTCGAAGGGACGAGGAACGCCAGGAGTAGCGCGCAGAGGAGCAGCCCGGTGGGTGTTCTCATGCCTCTCTGGCCCGGCGGCCCCGGCTTACGGATACGACCGCCAGGGCTATGAGGATATCTATCAAGGCACCCAGGGCCAGCGCGAGGAGTATGGTGGTGCCGGCGGCGGCGAGGACCGCGTGCGCCACGTCCGCCGAGCCTGCGACCAGACCCCAACACGCTCCCAGGATATTCATGGCCAGGATGACGGGCTGCGCGCCGTTGAGCTCCAGAGAGACGAGCGCCGCGACGAGGAGGGCGCCCGCGAGCAAGCCCCACAAGATTCGCACCTTCGCGGGACGGGTCGGCAGCGCCATCGCCACTCCCTGGCAGACCGATCGCGGGCGCGTCCTCGAGAAGTCGAGAGAGCTCAGGAAGGCGTTCAGGTCGAGCTCGCGCTCGTACAGCTCCCGGCACCCATCGCAGGAGGCGAGGTGCCCGCGCACCTCGCGTTCTCTCCCGCTATCCAGGCTCCCGTCGGCGAGCTCAAAGACCTTCTCGGGGTCACAGGCGCAGGGATCCTGGCCGCACGCGCTCATCCGGTCTCGCCTTTCTCTTCGAGCTTCCCGGCGAGCATGTTCCTGGCGCGGAAGAGCCGGCTCTTCAGAGCCGGGATGGTTATGCCGATGACCTCGGCTATCTCCGCGTAGGTGAGGCCCTCCGCGTAGCGCAACACGAGCGGGACGCTATAGGTCTCAGGCAAGGCCAGCACGGAGTCCCGGACGCTCCTCGCCCGGTCGGCCTCGACGGCGACCGCCTCGGGTCCGCGCGTGAGCGGGGCGTGCAGCTCCGGGTTGAACTCGATCACCTCACGGCGGCGCCTGAGGGTGTCGATGCCAAGGTTGTTCGCGATGGCCAGGAGCCACGTCTTGAAACGGTACTCGGGATTGAAGGTCGAGAGGCGATCATAGGCGCGCAGAAAGGTCTCCTGCACCAGGTCTTCCACGGCGGCGTCGCTCCCGGCGTACGGGTAGATCACACGCCCGACCAGCCGCTCGTAGCGGTGGACCAGCTCCTCGTAGGAGCGCAGGTCCCCCGCCCGGGTCCGTTCGACCAGATCGTTGTCCATGAGGCGCGCGCGGGGGACGGAGAGACGCTTGACCCTCTCTCGCCAACCCTTTAACGCCATCGGTGCCGAGTACTCCATACCACTAGTTATACGCCTTTTCGGACGATAAGTTTCGTAGTTCGACGAAAAAGACGACGTACGCCCCGCCCGGTATCCCGAACACGGAAAAAGTTCACGCCCCTACCGGTCTCTCCCTCCTTCGCGCTCGCGACGGTGGCACCGGGTTACGCCACCCTCCAGTTCCACCTTACACACCCCGAGCCGTAAAGTCCAAGACTACGCCGATTACGTAATCCTTATGTAAGATTCTTGGCGCCAGGCCAGGGAGAAGGGGGCATTTTATCAATAGCTGGAAAGTCAACCGAGGAGTGGGTAGATCGAGAGGTGCTGATAGAGGTCTTTACCGGCGCGGTAGATTACCAGGTTGTCGCGCGCCTCGACAGGATCAACGATTGGGGCATCGTCTTGAATGGGGCGGAGCCGGGCGGGGGGACGTGTTCTACCCGTGGCGCCTCGTCGTGGCCATGCGGCTCACGCGGGAGGAGGATCTGGCCGCTCCTCCCGGCTACCCCGTCCTGTCGGACGCCGCGGGCTGAAGAGTTCGGCGGTAAGCTCCGCCGTCTCGACCGCGTGGTTCGACCGGCCGCCGGACAAGCGAACGTCCAGGAGATCGGAGTCGGGTCTAGATCGGCAGTTGGCCGTCTACGGAGAGGCCCGAGGGGCCGGAGGCGCGCTCGGTGAGGGCGTCCTTGTTGACGAGGACTATCTTGCGGTTCTGGATCTCTATGGTGCCGTCGCGCTGGAACTCGCTCATAACCTTCGAGACAGCCTCGCGGGTCGAAGCGATCATGTTCGCCAGGTCCTGGTGTGTCAGGCGCATGTCGAGGATCATACCAACCCCATTGCTCTCCCCGAAACGCTCGCTGAGGTTCAGGAGCAGGGTCGCAAGGCGCGTCGAGACTTCCCGATGCAAGAGGCTCTCTATGACCTCGTCGGATTGGCGCAGGCGCTCGGAGAAGGAGGCGAAGAGCTTCATGGCGAACTCCGGGCGGCGCTTTATGACCTCGGCGAGGGCGGCCTTCTGCACGCTGGCGACGCGAACGTCGGTTACACCCTCGGCGAATACGTCCTGCCAGCGCCCCTCGACGAGGCTCAGCTTGCCGAAGACACCGTTGTCCTTGAGTAGCGCGGTCGTTGCCTCTTTGTAGTCACCGTAGATCTTGTACAGGCGTACCGTGCCGCCGAGCAAGAAGTAGAGCTGGTCGTCGGGGTCTCCCGGGGTGAAGATGACGTCTTTGGCTTTGAAGCGCCGCTCGACCACCCGGATGCCCGCCCTTTCGAAATCCTCGAGGCTGAAATCCTGAGGAGCCGTGGTGGCCGCGAAGCCCCCGGTAACCCTAAGCATTTGCTCTGCTCACCTCTCTCTTCAAAGCCTGAAAATACCCTCGTAGCCCGACCGCGATGCGTGACCCGAACGGATACGTCTATTATACCCGAGTTTCTAGTTATTAGTTCTTGATATTTCTTGTTGTTTTACCGTTTTCGTCCGGGCCCTCGGACGGCGGTCGTCAGGCGGCGGTCAGGCGGCGGTACGGCGCCAGCGGAGCTCCACGCCCTGGCGCTTGGCGACGAAGAGCAGGTCGTCCCTTATCTCTTCGAGGTCCTTGTCAAAGAGGGTGAGCAGGCAGAACCCGCAGTGCTTGTACGCCCAGACAAAAGGCGCCAGGTCCCCAACCACAGGGGCACTCGTGGAGAGGCCCCAGGCGTCGGCGAGCCTGAGGCGCTTCTCCGCAAGGTCCACCCGTATCTTCCAACCCTCGTCGGTCGGCACCTCGAAGTAACCCGGCAGATTCCCCGCCGGGAGTATCGTGCCCTCGAGGTCCCGGGCGTAGGTTCTTTTGTGGGCCTCGACCCCGGCCAGGTATTCGGAGTCGTCGACGAGCTTCGGGGGCGCGGGCGTGTAGAGGCGGTTCTCGGTCACTTGTACGCCCTCCGGGGCGTAGAACCCGACAAAGGGAACCGGCGAGCGCCACAGGTGCTGTATTACCCCGAGCGTGACGTTGCGCCGTCCTCGCGCGTCGCCCAGGGACTCGGCGTAGCGGATGTGCGCTAGCCGCATGTGTCGGGGTTCCCACGGGTGCGGCTCCCCTACCATGCGCAGCCTCCGGCGGCGCTTCTTACCTATGCGCTTTACATCTTCCACGACCGCGCTATTTTACAACTTGCGCCCGCCAAATGCCCGAAGGCCAATGCCCGAAGGTAGCCAAAGGTTGAACCACGGGCACGAGAAAGGGCGGGAACCGAAGTTCCCGCCCTTCAGGGCTCACCCCGTCTATATCTGCCCTGCTACTCGCTCTGGCTCAGGAAGAGCAGGTACAGGAGCGTCAGGAGCGCGGTCAGTGCAGCCGCTATGTAGGTAAAGGCCGCCGCCGTTAGCACGCGCTTGGTACCGGCCGCCTCGCTGTGCGAGAGCACGCCGTAGCGGGTCAGGAGCCCGTAGGCTCGGGTGGAGGCGTTGATCTCCACGGGCAGCGTCACCACGTGGAAGGCCAGCACTGCCATGAACAGGAGCGCCGCGATTTGAATAAAGAACTGGCCGGCCCCGCTCGCGCCCATGAAGATGCCCACGAAGAACAGGGGCACCCAGACCTGGCTGCTAAAGGCCACGACCGGGAAGAGCCCCGCCCGCGCCTTCATCGGCAGGTAGCCGCTGGCGTCCTGGATAGCGTGCCCGACCTCGTGGGCCGCGACGCTCACCGCGGCGATGGAGTTCTTGGCGAAGTTGCCCTCGGAGAGCCGCACGGTCTTGCTGCGCGGGTCGTAGTGGTCGGTAAGCTGGCCGGCCACCGGCTCGACCCGGACGTTCGAGAGGTTGTTGCGGTCCAGGATCATGCGCGCCGTCTGCGCGCCTGTTAGCCCGCTCGCGCTCATCTGTCCAGAGTACTTCTTATACGAACTCCTGACCCAGAGTGCCGCGGCCCCGGAGATCAAAGCTCCCACGATCATCAAGATTATGTAGCCAAAAAAGCCCAACAGCAGTTCCTCCTCGAAGAGAACCTATTGTATAACGCCTATATTTTACTACACCTGTATACGGAAAAAGCCACCGAAAGTTGTCTACTTCCGCGCTTTCGGGACCGCGGCTAGAGGGAGATGCCATCCTCCCGCAGCGGGCGTTACTACCTCCTGAGGGCCATCAAGATATAGAGCACGTAGTAGAACATCAGGGCGACGGCGGCGAAGAGTGAGAGGGACGCCGCGACGTACTGGTCGGTGCGGTAGTAGTGGATCATGTTTGAGGTGGAGTAGAGGATGGCCACCGCCGCGAGCCCAACCATGGCGACCGCAAAGATCACGCCGAGCTGAAAGCCGAAGATGAGGCTCGCGACTATGAGCCCCAGGGCCACGAACCCGCCGATGATCAACACCCCGCGCAAGAATGAGAAGTCCGCCTTCGTGGTAAAGGCCACGACCGTGAGACCCGCGAAGAGCAGGCCGGTGATGAGCCCCGCCGCCGGGATCACCGTCGGGTCGTTGCTGATGTAGACGGCGACGAACATGAGGGGCAGAAAGAGGAGCGCGTCGGCCGCGACGTACAGCGCGAGCCCGGCATACTGCACACTCCGCGAAGTCGAGGACCTCGCCCAGTAGTCGGCGATATAGCCCACCACGGTGAACAGCCCGATCACGAGTAGCCAGTTGAAGCCGGTGGTCATGAGCTGCGCGACGCGCCCGATCCCCGGCAGGTTGAGCAGCACGAACTCCAGCACGAGGAACCCGAGCACGGCTAACGCCAGGTGCGCGTAGGTCCTGCGGATGAAACCGGCCCGCGCGTCGGGCAGAGCGTAAGCAGCCGCGTCCCCGCGGGTGGCGTAATGTGTATTGAGCGCCATCAAGTACCCCTTCGTAGCGACGTTGCGACACTCGGATTATACGACGCCACGAAGAAGGGGCGGAGCAACCCCCGCCCCTTCTCTCTCCGCTTGCTCTGGTGTTTCGCTCCTACTGCATCTGCTCCTGGGCCTGCTGCTGGATGGTCTCCGCCACGTCCGGGTTGGACAGGGTGGAGGTGTCCCCCAACTCCTCGCCTTCGGCGATGTTCTCCAGGACGCGCCGCATGATCTTGCCGGAGTTCGTCTTCGGCAAATCGTCGACGGCTATGACCAGGCCCGGCTTGGCGATGTCCCCCGCTTCGTTGCCGACGTGATCGCGCAGATCACTCATAAAGTCCTCGGAGTACTCGATGCCCTGCGCGAGGATCACGAAGCCCACCGGCTCCTGGCCTTTTGTGTCATGGCTCCTGCCGATGACCGCCGCCTCGGCCACGCCTTCGGCCCCCTGAAGGGCGTTCTCGATCTCGACGGTGGAGAGCCTATGCCCGGAGACGTTGAGCACATCGTCGATACGGCCAGTTATGGTATACGAGCCCGTCTCGTCGCACTTGGCGCCGTCCTCGACGTAGTACGTCTCATCATCTATCTCGGAGAAGTACTCATCCTTGTAACGGTCGGGATTCCCGTACAGGCTCCTGAGCTGGGAGGGCCAGGGCTTGGGGATGATCAAAGCTCCGCTGGCGGGGCACTCGAGCATCTCCTGGTTCTCCTCGTCGTAGAGCCCCATCTCTATCCCCGGGAACGGATAGGTGGTGCTACCAGGCACCATGTCGGTGATGCCGGGCAGGGGCGTGCTCATGACGGCGCCCGTCTCTGTCTGCCACCATTGGTCCACGATCGGGCAGCGCTTCTGACCTACGTTCTCGTAGAACCACAACCAGGCATTGGGGTTAATAGGCTCTCCCACGGTCCCCAGGAGCCTCAAGGAGGAGAGGTCGCGGTCACGTATCGCCTCGTCGGCTCCGGCCTGCTGGAACGCCCTTATGGCGGTGGGAGCCGTGTAAAGGGTGGTGACCCCTTGCTCTTCTATGACCTGGAACCAGCGGTCGTTGTCCGGGTAGGTTGGCGTCCCCTCGAACTGGACGGTAGTACCGCCTACGACCAACGGCCCGTAGACGAGGTAGGAGTGGCCGGTAACCCAGCCGATGTCCGCCGTACACCAGAAGATATCCTCGTCCTTGTGGTCCAGCCCCCACATCATAGTGGCGTACAGCTGAGTCAGATAGCCGCCTATGGTGTGCAGGATACCCTTGGGCGCCCCTGTAGAGCCGGACGAGTAGAGCACGAAGAACTCATCCTCGGCGTCCATCTGCTCGGCCTCGCACTCGTCGCTCGCGTCGTTCACGAGATCGTCCCAGTACTGGTCGCGCCCGTCTTCCATCGGAACGTCTTCACCCGTGCGCCTCACCACGATCACATTCTCTATGGTGGAGGTATCCTCCAGGGCCTGGTCGGAGTTCTCCTTCAAGGGCGTTATCTGACCGCCACGCGGGGACTGGTCGGCGGTGATAAGGAGCCTGGCCTCGATGTCGTTTATACGCTCGGCGAGCTGCCCCGGCTGGAAGGCGCTGAAGACCACCGCGTGTATGGCTCCGATCCTCGCACAAGCAAGCATCGCTATGGGCAGCTCGGGGATCATCGGCAGGTAGATGCTGACCGTGTCACCCTTGCCTATCCCGAGGTCCTTGAGTACGTTGGCGAACTTGCTGACCTCGGCGAGGAGCTCGTTATAGGTGTAGGTCTGCTGGTGGTCGGGCTCGTCGCCCACCCAGATCAGGGCGTTCTTGTCGCCCCTACCGTCCTCGATGTGGCGGTCGAGGCAGTTGTAGGAGGCGTTGAGCTTGCCGCCGACGAACCACTGGACGAAGGGAGGATCCCAGTTGCAGACCTGGTCCCACTCCTGGAACCAGTGCAGCTCCCTGGCCCATCCCTCCCAGAAGCCCTCGCGATCCTCCGCGGCCTTTTGCCAGATCTCGGGGTCCTGGATGTTGGCGTTCTTGGCGAACTCCTCGGGGGCGAGTATACCTGGGAACCCGGATCCTCACCGCCGTTCTGCTGGCCGTTCTGCTGCTCTTCGCTCATGCAATCTCCTTTCCCTGCTATTTCCCATGCCTTCCCAGCGCACAACCTAACGTAGCCTTCGGGTTATTCCTATCCCTCTACGGGTCGTACGTGTACCCAGGAGTAGAAAAGACTTAAACCGCTCCTCGTCCCGATCCTCCTCAAGTTCATCCGATCAAGAGAGCCGCTTCTATCCGCCTGTATCTCCGGACACGGAGCGAACTCCTCGGGCGGCTCGTAGGTGCGCTCCGCCAGGTTCTCCTAGCCGCCGTTCTGCTGCTCTTGGCTTACCTCTCCTTTCCCCGCCCCTTACGCGCTCTCTCCAGGTGCGCAGGCATACCCTGGAGTCTCCCGTTCCTCGACAGGTCTTACCCAAAAATTTATGTATCTGCACGCGTACACGCGTAGGAGGATCAAACGTGTACCGGTCGCAGTCCCTGCTCTCGCACGAGGGGCGATGGAGAGGTTATGCTGCTTCCGCGAGAGCCAGCCGAGACGCTCGCGGAACCCGGCGGCCCGGCCGGATCTAGCGGGGTCGGGACGCTTCCCCTAGACTGTGCCGGGCTGTGATCTTATGGGCTTTAGGAGGACGGATGGCGGGGCTTCTCTTGGAGGGCAAGAAGGTGCTGGTGACGGGCGTTCTGGACCGGCGTTCCATCGCCTACTCCGCGGCGCGCCTGGCCCGGGAGCAGGGAGCCGAGATCGCCCTCACGGGCTTCGGGAGGGCTATGAGCCTGACCAGACGCACCGCCAAGCGCCTGGGAGATACCGAGCCGCCCGTCCTGGAGCTCGACGTGAACAAGCCCGAGGACATAAGGGCCGTCGCCGAAGACCTCCGGGAGCGTTGGGGCGAGCTGCACGGTATCGTCCACGCCATCGCCTTCGCCCCCGAGGACGCCCTCGGCGGCAACTTCCTCTCCGCCGAATGGCACTCAGTCGCCACCGCCCTCCAGACCTCGGCCTACTCTCTGAAGGCCCTCTCTGTCGGCCTCATGGAACTAATGAAACCCGGCGCCTCCATCGTCGGCCTCGACTTCGACGCCCGCGTCGCCTGGCCGGCCTACGACTGGATGGGCGTCGCCAAGGCGGCCCTGGAGTCAGCCTCCCGCTACCTCGCCCGCGACCTGGGAGACCGGGGCATCCGGGTCAACCTCGTCTCCGCAGGACCCTTGAGGACCCTGGCCGCCAAAGGCATCTCGGGCTTCGAGGGGATCGAGGGCGAGTGGGAACGCCAGGCTCCTTAGGCTGGAGCACCGCCGATCCCGAGCCAGTGGGCCGGGCCGTCGTGAGCCTCTTGAGCGACTGGTGGCCGGCGACGACCGGAGAGCTCATACACGTCGACGGCGGCTACCACGCGATGGGGGCGCCGATCAGGTAGCTTGTCAGTACCTGCCGCGGCAGCTCGTTATCACGTCGCCTATCCGCGGCTTTCGGCGTTTCAGCTTGTCGGTAGGGCGCTGACCGAAGGGGATCGGCGACCAGCGTAGAAGAATATGGTGTGGGTACCTCTACCTGTACTTCGCGACCCACTGCCGTTTATAGTAGTCGTCCTCGCAGGCGAGAATGTATCTTTCGTAGAAGACGCGGGCGGCGCGGGCCTTATCACCACGATCCTCGTACCGAAAGCGCCAGTTTATCCCTCCAAGTCGATTTCTATATCTAACCCTGTACGTTCGCTACTTCATACACTTCCGCTAACGCTTGGACCGCTGTATTGGCGATCTCACGTAATTCTGCGTCGTTCCCCTCGATTCGATAAGTACGATAGTAATTCGATAAGTACGACTGTCTTCATCAGGTGGTTCTTCGAAGCCCATGTCGACAAGAAGATCGGCCCGATCAAGGTAGGAAACAGACAGTTCTTTTCCACCTTCCTTATGTTCAAGCAGAAATTGGAATAGTCCGCCGGCTATCAAGAACCCCCATCTTGCCCTTCGTGCACAAGCCTTTCGACTAGAATGCGTTCGTTGCGCACAAGCTACCCTCTGTTGCTTCGCGTTCTTCAAACGTTGCTTCAACTGCGTCTGCCACCTTCACTCAAACGGCTTCCTTTTCTGCAAGCGGCAGTTTCGATAGTGGTCTATTGGGACTATTAACAGCCTGGAATTGGGCCAACTCAGGCGTCCTCTGAAAACGAGAAGCACGATGACGCATAGGATCGTAGTTCCGCCATTGCTTGCAGCTTCGTTACGAGCAATGGCGGAAGTTCGTTGTCCATGATGAAATCGGATGCGAGGAAGGCTGCTGAAATTAGCAGTATTGCTACCTTCGCGGACGCAAGAGCAGCTGCGATCTCATCTTGCCACTTCGTCCCAGGAGATATATGCCGTCCCAAACCTCCACCGGGTGATCCCGCTCCAGTGGTCGGAGGTGTACGCGCAATCGCCTGAGATAACGCGCATCGCGGTGACTATAACTTACAAATATATTGCTCTGAGTTGTCATGTAAGTGTGACTCTCTAGGCACGGCGTGCCAGCGACGCGAACTTGGTGTACTGCTCGAGCCATGCGAGTTGCACCTTGCCGGTCGGGCCGTTGCGGTGCTTGCCGACGATGACTTCGGCGATGCCCTTGTCGTCGGAGTCCGGATTATAATATTCGTCTCGATACAAGAACATTACCATGTCGGCGTCCTGTTCTATGGCGCCCGAGTTGTGAGTTATGAATCCGTCGACCGCGAAGTTGTGGACGTCCTCCACCGTGATGTCGTAGGTTTGCTCGCGGCCCGCGCTTCGCACGGCTGTGACCTCTTCCCAGAGCACATCGCTGTTGCCGAGACGGCAAAGCACGGAATCATCGAGGCAATCGCCCAGCTCGCGCGCCCTCTCGCGACTCATCAGCTTGCCCTGTTCCCTCCACCCGACTTCGGCCCACGACAGACCACGCTCTGCCTTGATCTCGCGCACGCGGCTGTTCGCCACGGCGGGCACCCGGTCGAGCGCACCGGCAAACCCGCGCCGTTGTTTTTTGAGGCAGGCAGCCAATGGGGCGTGCTTGGAGCCCAAGAACCCGACCCGCTCCGCAAAGACCCTGACGTTGTCGAGACCGCCGACGTACACGACCCATGCCGTACCCGCCGACGGTCTGTAGCCCGAAGCCGCCGTACTATGCTCGTGTATTGACGCCCTGATACCGAGACGCAAAAGCAGCGACTGAACTTCCCGAGCCAGCCGTTCGCTGACCGTAGCGAGGCGGACGTTGGGAGCGCCACCGGAACGCGAGAGCGATCCGTCCGCGTGAAACAGCCCTCTCAGGAAGGCCTCTATCGACTCGTCCGAACGCGACAAGATGGCTTCCGGCACGCGCTTACGCCGACCCGTATACCCCCACGCGTCGATACTCCGCAGCCAGCGGGTCATGAGGTTCTTTCCGGCACCCGTCATGCCCCCCGTGGTGAATACAACCTTCCGCGCCGTGGGAGATCCATGCTCGGGCTTCACCACCGGCCGGATCCCGAACACCACCTTACCCAACCAGGCCGCGTATCGCGCCTCGGCCGCGGATGCGGTGGTGAGGGCTGCGGTGCCATTCAGGTACCCATCGCCCAGGAGCCACCCACAGAGCAGCCATTTACGAGCGTCGTCTTCGACCGCATGGAGCGGCTGATCCTGCCGGCGGGGCAGGCCGACGCGCTGACCGGGCGCGAGATCGTCGGCCCTCGTCCAACCTTTCTCACCGAGCAGCCTGTGCCCTCCGGAGCACCGCAATAGCAGTCCGTTGCGGAGCTCGACTTCTACCAAGTCTTTTCGACCAACGGCCCAAGCATCCACGACCCTACGCTTGACCAGCCTCAGATCGTCGTCGACGGCCCATACGTTAGGGCGCAATCCTTCGCCTGCGATCCTCTCGACCAGGAGGCGCTCCCCCGTATCCGCGTCCGTTATGAGGGCGGTCCCCGGCAGGCAGTCACGAAGATCCGAGAGCAATGGACGCTTGTCGTGACGGGCTTCGACGGCTCGGGAGAGCTGGGCTATGGCGAGGACCGGCACGTCTAGGTCACGGGCGAGGACTTTGAGGCCGCGGCTGATCTCGGAGATCTCCTGCTGGCGGTTCTCGCGGTTGTTCTGTCCGACCATGAGCTGCAGATAATCCACGACGACGAGCGAGAGGGGTCGCTCGCCCTGGGCGTTCAGGCGGCTCACGAGACGCCGAACCTTGGCGCGCATCTCCATGAGGGTTATGCCGGCGGTGTCGTCGATCCAGATCGGGGCCTTGGCGACCTCCGCGACCCCGCGCACGAGCTTGGGCCAGTCCTCAGCCTTGACGTTGCCGCTTCTCAAGTCCTGCGTCCTTATACGCGTGGTCTGGCTTATGAGGCGCTGGACGAGTTGCTCCTTGCTCATCTCGAGGGAGAAGATCGCCACCGGCAACTCTTTGACTGCCGCAGCGTACCAGATGGCGTTGAGAGCCATTGCGGTCTTTCCCATGGCTGGCCGGGCAGCAAGTACCACCAAGTCGCTCTTGTGAAAACCGGTCGTCAAGCGGTCGAGGTCCTCGAAGCCGGACTCGACGCCGGTGACCTCGCCCTCTTGCTCGTAGAGGCGCTGTATCATCTCCAGGGCGCTCGGGGCGAGCTCGGAGACGGGGGCGAGGTGCTCTTTTAGCTGGCGGTTGGAGACGCCGTAGATGAGTTGCTCGGCGGCGTCGAGGGCCTGGGTAACGTCGTCGGGCTCGGAGAAGGCCTCCTGCTGGATGCGGCTCCCGGCGTCGATCACGGCCCGCAGGAGCGCCTTGCCGCGTACTATCTCGGCGTACCGGGCGGCGTTGGCGGCCGTCGGCACGCTCTCTACGAGCCTGAAGACGTACTGACGCCCCCCGATGCGGTCGAACTCGCCCACGTTCTTTAGCTCGTCCGAGAGCGTGAGCTGGTCTATAGGCTCGCCGCGCGAGTAAAGACGCATCATCGCCCCGTACAGAACCCGGTGCGTCTCGGAGTAGAAGTCCTCGGCGGCGAGCCTCTCTCCGACCACCGAGACCGCCGCCTCGGAGACGAGCATCGCGCCGATCACCGCCCGCTCGGCGTCCAGGTCGTGCGGCGGTACGAGGGCGCCGGCCTCGCCGGCGGTCCCCGTCGGTACGCCCCGTATCCTTCCCCTGCGCTCCATAACCTACCAGCATGCAGCAAAAAGGGCCCCGTTACAAGACGGAGCCCTTGAGGTTTTAGTTCAGGTTACTACTAAAGCTATGCTTCAGCTACAGCTTCGGGACGACGATGACCTTGACGCTCGCCTCGATGTCGCCGTGGACCTGGACGGAGACCTGGTGAGTGCCTAGGGACTTTATGGGCTCGTCGAGCTTGACGCGGCGACGGTCGATCCGGATGTCGCGGGCCCTCTCGATGGCCTGGGCGATGTTCGCGGCGGTCACGGAGCCGAAGAGGCGCTCGTCCTCGCCGGTTCGGGCCTCTATGGTGATCACGCTCTTGTTCAGGGTAGCGGCGACCTCGCTCGCCCTCTCGGCCATGCGCCGGTCGCGCTCCTCGGTCTCTTCCATCTCGCGGCGGACCTCTTCGAGCTTGCCCGGCGTGGCCATCTCGGCCAGGCCGCGCGGCACGAGGAAGTTGCGCACGTAGCCGCGGCTCACGTCGATGATGTCACCCCGACGCCCGATCTTGTCGACGTCCTGTTTGAGGATTACCTGCATGAAACTACCTCCCCTAACGTCCGCTAGCGTCCGACCACGTACGGCAAGAGCGCCATCTCGCGGGCGCGCTTTATCGCCACCGCCGCCTCGCGCTGGTGCTGGGGACACAAGCCCGTGACCCTGCGCGCCCGGATCTTGCCACGGTCCGAAACGAACTTGCGCAGCATGTTGTAATCCTTGTAGTCCACGTACGCTATGTTCTCCTTGTGGAAGACACAAGGCTTGCTCTTGACCGGTCGCTCCCGGCGCGAAGGGCCATTCCTTCTCCTACCACCCATGGATTATCTCCTCTCTACGAAAAACTCTAGCTCGAAACCTCAGCCGTCTCCGTCTCGGGGAGCGGCTGGTGGGCGTACGTCGGCGGGAGCTTCACGATCATGTGCCGCAAGATGTCGTCCGAGACGCGCAGGATGCGCTTTAGCTCCGGCAGCGTCCGCTCACCGGTGGTGAACTCTATAACGTAGTAAAAACCGTCGGCGCGGTGGTCGATCTCATACGCCAGCTTGCGCCGGCCCCAGTTGTTCACCTCGCCGACCTCGCCTCCCGTACGCTCGATGATGGTCCGAAAGCGCCCGACGGTGTTCTCGACCTGCTCCTCGTCGAGCTCGGGTATGACTATGAGCATGGCCTCGTAAGTGTCTATAGTGCTCGCCTCCTCCGGTCTAGTACGGCTTCCCGAAAACGGACGGCTCCGCCCGGGAAGCAGGGGCTGCCTCTGGTTACGCCAGTAGTGTACCAATGATATCGGTTTGTTACAAACTCCCGCCCGTGCTCATCCGGAGCGCGGATACACCCGGCGCATGCGTGTCGAGAGAGATGCGGCAAGGGTCGAGAACCTGGAGAAGGCCTACGGGAAGAGCACGCTGCCGTATGCACGTTTTGGCGACTCTCTCGAGTAACTCAAAAAGCGTCTTCGAGCAGACGCGGGAGATCGGGATACCGCGGGCCCTCGGCACGAGGCGGCTCCAGATCGGAGAACGCCTCGTAGGCGTCGTCGCCTGCTCCATTTTGGGCTACCTTTTCGTCCGCGGTTCCTTCCGGCGCCGCCGGTTCGACTACTCTCCGGCCTCTATCAGCATCGTCGCCGACCCTTTGCCCGCCCGCTCGCACGAATAGAGAGAAGGCTCGGCCTCGTCGTCGAGGGTCTTTGGAGCGGTATCTCCTTGAGCACCGAGACTGCTATGGTGAGAGTGAAGCTCACCGTGAAGACCACATTCGAGGAGCTGGCATCCGGTACAAGCCCGTAGCCCCGTCGCGGTCGAGGAACAGCGGCGGTGGAGGTAGGCGGCCAGCCCCGAAACCGGGCGGTTCAAGGATCGCGGGTTCGGGAGCGCCGAAGGGTGTCCAGAATTCGCCGCCGGCTGCTCTTCTGCTTGACCGGCTTCTCTTTCTCTGGTGGGGGGTTGGGGTCTATTCCCATCTCATCCATCCGCGCGATCCACAGCTCGCGCACGAGGATTTGCAGGGCGGCCACCAGGGGCACGGCGAGCAAGAGCCCCACGAACCCGAAGAAAATGCTCATCACGAAAAGGCCAAAGACGATCGCCGCCGGGTGCAGAGCCACCGCCCGGCTCATCACGAGCGGGTAGATAAACTCGGCCTCGGCCTGCAGTACCAGGAAGTAAACCGCTATCACCCACAGGACGTCCGTGGGGTTCGAATTCAGGGCCAGAAGCACCGGCGGCACGAGCGAAACAGCGACGCCGACGTACGGAATAAGGCCCAAGATACCGGTCAAGAGCCCAAGCAAGAGCGCGGAAGGCATCCCGATGGCCCAGAGGCCGATCCCGGCGAGCGCCCCGACGATCATCTTGTCGGCGAGCTGGCCCAGCAACCACCTTTGGACGTTCCGGTACATCTCCTTCAGCGTCTCCCGGACCTGCTGCCGCCGCCCGGCCGGGAAGAGGGCGACGAAGCTCCTTACCAGAGGCGCCGGCTGCAGGACCGCATAGACGCTGGTCAGAAGGACCACGACCGCCAAATAGAGTATGTTCGCCGCGCTGTAGCCCGCGCTGGCGACCGTCTCCACCGAGAGCCCCGAGACCCAGTCCTGCGCCGCTTCCAGTAGCCGCTCCGCGTACAGTGGTTCCGTGAGATCCAGGCGCGTGGCTTGTTCTAGCCGGTCGACGAGAACCTGCACCTCGGCCAGGAGCGCCGGGAAGTCCGCGAGAAGTCGTTGGGTCTGGTCCACGAGGGGGGCTATCGCGAACTGCACCACCTGGAGACCCAGGAAGAGACCCACCACCACCGCCAGCGTCCCCCACACGCGGGGTACCCTTCGGCGAGCGAGGTAGTTCACCGGCGCGCTCATGATGGTGGAGAGAAGCAGCGTCAGCAGGAAGACCAGCACCACTACCCGGATCGGGTAGACGAAATAAACGCCGAGCAGGAACGCGAGGACCAGTGCGATAGTGACGTACACCGCTCGGCCTTGCATCCTGGACCGCTCCACGGAGAGCTCCTTCTCGGCTTGCCACCCGCTAAACATTCTACCTTGCCGCAAACCCTGAATCTGTTCCCGGCACGTACTGGATGCCGAATATAACTGGCGCTACGGCGCTTTGTTCAGGCTCAGGGGCACTCCAGCACGGCGCACTTGAGGTAGCGGGTCTCGGGGACGGTGAGGATCTCGGGGTGGTCCTGGGCCTGGCCGCGCCACTCGCGAACCCGAACGGTTCGTCCGGCATCGACAGCCGCGAATCGGAGGGTCTCCTCCATGAGCTCGCGCGAGAAGTGGTAGGAGCAGGAGCAGGTAACGAGGATGCCGCCGGGGGTGAGCAACTTCATGGCGCGCAGGTTTATCTCCTTGTAGGCGCGCCGCGCCTTGGGGAGGTCGCGCTTCGTCTTGGCGAACGCGGGAGGGTCGAGGATCACGGCGTCGTACCGGGTTCCCGCGTCGGAGCGCTCGCGTAGCAGGTCGAAGGCGCTGGCCCGGGTGAAGGCGATGTTCGAGAGACCGTTGAGCTCCGCGTTCTCGCGGGCGGCTTGTAGCGCCGGCCCGCTCGCGTCCACGGCCTCGACGGTCTTCGCCACGCGCGCGGCGTGCAGAGCGAAGCCGCCGGCGTAGGAGAAGACGTCGAGGACGTGGCCACCCGCGTAACGCTCCACGTAGCGGGCGGCGGCGAGGTGATTCTCGCGCTGGTCGAGGAAACCACCGGTCTTCTGACCTCCGCGCAGCCTCGCCCGGTATCGCACCGGCCCTTCGTGGACGACGACCGAGTCGGGGACCTCTCCGGAGAGGACCTCCACCTTCGTGGCGAGGCCCTCCCTTCCGCGGGATGACGCGTCGCCGCGGAGGAGTATGCCCATGGGCGCGAAGAGGTCTTCGAGGGCGGCGACGATCCAATGGAGGCGTCGCTCGATCGCAGCCGAGCCCACCTGGAGGACGAAGTAGTCTCCGTAACGGTCGGCGACGAGGCCGGGGACGCCGTCGGCCTCGGAGTGAAGGAGGCGGTAGGCGCTGGCGTCTATATTCAGAGACTCGCGATAACTTCGGGCCTTCTCGAGGCGGTTTTGGAACCAGGCTTCGTTTATCTCTTCGTCTTCGCGGGTGGCGATACGCAACGTGATCTCGCTCTTCGGGTTGTAGAAGGCCTGGCCGAGGAAGCGCCCGCCCCCGTCGACCACGCGGACGACATCGCCCGTGTCTCCGGCGGCTTCGGCGACGTCGGAGCGGTAGATCCAGGGGCGCCCGGACCGCGCCCGCGCGGCGCCCCTCTTCGTCAACACGGCCGTCCTCGTCGCCCTCGTGGTCGTTGCTCTCACCATCTCCTCGTGTAAGCCCCTTTACCCGGCCTTCCGATGAACCCTGCTAGCATCGCTCGCGTATACTCCAATATACCTTCCCGAAAGGGCGGAAGAGGCACAGGAGAGGCGGGAAGTTTGGTTAAGCGGGTGGCGATCATCGGGGCCGGCATGGGTGGGCTCGCGGCGGCGATCCGGCTCAGGCTTATGGGCTTCGACGTCGAGGTCTTCGAGAAGAACGCTCAGCCCGGCGGTCGCGTGGGTCGTCTGCGGGAGGGAGGATTCACCTTCGACACCGGCCCGACCCTGCTCCTCATGACCGACGTCTACCGCGACCTCTTCGCCGCCGCCGGCAGGAATCTGGATGAAGAGATCGAGCTGGTAAACCTCGACCCGAACTACCGGGTCCACTTCGGGGACGGCGACTCCATCAAGGTCTCCTCCTCCCTGCCCGCCCTGATCCCCGAGCTCGAACGTATAGAGCCAGGTGTCACCCCACGCTTCTACAGCTTTATGCGGGACGCCTGCCTCAAGTATCGCCTGGGGCGCAGCGAGTTCGTCGAGCGCGACTTCGAGCGCGCGGGCGACTTCTTCGGCCCGCGCAACCTCAAGCTCCTCCTCAAGACGAGAGCCGTCAAGAACTACTACCGCTCCGTCTCCAAATACTTCAAGACGGAGAAGCTGCGGCAGACGTTCTCGTTTCAGACCATGTATCTCGGGCTCTCGCCCTTCGAGGCGCCGGCGGTCTACGCCCTCCTGCCGTACACAGAGCTGGCCGAGGACGGCCTGTGGTTCCCCCGCGGCGGGATGTACGAGCTCGTCGAGGCGATGGTCCGGCTCGCCCGCGATCTCGGGGTAGGGATCAACCTGAACAGCCCCGTGGAGGAGATAGCGATCGCGGGAGGCAGGGCGCGCGGCGTGCGCGTACACGGCGAGGAGGTCGGGGCCGATGCCGTGCTCGCCAACGCCGACCTGCCGTACGTTTACCGGAAGCTCCTGCCCCGTTCGGCGGGAGAGGGCGATTTCAGGTGGAAGCTGCGCAAGCGGGAGAAGCTCCTCTACACCGCCTCCTCGTTCATGCTCTACCTGGGCCTCGACAAGAAGCTGGACCACATGTCGCATCACAACGTCTACCTCTCGGCGCGCTACAGGGAGAACTTCGAGCAGATCTTCTCCGGGCGCCGCCTCCCCGACGACCCGTCCTTCTACACCAATGTCCCCTCGCGCACGGACAGAGACGCCGCCCCCGTGGGCATGGAGGCGCTCTATGTCCTCGTCCCCACACCGCACCTGGGTGAGAACGTGGATTGGAAACGCGAGAGCGAGCCGTTCAAGGAGCGCGTCTACGACCTGTTGGAAGAGAAGGCCGGGATAGAGGACATACGCCGCCACATCGTCTACGAGAAGGTCAAAACTCCCCTGGACTGGCTCGCCGACTACAACCTCGAGGAGGGCGCCGCCTTCGGGCTCGGGCACGGCATCTTCCAGGTCGGCTACTTCCGGCCGCCGCTGGCCTCGAAGACGATCAGGGGCGTGTACTTCGTCGGAGCCAGCACCCGCCCCGGAACGGGCGTGCCGCTCGTCACCATCGGGGCGAAGCTCGCGGCGGAGCGCATCGGACGCGACCTCGGACGCTCCTCCGCCGCCCGAAAGGTCGCCGGGGCGAACGCCGGGGCGAGCGCCGGGGTCTCGTAGTGCGCCTGGATCCCGTAGGTAAGGGTCCCTTGGCCGGGGCAGATCTCTCCCTCCCGGAGTGCTATGAGCTGTGCCGGCGGGTGCAGAAGGGGCACAGCAGGACCTACTACTTCTCGACGAGCCTCTTCCCGGAGGAGGTTCGGCCGCACGTATGCGCGCTCTACGCATTTATGCGCTACGCCGACGAGATCGTGGACAACCCGGGTGCTACGAGCCTCGACGAGCAGCTCGCGGGCCTGCGGTCTTTCGAGGAGGAGACCCTGGCGGCGGTGTCCGGAGAGTACGTACCCCCGAACCCCGTTTTGCGGGCCTTCGCGAACACGGTGCTCCTGCGCGGCATCGAGCCGGGTCTCATAGAGGCGTTCATGAGAAGCATGAAGATGGATACCGGCGTCTTCCGCTACCCGACCTACGAGGACCTGGAGGAGTACACCTACGGGAGCGCAGCGGTCGTGGGGCTCATGATGTGCCGCGTGATCGGGGTGACGGGCGAGGCGGCGAACCCGCACGCCGGAGCGTTGGGCGTCGCGATGCAGCTCACGAACTTCCTGCGGGACGTGCGGGAGGACTGGGCGCGGGGGCGGGTGTATCTGCCGCTCGAAGACCTGGAGCGTTTCGGATACGCGGAGGAAGAGCTGGGGCTCGGCGTAGTGGACGAGCGGTTCGTGGGGCTGATGCGGTTCGAGATCTCGCGCGCCCGAGGACTCTACCGCGTGGCTGACAGGGGGATACGGTACATCCCTCGGGGACGTCGCTACCCGGTCGTCGTGGCGGGACGGCTCTACGAGGCGCTCCTGGACCGCATCGAGGCGCAGGGCTACGATGTCTTCGCGAAGAGGGCGCGGACCTCCCTCTCGTACAAGCTGCGGGCCGCGGGGGCGTGCGCGTGGGGGGATCCGAAAGAGCTCGTAGCGCGGGTGCGCGGCGGAGGCAAGCCCGGCGGGATTGCAATTCCGGGGTGATCGTGGTGTAATTGTATGCCTATCTGGGGATTTGTTCTCCGGACGGTGCTCATCGAGAGCGGTGGAGGGACGGGCCCTTTGAAGCCGCGGCAACCGATGGTTCGAAGGAATACGATGTTCTCGAGGACTGTGGCAGGTGCCAACTCCTGCGGAGGGTACTCCGAGAGATGAGGCGTAACGGCTTTTCGTTCGCACCTCTCTCGCCCCTGTCCCGGGTGGTACGCGCCTAGAGAGGGAGGTTTGTCTTTTGTTGGATCTCAGGGAGAAGCTCGACGAAGGCATACTAGTCGGCGACGGCGCCATAGGTACGCTCCTCGCCGACCGTGGGATCGCCCCTCCCTACAACGGGGCCAACCTCACCCACCCACAGATAGTTCAGGCTCTCCACGAGGAGTACCTGCGCGCCGGCGCGGGGGTCATACAGACGAACACCTTCGCGGCAAACCGGCTCAAGCTCGCCGCCCGCAGCCTCGAAGACAAGGTGCGCAAGATCAACGTCGAAGGAGCCCGCCTCGCCCTCGCGGCGGCAGAAGCCGTGGCCAGTAGCAACGGCGGATGGGCCGTGAGGAAGAAGAGCAAACTGCTCGCGAGCGCGTGTAGGCGGCGAATCAAAAACAGAAAAGCTGATAGCTAGCGGCTGAAAGCTGACAAGCTTCCGATCGTAGGGAGGAAACAATGGTTCTCAAACGCACGGTAGGCGAAGAGAGAGAGGCCCGGGCATCGGAGTTCCGGGCCCAGTTAAAGCAGCGCATCATGCTTCTGGACTGCGCGATGGGTACCATGATCCAGAGCTACGACCTTGAGGAGAAAGATTACCGGGGGGAGCGCTTCGCCGATCACCCCGGAGATATCAAGGGCAACAACGACCTGCTCTCTATAACCCAGCCCCGGATCATCCACGATATCCACGAGGCCGTGATGGAGGCCGGCGCGGACATCGTCGAGACAAACACCTTCAGCTCGACCTCCATCGCCCAGGCGGACTACAAGATGGAGGACCTGGCCTACGAGCTGAACTACGAGTCGGCGCGCGTCGCCCGCGAGGCGGTGGACGGCTATACCGAGAAGACGCCGGACAGGCCACGCTTCGTGGCGGGCGCCATCGGCCCGACCAACCGCACGGCCTCCCTCTCGCCGGACGTGAACAACCCCGGCTACCGCAACGTCACCTTCGACGAGCTCAAAGAGGCGTACAAAGAGGCGGCGCGGGGGCTCGTTGAGGGCGGCGCGGACCTGCTGCTCGTCGAGACTATCTTCGACACGCTGAACGCGAAGGCCGCCATCTTCGCGATAAAGGAGTACCTCGACGAGGAGGAGCTGGACGTACCCGTAATGATCTCGGGCACCATCACCGACGCGAGCGGGCGTACGCTCTCGGGACAGGTGACGGAGGCGTTCTGGAACTCCGTGAGCCACGCCGAGCCCGTAAGCGTCGGCCTGAACTGCGCCCTGGGGTCCAAGGAACTCCGGCAGTACATCGAGGAGCTTTCGGGGATCGCCGAGACGCACGTCAGCGCCTACCCGAACGCGGGGCTTCCCAATGAGTTCGGCGAGTACGACGAGAGCCCCGAGTACATGGCGGCGGAGATCGGGGAGTGGGCCGCGAACGGCTGGCTGAACATCGTCGGCGGGTGCTGCGGCACGACTCCAGAGCACATAAAGGCAATGGCGGACGCAGTCTCCGGGCACCCGCCGCGGGAGGTGCCGGAGCTCGCGCCTAAGCTGCGCCTGAGCGGGTTGGAGCCGCTCAACATCGGGCCGGACTCGCTGTTCGTAAACGTCGGAGAGCGGACGAACGTGACGGGGTCGGCGCGGTTCAAGGACCTGATCCTGAACGCAGACTACGACACGGCGCTAGAGGTGGCGGCCGAGCAGGTCGAGAACGGCGCCCAGATCATCGACGTCAACATGGACGAGGGGATGCTCGAGGGCGAGGAGGCGATGGTCGACTTCCTCAACCTCACCGCCGCAGAGCCGGACATCTCGCGCGTGCCCGTGATGATCGACTCGTCCAAGTGGTCCATCGTCGAGGCGGGCCTGAAGCGCGTGCAGGGCAAGGCGATCGTCAACTCAATCAGTATGAAGGAGGGCGAGGAGCAGTTCGTCCGCCAGGCGCGACTGCTGAGGAGGTACGGGGCGGCCGTGATCGTGATGGCCTTCGACGAAGAGGGCCAGGCGGACACGAAGGAGCGGAAGGTCGAGATCTGTGCCCGCGCCTACAAGATCCTCACGGAAGAGGTCGGTTTCCCGCCGCAGGACATAATCTTCGACCCGAACGTCTTCGCTATCGCCACCGGCATCGACGAGCACAACAACTACGGCGTGGACTTCATCGAGGCGGTGCGTGAGATAACTCAGACCCTCCCGCACGCCAAGACCTCGGGCGGCATCTCGAACGTCTCGTTCTCGTTCCGCGGCAACAACCCGGTGCGCGAGGCCATACACGCGGTCTTTCTCTACCATGCCATAAACGCCGGCCTGACGATGGGCATAGTGAATGCCGGCCAGCTTGGGGTCTACGACGAGATCGACGAGGAGCTGCGTGAGGCGGTCGAAGACGTAGTGCTGAATCGTAGGGACGACTCGACAGAGCGCCTGCTAGAGCTCGCCGAGAAGTACCGCGACCAGGGCGACGCTTCAACGAACGAGAAGGACCTGGAGTGGCGGACGTGGCCGGTCGCGAAGCGGGTGGAGCATGCTCTGGTCAAGGGCATTGCCGAGTTCGCCGAGGAGGACGCCGAGGAGGCGCGGCAGGCGTTCGACCGTCCGATAGAGGTGATCGAAGGTCCACTCATGGACGGGATGAACGTGGTCGGGGACCTATTCGGCGCAGGGAAGATGTTCCTGCCGCAGGTTGTCAAGAGCGCGCGTGTTATGAAGAAGGCCGTAGCGTACCTCATACCGTTTATCGAGGCGGAGAAGGGCGAGGCCCGCAAGCCGAACGGCACGGTCGTGATGGCGACCGTGAAGGGCGACGTACACGACATCGGCAAGAACATCGTCGGGGTGGTCCTACAGTGTAACAACTTCGAGGTCATAGACCTCGGGGTGATGGTGCCGGCTGCCAAGATCCTGGAGACAGCCAAAGAGAAGGGCGCGGACATCATCGGGCTCTCCGGCCTGATCACGCCTTCCCTGGACGAGATGGTACACGTCGCGAGCGAGATGCAGCGTGAGGGCTTCAACCTGCCGCTGCTCATCGGCGGGGCGACGACCTCGCAGACGCACACGGCGGTCAAGATCGCGCCTAGTTACGAGCAACCCACGATCCACGTGAAGGACGCCTCGCGCGCCGTGGGGGTGGCCCAGAACCTGATGAGCGAGGGCCGCCGGGAGGGTTACGCGGAGCAGATCGCCGCCGAGTACGAAGAGGTGCGCACCAAGCACGCCGGGCGCAGGTCCAAGACCAGGTTGGCCACGCTGGAGAGGGCGCGGGCCAACAGGACGAAGATAGAGTGGGAGGGGTATGCCCCGCCGAGACCCAACGTCCTCGGGATCAGAACGTTCGACGACTACCCGCTGGAGGAGATCCGGGACTATATAGACTGGACGCCCTTCTTCCACTCCTGGCAGATGAAAGCGAGCTATCCGAAAATCCTGGACGACCCCGAGAAGGGCGAGGAGGCCCGCAAGCTCTTCGAGGACGCCCAGAACCTTCTGGACCGCGCCATCACGGAAGGATGGCTCGGAGCCCGCGCGGTTGTAGGTCTCTTCCCGGCCAACGCGCTGCCGAACGACGACGTGGAGGTCTACACCGACGAGTCGCGTAACAAGGTGCTGACGGAGCTTCACCTCCTGCGCCAGCAGAAGCAGAAGCCGCCGGGCCGTCCCAACATCTCCCTGGCGGACTTCGTCGCCCCGAAGGAGACGGGGCTGGAGGACTACGTCGGCCTCTTCGCCGTGACCGCCGGGATCGGCGCCGATGAGATAGCGCGGCGCTTCGAGGAAGAGAACGACGACTATAACGCTATCATGATCAAGGCTTTGGCCGACCGCCTGGCCGAGGCGTTCGCCGAGCTGATGCACAAAAAGGTCCGCAAAGAGATCTGGGGCTACGCGGCGGACGAGGGTCTGGACGCCGAGGATCTCATCCGGGAGGAGTACCGGGGCATCCGCCCCGCCCCCGGCTACCCGGCCTGCCCGGAGCACACCGAGAAACGCACCCTCTGGGACCTCTTGGACGTGGAGGAGAACGCCGGCATCACGCTCACCGAGAGCTGCGCCATGTATCCGGGCGCGGCAGTCAGCGGCTACTACTTCTCCCACCCGGACTCCCGCTACTTCGGCGTCGCCGAGATAGGCCGGGATCAGGTCTCCGACTACGCCTCTCGCAAGGACATGACCCTCGAAGAGGCCGAGAAGTGGCTCGCCCCCAACCTCGCCTACGACCCCGAGCAACCGAACGGCAACAGGCAGACGGAGGTCCCGCAGGCCCGGAGCAAGTCCGCAGGGTAAGGATACGGGTGGCTCGTCCCCAACCTGGCCTACAAACCCGAGCATTGAACCGGGTGGCGCCTCGGGTACCGCCCCTACCCCTCGGGCGGTAGGGCCTCCAAGGTGTTGAAGGCGAGGTTCGACAGGGTGGCGGAGACGACCCTACCTTCGCGCCTTATGCGGGTAATCCTCCCGTAGCCTCCCGGCCCCGGCTCCGAGTACACTCGGATCTCGCCGGCGTTAAGGTCCACCAGCCAGGCCTCGGGGATACCGGCTCTGGCGTACAAGGGGAGCTTCGTCTCGCGGTCGTAGATCAACGAGGTGGCGGCAACCTCCACGACCAGCAGCGCCTCTTCGGCGATTGGTATACCCGAGCGGTCCCCTCGCCTTCGCACGAGTGTGAGGTCGGGCTGCGGCTCGCCGTGCTCGCCGAGGGCCAGAGGATTTTGCACGCTTACGAAGAGCCCGATCTCACTCGCGACGAAGGTCCAACGGGAGATTAGGCGGGTCAGGCGCATAACACTCTCGATATGGCGGTCGCCTATCGGCGCCATCTCCACGACCTCCCCGTCTATGAGCTCCACCCGGTCGTCCTCCGAGAAGATCCCTGCCTCGCCCATCCTCCGGTACTCCTCGACGGTGAAGCGATGCCTTACGGCGCCCATCTGAAGTCTCCCTGTGTCTCGCGTCTTCCTCCCGGCATTCTACGAGACGCCGCATCGGCGGAAAAGGAGTGTTCTCCGTGGTAGCACGCCGGAGTAAGATCTAAGCACGACCGCTTTCGGGTTCGGTATCCTCCAGATCAACTGGAGAACGAAGCAGCTTCAGCTGCGGTGGAACCCGCTCTGTCCGACTCGCGCAGAAGGGCGCGTATCTTGCTGGGGCTCACGGGGAGGGCCTTTATAGAGCCCGGCATTCCAAGCGCGTCCTCTACCGCGCTGACTACGGCTGCCCCGCACCCCACGGTCCCCCCTTCGCCGGCTCCCTTGAGCCCTAGAGGGTTGTCGGGCGACGGCGCGTCTTCGCATATGAGTGTCTCCACGCGGGGGACTTCGGCCGCAGTCGGTTCCATGTAGTCGATAAAGGTCGCGGCGAGGGGTTGCCCCGAGTCATCGTAGCGGAACTCCTCGAGCAAGGCTCCCCCGAGACCCTGCGCCGCCCCCCCGACGAGCTGGCCCTCGACAAGCGTAGGGTTGACCGCGCGGCCGACCTCGTAGGCGACGAAGTAGCGCCTGATCTCTACGCCTCCGGTCTCCGGGTCGACCTCTACCTGCGCCAGATGCACACCATAGGGGTAGGTCATGTGGTCCACGGAGAAGGTGCGACGGGCGCCGAGGCCGGATTCCTCTCCCTCAGCCAGACCGCTGTGCGGCTCGCAGGCGGCCGCTATCTCCCCTAGGGAGACGGACTTGTCGGGCGAGCCGTCCACCCGTACCCGCGCCGACTCCAGGCGCAAGTCCTCGGTGGCGGCCTCCAGCATCGTGGTCGCCACGCGCAGCGCCTTCTCCGCGGTCGCCTTCGCCGCGAGCATCACCGCGCTGCCCCCCACCACGGTCGAGCGGCTCGCCCACGAGCCGACCCCGTCAGGCAACAGGTCGGTCTCCGTGTGTACCACCTCGATCTCCTCGGGAGGGACGCTTAGCTGGTCCGCGGCGATCTGGGCGAGGACCGTCTCTATCCCCTGTCCCAGCGAGGCGCCGCCGGTGATTACCCGGACGGAACCGGTGGGATCTACCTCGACTATTGCCTCCTCGTAGGGCCCGGTGCCGCTCTTCTCGAGGAAGTAACCGACGCCCGTGCCGACCAACCGCCCCTCGGCGCGGAGCTCTCGCGCTTCCTTCTCCCAACCGTCGAAGCCGGAGCGGTCGAGCGCCTTGTCCAGCAGCCCCTCGTAGTCTCCGGCGTCGAGCACAACGTCGGTGCCCAAAGTGGACAAGGGTCTGGTGTGCGGCAGCTCCGAAGTCTCAAGCAGGTTGATCCTCCGCAGCTCCAGCCGGTCGATGCCAAGCCGCGCAGCCGCCACGTCGAGCAGGTGCTCGCGGGCAAACGTCGACTCGTAGCGACCCGGCCCGCGATAGGTGCCGCAGGGGGTCTTGTTGGTGAGCGCGACGTGCGCGACACCTTCGTACGCCGGGACCCTGTAAGGCCCGGGCAGCATGGCCAGCGTCAGGTCGGGGACGATGACGCCGTGGGTCCGGATGTAGGCGCCGTTGTCTTGCCACACCTCGTCGTGCAGGCCCAAGAGCCGGTGTTCTTCGTCGAAGGCCGCGCTGATCCGGTGTACCTGCTCACGGGAGTGGTTCGCCGCCACCAGATTCTCGGCCCGATCTTCGATCCACTTCACCGGGCGTCCGGTCTCGCGGGCGAGGTACGGCACCAGGAAGTCCTCCGGGTAGAACTCGCCCCTGACGCCGAAGCCTCCCCCCGCGTCGGACTTCTTCATGCTGATCCGGTTGAGGGGCATCCCCAGCATCTGCGAGAGCACCCGCCGGTTGAAGTGCGGCACCTTGGTGGCGCCCCAGATCGTGAGGTGGTCGCTCCCGGCGTCGTAATCGGCCACGAGCCCCCGGGTTTCCAGCGGAACCCCCGAATGTCGCCCTATCTTCACCTCGATCTCGACCACATGGGCGGCGCTCCGGAACGCCTCTTCGACGTCCCCGTAGCCCATGCTCAGGGTTGCAGCCTCGCTCTCGAAGCCGTCTAACGACCGCGAGTCATCGGCTTCGATGGCGCTCCGGGCATCCAGGACGACCGGCAGCTCCTCGTACTCCACCCTGATAAGCTCGACGGCGTCTTCGGCGAGGTACGGGTCCTCGGCGAGCACGACAGCTATCGGTTCTCCCACGTAGCGCACCCTATCGCGCGCCAGCACGGGCTGCAGAAAGTTGTCGAGTTGGTGTTTGGTACGCGTGCGAACAGGGATGGGTCTTGCCCACGCGATGTCCTCCCCGGTGAGCACCGCTTCGACCCCGGGAAGGGCGAGCGCCTCGTCCGTCTGGACGCTCGTTATCCGGGCGTGAGCGTGGGGGGATCTGAACACCCTCATCCACAGCTGCCCGACGCGGTTGACGTCGTCGACGAAGTGGCCGAGGCCGCGCAGCAGGCGCCGGTCTTCGAGCCGCCCCATCCGCCGCCCGACGGCACTCACTGGGTGTGGTCCCCCGCCTCACGCAGGAGCGAGACGCCCTCCACCCGGTCTTCGGCTGTCTCCCGCGAGACCGCGCCATCGACCGCCTCCGTCCCCCTGTTCTTGCCCGCCGCGTCCAGCACCGCCTCGATGATGCCCTGGTACCCCGTGCACCGGCACAGGTTGGACGACATCACCTCCCTCACTTCCTCCTCCGTGGGATCCAGCTTCTCCCTCAGGAGGGCGGTCGCCAGCATCAGGAACCCGGGCGTGCAGAACCCGCACTGCAGCGCGTGGTGGGCCGAGAAGGCCTCCTGCAGAGAGTTGAGTTGCCCACCCGATTCGAGACCCTCGACGGTCTCTATCTCGCGTCCGTCGGCCTGAACGCCGAAGGCGAGGCAGGACCTGACCGCGAGGCCGTCGACGAGGACGGTGCACGCGCCACAGATCCCGTGCTCGCAGCCCAGGTGCGTGCCCGTGTAGCCGAGGTCGTGGCGCAGCACGTCGGCGAGGGTCCGCCGCGACTCGACGTCTATTTCGTGGAGCCGGCCGTTTACGGCGATCTTGACCGAGTGGACATCTTTCATGAAAGGTTCCCTTCGCGCGCTCGTGAGTCTCTGATCGCGGCCCGCAG
>JAUJNO010000004.1:99975-200893 GCA_030448125.1 Rubrobacteraceae bacterium | reverse complement strand
TCTTTCATGAAAGGTTCCCTTCGCGCGCTCGTGAGTCTCTGATCGCGGCCCGCAGGAGGTCCGGGGTTATGGGGAGCCGGTCGATCTCGACGTCGAGGTGCGAGAGGGCGTCGGCCACCGCGCTGGCGATGGCGGCGGGGGCCCCCATGGTGCCGCCCTCCCCCACTCCCTTGGCCCCCGTCTCGGTGTACTCGCAGGGCGTCTCCAGGTGCAGGATCTCGACGGGAGGAATCTCCATCGCCGTCGGGACGAGGTAGTCCATTAGCGTGGAGGTGACGAGTTGCCCCTCGTCGTCGTAGATGAGCTGCTCGTACAGCGCCGCGGCGATCCCCTGGGCCACGCCTCCCCGCACCTGGCCCTCGACGATCATCGGGTTGACCATGACCCCGCAATCCTCCGCGACCAGGTATCGCTCTATGCGCACGTCCCCCGTCTCCGGGTCGATCTCCACCATAGCACCGTGCGTTGCGTTCGAGAACGTGCCCGGGGGATCGAAGCCGGCGCTTGCCTCGAGGCTTCCCGCCTCCCCTTCCGGCAACCGTTGAGCCTCCAGGTAGGCCGCGCGCGCCACCGCGGGCACCTCGACGTAGCGGTCGGGGGAGCCACTGACGGAGACCCGGCCGTCCTCTATCTCGAGATCCCCGGGTGCTGCCTCGAGCAGGTGGCTCGCCACCTCCTTGATACGCTCCGCGAGAAGCGCGGCCGCTTTTTTGGTCGCGCCACCCCCGATCACCAACGAGCGGCTCGCGAAGGTGCCCCAGCCGTAGGGCGTGGTCTCGGTGTCCCCCTGGCGCACCACGATGTCGCTGGGCTCTATGCCCAGCTCGTCGGCCGCGATCTGGGCTAGAGTCGTCTGGTGCCCCTGCCCGTGCCCGCACGTGCCAACCGCGACAGCGACATTTCCGGAGGGGTCCATCCTCACGTGGGCGTTGTCCAGGCCCGGGGTGATACCCATCTTCCTCAGGGCGAACGTGCGCGTCCCGTAGCCCGTCCGCTCTGCGAAACAGGAGAAACCGAGCCCGATCAGTCGCCCCTCGCGCCTCGCCCCTTCCTGCCGCTCCTTCCACGCGGGGAAGTCCAGCGCCCCGGCACACTCTTCGAGCGACTCGATGTAGCTGCCGGGATCGTAGACTACCCCGGTCGGGCTCTCGTACGGGAACTCCTCGGCGGAGATCAAATTCCGCCTGCGTATCTCCACCGCGTCTATGCCGAGACGCTTCGCAGCCTTCTGCATCAGACGCTCCATCGCGAAAGTAAACTGTGGCCTCGACACCCCCCGGTACGGCGCCATAGGCACCTTGTTGGTGGCGACCGCGCGCGCTCGCGACCGGTAACGCTCTAAGCGATAGGGACCCGGCATCTCCGTCGCCGCCATGAGCGGCTCGACCCCGCACGTGAACGGGTAGCACGAGTAGGCGCCCACATCGCACAGGATGTCTGCCTCCAGGGCCAGCAGCTTCCCTCTCTCGTCGAAGGCGGCCGAGGTCTCGTACCTCTGCTCGTGGCCGTGGAAGGAGGCCGTGAGGTTCTCTTGCCTATCTTCGGTCCATTTCACCGGCCGCTCCAGGCGCTGGGCAGCTATCGCCACGAGCAACTCCTCGCGGCTGACTACACACTTCTGCCCAAAGCCCCCACCTACGTCGGGCGCTATAACGCGGATGCGTTGCTGCGGTATCTCCAGTACCTCCTCGAGCGCGGTGCGCACTATGTGGGGCACCTGCGTGGAGGTGTGCAGTACCAGCTTGTCCTCCCGGCCATCCCACTCGGCCAGACAAGCCCGTCCCTCCATCGGGACCGCCGCCAGCCTCCCCGTCTCGAACGTCGCCTCGACGACGACCGCGGCCCGCTCGAAGGCCTCGTCTACCCCGGAATCGTCGGGTGAGCGCACATCGACCATCACGTTGTCTTGCATGTCCTCGTGTACGGTCCGCGCGTCTTCGGCGAGGGCCGCGTCCAGCGAGACCACCGCCTCCTGGCGTTCGTACTCGACCGCCACGGCGTCTGCTCCATCCTCCGCTGCGTGGGGAGAATCCGCCAGGACCAGGGCCACCGGTTCGCCCGTGTGGCGGACCCTCTCGCCCGAGAGCAGAGGCATGTCGACCCCGACGAACTCCGGGCGGTGGAGCACCGGACGCAGCCCGGGGACATCCTCCAGGTCGGAGCGTGTAATGACCCTCTCCACGCCGGGGACCTCAAGGGCGTCCTCGACGGAGATCTTCTCCACGCGCGCCGCGCCGAACGGCGACCGGGCGAAGGCGGCGTAGAGCATCCTCGGACGCTCGATGTCGTCCACGAACATCCCCCGGCCGGTGAGGTGCCGCGCGTCCTCGACCCTGGGGACCGACCTGCCGACCCAGGACTTGCCGGAGAAGCCGCTATCCGACATCGCCGGCCGCCTCCTCCAGCGCCCTCCGGACCATCACGGCCGAGAGGTCGCGCCTGTACTCCGAAGTTCCCTGGACGTCGGAGGGCGGGTCGACGACCTTCGCAGCCTCCCGCCCCGCCTCTTCGAAGGCCTCCCGACCAACATCCGCCCCCTCCAGCACGCGCTCCGCTTCGGGGACGCGCAGGGGGACGTCCGCCACGCCTCCGAGCACCACGCGGGCGGAGCGGCACTTCCCATCTTCCATATCCAGGGTGACCGCGGCGGCCACGATCGCGTAGTCCCCTGCGCGCCTGGCGAACTCCTGCAGCGCGGCGTTCGGGGCCGGTTGGGGGAAACGGACCTCCACGATCATCTCGTCTGGCTCCAGCGCGGTCATGAAGAAGCCGTGGAAGAAGTCGGAGGCCGGGATCACACGCTCTCCTCCCGAACCGACCGCCACGACCTCGGCGTCAAGCAGCGCCGCGAGCAGGCACCACTCCGCCGAAGGGTCCCCGTGCGCGATGCTGCCACCGAACGTACCTAAGGTGCGAATAGGATAGTGTCCCACCCAACGAGCCGCGCGCTTGAGCACCGAGAATCCCTCCAAAAGCTCGGGGTCTTCCATCTCCTCGACCCAACGGTGCGGCGTCAGAGCCCCGATCTTGAGTCCGCGACCGTCGTGAGGCTCCAGGTACTGTAGGTCGGGGATCCCGGCGACGTCAACGAGGGCGGAGGGACGAACCAGCCTGAAGTTCATCATCGGAACCAGACTCTGGCCGCCGGCCAGCAGCTTGGCCTCGTCGCCCAGCTCGGTCAACTGATCGACGGCGTCCTCCACCGCAGTCGCCCGACGATACTCGAAGGCGGCTGGTTTCACTACTCATCCCCCTTTCCCCACGAGGAACTTTCTTTACAAACATTGGATACAATATTATATTGCAGGGGAACGAGGCGCAAACGCTGTGGGGTGAGGTGTACAAAATGGGTAGGAACATGGACTTGACCATGCCATTCTCCGAGAGGACCATCCCCGTCCCGGGGCACCCTCGGCCGCAATTCGAGCCGCTGACCTCGTTGGAGCAGGACGGGGTGCGCAACACCACCATGACTTGCAGCATACACACGGGGACGCATGTGGATGCGCCCTCCCACTTTATCGTGGACGGTGCGACCATCGACGAGATCCCGATAGAGAGGTTCCACCGTCCCGGGGTGCGCCTGGATCTAAGGGAGATGGCACAACCCGGAGAGCCCATCACTTTGGAGCACTTGAAGAGAGCGGGGTTCGAGCCCTCGGAGTCGAGGAACGCTATCCTGATGCTGGCGACGGGCTGGACGGATCGGGCGTGGGAGAGCGAGAAGCTCTACGAGATGAACCCGTATCTCGCCCAGGACGCCGCCGAGGCAATAGCGGAGGCATCGCCGTCGGCGATCGGGTTGGACTTCGCGGTGGACGATACCAAACCCTGGCCCAACCACACGATATTGCTGGGTACCGGCGTTCTCCTGATCGAGAACCTCATGCGTCTACCCGAGCTTCCCAGAGACGGCTTCGAGGTCATGGCCTTTCCCCTGCGGCTCGTCGGCGAGAACGGGGGGCCGGCGCGCGTCGTCGTGGAGCTGGGCCGGTGAAGATCAAACGCGTGGACCACCTGGGCGTCATCGTGGGCGACCTCGACGAGGCGGTACAGAGTTTCACCGAACACCTCGGGTTGGAGTTGGACCACACCGAGCGGTACGGGGACGAGCTCGACATCGCGTTCTTGCCCTGTGGCGAGACGCTGGTCGAGCTGATCACACCACGCACCAAAGAGGGGTCGAACGCCGACTACCTGAAACAAAACGGGCCGGGCATCCAGCACGTCGCCTTCGAGGTGGACGACCTCGACGCGGCGCTGATAGAGCTCTCCGAACGCGGCGTGAACCCCCTGGGCGAAGCGCCGGTACCGGGAGCGGGAGGCATGCGAATCGCCTTCCTGGACCCGGAGGCGTTCGGCGGGATACTGGTCGAGCTCTGCGAGCCGATCTCCTAATGAACGGGTCTGAAGAGCTGCTGATAGACCACCCGGCGGAGGAAGTTCTGCGCCTCCGGCTCAACCGTCCCGAGCGGTTGAACGCCATCGATATGCCCCTCGTCAGCGCCCTCATCGCGGCCTTCGAGGACGTCGACACGCGCGCCGTCGTCCTCGGCTCTTCCACCCCGAAGGCGTTCTGCTCCGGCGCGGATCTAGACCTCGAAGACGAGGAACGGGCGAGGGTGAGCGACCTGCTGTACGAACTCTACGAGAAGATGGTGGGGCTGCCGGTCCCGATAGTCGTGGCGCTCGACGGGCACGCGGTCGGCGGCGGGGCGCAGCTCGCCATAGCCGGAGACCTCCGCATCGCAGGTCCGGAGACGAAGATACGCGTCTCCGGTCCAGGGCACGGCCTCGCGGTCGCGGCCTGGGGACTGCCTTCCCTCGTCGGGAGGGGACGCGCCTTGGATCTCTGCCTCACGATGCGCGCCGTGGGCGCGGAGGAAGCGCTCGCCATAGGGCTCGTGGACCGCATCGAAGATAACCCTGGCAAGGCCGCCGTCGATCTTGCCTCCGAACTCGCCCGCCTTGATCCCGACGCCGTTCGCCGGGTGAAACACGTGGTAGCAGTGGCTTCGAGGTCTCTCGACGCGCTGCGCGAAGAGAGGACGGGCAACAGAGAACACTGGTCTGGCTCCGTTGCAGCGCTGAGTCGCGAGGAGAGAGGCAAATGACCGGGCTGACGGGTGCTGAGCGGATAGCGCCGGGGGCACTCGATGCCTGGCAGCGCCACCTGGGAAGAGCGGTCGATGCCGACACGTTGCGGGCAGAGCTGGTTGAGGGCTCCCTACCCCAAGCATTCCACGAAGCCTCGATGCGCCGCTCAACACAAACCGCCCTGACCATCGACGACGAAACGACCACCCACGGAGAACTTGATCGCCTCGCCGCCAGAGCGGGAGGCTGGCTCCGGGCGCAGGGTATCGGCCCGGAGGAGCGGGTCATCCTCTGCGGTGGCAACTCACTAGACTTCGTCGTCGCTTATCTCGGCATCCTCAGGGCTGAGGGCGTCGTGGTGCCGGCCGGCGCTGGCCTCACCGGACCCGAGCTGCGCCACATCGTGGAAGACAGCGGCGCCGCGTGCGCACTGGCGCAGGGCGACGCGCTCGACCGGCTCATGTCGATCTCCCGCGAAGACACCTCGCTCCGCACGGTCGTCGCACTCGAAGAAAGGGAGGCTTCCGACGCCCCGTTCCTGCGGCAGGCGATCTCCGAGGGTGAGCCCCTGGAGCCGGGGGACGCGAGCGGCGACGAGGTGGCAATGCTCGCCTACACCTCCGGCACCACGGGACGGCCCAAGGGGGTGCCTCTGACCCACGCCAACCTCCTCTCCTCGATGCGTGCCGCGATGCGAGCGTGGCGGTGGGACGCGAACGACGTCCTCGTACACGCGCTACCGTTCTCACACCAGCACGGGCTCGGCGGCGTCCACATGACGCTCCTCGCCGGATCCCGCGCCGTGGTCCACAGCAGGTTCGACCCTGCCAAACTCTGCGCTGCGATAGAGTCCGAGAGGGCAACCGTTCTCTTCGCCGTGCCCGCCATCTACGAGAAGCTCTCCGCATGGGAAGGCATCGAGGAGGCCGACTTCTCCTCTCTCCGGCTTCCCATAGCCGGTTCTTCGGCCCTCTCTCCCGCGCTGGCCCGCAGGGTATCGTCTCTTCTGGGCCGCGATGTTCTGGAGCGTTACGGGAGCACCGAGAGCGGGTTGAGCGTCTCCAACCCGTACGACGGCTCCCGGAAGTTCGGCTCGGTGGGGTTCCCCCTTCCGGGTACCGAGCTCTCGATAGTCGACGAAGTGGGAGGCACCCTCGAACCGGGCGACGATGGCGAGATAGTGCTGCGCGGGCCCCAGGTGTTCTCCGGCTACTGGAACCTTCCGGACGCCACCGAAGAGAACTTCTACCCGGGGGGGTGGTTTCGGACCGGCGACGTGGGTAGAGTAGATCCGGAGGACGGATACCTTACCGTTACGGGACGCTTGAAGGAGATGATCATCTCGGGAGGGTTGAATATTTACCCCAGGGAGGTCGAGCTCGTCCTGGAAGACCACGCAACTGTCGAAGGGGCGGCGGTCGTGGGCGTCCCTTCGGAACGGTGGGGAGAAGAAGTCGTCGCGTTCGTCGTTCCGGCCGGCGACGACGAAGTAGACGAAGAGGATCTGTCGGGCCACACTCGCGAGAACCTCAGTGCCTACAAGTGCCCGAAGAGGTTCTTTGCGGTCGACGAGCTTCCGCGTAACGAGATGGGGAAGGTGTTGAAGGGCGAGCTGGTCAGGATGGCCGGGGAGGAGCGCGAGGCCGGATAGACTGCGGTAGTTGTTTCTGTCGGAGAGGGAGAGTAGGAAGGAGGAGGACGAGATGAACCTGGAGCTCGAAGGCTCGGTAGCTTTCATCACGGGGGCCAGTAAGGGTATCGGCAAGGAATGCGCCCGGGTGCTCGCCGAGGAGGGGTGTACGGTGGTCGTCACGGCGCGGGGGAAGGAGTTGCTCGAGGAGACGGCGCGAGAGCTCTCCGAAAAAACGGGCCAGAAGGTAATGCCGATCGCAGGCGACATGAGCAGGCCCGAAGACGTCGAACGCGCGGTCGCCGAAACTATCGATTCCTTCGGCAAACTCGACATCCTCGTCACCTGCGCCGGGAGCTCGCCCGGGGGACTTCTCGAGAACCTGACGGAAGACGAGTGGTTCAGCAGCCTCAATCTGAAGTTCATGGGCTACGTGCGGGCCTGCAGGGCGGTGCTTCCACGCATGAGGGAGCAGGGAAGCGGGAGCGTGGTCCTCGTGGTCGGCAACGACGGTCTCAAACCGACCCCCTGGGAGACGACCGCGGGGGTCGCCAACGCCGCTGACATCAACTTCGCTTCGGCGATGGCGGAGCAGTACGGCAAGGCCGGCGTGCGCATCAACACGGTCAACCCCGGTCCCGTCAACACCGACCGGTGGGAGGGTCTCGAGGAGGCGTTCGCCCGGGACAAGGGGGTCTCCCGCGAGAGGGCTCACGACCTGGCGGTGGGGAGCATCCTGTTCGGCCGGATCTGCGAACCCGAGGAGGTCGCCGACGTGGTCGCCTTCCTCGCCTCCCCCAAGGCGAGCTTCGTTCACGGCGCGCATGTGCCGATCGACGGCGGGCAGCGCAAGGCCCTGATGGATATCTAGCCGGAGGATAAGGATGAAGATCCAGAACGAGATCGAGGTGGCCGCGCCCCCCGACGAGCTCTTCGACGTTCTCGCCGACGTGGAGCGCGTGGCGCCGCTGTTGCCGGGGGCGAACCTGGAGGAGAAGAGGGACGACGATTCCTACGCGGGAACGGTAAAGGTGAAGGTCGGCCCGATCACCGCCTCCTACCGCGGCACCTTGCGCTTCCTCGAGCTCGACCACGACGACCATCGGGCGGTGATGGCGGCCTCCGCGGACGAAACCAAAGGCCAGGGTAACCTGGAGGCGAAGATCACCGCCTCCGTCTCCGGCTCGGACTCCCAGAGCCTCCTGAGCCTGGACACCGACCTGGACGTGCGTGGAAAGGCCGCGCAGTTCGGCCGGGGAGCACTAGGCAACGTCTCCCAACGCATCCTCCAACAATTCGCCCGCAACCTCGAATCAGAGGTGCTCTCCGGGGGAGAGCAAAGGGAGGAGGCGCCGTCGGAAGAGCCCACCCCGACCGTAGAAGCGAAGACGAGCGAAGAGACCACCCCTGCCGGAGAAACAAGAACGGGCCGGCCTTCCCCGCCCAGGCCGGCCGCCCCTGCCGGAGACGAATCCCTCGACCTACTGTCGGCCGTCGGGGTACCGATGCTGCGCCAAGCCGCGCCCGCGGTAGCCGGGCTCGCTTTGGGGCTTTTGATCGGCAACTACGTCTCCACCCGAAAGACGTTGCGCGCCTACCAGGAGGCGATGAGGCTGATGAGCTACGGGCAGCTCTACGGACCTCCCGCCGGCAGGTGGTGGCGAAGGCCCGGGAGCTGAGAGGAGGACAACTGTGGCTACCACGAGAGCGATGACAGTTCAGGAGGCCGTGGACCGGATCGGCTTCGGACGCTTCCAGAAACGCTTGCTGGGCGTCTGCGGGGTGACGTGGGCGGCGGACGGTGCGGAGGTGCTCCTACTTGGGTTCGCCCTGCCGTCGATAATCGGCGAGTTCGGGATAACGACGGCTCAAGCTGGTCTGGTCGCTACGGCGACCTTCGCGGGAATGCTGGTCGGCGCCTGGTTCTGGGGAACCATCTCGGATTACATAGGCCGGCGGGTGGGCTTTCAGATTACGGTACTCATCTTCGCTCTATTCGGTCTGCTGTCCGCCTTCGCGCCGAGCTGGGAGTGGCTCGCGTTGCTCCGCTTTGTCACGGGCTTCGGTCTCGGCGGCGCGCTCCCCCTCGATTTCTCGCTCTACGCGGAGTTTCTGCCGACCAGGAACCGGGGACGCAACCTGGTCATCCTCGAAAGTTTCTGGGCCGCTGGCACGATCATCGCCGCTGGGCTTGCGTGGCTCCTCGTGCCGAGCTTTGGCTGGCGGCCGCTGCTCGCGACCTCGGCGTTGGCGGCGGTTCTGGTGCTGTGGATCCGCAGGAGCATCCCCGAATCTCCACGCTATCTGGCGATCTCCGGTAAGAACGACGAGGCAAGAGAGATACTCGCCGGCATAGCAAGAGAGAATGGCCAACCTGAGCCCGAAGGGGAACTGGTCGCCGACGAGCGGCAAGAAGGGAATCCGGTCGGCAAATTGTGGAGGCCCGGGCTGCGGCAGTCAACCCTGATGCTGTGGATCGCCTGGTTCTGCATCTCCCTTGCCTACTACGGCATCTTCACGTGGCTGCCCCAAGCCTTCGTAGCGCAGGGTTTCTCGTCTCTCCAGACGTACCAGAATACGTTTCTCCTCGCGCTGGCGCAGGTGCCGGGCTTCTTCTCCGCCGCATACCTGATCGAACGTCTGGGCCGGCGTAACACGCTCGGTCTCTACCTTATAGCGAGCGGCGTGTTTACTTTCCTCTTCGCCATCGTAACCGGCTTCGGAGGTCTGCTCGCCTCCGCGATGCTGATGAGCTTCTTCGCCCTCGGCGCTTGGGGATCGCTGTACGCATGGACGCCCGAGCTCTACCCGACCGAGATCCGCACCACCGGCATGGGGTGGGCGAGCGGCATGGCCAGGGTAGCCGGCATCATAACCCCGACCCTCGGGGGAATACTGTTCGGCTACGCCCTCGTGAGTGCGCTCTCCACGTGGGCCGCCGCCTTCGTGATCGGGGGGATCGTGGTGTTCCTGCTCGGCGTCGAGACGAAACAACAGGGCCTCTCCGACACCGTCTCCGAACCCGAGGGGGCGTGAACGAACCCGAAAACCTGCCGCGATCGCTCGCCGCTCTCGCCACCGCCCTGCGAGGGCGGCACCTCTCGCCGGTCGAGGTAGTGAAGACGCTGCTGAAGCGGATCGAGTCCGAAGACGCGAAGTTGAACACCTTCATAACCGTGCTGCCCGAAAGGGCGCTCGAAGAGGCTGCGCGGGCGGAAGGGGAGATACTGGCCGGGGAGTACCGCGGCTCGCTTCACGGCGTGCCGGTCGGCATCAAGGACCTCATCTGCACGGGGGGCGTTCGTACCACGATGGGCTCCGCCTTCTTCGAGGATTACGTCCCCGACCACAGCGCGACGGTCGTCTCGAAGCTCGAAGAGGCCGGGGCGATACTCATCGGCAAGACGAACACCCACGAGTTCGCCTACGGCCCGACGGGCGACAGCTCCCATTTCGGACCGACGAGGAACCCCCACGATCCGGGCAGAATCCCCGGCGGGTCGAGCGGCGGCTCGGGCGCGGCCGTTGCGGCCGGTCTCTGCTACGCGGCGCTGGGTTCCGATACCGCCGCCTCCATACGGGTACCCGCCGCTCTCTGCGGAGTCGTCGGCATGAAGCCGACCTTCGGGAGGGTGAGTAAGAGCGGCGCATTCCCGCTCGCCTGGACCCTCGACCACGTCGGCCCCCTCTCTCGCACCGTGGAGGACAACGCGCTCCTCCTGAACGTCCTCGCCGGCTACGACGCACAAGACCCATACTCCGTAGAGAGACCCGCCGAAGACTTCACCCGGGACCTCCAGCGTGGCGTCAGGGGCGGCGTGGTAGGCGTGCCGGCAAGCCATTACTTCGAGCACGCCGAGGACGAGGTGGAACGGAGGGTAAGGGAAGCGGTCGAGGTTTTCCGGTCCTTGGGTGCGGAGGTGCGGGAGGTAGAGATCCCGCACCTCCCGGAGACTCTCAAGGCGCAGCGGATCATCCTGGCCGTCGAAGCCTACACCATCCACAAGGAACGGCTGGAGAACGAGCCGGAGAGGTACGGTGACGAGATCAGCTCACGGCTCCGCGACGCTGAGCACCTAAAGGCCCACCGCTACGCAAAGGCGCAGCAGATAACAAAGCGACGTTCCCTGGAAGAGTTCGAATACGCCCTGCAGGAGGTGGACGTGCTCTTGACGCCGACGGTTCCCATCGCGGCCACGAAGATAGGACAGCGGGAGGTAAAGATCGGTGACTACGAAGAGCTCGTATTCTCGGCGCTGACCCGATTTACCGGGCCTACCAACCTCAACGGCCTCCCGAGCCTCTCCGTCCCATGCGGCCTCACGCATTCGGGACTACCGGTCGGGCTGCAGATCATCGGACGCCCCTTCGACGAGGCGACGGTATACCGTTACGGACACGCCTACGAAACAGCCGCCTCCACGGAGTACCGGGCCTCGTAGTGAAGGCTCTTCCTCGGGCTTCGTCAGCCACGCGGCGATTAGTGTAGACGGTCTGCTTCGGGCCTGGTTCTATTGGATAAAGTATTTACTTTTTGGTAGGATCGTGCCATGAGAACCGCAGGGGAACACCAGACGAATGCTGACACGAAAGCTAACGGCAGACCGGGCTCGGAACGTCGCGAAGCGACCGATCTCTTGGGGCTCGACAATCTGTTTTCGGACGAGGAACTCGCCGTACGCGAGGAGATTCGCTCGTTCGTCCAGGAGAAGATAAAGCCCAACCTGAGGGAGTGGTGGGAGGGAGCTATCTTCCCGAGGGAGTTGGTGCCGGAGATGGCCGCGCGGGGCCTGCTCGGGATGCACCTCGAAGGCTACGGGTGCGCCGGCAAGAGCGCCGTGGAGTACGGCCTTGCCTGCATGGAGCTCGAGGCCGGCGACTCGGGGGTGAGGACCTTCGTCAGCGTGCAGGGATCACTCGCGATGTCCGCCATCCACAAGTTCGGCTCCGAGGAGCAGAAGCAGAATTGGCTGCCGAGAATGGCCAGAGGAGAGGCAATCGGATGCTTCGGCCTCACCGAGCCCGAGGCTGGCAGCGATCCGTCCAGCATGAAGACCTTTGCTCGCAAGGATGGGTCCGACTGGGTCTTGAACGGACAGAAGCGTTGGATCGGGATGGGCACCATCGCCGACGTGGCGGTGGTTTGGGCCCAGACGGACGACGGCATCCGCGGCTTCCTGGTCCCGACCGACACGCCCGGCTTCAGCGCCAAAGACATAACCCCGAAGCTCTCGATGCGCATCTCGGTGCAGTGCGACCTGTCATTGGAAGAAGTCCGGCTCCCTGAAAGGGCGATGCTCCCCGAGGCGAAGGGTTTGCGCGGGCCTTTCTCCTGTCTCAGCGAGGCCCGCTACGGGATCATCTGGGGCTCGATGGGGGCGGCGAGGGACAGCTACGAGGCGGCGCTCGAGTATTCCGGGGGGCGCGAGCAGTTCGGCAAGCCCGTGGCCGGGTTCCAGCTCACGCAGCAGAAGCTCGTGAACATGGTGCTCGAGATAGAGAAGGGTACGCTGCTCGCGTTGCACGTCGGGCGCATGAAGGACGAGGGGACCGTACGTCCCGAGCACATCTCCGCCGGTAAGCTCAACAACGTGAGGGAGGCCATCGAGATAGCCCGGGAGGCGCGGACCATCCTCGGGGGGAACGGCATCACGCTCGACCACTCGCCGCTGCGGCACGCGAATAACCTGGAGAGCGTCCTCACCTACGAGGGCACGAGCGAGGTGCATACCCTGATCCTGGGCCAGGCCCTGACCGGCGTTCCGGCCTTCCGTTAGACCGTGTGTAGCCCTGACACGGGGGCCGGCGAGTAGGACCACCCCGGCAAGAGATGTTCAACAAGAAAACCAGCCCGGGCTACAGCAGACCCCTCACCTCCCAGGAAGCGGTTCTCGGGGAGATCCGGCGTGCCATCATGTCTCGCGAGCTGCAGCCGGGGGAGCGGGTGCGCCAGGAGAAGCTCGCGGAGCGCCTGCATGTCAGCCGGGTGCCGGTTCGGGAGGCGCTCAAGGTCCTGGAGGCCGAGGGGCAGGTCACCTACCAGGCGCACCGCGGCTACACCGTGGTCGCGCTCTCGCTGGAGGAGCTAGAGGAGATCTACCTGGCGAGAAGCCTCCTGGAGACGGAGATGACCCGCAGGGCCGTACCGATGGTCGATGCGGACCTCATCCGGCAGCTCGAAAGCTCGGTAGCCAGGATGGACGAGTTCGCGAGAGCCGGTGACGTCCTGAGATACGCCGAGGCCAACTGGAATTTCCACCTCTCGCTCTTCGAGCGTGCCGGGCTACCGAGACTCTACCGTATCATAGAAGTCCTCTGGCGGGTCTCCGAAGCGTACCGCGGCGCTATCTTCAATCCTCCCTGGCTCGAGCGCGCCAGAGAGGACCACCGGAGAATCCTCGAAGCCTGCAAGACCGGGGATGTCGACGAAACTATCGCCGCTCAAGACGAGCATAGGTCCAACGCCCTGGCGAGCATCACCGCCTTCCTGGAGAAACCGAAGCTAGACCGCCCCGTCTAAACCCTCCCGCTACCCCATCCCTCAGTCGCCGGCCCGTTCACGGCCGCCGGTTGGCTTCGGCGTGTCGGTGCGTAGCCTCCGTAGCGGCCGACAGGAAGCGGGCGATGACCGCCCGCTCCCCCTCCGAGAAGCGTCCCTCGATCTCCCTCATCTCCTCGATGTACGGCCACAGGTGCTCGAGCGACTTCCCGAGCCCCGCCTCGGTCTCGCGCACGAGCGCGCTCCTGCGGTCCTTCGGGTTCGGAATGCGCTCCACGTAGCCCTTCCTCTCCAGACGATCGACCAGCGCCGTCAAGGCCCCGGGACTCATAGACAGCCTCTCCCCCAACCGCCCCAACGTCATCGGCCCCGCGGCCTGGAGATGCTCCAGCGCCGCCAGCTCGGAAGCCTCGAGGCCCATGCGCTTGGCCGTAGCCACCGCATAGCGCATCACGGCCGAGGAATGCTCGCGGACCAGATCTGCAAGGTTCTCGCCTCTCGTCGTTGACATCTATTTATTTCGATGATAAAAATATATTGTCATAAAACTAGTGTACCAGAAGGAGGTAAGCGTGGGCGACAACGGCAGGTGGGATTTGGCGCGCCAAGCGGCGAACGTTTTCGGGGCGCTCTTTCAGATTGGGGCGCCGATCCTGACGAGCGAGGCGGTTGGGCGGGTCTCCGCCGAGAACAGCACGCTGGTCGTTCCCGCCGACTACGCGTTCGCGATATGGGGTCCAATCTTCTTGCTCTGCCTGGCCTACGCCGCCTACCAGGCGCTGCCCGCGAACCGCGAGAGCCCGCTCCTGCGGCGCGTAGGCTGGTTCTCGGCAGGTGCGTTCTTCTCCAACGGCCTGTGGGAGATACTGTTTCCGGCCCGCCAGTTCCTCCTCGCGCAGGTGGTGATCGTGGTCATCTTCGTCTGCGCAGCCGTCGCCTACCTGCGCATCGCACGTTCGGAGCGTGGCGTCTTGAGCGCAGCCGAGCGCTGGCTGGTCGCCCTGCCGTTCGGCCTGCTGTTCGGCTGGATCACAGCCGCCACCCTGGTAAGCTTCGCCACGACGTTCGTCGCCCTCGGGCTGCTCGAAGGAGGCATCGGCGAGGCCGTCCTCGGCGCCGCCCTGCTGCTGATGGGCGGCCTGGTGACTTCGGCGGTACTCCTGGTCGGAAAAGCCGCGCCGCCGCAGGGATACCTGGCCTACACTGCGGCCGTCCTTTGGGCGCTAGTCGCGGTCGTCATAAACCACTACGATGCCTCTATACTCACCACTGGCGCCGCGCTGGTCGCCGCCGTGCCCGTCGCGTTGGTGGTGGCCAGCAGACTCTTCGACGGCCGACCGCGTTGAAGGGCAAAGCGCGCTCTCTCTCCCGGCGCCTCCCCTTTCAGCGGAACTCGGGCAGTATCTCCTTTTCGTAGAGGTCGAAGAACTCCTTCTGGTTCGGGCCGACCTGTTGGACGTAGACCTCGTCGTAGCCGGCCTCAGCGTACTGGCGGATCATCTCCCGGTGCGGATCGGGGTCCGGACCGCAGGGGATGACCTCCGCCACCATCTCCTCCGTGACAAGCTCGGCGGCCTGCTCGAAGTGGGCCGGGGTCGGCAGAACCATGCCGAGCTCACCAGGGAGCGCGTCGTTGGGCCAGAGGCGGTGGGCGATCTTGCGGCACTCCGCCTCGTCCTGACCGTAGCAGACCTTGTAGGCGCCGTGGGCGGGCCTGTCGCCGCCGCCAGAGGAGCGGAACAGGTCGAGCAGCTCGGCGTTCGGCGAGACGTTCATGTAGCCGTCGCCTACCCTCGCGGCCAGCCGGGTCGCCTTGGGGCCGAAGCCGGAGACCAGTATCGGGGGCGGCTCATCGGGGAGCGTGTAGATGCGGGCGTTCTCTACACGATAGTGCTCGCCCTCGTGGTCCTTCGTGCCGCCCTCCCAGAGAAGCCGTATTATCTCTATGGCCTCCTCCAGCATCTCCAGACGCACGTCGGTCGAGGGCCACGCGTCGCCGAAGATATGCTCGTTGAGCGCCTCTCCGGAGCCCACGCCGAACTCGAAGCGGCCCGGGAGCATCACGGCCGAGGTCGCCGCCGCCTGGGCCATGACCGCCGGGTGTATGCGCAAGGTCGGGCAGGTCACGGCGGTGACCACTTTCGTTCGGGAGGTTACCTGCGAGAGGCCCCCTATCACCGACCACACGAACGGACTGTTGCCCTGCGCGTCGTTCCACGGGTGGTAGTGGTCAGAGATCCAGAGCGCCTCGAAACCGGCTTCCTCGGCCATCCGGGCCTGCTCGAGCTGCTCACCCGGCCCCCACTCCTCGCTGGACAGGAAATAGCCGATCTTCATAAAGCCTCCCGGGAGATAGTCCTCGATAATGCTCTACGGCAGGCTACCCCGCGAACGACCGGCGGAAACGCCCGCTAGAGAGAAGCGCCCGCGAAGACCGACAGCCGCTACTACGAAGTAAACTCGACCTCTTCGAAGCCTAGAGTGGTAACGAAGGACCGGATGCTGTCTTCGGCATTGCTCTCCGCCTGGTCGAGGATTTCGTTCTCCTGGGCGGCTTGTTCTATCTTGTCCTCCGCTTCGCCGCGGGCTTCCTCCACGAGCTCGTCGTCCGGGCGGAAGTTCAAGAGGCCGAAGTCGCGGTCGTAGACGCTGGTCTCGTCCTCGTCGAGGCTTGTTGAGAGTACCTCGGGTTCCGGTAAGCGGATGGTAACGCGGTCGCCCTCAACCTGTACGTCGTCCGGACCCAGATTCGCCAGGTCCACACCGGCCTCGACCTCTCCAACGGCTACGAGCAAGACCCTCTCTCCGGTGAAGATGCGTTCCAGTTGGGTACCACCGCTTTCCCTCGTGACGAGCACCGACTCGGTCCAGCGCACCGTGGCGAGCTGGTTCAGATCCCGGATGCCCTCCACTACAGTCGGACCCGTGGTGGTCCGCGCCGGCTGCTCCTCGAAGAGAGACGGCCCCACAACCGGGATGCGCGCCATGAAGTCGAACCTGCTGATACCGATCCCCAAAGCCACACTCAAGACCACTATCAAGAGCGCCATGACGAGCGTCGACCTGAACCCGCCGCCCTTCTTGCCCACCATGCTCCTCCCGAAACGAAGACCTTACCGCGAGGATTCTACATCGCGGGCCGGACGCGCCCGAACGCTTGCATGTACAATGGCCGGCGGAGAGGAAAAACGGAGAGAGGAGTCGGGTGGAGCAACGGGTGATGGAAGGGGCGGAGCCTTTCCGCTTCGAGGGCAGCGGAACGGGCGTCTTGGTCTCGCACGGCTTCACGGGCACCACGCAGAGCGTGCGGCCGCTCGGGGAGGCGCTGGCGGAGGAGGGCTTCACGGTCATGGGACCGCGCCTTGCCGGGCACGGGACCAGCATGGAGGACCACGCACAGAGCACGGCGCTAGACTGGATCTCCTCCATCGAAGAGGGTCTCACCTGGCTCGGGCAGAGGACACATACCATCTTCTTCGCCGGGCTCTCGATGGGCGGCATGTTCGCGCTGTACTTCGCGGCGACCCGGCCGGACCTCGTCCGCGGGATCATCCCCATAAACGCCTGCGTTTACCTGAATGACCCCGAGCTCGCCCGGGTCATCTTCGACCCGGAGGCCCCCGCGACCGTGCCGGGCGTCGGCTCGGATATAAAGGCCGAGGGCGTCGAGGAGCTCGTCTACCCAGAGGTCCCCGTACCGCCGGTCAAGGACTTCATGGCGATCATGCGCGTCACCGACGACCTCCTGCCAACCATCACAACGCCGGCCCTGATCCTGCAATCCACCGAGGACCACGTCGTCCCGCCCGAGAACGGCCCGCACATCCTGGAGAAGCTAGGCAGCGAAGACAAAGAGCTGGTCCAACTCGAAAACTCTTACCACGTCGCCACCCTGGACAACGATGCGGACCTCATAGCCGAGCGCACGATCAGCTTTATCCGCGAGCACGGCGGGTAAGAGCCGGCCACCGAAAGCTATCTACCCCTGGATGTTGGTCTCCCGCCAGCGGGTGTGGGCGCCCAGGCCCTCCGCCTCGGGGAATTCCTCGCCCTTCGTGAGTTGCACGCGCACCGGGGGCAGCATCGTCCCCCGATGGCAGACGTAGGTACCGCTTATGGGGGCCTTCTCGCCCGGCTTGAAGACAGGACCATAGGGCCGGTAGCGGGAGAGTATCTCCTCGACGCTCGGCGGCATGGACTTACAGGCTCACGGCCCGGGCGTCGGTGAAGCCGGGGATCTCGCGCAGGCTCTTCAGAACCTCGTCGGGGACGGGCTCGTCGACCGTTATGGCCATGGCGGCGGGCGCGCCAGGGGCGTTGCGTCCGACGGCCATGTTGCCGATGTTGATCCCGTGCTCGCCCAGGATGCTTCCGACCCGCCCGATCATGCCGGGCTGGTCCTCGTTGCGGATAAAGAGCGTGTGCTTCTGGGGAACGATGTCGACCGTGAAGCCGAAGGCGTCAACGATCCGCGGCTGCATCCGCGGCCCGACGAGGGTCCCGGTTACCACGTTCTCATCCCCGGCGCCCTCCGAGGCGAGGCGCAGCGTGACGAGGCTCGTGTAGTCCGAGCTCTCCGAGATCCGGGCGGTCTCGACCCTCAGGCCCATCTCCCTTGCGAGCGCGGGCGTGTTCACGAAGTTCAACGGCTCGTGTACCATCCGGGCCAAGAGCCCCTTCATCGCCGAGACGTCCAGGAGCCGGGTATCGAACCTCGCGACCTCGCCCCGGTACTCGATCTTCAGGGAGTTGCCGGGCCTGTCGGTGAGTTGGTAGAGAACCTTCCCCATTGTCTCGCAAAGCTCCGAGAACTGGGCCACGAACTCCGCCCCCTCGCCCACCGGGACCGGCGCGTTGATCGCGTTCAACGGCACCTGCCCACGCAGGGCGCTCGCGACCTGCTCGGCGGCGGTCACGCCGGCCCGATCCTGAGCCTCGACCGTGCTTGCCCCGAGATGCGGGGTGACGATCGCGTTCGGCAGCGTAAAGAGCGGGGAGTCGGTCGTCGGCTCCTCCTTGAACACGTCGAGGGCGGCGCCGGCGATGCTACCCTGCTTCAAGGCATTGTACAGCGCGGTCTCGTCCACGATGCCGCCGCGCGCGACGTTTACGAGGTACGCGGAGGGCTTCATCTTCTCCAGAGCAACCTCGCCGATCATGCCCATCGTCTGCGGGGTGCGCGGGACGTGCAAGGAGACGAAGTCCGACTGCTCCAAAACCTCGTCCACGCTCTCGGCGCGGGCGACGTTCATGTCGCGCATCCGGTCCTCGGAGACGTACGGGTCGTAAGCCAACACACGCATCCTCATCCCCACGGCGCCCCGCGCCACGATGCGGCCCACGTGCCCCAGGCCCACGAGGCCGAGCGTCTTCCCGGCGACCTCCACGCCCTTGAACTTGCTCCGCTTCCACTCGCCGCCGCGCAAGGACTCGTCGGCGGCCGGGATGTGCCGCGCCGCGGCGAGCATCAGACCTAAAGTGTGCTCGCCCGCCGCTATCGTGTTGCTCTCGGGGGCGTTGGCGACGATGATACCCCTCTTCGTCGCCGCCTCGATGTCTATGTTGTCCACCCCGATGCCGGCCCGGCCTATCGCCTTGAGGTTCTCGGCTCTCTCTATGACCTCCGCCGTGACCGTCGTGGCGCTCCGGATTATGAGGCCGTCGTACTCGCCGATCCTCTCCAGAAGCTCCTCGGGACTCATGCCGAGGAGCACGTCTACCTCGAACTCCTTTTTGAGCAGCTCGACCCCGCTCTCGGCGAGGGCCTCGGTTATCAGAACCTTCACTAGACCGTCACCCCGCTCTTCGAGAAGACCCTCTGGGCGGCCCCGACACCCCGGCCTAGCTCCACCGGATAGTCCAGGGACTCCAGGGCCAACTCCGCGGCGGCTATCGTCGCGATAATGTCGTAAGAGTCGAAGTAGCCGCAGTGACCGATGCGGAAGATCCTGCCAGTCATCTCCCCCTGGCCGCCCGCGATCTGTATCCCGTGCTCCCTGAAGAGCATCTTGACGAACTGCTTGCCGTCGACGCCCTCGGGTACCCAGGCCGCCGTCACGGCCGAGTTCAAGTCCTCGTCCGGTCCAAAGAGCTTGAGACCCATGCCCTTGATCCCCTCGCGCGAGGCCCGGCCCAAAAGGACGTGCCGCTGGAAGACCTCCTCCACACCCTCGGCCAGGATCTGCTGCAGCGCCACGTCGAGCTGGATGATGACGCTCACCGCGGGCGTCCACGCCGTCTGGGCGGGGTCCTTTTCGTAGGCCTTCTTCGCCGCCGTCCAGTCGAAGTAGTAGCGCGGCATCCGGCTCTCTTCGTGCATCCGCATCGCCCGCTCCGAAACGCTCACGAACCCGAGCCCCGGAGGCGTCATAAGCGCCTTCTGCGACCCGGCAACCACCACGTCCACACCCCACTCGTCGGTGCGCAACGGGCAGGCCCCGAGCCCCGAGACCGCGTCGACTATCGTGACGACGTTCTCCGTCGCCCGGGCGAAGCCCTCGATGTCGTTCACCGTACCGGTGGAGGTCTCCGAGAGCACGCACATGGCGGCCTTGATCTGGGGATCGTTGGCCAGCGCGTCGGCGACCTCGTCGTTGTCGGCCTTCACGCCCCAGTCGTACTTGAGCTCGGTCACCTCCAGGCCAAACGCCTGGCTCATCTTCACCCAGCGGTTCCCGAAGTTGCCGTTGTTCACGACCAGGACCCTGTCGCCAGGCGAGAAGAGGTTCTGGACCGCGCCCTCGAAAGCCCCCGTCCCGCTCGCGGCGTAGGTGAATATGTCGTTCTCGGTGAGGAAGACCCGCTTCAGGTTCTCGTTCACGCGGGTAAAGACCTCGCCGAACTCCGGCGTGCGGTGGTGGATTATGGGTAGGGCCCCAGCGGCCGATACCTCCGGCGGTATGGGAGTGGGCCCAGGCGACATCAAACGGTACTTGTTCATCATAGGTACGAAGATTCCTCTCTTGCCACAGACAACTTTCGCGTGCTTATTCTAGACGTAAATGCTCGCGATGGCTACATTTTGGGGCAGGCAATTTACAATCTGTTGCTATCTAAACGGCACGGTGCTGTTTGAGCCCTATTAGTGGGCTCGAAATAGTCTGAACGAAGCACCTACGGGCACTATAGTTCTTGAACGGGCGGCGTCTACAGGAGACGAATATTGAGGGGCTCGGGTTGGCGCGGGATAACAACGTCATAGGCCGAAGGGTGGCCGCCTGCCTGGTAGATTGCGCTCTCGTCGCGTCCCTCTCGCTCGTGGCGTTCATACCGCTCCTGTTAGTAAGACCGGGGCTGGTCCTGGTGCTGGTCCTGCTACTCGTATTCGTGCTCCTGTTCTGCATCCTTTACACCGTGTACATGGTCGTACTCGAAGGCTTCTGGGGACGGACGCTTGGGAAGGCGCTGTTGGGGATAGAGGTGATCCGGGAAGAGGACGGTAGGGTCCCGGGTCCGGGTCGGGCGGCGCTGAGGGCGCTGACGTTCCTCTTCGCGGACATGTTCGCGGGCATCTTCGTGATGCTGGCCTCGCCGAAGAGGCAGCGGCCGGGCGACATGGTCGCGAACACGCTGGTAGTCCGCAGGAGAAGGCGTTAACCGAACCCTGCCCCTTCGAAGGCGGGGAGGGCCGTACGAGCGTACCGGTCGGCGTAGCCGAAGCCGGAGCGTACGGGAGCCACAAAGGGTTCTCGACCGCGGATCTCGTCGGCCTTGACGCCGGTGCGGATGAGACCCTCGACAAGGTCCAGCCGCAGGAAATCTCCGTCCCGCAGACGTCCGATCACGCCGCCCTCGGAAGCCTCCGGCGCCGCCAACGAAGCCCAGGAGCCCGATATGCCTTCCGGGGGGAGCCCGTCGGTGAGAATCGGGATGTCCAGATCGGCCCCGCGTAGAGCGCCGTCCAGACGGTCGAGCCGGAGTAGACCCGGTGGTCCTCCGCGAGGCCCGCAACCAGCCACGACGAGCAGGTCGGAAGGACCGACCACGTCATCCTCCACCGCCCGGACGGCGGCATCCTCGGAGGCGTAGAAGCGGCAATCGCCGGAGATCTCCGTTGCCCCTTCATCCACCCGGCAGACGATCTCCGTGCCCGACGCCCGACCCCGCACGAAAACCAGGCGCATGCCGTTCGTCTCAGGGGTCGGAGGCGCGGGGGGCAATGCCTCCTCGAGTTGCCCCGTCACGGTCCTGGTGTCGTGCAGAGCGCCACCGAGGTGGGCGAAGAGGCCGGCGGCGCCGTAGGTCTCAAACCAGGGCGAGCCGGGGTCGACGATCTCGAGGGTCTCGGGGGCGAGGACCCGGATCATCCGTGGAAAGCCCAGCACCCCGGCCTCTCGCGCGATGGCGGCGAGGTGGACGAGCAACTCCGGCCCGGCGCCCGCGGCCAGACCAGCTCGCAAGGCGTTCGCCAGGGAGAAGCCTTCGACCAGCTCCCGGGGACGTGGCCGGCCGGTCCTGGCCAACTCGACGGCGATCTCGGCGGCATCTCCGGCCAGGGGCGCGAAGCCCAAGGCGGCAAGGGCGACGGTAAATGAGTCTCTCGTCGGCACGACGACCGCCGGCAGGTCGAGGCGCAACGCGGCTATCAGCAGGCCTGCGAGCTCCGCGGGGTCCGTGGCGCTCAGCAGCAGGGCATCGAGTTCGTTGTTGGAGCAGAAGATCTCGGTCCAGTCCGCGACCCATTCGCGGCGTAGCGCGACGCCGCCGGCAGGGAAGTCCATCGGCAAGCCGAGCACCATCGGCTCTCCGCCCGCCTTCAGGATGGAACCGATGTATACGAGCGCCTCGGAGGGGACCGGAACGAAGACGCGAGGCGCGCGACCGCGAGGCGCGCCGCCGTTCGGCACGCGGCTACTGCCCGTTAAGCTTCTCCGCGAGGAGCTGGCGCACCCGGCCGCCGTCGGCGTTGCCGCGGGTCGCCCTCATCACCTGACCCACGAGGAAACCGACGACCTTCTTATCTCCAGCCCGCACCCTCTCGGCCTCGTCCGGGTTAGCCGTGAGGACCTCGTCGACCATCCCGGAGAGCTCGTCACCGCCCAGCGAGGCGAGTCCCTCGCGCTCGACGACGGCGGAGGGAGAATCACCCGTCTCGAAGACGATGCCGAGCACGTCTTTGGCGGCGGAGCGGGAGACGGCGCCGCTCTCGACGAGGCCGATCAACCCGGCCAGGTGCCCGGAGGTCACCTTCGATTCGGTGATGCTTACCCCTGTCTCGTTCAGACGCGCCCGCAGCTCGCCGGTCGTCCAGTTGGCGGCCTGCTTCGGGTCCGCTTTAGCCGCGACCTCCTCGTAGAAGGAGGCGAGCTCGCTGTCCGCGGTGAGGACACCCGCGTCGTACTCGGAGAGCCCGTACTGCTCGACAAAGCGCGCCTTTTTCTCTTCGGGCAGTTCGGGGAGGCGGCTCTTTATCTGCTGAACCCAGGCGGCGGTGAGCTCCAGGGGCAGGAGATCGGGCTCGGGGAAGTAGCGGTAGTCGTGAGCATACTCCTTGCTCCTCAGCTCGTGGACCTCGTCGGTCTCGGGGTCGTAATGCATCGTCGCCTGCGCGACGCGACCGCCGCCCTCCAGGATCTGCTGCTGTCGCTCCAGCTCGCGCGCGAGGCCCCGCTCGACGAAGCGGAAGGAGTTCATGTTCTTTATTCGTGCGCGCGAAGATGGCCCCTTCGGGAAGCGCGCGCGAAGATGGCCCTGGGCGCAGCAGTTCAACGCGATCCCCGCCATCACACCAAGCTCGACGGCCTTCTCATTGGTGACCGGCAGGGCGCTGTGGGTGCCTGAGACAGACCGGGCAGGTGTGGGTGTTTGGCTCCTCGCCGTAGGTGACCCGGCAGGAGCAGAACATCTTTGTCCGGGTCGCGAGATGAACGTGAAACTCGAGCCCGATGACCGCCTGGTAGGTTCTCTTCTCCTGTGTCTGCAATGCTTGAGTCCTCGCGCCTTCCTCGCCTGCTATTCTCCGTTCTATTCTAGCATCGGGGGACGGGTGCTAGAATCGGCCGGAAACCCTGGGACGGGCGCAGAGGAGGACGTTATCGCCACGAATGGTGAACAGGGCGGGTACGTCCCGGCGCATGCACACCTCGTGGTCCTACAGGGACCGGGGCTCGGGATTTCTACTTTATGGACGGCGGGGAGCCGGTCCTGGGAACGACCCGTTTCTGGCGGACGTCGTGGTCCGGGACGTGGAGGTCGAACCGAGGCACGCCAGCATCCATCGCGAGCCGGACTCGGGCGCGTACGTGGTCCGGACCTGGGCACCGGCGAAGGCACCGTGGTGAACGGCGAAGCCTTCGGGGGCTCCGGAGAGCGTCCCTTGCGCGATGGGGACCGCATCGTGATAGGCGATTCCGTGTTGGAGTTTTCGCAGGGGGATCCCGTAAAGGCACAGTTCCACGCGGCTCTGGACCGCCTGATCAACCGGGATCACCTTACCGGTCTCCTGGTCAAGAAGCGCTTCGACGAGGAGTTCGAGCACCACCTGGAGGCGACGATGGCGTTGGGCAGACCCCTTGAGCGTCCTCATGCGGACATAGACAACCCTCAAAAGATCAACGACCGCCACGGACACCTTCTGGCGAGTTCGTCGTCGGCGCGGTTGGCCGCATTATCGGGGAGTTGCACGCCGCGGAGGGCCGCCGGGCGACCGTTTCGGCGGCGACGAGTACCAGACCATCCTGCCCGGCCTGGACAAGGGGGGAGGCGTTGGCCGTCGCCGAGGAGGTCCGGCGCCGCGTCGAGGAGTACGCCCTCGAGCATGAGGGCGCCCTCGCCGACCCAACCCTCTCCTCGGCGTCGCCGCCTATCCCGAGGACGGCACGACGCGCAACGAGCTCACCCACGCCGCCGACGAGGCCCTGTACAGGGCCAAGCGCGCCGGGGGCAACGCGGTCAGAGCCTAGCCGTCAGCTCGAGGTTCGTCGCGGGGCGGCCAGGAAGGTTCGGGACCCAGGAGCGGTCCGAGGAGCGCGAAGGTAGCGATCGATCACCAGCACCGGCGCTTCGATCCTCCGGAGCAGTGCCCGAGACCTCGTGCGCGGATTTCCGCGGTAGTAGTTGAGAGCGGCGGTCAGCGCCCCCGGTCTCGCCAGGCCGAACCCTCCGCGACGAACCGGCCTATTGCGCAGCGCGTGTCGAAGGAAGTGGCGAGAACCTTCTCCGGCAGAGTACCTGGAAGCCGTACGAGCGCGGAGCAGTTCGGGGGCCGGAGCAACCCGCGTCTCGGCCAGCTCCGCGCGAAGGTTCAGTATCCCGAGCCGTTCGACCCTCTCCGGGTGCAGCGCGGCCATCCACGCCACCATCGCGCCCCAGTAAGGCTTTCGAGGCGCGTACTCGCGCGCGAAGTTCCGCGGCCTTTTCGGCGGCGCGGGCGGCGCGCAGGAGCATGCCTTCGGTGAAGTGGTCGCTCATGAGTTGGACGCCTACGGGTAGGCCGTCGGAGAGACCGCCGGGGATGCTGATAGCGGGGATGCCGGCGAGGTTCACGGGGATGGTGCAGAGGTCCTGGTAGTACATGGCGAGCGGGTCGTCGATCTTCTCGCCGATACCGAAGGCCACCGTGGGCGCGGTCGGGGAGACGAGTACGTCGTAGCGGGCGTAGGCGGCGCGGAAGTCCTCGATGATGCGGGTGCGGACCTTCTGGGCCTGGGCGTAGTAGGCGTCGTAGTAACCGGAAGAGAGCGCGTAGGTGCCGAGCATGATGCGGCGCTTGGCCTCGTCCCCGAAGCCCTCCTCGCGCGTTTTGCGGTACATCTCGTGTAGCCGTCCGCGGGGACGCGCAGCCCGTAGCGCACCCCGTCGAAGCGGGCCAGGTTGGAGGACACCTCGGCCGGAGCGATGATGTAGTAGGCCGGCAGGCCATACCGCGAGTGGGGCAGGCTGGCCTCCCCCACCTCGGCCCCGCGCTCTCCAATCCCCGAGCGACGCGCTCGACCACCTCGCGCGGGCCGGGCTCTATGCCCTCTCCCATCAGCTCCTGTACTACTCCGACCCGCAGACCCGCGACTCCGCCTTCGAGCTGCGCCAGGTAGTCCGGGACTTCGACGTTCGCACTCGTGGAGTCGCGCGGGTCGTGGCCGGCGATGGCTTGCAAGAGGAGCGCCGAGTCGCGCACGTCGCGGGTCATCGGCCCGATCTGGTCGAGAGAAGAGGCGAAGGCGATGAGCCCGTAGCGCGAGACGCGCCCGTAGGTCGGCTTCAAACCCACGACGCCGCACAGCGCTCCCGGCTGCCTGACGGAGCCGCCGGTGTCGGTGCCCAGAGACCACCAGCCCTCGCCGGCGGCGACGGCCGCGGCGGACCCCCGGAGGAGCCGCCCGGGACACGGTCGAGGCCCCAGGGGTTGCGGGTCGGGCCGTAGGCGGAGTTCTCCGTCGAGGAGCCCATCGCGAACTCGTCGCAGTTCGCCTTGCCGACCACGATCATGTCCTCCCCGTAGTTCAGCAGCGCCGAAGCGTCGTAGAGGGGCTCGAAGTTCTCCAGGATCTTCGAGCCGCAGGTCGTGCGCACGCCGCGGGTAGAGAGCACATCCTTGACGGCTATGGGCACACCCTCCCAGAGCTTGACGCCGCCGTTCTTCATCCGGGCGTCCACCCTCTCGGCCCGCTCGACGGCGAGCTCCGGGGTGATGGTGACGAAGGAGTTGACGTCACCCTCGACCTCCTCGACGCGGGCGTTGGCGACCTCGGCGGCCTCGCGGGCGGAGACCTCGCGGGCCTCTATCTTCCTGGCCAGTTCGTAGGCCGAGAGACTGAGCAATTCGCAGGGCGAATCCTTTGGCATACCGTTCGGCATACTAGTCTATCCTCGGGACGGCGAAGAGGTCATCCGCGGCGTCGGGAGCCGTCGAGAGGGCCTCCTCCGGAGGGAGACACTCGTGCGGCTCGTCGGGGCGGAGGACGTTCGTCAGGTTCAGGGCGTTGGCAGTGGGCGGGACGTCCTCGAGGTCCAGCTCGCCGATCTGGTCGATGCTCTCCAGGATGGCATCGAGCTGTCCGCTCATCTTCTTTACCTCATCCTCCGTCAGGCCCAGGCGGGCCAGGCTGGCGACGTGGCGCACCTCTTCTTCGGATATCATTTTCTACCTCCGGCTCTCTAGCGGCTCCATCGTTATCTTAGCGCACAGTCTGCTGAGGTTACTATGAATCTTCTCTGTTGCATTTCGCAGAGTTGCACCGATAGCACAAAGGCTGAATGTTCTCGATGCTGTCTGTACCACCTGCTGTAAGCGGAACAATATGATCTTTAGTCCACACATACTTATAGCGTCTATCCGGCCGTCGTGGAATGTCTTGCCAAAGACGTCCGCAACGCGGACATCTTTCGTACTGTTTAAGTTTTTCGAGCCATTGACGGGGCGTGTGCGAACCACCACTGGATCTCTTACGCTGGGAGTAGGCATCGGCCCGATTCCGACGGCAAGGGAGGCAATAGCGATGCTGCTTACTTGTGCTTGACGATGTCCAGAAACCAAAGCTCGTGCTTCCACACTTAGGACAAGGCGAAGTTTCCATCATTCCTTTGGATATCATCTTCTACCTCCGGCTCTCTAGCGTCTCCGTCATCCTTAGCGCACCCGCGTTGATAGTCTTCATACGACCGAGCGGACGACACCGCCGTCGGCTCGGAGAGAGGCGCCGTTGGTGGCCGATGAGGCCGGGCTGCAGACGAAGGCGATCATCTCGGCCACCTCTTCGGGCTCGATGAAGCGTTGCAGCAGGGAGGTGGGGCGGGCCGTCTGGAAGAACTCCTCCTCCATGGCGGCCTCATCCTTGCCCTGCTCCTGGGCCATCCGCCCGACGAAGGTCTTCACGCCTTCGGAGGCGGTAGGTCCGGGCAACACCGAGTTCACAGTCACGCCGGTCCCCACGGTGGTCTCGGCCAAGCCGCGGGCGACGGCAAGCTGGGCCGTCTTGGTCACGCCGTAGTGGATCATCTCCGGCGGTATGTGGACCGCCGACTCGCTGGAGACGAACACGATCCGGCCCCAGTCCCGCTCCTTCATCCCGGGCAGGTAACGGCGCGCCAGCCGCACCCCGCTCATCACGTTGGTCTCGAAGAAGCGGAACCAGTCGTCGTCGGTGATCTCCCCGAAGTCTTTGGGCTCGAAGATGCCGAGGTTGTTGACCAGGATGTCCGTCTCGGGAACCTGCCGCAGCAACTCCTCGACGCCCTCCGCCGTACCGAGGTCCGCCGCCACACCCGAGACCTCGCCCGAGACCTCGTCGGCCTCCGGCGCCCTCTCCCGCGCGCGCTCACGCGCACGCCGCACGGCCTCCTCGACCCGTTCCGCGGAACGCCCGTTTATTACCACCGAGGCGCCCTCCTCGGCCAACCTTGCCGCCGCCGCGAACCCGATCCCGGCGGTCGAGCCTGTCACCAATGCGCGCTTGCCTCCAAGCCGCAAATCCATCGCCGTCCTCCGTTTCTCTTTGAACGAAACCCCAGCGATGATACAGCAAGATCCAGCAGGGGCGGGGCCGTCCCCGTCCGTTTGCCGGCGCGGGATCTTCCTCGGGTTATGCTAGTATCCCGGACGATGGTTTCGTCCGAAACGAAGCGAGAAGGCGTGCCGGTCCGGGCCGAGAAAAGGCGCTTCAGCGTCCACGAGTACCATCGCATGGCCGAGGTCGGTATCCTCTCCGAGGACGATCGCGTCGAACTCATTGAGGGAGAGATAGTAAAAATGAGTCCTATCGGCAGCCGCCACGCCGCGTGCGTCGATCGCCTCAATAGACTCCTGAACAGGTTTACGGATCTGAGCGCTATCGTGCGTGTGCAGAGTCCGATCCTTCTAAACGGCAACTCCGAACCGGAGCCCGACATCTCCCTGCTCCGGCCTCGCGACGACTTCTATACCGGAGGCCATCCAATGCCCGACGACGTGCTCCTCCTCATCGAGGTCGCGGACACGTCGGTGGAGCGAGACCTTGAGGCAAAGCTGCCCCTCTACGCGCGCGCGGGCATTCCCGAAGCGTGGCTCGTCAACCTGCCCGCGGAGACCATAGAGGTCCACTCGAGACCGGACAGCGGAGAGTACCGCGAAACCGTGAGAATAAAGCACGGCGAAACCGTGACGTCGCGGACGATACCCGGTCTCGAGGTCGCCGCAGGCGATATCCTCGGGTAGACCCGGAACGCTTACCCGGCCGCCCGCGCGGCCTGCAGGGTGTTATAGAGCAGCATCGCCCGCGTCATCGGCCCAACACCACCCGGCACTGGCGTGATGTGAGAGACTACCGGCTCGACCTCGTCGAACCTCACGTCCCCGACGAGGCCGCCCCCCTCCCTCCCGTGGATGCCGACGTCCACGACGACCGCCTCCTCGCGGACGTACTCGGCTCCCACGAACTCCCGCCTGCCCGCGGCGACTATGAGTAAGTCCGCCCGGCGCGCCACCTCGGGCAGGTTCTCCGTGCGCGAGTGGCAGACGGTAACGGTAGCGTTTTCGCGCAATAGGAGCTGGGCTAGGGGCTTGCCGACGAGGTTGGAGCGTCCGATCACCACGGCCTCCCTGCCCTCTATCTGTACTCCGCTGCGTCTCAGGAGCTGGATGACGCCGTGCGGCGTGCAGGGCAGGAGGCTCGGCAGGCCGATGGAGAGACGCCCGACGCTCAAAGGGCTCAAACCGTCCACGTCCCTGGCCGGGTCTATCTCCGAGAGAAGGGCGAGCGGGTCGAGCCCCTCCGGCAGCGGGAGTTGGATAAAAAATCCGGAGACGGCCGTATCTGCGTTGAGCCGCTCGACGAGGTCGGCGAGCTCCTCCTGGGAGGTATGCGCTTCGAAGCGGTGGACCCGGGACTCGATGCCGACCTCGGCGCAGTCCTTCTGCTTCATGCGGACGTAGGTCGCCGAAGCCGGGTCATCGCCGACGAGGACCACGTCGAGGCGCGCGAGGATACCCCAACCTCTAAGCCGCGCGACCTCCGCGGCCACCTCGGAGCGCACCTCGGCGGCTACGGCCTTGCCGTCCAGGATCTTCGCCACGAGCTACTCCGCCCTAAAAGGCTGCGAGTAGCTTGGGGGCGACCTGCTTTTTGCGGCTCAGTACGCCAGGCAGGTTTATGACGTTGTCCCTGGCCTGCTTGTCGAAGACCCGCTCGACGGGGTCGCAATCGCCGACGCACAGGAGCTCGGTGCCCCCTTCGATGATGTCCGTGACCATGAGCGCCGCGAAGAGGTAGCCGTTCCTCTGCCGCAACCCCTCCAGAGCGTCGAGCAGCTCGTCCTTGCGCTCCAGCAGACCGGCGCCCACCGTCTCTATCTGGGAGATGCTCATCGCGCCCGCGTCGCCCAGGGCGTACTCCTTCTGGTCGCGGCCTATGATCTCCCCGGGCGAGAGGTCAGAGACGTCCGACGAAGCCTCGAACATCTCCATCCCGAACTCTCTGGCGTCGAGGTCCAACATCCCCTCCAGGTAGCGCACGACCTCGCGGTCGCGGTCGGTCGTCGTCGGGGAGTTGAAGATCACCGTGTCCGAGAGGACCGCCGCGAGCAGCATCTTCGCCGTCGGCTCCTCGGGCCTGATGCCGCTCGCTTTGTAACGCTCCAGGATCAGGGTAGCCGTCGAGCCGACTGGGTCGAAGGTGGCGGGGATGGGGGTTCTGGTCTCGACGTTGCCCACGTGGTGGTGGTCGAGGATCTCGACGACCTGGGCCTGCTCGACGCCCGGCACGCTCTGGCCCCTCTCGGCATGGTCCACGAGCAAGACCCTCCGCGGCTCGGGGTTGAGTAGATCCGTGCGCGTGAGTATGCCCAGAGGCCTCTTGTCGTCGTCCACGGCGATCGCCGCCCGGTAGTGGACCGCCATGACGTTGTTGGTAATGTCGGCGAGGAGCTCTTCGGGGTTTACGGTCAACGGGTTCCCGGTCATCACCTCCCAGCAAGGTACCGAGAGCTGTATCATCCGGCTCGTCACGTAGGAGTCTAGAGGACTGAGCACGACCGGAGTCCCCTTCTCTTCGGCCATCCTCAAGATCTCATCGTCTGGTCTGACACCGTTGGAGACCACGAGGATACCCGCGCCGAGCTCGATGGCGCGCCGCTGGCCCTCCGTCCTGTCCCCGATAACTACGATGTCGCCGGTCTCCATGGACTGCCCCATCGAGTCGACGCTCATCGAGATCACCCACAGCTTGCCGCTGGTGTCTCTGTCTTCCCCGGCGAGGAGCTCGCCCTCCAGAACCTCGACTATCGCGCGCACGGAGACCGGGGTCGAGACGAAGGTCGAGGCCTCGCGCGACTCGCGGACGTACATGCGCGCAAGGTCCTTCTCGGTCACGATACCGACGAGCGTCCCGTCGTCGTCGACTATTGGCACCTGGCTTATGTTCTCCTTCGCCATCGTCAGGCCGACGTTGCGCAAGGGGTCGTTCTTATGAGCGGTCGTCACGTTGTTCATTACGTCCTTGACCCGGAGCATGATGTGCTTCAGGAGCTTCGGCTCTCCGGCCCCGCTCTTCTCGAGTGCCCAACGCGTCTGGGTGTTCACCTCCCCCAGCCGCGCCGGGGCGTAGACGTTCTCCGGGTCGAGCCTGCCTTTCAGCTCCGCGTACCCTATCGCCGACGCTATAGTATCCGTGTCCGGGTTCCTGTGCCCGATTACGTAAACGTGTGTCATTGAGATTACCCCTTCCAGATCCTCACGCCTTGCTCAGAGGCGCCAACTCCGGCACGAATATCCTCTCCTCCGAGCCGAACCGGACGACGACCTTCCCGTCCTGCGCCTCAACGACCTCTCCTATCCCAAACTTGGCGTGCCGCACCCTCTCCCCCGCGCTGAAAGCGGCGGAAGCAGCGTCCCCCTCCTGGCGCCCTTCGCGTCGCGGCAAAGCACTGCCCCATCCCCCGCGCCCCGCGGAGCCGCGGGTGGAACCACCGCTAACGGAGCCGGTAGCGGGAACGGAGCCGGCCTTGAACCTCTCGGGGATCTCCGAGAGGAAGCGCGAGGGCATCTGGTACTCGCGCTCGCCGTAGGTCGAACGCACCCGGGCGTACGAGAGCGTCAGCGTCTTCTTTGCCCGCGTGATCCCGACGTAGGCCAGCCTGCGCTCCTCTTCCAGATTCTGCTCGTCCATGGATCGGGCGTGCGGGAAGGTCCCCTCCTCCATCCCCACCACGAAGACGTGGTCGTACTCGAGCCCTTTGGCGTTGTGCAGCGTCATCAACGTAACCCTACCCTCGCCCGTGAGCCTGTCAGCCTCCGAGAACAGTGCCTGCTCCTGCAAGAAGCCGTCCAGGGTAGCTTCGGGTTCAATCCTCTCGTACTCGGCGGCGGCGTTCACCAACTCCTGCAGGTTCTCCAGGCGCGACTCGGCCTCCACCGTGTTCTCCGCCTGAAGCTCCGCCCTGTACCCCGACTCGTCGAGCACGGCCTCTATGATCTCCGACGGCGGAACCTCCCTCGCGGCGACCCGCCAACCCTCGAAGAGCTCCCGCACCTGAGGGCAGGCCTTGCGAGCCTTCCCCGTGAGCCCGGCCTCGTCGGCCTCGGAGAGGGCGTCGTAGAGGGAGACGCCGTTTCGCGAGGCGTACTCCTGCAGACGCGCCACCGAGGTCGCGCCGAGCCCTCTTTTAGGGACGTTGACGATCCGCTCCAGGGAGACCGAGGCGTCCTGGTTGGAGATCACCGACAGGTACGCCATCGCGTCCTTGATCTCCGCCCGCTCGTAGAACCTCACGCCGCCGACGATCTGGTACGGCACCCCCTCGCGCACTAACACGTCCTCCAACGTCCGGCTCTGCGCGTTCGTCCGGTAAAAGACCGCCACATCCCTCAAAGAAGCCCCGGAATCGACGAGCCGCAAGATCTCCGAGACCACGAACCGCGCCTCCGCATAGTCGTCCGCCGCCGTAAACACCCGGATGCGCTCGCCCTCGTCCCCAGCAGTCCACAGCTCCTTCGCCTTGCGTGAAGCGTTGTTCGCCACCACCGCGTTCGCCGCGTCCAGGATCGTCTGGGTCGAGCGGTAGTTCTGCTCCAGCTTGACGACCTTCGCCTCCGGGTAGTCCCGCTCGAAGTCGAGGATGTTTCGTATGTCCGCTCCTCGCCACGAGTACACCGACTGATCGTCGTCCCCGACGACACACAAGTTACGGTGTTCAGCGGCTAAAGTGTTCACGAGCCGGTATTGGGCGTGGTTCGTGTCCTGGTATTCGTCGACGTGGATGTACTTGAAGCGGCGTTGGTAGCGTTCGCGTACCTCCGGGAAGACTTCGAGTAGGGCTACGGTCTGCATTATGAGGTCGTCGAAGTCCATCGCGTTGTTCTCGTAAAGGCGCTTCTGGTAGAGGTCGTAGACCTCGGCGACGTTCTCGGCCATGAAACCCTCGGTCTGGCGCAGGTAGTCGTTCGCGTCCAGGAGGAGGTTCTTGGCGGTGGAGATCTGGGCGTGGAAAGACCTGGGGTTGAAGCGCTTTGGGTCCTTGCCAAGCTCTATTATGCAGCGCCTCACGAGCCGTACCTGGTCGGCGGAGTCGTAGATCGTGAACTCCCGGCGGTACCCGAGCTTCTCGGCGTAGACCCGCAAGACGCGGGCGCAGAACGCGTGGAAGGTCGAGACCCACATCTTGCGCGAGTCCGGCCCGACGAGGAGCGCCACCCGGTCCTTCATCTCGTTTGCGGCCTTGTTCGTGAAGGTGATAGCGAGTATCTCGTCCGGCGCCGCGAGCCCCTCATCTATGAGGTGGGAGATCCTATGCGTAAGAACGCGCGTCTTGCCGCTTCCGGCCCCGGCGAGGATGAGTAGTGGCCCTTCGGTGTGCGTGACGGCGTCTAGCTGGGTGGGGTTTAGCTGGTCCAGTAGCACGAAACGGAGTATAACAGCCGGAAACCCGGGTCCGCCCGACGCGCCACGCCGTGGGTCCGTTCCGGGAAGACTACTACTCTCTTCCCGTTCGCCTCCTCTCAGGCGGCGTTGTCGTACTGCACGGCGCCCGGCGAGGGGCCAGGCGCGGGCTCGCCGGCTCTAAGGTCCGGCATGCCGTCGCCGTTCGTATCGCATCCCTCGGGTATCAGGCACCGTAGCTGATCCTCGTCGACCGGCTCCGTCTGTGCCAGGGCCAGAGCAGCAGTAACCGTCAGCAGCATCGCCAGAGATGCCGCCAGTAGAGCCAGCTTCTTCTTCACGATATCCCTCCTTCTCTACGAGATCACCGCCCTCACGACGAACAAGCCCCGGCCTCTACCGCCGGAGATTCGCGCCGTCTACCCCTTCCTTCCGCGCCGCGCGGAGAGAGCCCGCCGCTACCCCGCGCGCTACGCCGAGCCCGCTCGTCCCCAGACTACAGCACGGTACGAGCGAGCGGCAACCGCGCGAACCTCGCGACCCAGGGTCAGCACGTCCGGAGCCGGTGCAAGAGGACCGTGATCGTTCGGCCGTCCGACGGCACGGAATGCTCCTCCGTCGACGGGCGAAAGCCCCCCGCTTGCATCGTCTCCAGGAACGACGGGGCGTTCTTGCGACGGGGGTCGGCGATCAGGACCTCGCCGCCGGGGGCGAGGAGGGTGGGGATCAGGGCCGCGAGCGCCGGGACGTTCCTCTCTTCGTAGAGCACGTCGGCGGCGAGGACGAGGTCGAAGCAGCCGATGCCTTCCGTGCGGGGCGCGTGCCAGTCCAGGAGCCGTGTACAAGGTCCGTACCCGAGGTTTGCGAGGGCGTTGTAGCGGGCGAAGTCGAGGGCGGCCGCGTAGTGGTCGGTGGCCGTGACCCTGGCCCCGCGGGCGAGGGCGACCGCGCTCGGGAGCCCGACGCCGCAGCCAAGCTCGACAACGCGCCTCCCGGCGAGGCGCTCCTCGGGGACGTGCCGCGCGGACGGACGCGAAAGCGAGCGCGCCAGCGCCACGGCACTCGGCCAGAGATCCGCCCAGTAGGGGAGCTGCTCGTCCCGGGCGAACTCTTCCTCGTCTATGAGGGCGTCGGCCGCCGCCGGGTGGGTTATTCGGTAGGTCGCGCCTTCAACTTCGATGAGGGTTTCGGCCAGTTCGGTGAGGCCACGGAGGTGCGAACGGAGGCGCATCCTGAGGCCCTCCGCCTCTTTGCGGAGAGGTTCTTCTATCCGGTGACGGAGGTCGTCGCGGGCTCGGCTTGCGTCACGGCGTCCGCTTCGTCGTCCGCCGCTTCGGCGCGGACGGCGCGGGTCTCGCGTTCTTTGGCGGCTATCTCGGCGATGGTATAGCGGCCGAAGACGCTTTCGAGGGCGACGCGGGCTTCGTCCCAGATCTCGCTCGTCGCGCATAGCGGCGCGTCGGCGATGTAGCACTGTCCGCCGGCCGAGCAGCGCGCCGGACGGACCTCGCCGTCCAGGATCTCGACGATGTCGAGCACGGTCACGTCTTCGGGGGACACGGCGAAGCAGAACCCTCCGTGCGCTCCACGGTGGCTCTCGAGAATCCCCTCCCGCCTCAGGTCGCCGAAGATCTGCTCGAGAAACCTCTCGGGGATGTGCTGCCTGCGGGCGATCTCGTACACCCCAAGAGGAGATCCACAGCTGTCGAGCGCTAGCTCCATGAGCGCCCGTACCGCGTACTTGCTTTTCTTCGTAAGCCTCAAACCAAGCTTCCCAAATACGACTCGCTCTCCAGGCAAAACTACGCCTGAATTGTAGCATACAACTACTACCGGTGGGGCCGAGTCAGCGTTCTATACGTATTCGCGGCTAGTCTTCGTCGGAATCGATGCGTCGCTCGCGGTACTGGCGCATGGCGCTCTCCATGCGCTCGCCAGTGACGAGGAACACGGTTCGTCCGCCGACGTCCACGCCATGATCGGCTATGCGTTCGAGGTAATGCACCATGAGAGCGGCCCGGACACGCCACTCCGGAGAGCCACTTTCTTCCTTGTTAGGGTTGACGACGAGGTTCATAGCCTCCGAGTAGAGCAGGTCCACCTTGTCGTCAGCGGCCTCCAGGTCACGAGCGCGGTCTATGTCGCGGCTTTCGAAGACGTCGAGACCCTCCCCGAAGAGGCTGCGGGCACCCCGCGCCATCTCGGAGAGCGTGGCGGACAGGTCGGAATCCTGGTCGGCGCCGCCGGTCTCGACGATCGCGTGGCAGATGTGCTCGCAGAGGGTACCGGCGCGCACCAGATGGTTGGTCACGGCCTGCACGGTGTAGACGAGCCTGAGATCTCGGGCCACCGGCGCCTGGCGGGCCTGCAAGACCATGCACTCCTCGTCGATCTCCGCTCCCCGCTCCTTGAAGCGGGAGTCCACGCCAATCTCCCTCTTCGCAATCTCGCCGTCCTGCCCCTGCAGGGCCTCGACCATGGTGCCTAAAGAGGACTCGACCTCCCGTCCGAGTTCCACGACCTCCTCGACCAGCTGGTCGAGCTCCCTTTGAAAAGTCTCTCGCGGCATGCGAAACCTCTCTACCCGAAGCGACCCGTAACGTAATCCTCCGTCTCCTTGCGGTTCGGTGAGGAGAATATCTTGTCCGTCTCGTCGAACTCCCAGAGCCGGCCTGGGTCGTTCATGTGCTCTATGTAGAAGAAGCCCGTGTAGTCCGAGATGCGCGCCGCTTGTTGCATGTTGTGCGTCACGATCACCACCGTGTAGCGCTCCTTTAGCTCGGCCATGGTGTCCTCGATCTTCTGGGTCGAGACCGGGTCCAATGCGCTCGCCGGCTCGTCCATCAGGATCACCTCCGGCTCGACCGCCAGCGTCCGGGCGATGACCAGCCGCTGCTGCTGCCCCCCCGACAAGTCGAACCCGCTCTTCTTCAGCTTGTCCTTCACCTCGTCCCACAGGGCCGCGCGCTTCAAGGACCGCTCTACCAGCTCGTCCATATCGCCCCTGTAGCCGTTGATCCGGGCCCCCCAGGCAACGTTCTCGTAGATGGACTTCGAGAAGGGATTGGGCTTCTGGAAGACCATCCCGATGCGCCGCCTTACGGTCACCGGGTCCGTATCCCTAGCGTAGATGTCTCGATCTCCCAGCTTGACGCATCCCTCGGCGTACGCGTTAGGAACAACCTCGTGCATCCGGTTGAGGCAACGGATAAAGGTGCTCTTCCCGCAGCCCGAGGGGCCGATAAGGGCCGTCACCTTGTTTGGCCGGATCTCCATATCCACGTCGGTCACGGCCTTGAAAGCACCGTAGAACGCCGAGAGGTTCTCGGTCTTCATACCCAGAGCCTCGGTCTTCGGCGCGGGAGAGGGCTGGTCGCCCTGGTCCCTACCGATCCCAGACCTCTCGCCAGAAACCTCGGACAAGGATCTTTCCTCCCTAACTCCTCTAGAATTCTCTTCTCTAGAAACCATCAAACACGCGCCTTCCTTTAGTATAAAGCTTTCTCTGACCCCTACCCACGTCTCTGGTACTTGTTCCGCAGCCAGATAGCGACCGAGTTCGTCAGCAGCAGCACGACCATCAGGACAACTATACCGGCGGCGGCGGCGAGCTGGAACGCGGGCTGTGGCTGGGAGACCCAGGAGTAGATCTGGATGGGGAGCGCGCTGTAACTGCTCAGCGGGCTGTCGGGAGCGAAGGTTATGTAGGTCGCGGCCCCGACGACGATCAGGGGCGCCGTCTCGCCGATGGCGCGCGAGAGCGCCAGGATCGTGCCGGTAAGGGCGCCGGGTAGGGCCATCGGCAGCAGGTGGCTCCGGATCACCTCCCAGCGCGTCGCCCCTAGAGCGTACCCTCCCTCGCGCACGGCGCCCGGGATGGTACGCAGGGCCTCCCGGGTAGCGATTATTATAACGGGCAGGATGAGCAGGCTAAGAGTCAGGGCTCCCGAGACGATGCTCTGCCCGCCGGTTATGCCTCCCAGCAGGTTCACGAAGATGCCCAGGCCCAGCAGACCGTAGATGATGGAAGGCACGCCGGCCAGGTTGGAGATGTTCACCTCGATCAAGCGAGTCAGCCAGTTGTCGGGGGCGTACTCCTCCAGGTAGACGGCCGCCCCGATGCCCAAAGGAACGCTTAGGATCGCCGTCAGGCCCAGCAGCCACAGTGAACCGAGCAGGGCCGGGTAGATGCCCGAATTCTGGGGAATGACCGAAGGAAAGCTGGTAATGAAGGCCCAGCTCAGGCGCGGTAGCCCGTCCCGGGCGATATCTACCAGCAAGACCGCCAACACGACCAGCCCTATCATGGCGGCGACGAACACGAGGACCGAGAACACGCGATCCAGCGCATGCCGCGCGGATACGGAGGTCTTGAAGACTCCCTCCCCTTCTGGTTCGCCCTTCCGTGCGTTCTTCTGGGCACCGCTCTTCGTTGCCATCAGTAAGCCTCCCTAAAGCGTCGCACGAATACGTAGCTGACGATGTTCAGGATCAAGGTCATGACGAACAGGGTCGAGCCGACGGCGAAGATCGTGTTGTACGTCAGCGAGCCCGTAGGCGTGTCCCCGGAGGCTACCTGGACTATGAAGGCCGTCATGGTCTGCACCGATTCAAGAGGGTTGGCGGTCAGCTGCGCGAGGTTTCCTGCGGCGACGGCCACGATCATGGTCTCCCCCACAGCCCGGGAAATGCCCAGGATGGTCGCCGCGACGATGCCCGACAGAGCCGCAGGCAAGACGATCCTGGTAGCTGTCTCGCGTTTGGTTGCCCCGAGCGCGTATGCCCCTTCCCTCAAGCTTCTGGGCACTGCGTGGATGGCATCCTCACTCACGGAGGCTATAGTCGGAATGATCATAACGCCCATAACCAGTCCGGCACTCAAGGCGTTGAAGATCGTCATACTCGGGAGTATGGTCTCCCGCAACAACGGCGTGACGAACGTCAGGGCGAAGTAACCGTAGACGATCGTGGGTACCCCGGCCAGTATCTCGAGGGCGGGCTTGAGCCAACGTCTCAAACCCGGAGAAGCGTACTCGCTCAGGAAGATCGCCGCGAGAAGCCCCACTGGCAGCGCTACTGCGATGGCGATCAGGGTGGTGAGCAGCGTGCCGCTCGCGAGCACCAGGATGCCAAACTGGGGGTTGGCGAAGGCAGCCGACCACGTCGTCGAGGTAAAGAACTCCACGATGGAGACCTCTCGGAAAAAGTTAACCGTCTCGAAGAGCAAGACGAAGACGATCCCGAAGGTCGTCAACACCGAGACATAGGCGCACGCCGCGAGCACGATCTTTATGGCCCGCTCCCGGAAGTGCCTTGCCCGGCTCTCTCGCTGCCACATCCCTTCCCCCGAAGGCCCTCTCTGCTCCGCGTTTACCGCCACACTCTCAACCCTCCAAGAATTGCTGCTCTACTAGAAGGTGGGGCCGGGCAATCCGGCCCCACTATAGATAGTGATTCTACCGTCCACAAACGCCGCTAGCGGCATTCTTCCTACTTCGTCTCTTCCTTCGCCTTGGTCTCTTCCTCCGCCTTGCCTTTCTCGCCTCCGACGGCGTCTTCGGGAGCGGTGCCCGTGGTGCGGTTGTTGAGCCGCTCGCGCGCCTCCTGCAAACCCTGGTCGGAGAGCGGTACGTACTGGGCCTGCTCGACGAACTGGTTGAGGTTCTCCAGATAGAAGTTCACGAACTCCTCGACAGACGAGTTCTCCTCGAGGGCCTGCGTGCTCACGTAGATGAACAGGGGCCGCGAGAGCGGGTACTCACCCGATTGGATAGTCTCCGTGCTGGGCGCGACGGTATCGACGGCGAGGGCCTTGAGCCGTTGCTGGTTCTGCTCAAAGTAGCCGAAGCCGAAATAGCCCAGCGCGTTCGGGTCGCCGGATACACCTTGCACGAGCACGTTATCGTCCTCGCTCGCCTGGTAGTCCGTCCGGCTCTCACCCTCCTCACCGTTAACCCTCTCGGTGAAGAAGTCGAAGGTGCCCGACTCGGTGCCGGGGCCGTAGAGGTTGATCTGCTCTTCTGGCCACTCGGAATTCACCTGGTTCCAGGTAGTGATCTGACCCTCGGCGGCAGGCTCCCAGAGCGTCCTGAGCTGGTCGAGCGTTATGTTCTCCGCAAAGTCGTTCTGGGGATTGACCACAACCGTGAGGCCGTCCAGGGCCACCGGGATCTCGACAAACTCGATGCCGTTCTCCTGGCAGGCCTGGACCTCCTCGTCCTTGATCGGCCTGGAGGCGTCCGAGATCTGCGTATCTCCACTGCAGAACGCCTCGAAGCCGTCGCCGGTTCCGGCGCCGCCGACGGTTATCTGCACGTCCGGGTTCTGCTGGTTGAACGCCTCGGCCGCACCCTGGGTGATCGGCAGCACGGTGCTGGAGCCCTCGACGGCGATCTGGCCAGGACTGCCTCCGCTGGCCTTCTCTTTCGCCTCCGTCTTCTCTTTCCCTGTATCCTCTTTTTTCTCGTCTTCCTTCTTCTTTTCTTCTTCCCCACCGCCCCCGCCGCCGCAACCGGCCAATACCAGGGCTAGGGCCAAGAGAAACACCCCTACCAACAGACTCGAACGCACAGCTCTACTCAAACGCTCTCTCCTCTCTGATCTCCATGCCGGGCGGCCCCAGGTACCTAGACGGTCCGGTCTCCAACCCAGAATCTCCAACGCAGGACTATAGGCAATAGTTACAGGCTTTTGGTTTCATCCGTGTAAACACATCTTTAAATCGGTGTTACACAACCTCCTCGGCGGCGTTAGCCCAAACCTCACAGCCGACAGGTGGTCCGTAGAAAGGCGATCACCCGGGCCGTGACCCAGGCGACCGCCCCATCGACGCCGGAGCCGCGGCGGTCAGGCCCGAAGCCTCGCCGCCACCGCCGTTCTCCTGCTACTTCTTCTCTTCGTCCTTCTTCTCTTCCTTCTTCTCGTCGTCTTTCTTCTCTTCCTTCTTCTCGTCCTTCTTCTCGCCGCCGCCACCGCCGCAGGCGCCGGCCAGGATCACCATAAGGGACAGGAGGAATGCCCCCATCAATCGCCTCAATCGCGCAGCTCTACTCAAACCGTCTCCCCTTTCTGCTCGTCGCACCGGAAGGGTCCGGGTCCACCGCGGCCCGGTCTCCAGTGCAGAATTCTCAACGCGGGACTATAGGGCACGTCTCGAGGCTTGTGGTTTCAGTTACGTAAAAGCCGCTTTAAGTTTCTGTTGCATAAAGCTTTCGCTCGCGCGAACGGCGGTTTGAGGCTTTGTTGTACGACTTTTGTCCTGCTTTGCGTCCTGTTCCACGGTCTGCAGCCGAATGGCAGACGGCTCTGGGTAACCGGGAGCGCCGTACCTAATCGCTTCGCGCAACTGGAACTACGTACTGGCCAGGGCTGTCCTCGCGAGGCACTGCAAGACCTTCCGCGGGGTGGTTAGTTCGTGGTAGTGTTCGAGCAGGCCGCGTCGCGACGACGAGCCGTAGTCCGAAAGGTTCGCTGGTTCGGACGGTGCTTCGGGATGTGCTCGTGGCGTCGTCTGACCCGCGGTCGAAGTACAGGATTCACAAACGGGTGTCTAGAACTTCGAAGAGTGGGCAATACAGATAAGAATACCCCCTACACAAGGTATGTTTGCGGAGTTTCGGAGAATCTTCGCTAGGACTCGAAGCTAGAGAAGGGAGTCATGGTGGCAAACCGTTTTGGCTTGTTTTTTACCGTGTTAGTAGCAATTATGCTCGCCTGCGCAGGAGTGGTTGTGGCTCAACCTACCGAACCCGGTCCCGAGCAGACCACGGGAGAAGAGCTCATCGAGCCTGCCTCCTCGCTAGACGCGGGGGACGTGATCCCGGACAGCTACATCATCGTGCTCAACGATGACGTTCCCGATGCCGCGGCGATAGCGAGCGAGCTGGCCCAGCCGCTCGACCTCGAAGTCACCCACACCTACGAGAACGCGCTCAAGGGCTTCGCCGTTCGCGTCCCCTCGGGCCTGGACCTCTCCTCCGCCTTGAGTGCCGATACCCGCGTCGATTTCGTCGCCGAAGATCGCGCGGTCGAGGCCTCGGCCCAGACTTTGCCGACCGGCATAGACCGTGTGCAGGCCGACCAGAGCAACACGAACGCGGGCAACGGCAGCGGAGCGGTCGATGCGGATGTCGCGATCATAGACACCGGCATCTACAAGAGGCACAGTGATCTCAACGTCAGCGGCGGCTACAACTGCACGAGCAGCGACAGGAGCGCCTACTCAGACGGCAACGGCCACGGCACGCACGCGGCCGGTTCGGCCGCGGCCAAGGACAACGGCTCCGGGGTCGTCGGCACGGCGCCGGGGGCTCGCCTGCAGGCGGTCAAGGTCCTCGGCAGCGACGGTAGCGGCAGCTTCGCCTCGGTCATCTGCGGCGTCGACTGGGTCACCGGCAAGGCCGATACCATCGAGGTCGCTAACATGAGCCTCGGTGCGCTTGTGGGTCCCGGCGCCGACGACGACAACTGCGGCAACGACAACAGCGACGCGCTGCACAGGGCCATCTGCGGCTCGGTCGCCAAGGGCGTGACCTACGCGGTCGCCGCCGGCAACGACAGTGTCGACCTCTCCACTACCGTCCCGGCGGCCTACGACGAGGTGCTCACGGTGACGGCGATGGCAGACTACGATGGCGAGCCGGGGAATACAGCGATCTCGACCTGCCGGAACGATCCCGACGACACCGCCGCCAACTTCAGCAACTACGCCACGCTCACCAGCGGTGACGCAGAGCACACCATCGCCGCGCCCGGTGTGTGCATCAAGTCCACGTGGAAGGGTAGCCGCAAGCACAGGAACGGCACCTACAAGACGATCTCCGGCACGAGCATGGCTTCGCCGCACGTCGCCGGGACGATCGCGCTCTGCATCGCCTCCAACAAATGCACCGGCACCCCGACGAACGACATCGCCACGCTCCGCAACGATGCCAAGGCCAAGAGCGACGACCCACTGGCGCCGAACTACTACGGCTTTAACGGCGACCCGAACCGTGGGGGCACCACCACCTATTATGGCTACCTGGAGTACGCGGGCGGCTACTAGGGCGGGAGCCCAAAGCTAAAGTTCAAATAGAGAGCCGGGGCGTAGAGACCCCGGCTCTCTATTGCCTGGCGAAGTTCGCAAACGTGCGAACTTCATCATTCCTGATCGGCGAGAGGCGTCGGTGACCCGAGCCCGCCGTCCTTCTCTTGCTCTCTTCCTACTTCTCTTCGTCCTGCTGCTCTTCCCTGATCTCTTGCTGCTCTTTCTCCACGTCTTGCTGCTCTTCCTGCACGTCCTTCTGCTCTTGCTCCAGGTCTTCCTGTACTTCCTGTACGTCCTGCTGTTCTTCCTGCACGTCTTGCTGCTCTTCCTGCACTTCGTTGCCCCCACAACTGCCCAGGATCAACGCCAGGGCCAGGAGAATCGCCCCTGCAAACAACCTCGAACGCTCGGCCAGTTTGGCTATGCTCAATGCATCTCTCCTTTCCAGCCGCCGTGCCTTGTAGCCCTAAACCACTCGCCCAGAATCTTGACCCAGCTGCCTGATCTGGGGTTACGGAATATGCTCAACCCCAAGTTGCTGATTTCGCGTTCGTGGGTACCCGTTTTGGGCCTCCGTTACACCGCCCTCGCGCCAGTCCGGCACCACGGATCCTACTCCCACTCGATGGTGCCGGGCGGCTTGCTGGTGATGTCCAGGGCCACCCGGTTCACCCCGGGAACCTCGTTGATTATGCGGTTGCTCACCCGCTCCAGGAGGTCGTATGGCAGGCGCGCCCAGTCGGCGGTCATCGCGTCGTCGGAGGTGACCGCCCGGATCACGATCGGGTAGGCGTACGTCCTCGCGTCTCCCATGACGCCGACGGAGTGGATGGCCGGCAGGACGGCGAAGCTCTGCCACAGCTCGCGGTAGAGACCAGCGTTGCGGATCTCATCCTGCAAGGCGAAGTCCGCCCTGCGCAGGATCTCCAGCCGCTCGGCGGTCACGTCCCCGATTACGCGGATGGCGAGCCCCGGGCCCGGGAACGGCTGGCGCCACACCATCCGCTCGGGCATCCCGAGCTCCGCCGCCACGACCCGGACCTCGTCTTTGAAGAGGTTGCGCAGAGGTTCGACGAGGTCGAGGTCCATGATCTCCGGCAGCCCGCCGACGTTGTGGTGGCTCTTTATGCGCGCGGCGTCGCGGGTGCCGCTCTCTATGACGTCCGAGTAGAGCGTCCCCTGCACGAGGAACTTCGCATCCTCCGCTATCTTGCCGGCCTCCTCCTCGAAGGTGCGGATGAACTCCTCCCCGATGATCTTGCGCTTCGCCTCCGGGTCGGCGACGCCCTCGAGCTTGTCCAGGAAACGGTCTTTCGCGTCCACGTGTATGAGCGGCACGTCCGAGTTCTTTCCGAAGGCCTCGACGACCTGCTCGGCCTCGTTCTGCCTTAGAAGCCCGTGGTCCACGAACACGCAAGTGAGGTTGTCGCCGATGGCCCGGTGGACCAGCATCGCCGCCGTCGAGGAGTCCACGCCGCCCGAGAGGCCGCAGATGGCCTTCGCATCCCCGACCTGCTCCCTTATCTTCTCCACGGCGTCGGTGATGATGTTGACCGGCGTCCAGTCGGGGGTGCAACCGCAGGCCTCGAAGAGGAAGTTCTTGAGGATCTCCGTTCCGTACTCGGTGTGCCTTACCTCCGGGTGGAACTGCACCCCAAAGTAGCCCCTCTCCGGCTCCTCGAAGGCGATGATCGGGACGGAGGGCGTCTCGGCCGTCACGCTAAAGCCCTCCGGGACCGCGAAGATGGCGTCACCGTGGCTCGTCCACGTCACCTGGCTCTCGGGGGTCCCGCCGAAGAGCAACCCGTGCTCCTTTACGTGCAGGTCCGATCGGCCGTACTCCCGGATCTGGACGGACCCGACCTTCCCGCCCATCTCCAACGCCATGAGCTGCATCCCGTAGCAGATGCCTAAAGTGGGCGTGCCGAGTTCGAAGAGCCTCCGGTCCACCCGCGGCGCCCCTTCGCCGTAGACGCTGTTCGGGCCGCCGGAGAGGATGATGCCCTCCGGTTCGCGCGCCAGGATCTCCTCGACCGGCGTGTCGTAGGGGATCAACTCCGAGTAAACGCGGGCCTCGCGCACGCGCCGGGCGATGAGCTGGGCGTACTGGCCGCCGAAGTCGAGGACCAGGATCACGACCAGGCGCCCCTATCCCATCCCGATTTGCTGGGAACGTTGTTCGGTCTTGCCCTCGGTGTGGAACGACGGCGCGTATACGACCTCCGCCTTCTGGAACTCCTTGATGTTCTGGTAGCCCGTGGTCGCCATGCTGGTCCTCAAGGCCCCCATGAGGTTCCGGGTCCCGTCGTTCTCCCGGGCTGGGCCGATCAGGATCTCCTCCAACGTGCCCGTGACGGTCGTCTTGATCCTGGTCCCCCGTGGCAGCGTCGGGTGGAAGGTCGCCATTCCCCACGAGTAGCCCCTACCCGGCGCTTCCTCGGCTTTTGCGAACGCGCTCCCGAGCATCACGGCGTCGGCCCCGCAGGTCACGGCCTTGGCGATGTCCCCGCCGGTGCGCATCCCGCCGTCGGCGATGACGTTGACGTACTCGCCCGTCTCCAGGTAGTGGCGCATCCTCGCCGCCGCCGCGTCGGCGACGGCGGTCGCCTGCGGGACGCCGATGCCGATGACGCCGCGCGTGGTGCAGATGCGACCCGGCCCCACGCCGACCAGTACGCCCACGGCCCCGGTGCGCATGAGGTGCAGGGCGGTCGAGTAGCTCGCGCAGCCACCCACCACTACGGGTACGTTCAGCCCGGGGACGAACTCCATGAGGTTCAGGGGTTCGACGGTCTTGGAGACGTGCTCGGCGGAGACTACGGTGCCCTGGATGACGAGGACGTCGAGACCTGCTTCGATGGCGGCCCGGTGGTAGCGCTCGACGCGCTGCGGGGTCAGGGACGCCGCAGCGATCACGCCCTGGTCCTTTATCTCCTGGACGCGGCGGAAGATGAGCTCCTCTTTTATGGGCTCGGCGTAGATCTCCTGCATGACGCGCGTGGCCTTCTGCTCGGGCAGGCTGGCTATCTCCTCGAAGACGGGCGGAGGGTCCTCGTAACGCGTCTGTAGCCCTTCGAGGTTCAGCACGGCGAGACCGCCCAAAGACCCGATAATCCCCGCCGTCTTGGGGTCGACGGCGGCGTCGAGCGCGCTGGCCAGGCACGGGAGGTCGAGGTGCAGGTTGCCCAGAGACCAGGAGATGTCCACGTCCTGGGGGTCACGGGTCCGGCGGCTGGGGACGATGGCGATCTCGTCGAGCCCGTAAGCCCGCCGGCCCGTTTTTCCCTTGCCGATTTCAATATCCATACGCGCTGAAGACCGCCTTTCTCGTCGCTCTGCACGGATGCGCGAGAGCCCACAGGGCTCCCCCTGTGGGCTCTCGCGGCTAGCTATCTCTCGGGTACCGCAAATCTACACTAGGTTATAACCGACCCACGCCCGCGGTCAAGGCGCCTGTTGCCGAGAAGGGCTTATAAAACACCTAGCAAGATGAGCAGAACTACTATCAGGATGACGACCACCAGAATAGTGACTATCTGATTAGTCCTCACGTCCTAACCTCCTTCTTGGCTCCCACGTCGTCCCATACTATACCCATCGTCGGTCAATTGAAACAAAACACCTTAAAAAATCTAAAAGAAAGAGCGGCGTCCAGGAAAGGACGCCGCCCCGGAGAGCCTCTCTTGGAGACTCCTTACATCATGCCGCCCATACCGCCGGGCATCGCGGGGGCGCCCTCGTCCTCGGGCTCGGCCACGACGACCTCGGTGGTGACGATGAGGCTGCCGATGGAGGCCGCGTTCTGCAACGCGCTCCTCGTGACCATCGCCGGGTCGACTACGCCGGCCGCGACAAGGTCCTCGTACTCGCTGGTCAGGGCGTTGAAGCCAAAGGCGCCGCTCTGACCCCGGACGTTGCTCACCACGATGGAGCCGTCTGCTCCGGCGTTCGCGGAGATCTGGCGGATTGGCTCCTCCAGCGCCCGGTGGACGATCCTGGCGCCGGTCCGCTCGTCGCCGTCGAGGGAGTCGAGCAGGTCGGTGATCGGAGCCTGGGCGTGCAAGAGAGCGACGCCGCCGCCCGGCACGATGCCCTCCTCCAGCGCCGCGCGGGTCGCGCTGAGGGCGTCCTCGACGCGGTGCTTCGTCTCCTTGAGCTCCGTCTCGGTCGCGGCGCCCACCTTGATGACCGCCACGCCGCCGGCCAGCTTGGCCAGGCGCTCCTGAAGCTTCTCGCGGTCGAAGTCCGAGTCGGTGTTCTCGAGCTCGGCCCGGATCTGGTTGATCCTACCCCGGATCGCCTCGGCGTCACCGGCCCCGTCGACCATGGTGGTGCTGTCCTTGGTGATGACGACCTTGCGGGCCCTACCCAGCTGGTTGAGCTGGGTGTTCTCGAGCTTCAAGCCCAGCTCCTCGGTGATGACCTCGCCGCCGGTGAGGATGGCGATGTCCTCCATCATCCTCTTGCGCCTGTCACCGAAGCCCGGAGCCTTCACGGCGGCGGCGGTGAACGTGCCACGCAACTTGTTGACGATCAGGGTCGCCAAAGCCTCGCCCTCGACGTCCTCGGAGATGATCAGGAGCGGGCGGTTGCTCTGCATGACAGCGTTCAGGACCGGCAGGACGTCCTGGACGTTGCCGATCTTCTGGTTGGCGATCAGGATATAGGGGTCGTCGAGGACGGCCTCCATCCTCTCCTGGTCCGTCACGAAGTACGGGGAGAGGTAGCCCTTGTCGAACTGCATGCCCTCGGTGAACTCGAGGTCCATCCCGAAGGTCTGCGACTCCTCGACGTTGACCACGCCGTCCTTGCCGACCTTGTCGATGGCCTCGGCGATGACGTTGCCGATCTCCTCGCTACGGGCGGAGATGGCGCCGACGCGCGAGATCTCGTCCTTCTCGGAGATCTCGGTGGCCTGCGCCCTTATGGCCTCGACCCCCACCGTGACCGCCTTGTCGATGCCGGCCCTTAGAATAACCGGGTTCGCGCCGGCGGCCACGTTCTTGAGTCCCTCGCGCACGATGGTCTGGGCGAGAAGCGTCGCCGTGGTCGTCCCGTCGCCGGCGACATCGTTGGTCTTGGTCGCCACCTCCTTGACGAGCTGCGCGCCCTGGTTCTCGAAGATGTCCTCCAGCTCGATCTCCCGAGCAATCGTTACGCCGTCGTTGGTGATGGTCGGCGAACCGAACTTCCTGTCCAGCACAACGTACTGGCCCTTGGGCCCGAGCGTTACCTTGACCGCGTCGGCGAGCTTGTTGACGCCCGCCTCCAGCGCCCGGCGCGCGTCCGTGTCGAACCTTAGCTCCTTGTGAGCCACTCTTGGCCTCCTCTGCTAGACTGCAACCGTGTGCGGCGAGTCTGCCGCTTTTCGGCACTCTTCCCACGAGAGTGCCAACGCCCAAAGTATATTCCGAACGGGGTTACAATTCAATCATGAGCGTATTCCATCCCGACCGACTACCGAGCCTGAGCCGTCTGCCGAAGGAGTTAGGCCGCGAGGAGCGCCTCTGCGCCGGGTGCGGCGAGGCTACCGGGCACATCCTGTACCGGGTGCCGAAGAAGGTAGTCCTCGTGTACCTCAAGGATCACCCCGAGAACGTCCACGCCACGTGCATAAAGTGCGCCCGGAGCACCGTCCTTGGCGGCGAGGAACGCGAGCGGGCGCTCTCGCTGGAGAACCGCTGAGGCGGTTCCGGGCGTCGGCGATCAAGCACGGGCCGTCGGGTAGCACAGGTGTAGCTCTTGCTTCTGCATAGCTCTTGCTTCGCGTAGAAGCCGGGTGGCTTATTTATCCCCGTTTCGAGTCTTCCGGGGCGTCTCTTTGGCCGGCGATATCCGCCCCTCGGGTACGGTCGTATCGGAGTCCTCGTTCGGGTCTTTACCGGGGGCCGGGGCCTCGCTGGTGTCTTTCTCGTCGGGTACGCTTTGCGAACGTGCGGTCGCGGAACCGGTCTTGGTAACAGGCTCGCCCTTCCGGTTTTCGTTGCGTCCGGACGGTTCCGGACGGTTTTTCTGATCTTTCTGTTTCTTTTTGTCCGTCTGCTTCTTCTTGTCCGGCGTATCGGCGTCGTGCCCGTCGTGTTCGTTCTTCTTCTCGGCCTCGTGGAGCATGTCCACGAGGGCCGAGACGTAGGCCCGCCGTGAGGCAGGGTCCGGGGGTGAGGGGTCCTTCAGGAGGGTTCGGATCCTCGCCCGGATCTTCGCTTGCGGGATACCGTCCTCCGTGGGCGCGTCGATGGACGTGCCGGTAGACGAGCCGGTTGTCCGGTCGGCGTCCGGCGCGGAGCTCTCGCCGCGCTCGTCCCCCGCATCGTCGTCTATTTCGGTGCTACCGGCCGGGCTCGTGTTCGAGTTCCCTACAGTCGCGCCGGCTTCTTTACTCTTCTCGCTCGGCCCATGGCTCTTCTCCGCCGTCCGGTCCTCGCGCTCCGGGGAGTCCTGGCCGTCCCGGGCCTCGACGACGGGGCTGGGTCGGGCGTCGTTGTGGTCGCCGGTGTCGAGGTCGGGGCTCGTGCCGGAGGAATCGGGGACGGACTCCCGCGGCGCCTCACAGTAGGATGCGTCCGTGCCGCCGGCAACAGCGCCGCCGTGCGCTTCGAGCCACAGGAGCAGAGGGTACGGGTTCATCGCGCCGGACTCCAGGTCCGTGCGAGAGCCAGCGGAGCTGGCGGAGCCAGCGTCGTACCAGCCGAGGTGCAGGTGCGGCGGGAACTTGCCGCGGGTAGTTTCGCGCCCCTCGCCGGTGTCGCCAGCGACGCCTATGCGCTGGCCGGCCCGGACCTTCGTGCCGACCTTCAGGGTGCTCTCCTCGTCCATGTGGGCGTAGTAGAAGAGGTCGCCCTTCCTGATAGGGCCCACGTCGTAGGCGGCTTGGAGCATCACCGTGTAACCGCCTAAAGTGTTCCAGCCGTTCTCGTTCGCCCCCTTCACCGGAACGATGGTGCCGTCCGTGATCGCGAACTCCGGCGTCCCGGTTGGGCTCATGAGGTCGGTCCCCTCGTGTCCACCCTGGGGACGCGCTGCCCCCCAGGTATCTTCGTAGGAGTCGAAGTACTTCCCCGGCAGCGGGAAGACTGCCCTGCTGCTCCCCGGGAAGTCGCCGAGGTTGCCGCAGACAGGGCCGCCGTCCGTGCCCCGAGCCTCCCCCGACGAGGGCCGGTAGAAGACCGGAGCTTCGTTCCGGGACGGCTCTCTGGTCCGCGCGCTCTCCTCCCTGCCCGGCAAGTTCGAGACCCTGGAGGTTATGGTCAACAAGCGTCCGACGGGTCCGGGCGCTGGACCGTCCGCATCGGGCAGGTCCAGCGCCTCGTCTTCGGTTCCCCCGCTCTCGCCGGCCGCCGGTTCCGCGGCCTTCGCGACGGGACTCATGGGCACCATCCTGAGAACAAGAGGCTGGGCGCCCGAGAGGCCGCTCAACTTCACCAGGGCCAGCAAAACGGCCACGGCGAACATCACGTAAGCCGTCCTCGCGAACCTGGAACCCGTCAGCAAGCTCCTCCCCCTCTATACCGCACCACCCGGGCACCCCGAGATAACGTCAGACCAACACCGAATACGCCGACACTCTTGCAGAGTGCTTGTCTTCGGTCAAGAGCACTCCGGCCGGGGCGCGAAGAGCGTGCGCTGTACTAGATCTGGAAGCGCAACGGTATTCGCGCCGGGTTCTAGACGCTCCGGGCGTTGAAGCTCAGGTAGTCCGGGTAGGGGATGGCGGGGGTGCTCGCGGCGGCGGCCCCGATCATGGCGGCGTTATCCATGCACAGCTCGGGCGGCGGGACTACGAGCCTTATGCCTCGCCTCTCGCATTTCTCCGCCAGGACGCGGCGCAGCGAGACATTGGCGGCGACGCCTCCAACGACGACGAGGGCCGGGGCCTCGTGTAGCTCCGCCGCCCGCAACAGCTTGCGCGAGAGCGCCTCGACGACGGCTGCCTCGTAGCTCGCGGCGAGGTGTGGCAGTTCCTCCCGAACCCTCTCCCCGTCGAGCGCCTTTAGCTTGTAGAGGAGGCTGGTCTTGAGGCCGGAGAAGCTGAAGTCGAGGTTGTTCTTCTCCTTGAGGGCGACGGGGAAGTCATAGCGGGTGCGTTCCCCGCCCCACGCGGCCTTCGAGATGGCGGGGCCGCCGGGGAAACCGAGGCCCAGCATCCGGGCACCCTTGTCGAGGGCTTCGCCGGCCGCGTCGTCGAGGGTCTGGCCGAGGAGGTCCATGCCGCTCCCGGCCTCGGCCCTCACGGAGTAGAGGGCGGTGTGGCCCCCGGAGGCGATGAGGGCGACGAACGGCGGTTCGAGGGTGGGGTCGGTTAGGTAGGCGGCCGCGACGTGGCCTTCGAGGTGGTTTACGGGTACCAGAGGGAGCTTCCTGGCGAAAGCCAGTCCCTTGGCCGCCGAGAGACCGACCAGGAGGGCGCCGATGAGGCCCGGGCGCACTGTGACGGCGACGCGGCTCACCTCGTCGAGGTCCGTTCCGGCGTCGGCGAGTGCTTTCTCCACGACGCCGTCGAGGCGTTCGAGGTGGGCGCGGGAGGCGACCTCGGGTACGACGCCGCCGTAGCGTTCGTGCTCCGTCTGGGTGTGTATGACGTTGGAGAGGGCGCGGCGGCCCTCTTCGTCGAGGACGGCGGCGCAGGTGTCGTCGCAGGAGGTTTCGATAGCGAGGATCATGCGGTTTTTATACCGCATCGGGCCGTCCGGCAACGCGGAGTATACTGGCTCTATGCGTACCTTCTCGCTGCTCTTTGCCTTTATCGCGCTGGTGATGCTGACGATGTTCTTGATCTACGTGATCCGGGGCCCGGTGGACCCGTTGATAGCAGCCGGCCTCTTAGTCAGCTTTCTGGCCTGCCTGGCCCCGGCCCTTCTACTTCTCAAACCCTTCGAGAGCAGGGAGGAGCTGCGTCGCCGGCGGGAGGAGGCCCGCAGGAGGTACACGGAGCGCCGGGACCCTACCGGCGGGGACGATTCCGGAGATCTAGGGTCATAAGCAGCGCGTCCTCGTCGCCGTAGTAGGCGGGACGGAGGCCGGTCTCGACGAAACCCAAAGAATCGTAGAGGGCGCGAGCCCCCGTGTTGCTCGGACGCACCTCCAGGTAGACGCGCCTCGCGCCGGCGGAGGCCGGGTCGGCGAGGGCGGCTTCGATGAGGGACCGGGCGAAGCCCCGGCGTCGCCGTTCCGGGCGCACCGCGATCGTCATGATGTGCGCCTCGTCGGCGATCAACTTGACGCCGATGTGGCCGGAGACGCCACCGTCCTCTTCGAGCACCAGGTACAGGCCAAACGGGCTGGCAAGCTCCTCACGCCAGACAGCCTCGCTCCACGGTCGGAGCAGGCTCCGGCGGGTGATCTCCATCACCGCCGGGAGGTCCGAGGGGCGTATCAGGCGCACGAGCGGCTCCGTCAAGCCCTGCTCCAGGGATTGATGTCCCGGCGCACCTCGGCATCAGGCTCGCGCACGTAGAGCGGGACGACCTCGCGGGCGTGTACCGGCGCGAGGTCCGCCGAAAGCACATGTCCCACCGCCGTTACCCGGTGCAGCGGCGAGGCGCCGGCGGGGATGCGCCCGAGACCGGAGAGCGCCTCCCTGTAACGCACCGCCCCGTCGCCGACGAGAAGCATGCGCTCCTCGGGCGACGTTTCCAACGCCGGGAGCCGCGCGGCAAGCTCCCCCGGCGCCGCGCACAGGATCTCCCCGCGCGCGCCGTCGCTCGCGAAGCGCTGAGCGAAGACCTGGCGGCGTTTGGCGTCGAGCACGGCGAGAACATCGGGATTCCCGGCGTCCAGCAAGGCCGGGGTGGCCAGAGCGGCCAGCGTCGAGTTCCTGGAGAGCGCCGCGCCGGTCGCGAGCGACAGGGCACGCGCGGCGGCCAGGGCTATGCGGATACCGGTAAAGGTGCCGGGGCCGACGCCGACCAGGATGCGTTCCACCTCCCCGAGGTCCGTCCCGGCGAGATTTAGAGCAGCGTGGGCCGCCGGGAGCAGGGCCTCCGAGGCACCGCGGGATGGGACGGAGATCTCCGCTAGTACCTCCCGCCTGGCTTCGCCCGCACCGGGCGCGGCGTCCTCCCCGGCGCGGGCGACGGCGACGGTCACGATGCCGGTCGAGGAGTCCAGGGCCAGTATCAGCATGACGCCGGAGAGAGCCGCGCCGCGAGGGGACCCGAGATCCGCACCCGGCGCGTGGCCGGCGAACGGTGGAGGATCTCCACGATGCCCGGCTCTTCCAGGAGCCCGAGCGCGGGGTCCGCCCACTCGACGAACGTTACGGAGCCGGGCCGCAGGTACTCGTCGAGGTCCAGGGCATCCCGCGCGTCCAGCCCTTCCAATCGGTAGAGGTCCAGATGGTTCACATCGACCACTCGCCCGCCCACGAAGCCTTCGTAGCCGCGGGCGAACTGGTAGGTCGGGCTCGTCACCGCCTCCCGGACGCCCAGAGCGCGGGCCGCCGCCCGCACGAAGGTCGTCTTGCCGGCCCCAACCTCGCCTTTGAGCACTACCACGTCCCCGGGCGCGAGAGAGCCCGCCACCCTGGCGGCGAGCGCCTCGAGGGCGTCTTCGTCGAGGTCGTCCCACGCGAGGGAGGTTTCCGCCACGAGAGGCTTCTACCAGAGGCCTGGCTGCAGGGGTTCGCGTTCGGCGGCCGGGACGTGGGAGACGTTGAGGGTCTCATAGGTGGTCGGACGTTCGGCGGCGAGGAGCTCCGGCAAACGGGAGAAGTCCGAGACGAGGAGCGCGCGGTCGGCCGGGGTGTAGAGCGCCCGGCTCAGGGAGAGCGTCGGGAAGACGTAGCGTCCGTCGAGCGGGACGACCCTGCCGCGGATGCGCGACGCGGACTCTTTGCGGCCGGTAAGGGCGCGGCTCGCCAGGTCTCCCAAAGCCACCACGACCTTCGGGTCCACGGCGGCGAGCTGGGCCACGAGATATGGCCTGCAAGCGTTGATCTCCGCCGGCTTCGGGGACCGGCCCTCGGGCGGACGGCACTTCACCAGGGTCGTGAGGTAGACCCCCTCGCGATCCAGGCCGGCCGAGGCCAGGAGCCGGTCGAGCAGCATCCCCGACGCCCCCCGGAACGGCTTACCCTCCTTATCTTCGTTGAAGCCCGGCGCCTCCCCCACGACGAAGAGCTCGGCGTTCAGAGGTCCCTCCCCGAAGACGACCTTCGTCCTGGAGTTGCACGGGGGACCACACTTGCGGGAGTCTAGCGCCTCCTTCTGCGCCTCGGCGAAGTCCACCCGCTAGAAGTCCTCCGCCTCGGGGAGGAGGTAGCCGAGCAGGACGTAGATCAGGACAGCCGGTATCACGCTGATACCGGGGATAAAGATCGCCAGGAGCACCACCACGGCCCGCACCGCCGTCGAGCTCCACCCGTAGCGGCGGGCTATCCCGCCGCAGACCCCGTAGATCCAACGGTCCCTCCTCGCCCGCCTTATGCTCATACCGAGCCCCCGTCTTCGCCGCCGTCAATGCCTCCGCCAACTCCTCGCCGGATATTATCCCCAACCGCGCCTTTTGTGAAGCTTCGCACGGCAGAGTCGGGCGCCGACCCCGGAAAGGAGCGGGAGCGTCGGGCTACTCGAAAGGCTACTCCCTCCGGCAAAGACGAACCCGCGGAGGCTCCGGCCCTCACGCTCCGGAGGCTATGCCTCGCCGTGCCTGGACAAGCCGACAACCTGGTGCATGGCCGCGTCTTCGGCGAGTCCGCGGGCGGTGAGAAGCCTCACCCGGCTCGCGGCTTGCCCGACATCGGCGGCGGACGGATGGCTCAACCTGCTGGCGAGGCCCTCGTAGTCCGGTTCGGGGTAGGGGCCGAGATCCCGGCTAGCCCGTAGGAACTCGACGCAGAGTTCGCGGTGGCGCTCGACGTGCTCGGGCTTGAGGCGCGGGCCCCGGGCGGCGAGGCGGTCGGCCCAGGAGAGTACCGCGAGCTCCTCCCCGAAAGGCCCCGCGGCCCGGGCGAGCCTCTCGGGCGCGTAGTCCGAACGGGGGTTTCCCATGAAACCTATCTTGAGGTGCAACACCGTGAGGGTGGCGGTGAGGTCCGTGACGCGGGCGGAGAGTCCGAGGCGCCGGCAGACGCGGTGGGCCATGCGCGCCCCCAGAGTGTCGTGGGCGACGAAGAGTACGCGTCCCTCGACCTCCCCGCGCGTGACGGGCTTGGCAACGTCGTGCAAGAGACCGACGACACGGAGCCCGCGGCGTCCCTCCTCGTTGATTCGCGCGCCGATTAGATCCTCCGCGAACTCCTTCTCCACGCCGCGCACGGTCTCGAGTATGTGCTCGAAGGTGTCGAGGTGGTGGAAAGGACCCTGCCCCTGGTTCCGGGCGAGCAGGAGCTCCGGCGCCTCGCGGAGCAGCGCCTCCGCGTCGAGCGGGTGTTCCAGCGCCCCGTGGATGGATGTATTCGCCGGCCCCGGCTTCAGCGGCGCCGGCGCCTCGACGCCTTCTTGCGGCTGGTGTTGGGGTTGTGACGCCCCCTGAGAGTGTCCGCCCCGGCCTCCTCGCCGTCCTCCGTGTCGAACTCGGCTCCGGTTCTGGCATTCGCCCTTCCCCCGGCGTTCGCCCCGGGCCTGGCGCCGGGCTTGCCCTTCTTCTGGGTCCTCAGCTCGGCGAGGCGCCGCTTCTTGCGTCGGTCGGCGAAGGCGAAGAAGGGCGCGTAGATGATAAAGAAGGCCACCGCGATGAGCAGCGTAGAGACGAGGTTGGTGCTCGCCCCGAAAGTTTCCGGAAAAGCGATGCTCATGACGTAGATGAACAAGACGTACAGCGCGGCGGCGAAGGCCGCGCGCTTGAAGGCGCTCTTCCAGTTAAGATCCTCGAACATCAGACGTAGCTCCTCTCCACGCGCCGGGCGTCGATCCCGGTCGTCACCTCGTAGTTTATCGTGCCCGCCCACCGGGCGAGTTCCTCGGCCCGGACACTCTCCCCGCCCTGCTCCCCGACCAGCACGACCTCGTCCCCGACCTCGACCTCATCGTCCACCCCGAAGACGCAGGCGTCCATCGTCACCCGTCCCAGTAAAGGGCGCCGCTCCCCGCGAACGAGCGCCGCCGCCCTGTTCGAGAGGATGCGGCGATACCCCTCGGCGTACCCTACCGGCACCGTCGCCGCGAACATGGGCTCCTCGGCCCTGAACGTTAACCCGTAAGAGACCCCCTCGCCGGGCAAAAGACGTCGGACGGACGCGACGTAGCTCTTGAGAGAGAGCGCCGGCCTCAAGTCCTCGTCGGCTGGATCCCCCTCGTCCCCCGCCGGGTGCAGGCCGTACAGGGCTATGCCGGGACGGACGCAGTCGTAACGGGAGGAGGGATGCCAGAGGATGCCGGCGGAGTTGGCCGCGTGTACGAGGACGCCGCCGAAGTCTCGCGCGGCGAGCACCCCGTCGAAAGCTTCGAGCTGGCGTCGGGTGGCTTCCTCGTCGGAGTCGGCGGAGGCAAGGTGGGTGTAGACACCGTACAGTTGGGAACCCAGGACCTTACATGCCTCTCCAACCTCGTCCGGTTCGACGCCCCAGCGGTTCATGCCGGTGTTGATTTTAAGGTGGGCTTCGAGGCCGGGATGCGCCGCGATGCGCCTGGCACTCGGGATGGAGTGGGCCGTGACCTGGAGGCGGAACTCTTTGGCGAGGGTGAGCTCATCCGGTAAGAGATCGGTGAAGACGAGGATCGGGGCGTCGATGCCGGCGCGCCGCAGCTCCGCGCCCTCCTCGACCGTTACGACGGCTAAAGAGTCGGCGCCGGCCTCGAGGGCGGCGCGGGCGACGGGGACGGCGCCGTGGCCGTAGGCGCCGGCCTTTACGACGGCCATGAGCCGGGCGTTTGCGGCGCGGCGCTTGAGGACGTGGACGTTGTGCCGGATCGCGCCGAGGTCCACCTCGGCCCAGGTGCGGCTCGGAACCTTCGGGAGGACGCGGTCGGTCAAGAGGTTTCTCAGAGGCGGGGCTTGAGGACGTGGAGGGTGAGGATGTCCATGCGGGTTATCACCCCGACGAGCCGCTCGCCCTCGACGACGGGCAGTATCTTCTTGCGCTGCTCGGCCATGACGGTCGCGGTCTCGGCGAGGGTCGCCTCGGGGACGACGGTCACGGGATCGTCCGTCATCACCTCGTCGACGGTAACACCCGCGCTCTTGAGCGCCTCCCTGCGGTACTCCTCCGTGTTCCCGAGCGGCACGATGCCGCCGAGGATGTCCAGAAAGCCCGGCGACTTCACCTCCGCGTCCTGGAAGATAAGGTCCCCCTCCGTGATTATCCCGACGAGCCGCTCGCCCTCGACGACCGGGGCGCCCGAGATCTGGGCCTCGGCGAAGAGCTTGATCGCCTCTTCCACGGTGCTCTGGGGGCCCAGGGTCGGCCACTCGGTCTCCATGACGTCCCCGACCCTGAGCTCCCGGATGTCTTGCTGCTCCACGCCCTAAACCCCTTCTAGCCCATTCATCTTCATCCCGTTGATACTACTCCAATTACCGGCTCCTTACATCGACGTTGCCCGTACTGAACCTGGCGCGGCTCAGAAAGGCTCTCCCGATTCGTGGCCGCCCCGCATCTCTCGGCCAAGTTGCCGGAGGTAGTAGCGCATGAAGCCCGTCCGGCGGCGTGCCTCGGCCCGTCCGGCCGTCGTGGTCAATCTCGTCGAAGTTAAATAGGAGGAGACAATCTGCCGGAGGTAGTCGCGCATGACTCTTCCCACCGTGGTCCAGAAGGCCACGCTGTACGACGCTATCTCGTCGGGGCGCCGACGCAGCTCGGACGAAACCTCCCAACGGAGGATTCTGGCTGCAGCGTATGGGTTAGAGAGCATAGAAGTGATCTTGCGTGCGAGCCGCCCCAACGTCAGCGTCATTCGGTCGCAGACTCACGAGCTGCGTCCATTAGATCGGATCCTACCTTGCGGCGCCTAAAAACTGGGCGACCGGCTCGAGCGAAGGATCAGCGCCCGTCGAGAAAACGAGAGAAAGCGCGGCATCTGGGCTACCTGTCAGTTTCGTGGCGGCGAATTCCTGGTCGACCGGAATGTGGCTGCCGTTCGCGCTTCAATAACTCGTTCGACGTTCGTAGATGGTTAGTCGGAAATGTCGCGGCACATCCCCGGTACCGAAGCTACGTTCAAGCGATCATGTCCACTTCCAACAGCGGACTAGCACGGAGATGCCCACTCAAGCGTAAGGACTCGGCTAAAAGCGATCTCGCGTCAACCTCAGTATTGCGGAGTTATGAGTGCGTCTATGAACCGCATCACGAATAGCAGCGTCGAGATCAAGATCTCACGCGCAGGCGCGCCTCCATATCATTCGAGCCGTTTAGCGTTTGATCATACAGGTCTTTCTTCGACGCAAGATACCTTGTGAAGCTGTTGGGGTCATCCTTATCACAAAGCCACCACACCTTGATGGCGCTCTCCTGTGATACTTTTGATCCAAGACTTTCTCCCGTACCGTTTTGTGCAAGACAGTCGAATATTCGAGAGCGTTGCGCGACGCATACTGCTCTGAGCAAGACACGGTTTACCTCCCGAAAGTCGCGAGATCTCAATGGATCATCCGGGACTCGCGCAACCCCGATCGTTGCTCCACGGACAGAAGCCAAACCCATGCTCTCGGCGGGCCAGCCGGTCTCTTCGAGCCAGAGCTCGGAGGCGCGTCCGTGGGCCCAGGCCCCGCTACGCGCCGCGTCGTACGGTTCCACCCCGCGCGAGAGAAGCGCACCCACGATCCCCGAGAGCACGTCCCCAGTCCCCGCCGTCGCGAGCGCCGCGCTACCGGTCGAGTTGACCGACACGCGATCCCCCTGGGCCACGAGCGTATCCGCCCCTTTGAGGAGCACGCAACAGCCCCCCTCTTCAGCCGTCCGGCGCGCGAGGTGGAGCCTGCGGGACTGGACCTCTTTGGGGCTCTCTTCGAGAAGCCTCCCGAGCTCGCCGGGGTGAGGCGTGATCACGGGCGGCGTCTCCCTCCCGGACAAAACCTCCGGCCCCGAGAGGTTCGAGATGGCGTCGGCGTCGAGCAACACGGGCACGCCGGTCTCCTTTAGTACCCCCTCGACGATCTCACGCCCCCCCTCCCCGACCCCCATCCCGGGCCCGAGCACGACCGCCGAAGCCCCCTGCGCCTGCTCCAGGATGGTGTCCAGGGCACCGGCGGCCATGTTGCCTTCGTCGTCCTCGGAAACCCCGGAGACGAGCACCTCGATGAGCTGGGCATCCACGAGGGGGGCGACGCCCTCAGCAGTCGCGACGAAGATTATGCCGCACCCGGTCCTCTGCGCCCCCCGAGCCACCATAATGGCCGCGCCCGTCGCCATTCTGGACCCCGCGACTACGAGCAGGGCCCCCGCCGAGTACTTGTGGGCCGCCCCGGCGCGGCGCGGTACCAGGCCCCGCAGAGAGTCCGCGTCCGTCCACGTCGCGGCAGGTTCGACGTCCGCCTCCGGCGGGATCCCGATCTCCACCACGGCGACCTCGCCGGCATGCTCCCGTCCCGGCGAGACAACGCACCCGAGCTTCGCCGCGTGCGCGCACACCGTCAGGTCTGCCTGCACCGCCGCCCCCCACACCTCACCCGTCGATCCGTCTACCCCGGATGGCACGTCCACCGCGACGACCGCTGCATCGCTGGCGTTGATCTTCTCTATAAAACCGGCCTCCTTCTCGCGCACCTCGCCTTGAAAGCCGGTCCCGAGAAGGGCATCCACGACGAGGTCCGCCCCTCGCAGCTCGTCCTCGAACCCGTCCGCCCCGACGAAACGAACGTCCAGGTTGCGCAAGACGTTCAGGTTGACCTTCGCGTCCCCCTCGTACTCATCCTTCGTCGCGAAGACAGCTACCTCGGCGCCGGCTAAGTGGAGTTCGCGGGCGATGACGAAGCCGTCGCCGCCGTTGTTGCCGCCGCCTGCGACGACGAGGACCCGGCGTCCTTCGAGAGGACCGAAATAGTCGAGCGTCGTGCGTGCCATCTCGACGCCGGCCCGCTCCATGAGGACGCCGCCGGGAATGCCGAGCTCCTGGGCGCCCCTGTCCGCGCAGGTCATCTCGTCGGCGGAGTAGAGCCTCACGGGGTCCCTCCGGAGCCATCCTCGCCGGCCCGGCGGACGACGCAGACGGCGACGGCGGAGAGCTCGGAGTGGGTGATGGAGATGTGAAGCTCCTCCTCGCGGACGCCGACCATGTCGGCGAAGCGTTCTATCTTGCCGAAGATGCGCACCGTCGGGGCCTGGCGACGGCGCCGTAACACCTCGACGCCGTTCCACTGTATGAGGCCGCACCCGAGAGCTTTCGTTACGGCCTCCTTGGCGGCCCAGCGGCCGGCGTAGTGGCGTTCGGCGAAGCGAAACTTCTCGCAGTAGGAGATCTCGCGCTCCGTAAAGAGCCGCTGGCGTATCTTCGGCGTCCTCTCGAGGGCAAACTTCATCCGGTCGACGTCTACCACGTCCACCCCTATACCCGGCACCACGAAGTCTTTCATGTTCTCCATACCCCGCATGTTACGGCAGAGTAACTTCCGGGGAAAGGGCTTATGATATGGAGATGGAAGTCAGAGAGGCCGTAATCATCGGCAACCCGAAAGCCGGACGCGCCGGACGCGAGGATTATCTGAAGCGCTACGCGGAGATCCTGCGCTCCGGTGGCCTCAACGTGGAGGTCTGGCCGACGGAGCGCCCACAGCACGCCACGGAGCTCGCGGCCCTGGCCGGGGCCCGCCTCGTCATCGCCGCCGGGGGCGACGGGACGGTGAACGAGGTCGTTAACGGCCTGGAGACGGACGCTACCCTTGGCATCCTGCCGCTCGGGACGGCGAACGTAATGGCGCGAGAGCTCGGGCTGCCCTTGAAGGCGGAAGCGGCCTGCAAGCGTATTCTCGCGGGCAGGGAGAGGCGGATCGACGTCGGGGTAGCCACGGACCGCAAGGGCAGGGATCGCCGTTTTACCTGCATGGCCGGGCTCGGCTTCGACGCCCACGTCGTGAACGAGGTTACCCCGGGCCTGAAACGGTACCTGAAGATCCTGGCTTTTCCCCTGGCCGCCCTGAAAGTGTACCTCGAAGGGGACCTGCCGCCGCTGCACGTCATGCACGGCGAGAAGACCTACAAGACGCAGTTCGCGATCGTTGCGAACGGCCAATATTACGGTGGGGAGTTTCGGGTCGCCGAGGATGCGGCGCTCGCAACCGGCAAACTCGAGGTCGTCCTCGTGGATCGGGTGGGCCGGCTCCTGAGGGCCGACATCCTGACCCGTATCCTGGCCAAGAAACCCCTCGACCGCTCCATGTGCTCCTTCACGGCCACCGGGTTGCGCGCCACCTCCCCCGGCGCCCAGGTCCCCGTGCAGCTCGACGGCGAGGTCTGGGGTCGCCTCCCGATGTCCTTCCGCATCGAACCCGGCGCCCTGAAGGTGGTTCATTAGCAGTCAGTGGAACGACGAGGATCGGCACGGGGACGGCGTGCGTCAAACTTCTTCGGAGAGCGTACGACCGACCGGCGGACAAGGTTCGAGCCGTTGTTTTAAAGACGGGTTTTGGAGCATCGAAAGGGTGGTCAACACCTCCGGCGAGGAGGCGTGTTCGCGCCCCGCAGAAACGGCCCCTACAGCATCACTTACGACCTTTGGTTGCCGGCCCGAGGGGGTCCTTCTCTCCCGACGCCTAGAGGAGGCGCCACCACAGGCTCCACAACCCGGTTTCGCTGGGTCATCCAGCTCCCTTGCGAGCTCTATCGGAAAGGGGTAGTGCGGGAACGGCATAAGTGATGCTGTAGAGAGCGTTTTCGAGACACCCTTCGGCGGGTCGGCGAGGACCGCACAGTTTTCTCGCGCCCGGCTTCCCTCGTGAATGCAGGACGCCTGGACCGAGGCCGCGGTTCTGGTCGCTAGTGGCCGAAGAACACGGCGACGAGGACGGGTACGACGACCACGATCGAACTGAGCCGTACGAGGTGGACGAAGGTCACTATCACCACGTCCGCGCCCCCCTGGTTGGCGGTCGAGACTATTTCGCTCATCCCTCCGGGGGACGAGGCAAGGGCGGCGGTCGGCAGGTCGTAGTGGAAGAGCTTTAGGAGAAGCCAGCCCGTTACGAGCCAGAGTAGCATCTGGATGGAGAGGATCAGGGCGCCTGCCCCGGCGAGCCGGAAGACCTGGCCTAGAAACTCCCCCGATACCCCGAGCCCTATCACCCCGCCGGCCAGCGCCTGCACCCCGAGCTGGAACCCCTTCACCGGCACGGACCTCTCCGTCAGCAACCGGAAGCCCGCGGAACCAGCCAGAGCCCCGACTATACCTGCGGCCGGCGCCCCGCTCAAGACCCCGACGACCCCACCCACGACTCCCCACGGCACGGCCAACCCGAGCCTCTTCAAGTCTTCCCCATACCCGCCCCCCTCGTCGGAGGCGCCATCCTGCTCCTCCTGGCGATTGCTGGATCTGGATTCTTCGGACCCGCCTTTGGACCGGAGCCTCGTGAGAAGGACGTTGGCTACCGCGACGGCCAGCAGCACCCGGACCAGTTGCACGGCGGTAACGGCGGCCCCGTCTGCGCCGAAGCTCGCGCTCACCGTGGACATCTCGGTCATGCCGCCCGGAGCGGCCGCGAATAGGGCCGTGGCGATATCCAGGGAGGCGAGCGGAGCGGCGATGAGTGCGGAGACGACCGAGGTAAGGATCAGGACGGCCGCGAGCAGGATGGCCGGTACCAGGGCGTGGGCGCCCGAGCGGAGAGAGTCCCTGGTCATCCGAAACCCTATCATCATGCCGAGCAGGACCTGCAACAACCCGTTTACCCAAGACGGAACAGAGATGTGCGGGAGCCCCAGGAGCGCGCTCCCGCCACCCGCCGCGACCCCCACCCCCACGAGGGTCCCGACGAGCACGCCCGCCGGTACAGGTAGCCGGTGGCCCAGTAAAGCCCCCGCAGCCCCGAAGACCACAACGGCCACGACGGCGAGGACAAGGCTAATGCGCGTGTCTCCTTCCGTTCGGAGAGGTCCGGCGGAGCAGAGAGACCTTCTACCGAGCCGACCGGGTTACCGGCGCTCCGGGAGGGCGAGGCGCAGACCGAGACAGATCAGGACGCTCCCGGTCAGCCATCGCAGCCCGTCCACGAAGCCGGGCCTGCTTCTCATCCAGCTGCCGAGGCTCCCGGAGAAGTAGCCGAGGACGCTGAAGACCGTCCAGGTGAGAAGCGCGAAGGTCAGGCCGAGGAACAGAAGCTGCGGGGCCGCACTACCGGTGGACGGTACGGCGAACTGCGGCAGGAAGGCCAGAAAGAAGAGCGCAACCTTGGGGTTGAGGACGTTCGAGGCGACGCCCTGAAAGAAGATGCTCCTCAGTCTTGCTGGGGCTGCCTCTCCGGAGACGACGAAACCCTCTCTACTCAAGAGCGTCTTTACTCCGAGGTAGATCAGGTACGCAGCCCCCGCATACTTCACCACCAAGAAAGCCGTCGCCGATTGCTGGAGCAACGCCGAGAGCCCAACCGCCGCAAAGACCGAGTGAACGACGAGCCCGAAGCTCGCCCCCGCCGCCGAGACCAGCGCGGCTCCGCGCCCCCGCGCGATTCCGCGGGTCAGCACGAGGATATTGTCCGGTCCCGGCGCGACGATAAGCGCCAGCGAGGCGGTGAGGAACAGGACCATGTTCGTCTCTTGTAGCACAGCAGCCCCTTTGCGCAGATGTTCGAACGCGTTCGAATTCTCCCACGGCGCCCCGCCTAGCACTAGCCGTCGAAAGCTACTCGACCGTCACGCTCTTGGCAAGGTTGCGCGGTTTGTCCACGTTGAGACCGCGGGCCTTGGCGACTTGGTAAGCGAGGAGTTGCAGCGGCACGGTGGAGACGAGGGGGCTCAGTATCTCTGGTATCTCCGGCACCGGCAGCGTGACCTGCCCCACGCGCTCGGCCGCTTCGTCACCTTCGTGGGCTACCGCTATCACCCGCGCCCCGCGGGCAACGGTCTCCTCGACGTTGGAGAGGGTCTTCTCGCGCAGGGTGCCCTCGCCGAGGACGGCGACTACCGGGCATTGCTCGTCTACGAGGGCTATCGGGCCGTGCTTCATCTCGCCGGCCGGGTAGCCTTCGGCGGGGAGGTAGGAGATCTCCTTTATGCTTCATCTCGCCGGCCGGGTAGCCTTCGGCGGGGAGGTAGGAGATCTCCTTTAGCTTCAACGCCCCCTCGAGCGCCACCGGGAACAGGTGTCCCCGTCCCAGAAACAACGCGCACCGAGCCCCCGCGAACACCCCGACGGCCTCCCCCACGACGCGGCCTTCCAGTAGCCCTAAAGCCTCCTCGATCTTCTCCGGCGAGCGCCTCAGGCCACGCCCGATCTCCGAAAGCTCCTCCTCCGAACGAACGCCCCGCGCTCCGGCGAGCCCGAGCGCCAGGAGGTAGAGCGCCGCGACCTGCGTGAGGAAGGTCTTCGTGGCGGCGACCCCAACCTCGGGGCCGGCTTTGGTCAGGAGGACCGCGTCGGCCTCGCGGGTGAGGAGCGACCCTTGAGTGTTGGTAATAGCCAGGACCCGCCCGCCGAAGGCCCGCGCCGTCTCGACGGCGGCCAGAGTGTCGGTAGTCTCCCCGCTCTGGCTTATGGCGACGACGAGGGTCTTCTCGTCCCCGATCGGGTCCGCGTAACGGTACTCGCTCGCCACGGCCACCTCGACGGGCAGACGGGCGAGCCGCTCGATGGCGTACCTGCCCAGGAGCCCCGCGTGGTAGGCGGTGCCGCAGGCGACGACGACGACCCGCTCCACTCCGGGCGCAGCCAGGTCGAGGTTCAGCTCCGAGAGGTCCACGATGCCGTCGGCGTCGAGGCGGCCCGCAAGGGTAGCCTGGAGGGCGGCGGGTTGTTCGTGGATCTCCTTAAGCATAAAGTCCTCGTAGCCGTCGAGCCTCATCGCCTCGGCGCTCCAGTCGACCTCGAACGTCTCCCGCTGAACAGGCTCTCCCCAAAGCGTCTGGATCTCGACCGTGGAGTCCGTGAGGATCACGACCTCCCCATTCTCCACGAAGAGGAACTTTTTGGTGTTGCCGAGCAGGGCCTGCACCGCGCTCGCCAGGAAGTTCTCGCCCTCTCCAAGCCCCACGACCAGCGGGCTCTGGTGGCGCGCCGCCACGATAGTCTCCGGCTCATCGGCGCTCATCGCCGCGACCGCGAACGAACCCCGCAGCCGCTTCAGCGTCCCCACGAGCGCCTCGCGCAAGGACTCGCCGGCCTCCACCCTCTCGGCCAGCAGGTGCGCGATGACCTCCGTGTCCGTCTCGGATCGGAACTCGCGGCCGCACCCCTTTAGCTCCTCCCTGAGCTCCGCGTGGTTCTCGATGATGCCGTTGTGGACCACCGCGACCTCGGGACCACCTGAAGGGGGGCCGCCCCCCGTGTGAGGGTGAGCATTCGCCTCACTGGGGCGCCCGTGCGTCGCCCACCGCGTGTGGCCCACACCGCTGCGCACCTTGAAGAAGTCTCCGCTCCTCCTCCCGATGGCACCTGCCAGGTTGTCTAAGGGACCGACCTCCTTAGTCGTCTCGATCCTCTTCTCGTCGGGCAGAGCCAGAGCCAGCCCCGCCGAGTCGTAACCCCGGTACTCCAGGTTCCGCAGGCCGTCCATCAGGACCTCGACGCACCGCTCCTTACCAGCGTAACCAACGATCCCGCACATAGCGCACCTCCTCGTCCCGGATCAGAAGCTCTTCGGGACAACAAACGTCTCTTGAGCAGGACTCGTAAAGGAGGCAAAGAGAAACCACGCGACTACTATTAGGGCCGGGAGGCGCTTTGTCCCCGGCGTCACCGCCGGGATTTGTCGCCGCCCTGACGACCGCCCGTAGGCCGAGACGCACCCGCCGAAAACTCGATGAACGTCTACCTCGTCAACTCCCGCTCCGGTGATCCTCGCTGGTACGGGAGTCCTGGCGCTTTCTATTCTGTTTGCTTCTTCTCTGCCGGCCCTCTCGGGAGCCTGCCTTGCCTACTTATTCTTATCGGACGAAAGCCGATTTTACTTTAGCGAGCCTCCCGATCTCGCTCTCGACGGCAGTTCTCTAACTCTCCAATGTAACTCGTTCGCGGCGGAAAGGGAAGGGCGGGAACCGAGAACTACAATCCGTTGTGGTCAGGTGCGAAGGACGACGACGACGCCGGCGATCACGAGCGCGGCGCCGCCGAGCCTCTGGAGGGTGACGGGGTGAACCGGCAGGTTCAGGAGGCCGAAGTGGTCGAGGATGATCGAGGCGAGGATCTGCCCGGCGATAATGAACGTAACGGTGGTCGCCGCCCCGAGCCTTGGGGTCAGGATGATCGAGGCGGCCACCAGGAACGCGCCGAGCAGCCCCCCGGTCCAGGCCCACCACGGCGCCTGGGTCGCCCCGGAGAGCGCCGGGACTTCCTGCCGGCTCAGGAGCACGGCCGCCGCGAGGGCGAGCGTGCCGACGAGGAAGGAGACCGCCGCCGCCGTCACCGGCCCCCCTACCGCCCCGCGCAGCTCGCTGTTCACCGCGAACTGCACCGGCAACGCGACCCCCGCCAGGATAGCGAGCAACAGAAAGATGGCCGTCATTCCTCTCTTACCTCCTCCGTTACGGTTCACGGTGCCTCTCCCCCTCTTTGGAGGTACTCCAGTATCATCAGGTCCGTCATCCACTCCACCGGCGCCCGGTCGTCGGTGAGGACCGGTCCCGAGCCCTCCGTGCGCTCGATCTTTTCGGAGATCTCCTCGGTTAACGGGCGCACGATCTCGGGCGCTCCGGAGAGGTTCTCCCGGAGCGCTGCGGGGCCGGTCTCTTCCCCGGTCGCGACGACGATAGTGTTGAACGGGCCGGCGTCGAAGGCGTAGACGTGTCCGTAGACCTCGTTCATCGTCCGCGCTATGGATCCGGGGAGCCGGCTGTCGTCCGGGGTGTGGCCGACGTTGATCGTCAAAACTCCGCGCTCCGAGAGGTGGCCGCGCACCTCCTCGAAGAACTCCGCGGTCGTCAGGTGAAACGGTATGTAAGGCTGCCGATAGGCATCTATCACCACGAGGTCGTACCGCTCGTCCGTGGTGCGCAGGAAGTAGCGACCATCGGCGGTGTGGGTAGTCAGGCCCGGACGGTCCATATCGAAGAACTCGTAGCCGGCCTCGGAGATGCGGCCGTCGAGCTCGACGCCGTCGATCCGTATACCGGGGTAGACGTCCGATAGCTCGGAGGAGACGGTCCCGGCGGCGCCCCCGATAACGAGCGCGTTCCGGGGCGGCTCGGGCGAGGTCAGGAGCGGCGCCGAGAGCGGGTAGTCCCAGTACGCACCCGAAAGAGTACGCCCCGGCTTGTAGGCCGAATGCTGCGACACTCCCTCGTTCAGCTGCAGCACGCGCTCGCCGTCGCTCCGCTCGACCACCTGGATGTACTGATAGAGCGAGTCGTCCTCGTAGATAAGGCCCGGCGTCGCTTTAATCTCTTGCGGCAGAAAAGTCGCTCCCACCATGAGCAGGGGCAGCGCGAGCAAGAGTGGACGCCGTGAGGCGAGCGCGCAAGTGGCGGCCAGGACCGCACCGAAGACCAGGAAGGTATCCCGGGCGCCTATTCCCGGGATCGTCACCAGCACGGCCACGAACGTGCCCACGATGCTCCCGACCGTCGAGACGGCGTAGAGGCTCCCGGCGACCCCGCCGGCCTCATCCACTCCGCGCAACGAGATGCGGATCGCAAACGGCGAGACCATCCCGAGTAGGGTGACGCTCGGGGCAAAGAGCAACAACGTCGCGAAGAACGAGCCGAGGAAGGCCCCCGCGGAGAGGCCCTCGAAAGAGCGCACGCTCACGGCCATCACCGGACCGGCCACGAACGGGGTGACCGCGACGATCGCGGAGGCGATGAGCGTCACGTTTGCGAGTGTCCGGCCGTAAGGGCGCCTGTCGGCGTAACGGCCGCCCAGATAATAGCCGGCGGTCAGGTAAATGAGGATGAGCCCGATAATGTTGGCCCAGACGAGGATCGAGGACCCGAAAAAAGGAGCCAGAAGCCGGCTCGCGGCCATCTCGACGGCGAGCGTCACGGCGCCCGCGACGAAGACGAGCAGAACGAGGGCCAGGCGTCCCACCGGCTCGCCGGAGGAGCCGCCGGAAGACTCGTCGCCCATTCTCTCTGCGTAGGCCCTCGTGTCCGGCTTCGCCACGAGCGGCAGTATATCCGCTACGATTGGGGCATGGAGAACATGGAGGAACGCGGCAAGCAGGGCGAGAGCGCGAAGGAGGCCCGCTTCACCCTCCGTCCCGGGAGGCGGGACGACGCCGCGGCCGCCGCGCGGCTCTGGGTACGGAGCGCCGAGGAGCATGCCCTCTACGATATCGTCTACGCCACCGCCCCCGACGCCGAGAAGGTCATGCGCCGCTTCCTCGCCGACCTCTCCTCGAGCTCCCATTCCTGCCTCTTCGTCGCCGAGAGGGACGGGGAAGTCATAGGCTTCCTCTCCGGCGAGCTGCGTGAGGGCTCCCCCGCCTTCAACCCCAAGACCTGGGCCGCCGTCGAGGACGTCTACGTCGCCCCCGACCACCGGAGCCTCGGTATAGGCCGCGCCCTCTTCGAAGAGTGCCGGAAGTGGGCCAGGCAGAAAGGAGCCGACGGCATCTCCCTGCAGGTCGCCGCCGGCAACACCCGCGCCCGCAAGTTCTACGAGGAGCTAGACTTCAGGGAGGTCTCGGTCTATCAGGTGAAGGAGTTTTAGTGGTCGGCCGGTGACGACCGGCCAAAGCCTGGCGAATACCCCCTGACGCAAGTACATCCACGCCTCGGCGCTCTCCCGCCCCGCAAGGTTAGAGATCAGGCCGGGATTGTCGGACGTGCTTAACTAACACGCGCAGGCCGTTGTGCCGCTTCGCCCCTTCCCATCAACAGAGTGAAACCCATCCAGGCCACTGCCAGGCCGAAGACGACGGTGCTGAAGGGCAGCGGGAAGAACGCGAGCACCGCGCCGACCATGAGTAGCACGGCGACAACGCGCGGATAGACCCGGGCCCGTAGGACCGCCAGCCCGAACAGCAGCCAGCCGAGCGTAAGAAGCACGAACGACACCGTAATACCGAACTCGATAAACGGCGGGGGGCCAGCCTCGACCAGAGCAGGGTATTCTTCCGCCAGGGCGGGCGGGGTAAAGGTGCTATCCCAGAAGGCGCCCATCGTCAGCGTCGTGCCGAGGAAGGCAACCAGGAAACCTACCAGTCCCAGAGTACCCAAATTCTCCGACTGACTCGCGTAGAAACCGACCAGCCCTCCTAACAACAGAATCCCGGCAAGCAAGAACAGCAGCTGCTGGAAGAGATAAGAGCCGGAGGCAGCAGTCTCGGCAGAAAGGGTTGTTCCTAGACCGACGACAAGGTAGAGAAGCTCGGAGATCACGAGCAGCACACCGGCCCCCACGGCTGCCAACCCACTCAGGCGGATCAGGTTTGAAGACGACACGGGTTGACCTCCTTGTCCAGTACTTATCTAACAATTGAATTATGATCCGAAGAGAAACCAGGCGCATCTCTCGGGTGGGGATCTTTGCAGGAATCGAGCCAAGGGTATAGCTGCCAGAAACTTAAAGCTGAAGGTTAAAGAGAATAGGAGCGGGAGAGCACTCGCACGTAAGGCTCCAATTCGTAGCCCAAAGCCTCATAGAATGGCGCCGCCTCGTCTTCGGTCTGGACCTCGACGTAGGAGACGCCGCGCGCCCAGCACCGCTCCTCGACCGCCTCTAGTAGGGTCCGACCAGCGCCGCAGCCTCTCGCATCCGGCCTCACGTACAGGTCCTCGATGCTCGCGAAGGGAGCACCGGCGGAGACGCTGGGCCGGAAGGCGAGCACGGCGACCCCAACGGGCCGTCCGTCCGGCTCCGTCCGGGCCGCGAGCACCTCGACGTCTCCCGTTTCGACGGCCCGCGCGAGTTGCCCGGCAAACGGGGGCGGCACGGGCACGCCGTCTCTCAGAAACTCTTCGAGGAGGGAGAGGGGTTCGGCGAGCTCGTCGGGGGCGACGGGTCGGACTTCGATCCGTCGCCCAGGCTCAACGTTCGAGGGCATGAATGGCTAGCCTGGAGACCGCCTCGACGGCGGCATCTATCTCCTCGTCGCCAATGTCGAGGTGGGTACACAAGCGTACGGTGCTCTTGCTCCGGGGTGTGGCGAGTACGCCCTCTCCGGCGAGAGCTCGCAGGAACTCACCGGCGTCTTCGACGTGGACGAGCACGATGTTGGTCTCCGGTGGCTCCACCCGGTAGCCTGCGGCGTCGAGGCCCGCGGCGAGTCGCTTCGCGCGCTCGTGGTCTTCGGCGAGCCTCTCTACGTGATGCTCGAAAGCATAGAGGGAAGCGGCGGCGATCACCCCCGCCTGGCGCATCCCGCCGCCGAACGCCTTGCGGGCGCGCCTCGCCTCCCGGATAGTCTCCTCGTCGCCGGCGAGCAGGGACCCCACGGGAGCTCCAAGTCCCTTGGAAGAGCAGACGGAGACCGTCCCGGCATACTCGCACCACTCGTGGGCCGGGATGCCGGCCGCTACCGCGGCGTTGAAGATCCGCGCCCCGTCGAGATGCACCCTGAGCCCGAGCCGGCGTGCTTCGACGGCGACAGCCGCGAACTCCTCCAGAGGGAAGACCTTGCCCCCGGCGACGTTGTGGGTATTCTCCAGGCAGAGGAGCTTCGGGCGGGGAAAGTGAACGTTCTCGGGGCGGACGGTGGCCCTCAAAGTCTCGGGGGCCACGACGCCGCCTTCACCGGGGACGGGCCTCACCTGCACGCCGGAGATGAGGGCCGGTGCGCCAGCCTCGTAGTTGAAGATGTGGGCATCCTCGTGCAAGAGTACCTCGTCGCCGCGGGCGGTGGTCACGTGCACCCCGATCTGGTTTGTCATAGTCCCCGAAGGACAGTAGAGCGCCGCCTCCTTGCCCAGGAGCTCCGCCACGTACTCCTCCAGCCGGTTGACCGTGGGATCCTCCCCGAACACGTCGTCCCCGAGTTCCGCCCCGGCCATCGCCCGGCGCATCCCCTCCGTCGGCCGCGTCACGGTATCACTGCGAAGATCTATCAAAGTCCCCTCCTCCTCGTTCGCGGACCTTCTCCCGCGCCTCCCGCACCCCCAACACCCACGCCGTCGTGCCGAAGTGGACCTTCGCCACCTCCGCCAGCCTCTCCTCGCCCCGCTCCTCAACCACCCGCCGGGCGGCTCCGAACACGTGCGTCGCCCCCCGCGGCAGCTCGAACCCCATCTCCTCCGAGAGCGCCTCCATCTCCTCCAGATACCGCGCCCGCGCCAGAACCGAAGCCGCCGCGACCGCCATGTCATCCTCCGCCCTCGGCCGGACCACGAGCCGCACCCCCGGCGGCAGCCGCGGCTCTATATACGAGCGAGCCGCCTTCGCGAACTCGTCCACGACGAAAAGCTCGACCTCGGCTCTAAGCTCTCCAAATATCTGTACGTTGATCTCAGCTAGAAGCTTGTTAATATTACCGACGGCCCTCCTGCGCACCTCGTACTCCCGGGGGTGGAGAACCACGACGCGCACGTTCTCCGCACCTACCGACTCCAGGATGCTCCGCGCCAGATTTCTCGCTCCGAGGACGCTCAGCGTTTTCGAGTCCCTCACCCCTATCTCCCGCAGCTTCCGGGCCGCTTCTTCTCCCAGAACCCGCGCTCCCGCGACGACCAACGGCCCAAAGTAGTCGCCCTTGCCGGCTTCGTCGGTGCCTACCCGAGGCGTCCCGTCCGGCTCGGCCATGTCAACGGACCTTCGCGTACGCTTCCCGGCGCTCGCTCCGGCAGCCTGGGACAGGCGCCAGTCCTCGAGCAGGTTCAATAAGAGTGAAGGTTTACCTCCGGTAGAGGTTTTTCCCGTGGTGTAGACATTCACCGTCGCAGCATCCGGGCCGCGGGTCACGCGGTACTGGGTACCATGGTCTATACGCCGGCACGTGGAGATCTCCGCTCCCGAGGCGTCGAGGAGACGCTTGAGGGAGTCGGGGATGACGTTCGCTGGCGTGGGGCTCACCGGACCTCGAAGCCGGAGAGACTTTCGGGTTGTTCGTTCTCCACGGAGACGTCCTCGACGTCCGCGCTCGACGGGCCGCTCTCGCACCACTGGATCATCTGCTGTACCGTATCCGGCTCGCCTTCGAAGACTGCCTCGACCTGGCCGTCCTGGGTGTTGCGGACCCAGCCGCTCAAGCCGAGCTGCTCGGCCTGGCTCCGCGTCGCGTCGCGGAAGGACACGCCCTGCACTTCGCCCGAAACGAAAACGTGCGCCCGTTCTTCGTTAGCCATCTCTACCCTCCTCCGTGCTCTCTTCTCTCTACGTCTTGTGTATAGTTTACCCGTGGTGCGTCCGTATTTTGGGGCTGTTTGCACCGCATGTTAGTCTAGTCGAATCATGAAGCCGGAGGAGCAAATCTCGGCGGGCGCGCGAGAGACCGCGGACCCCGCGAAGAAGGGCGCGTTTCTGACGCTGATCATCCCGACGCGCAACGAGGCCAGGAACGTCCCGCGGTTGGTGCGGGAGCTCGAGGAGTCGTTATCGGGGGTGGACTACCGGGTCGTCTTCGTGGACGACTCGACCGACGAGACGCCAGGTGTGATCCGCTCCTTGAGCGAGGAGGACGGCCGGATCGTCCTGATCCAACGCGCGGAGGCCGAGCGGGACGGCGGCCTCTCGACGGCCGTCGCGACGGGCATGGACGCGGTCGCGAACGACAGCGAGTACACCTGCGTGATGGACGCGGACCTGCAGCACCCTCCCTCGAAGGTGCGGGAGATGCTCGAGAAGGCCCGCGCTTCGGGTGCGGACGTGGTGGTGGCGAGCCGCTATGCTCGGGGCGGCAGCTACGCCGGCCTTCCAGGACCCACACGCAAGGCCATCTCCGTCGGCAGCAAGTACCTGGCCCGGATCGTCTTTAAGGAGGCGAGGAAGACCAGCGATCCCATGACGGGCTTCTTCCTGGTGAAGAACGTCGCCATCTCCGGCATCCAGTTCCGGCCTACGGGGTTCAAGATACTGCTCGAGATCCTGGTCTGCGCCCCGGAACTGAAGGTGGTCGAGGTGCCGCTCAACTTCCAGGCGCGCAACGCCGGGGTCTCGAAGGCGAACCTTGGACAGGGCCTGGAGTACCTGGCACACATAGGCAGCCTGTTCTGGTACGTCCCCTCGGCCGGGCGCTTCTGGAAGTTCGCCCTGGTTGGGGTCTCGGGCGTGCTGGTGAACCTGCTCACCCTCATAACCCTCGTCGAGTACTTCGACGCCGGCCCAACGGTGGCCTGGATAGTGGCGGTGGGCCTCAGCATCCTGAGCAACTTCTTGTTAAACAACGCCTTCACCTGGCGCGACGTCAGGCACTCCAGCAGGATCCACTTCCTCCTGCGCGGGGCGCTCGCCTACCCGGTAGCTATCGTCGCCCTGGGCTCCAACTTCGCGGTGTACTACCCCCTGACCAAATACCTCGGCGCAGACTTCCCCTACTACGCGATCGCCGCTTTCCTCGGCATCGTCGCCGGGACGTGCTCGAACTTCATCCTGAGCTCCCGCTTCGTCTTCCGCCCCTCCGCCTCGAAGGGCCTCGACCCCAAAGCCCCGCCCGAGGTGGTCGCCAAAGAGGCTCGCGAGGAGCTAAAAGCGGACTGGATCGGCCTCATTCGCGCCGGAGACCTCTCCCCCGTAGCGCTATCGTCCGCGGGGATCGTCGACGCGTCTCCACCGCTCGCGACCGCCGACAAGAGCGCCATAGAACTCGTCCTCCGCACCTCCCAACCTACCCTCGTTGTGACCGGCCCCAGGCGCCTCCCGCAAGCTCGCACCAACACCCGCTGGACCAGTTCCCTGGCCGTACCGGTTCTCGACGGAGAGCACCCGGTGGGCGTCGTCTACGCTACCCGCAACTCCACCGAGCAGTTCACCCAGGAAGACCTCCACTGGCTCACCGCCTACGCCAGCACCTCCGGCCCGATGTTCTACTAGTTTCTAGTCTTTAGTTCTCGTCACGCTTACGCCGTCTCGCGAATCACAACAAGAGGCACCGAGCCCGGCACTTCCGGAGCACCGCTAATTAAACAGCCACGGCTACCCACACGGCGATTGCTTCTATAACCTCTTCTGAAAACTAATGACTAAAAACTGAGAACTAACAGCCAAAAAGGGGCGTTCCATCCGGGTCGGAACGCCCCAAAGAATCACGGCCCCTCCCCCCGAGAGGCCCTGATCTTGGGCCTCACCACCCCCCTCCCGAGAGGTGAGGCCCCAGCAGATCCCGTGTCTAACCCCAAGCTTTAAACCGAGCCCTGGGGTCCACCGGACCTGCTCGACCAAAAGCTAACACTCGCCCTTAACCAGCGCAACCCCTATAAATCCCTTTACCTAAGCCGAATAACTCCTGCCGAAAAGAACCGTCCACGATATGCCGCCGTCCCCAAATCCCCCAGCACCATATGTTGAGCTTTAACCAAGTTGACATTGTGCAACGAAGATTGCGTAACGTATTAGTAGAGGGTTAGATGAGTTTAAGGTTGAGATCCATCGGGCGGACGGTTTCGGAGGGTGTTCGGGTAGCAAGTGTAGCTATCGGATGGCGGTTAAAGGATAATCGGCGTTGGGGCGATAACTGTGGGGTAGGGATCTTATTTTAGAGCTTAGGAGGTAGTGGCCGGTGCTGCAGCAGACCCAGATCGACGAGTTGGTAAGGAAGCTGGTGCAGATGGAGGGAAGTGACCTGCACTTGAAGGTAGGGGCGCCGCCGGCGGTTCGGGTGCATGGCTTGCTCGAGTATCTGGAGGGCTATGAGGTCTTGCGTCCCGTGGACACCGACGACATCCTCAAGGACATCATCCCGGAGAAGCTCGTCGAGGAGTTCGAGGAGGATGGGGAGGCGGACTTCTCATACGCGGTTGGCGGGGTGGGTCGTTTCCGGGTCAACGCCTTCCGGCAGCGGGGTTCGACCTCGATCGTGATGCGTTTCATCCCGTTCGGGGTGCCGAGGTTCGAGGATCTCAAGCTGCCGGAAGTTATAGGCAAGCTGGCGCGCGAGGAGCGGGGCATAATCCTCGTGACCGGGACCACGGGTAGCGGTAAGTCCACGACGCTCGCGTCCATGCTCAACCTTGTCAACCGTATGGAGCACAAGCATATCGTCACCATCGAGGACCCTATAGAGTTCCTCCACCTCGACGACAAGAGCATTATCAACCAGCGCGAGGTCGGGCTCGACACAGCCTCGTATGCGCGGGCTCTACGGCGCGTCTTGAGGCAGGACCCGGACATTATCCTGATCGGGGAGATCCGTGACTCCGAGAGCGCCCAGATAGCGTTGTCGGCGGCGGAGACCGGCCATCTCGTCCTGAGCACGCTGCACACGTTGGACGCCACGGAGACCATCAACCGTATGATCGACCTCTTCCCACCGCACGAGCGGTCCCAGGTGAGGACCATGCTCGCCGGGACACTCAAGGGCATCATCGGCCAGCGTCTACTGCGGACCAAGGACGAGGCGGGAAGGGCGGCGGCCTGCGAGATCCTGGTCTCCACCGGGCGCATCAAGGACTTCATCATGGACCCTGAGCAGACCGGTCAGATCCAGACGGCCATCGCCGAGGGCGAGTACTACGGGATGCAGACCTTCGACCAGGCTCTCTTGAAGCTGATCGAAGAAGACCGGGTAAGCTACGAGGAGGCTCTCAAGGTCGCGAGCCGCCCGCAGGACTTCCGCCTCATGGTCCAATCGCTCGGTCTCGGCGTGGCCCGCTAAGACCCCGAAGACCTATCCTGGACAAACGCGCCCGGTGGACTCACCCGCCGAGCGCGGCTTTTTCGGCTCTCCCTCGAGCTCGTTGCCGCTGGCTAATCCCCCGGCGACGCGGACGTTACCCCAGTCGGGGCGCAAACGCCTGCGCGGTCTACCCCACGGTCGAAGCGGGACGCCCCCGGGCAATCGATACGCGCTACACTGGGGTGCCGAGAATAGGAGAAGAATAGGAGAAGAATAGGAGAAGGTGGTTCGCGTGAGCTATTGGGCAAAGGTCGACTCGGTTCCCAACGAGACCTCTGCGTTGCTGATGGAGAGGGTGTTGAGGTACGCGGGCATCCCGGCACTCGTCCGCCGGGGCGCCGGTTTCGACAACCCCGGCTCTCTCTCCGCGGGCCCCAGGGACGTGCTCGTCCCCGAGCCGGCTCTCGCGGAGGCCCGGCGGTTGCCGGAGGACACGACCAGTCTGGGCTCGTGGTAGCCGTGAGCGGCGCGAGACCCATCTGCTTTCTCTCGGACTTCGGGCTCGGCGAAGACTTCGTCGGGCTGTGCAAGGGGGTGATGCTCCGGATCGCGCCGGAGGCCGCGGTGATCGACCTGACGCACCAGGTGCCCGGCTTCGCGGTAGAGGCGGGGGCGGAGATCCTGGAACACGCCACGCGATACATGCCCGAGGAGACGGTCTACCTCGCCATTGTGGACCCCGGCGTCGGCACAAAGAGGCGCGCGCTGGCCCTCTCCACCACCGGCGGGGCCCTTCTAGTCGGCCCTGACAATGGGCTCCTGGTACCAGCGGCCGAGTCCCTGGGCGGCGTCGAGAGCGCCGTCTCGCTGACGAACGCCGACTACCATCTCCGGCCCGTCTCGAACACCTTCCACGGCCGCGACGTCTTCTCCCCGGCGGCGGCCCACCTGGCGACGGGGTTGGACCCGTCGGAGCTCGGAGAGCTGGTGGACTCCGCCTCACTCGCGCGCGTGGAGCTGCCCGGCATAGAGAGGGAAGACGCGAATACCGTCTCGGCCACCATTATCGGCGTGGATCGCTATGGCAACGCCAGGCTCTCGGCGACGGCGGAAGAGGCCGGCATAGAATTCGGCGCGCTGCTGAAGGTGGAAGCCGGCGAGAGCGGCGAGATGCTGGTCCGCTACGTCGAGACCTTCGGCCACTCGAAGGTCGGGGACCTCGTCCTCGTCCCGGACTCCCACCGGCGGATGAGCCTCTCCGTGAACAAGGGTCACGCCTCCCGGGCACTCGCGCTGAAGGCGGGCGGCCACGTGCGCCTGACCCTCCTCGAGAACAGCCCGGAGCCCGCGGAGCCCGCGTGAGGGGCGATGAGTAGCCCCGACCGGCCCGGCGGGACCGGAGAGCGGCCCTCGCGCGGAGCGCCCGGAGGCGGAACGCCCGGAGAACGGCGGCTCTCGCCGGAGGAGCGGCGGCGGGTGGTGCGGGCCGCGCTCCTCCGCCCGATGAGCCTGTTCGTGGTCGTGATCGGGGGCATCTTCTTCGCGTTGACCCTGGTGTGGTGGGCTATTCCTCTGACCCTCGCGACCTACGCGGCTCTGGTCCTCCTGGCCACCCGCGACCCGCTCTTTTGGGCCCACGTCCTCGAAGGGCGCGAGTACCAGCTCGAAACGCGGCCCGCGGCTCCCGGAAACAAGGACGTCTCCCCCGAGCGACGCGCCCACCGGCTGCCGCGCGGGGAGACGCGCCGGAAGATAGAGGAGGCGCTCGAGCTCCACCGGCGAACGATGGTCGCCGTCGAGGAGGCGGACGACGTCGCGAGAGCCGTGCTCGACGACGCGCTCCCGAAGCTCCACGGCATAGCCGGGCGCCTCGTGGACGTCGCCGAGCGACGGGAGGAGGTGGCCGGGGCGATACGAAACCTCGAGAGCCGCGCGGGCCCCCCGCGCCGCGAAGGCCGGGACGCGGACCTCGCCAAGCTGGAGGATGAGCTGCGCGCCGCGGACGCGGAGATCTCCCAGACCGTCGAGAAGCTCTCGACCCTCCGGGCGCGGGTCGTGCGCGTCTCCGTAGAGAGCGGGAGCGCGGCCCAAGACGCGGCGGCCAGGCTGAACGCGGATCTCGACGAGATGAATCTCCGCCTCGACACCCTACGCTCCGCGATGTCCTCCCCGGAGCCCCCCGAACGGTAATAGATGCCATGAACCTCATCGCCTGACCCAGGAGCAGAGTTCCGACCGGCAAACCGGGAAAGCCTTCGGTTCTACAGGCGGCATTGAAACGGTGAGCGTGCTGCCAGTTCGCTCTCCGCGGCAGAGCGAACTGGCAGCACGAAGGCTTCGTGCCGGTCTACAGATCTCTCGATGCCGAGATCCTGGTAGTGATCGCCTTAGCTACACGGGTACGATGGCGCGAACGCGAGCACCATAGTCGAGGCCATAGACTACCGCGACAAGATCTTCCTCACGAACGAAGAGCTCCACGGCGGCCTCGAGAGGTTAGCGAGAGGTGCAAGATCCAACAACACGACGATGGATTCTTCCTCTCCGTGTACACCCTGAACATCCGCGTGACGCGCGTCGCGCGGAGGATTCTCCCTCGACAGAGTCTACTTGGTACGATCCACCGGGTCCGGGATAAGGCGAACAGAGCGTAACGAGTGAGCTACGAGCGTCGGAGACCTCTCGTCGGAGACCTCTAAAAACCTTCCGGCCATACTCCCTTCATGCCGAGCTGGCCCGCCAACCGTGACCGTTCTCCTCGGAGGGCGGCGGAGTCTCGGCGCTCGGCATGGGAGACCGGCGTACGGGAGAGTTGCCCAACTCCTGCCTGGACTCCCCGACCGAGACCAGCGAGTCCTGGAACCAGCTCTCGAGCTGGTCCATCACCCGGTCCTGGTACACCTCGGAGCCGCCCCGTATCTCGTGAGCGTACCGCTCCGCCCGATCCTCGCCCTCGGCCGCCCGGCGCTGCGAGCGCCTGTACAACTCCGTGTCCAGAACCTTCGCCTCGGCCCGCTCGTGCGCCTCCTCGACTATCCTGCGCGCCTCCTCTTCCGCGCCGGCCACCACCGCCGCGCACTCCCTGCGTATCGCCTCGGCCTCAGATAACTCTCCGGGTAAAGACCCACGAAGCTCGTCCAACATCGCGAGCAGATCAGCCCGGTCGACCACGGCCCGCCCTTTGCGCATCGGTACCCCAGAGGCGTCGTGTACGACCGCCTCCAACTCGTCCAACACTCCGCTGATGTACTCCATGTCCTCTCTCATGCCTACCAACCCTAGCATGCCTCTTGAGGCTACGCTAGCCTTTCTGAAAGTATTTTTTAGAGCTTAACCTAAAGATGAGGTCTAATTTTACCTGCAGGTTAAGTTTGGTTCTATCTGTAGGTTAGGGTACCTGTTCACAACAGGAGCGCGGTGGCTTTTGTGGCTTAGGTATGAGAAATTCGTGCTGCGTTCCGATAGTCAGCCTCTCGTGTACCCAGGGTTTAAGCGGGTTTACAGGGATAGGGTCCTACCAGTGCGGTGTCGCAGACAGGGGTCCGGCCAGCCCGAAGACGGTGCGTCCCTGTGGGCTCGCATCCGTGCTGCTGGCGGCCATCTCTTTGCTCGGAGAGGATTCGGTTAGCTAGCGGAGAAGCCGTACAAATAGATCGGCAATGCGGACTTCGAGGTCGAGCCTCCGAGTATACGGTCTGTCTCCCTTATAGCTGGCGGTTCGCTAAGCCGGCGGCGACGGCGGCGAGTACCGCCGCGAGGATGTCGAAGGTGGAGAAGGCGCCCACGAGAGCGTTCGGCGCCAGCAACACCAGGAATGGGATCGCCGTGGCTACGACGGAGACGGTGATAGCTAGAAGGCCACCATTGCGGCCTCCGGCCCGATTGATAAGCGTCCCCGCGCCGTACCCGGCCGCGGCGGAGATCAGCAACTGGAACGGCAGGCCCAGGATGATCGAGACAACCGGGATACCCACGAGTGATATACCAGCCCCGGCGAGCAAGGTCTTCAGGATCTGGTCCGGCTTCATCACCCCGGCGCGGGCGCCGCGAGGCAAGCGGGCGTCGTCGGGGCACTTGATCCCGACGGCAGTCTGCCTCATGCACTCGGTGCAGATGGGCCGCCCGCACGTGGCGCAGGAGACGCGCGTCTCCCTCTTTGGGTGCCGGTAACAGTGTATGGTCTCAGCCACTAGAATCCCTTTCGTCCCCGCCCGCTGCTCCGCACGATCTCCCCGCTTGGTAGCAGCATGATCTCCCGCTTGTAGCTGCGATGCACTTCTTCGACGGCCCTTCCATGCTCCGCCGTCTGTCTCTCCAGATCCTCGCGCAACCTCGCGTTCTCTGCCTCCAACGCCTCTACCTTCTTCTCTAAGTCGAGGATCCTCTTTACCCCGGCGAGGTTCGTCCCCATCTCCTGAGTGAGCTTCTGTATGTATCTCCCGAGCTCCACGTCCTCCTGGGAGTAGAGCCGGGTGTTCTTGAGGCTCTTGCGCGGGCGGAGCAGACCCTTCTGCTCATACATCCGCAAGGTCTGCGGGTGGACCCCGATCAACTCCGCCGCGATCCCTATCATGAAGACCGGCCTTCTACGCATGCTGGTCCGTCCCCCCTAAACCTCGGCCTCGCCCGCCGCCCGCAAGAGCCCCTCGCGCACGTCCTCGTTCCGCTCCTCGGCGAGGGCCTCCAGGATCTCCCTCTCCCGCCTGGTCAACTTCTTTGGCACCACGACCCCGACCCGCACCACGAGGTCCCCGGGCTCGCCGTTCCTCCGCGCCCGCGGGGCCCCAGCCCCGCGCACCTTGAACCGCTTGCCGTCCTGCGTCCCCGCCGGCAGACGCAACTTCACCGTCCCGCCCCCGGGCCTCGGCGCCTCGATCTCCGCCCCAAGCGCCGCCTCGACGAAGCTGACCGGCACATCTACCAAAAAGTCGTCCCCGCTCCGCTCGAAGAGCGGGTGCTCGGCCACCTGCGTCACCACGTACAGGTCCCCCGCGGGACCGCCCTTCCTCCCGGCGCTACCCCGGCCGGGGACCCGGATCTTCATGCCGTCCTTCGCCCCCGCCGGTATCTTCACCGTCACCTGCCGGTTCTTGCGCAACCGCCCATTGCCCGCGCACCCCGCACATGGCACCTCGACGATCGTCCCCTCGCCCCCACACCGCCGGCACGGCTCGGAGAAGGCAAAGAAGCCCTGATCGCGGCTCCGGATCCCCCGCCCCGAACACTCCGGACACATCCGCCGCGCCGTCCCCTGGGCCGCCCCCGTCCCACTACACCGCTCGCAAACCCTCTCGACCGGCGCCGCGATGCGGGTCGTAACCCCCTCGAGCGCGTCTTTAAACTTCAGATTCACACTCACCGTTACGTCCTCGCCACGGGCCGACTGGGGTTGTCCCCTACCCGCGCCGCCGAAGATGTCACCGAAGTTGCCGAACAGGTCCGACAGGTCCGAGAAGTTGGCGTCCACACGGCCTCCGCCGGCGCCCGGAGGAGCACCGGCGCCGAAGAAGGCGCGGGGGCCTTCGTCGTACTCCCGCCTCTTCTGGGGGTTGGAGAGGATCTCGTAGGCGTGCTGGACCTCCTTGAAGCGCTCCTCGGCCTTCGGGTCCTCCCGGTTGGCGTCCGGGTGATACTTCCGGGCCAGCCTCCTATAGGCGTGCCGGATCTCGTCCTGCGAAGCCCCCTTATCCACTCCTAGCACCTTGTACAGATCCTTGGTCTCCATACCTGAACCTATCCGGAAACTACCATCCTATCTGGCGACTATGACCTTCGCCGGCCGTATTGGCTTACCGTTCAGCACGTAGCCGCGCTCGAGGGTCATTATGACGGTGTCTTCCTCGTGCTCGTCGGAGGGCTGGCCCATGACAGCCTCGTGGACCGCGGGATCGAAGCTCTCACCATCGGAGGCCACGGGGGTGAGGCCCTCCCGCTCGAGAACGGCGAGAAGCTGCTCGCGCGTCGCCCTGACACCCTCCCGGATCTCGCCCTCAACCTCCAGGGCCCGCTCCAGGTTGTCCAGGACGGGCAGAAGCTCCCTCACCAACCTCTCGGAGGCCAACTGCACCAGGCGCGCACGCTCCTTCTCCTGGCGCTTACGCGAGTTCTCGAGCTCAGCCTTCATGCGACGCATGCTGTCCAGGTACTCGTCGCGCTCCCCGCGTGCCATCTCCAACTCGTCCGCGAGCGTCGAGATCTCGTCCTGCGTTATCTCCAACGGCTCCTCGGAGAGCGCCTCCTCAGAAAGCGCCTCCTCAGAAAGCGTCTCCTCGGGAGGCGTCTCCTCAGAAAGCGTCTCCTCCTCCTCGGAAGGCACCCCCACCGAAGGTTCGCTGGCCAGGTTCTCGGCGGGCTCCCCGGTATCGGTCTCCGGGACCACGCCGGGGTCTTCGGAACCTACTATCTCCACCGGCTCGGAGACGTCCCCGGCCTCTCGCCCGGTCTCCCACGGCTCCTCCCCGGAAGGATCTTCCCGCGAGGGCTCGTCTTCGCGGCGTCGCCTCTCTTCGCTGCTCAAAGCTCTTCGGTCCTCCTGTGCGTAGGAGGGCCGGCGGGGAGTATAAGGTGTCCCCCGCCGGCCACTCTTTCGAGGTATCGCTACCTCTTGTCCCGATCGTCCTCGTCGATGATCTCGGCGTCTTCGACCACGTCGTCGGGGTCGCCGTCGGGGCCGGTGGTCGTGCCAGCGGCGCCCTGCTGCTGTTGCTGCTGGGCCTGCTGGTAGAGGGCCTCGGAGAGCACGTGGGAGGCCGAGAGGAGGATCTCCTGCTGGCGCTTTATCTCCTCGACGTCGTCGCCGGCGAGGGCTTCCTTGGTGTTCTTGAGAGCCTCCTGGATGTTCGCCTGCTTGTCGGCGTCGACCTTGCCGTCCACATCTTTCAGGGAACGCTCGATGGAGTAGACCAGGTTGTCGGCGTTGTTGCGCACGTCGGCCTCCTCACGGCGGCGGCTGTCCTCCTCGGCGTGCGACTCGGCGTCCCGGACCATCTGGTCGATGTCGGTATCGGAGAGGCCGCCCGAAGCCGTGATCGTGATCCGCTGCTCCTTGCCCGTCCCGAGGTCCTTCGCCCCAACGTTGACGATGCCGTTCGCGTCGATGTCGAACGCGACCTCGATTTGGGGTACACCCCGCGGCGCCGGCGGTAGTCCTACGAGCTGGAAGTTGCCGATCAGCTTGTTGTACATCGCCATCTCGCGCTCGCCCTGGTACACCTTGATCTCGACCGAACCCTGATTGTCGTCGGCGGTCGTAAATACCTCACTCTTGCGCGTAGGTATAGTGGTGTTCCGCTCGATGAGCTTGGTCATCACCCCACCCTTGGTCTCGATACCCAGGGAGAGCGGCGTGACGTCGAGGAGCAGGACGTCCTTCACCTCACCCGCTAGGACGCCGGCCTGGATGGCGGCACCCACGGCCACGACCTCGTCCGGGTTGATGCCCCTGTTCGGCTCCTTGCCGGTGATCTCCTTAACCTTCTCCTGGACGGCGGGGATGCGCGTCGAGCCGCCGACCAGGATAATCTGGTCTATCTCGCCCTGGCCGAGACCCGCGTCCTGCATCGCCTGGCGGACCGGGCCGGCCGTGCCCTCGACGAGGTCCGCGGTGAGCTGGTTGAACTGCGCCCGTGTGAGCGTCAGGTCGAGGTGCTTGGGGCCATTCGCGTCGGCGGTAATGAAGGGCAGGTTGATCGCCGTGCTCGTCGTGGACGAGAGCTCCTTCTTGGCCTTCTCGGCCGCCTCGACGAGCCGCTGGGTCGCCATCTTGTCCTGCGAGAGGTCTATGCCCTCGGCCTTCTTGAACTCGGAGACGAGCCACTCCACGATCTTGGCGTCGAAGTCGTCACCACCGAGGTGGTTATTGCCGCTCGTCGCCTTGACCTCGAAGACGCCTTCGCCGAGCTCGAGGATCGAGACGTCGAACGTCCCGCCGCCGAGGTCGAAGACGAGGATGGTCTGCTCCTGCTCCTTGTCGAGCCCGTAAGCGAGCGCCGCCGCCGTCGGCTCGTTGATGATGCGCTTGACGTCGAGGCCCGCGATTCTGCCCGCGTCCTTGGTCGCCTGCCTCTGCGCATCCTCGAAGTACGCCGGCACGGTGATGACCGCCTCGGTGACCTCCTCGCCGAGGTACTCCTCAGCGTCCCTCTTTAGCTTCTGGAGGGTCATCGCGGAAATCTCCGGCGGCGAGTAATCCCGGTCGTCGACCTGTACCCGCACGTCCCCGCCGGAGCCGGAGATGACCTCGTACCCAACGCGCCGGGCCTCGGCCTCGACATCCCTGAACCGGCGGCCCATAAAGCGCTTTATCGAGTAGATCGTGCGCTCCGGGTTCGTCACCGCTTGCCTCCGGGCCAACTGCCCGACGAGCCGCTCCCCGCTCCTCTTGTCGAACGCCACCACCGACGGCGTCGTCCGCTCACCCTCGGAGTTGGTTATGACGGCCGGATCTCCACCCTCTAACACCGCCACGCAACTGTTCGTCGTGCCAAGGTCTATCCCGATGCTCTTGCCCATCCCATCCCTCCTGTCGAGGTACGTTTATCTTAGTCGTTGGGATTATAAAATCTTAGTGTACCGTGTTCAAGTTTCAGACGGGTCCGAAAAGGGGTTCAGGAGTATAATGTATGGGTGGGGGGTGCTGGCGCGACCGGCGGTATTCCGAGGAGGTTACTAGGTTTTTTGGAAGAGACGGTTTTACTCGTAGACGACGATGCGGCGCTCTTGGAGGTCATGTCGATCGTGTTGTCGTCGGAGGGGTACCGGGTGATCACGGCTGCCGACGGGGCGGAGGCCTTGCGCGAGGTCGGGCGCGAGGGCCTGGACCTTGTGGTCTTGGACGTGATGCTGCCCAGGATTAGCGGTTTCGAGGTACTGAAGAAGATCCGCGACAAGAGCGACGTTCCGGTGGTCATGCTTACGGCGAAGAGCCAGTCGGTAGATAAGGTCGTGGGCCTGGAGCTTGGGGCGGACGACTACATCACCAAGCCCTTCGACACCAAGGAGCTCCTGGCGCGCATCCGGGCCATCCTGAGGAGGTTCGGGCGGCAGGAGGGCAGGGACCGGGACGGCGCCTTGCGGCTCGGTCCCCTGGAGCTCGACCCGAACGGCTACACGGTCACCAAGCACGGCGAGTCCTTAGAGCTAACACCGACCGAGTTCAAGATACTCGCGCTCCTCATGAAGCGTCCGGGTCGAGCCTTCACGCGCACCCAGATCTCCGAGGCCGTCTCGACGGGCTCGCATTACCTGGCGAGCCGCTACATAGACGTACACATCTCGCGGTTGCGCGCTAAGGTCGAGTGCGAGCCCAAGGAGCCACGCATCATCCAGACCGTCCCGAGCGTCGGCTACCGGGCGGCCCGCCCGTCCGTCACCGCGACCCGGAGCGCCTGAAGAGAGGCGGCGTGCCGGACGGCGTGCCCAACCTCGTCGCCGGCTCCGGCGCCCATGACCGCGTAGGAGATGCGCCGGGTGGATAAAGAGCACCGGAAGCATCCTCTGCCGCCGCTCTCTTTCAGGGCGCGCGTCTTCGCGGCGCTCGTCGGCATCTCGGCGACGACGAGCCTCGTGATCGGGCTCGTCCTCTACTACTTCGCCGAAGACCGGCTCCTCGCGGAGGAGCGCGACTCGCTCGCCCGGCGCTCCCAGACGGCGAACGCGGGCGCCGGGGTGTTCCTGGAGGGCCTGCGCGACCCCGAGGATGGGACCTTTCCCTCCCCGGAGACCTACGCCGAAGAGCTGGTCCGGTCGGTCTCCGACCCGACGGGGCTCGGAGTGCTCTACGTGGGACCTGAAGGCGAACCGCTGGCGGCCAGGGATGGTCAGGGAGAGGCCGTCTCCCCGGACGAGGCTTACGAGCGGCTCGACCTCGACGAGGAGGTTCTGGAGGAGGCCGAAGAGCCATCGCGGGGCGAGGGCCGGCTCGTGCCGCTCAACGGCAACCCGTTCGGCGGCTCACCGCGCTACGTGGTGGTCTGGCCGCTCTCCGGGGCGGACGGAACCGCGCGGGGGGCCCTCGTATATGAATCGCCTGGGGAGGGGTTGGAGCAGACGCTCACCTTCCTGAGATACGGTATCCTCGGGGCCATAGGAACCAGCGTGCTCCTGGCAGGTCTGGGGAGCTTGATCCTGGCGCGACAGATCGCGCGCCCCCTCATGGAGACCCGTGATGCCGCGATACGGGTCGCCTCCGGCGATTACAGCTTCGTGCCCGTAAAGAGCGACGACGAGCTCGGCGAGGTGGCCCGGGCCTTTAACTACATGGCCGAGGAGCTCCAGCACTACGTCGGCGAGATACAACGCCAGAAGTCCCACCTGGAGGCGGTCCTGGAAGCCTCCCCCGAGGCGGTCGTCGCCACCGACACCGAAGAGCGCGTGACGATGGCCAACCCCGCCGCCGCCCGGATGCTCGGCATAGAACCGTCCTCCTTCGGGCGCCGGCTCTCGGAGCTCGAGGTGCACGAGGACGTCCTCACCTGCCTGCGCGAAGCCTCCTCCACCGGCGCCGCCGTTCGGGAGATCGAAGTAGAAGGCGAGAAGATCTACTGGGCCTACGCCGCCCGCATGAACGTCCCCAAAGCTGACCGGCTCGCGAACGTCTCCGCCGGCAACGTCTCCGGCGTCGGGGCTATCCTGGCGGTGAGGGACATAACCGAGTACCGGTCGTTGGAGAGGGCCAAGACCGCCTTCGTCTCGGATGTCTCCCACGAGTTGCGTACGCCTCTCACCACCATCCAGAGTGCGGTGGACCTCATCGAGCGGGCTCGGGAGAGGTTGGACCCCCTGGAACACCGGGCTCTGGAGATCGCCGACGGAGAGCTCAAGCGCATCAGGGCGATGGTCGAGGAGCTCCTCACCCTCGCCCTGATGGATTCCCGGCAGTACTCCCTGGAGGTGGCGCCGACCGACCTGGACGAGGTCATAAGGAGCGCCTTGAGCAGCATAGAAGCCAAAGCGAAGAGGTTCGGCATCGAGATCCACTACGACGACGGTGCGGGAGACAGCGGCGGCGCCTTCGCCGACCGGCGCCAATGTGTCTGTGACGCGCAGAAGATCTACCAGGTCTTGCTAAACCTCCTCGACAATGCGACCAAGTACTCAGACCCCGGCGCTCAGGTGAATGTACGCGTGCTGGACGACGTCGACTCCGTGACCGTGCGCATCTCGGATACGGGGGTCGGCATCCCCGAAGAGGACCTCCCGAACCTCTTTGACCGGTTCTACCGGGTCAACAAGGACCGCTCGCGGACCACCGGAGGCAGCGGGCTCGGCCTCGCCATCAGCAAGCAGATCGTGGAGTTGCACGGCGGCCACCTCTCCGTGAAGAGCGAGGTGGGCGCGGGTTCCACGTTCGACGTCCGGCTCCCCAAAGCTCCCCTTCCCCGCTCCGCCTCCTCATATGCTCTCTAGAGAGAGGATCCGGCTCGCGGCCACGCTGCCGGCGGCTTTCACGTCGCTCGCCCTGGCGCTCACCCCCATGCTCGCCGGGTGCGGGCTTCTCCCGGGGGACGCGCGAGAGGGGGAGACCATACCGCCTGCGTCCGCGGGGACGGCGACGGACCTTGGCCTCGGCCCGGGTGTGCGTCCCTTGAGCTTTGGGCCCGGAGACAAAGGCTCGCCGCGCGTGAGTCCCTCCGGCGAGAAGGTGGCGTTCGTACTCGACGGTTACGTGGCCGAGAAGCCCCTCTACGCCCGGACCTCCCGCCCCAGGACCGCGAACAACTTCGGCGCCGGACACGCCGAGTGGCTAACCGACGAAGGCATGGCGATCCTGGGCCCGCGAGACGAAACCGGAGACCGGGGCGCAGGGACGGCGCCCACCCCGAGCCCCCTCTTCAACGTGCGCCCAGACGGCTCCTTGTCGGACGGCTCCTCCGATGTCGCCAGGAGCGTCGAGAGGGTCACGGCCGCGGGCGCCGTCCCGGACGGAGGAGCCCTCGCCGCCGTGGCGGTACCCCCGGAGTCTGCCGAAGAGCCAACATCCAGCAGGCTGGTGCTCCTGCGGGGCTCGGAGGAAACGGCGAGGGTCTACCTGAGAAGCATCAAAGGCTCCGTTACCGGGCTCTCGATCTCGCCGGACGGACGCAGGGCGGTCATGGCTGTCCGGCGCGATACCGGCGGCGGCGAAGGACGGTTCGAGGTACAGACTTACCAGTTCTCGGAGGGCAGAGCGAGTCGCGTGGCGCGCCTCCCGGTGGGGGTGGAGATCCTGGGAGCGCCCCAGTGGACGCCAAGGGGGATCCACTTCGTGGCCGGTGAGGCCGCCGATCCCGCGGCGGGCGACAGGAACCCCGCCGTCTACGGTCTCTACCGGGTGCCGACGGGCTCGTACTCGTACACGCCCGAGCCGGTGCCCGGCGTCGGCGAGGACTTCGTGGCCGCGAGCATCAAAGTCTCCCCGGATGGGGACCGTCTGGCCGTAGTAGGCCGCAGGAACCCGGGCTCTCCGACCAACCTGTACGTCCTGGACCTCGCTTCGGAGACCCTGGAAGCCGCCACGGCCAACGAGAACATGGAGGTAAAGACCAACCCCCTCGACCTCGCCTGGTCCCCGGACGGCCGTTCCGTGATCCTCGTCGCCCGCGGCGCCCTCTCCGGCCCCAAGGTGTACGACGCGCCGGCACAGAGCCTCTCGTCCGCCTTCTACAACCTCTACGAGGTGCCGGTCACAGACCTCCCGGTGGAAGGAGAATCCGAAGGGTGAGAGGCGTCGCCCTCTGGACTCTGGGCGCGGCGGTGGCCTTTTTGGCGACCGCCGGGGCTTTCCTGCTGCTCGCCAACCTCGGTGGCGGCCTGACGGTAAGCGACGGCCCGATCCCTCAGGCCGATCCCTCGAAAGCTCAGGACTCGAAGCCCACCCTCGTGCTGGAGCTCCCCGAGGACCGGCTGGAGGGGCTCGAGCGTAAACCCGGCCAGAGGCTCGCCTTAGACGTGGAGAACGGGGGAGACGAGGAGTTCCCGAGCGTGGATCTCACGCTCGACGTCACCTCCGGGGACACCGCCCAACCCCGCAAGCGCTCCTATCGGGAGACGGTAGAGCAGTTGGCGCCCAACGAACCGGCGACCGTGGAGTTCGAGATCGACCTCTCCCCACCGCTGCCGGCCGCGAGCCGCGAGGCCCCCGCCGGCGCGGATTCGCAATCCCGGGAGATACTGGAGGTCAGGGCAACGGCCCCCGAAGGCGCCTCGGCGGTCAAGACCGCCGTTCTCGCGCCCTGACCCTCGCGTGCATGGGTACCGATATAGGGGTACCCTGGGGTACGGGAGGCGCCTTGAGGACCGGCAGCTTCACCCGTCCCATCAGCCCGCGAGCCAGCTCACCGACCTCCACGATGCTCCCGAAGTCGGCCCGCATCAGGGTGTAGGGGAAGCCCGCGCGCCAGCCCCGGCACACCGGCTTCCAGCCGCTCTCGGAGAGGAACCTCGTTGAGACGTGCCGCGGCAGCCCGAGGTCACTCGCGACCGCCTCGACCCCGCCGAACCCACGGAGTCTGAGGTCCCGCATCACCCGCACCAGGAGGTGGCGGCAGGTACGCGCGTCACCCTCCAGGTACGCCAGGAGCGCGGCGTTCTCGTCCAAAGGTCCCACCGGATACTGCCCGGCCCGGGGCAGGCATTCCTGTGGCCCGTACACCGCGAAGCCAAGAACCTCATCCCCCCGGCGTTTCACGAACCCGGCGGGTCCCCAGAAGTCTACGACCTCCCTTACCCACTCCTCGGCCGAGCGCTCACCCTCCGTCCAGTAAGAGATGACCGCCTCAAGCCCCTGTATCTCGCCGGCTTCCCCGGCGGTGATCTCCGAGACCGTCGGAATGAAGGGTATCGGCCGCATCCTCATACCCCAACCTGCCCCGAAGGAGAAGTTACGGGCGACTCCAGACCGCGCTTACGCCGGGCGTAACAGCCGATCTTACGCATCGCGGCCGCCGGGAGTATCTTCAGGTTCGGGAGGGGTGTCCAGCCTCGCCCGCAGACGCGAGCGGGTCTCCTGGATCTTCCGCCGGATCTCCTCCGGGTCGGGTTCCTCGCCGGGCGCCGGGCGGGGCGCGTCCCACGATACATCCCGGAGCGGCGGCGAACCCGGTGGCGCTCCCGCTGGCGACTCGTGACCGAGCACGGGCTCCGGCGCGGTCGCCGGTCCGAGCAGGTCTTCGGCCTGCTCGGGGGCGGTCTCTCTGGACCTTGGGGGGTGTTCGCGCGATTCGGCGAGGCGTTCCTGCATCCGCTCCTGGGCCTCGAAGTAGGTCTCGCGGCCCCGCTCGCGGGCCTCGCCCGCGCGCGAGGTTATGGAGCCGCGGAGCTCTTTGCCGGACTTTGGAGCGAGGAGGACACCCGCCAAAGCCCCGGCTATCCCACCGAGCACGAAAGTCGTGAGTCTCTGCTTGTCCAGCATCCCGCGCACCTCCTGAGCCGTCTCCATATTCTACCCGTTTTGCGCGGGGAGCACCGGACAGCTACCCCCTGCTCCCTAGCCCTGGCTGGCGTCCAGCAGGAGCGAGGATGAGCGGCGGCCGCCGGCCTTCTCGGCCATGTCGTAGACCCGGTTGGCGACGAAGGCGACGGCGGCGTCGGAGGTCGACTCTATAGAGAGGTTCTCGACCGCGTAGATCCCGCAGCGCGTGGCGCTCCGGAGGATGTAGTCGTGGATCTGGCGTATCTCCTCCATGTAGGCGATGTACTCCTCCGCCGGGCGCCGCATCGCCGTACCCAGAGCCCTCACGTGGAAGCGGGCGCGGTGGGCCTCTTCGTCGGAGAGGTAGACGACCAGCGGGCAGACGTTCGGGTGGTCCTTGTAGCGGTCCAGGATGATCTCCGGCGCCAGGTGTACACCCTCTACGACCAAGTTCGTCCCCTCCTTGATGCCCCGCTCGACTATCGCCTCGACCCCCACGCAGACCTGCGAGGCCTGCGCCCGGTAGCCAAAGAGAACGGTCTCCTCTTCGCTAACCGGCACCCGGATGTCCTCCGGCTCAATCTCGTAGGAGCTCTTGTGGAGTACGGGCAACAGGTCCGGGCTTATCGCGCGCCGCAAGACCTCGCGGATGGAGTCCGTCCCGATCACGCTCTGTATGTTCAACCGCCTGGCGACGTCCGCCGCGAGCGTGCTGGTCCCGACCCCCGTAGCCCCCCCGATCAGGACCACGATAGGCTCGGTCGTCTCGCGCAAGACGCGCCACTTGTCCAGACGCGGGACGACGAGGGCGTCGGTGACCTGGAGCTTCGCCCGCATACGCGCGAGGACCTCCTCCTCCTCGACCACCAGCTTCTCCTCGGCCAAGAGCTCGGCGCGGACCTCGCTCGCTATGCGGTGGGCCAGCTCGAGCTTTGCGCCGGCCTGGGCCAGGGTCTGGGCCAGGACACCGCGCGAAAACAGGGTCTCCCGATCCCCCTTGACGATGATGATCTCTCGCTCGTCCACAGCACCCTCCCCAAAGAGCGCCAGTTACCCCCGACTAATCCCCGAGTATGCGGAGTCCCCCGTACTTTCTCCCCCGTCGCCGCCTCACCCGGAAGAAGAAGAATAGCAATAACGCGACCAGAACGAACGGCACGAGCGGCACGAGCACGGCGATGACGCCTCCCAAAAGCGCCACCACGTCCTCGAACAGGCTCAAAAACGGCGCCGAAACCCCGGCCGTCGAGACGTTCGCCGGCGGCCGTAGAATTGCTTTCGAGACCGCCACCAGGCCCGCGATACCGCCGCCCGCCGCAAGCTCCGGGACGAGTTCCGCGAAGCTGTCGGGAGAGATCCCGGCCTGCAGCGCCGCCGCGAACAGCACGGCGCCCGCGACGATGCGAAGCGGCGTCTGCACGAAATCGAAGACCGAGTCCAGAGCCGGTATCTTGTCGAGACCCGTCTCGACCAACGCAAGCACGAGGAGCACCCCGATCACGAGCCAGTCGTCGAGCAGGCCGAAGGGACCCGGCAACGTGAACAGCCCGAGCCGGGCGAAGAGCCCGACGAGGACGAGCGGCAGGTAGGCCCTGACCCCCGCGATAGAGGAGAGACCGATACCTGTTCCTACCGCAAAGAGCGTCTCCATGCGCGAGATTATACCCTAACGATCCCGGTTTCCGGCCGTGGATCGCGCTCCCGATTACCCTACCGGGCTTCGGGCTTCCAGTCCTCAAGCGCCTCGCCCGCCTTGACGTGATGCGCGCCGGGAGTCTCCCGGATCAAGACGTAGATGTACTCGACGGGGGACTCTATGGTCTCGTGGACGACGCGCGTTATCTCCCGCGCGAGCGCCTGCTTCTGCTCCTCGGTGCGGCCTTCCCGGATGTCGCATTGGATGACGGGCACAGTAGCTCTCCTCTCCCTACCCGGCCTAAGTTCTCGGTAGCATGAAGTCTATTACGAATACCGGGCCCGGGCCGGAACACCGCGGCTCACCACCCTGAAGCAACTTTGTTAATATCTTTCCGGACTCAAGCGTTCGAGTGGTTCGGAGGATCCGTGTCGCAGCCCGTTACGATGGACAAGATAGTGGCCTTCTGCAAGCGCCGGGGCTTCGTGTACCAGAGTTCGGAGATCTACGGCGGCATACGCTCCTCTTACGACTACGGACCGCTCGGGGTCGAGATGAAGCGCAACATAAAAGAGGAGTGGTGGCGCCGCACCGTTCACATGCGCGACGACGTCGTAGGGTTGGACTCCGCCATAATCATGCACCCCAAGGTATGGGACGCCTCCGGGCACACGGCCACGTTCAACGACATGCTCGTCGAGAGCCGCACGAGCGGGAGGCGCTACCGGGCCGACCACCTCATCGAAGACGCGACGGGCCGTGACGACGTCGAGGGCCTGAGCGCGGAAGAGCTCACGGAGATCATCCAGACCGACGAGCGGGTAAAGGACCCGGTTGACGGCGGGCGCGACTTCGCCCCGGTCAGGCCCTTCAACCTGATGTTCGAGACGTACACGGGGCCGGTCAAGGGCCCGGAGAACGTCGCCTACTTGAGGCCCGAGACGGCGCAGGGGATCTTCGTCAACTTCAAGAACGTGCTGCAGACCAGCCGGGTGAAGGTGCCGTTCGGGATCGCCCAGGTAGGCAAGAGTTTTCGGAACGAGATCACGCCAGGGAACTTCATCTTCCGCACGCGCGAGTTCGAGCAGATGGAGATGGAGTTCTTTGTCGAGCCGGGGACAGACGCCGAATGGCACGAGTACTGGCTCGCGGAGCGCTGGAACTGGTACACCGACCTCGGCATGAACACGGAGAACCTCCGCTTCTACGAGCACCCAAAGGACAAGCTCTCCCACTACTCCAAGCGCACCGTGGACGTCGAGTACAACTTCCCGTTCCGCGGCTGGTCGGAGCTGGAGGGAATCGCCAACCGCACGGATTTCGACCTCAAGCAACACACGGCCTTTTCAGGCGAGAACCTGACCTACTTCGACCAGGCCGCTGGCAACTCCTATGTACCGTACGTCATCGAGCCAGCTGCGGGGCCGGACAGGATCATGCTCGCCTTCCTCGTGGACGCATACGCGGAGGAAGAGGTCCGCGGCGAGAAGCGCACGGTCCTCAAGCTCCACCCGCGCCTGGCACCCATAAAGGCCGCCGTCTTCCCGCTGACGAAGAAGGAGCCGGTAGCCTCGGTCGCCCGCGAGCTGTACGACGAGCTAAAGGGCGACTACCGCATCTTCTACGACGACTCCGGCGCGATCGGCCGCCGCTACCGCCGCCAGGACGAGGCGGGGACGCCGTTCTGCATCACGGTGGACTTCGACACTTTGGACGACAAGCAGGTCACTATCCGCGACCGGGACACCCTGGAGCAGGAGCGCGTGCCGCTGGCCGACGTCCGGGATCGGCTGCGAGCCCTGATTTCAGGCTAGAAGATCGCGGGCAGTGTAGTGTGAAGCCCGGTGCCGGGCTCCGCTCACCCGCGCGGCACGGCGCTTTCGAGGGCTTTGCGCCTCGGCGCCAGGAGGCCGTCGGGCGTGCCTTGCTCCTCCAGGAACGAGAGCGCCTTTTCGCACAGATCCTTCCCTTCGCGGGCGCGGGCGTCCCACGCGTTCGTCTGCTCGCGCGGGTCTCGTGCGAGGTCGTAGAGCTCCGGCCTGTCGTCGGGCCCGCCGAGGATAACCGACCTGTCCCGGGTGGTGACGGTGAGCGGCATGTAGCTCGAGATGCGCCGGGGCCTGGAGTCGACGGCGGTGGTGATCTCACCCTCCGCGAAGTAGAGTGGCCAGGAGCTGACGACGAACGGCCGGTGCTCGTCCTTGCTCCCCACGAGGACGTCCAGGAAAGGTTCTCCTTGCATGGCCGACGGGCGCTCAACCCCGGTCAGCTCGAGGATGGTCGGCGCCAGGTCCGGCGCGGTCGTTAAAGCTTCGCGGCGACCCGGCGCCAGCCCGGGAGCGTGAACGATCAGGGGGACCCTCGTGAGCTCCTGGTACAGGGGAGACCAACCGACCGTCAAGAGCCACGAGTCGGGCAGCCAAGACGGCACCACCGTGCCCTCGGTGACGGTCGCCCAATTGTCGTTGATCCACTCTGCTTTGCCGAAGTACCCGTGCTCGCCGAAGTAGAACCCGTGGTCCGAGACGAAGAAGATCACCGTGTTGTCCCCCAGCCCGAGCACGTCGAGCTTCGTCAGCAGCCGGCCTATCCAGAAGTCGACCATGGTCACCTCGCCGCAGTACATGGCGTGGGCGAGGTCTATGTCGTCCCGCGTGAGCCCCGCTTCCTCCCACTTCCCGTAGCTCGGGTAGAGCCCTCGTCCTTCGTACCCGGGCCGGTACATCCGGGTGTAGTACTCGGGCGCGTCCCAGGGCTCGTGCGGGTCCCAGGTATCCACGTAGAGGAAGAAGTTCTCCTTGTAGTGCCTCTCGAGCCAGTGCTCGGCCTCCGTAACCGTGCGCGCCACGAGCCGGTCGGACTCGGACCTCCAGGTCGCGCGGTAGTCGGAACGCTCTTGTGGTCTCGTGTCGTCGCCCTGGCCCCGGACCCAGATGAAGTCGTCGAAACCGCGGTCGTACCCGTACCCGTTGCGGACGAAGAACGGCGTATCCACGATGCCCATCGTCAGGTAACCGGCCCTGGAGAGTAGCCCGGGAAGAGTGGGAAGGTGAGACGGCAAGGGCTCCCAGCCCATGAACGTGTAGGAGAAGCTACCCGTCAAGAGGTCCGCCCGCGCCGGCATAGTCGGGAAAGAAGAGATCACGTGCCGGTCGAACACCACGGAAGAGCGCGCGAACCTGTCGAGGTAGGGCGTGTGGATGGCCGGATTCCCATACGCCCCCAGATGGTCGCGGCGGAAGGTGTCCGACACGATCACTACGACGTTGGGGCGAGCAGACATAGGGTTCCTCCCGCGTCAAACAGCTTTATTACAGATTGTCCCGATTAGTGGTTTGTGGACTCTGAACCACACGAACCTGGACTATAAACTTTATTGCCTCGAACGAGTCACCGCAAGGGGCTCCGAGCCTGAAGCCGGTCGCTCCTAGCTTATCTTCTCGCTAGCCTCTGCCGACGCAGCGGTATCGGGTATGAAAAGCAAGAAGACGCCCCCGCCATCGGGCGAGAGCGTCTTCTGAAGGCGTGGCCTTAGCTAGCTTCTCTCTTCGAGGTACCGCTGGAGGGCCTCGGAGCCGTCGGAGCCGTCGGCGGCCGGAACGCCCGCGAGCCAGTTCTCCGTGACGTCGGGGTTCTCCCTGAGCCACTGCAGGGCGACCTCCTCGGGTGGCAGGCCGGAGTTGTCGATCAGGTCTATAAGCTCCCTCTGGATGTCCGGGGAGACCTTCATCTGCTCGAAGAACGGGTAGAGCTCGGGGAACTGCTCGGGGAAGTCCTGGTTGACGAGGGTCTCGACGTGGGAGGTACCGCCCCACGCCTCCTCCGGGTCCTCGAGCAGGCACATGTCGTACCTGTTGTTCATCCAGTGCGGCTCCCAGCCGGTCCAGGCGACCCACTCGCCGTCGGCGATGCGCCGGTCTACCTCGCTGAGCATGCCGTTGGTGCTCGACTCGACCAGCTTCCAATCGCCCAGGTCGTACTGGTCGTTCTCGATCATGTCGAGCACGACCTGGTTGCCGTCGTTGCCGGGCTCGAGACCGTAGATGGTCGGCGTCCCGCCCTCCTCGAACCTGTCCGCAAACCTCGCCAGGTCTTCGTGCGAGGTGACGCCGGCCTCGCAGGCCTCCTCGTTGACGGCGACGCTGAAGGTCGCTTCATCCAGGTTGGTCGTGACGGACTCGACGTCGTCTACCGCGTCGAAGTTGGTCTGCATCGTCGGGAACCACGCCTCGACGAAGACGTCGAGCTCTCCGGTCTCGAGCCCCTGGAAGACGGTCGGCACCCCGAGCTCCTGGATCTGGGTCTCGTAGCCCAGCGCATCGACTATGGTCGAGGAGACGTTCGTCTTGGCTATGGCCTCGGGCCAGTCCACCGTGCCGAAGTTTACGGTCTCGTCAGAGCCACCCGCCCCTCCGCCCCCGCCGCAGGCACCGAACGCGAACACCCCTACGACGAGCAAGAGACCTAAAATCGCCGTCTTCATAAACCTACCGCCTCTGTCCACCTGCCGAAATCCTTTCTCTCACCGCTACCGCCGACACGAGAAACCGGAAGAGCGAGGGCTCTCGGAGGAGGCCGCCGCTCCGAACGGCGCGCCTCGTTCTCCGGCTTTCGCGCAGTTTAGCGTAGTGTACGGGTCCTTTCTCAAGAGTCTCGCGCGCTCTCGGCGGCCTCGACCCAGGGCTGCCAGACGTCGCGGTTCTCCCGCGCCCACTGCCTGGCGCCCTCCAGCGGGTCGCCCACCTCGTTTATGGTGTCTTCGAGGTCGTTGAGCTGCTCCTCGTCGAGCGTCAGCGCGTCCATGAACGCGTAGGCCACGGGGTCGTCCCCCGACAGGTCCTCGTTGACTACCATCAGTATCTTTGCTGGATTGTTTAGCTCGCCAAAAGCGTCCTTCGGGTCCTCGAGATATCTAAAGTCGTACCGCTGGTTCATCCAGTGCGGCGACCACGCGACGAAGGCGAAGTCCTCCCGGCTGTTGTAGCGGTTATCGACCTCGGCGAGCATACCCTGCGTGCTAGCTTCCACGAGCTTCTGGTCGAGGTCGTAGGCTGGGATGACCTCTTCGGAAACTATCTCCATGACTACTGAGCTCGGCTCGATACCGAGTAGCTGATCGGCCTCGCTTTCGGTTAGCTGGTCCAGGCTCGTGGCGTCCATGTAGCTGGGGACCCCTATGCCCTGGTTGGTCTGCCCCTGATACCAGGGGCCGAGTAGCTCGACATCATCCTCGACGCTGCCGAGTAGATCCTGCTGGTTCGGCAGCCACACGTCCTGGAAAGCGTCCAGGTTCCCTCCGGCCACGCCCTCATACACCGAGTCGAGGTCGCTGGTGTTTACGGTGACCCTCTCGTAGCCGAGCTCTTCCTCGAGAAGCACTTTCGTCAGTGCCGAGATCGCGGTGTTCTCGGTCCACCCAATGTCCGCGATTTCAAGCGCCTTGCCACCATCACCGCCGCCGCCACAACCCGCCGTGAGTAGCGCGCCCACGACGAGCAAGAAGAAGAGCCTCGGGAGGAGCGTCGCCCTCATGAACCTACCGCCTCTGCCATCAGCAAGCACCCCTTCGTTCGCCACCAGTTCCCGAACCGGAGCCCCGCAAAGAGCGGGGCGACCCCCGTTGAGAGGTCGCCCGAACCGCTTTACGCCGTGAAGATCAAGCCTCGCTCCACGACTTTATCCGCCCTACCCCGTACGGGTCCTTGCCCTAAGACTCCTCCGCTTCTCGCGCGGCGTCGATCCAGGGCTGCGCGACGTCGCGGTTGTCCTCCAGCCAGGTCCTGGCCGACTCCGCGTAATCGTTGGGGTTTATGTTCTCTATCTCGTTGACCTGCTCCTCGGTGAGCGTTATCGCGTCCAGGAACGCGTAGGCCACGGGGTCGTCGTCGGGCAGATCCTCGTTGACGATCGACAAGATCGTCGCCCCGTCGTTCAGATCGGTCAGACCGTCCTCTGGATCCTCAAGGAACTTGAAGTCGTACTTCGCGTTCATCCAGTGCGGCCGCCAGGCGACGAAGGCGAACTCCTCCTGGTTGTTGCTAAGCTCATCGACCTGGGAGAGCATGCTCGGCGTGCTCGACTGCACATACTCTTGCTCAAGGTTGTACGTCGGTATGACGCTCTCGGGGATCCTCTCCGAGATGATCGCGCCCGGCTCGATACCGAGGATCTGGTCGACGCCGGTCTGGTTGAGATCGGGGATAGCGTTGACGTTCGTCATGTAAGTGGGTACCGCTATGCCGAACTCGGTCGAACCCTCGTACCAGGGGTCGAGCTGCACAACGTCGTTCTCTACCTCGTCGATCTGCGCCTGGTGGTTCGGGAGCCATATGTCCTGGTACGCATCCAGGTCGCCGCTGGCGACACCCTGGATCACGGGGCCTAGCTCGAGCTCCTGGAGCCGGACCTCCCCGTAGCCGAGGTCCTCTTCCATGACGATCTTCGAGAGGTTCGCGATTACCGCGGCCTCGTCCCAGCCCGTCGCGACGCCGAGGTTGAGCTCCCTGCTCTCCGGGGAGCCGCCACCGCAGCCCGCCGCGACGGCGCCCACAACGAGCGCGAGGATTACCGCTAAAAGTTTCTTACTCGCCTTCATCGACCTTCCTTCTCTAGCCGGCAAGTCTCGTGTGCGTCTGGAACGCATCGGACCGGGGGGTTCACACTCTCTTTACGCTCGCGCGTCCGTGCTGGATCAGTTTTTCTTCCTCGCACCTCCGCGTTCCGGGCGTCCGCCTCTCACGAGAGAGACGCGGATCGGGCAGCGGGCGGGGCTCAAGCCGAGCCGCCGCCAGTGCCGACCTTCGCGCCTGCTGCCCCCGCGGTGTCTTCCGCGCCGGACCCGGTGGTACCGGCCGTGTCGGGATCTACATCGGCCTCCTTCTTCCTGCCCGGGAGGACCTTCGACAGCGCGCCCTTGGCCTTCTTGGCACCCGGCTTGCGCTGGATGAGGCTACCGAGCGGCCTCGTGACGCGGTCGAGGTAGATGGCGATAACCACGATCCCCACGCCACCGATAAACGCCCTGCCCACGTCGAGCTGGCTCAAGCCCCGGACGACGGCCTGGCCCAGGCCCTCGGCCCCGACGAGCGCGGCGATGACCACCATCGAGAGGGCGAGCATGATCACCTGGTTGACCCCGGCCATGATGGTCGGCAGAGCCTGCGGCAGTTCGACCTTACGCAGGGTTTGCCAGGGTGTCGCCCCGAAAGCATGGGCCGCCTCGACAGTGTTCTTGGGCACCTGCTGGATGCCAAGCATCGTCAGCCTCACCGCGGGAGGCGCGGCGAAGATGACCGTCGCGACGAGCGCTGGCGCGCCGCCGAGCCCCAGGAACACGACCATGGGGACCAGGTACACGAACGCGGGCATCGTCTGCATTATGTCCAGCGTGGGTCTCGCGCCCGCCTCCAAGATCCGCGACTTGGCCGCCAGCACCCCGATCGGCACTCCTATAAGCAGCGAGATCACGGTCGACGCCAGGACCAGCGCCAGGGAGAGCATCGTGTCCGCCCAGAGCCCGATACTGATGATCAGCAGGAAGCCCAACACCGAGAAGACGGCCACCCGCCAGCCAGATACAAAGAAGGCTATCGCCGCGAGTATGGCGACCATCAACAGCGCCGGCGGCGCGGTCAGGGCGGCCTCGAGCGCGCCGACGAAACCGCCGATGCCGTCCTTCACGAGATCGAAGAAATCGTCGATGACCTTGATGTCCTGTATGTAGTCGACGAAGCTGCTGGTCCAGTCTTCTAGCGGAAGCTCCGGTACGAGGTTCCGCTGTAAGAAAGCGAGCATACCTAACGCCCCCCGTCCGTCTCTTGGCCGGTTTCGCTGCCGCGTAGGACGGCGCCCTCGGGGCGCCCCTCGTCCTCGAAGGGTACCTGGCCTTCGCCGTTGTGCTCGGTGGTTGTGGTAAGGCCCGCTATCAAGGCCCCGCGGACGACGACGCCTTCGAGGCGGTCGGCCTCGTCGCAGACGGCCACGGGCACGTCGTGCTCCACGAAGAGCGGCAGGATCTCGCGTAGATAAGTTGTCCGCTCGATCTTCGGCGTCTCGTCGTCCACCGCCGCTCTCAACTCCCGCTCGTCGCGCTCGGCGAGCCGGGCGACCTCCTCGACCTCGACGAGACCCTGGAGCCGTCGCTCGTCGTCCACCACGAACATGTGGGACTGGCCGAGCTGCCTCATCCTCCTTAGCACGACCGTTGGGCCTTCGTTCAAGTAGGCGACCTCTTTGACGGGGACCATCACGCTCTCGGCGGTGCGGACCTTGGCGTAGTCTACGTCCTCGACGAAACGCTCGACATAATCGGTCGCAGGGCTCTCGCAGAATTTCCTCGGGCGTGCCGAGCTGCACGATCTCGCCGTCCTTCATGATCGCCACCCGGTGCCCGAGCATCAGGGCCTCGTCCAGGTCGTGCGTCACGAAGACGACCGTCCGCTGCACCTCGCCCTGGATCTTGAGGAACAAGTTCTGCATGTCCCGCCGGATGAGCGGGTCGAGGGCGCTGAACGGCTCGTCCATGAGCAGAAGCTCCTGCTGGGTGGCCAGAGCTCGCGCGAGCCCCACCCGCTGCTGCATGCCGCCCGACAGCTCCGAGGTCATCTTCTTGCCCTGGCCTTGCAGACCGACCAGCTGCAGCGCCTCCTCGCCGGCATTCTTGCGCTCCGAGGCCGACGCGCCCTTGACCTCGAGGCCGAAGGTCACGTTGTCCATGACCGTGCGGGTCGGCAGAAGGCCGAAGTGCTGGAAGACCATCCCGATCTTGCGCCTCCGCACCTCCCGTAACTCCTTGGCCGACATCTTGGAGATGTTGTCGCCGTCGAGAAAGACGTTCCCTTCGGTCGGCTCGTTCAGTCCGTTAATGGCCCGTAAGATCGTGGACTTCCCGCTCCCGGAGAGGCCGATGATCACGAAGATCTCACCTCTGTTCACGTCGAAGTTGTTATCAAAGGCCCCGATAGTCGACCCGGTAGCCCTCTCGACCTCGGCCTTGCTCCTGCCGGAGCGTCGCATCTCCAGCGCCTGTTGGGCGCGCCTCCCGAAGACCACCGAACAGTTCTCTACGCGAATAACCTGCTCGCGGCCCTTACCGTTAGCTTCCGTGACCGTCCTCCTCTACTAGCCCACTACACATACACTTGCAGAGCCTATCGCTTAGAGGCTTCCTTCACCCCCGCCCGGCCGCTACAAGAAAATGCTTACAACCCACTCTCACAACCCTCTCTCTCGGCTGCAAGCCGTAATAGTATCGTGTTTCGTCACCCCCATTCAACTGATATAAGCGTGTATTTGCGGTTATTTAGTTAAGATATGCTGGGTTCCCGTTAAGATATAAGTACCAAGTTTTCGGAAAGTATCCGGTTACGGGGAAAGGATGTCCCGGGGGACAGTGCTTTCGATGGCGCATGGTCTCTCGTTGGGCGGTGTCTTTGGGAAGCAAAAATGCGCCTGGTATCCGAGCGTACGAGACGGGGGCTGGGTGTTTGCGCGGCGGCGCGTTCGGTTTGGTTGCAGAGCGGTTTACGCGTTGGTGGTGTGTGGTAACACCTCGTACCAGGTTGTTCAGCCGGTGGCGGAACGACGTGTAGTAGCAAGTATCGAGGCAAGGAGGACCAGGAATGGAGCGCGAGAATCGCGACGACCGGTTCGAGGCGATAGAAGACGAGTACGCGGGCTATACCGTCTACGACATGCACTACGAGAAGATCGGCAAGGTCGACGACCTCTTCGTGGACGAGAACGACCGGCCGGAGTACCTGGGCGTGAAGATGGGTCTTCTGGGGTTGAAGTCCACCTTGATACCGTGGGAGTTGGCCCGGGTGAACGAGAAGCGCCAGCTCATCGAGGTCTCGGAGTCCAAAGACAGGATCAAGGACGCCCCGACCTTCGACGACGACGAGGAGATCTCGCCGGAGCTCGAGGAGCGGGTCTACGGTCACTTCGGGCTGCAGCGCGGGCCCGCCGGGAGGAGCGCGTACGGCGCGTACTACCGGGACGAAGATCGAGCTTCCGCGCGTCCTGCCGCGACCGGGGACGCGACCGACGAGGAACGGCGCTCCGGGGAGCGTTACGAAGAGCGGCGTCCGGACGTGGCGCCGGGCGACGTCGACCGCGGGCGTGGTGGCCATGATCGCGCGGACTCTACCGGGGGTTCCGAGCGTACGGGCGCGGCCGCACGCGGCAACGCACGCG
>JAUJNO010000004.1:0-99875 GCA_030448125.1 Rubrobacteraceae bacterium | reverse complement strand
CGCACGCGGCAACGCACGCGACAATGTCGCCGACGAGGACGAGTTGAGGATACAGAGGAGCGAGGAGGAGCTCCGGGTCGGCACCCGTGAGCGCGAGGCCGGCAACGTCAACGTGCGCAAGCGGGTGAGGACCGAGCGCGAGCGCCTGAGCGTACCCAAGAGGCGTGAGGAGGTTCACGTCGAGCGGGTGCCGGTCGAAGGCCGGGAGGCGGCGTTGGAGGACGAGATCGGGGACGACGAGATCCGGATTCCGGTGGTCGAGGAAGAGATCGTGGTCGAGAAGCGGCCGGTGGTAAAGGAGGAGTTGAGGATACGCAAGGACGTCGTCGAGGAAGAGGAGATAGTCGAGGAGGACGTCCGCAAGGAAGAGGTCGAGATCGACGACCAGACCACGCGCCGCACGCGCCGCGACCGGTAGATCGCAACCGTCCGGAGGATGGACCCGGGCTTCGTCCGGGTCCGCCTCTCTATAGAGGAGGACCTTATGAGTGCGAGGCACGGAAGGGCGAGGGGTTCGGGCACCAGTTGGACCAGCGTTTTGATCGGCTGGCTCGCGGCTCTGGGGGCCAGCCTGATCCTGAGCGGCATCGTCGGCGCGGTCGTGGGCGCGATCCTGGCGGCTCTGGGGTTCGGCGGCGTCTCGGAGGCCGGTACCTCGGGGCTCGTGGGGGTCCTGTTGACGTTGTTCTTCGCCTTCCTCATCGGGGGCTACACCGCGGGCCGGATGGCCAGCCGCGACGGGAGCAAGCACGGCCTTCTGGTGGCGCTGCTCACCCTGATCGTCACGCTGATCCTGGTCCTCCTGGGCGGCGTAGCAGGGTCCAGCTTTATAGCTAACCTGCGCGGCGTGACGCTGCCCGGCATCCCGTCGGAGGTCTCCCAGCAGGGCCTGGGCACCGTCCTGACGCTCGGGAGCATCATCGCCCTGCTCCTCCCGTTCGTCGCGGGGGCGCTCGGGGGGTCCTGGGGAGCCAAAACCGGCCGCGGACGCCCGTAGAACGAGACGCAGCCTCCGACCCGCCGCCCGAGCCGTGGCGGCTAACCCCGTAAATCGGATCTCCTGTTTACAGCGACGATGTTACTCGCGGACATGCTGTTGATAAAGCGTACCTGATCGGGGGTATAAGAAGAGATCAGGAGCAGAGAAAGGAGCCGACGGGTTGGACTACGAGAGGAGCCGCAGGGAAGAGGAGGCGCGACGGGAAGCCGAGGAGCGCCGGCGGATCAACCCTCGCATAGACTCCGAAGAGCGTCGCGGGGAGGATCCGTCGTTGGACGACGAGCGGTACGGGTCCGAAGAGGGTCGCCGCGGGCGCCGCTCCCGGTCCGGCGGTCTGTCGGAGGCGGCTCGACGGGTTTTGGGCCGGGGTTCGGGTCGGAGCCGGTGGAGGGGTGGGTCTCAAGGTCAAACGAAGGGCTTGTACGGGAGCCAGATCGGCCAGAACATGATGCGCTCGGCGTTGGCCGAGCTCGTAGGTACCTTCATCCTGATCTTCACGGGCACCGCCGTCGCCACCGCGGCCGTCCTGCAACGCTCCACGGCCGGTCCCCTCTCCTACAACTCGCTCGCCGTGGCGCTCGCGTTCGGGCTGGCGCTCACGGCGATAGTCGCCGCCATCGGTCACATCTCGGGGGCGCACGTCAACCCGGCCGTCACCCTGGGGCTCGCGGTCACGAACAAGTTCCCCTGGCAGCACGTGCCCGTGTACCTGGGGGCGCAACTCCTGGGGGCCATACTCGGAGCCATCGCCACCTGGATCACCTACGGCGCCGCCGCGCAGGAGATCGCAAACCTCGCCGCGACCTTCCCGCCAGAGGATGTCGGGGACCTCCGGGTGTTCTTCGTGGAGCTCCTGATCACCTTCATCCTGGTCTTCGTGGTGATCTCGGTAGCCACCGACGAGCGGGCCCCGGCCGGCGTGGCACCTTTAGCCGTCGGCTTCGCCCTCGCCTGCGGAGTCCTCATCGCCGGCCCCATAACCGGCGGGTCCTTGAACCCGGCGCGGACTCTGGGACCGGCGATCGTGGCAGGAGAGTTCACCGCCATCTGGGCCTACATACTCGGCCCCATAGCAGGCGGCGTGCTCGCCGCCCTGCTCTACGATCGCTTCGTCTCCGAAGCCGAAGCTCGCTGGAGAAAGTAGAACCGCCGCCAGGGTTTGGCCCGCTGAAAGGCTCGTGGTACACGCGTAGGTCTTGCGATAAACTAAAAAGTACCGTGCGCCTGTAGCTCAGGGGATAGAGCACCGGTTTCCTAAACCGGGTGTCGGAGGTTCAAATCCTTCCAGGCGCACTTGTTGAAAGCCTTGCAAATGTCCATATTTTGCTCTTCCCCTACTAAAGGCACCTGCGGCCAATGTCAGCAGTGCGTAAGCAGTAGCTCACGATAGGGCATCTTCCATAGGATCATCCCCGCCCATTCCGGGGATCACGTGTGAGTAAACATCCAACGTGATCGCCACACTAATTATGGCCCAGAATATCGGAGACGCGCTTGGGATGTTGACCCTTTATGAAACGTATTGTGGCGCATGTGTGCCTGAGATCGTGGAACCTTATCTGAGGCACACCGCACAAATTCAGCAGGGGTTTGAAGCTCCGGTAGACCAGATTGCTTGAGTTGACCGCTGTGCCCTTCTCCGTGGCGAACACCAACTCGTGTCCTCCATATGTCTCACGATGGGCTCTGAGGGCTTCTACAGCGGTTCGGGAGAGTTCTATGCGCCTACCCTTGCCATTCTTGGGCTGCTCCTCGATCCTGCCTATACCGGATTCCGACATCGTGCGCGTCATGCTCCGGCGCCGGTGTCTATGTCGTGAATCTCAAGCACGGTGAGTGCTCGTGCCCCGATTGTCCGCCGGAGGGCGAGCGGTGCAAGCATGAGACGGCCGCCAGGTACGTTAAGGCCCGCACGGCCACCTGCTCCGGCTGTGGTGTTCGGTTCCGCCACCGCGACCTAAACGAGGTCGGAGACGACAACCTCACCTTCTTTGAGGGTGATCTTCTCTGCGGGCGATGCGGCCTAGACCACGGCGTGCTGTAGGGGTAAGAGACCAGGGACGGGGGCCGGGGCGATGGCGCGGCTGGGGGAAGTAGGCGTGTCTTCCGACGAGATCCTCGAACGGCACGTACGCGGCGACTCCTGCTGGGGGGGACCGGACAACCAAGAGGAGAACCTGTACTGCCTTGAGGAGGGCGAGGGCAGCGCTTACAGCGTCTTTTACGACAGACGATGCAACGGAGTGCGTAGAGATCCTCACGGGCTAGGCCGAAGTGCGGCGACCTGCATCATGGACCACGCAGACGAGACACCAAGCCTGCGGGAGAACCAGAAAGAGCCGAGGGGGTTCTTGCTACCCTCGGCTCTTCGCGTCGACAGAGCCCCTAATGCTCCCGGGGCACCGCCTGGTAGGGCTCGTCCTTGACTTCCATGATTTGGCCGGTTTCTTTGTCCCTCTTGGCCCACCGTTCGGTCTTCGGGTTTTGGAACTGGGTGCGGTTACCCCAGAATCCCTGAACGACCTCCTTCTCGAGGGGCAACTTGTCGGGCCCTCGGCAGAGTTCTGCGCCATCTCTTACAATACCTCCTTCCTGGCTGCTGCCTTCACGTCTTCCCCAGTGTACCCCCTAAGATCCTTGTTACAAACGACGGACGAAGCAAACTAACCTGCAAAACGTAGCTTTTTGGCGTCCTGATACACTAGGGTAGGTGGACCCCTTTGAGATCGGTACACGATGCTGAGGGTACTTAAAAAGGCGCGGGCCTTGGGCAGAGAACCGGAGCGTAACGGCCCCGACCCTTAACTCCCCCTACCAGCGAAAACCCAGCCCGGCCCTTTTTGCTCCGACCTATCTTGGCCGCGGCCCACAAGGGCGGGATGTAACGATCCCACCCCTTCTTGCGTCATAAGGGCTAGATGTGGAGCCGCCAACGAGCAGCACACGCATACGCCAACGAGCAGCACACGCATACATTGTGTACACCGGCGGCAGCACCACGCCGTTGCCTGCCAAGAAAGCCGGGAAGAGGCCGAGGACGCGAAGAGCAACACTCCGACAAAGGAGGATCGAGTGGAGAAACGCAGCGACGGGTTCATCGAGTTAGAGGAGCGGTACGCCGGCTACGAAGTCTACGACCGCCACGGAGAGAAGATCGGCAAGGTCGACGACCTCTTCGTCGACGAGAACGACCAGCCGGAGTACATAGGCGTGAAGATGGGCTTCCTGGGGATGAAGTCGACGCTGGTGCCTGTGGAGGCGGTCCGGGTCGACGAGGGGCACAAGCGCATCGAGGTCTCGGCCGAGAAGGACCACGTCAAAGAAGGCCCGGCCTTCGACGACGACTGGGAGATAACCCCGCCGTTTGAGGAGTCGGTGCGCCACCACTACGGACTCGAAATTTCGGAGAGCGCCGCCGCGAGAGGCGCCTATGGCTCCTACCACGAGGACGTGGGCGAAGAGCGTCGGCGCGTCGAAAAGGAACCGATCGACGACACGGAGCGAGGAGGTGGGGAGGTCCGTGGGGCAGGCTTTGCCGCTGAGGAGCCCCCCGATACGAGGACAGAAGGCCCCGAGGGTAGACGTTCGCGGGAGGAGCACACGCCCGAGGCGGCGGGTACGCGCCAGCGCGGCAGCGATCCCCTTCGGGACGATGACGAGCTGAGGGTGCAGCGCACGGAGGAGGAGTTGAGGGCCGGCACCCGCGAGCGCGAGGCGGGAAGCGTGAACGTCCGCAAGCGCGTGAGGACCGACCGCGAGCAGGTGCGGGTCCCGAGGAGGCGCGAGGAGGTCAGCGTCGAGCGGGTACCGGTAGACGAGGAGGGCACCGAGGCTGAGATCGGGGACGACGAGGTCTCGGTGCCGGTGGTCGAGGAAGAGGTAGTGGTCGACAAGCGCCCGGTGGTCAAAGAGGAGGTCCGGGTACGCAAGGACGTCGTCGAGGACGAGGAGGTAGTCGAGGAGGACGTCCGCAAGGAGGAGGTCGACATCGACGACCAGACCGAGCGCGGCCGGCGCGAACGGTAAAGGCCCCCGATCGAAGGGAGAGCCCCTTCGGAAGAAGGTCTGCCCTCGTTCGGGCGGGAAGCATCCTGGTAGACTGCCGGCGGCGAGCGCTTTTGCCAAGGCAGCGGATGCCTCAGCGAAAACAGGAAGGACGGATGTATGGGTGCGAGTCGTCCGAGAGGCGATCTCCCGCAGGAAAGCAACTATCCACAAAGGCGCAGGGGCATTTTGCTTTGGCTCTTAGTGTTAGGCGCGCTCCTGCTCCTGGCCCTCCTGCTTTTTGGCCTCGTTCGAGCTTGCGGCACACCAGGCTCCGAAGACGAGGGCGCTGGGTCGCAAGGGGAGGACACGTCCCAGGAGCAGGAGCAAGCCTCCGGCGGCGGGGACACAACCCGGGAGCAGGAGCAAGCCTCCGGCAGCGGGGACACCACCGCCGGGAACGCCGATGGGGACGGCCAAACCGCCGGAGAGAAAGGCGGCAACGAGTCCGGGGAAGCCGCAGCCGCGGCTGGGATCTCCGGGGCCCGGGGCGCAGGGGCTGCGGCGCAGCTCCAAGATGCACAGGGCAACCCGGTGGGCACCGCCAGCTTCGCAGACGGCCCGAACGGGGACACCGTCACCGTCGACCTGCAGCGAGGGCAGCAGGCGATCACGCCCGGGGAGCACGCCATCCACATCCACGAGAGGGGCGACGTAACGCCGGACTTCGAGGCCGCCGGGGAGCACTTTAACCCCACCGACGCCCAGCACGGATTCGACAATCCCGAAGGCCCGCACGCCGGGGACCTGGAGAACATCGTCGTGAACGAGGACGGGAGCGCCAGCTACGAGACGACCAGCGGCCTGATAACGCTTAACGGAGGCGCGAACTCGCTGCTGGACTCCGACGGTAGCGCTCTGGTCATCCACGAGAGTGCCGACGACTACCGGACCGATCCGGCCGGCGACTCCGGCGAGCGGGTCGCCGCGGGCATCATCAGGGAGGCAGCGACCGGCGAGGCTACGGTCGCTGCGGAAACGACTAGTGGTCCACTACCTAAGAGCGGTGGTCTGGCGATCGGATCGTCGGTACTGCTACCCGCTGCAGCGCTGCTGCTGGGCTCGGGTGTCCTGGCTTACGCCGTCGTACGGCGCAGGAGGTAGCTCTCCCCAAGGGTGAGTTAGTCGCAAGGCGACGGAGGAGGTGGAGAAACCACTCCCGAAAGCCAAGCTACCCAAGGTTCTCCCGCAGTCCTTCAAGGTGATAAGTTTCCCGTCAGATGAGAGTCCCAGGATAATCTCCGGATCGAGAGGGTCAATGAGGCCTTCGAATCCCTTGAGCGAACCCAGCAGGTTCAGGGTCGCACCGTTGTCGGGGTCGAATTTGAGGATGCCGGGTACCTTGTCCTCGCCTGCACCGGGCAGCCACCAGTATCCCTGGTACTCAAACTTCTCGTTCAATAAGGCGTCTCCTCTTCAGTTAGGCAAAACTTATATAACTGTTGTCTACCGCTCGTGCAGATTTCGGAAGAGCCCCTCGTACACATCGGGGTTTAGGTCTCCGAAGGCGTGGGAAAGGTTCGTAAGGCGCTTCTCCTGCCGAGACCTTCCTACATCGAGCTCCGCGCTTATTAGTTCTTCTTTAGTAGCGCTCCCGAAGGCGAGGACGCCGCCGGTCGTGTCGATGATGCAACTTCGACCGAGGTAGCTGTCCCCAACGCGGTTGGCGCAGGCGACGAAGAGGCGGTTGGCGTTGGCGTGGGAGATGGCGTGGACGTTGAGCATGGTGAGGTCGCCCCGGCGCTGCCCTTCGGGAACCCAGTCGTCGGGGGCGTTGGCGGGGACGCAGAGGAGATCCGCGCCGCGCAGGGCCAGGGTGCGGGCCGCCTCGGGGAACCAGGCGTCGTAGCAGACGAGCACGCCGATGTTGCAGAGAGGCGTCTCGAAGATCGCCAACTCCCGTCCCGGCTCGTAGAGCAGTTTCTCTCTGTCCCAGAGATGCGTCTTACGGTAGCGCCCGAAGAAGTTGCCCGGCCCGAGGACGGCGGCGGAGTTGTACAGGTGATCACCCTCCTTTTCGAGGAAGCCGCCGACGATAAAGATGCCGGTCTCCTCGGCGGCCTTTTGCCAGGCCCGGAGCGTGGGGCTTTTGGGAGCTCCGGTGTCTCCTACCTCTTCGGCGACGTTCAGGGTGCTTTCGCGGGAGGGGAGGTCGCAGCCGGAGTTTGCGAGCTCGGGGAGGACGACGAGGTCGGCGTCGGGGTCCCCCCGGGCGGCGTCGAGGATCGCGGCCACCGAACGTTCGAGGTTGGCGTCCGGGTCGCCGTCGCGGATGGCGTATTGGGCGCAGGCGATGCGCACCTTACGCTCCTCTCTGCCGGAGGTGCTCTACCTCTCCCTCAAAGAGCTCGACAGCGCCCTCCGGCGTTTCGAGGAGCAGGGCGCCCTCGGGGGTGAGATCGGCGGCCCTCCCCTCCAGAACCTCCCCGAACCGCTCCACCCGCACCAGCCTACCCAGAGTGCAGTTCAGCGCCCGCCAGTCGTCGAGGATGGCGCCGAAGTCTTCGATCCTCTCCAGCTCGTCGTTCAAACGCGAGAGGATGGCGTCAAGCAGCTCTACGAGGTCCACGCCGCGTCCCAGCTCGGAGCGGAGGGTGGCTACCTCGCGGTCGGGGACATCGAGGTCTTCTGGGTCGAGGTTGGCGTTTACGCCGACGCCGAGGACGACGAAGTCGAGGTGGCGTTGGCCGGCTCCGGCCTCGGCGAGGATACCGCAGATCTTGCCCTCTGCGGTACCGTCGGAGCCCGCGACGAGCAGGTCATTCGGCCACTTTATCCGAACCTCTGCCCCGAAGCCCCAGAGCGCCTTGGCGATTCCCACGGCGGCAGCCTGGGTGATGCGGGGGGCGAGGTGGGACGGTATCTGCGGCCGGAGCACCAGGGAGAACCAGAGGCCACCCGGAGGCGAGCCCCACCTGCGCGCGAGCCGGCCCCGGCCACCCTTCTGGACCTTCGAGATTATGATCGTCCCATGCGGGACACCCGGGGTTCCCCCGGCCAGCTCGCGGGCACGCTCCTGAGTCGAGCCGATCTCCTCGTGGAAATCCACCTGAACCGCTAGCGGGCTCCCGAGGTTCTCCACCGCCTCCTTGCTCAACCCGGTCATCGCCGGCCCGCCCTGAGCCGGAGAACGGAGAGGCATGCGAACACCGCCGCCGGCAACACAGCCGGTACCAGGTACGCGACGGTGGAAGGGGGCGAACCGGGACCGATACCCGCCGGCACGAGCCGACGGTCAGAGTCCACGATACCCGGGTAGGCCAACACCAGCCACGAGAGAAGGGCGACGACGAAGATCAGGAGAGCGCCAGCGGCGATCTCCTGGGCCCGGAGTTGCGGAGAGACGAGTCCGGGGACGATACCGGCGGCGCGGAGCAGGACCACCAGGATCAGGACCAGGCTCACCCTATGCCCGCCTCCTCCATCGTCGCCATCTCCCCGAGCACCCGCGCCGCGGCCTGGACGACCGGTACCGCCAGGAGGCCCCCGGTCCCCTCCCCGAGTCGCATACGCAGGTCCAGGACCGGCTCGAGGCCGAGGTATTCGAGCGCCGCCGTAGCCCCCGGCTCGACCGAGAGGTGCCCGGCGATGGTGTAACCGACGCTCTCCGGGGCGAGGGTCCGAGCCACCAGCGCCGACGAGTTCGAGACGACCCCGTCGAGGACGACCGGCACCTCGTAGACGGCGCCCGTGAGGATAATGCCGGCGATCGCCGCGTGCTCGAGGCCGCCGAGCGCGGCCAGGGTGCCTAGCGGGTCGGTCGTGTCCGGTTCGTGCAGCCTCAAAGCCTCCTCGACGACGCGGACCTTTAGCTCGAAGGTCTCGTCGTCGATGCCGGTGCCGCGTCCGGTCGTCTGTTCCGGAGGGCGGCCGGTGAAAGCGGAGATCAAGGCGGCGGCGGGCGTGGTGTTGGCGATGCCCATGTCTCCGGTCACGAGCAGGTCCACCCCGCTCTCGATAAGCTCCCCGGCGATACCGGCCCCCGACATCACCGCCCGCGCGGCGTCCTCCCGGCCCATCGCCGGCCCGCGGCTGAGGTCGTCCGTGCCGGCCCGCTTCTTCGCCGCGCGTAGCAGCGGATGCCGCTCCAGCTCGGTGGCCACCCCGACGTCGAGGACACTGATCCTCGCGCCGACGCTCCGGGCGATGGCGTTCACCGCAGCGCCCCCGGCGCAGAAGTTCCCGACCATCGCCGCGGTGACCTCCCGAGGCCAGGGCGAGACGCCGCGGGCGAGGACACCGTGGTCACCCGCGCAGACCACCACCGCGGGGCTCCAGGGTACCGGCGGCGGGACCACCCCGGCCATCCCCGCGAGCCGCGCCCCGATCTCTTCGAGCCTCCCGAGACTCCCCGGCGGCTTGGTGAGCGTCAGGTGGCGTTCCCGCGCCCGGGCGACCGCATTCTCGTCGAGGGGCCGCACCTCTCCCGCGAGCTCCCGGACCCGATCCTCTACAGCCAACCCTGCCGCCTAGTGGTGATGGTGGCCGTGCCCGTAGTCGTGCCCGTGGGCGTGGCCCGGCTCGTCGGGGTGGTAGTGGGGCGTGGCGGGGGCGCCGACCTTCTCTTCGAAGCCCGGGAGGGCGACCCGGTGGACGCAGACGTCGCAGTTCATCCTTATGTCTCCGCGCACGGCCTCGTGGTAACGCTCCATGAGCAGGTCCACGACCTTTTCGTGCGGTCCGAAGTAGCCGGCGTAGGAGATGGCGACCTCGGGGTTTTCGGCGGCGAACTCCTCGCTCCCATGTCGGATGCGTTCTTCGAGGATGCCGGTGAAGAGGAAGTAGGAGAAGACGACGACCCGCCGGACGCCCAGCTTCTTCAGGCGCTCCAGCCCCTCGGCGACGTTCGGAGGGGTCATGCTAACGTACGCGGTCTCCACCATCGGGTACGGGCGCCCCTCGTAGAAGAGGCGCGAGATCTTGGCGAGGTCGGAGTTGGCGTCGGGGTCCGAGGAGCCGCGACCGACGACGAGGATGGCAGTCTCGTCTTTCTCCTCCTCGGGGATGGCGGCGGAGATCCGCTCGTCCATAAGGGAGAGGAGCTCGGGCCGGATGCCGAGAGCCCGGCCGTACTGGAAGCCAACGTCCGGACGGCTCATCTTCTCGCGCACCAGGGTGGCGGGGATGTCGTCCTTGGCGTGGCCGGCGGCGAGGAGCATGAGGGGGACTGCGGCTATCTTTCGCGCCCCGCTTCCGGCCAGGCGCTCCACGCACTCGGAGATCGGGGGCCGCGAGAGCTCTATGAAACCGCCCTCGACCGCGAGTGCCGGATCGCGCTCCCTGACCAGCGCGACGAGCTCGTGGAACTCGCGGGCTCCCCGAGGATGCCGGCTGCCGTGCCCGACGACGAGTAGCGCCGGGGGCCCATCGCCCTTCTTGTTGGTTCCGTTCTTTGAGATGGTGAGATTTTGCACGTTAGTCCTCCTCGTAATATATGAGCGCGTTCAGGGCGGCGGCGGCGACCGCGGAGCCCCCCTTGGGGCCGCGGTTGGTTATAGCGGGCAGCCCACTAAGGAGCAACTCCTGCTTGGACTCGGCGGCGCCGACGAACCCGACCGGGAGCCCGACAACGAGCGCGGGCTCGACATCTAGCCGCAGCAGCTCGAAGAGCGCCGTGGGGGCGTTTCCGACGACCCAGACGGCGCCGGTCCCTGCCTCTTCCGCGGCGATCCGGAACCCCGCCGCCGAGCGGGTGATGCCGAGCTCGTCGGAGAGCTTACGGGCACGAGTGTCGGAGACGTAGCAGCGGGTCTTCCGGGCGGTGATGCCAGCGGCGACCATTCCAACGTCCGTTACTACGGGAGCATTGTAACGGAGGGCTTCGAGGCCCTTCTCGAGCGCGGCTTCGTCGACGACGAGGCTTCCGGCGTAATCGAGGTCCGCGGAGGCGTGGATCACACGCTCCGCCACGGCCCTGCCCAGAGGCCCGAAGCGTGAGAGGTCTACGAGACCACGCAGGATGCGGTAGCTCTCGGCCTCTATGGGATGGACACGCCTCACTTCTCCTCCAACAGGACCTCTATGCAGGCCGAGACGGGGCAGACCTCGGCGCACTCGGCGCACGCCGTGCAGCGGTCTTCGAGGACGATAAGGGGCGAGGGGTGGTCTCTCGGCGCGGGCCGGATCGCCTTCTCCGGGCAGGTTTTCAGGCAGGCTCCGCAGCCCGCGCAGGCGTCCGTCACGCTGAAGGTCCTCCTCATCCCAGGTATCCCCGGGGCGTGACCATCCGTCCGGCGACGAGTCTGGTCTGCGAGTTGCCGACCACGACGACCGTCAGCATGTCCACGTCCTCCGGCCGCAACGAGGCGAGATCCACCACTACGACCTCTTGCTCTTCGCGGTAGGCATTCTTGACGACGCCGACGGGAGTGTCGGGGGGACGGTGCTCGAGCAGGATCTCGCGCACCTTGCCCAGCTGCCAGTCGCGGCCCTTCGAGCGCGGGTTGTACAGCGAGACCACGAAGTCCCCGAGGGCCGCGGCCCGTACCCGATTCTCTATAACCTCCCAGGGCGTGAGCAAGTCCGAGAGGCTCACGGAGCAATGGTCGTGCCCCAGAGGCGAGCCGAGCAACGAGGCGGCCGCCTGCGCCGCCGTGACACCGGGAACGACGACCACCTCGATGTCCTCCCTGGCCAGCTCCAGCGCGGGCGAGCCCATCGCGTAAACGCCGACGTCACCACTCGAAACGAGGGCGACGCTGCCCCCGGCTCGAGCCTCGGCGAGGGCCTTCTCGGCGCGCGCGACCTCGTCTCCCAGGGGCAGCGTGTGTACCCGAGTCCCCGGCCTGAGGAGGTGCCGTATCCTCTCGACGTACTGCCCGAGCCCCACGACGAGCTCGGAGGCGGCGAGCGCCTCGCGGGCGAGCGGAGGGATGAGGGCGTCTTCACCAGGGCCAAGGCCCACCAGGGCGAGCCGTCCGCGTACCGGGAGGCGTCCGATCGCCACCGTGGCATTCCTCGACTTCCGCTTCTCGAGTACCAGCTCCGCGCCGGAAGCGAGCACGGCGGCCTCGGCAACGCTCGGGGTGCCGACCGCCCCGGCGACCACCAGCGAGGGGTTCGGAACCTCGACGGCCGCGAGCTCTCCGGCGGGATAGAAACGGAGCGGTACGTCGATGGCATTCGCCGCTTCGAGCAGCCCGGCCTCGTCGGACTTCACGTCGATGCTCGCCAGGGCCGCGATGCTCTTTCGGGACAGGCCGGCCTCGTCGAGGGCGGAGTCGAGCAGGCCCAGGATCTCCCCGGCACTCGCCCCACGGCTGCAGCCGACGCCGGCGACGAGTGACGGCGGGCGGTACACGACCGCCGGCTTCGCCGGCGGCACGTCGAAAAGCCTGTCGGTGATCAAAATCGAAGATCCTCCGGGTTCCTCCGGGACCGCCGGCGTCCTCACCGGCACCACATTCTCCGGCAGGGGTCCGACGGGCCAGCGCTGCTCCGAGAAGAGCCGCACCTCTTCTCCCGAGACGAGCGCCGCCCCGACGGCCGCGAGGTCCGAGCCCTCCTCGACCTCGAAACCGAGGCTCTCCCCGAGGGAGTCCAGGGCCGGCATGCCCAAAGAGTCGCTCGCGGTCGTGATCACGGGCGCAGCCCCAAGGGTCTCCGCCACCCGTTCGGCGAGGGCATTCGCGCCCCCCTCGTGTCCACCGCAGAGCGCGACGGCGAACCTGCCGGCATCGTCCACGCACACCACGCCGGGGTCCCGGCGCTTGTCCTCGAGGAGCGGGGCGACGAGGCGGACGGCGGCGCCGGTGGCGAGAAAGAGGACAAGCGCGTCGCACTTGTTCCAGGCCGCCGCGAGCGCCTCCCGGGGCTTGCCGTCGTAGAGTCGAGTGTCTTCCCAAACTTCGGCGAGATGTGCGGCCCTCCGGCGGCCGTTCGCGGTGGCGGCGACGAGCCCGATCACGGCTCCCCCCGACGTTCTCCTACGATCACGAAGACCGGCGTCTCGGCGGCGAGTCGATGCAACGACCCCACGCCCTTCACTCGCGACGCCTGCAGAAACGTCGTCTCGACCGCGAGACCGCAGTCCTCCAGGATCTCCGCTGCCGGGACCACCCGCTCCAAGGTGATCAGAGTCAAAACCACGCAGCGGCGTGCCCGGATGGCGGCAAGCTTGAGGATCTCGTCGAAGTTCTCTCCGGTCCCGCCGACGAACACGGCATCGGGCTCCGGCAGGCCCCGCAGCGCCGCGGGCGCCTCGCCCTCGACGACCTGGACGTAGGCGCCGTAGCGGGAGGCGTTCACGCGGATACGGTCGCAGCTCTCGGCGTCACGCTCGACGGCGATCGCGGCGGCGCCGAGACGGGCGCATTCCACGGCTACCGAGCCGCTCCCGGCGCCCACATCCCAGACGAGATCTCCTGGACCGGGGCCGAGACGGGCGAGGACTAGGGCGCGGGTCTCGGGCTTGGTTATCATGCCGGAGCGGTGCTCGAACTCCCCCTCGGGGAGGGCCCAACGCCCACGGCTTTCGGAGCGACCCGAGATCCAACCTTTCTCCCCCACCGCCCGCGCCGCATCGTAGACGACGACCGTGTTGGGGTCCTTCCAACTCATCTCCATAACCTTCGCCGCGTTGCCCTCGTACATCCTCTCGTCGGCCTCACCGAGCCTCTCAGCGACGACGAAGGATCGCCCCATACCATCGAGCTCCTCCGCCAGCTCGGCGGGGCCGAACGCGGGCGAGGTGAGGACCGCTACCTTCGGGTGCGCGCGGCAGACGTTCACGGCGCGGCGGGGATCGCGGCCGTGAGCGCTCACGACGAGGGCATCGTCCCACGGGAGACCGGCCCGGGCGAAGGCTTCCGAGATCGCGGAGAGGGTGGGCAGGACGAGCAGCTTCTCCGGGCCGAACCGCTCGGCGAGGACGCGCACGATCCCGAAGAACCCAGGGTCTCCCGAGGCCAGCACGGTGACCCTGCCGTCCGTTTCTTCTATCCGGTCCAGCGCCTCCGAGAGATCTCCCCCGAGGGCGAAGGCCCGCTCGGGCTCCACCCCGAGGTCCAGGAGGTGGCGTCCCCCCCCGACCACGAGCTCGGCATGATCCAGCAAGACGCGAGCCCCGGCGGTGATCCCACCACTACCAACCCCGACAACGGCAACCTCTATCATCCCGCCTCCCAAGAGGTCAGGACGAGGGCGCCGGGGCTGGCGCCGACCGGGTTCAGGGTGTCGAAGTCGACCATGACGACGTGTACCTCGAGCTTTCCCTCGACGAACTCCTCGAGGTTCTCCGCCGCAAGCGCGCATAGCAGATTCGGAGCCTTCTCCAATCCCGCTTCGCGCCAGAGTTCGTAGGCGTGGCGGGCGGTGTTGGCACCTTTCATCTCTTCGATGAGCCCCGCACTTCCTCCGGCCTTTTCGGTGACCCCGGCGAGCAGGTCGTTGTCCACCTTCGAGCGGGTCCAGTGGGTCATCATGACGCCGGCGGCGAGCTTGGCGAGCTTGCCGACCATCCCGACGAAGAAGACCTTTTTGAGTCCGCTCTTGACGGCTCCTTTGAGCGCGTAGCCGGTGAAGTCCCCGACCTCCACGAAGCACACCTCTTCGAGGTCGGGGAGAAGACGCATCGCAGCCTTCTCTGTGAGTCCGCCGGTGGAGAGGACCAGGGTATCGTAGTCCTGGGCGCCCATGACGCTTATTGCCTGGCCGACGCTGGCCCGCCAGGCGGCGGTGGAGAAGGGGCGGACGATGCCGGTGGTGCCGAGGATGGAGATGCCGCCGACTATGCCCAGACGGGGGTTGGTAGTCTTCTCAGCCATCTCCTCGCCTCCGGGGACGCTGATGACGACGCGCACGCCGCGCTCTTCGGGGTCCAGAACCTCCTCGACGGAGTAGGAGATCATGCGCCGCGGCACGTCGTTTATCGCCGGCCCCCCGACGGTGAGCCCCAGTCCTGGCCTGGTCACCACTCCGACCCCCTCGCCCCGGTCGAGATGTATTCCCCGCTCCTCGCATGGGGAGACGCGGGCGGTGAGATGCGCCCCGTCGGTCACGTCCGGGTCGTCGCCGGCGTCCTTGACGACGACGGCCTCGGCCCAGGCTCCACCCTCCCCCACCTCGCACCGCTCCACGGCGAAGCGGACGCGCCGCTCCTCGCCCTTACGGGGCAGCTTTATGTCTACCTCTTCTTGCGCTTCGCCGTCGAGGAGAGCTTTGGCGGCGGCCTTGGCGGCGGCGGCGGCGCAGGTGCCGGTGGTCCAGCCGGTCTTTAGCTTCTCGCCCTTGACCTTCTGCATGCTCGGCGGCATGGAGGGTTCGCGGATCTTGCGTCCGGGCGGCATCGGGTACTTCCTAAGCCTCCGTCTGGGCCTTGCGGAACGAGTGAGAGAACTCCGGATGGTACAGGTGCGAGCGCGTCCCACCCGCGCGGAGCCCCGGTCCCACGAGGACGAGCGCCTGCCGGGTAAAGCCCGCCTCGCGGATCCGGTCGGCGAGCTGGCCGAGGGGGCATTCGATGACCAGCTCGTCAGGCCAGCTCGCCTTGTAGACGACCGCGCACGGCGTCTCCGGGTCGTAGCCACCCTCCAGGAGCTCCTCCTGCAAGAGGCGCGGGCGGGCGGCGGAGAGGAAGATCGCCATAGTGGTGCCGTGGGCGGCGAAGCTTTTTATGTCCTCGCCCTCCGGCATCGGGGTGCGGCTGGCGCGACGGGTCAGGATGACGCTCTGGGAGGTCTCCGGCACCGTAAGCTCGCGCCCGATGGCCGCCGCCGCCGCCCCAAGGGACGAGACGCCGGGGATTATCTCCCAGGCCAGACCAAGCTCCTCGCAGAGCTCTATTTGCTCGAGCACGGCGCCCCAGAGGCTCGGGTCACCGGAGTGGACGCGCGCTACTTCGAGGTCTTCTCGTACGGCCCGCTCGTAGAGCTCGCGGACACCTTCGAGCGGGATCGTGGTTGACTCTATGATCTCCGCTTCTGGGTGAGCATGCTCGAGGACGCCTTCATCCACGAGGCTCCTCGCCCAGACGACCACGTCGGCCTCCCCGATAAGCTTCGCACCCCTTATGGTCAGGAGGTCCGGCGCCCCCGGCCCCGCCCCGATAAACCAAACCTTACTCAAACGCGCCTCCCACCTTCTCCATCCCTCGTGAATATCACCGTAGAAAGATACGTCCCCTCCCGCCCCAACATCTCCGGCAGCCGGAAGATCTCCCCTCCCTCCATTCCTAACCATGAACCATAGGTTCCGTCTTCAAGCCTCCCGGTCTCGCTCGCCACCTCCAGCACCTCATCCAACCGTCCCCCGCCCTTGTAACACACCACGGTCTCGAAGCCGTCCAGCGCGCTTCGCAGCACGTTTCTCCCCGCGGTAAAGGGTAAAAGCACCAGTCGCTCGTCCCCGACGGCGAGCACAGTACCACTCCTCGACGCCAGATCCTGCATAGCCATGATCCCCGGTACAGTATCGACTTCTACTTCAGGCACAACATCTCTTACGGCCCGCGTCAGGTATGTAAACGTGGAGTAGAGGTTTGGATCTCCGATAGTGGCGAAGGCGCAGTTCGTGTCCTGTCGCAGCGCCTCTGCCACCTCCCGGGCGGCGTTGGTCCAGTTGCGGGCGCGGGCTTCGGCATCGTCGGAGAGGGCGAAGAGTAGACGCCGGACGCGGACGGCATCCTCCCCAAGGTGTGCCCGCACGACGGCCTCGGCGCGGCCGATCTCCCCCGTATCCCCCACCGGCACAAAGACCTCGCCGGCCTCCCGCAGGGCGCGCAGCCCCTTGAGGGTCAACAGCTCGGGGTCTCCCGGCCCGACCCCGACCCCGACTAGCTTCCCGCTCACGCCCGTACTCCCGTAGAACGCCTCGCGAGGCGCGGCCCGGGCCTGCTCCGTGCGGCGTTGCGCACGAAACGGCGCGGCACATCCGGGGTCGCCGCCCAGTGGGTGTGCAGATAGCTTGCGTGTACGCCGCCCAAGACGAAACCTTCCTCCCCGCGTCCCGAAAGCTCCCAGGCGGGTGACGCGATCGGCGAGGCTCCGGCCCGTGGTTCGACGACCGAGTAGTGGAACTCGTGGCCACGAAAGGTATCGCCTTGCTGGGCCAGCGGAGAGTCGGTGGAAGAGTAGGCCTCGCGGTAGCCCAAAGAGAGCCGATCCGTCATCCGGGCACCAGCGTCGAGCACGCCGCACATCTTCTTCCCGTCCAGCTCACGGCATAGGTACAGGAAGCCGCCGCACTCGGCGGCCACGGGACGGCCACTGAGGGCAAAGGCGCGTACCTTCTGCCGTAAGGGCTCGTTCCGTGAGAGGGCTTCGGCGTAGGTCTCCGGGAAGCCGCCGCCGAGGTAGAGGGCGTCCGTGTCCTCGGGCAGGTCCTCTTCGGTGGTGGGGTCGAAGAAGACGATCTCCGCCCCGGCGCCCCGCAGGAGCTCCAGGTTCTCCTCGTAGACGAAACTGAAGGCGGGGCCGCTCGCGACCGCTACCCGTACGGACGGTACCGTTTCGGGCGTCTCAGCCTCGGGGGATGCTGGGGTCCAGGGCTCTGAGTGGAGCGGTTCGGCGGGGGCGGCGAGGCGCATTATGCCTTCGAGGTCGCAGGAACGGGCGACTGTTTCTCCTATTCGGTCGAGGGCCTTGCGGGCCTCTTCCTTGCGCTCGGCGGCGGGGACGAGGCCGAGGTGGCGATCCGGGGTGTTTAGGTCAGCGTTGCGGCGAAGGACGCCGAAGATCGGGATGCCCAGAGGCTCGATGGCCTCACGGAGCATCGCTTCGTGGGTTGAAGAGCCTACGCGGTTCAGGACCACACCGGCCACCCGCAGATGGGGGTCGAAGGTTGCGTACCCGTGTACGATCGCCGCGGCCGAGCGCGCCATCGCCCCCGCGTCCACGACGAGCAAGACCGGCGCGCGGAGGAGCTTTGCGACGTGGGCGGTCGAGGCATACTCTCCGCCCCCGCTCTTCCCGTCAAAGAGCCCCATGACACCCTCCACCACCGCGACGTCCGCCCCCCTTGCGCCGTGCGCAAAGAGCGGGCCTATCAACTCCGGGCCGGAGAGGAAGGCGTCCAGGTTGCGCCCGGGCCTGCCCGCCGCGAGCGTGTGGTAGGAGGGGTCTATGAAGTCCGGGCCAACCTTGAAGGGGGCGACCTCGTGGCCCTTCGCGCGTAACGCTGCCATGAGGCCCGAGGCGATCGTGGTCTTCCCGGCGCCGGAGTGGGTGCCGGCGACGACTATGCGGGGCAACGAAGCCGATAGCGAAGCTGCTACCACTCGATCCCTTTCTGGCCCCGGTAGCCCTCGTCGAAGGGGTGCTTGACCTTGTTGATCTCGCTCACGAGGTCGGCGATCTCGACGAGCTCCTCGGGGGCGTCGCGGCCACTGACGATGACGTGCTGGAAGCCGGGGCGGTTCTTCAGAACCTCTACGACCTCGCCGGTGTCCACCCAGCCGAACTTCATCGGGTAGGTGAACTCGTCCAGTAGGAGCATGTCGTAGGTCTCGTCGGCAAGGCGGCGCTTGACCTCCTCCCAGCCTTCGCGGGCGAGGTCGGCGCTCTCTTCGAGGTCTCTAGAGGTCCACGTCCAGCCGTCGCCCTGCTTGAACCAGTCTATGTTGCCTAAAGTCTCGGCGGCCTTTTGTTCGCCGACGTTCCACTTGCCGCTCTTGACGAACTGGTAGACGCCTATCTTGTAGCCGCGGGCCCAGCCGCGGAGCATGACGCCGAACGAGGCCGTGGATTTGCCCTTGCCGTGGCCGGTGTTCACGATCAGGAGCGGACGCTCCCTGTTCGAGCGGCGCCGCAGCCGCTCCTCCCGCGGCTCTCTTTGCGCCCCACTCTGCGTTTCTTCGCTTCGGGTCTCCCGGGTCTCGCTCACGCCACGCGCCTCCTCTCGACCAGTTGTACCAGGGAATCGGCCCGCAAGTCCTCCAGGCGCAGGCACCGGGCGCCTAAAGAGTCCGAGATCTCCCCGGCCATCCCGAGCCTCACGTAACCTTCCTCCGTGTCCACCACGACCGACGCGGCTCCCAAAGCCCGCAGTCTGGCCGCCGCCCGGCGTGGGTCCGGTCCGGCCGTGGCCCGCCCGTCGGTGAGGAGGACGAGCAGAGGACGGCGCTCCCCGTCGCGCAGCTTCTCTCGCGCGAGAACTTCCGCCGCCTTCTCGAGGCCCGCCGCCAGGGGGGTGCGGCCGCCGGTCGGTAGCTCTTCGAGGCGGGGGGCGGCGAGCTCTACGCTCGCGGTCGGCGGGAGGAGCACTTGTGCGCTCTCGCCCCGGAAAGAGACGAGGCCGACCTTGTCGCGGCGCTGGTAGGCGTCGGCGAGCAGGGAGAGGACGGCGCCCTTTACGGCGCTCATGCGCCTCTTCGCGGCCATCGAGCCGCTCGCGTCGACGACGAAGAGGATCAGGTTCCCCTCCCTCCCCTCTCGGACCTTCTCCCGCAAATCCTCCAGACGCAACGATATACCCGGCCCGGTGGAGCTACGCCCCCGGCTCTTCTGGTGTGGGGCGGCGGCCCGCAGCGTCGCGGCGAGCGCCACGTCTCTCACGGACCCCACGGCCTCGCGGTCGCCGACGGGCTGGCCGAAGAGGCCACCGACGACGCGACTGCGGCGTCCCAGAGAACCCCCCTGGCCTTTCTCGGGCACCTCCAGGCGGACCGGTCTGAACGGCTCCGTGGCGGCGTGGTTCCCCTCACCCACGCCCGGCCGCGCATCGGACGTCTCCCCGTCGGAACCCTGCGGCTCCCGCTCTGATTCACCCTCACCTCCCGGTGGCGGAGCTCCGCCGCCATCCGGACCGTCCGGTGGGTCGGGGCCGTCGGAGAGAGCGTTCTCGAGCTCTTCGGGATCTATGCCCGGTTGCTCGAAGGGGCCACGCCGGCGGCGGTGTGAGAGAGCCAGGAGCGCGGCCCGGCGTATGTCTTCCGTAACGACCTCTTCCCGTCCGTCCCAGGCGGCCAGGGCCCGGGCGGTCTTCGCGGTAACGATGTCGCCGCGCAGGCCGTCCACCCCAAGCTCGGCACACAAGGCGGCTATCTTGTAGAGGACGCCCTCGGGGAGACGCGTCGTCTCCAGGCGTTTGCGGGCCTCCTCCACGGCTACGGCTACCTCGCCGTCGGCGGCGAACCACTTCTTCGCGAAGTCCTCGGGGTCGGCCTCGTGGTGCAGGCGGCGGCGCACCACCTCTACTCTTTCGGCGGGATCGGGGCTGCCCGTGACCTCGACCGTGATCCCGAACCGGTCGAGGAGTTGCGGCCTTAACTCACCCTCCTCCGGGTTCATGGTGCCCACCAGGATAAAGCGTGACGGGTGCCGGACGCTTACACCCTCGCGCTCGACGTGGTTCACGCCCATTGCCGCGACGTCGAGGAGCAGGTCGACGAGGTGATCGGAGAGCAAGTTGACCTCATCCACATACAGGATTCCTCGATGCGCCGTCGCGAGCAACCCCGGCTCGAACGCCTTTTTGCCCTCGGCGAGGGCCTTCTCGATGTCGAGGGTTCCGGCTAGCCGGTCCGTGCTCGCCCCTACCGGTAGCTCCACGAGCCGCACCGGGCGCTCCTCCACGGACGTGTCCTCCGGGTGCGGCCCCGCCGGGCACTCGGGGTTCGGAGAAGCGGGATCGCAGGAGTAGGGGCATCCGGCGACTACCTTTATGGGGGGCAGTAGCTTCGCGAGCGCGCGGACGGCGGTGGACTTGGCGGTGCCCTTCTCGCCGCGCACCAGCACGCCGCCGACCTCGGGTGAGACGGCGTTCAGGAGCAGGGCGAGCTTCAGGTCCTCCTGGCCGACGATGGCGGAGAAGGGGTAAGGGACGCTCATTGTGATCTCACCCCTTTTGCCCAGGCGTAGGTCAGCACGAATATTGCGACAACCGTCGCGACCAGGAGCGAAAGTGGGGGAGGCTGGGGCCCCAAGAGCAGAACCAAGATGTTCAAGAGGAGCAGGGCAATGACCAACCAGTACAAACTCCCCGATTTATTTCGCAGCCAGACACCAAGTCGCCTCATGAGCTCCCTTCCTCCAGCAGCCCCTCGTTCTCCAGGTAGACTCGCTTGAGGGCGTCGAGGTCCTCGGGGTCCGGCTCCTCCCAGAGGCCGCGCTCGGCAGCTTCGAGCAGCCGCTCGGAGATGGCGCGTAGCGCCCAGGGGTTTGACTCCTGCATGAACTCGCGCACCCCTTCGTCGAGGACGTACTTCCTCGTCACATCGCGGTACATCCAGTCCTCGACGACGTTGGCGGTGACATCGTAGCCGAAGAGATAGTCAACGGTAGCGGAGAGCTCGAAGGCTCCCTTGTAGCCGTGGCGCTGCATCGCGGAGATCCACTTGGGGTTCGCCACGCGCGAGCGGAAGACGCGACGTGCCTCCTCCGACAGGTCTCTCGTCTTTACCCTGGACGGGTCGGCGGAGTCTCCTATGTACGCTTTGGGGTCCTTGCCGGTGAGGGCGCGGACGGCGGCGATCATGCCGCCGTGGTACTGGAAGTAGTCGTCGGAGTCGAAGAGGTCGTGCTCGCGGTTGTCTATGTTCTTTACCGCGACCTCGGTGCGGCGCAGGTTCGCCTCCATCTCCCCGCGCGCCTCGACGCCGTCGAGCCCCTTGCCGTAGGCGTAGCCGCCCCAGACGGCGTAGACCTCGGCGAGATCCTCGTCACTACGCCAGTTGCGGGCGTCCATGAGCGGCAGGAGACCCGCCCCGTAGGCGCCGGGCTTGGAGCCGAAGATGCGGGTCGTTGCCCGGCGGTCGTCGGCGCCGTCCTTTTTCTCCTCGGTCGCGTGCTTCTTGACGTAGTTCATCTCGTCCGGCTCCAGTTTGAGGGCGGCGACGGTGCGGACGGCCTCGTCTACGAGGGAGATCAGGTTCGGAAAAGCGTCCCGGAAGAAGCCACTAATGCGTACGGTCACGTCTATTCGGGGACGGCCCAGTTCTTCGAGTGGGATGAGTTCCAGGCCCGTCACCCGCCGGGACTCCTCGTTCCAGACCGGCCGGACGCCCAGCAGCGCCAGGATCTCCGCTATATCGTCGCCCTGGGTCCGCATCGCCGCCGTGCCCCAGACCACGATCCCGACCGTCTCCGGATACCGCCCCTCCTCCTCGAGGTATCGCCGCAAGAGATCGTCCGCGAGCCCCTGCCCGACCTCCCAAGAGAGTGCGCTAGGTAACGCCTTCGGGTCGACGGAGTAGAAGTTGCGCCCCGTCGGCAGCACGTTCACCATCCCGCGCGTCGGCGATCCGGACGGTCCCGCCGGCACGTACCCGCCCTCGAGACCCCGCAACAGATTCCCCATCTCCTCCGGCGTGCGCGAGAGACGCGGCACGACTTCCTCCGCCGCGAACCGGAGCGAGCGCACAACTCCTTCATCCGCGAAGCCTAAGACCTCTTCGCAGACAGCCCCGGCCGCCGAAGCCTCCCAACCGCGCTCCTCCATCCCCAGCAGCAAGGCCTGTGTCGCCTCCTCCAGACGGTCCAAAAGGTCGGAAGCTGTCACCGATGGAGCCGCAGCGGGGAAGCGGGCGACCAGCTCCGCGGGCGCCTCGATGCGCGTGCCGCCGTTCTCGGAGAGGGCCCGCTCGTCGAGTCCGTAGGCAGCTCCGACGGCCCGCCGTAGACCGGGAACCTCCCCGGTCCCGAGCCGCAGGATTGAGGCGACGAGATGGCGCAAGGCCTCGCCTTCGGGTGTTACGCCTAAAGTGTGGAGACCACCTCTTATGGGCAGGTCTTTTATCTCGCAGAGGTATCCGTCGACGTGGTTCAGGAAGTCTCCGAACTCCTCGGGCTGCTCCTCCACCCCGAGGTCCCGGTGCAGCTCGGCGTCGCGCAGGGTCTCCCATATCCGCACCCGGATCGCCGGCAGCTTCGACGGGTCGAGCGTCTCGACCTGGTAGTACTCGTCGAGGAGTTGTTCGAGACGGGCGAGGTCGTCGTAAGTCTCCGCCCGCGTCATCGGCGGGATGAGGTGGTCCACGACGGTCGCATGCGCCCGCCTCTTGGCCTGCGTCCCCTCGCCCGGGTCGTTCACCACGAACGGGTAGAAGAGCGGAACGTCTCGCAGAGCCGCGTCCGGGGCGCACGAGGGCGAGAGTCCTAGAGACTTGCCCGGCAGCCACTCAAGCGTCCCGTGCTTGCCGAGGTGGACGACGGCGTCCGCGCCGAACTCCTCGATCACCCACCAGTACGCCGCCAGATAGTGGTGCGTCGGCGGCAGGTCGGGGTCGTGGTAGATCGCGATAGGGTTCTCCCCGAACCCCCGCGGCGGCTGGATGCCGACGAAGACGTTCCCAAACCGTAGGCCCGCCACCACGAACTCCCCGCCATCCACGTACAACTCCCCCGGCGGCGGTCCCCAATGCTCCTCCACACCTCTCCGCAGGTCCTCGGGCAGCCGGACAAACCACTCCGCGTAGCGTCGCGCATCCAGCCGTCCGACCGCCCCCCGGAGCTGCTCCTCGGTCAGGAACTCCAGGTCGTGCCCCCCGGCGTTGATGAGGGCGTGGATCAGGGCATCCCCCTCCTCCGGCACACCATCAACCCGGTAGCCCGCCTCGCGCATCGCCCCGAGCAGCCCGATAGCGCTCGCCGGAGTGTCGAGGCCGACGGCGTTGCCGACGCGTGAGTGCTTTGTCGGGTAGTTCGAGAGGAGGACGGCGACCTTCTTGCCGGTGTTTGGAATACGCCCGAGGCGAGCAAAGCGGGTCGCGAGGCCGGCGAGCCGCTGCGTGCGCTCGGGGTCGGCCCCGTAGAAGGTGAGCGAGGCGCCTACGGGCGAGTCCGCGTCGAGGCGTTCCTTGAAGGAGAAAGGAACCCCGACGATGCGCCCGTCGAACTCCGGTATCGCAACCTGCCAGGCCGTGTCGAGCGGCGAGAGCCCGGCGTCGGACTCCAGCCACGCCTCGCGGGAGGAGGTCGTGCAGATGCCCTGCACCACCGGCACGCCCAAAGATTCGAGCGCCGGGACCTCCCACTCCAGCCAGTCCTCCGGCGAGCCCGCCTTCCTCGCGTCGGCGGCATTCGAGCCCCCGCTGGCGAGCACCGTAGTCACGAGGCAGTCCACCCGGCCCTCCATCACGTCCAGCGCGGGAACCTCCCCCCCTTCGTCGGCGCGCAAGGAGTAGCAGTACACGGGCAGCGCGTCGGCTCCGGCCCTCTCGAGGGCATCGACGAGGGCGTCCACGAAGGCGGTGTTCCCGCTCATCCAGTGGGTGCGGTAGAAGACCACGCCGACCGTCGGCCGGTCCGGGTCGTGCAGAGCGAGGAGGTCATCGAGCGACGAGCCTTCGGGGAGCCTCGGGTGGTAGATGCCGAGCTCCGGAGTGCTACGGGGCGGCTCGAAGCCGTAGCCTTCGACGAGCAGGGTGTCCGCGAGGAAGCGGAGGAGGTTCGCGGTGTTCCCGACACCGCCGTGCCGGAGGTACTCGAACGCCTCGGCCATCGTGCCCGAAGGCGCGGTCGAAAGGGTCGTGAGTTCCGCGTCGGGCTCGGCCTCCCCACCGAAGGCGAGCAGAGGTACGCCGAGCTCCCCGCACCGGCGCCGGAGCTCCTCCAAGCCCTCCGGCCACGCCCGTCGCCCCCCGAGGAGCCGGACCATCACGACCCCGGCTTCCGGCAACGTCTCTTCGAAGAAAGCGCAGGGGGCTTCGAGCTTCGTGGGATTCGCGCAGCGGACCTCGGGGAAGCCCTCCGGCAGGAACTCAGTGGCCTTCGCTGTCGCCAGGATCTCGGTGTCCGCGGTGGTCAGGAAGAGCAGTTTTTTTGAGTTCTCCGTCATCAGTTCTCAGTTCTCAGTTTTTTGTCGATTTTCGTCTCGCTCACCGCGCCAGGAGCGACCGTAGGATAGTTCGGGGCTCCGGTTCCGTTGCGGGACACAACCGCGTGTGGCGGTGTCGCCTGCCCGGCTTCTAACTGATCACTAGAAACTGAAAACTGAGAACTAGTAGACAACTGAGAACTAACGACGGGCAAACCGTCCGGGGTACCGTCTTCTATGAGCCGTAACAGAGCCTCGCGGTCGACGTTCTCGGCGACGAGATCCCCGAGTCTGTCTAGCTGCGCCTCGCGCCGGGCGGCGAATGGCTCGTCTCCCGCTATCCAGTCGAGGCCGCGCTCCCCGGCGACCCGGTGTAAGAACGCCCGCCTGAAGCTGTCCGACTCGAAGACACCGTGCCAGGACGTGCCGAAGGTCGCCTCGATCCGGCAGCCCTCGGCGTCGCCGTTACGCGGGCCGTTCGCGGAGCCGGTAGCGGAACCGTCCGTGGCGAAGAGCGGCTCACCGCCGAGACGCAGAACGCGGCCGTGGCGGATCTCGTACCCCGAGACCTCCGCGTCCGCGAACTCCAGGGCGCGTCCCTCGGGGCGAGCGAGTATCTTCTCCTCGCCGAAGACCGTTTCGACGGGCAAGAGACCGAGTCCCGGAGCCTCCCCCTCGCCGCTCTCGACACCGTCCCTGATGCGTTCGCCGAGCATCTGGTAACCGCCGCAGATCCCCAAGGTCAGGAGACCGCGCCTCGCCCGCTCGGCCAGAGCGCCGTCAAGGCCGTGGGAGCGGAGCCACCCGAGATCTGCGACGGTGGCCTTGGTACCGGGGAGTACGGCAAGGTCGGCGGCGAGGATCTCCTGCGAGGACTCCGTGAACCGCACCGCCACGCCCGGCTCGTGCGAGAGGGCGTCGAGGTCGGTGAAGTTGCTGATCCTGGGCAGACGGACGACCGCGACGCGCAAGACGTCCCCGCCCCGGGGCGGCCGCACGTCCCGCGGCGCGTCGAGGGCCAGCGAGTCCTCCCCGTCGAGCCCGAGCCCCGCCACCCACGGCAGCGTCCCGAAGAAAGGCCGGCCCGTAAGCTCGCTCATGCGGGCGAGCCCCGGCGCGAGGACGGCCGTGTCCCCCCGGAACTTGTTCACCATAAAGCCCCCGACGAGCGCCTGGTCCTCCTCGTCGAGGAGCGCGAGCGTCCCATAAAGAGAAGCGAAGAGGCCGCCCCGGTCTATGTCCCCGACGACCACCACGGGCAGGCTTGCCGCGCGAGAGAGGCCCATGTTGGCGATGTCGTTATCTCTCAGGTTGATCTCCGCCGGGCTCCCCGCCCCCTCGCAGACAACCACCTCGAAGCGCCGCCGGAGTTCTCCGAGGGACTCCAGCACCACCGGCAGGAGTTCCCCCTTCATCCCCTGGTAACTACGAGCGCTCGCCGTGGCGTAAGGCTTGCCCCGCAAGATCACCTGCGTCTTCCGTTCCGCGGAGGGCTTGAGCAAGACCGGGTTCATCGCCGCCTCGGGCTCGACGCGGGAAGCGGCGGCCTGCGCGGCCTGTGCCCTCCCTATCTCCGCCCCCTCGCGCGTCACGAACGAGTTGAGCGCCATGTTCTGCGCCTTGAACGGCGCTACTTTGACGCCCTCGCGTGCGAGCCATCGACAAATACCGGCCACGACCACGCTCTTGCCCGCGTCCGAGTGCGTCCCGGCCACCAGCAGCGCGCCTCTCACCGCGCCCCTCTCACGAGCGTTCGTCAGCAGAACGGCGCAAGCCTGCCACGACGACTCAACCCCCCAAAGGTTCGCGACGACTCGTCCGCTCGCAGAGGAGCCCAAAGACTACGCCGAGACCCCCCCAGAAGACGATCTGGGTGCCCAAAGAGGAGAGCCGGAAGCTCCACAGCAGCCCCGCCGGGAACTCCCCGGGGTCCGGGGCAGCGGGGAGGGCAAGGAACAGCGCCCCCACGGCCACGACGAGCCCCAGCCCAACCGCCAATTGGCGAACCGGTGCGCCGGTCCCGCGCTCCCGGAGCCTCCGGGCCGCGTACCAGGCCGCCAGGACCACGAGCAGCGAGAGCGCCACCATCGCCAGGTAGGAAGCGGTGCGGTCGCCAATAGTTGCCGGATCGCCAACGGTCGGAGGGTTGGCCGGGTACTTCATGAAAGGTATCAGGAGCGCACCGGCGAAGATTGCACCGGCCAGAGACAAACTTCGGTTCCACTCGCTCCCGGCCGCCAGGCGGCCTCGGAAGTACGCGTACGCGATCCCGAACACCCCCCCGACGGTAACCCCGAAGAGGCCCGTAGCGAAGAACAGCCCTGCCTTCTGGGTCGCGCGACCGAAGAGCTCTTCCTCTTCTTGCTGCCCGGCGGCCGCCGCCTCCTCTATCTGAATGGCTTGATCGACGGACGGCTCCCCGAGAAAGAAGGCGAAGAACCCCGCGAGGAGACCCGCCAGCAGCCCGGCCGTCATCCCACGGCGCAAGTAAGACGCGATCATTTTTGGCTCCTTAGTGGCAGGGAACGGCGAGCAGGTGACGCCCGTCGTGGGCGAACTCGTGCAGGTAATCCGCCACCCCCGCCGCCTGCCCGAGCAACGGGAAGAGTAACTCTCCGCTGGCCAGGAGCAGTACGAAGAGCAGCGCGAGCAGAAGCCCTACCGCCAGCCAACTCCACAGGGGCACCTCTCCCAGAGAGATGTGCCGTTCGAGAGAATTCCTATCCACAAAGAACCTCCTTGGGGGTCCGCGCCCCATCCGGGTCACAGCGGGCGAAAGACCAGTCTCCTGACTCCCGGATCCCCGTTCCCCCGGCCTTCCCGCCGCCGGTTCGACGACAGTGGCTATCTCGGGTTCGCTCCCCGGTCACAGTGGCGGGACCGTGCCGGATTCTCACCGGCTTCCTGAGCCCCTTCACCCTTTCAACTTCTCCCGGGCAGCATAGCCGTCTCTGCCCGGCGCGTCAATGGCAGAACGCGTTCTCGAAAAGCCTCCCATGATATAAAGCGTCCCTGTATGGACGGGATCCTGGACTTCATCCGCTCCGTGCCGGACTCGCCGCAGGGTTTATTAGAGTTTGTCACGAACTTGCTCATCGCTCGCGGTTACCTGGTCGTTTTTTTTGGCTCGGCGCTGGACAACTTCGGCCTGCCGTCTTCCGGAGACGTCGTAATGTTCGCCGGCGGCTTCTTCGCGAACAGCGGCCAAGCGGCACTCCCGCTCGTCATGCTCGTCGGGTTCCTGGGCGCAACCGTCTCGGACAACTCCGTCTACTGGATCGGACGCATAGGCGGCCGGCCCCTCCTGACCCGCATCCTGAAGGTACGCCTCCTCTCGTTTATCCTCGACGCGAAGAGCCTCGGCAAGGTCGAACACTACTTCGAGGACCACGGCCGCAAAACGGTCTTCGTGGGACGCTTCGGTCCCGGCCTTCGCAGCATGACCCCCCTCTTCGCCGGGGTGAGCCGCATGAAGTACTACAGGTTCCTCCCCTACAGCCTCGCGGCCACCACCACCTGGGCCCTCGTCACCGGCACGGTCGGATACGTCTTCGGCGAGTACTGGGACGAGCTACTCGCCGTCGCCCGCTCCATCGGCTACGGCTTCGTCGCCCTGATCGCCCTCCTCATCGTCCTCTATATCCTCCGCCGCAGGGCGAGGAGGAAGGCAGATCGGGAAGACTAACCACCTGGCCGGGAACCCCTTCCCGGACGAATGGCCGGAAGCGATAGTCGAGACGGCCCTGGCCGGTCTCTCTCGACGGGTTTAGTCTCCGCCGGTTAGATCGGGGGGTACCCTCCCAGTTTCGGACTCTCTCTTACGCTGCTTGCGCCGTTGAACCAGAAGTAACGGGTCTGGTCTGGCTGTTTCTCTTCGCGGACGACCACCCTCACCGCGAAGTTCGTTCGCCTCCTGAACGGCGGTACGAGGACGGCTCGCTTTACCTCGACCGAGACGAATTCCATATTGTTTACCCGGTCGATCTGCTCCTTCCAGCGCAAGGCCATTCTTTCGTAGGGGGTATCCGCGCCGCTGCTTTCGAGCTCTGCCAGTTGTTGGTAGGTTACCTCCCGCAGGAGGTACTCGCGTACCCTTCTCTCCGCTTCCTCGGGCTCGAGCGAGCCGCCCAGGAGATAAGTAAGGGCAATTATGCTCACTAGAAGGATTATCGCGGGTATTCCACGGACGGTTGTAGCCCTGCGATGCAAAAAAAGGTCGCACGTAACTTCACCGCTTTATCCCGGTCTTCGCGCTCCACCGGCCGTATGATTTGTTGCGGCGAGGTCTTGCGGAGTGGTCCGCATCGTACCTTCTCTCTATCGGTTCTCCGCATTCTCTAAAGTGGGGGAGCCGCCGACGCGACCTCCGGCCGGTGTCAGGGAGGAGGCTTTCGGGTGAGGCGAGCCGGTCCCTCGACGACCACCACGACGATCGCTACTGCCCATAGCAATCCCACGCCGATCAGGCAGAGTCTAAGAGGCATCGTGTCCGTCGGTTGGACGGGCACCAGGGTCAGGGTGAAGTTGATCGCGGCGTGGAACAGCAGCACAATCGACATGCTTCCCCCGTGCCGTTGTAGGCCCAGGTAAACAGTATCGCCAGGGCGATGATCGCAAGCGCGAAGAGGGGGAAGGGCAGCCCAGGCCAGCTCGTCTCTCCGGTCCAGGCGAGCGGCAGGTGCCACAGAGCCCACGACGAGCCGAGGATCAAGCTAGCCAACAGGGCACTCCTCCCGGCCTGGAGCCTCGGCAGGGCGTACCACCGCCAGCCGATCTCCTCCGTCATCGGGCCAACGAAGAGCAAGACGAGCAGGAAATAAGCGGGTAGCAGGTACCAGGGAACGGGACTGTACAACCGCGGAGCCGCGCCGCCAAACAGGACGTGCAGGGCGATGGCGGAGAAGCACAACGCGGCGGGCGAGAGTAAGGCCACCAGGTACCACCGAACGCCGACACGCCACTTCAGCAGCCCCCCGAACAACCCCCGGACGGCGGTCCTCCCGCCGTCCATGGCCGTCAGCACTATCGCCGAGAGGCTCGGCCCGAAAGCGCCGGCGATCAGAAACAAGGTAGAAGGCCAGAACGGAACTAGCGCCTGGTAAGAGACGGCAGCCGGAATCCAGAACGACCACGATATCGCCAACGTCAACAAATAAAAGGTGAGAAAAGGACGCCTCTTGTAGACCCACGCCAGTCGCGCTACCCGGCTGCCCGTTTCTGTCTTCACTGCCATAAGCAGGTTCGAGTTTACACGTATTTAACGTACATTTTACGTCGATTTAATACAGAAGACGTGGAACGACCCGAGCGCCTTCTCCAAGCATGCGTCGGGCGCCAGGTTCCGCGACGCCGTCGTCTCCGTGATTTTGCGCTGCTACACTCTTTTCGAGCAGTAAAGCGAACAGAAAAAGCGGCGCGATGTCCGAGTCATCGAAAATCGGAGAGTCCGGAGACCTGCGGCGGCTCAACCACGAGCTCTCGGTGCTCAACGCGATCGCCCGGGAGCTAAACCGTTCGGTGGACCTGGGCGAGGCTTTGGAGTTCACCCTCTCGCAGGTCGCCGAGCTCTTGGGTTTGAGGACTGGTTGGATCTGGCTTATCGAAGAAACCTCTTCGGAGCCCTACTTGGCCGCCTCCCGGAACCTGCCGCCCGCCCTGGCGAACGAGCCTCGCCGCATGGACGGCTCCGGCTATTGCTACTGCCTCGACACCTACAAAAAGGGCGACCTCGAAGGCGCGGCCAACGTCAACGTGCTCACCTGCAGCCGTCTGCGGGGCCTCGTGGACGGCACCGGCGGCCTCCGCTACCATGCCAGCATCCCGCTCTACGCCCAGGACGAGAAGCTCGGCGTGATGAACGTCGCGAGCCCGGACTGGCGTAGCCTCTCACCCGAGGACCTGCAACTGCTCTACACCGTCGGCGACCTCCTGAGCATCGCCGTCGAGCGGGCCCGGCTCTACGCCCGGAGCACCCGGCTCGGCGCGGTCGAAGAACGAAACCGGCTGGCACGCGAGATCCACGACACCCTGGCCCAGGGCCTCACCGCCACCACTCTCCAGCTAGAATCCGCCGACGCCCTGCTCGAAGCCGGCTCGCCGCCCGAACGGTCCCGGGAACCGCTGCGCCGCGCCCTCTCCCTCACCCAGTCCAATCTCGAAGAGGCCCGGCGCTCCGTCCTGGACCTCCGCGCCACCCCGCTCGAAGGCCGCTCGCTCTCCGGGGCGCTAAAGGTCCTCGTGGAGAGATGGGAGGCGGAGACGGGCGTCGGCGCGCGCTACGCGGCCGTGAACGGCGCCCGTCCGCTCCCGCCGCGCGTCGAGGTAGCCCTGTACCGCATCTGCCAGGAAGCCCTCGCCAACGTCGCCCGGCACGCCGGGGCCGGGCGCGTAAACGTCCGGCTCGTCGCCACCCCCGAGCAGGTCAGGCTCGTCGTCGAAGACGACGGCCGGGGCTTCGACGCCTCCGGCGCGCCCGGGGAGCGCCACGGGCTCGTCGGGATGAACGAGCGGACGAGGATGCTCGGTGGCAGCCTCGACGTACGCAGCAGCCCCGGAACGGGCACCCGGGTCGATGCTACGGTTCCGCTGGAGAAGCTCTAGAGGTGGAGGCGAAGATCCGGATCCTCGTAGCCGACGATCACCCGATGTTGCGCGAGGGTCTCGTGGCCGTCCTGGGCACCCAGCCGGACTTCGACGTGGTAGGCGAGGCGGCGGATGGGACGGAGGTCGCGCGGTTGGCACAGACGCTCCTGCCGGACGTGATCCTGCTGGATTTGGAGATGCCGGGGATGGACGGCGTGGCCGCCCTGGAGAAGCTGCGGGAGAACGGCTCCGGAGCGCGGACCATCGTCTTCACCGCCTACGACACCGACGAGCGCATCCTGGGCTCTCTACGAGCCGGGGCGCGAGGCTACCTGCTCAAGGGAGCGTCCCGGGCCGAGCTCTTCGACGCCGTCCGCACCATCCACTCCGGCGGCTCGCTCCTGCAACCCGTGGTGACCGGCAGGCTGCTGGATCACATGCGCCACGAAAGAGACGCGCCGGAACCAGATCCCCTGACTCCCAGGGAGCTCGAAGTGCTCGCGCTACTCGCCCGAGGTCTGCCGAACAAAGAGATAGCCAATAGCCTGTACATCGGCGAGCGGACCGTCAAGTTCCACGTCAGTTCCATCCTCGCTAAACTCGACGCCGGCAACCGCACCGAGGCCGCCAGGATAGCTATCAGCCGCGGTCTCATCGAGCAACCGTAACACCCCGTACGAAAGTACAGGTCGAAATCTGGTCTTGCGTACCGGCCCAAAACCGGTCCTACTGACGATTTCGCGCGCCTCCTCGCCGGCTAAATTCACGTCAAGACAAAGCAGGGCGCTCCGGTCCCACGAATCCAATAGGAGGAAATACATGGAAGACGCACAGATTAGTCACATCCAGGGCGAGCAGGTCGCCTTCAAGCGTTTGCTGTGGGCAGGACCGCTAGCCGCGGTCTCGGCGGCTGCCGTCAACGCCGTAGTGTACTTCCTCGCATCCGTGCTGGGGACGATGCCGCAAGACTTCGTCGTTCAGGGTTTTGGACCAATAACGCTAGCGCCGGTCGTTTTCTCTTCCTTGATCGGGGCAGCAGGAGCCGCAGTAATCTTCACGATCGTCGCTTTGCTGGCGCGCCGGCCGATCCGGACCTTCCGCATCGTGGCGGCGGTGGTGCTGGTGCTGTCGTTCGCAACGCCGCTCACCATCCCCGGTGCGCCGCTCTCGATGATCTTGACGCTGGAGCTTATGCACGTGGTCGCCGCGGTGATCATCGCCGGCATGCTTACGACGCTTGCCTGCGCAAAGTAGTACCGGTCGAAGCGTGAGTGAGCCCGTAACCAGGCTCACTCACGAAATAAGCTGAATCGGAGGCATACGCCATGATCGAAAATTCTCCGCACACAGCCCTTATAACCGGTGCCTCCCGAGGCCTCGGCCTCGCGCTGGCCAGCAAGCTCGCCGAACAGAGCTGGACCCTCATCATCGACGCCCGCGGCGCCGAAGCCCTCGAAGCCGCCCGCGCCGAACTGGCGGAGCTTACGCGCGTGATCTCCATCCCCGGCGACGTAACAGACAAAGAACACCGCCGGGCGCTCGCCGGGGCCGCGCGGGACGTTGGCGGCCTGGACGCGCTGGTAAACAACGCGAGCATCCTCGGGCCGAGCCCGCAACCCAACCTGCTCGACTACCCGCTCGACGTGCTGGAGGAGGTGTACCGCACAAACGCGATCTCGCCGCTCGCACTCGTCCAGGCTGTCCGGGACGAGCTTAAGCCGGGAGCCAATATCCTCAACATTACCAGCGACGCTGGTATGGAACCTTACCCTGGATGGGGAGGATACGGCTCGAGCAAAGCCGCCCTCGAGCACCTCTCCGCGATCCTCGCCGCCGAGAACCCCTCGCTGCGCGTCTACCGGGTAGACCCCGGCGACATGCAAACGCGGATGCACCAGGAAGCCTTCCCCGGCGAGGACATCAGCGACCGTCCACTCCCGGAGGAGAGCGTGCCCGGTTTGCTGGAACTGCTGACCGGCGACCTGCCGAGCGGGCGTTACGAAGCCCGCGCCTTCTTCCAGGCTAGCAAAGGATGACATGAGCGTACTACCCCTTTTTGCCAAACGCGACGCCGGAGAGGCATTTAACAAGCTTTCGTCGTTGAACTTCGACCTGCCGCCGGAGCTCGAGGCGGACGCGCCGCCGGAGGCCCGGGGGTTCGAGCGCGACGAGGTACGCCTGATGGTCTCTTACCGGGGCGACGACCGCGTGGTTCATTCCAGGTTCCGGGATCTCGGCAACTTCCTCGAAGCCGGGGACGTGCTGGTCATCAATACCAGCGGCACCATGAACGCCTCGATAAGCGCCGAACGCGAACTGGACGGCGCGGCGCTCGAGCTTCACCTCTCGACCAGGCTGCCGGCGGACCTCTGGGTCGTGGAGCTCCGTCGTCCGGCCGGCACGGCCACGGCGCCTTTCCGGAGCGCGACGGCCGGCGAGATGCTGCGCCTCGCGGGAGGGGCGAAGGCCACGCTCCATTCCCCTTACCCTTCCGGCTCCTCCCGGAGAAAAGGCTCTCGGTTGTGGGTCTCGACCCTCGACCTGCCGGGGCCGTTGGACGAGTACCTGGAGCGTCATGGATCTCCGATCCGCTACGGGTACGTCCGGGAGAGCTGGCCCGCGAGCTACTACCAGACCGTCTACACCACGGAGAAGGGCAGCGCCGAGATGCCCTCGGCCGGACGGGCGTTTACGCCGGAGCTAATAACGCGCCTCGTCGCCAGGGGCGTGCAGATAGCGCCCCTTATCCTGCACACCGGCGTCGCCAGCCTCGAAGAGGGTGAGCCACCCTACGAGGAGCTCTACCGCGTCCCGCTCGAGACCGCCCGCCTGGTCAACGCGGCACACACCGCGGGCAAACGGGTAGTGGCGGTCGGTACGACCGTGGTGCGGGCGCTCGAAACCGTCACCGACCCGGACGGCACCACGCACCCCGGCGCGGGCTGGACGAGCCTCGTCATTACACCCGAACGCGGCATCCGGGCGGTGGACGCGATGCTAACCGGCCTGCACGAGCCGCGCTCGACCCACCTTGCAATGCTCGAAGCGCTGGCCGAACGCGAGCCGGCGGCGCTATCCCCGAAACGTCCCCCGATCCTCTCGGGTAGAGAGCACCTCGAAGTCGCCTACACCGAAGCTTTAAGAGGAGGCTACCTCTGGCACGAGTTCGGAGATCTGCACCTCATCCTGCCGTGATCCTCGCCGCCGGCCGGTGTGTAGCAGGCTCGACTTCGAGCCCTGCCGTAGACGAAAGATCCGGTTTGTCGAAGCTTTGTGAGAAGCTCGGCCACAGCGTGTTCGTAAAGTTGTGGTCGTCCCGTTTCCGCAAGCTTACCGGTCGGACCGCGAACCAGACGGACGGCCCGCACCTCGGCGGCAGCGCCTTTAGGAACGTTGCCCACTTGCTTGCCGCAAGGAGTTTATGACTGGCGCATCAAGGAGGTGCTGCAAGCGGATCAAACCCACCCGGCGTGCTCGAAGCGTCGCGTGACGCAGGCGCGTACCGCCCGCGAGATGTGTCCTCGAGCCCGGCACACTCGGCGTACCGGGCCGGGAAATCAATTATAGTTCCCCTTTCACGGGTCGCCTCCAGTTCCTCGTAGTGCTCCTCAAGACCTCCTCACTACGACGCTTCTTCGCTCATGTTCCCCCAGAGGAGCACTCCGGTTTCTAAGAAGCGCGCTCTCTCAGGAGCCCTTCAGGACCTCAGTAACCGGCTTATTCGCCGGACATACCCGGACTGAAGGGAACCAGAACCGAGCACGAAACTTCTTTCTCGAAGCCGAAGAAGCGTGCCCTGTCGATAGCGACACGCCACCGATCCTCGCCGTTACGGCAGGTACCGGAGCCCCGGTAAGTCTTTACCATAGGTTAAACCTTGAGCAAGCATGCAGGGTGAGTGAGGTTAACGTTGTATCCATCGAAACGTGGTGTAAATTGCGGAAGTGGAGCGGGGCGTGCTCCGGCCGGGACTCTCGGAGGGGGGGAGTCTCCGGGGAGCGCGCTCCGCCCGAGCCGTTGCGGGACGCTCCATTCAGGTAAAATAAAGACCCGGCGGCGCATCTCCCCCCTCCGCGCCGCCGGGCCTTTACTCGGACGCGGACGAGGAGAGAATGAAGAACCTCTATCTCTTCCCCTCCCGAGGAGCGTACACCTCCTTCGCCCGGCGATAACGAGACACTTGCGAAGAGTCCCTGGGCCACGTCCTGAGATCCAGCCGGGCAGGGGCAGCAGGAGGATCGGCGCGACCAGTAAAGCGAACACGCCCGGACTCGAAGAACCGAACGAGAGCAGCCCCGATGAGGACGTTTACGGGAACCTACGGTTGTGCGGAGTTGCGGTGACGGCTAGATCCGGGCGGTTCCCTCGAAGCTCAGGCGGCGTCGACACCATCCCAGAAAGGTCGTAGCCTCCGGACAAAGGTAGACTTTTCCCTGGGCCTCGAGCACACGCCCGGGTCATTCATATCCTGGTGCCGCACGTGGAACTTCTAAAAGCCTCACCGGAAACCGAAGAAGCGGCGCCACCAGGAACGGCGGTCCTCCACCGAGACCGCTTCGGGGGCGCTTTCGGAAGGCCATCGAGGGGCGCGAGCCTCCGCGAGCTGCTCCCAGAGCCGCTCGGCTTCGAGTTGAAGCGCCTCGGCTCTCTCGCGCTCGGCGTCGGCACGCTCCCGCTCCCGCTCCAAGCTCTCCCTCAAGGTGCTCTCAGCCTCCGCCGTGAGCTCGAGGCGGCCCTCTAAGCGCCCGAGCTCCCTCTGGAGCGCCTCCATCCTCAACTGCATCTCCACGGCGCTCTCGGAGACTTCCAGGAAGTCCTGGCGGATCGCCTGCGTCCCGTTAGTGCTCCCTTTTCGGGGCGGCCTGCTCGGAAGCAGCTCGTGAACAGCCCTCTGAGGGATACGCCAGCGACCGGACTCGTCCTTCTCGCCCTCCAACTCCCCTGCCTCGAGCATCTGCAATATACGGCGGTTGCTTCTGCGAAGTATCCGGCTTGCTTCGGCGGTGTTGTAAGTGTCATCCTCGCGTTCCATGCAGCATATCATAGCGTCGCGTCGACGCCGTCGAAAGAAGCTTCGCGCCGCTTCGCGTTCGATTTCCGCCTCATTTCCAGCGAGATGTTGGGGCGCACGTAGGTCTCAGACGCCAGGGGTTGCGGAAGAGAAACTCTTCTACGCAAGAGCTCCGATGTCTTCAGGGGTGAACCGCCAGTTTAGGGTAGGAGTCAGCATATGGAGATGTCCACTCCCATGAGCCACCGGCCGACGTAACACCCCGATTCGGGCTTCGCATTCATAATAGAACGCCGCCACGGTACTATCACCGTGGTTCAAGAGAGGTACGCTAGTCCTCGTACTCCTGATAAGCCCTCCTCGAGGACCGTGGCCGTCCTCGTGAAGAGTTAACGCGTTCGTGATGCCTGGCGGTCCGGGCGTGCTCGCGATGGCCGGCGAGACCTTCTCCCGGTCCCTTCGTTGCGGTGGCGGACGAGCTTCCGGCCTTCGGGTTCTTACTCAGGCTTGTACGCTCCATACTGGAAGGAGGGTTCTTCCCTCACGCTATGACGGTATTCGCGGTGTGCTTTTCAAAGCATTGCTCCCCGTTGTCGGGATGCTGGATGGGCTGGATCCTCGACTTTCGACTCGTCCACCAACGGCTATTGCCCGGAGAACATCGCAACGCGAAAAAGAGAAAGGTTCAGGTACCGCTGGACGCTTGGGATACCGTGTCGCCCGTCTCGTTCGCGCCGGAACGGGTCCCTTCGAGCTCATGCCCTTCTCGCCCAATACAATAAGCGACAATACGTAAAGGAAGGTAAGCGATAAAGGAGGCGAGATGCCGGTAGGGCGCGAAGCGTTGGCTAGACTCAGGGCCCTGTGCGTCTTCGCGCTCGTCCTTGGAACGCTCGTGGGCTGTGGTGGTTCCGGGAGCGAAGGTGAGCAAGAAGGGGAGCAAGGGGCGAACGAGTCCGTGCGGGAGCCCGCGGAAGAAACGGCGGCGCAAGAGACAGCCGAAGACGGCGTGGTGGTGAGGGTGACGGGCACGCCCGGCGCCGTCTACTCGGGGACCTACGGGACCGCCACCGAGGTACGGGCCGTGGACGACGCTACCGTGGGGACCGAGCCCACGGACTACGAGGTGGGGGCCGTCGAGGGCCAAGACGGCAGGTTGAACGTCTCATTCAGTAAGACAGAGTCCGGTGGGGAGACCCTGGAGGTGGAGATCCTGGTGGACGGCGAGGCCGTCGCCCGGGGCGAGACCTCGGCGGAGTTGGGCGTGGCGACCGCTAGCTGGACGCCGGAGGGGGCGCTGCCGGACGAGGTGCTCCCCAAAGAGAGGGAAAAATAGTTCGCGGTAATCTCTGCCTACCGCCGAGCTGGAGAGTATCAATCCCTTGAGGGAGCGCGCGCCGGGAGCCGTTCCTTGAGCAGCCGGACGTGTTCGGGGCCGATGCCGCAGCAGCCGCCGATGAGCCGGGCGCCCGCGTCTAGCCATCCCCGGGCCTCCGCGGCGAAGTCTTCCGGGGAGATCATGTCCGTAAACTGCCAGTTGGGCATGATGAACTCTCCGGAGTGGGGATACGCTCCCACGGGTCCCGGCCAGCGCCCGGTCACTTCCCGCAAGGCTGCGGGCGTGTCCTCGGTGAGCGTGTGCATTATCGACACCAGGGAGGCGCCCAGAGACGGTATCCGCTGCAGCGCCTCGGCCAGCGTGTTCTCGCCGTCCCAGAGGACAGGCGTGCCCTCACCGGTAGTCTTGCAACTGAAGCCGACCCAGACGGGTAGCCCCGTGGTGACGGCCTCCTCCACGGCGTAGGTCGTCTGTTCGAGATCCCGCATCATCTCCAGGGCGAGCACGTCCACCCCCGACTCGGCCAGGACTTCGGCCTGTTCCCGGTAGTTGGCCCGCGCCTTCTCGGCCCGGGGCTCGTAGCTGTAGTCGTACCGGGCGGTGAAGGTCGAGATCGAGCCGGCGATAGAGACCGGTCTCTCCGTCGCCGCCTCTCGCGCCTCTTTCGCGAGCGTAACGGCGCGGGCGTTCAACCCGCGGAACCGCTCCCCCATCCCCGCCGGCTCCAGCACGTGCCGGGCCGTCGCGAAGGTGTTGGTTATGATGACGTCCGCCCCGGCCCGGACGTAGTCCTCGTGTACCTCGCGCACCGTGTCGGGGTGTGTGATCAGGGCCGCCGCGCTCCACGCCGCGTCGTCCATCGGCACCCCGCGCCTCTCGAGCTCCGTGCCCATCGCCCCGTCGAGGATGACGACCTCTCCCTCGTCGAGCCGCTGCCGCAAAACACCCATCTCATGCTCCTCCCCGTCGCTCCCAGTAGAGCGTACCAGTACCCGGAGCAGACGGCATATACGTTCGGATATTGCTTACAGCGAGATCAGCCCGAGCCGCGCCCCGAGGCTCACTGCCTCCGTGCGGCTCGCGGCGCCGAGCTTCGCGTAGACGGAGGAGACGTGGAACTTGACGGTGTGCTCGCTTATTCGCAGGTCTCGTGCGATCATCTTGTTCGAGAGCCCCCGTCCCAGGAGCCCCAAAACCTCTCGCTCACGCGCCGTCAGAGGCTCCGCGGGCTCATCGACCTCATCGACCGCCGCCGGCCCCCGCAGCAGCCGTCCGGTCAGGGTTCGGGGCAAGACCACGAGACCCTGAGCGACCGCGGCGATCGCCGCCGAAAGCTCCTCAGGTGGAGCGTCCGGCGACACCACGCCCCAGCCGCGCGGCGCGAGCTCGCGCAGCACGTGTACGGAGCGGTCGTCCTCGGAGAAGAGCAGTATAGCCTGCGTCCCCTCCTCCGCGACGGCGCGCGCCACCTCCTCCAGGGGCTCGTCCCCCGCCACCACCACGACGTCGGCCCCCGGAAGCACGGGCTCGACGAGCGAACCAGCCTCACCCACCACGAGCACGCCCGCGCCCGACTCGGCACCCCCGACACCCGCCTCCGACACGCTCTCGAGCATCGACCGTAGCCCCGCGCGAGAGAACGGCGTCGGGGCTACGATAAAGACCCGTGCGGGGTCGCCACTCACGACGCGCTCATGCGCCGCGAGCCCTTATGCCTCCCGAGTCCTCAAAGCCCACCTCGATCTCCCGCGTCTCACCACCACGCATCACGCGCAGGCGGACGTAGCTCCCGGCTCGCGCGAGCGCATCTCGCAGGGTGGCGACGTCCTCGACCGCCTCCTCAGCAACGCCGAGCAGCACGTCGCCGACGAGGAGGCCGGCCCGGGCGGCGGGACCACCGGAGGCTACGCCGGCGATCACGAGCCCCGCCCATTGCCCCACTAGGTCTCGAGACAAGGCGGGCAGCACAGCTTCTTGCACCCTCACGCCCAAACGGAAATGGGAACGCGAGCGTCTCGCTCGCGGGCCGCCCGAAGCCCAGGCCCCGACGGTGTTGCTCGGTATCGCGAGGGCCAGGCCACCGGAGACCATGGCGTTTACCCCGACCACCTCGCCACGGGCGTTGACGAGCGGCCCGCCGGAGTTCCCTGGCGCGAGGTAGGCGTCGGACTGGACGTAGTGTGCCCGGCCGAAGGGTCCTCCTATGCTACCGAGGCCGCTCACTATCCCAGCCGTAACCGCTCCGCGCCGGCCCCACGGATGCCCGACGGCGAAGACCAGCTCCCCGACGCGCAGAGCGTCGGAATCCCCGACCGGCGGCGTGGGCGGAGCCTCCACCGGCGCGTCCCGGAGCCGGAGCATCGCCAGGTCCAACCTCCGGCTGCTCCCGACGACCTCGGCGTCGAAGGAGCGGTCGTCCGTCAGGACTACCTCGACCTCGCCGCCGGAGCCCGCGACGACGTGATGGTTGGTCATCACGGAGCCGTCCGAGGACCAGAGAAATCCGGCCCCCGCCCCGCCCCGCGGGCCAGGACCACGGCGCCGGTTCCTCACGCTCCGCGCCCGGCTCCGCACCTGTACGACGCCGGGCAACACCGCCTCGATCATGGCCGCCGCCCCGGCGCCGGCCGCGCCGGCTCCCTGCAAAGGGCTAACTGATTCCAGACTCATCCCACAACTCCCTAACCACGCTCGCCGACGGTCACGCGTAAGGTCTGGAGCTCACCCCCGCGTACAACTCCGACCTGCAACTCGCGGCCGACCCTGTCGCCCGTGAGGAGCGCCTGCAACTCATCGGTGTCCGCGACGGGCGTGGCGTCCAGCGAGACGAGGATGTCGCCGAGCAGCATTCCACCCTTCCCCGCAGGGCTGCCGTCCTCGACGCCCACGACGAGGAGTCCACCCCTCTGGTCACCCAGGCCGGCGCGTTGCGCGCTGGGCAGGTGTACGGGCTGGCTCAGGATGCCGAGGTAGCCGCGCTTGACGGAGCCACGCTCCTCGAGAGCCCCGGCGACGCGCCAGGCGACCTCCGAAGGTACGGCGAGCGCCACGCCCCGGGCGAGCCCGAGCGCCGTGATCCCAAGCACCTCCCCTTCGGCGTTTATGAGCGGCCCGCCCGAGAAGCCGGGGTAGGGTGTCGCGTCGGTCTGGACGTACCTCTCGAGCCTCGCTCCCCGGCCCGTGCGAAGCGGTCCTCCTACAGCGCTGACGACCCCGAAGCTCGCCCGTATCAGTCCCTCGCGACCAGGACGAGCGACGGCGAGCGAGATCTGGCCGACCCGCACCCCTCCCGCCGCGAGTTCCGCCACGACTCCGTCCCCAAGCTCCGGCACTTCCAGTACGGCCAAATCTGTCGAGGGGTCCCGACCGACGAAGCGCGCCTCCAGGGTACGCCCGTCGTGCGTCACGACCGACAGGTCCTCCTCGCGCTCCAGTACGTGGCTCGCGGTGAGTACCCTCCCGGCGGCGTAGACCACGCCGCTCGCCGCCCGGCGCCGCCTGCCGTGGACCTGCACGACAGACGGTCCTATCCTCTCGACCGCGTCGGCCATTCCCTCGGAGAGCACGCTCAACGCGCTCGCCGCGTCAGACGCGCTCGCGTCGCTCGTTCGATTCTCCATCAGTTCCTCCTGATCTCGGTCCATCTGCGGAGAATGTACACCCGCGCACGAGCGCGAGCATCGCCCGTTCGGCTAGTTCTCGACCCGGAAAAACGGGCAGGTCGCCGGATAAGCCCACCGCGTTCGGATTGGGGATCAAAGGTGTCTAGCACACCAGAACCATGGCCAATGGAGAGGAACCGTAGGACGCCGCCAGAGGTTCAGTTCACGCCCCGAACGGCCCCGAATGCCCTCTCCACCGCCTCTTTCGGCGACGCGGCCACCACGACGTGCCCGCCGAGGTCCCAACTCTTCAAGGCTACGACCGGGCGTCCCACTTTCAGGGCCAGCCCGATCTCAGAGAGCGTCCCGTACTCCCCGCCGACGGCGACGACCACGTCTCCAGAGCAGACGACCGCCAGGTTGCGCGCCTGGCCCGTGCCCGTAGGGATAGAGTAAGAGAGGTAGAGGTTTGCCCGCCCCCGGTCCTCGTCGGGCAGGATGCCGATCGCGGCGCCTCCCGCTTCGGCCGCCCCGCGTGCCGCGGCCTCCATCACGCCCGAGAGACCGCCGCAGACCACGATACCGCCTCTCTCGGCGACGAGCCGTCCGACCTCCCGCGCGAGCTCATACAGCTCTCCCGTAGCGGTGCCCGATCCGACGACCGCGACGTACGGACTCCGGTTCACGCCGGGCATGCTCGGGCCGCGTGGCTAGCTTCTTCTACCAGGGGATCGGTCGCCGGTCGCGGAAGAAGCCGCCGGTGGGACCGCTGTCGGGGAGCGTCGCCGCCCACAGCAGGGTGTCCGTCGGCGCCTTCCTCGACGGAGCGCGAGGCGTTGCTCCCGCCCATGTCGGTCTGCACCCAGCCCGGGCAGACCGAGTTGACGAGGATGCCCGACCCACGCAGTTCGGAGGCGAGGATGCGGGTGAGGGCGTTGAGGGACGTCTTGGAGACGCGGTAGGCCGGGGAGCCGCCCCATGTCGTTGAGCGCGCCCATACCGCTGGAGACGTTGACGATCCGGCCGTACCGGTTGCGCTGCATCAGCGGGACGAACGCCTCGCAGAGCCGCCACGCGCCGAAGAGGTTCATCTCCAGCGTCTCCCTCACCACGTCGAGGTCGGCGTCCACGCCGCGCTGACGAACCATGGAGATCCCGGCGTTGTTGACCAGGACGTCGAGCCGCGCTCCTCCTCGACTTCGCGGGCCAGGTTCAGGATGCCCTTCTCGTCGGTTACGTCGAGTTGCCGGACGCGCACGTCGCCGTCCATCCCCTCCGCGGCGGCGCGAGGTCGTCGCGCGAGCCGAGGATCGCGACCATTCCCCTCCCGGCGAGCTGGCGCACGATCTCGCGCCCGATCCCCCTGTTCGCCCCGCTGACCAATGGCGTTCCGCCCCTGTCTTCCAGGATGTCGAGCCGCCCGATACTCCGCTCCATTTCGTCCTCAAGGTCGCGGGCCAGCGGCTATCCCTGATGCGTGCCCTCGTTACCCAAAATCGGTCACGTCGAGGTTCATCGGAAATCTCCAGCACACACACCGCGTATAGCATCCGCGGCGGCGCGTTCCATCGAGTAGAACTCTTGCTACGTCGAAGGGAAGAACAAGAAGATGGCTGCCAACCACAGTAGCGCGTCGTAGCCTCCTGCCCCTCAGGATCGAACTGACGCACGATCTCGCGCCCGATGCCAAGATCTATTCGCCAGTATCCGCTGACCAACGGATCGAAGACGGCCCACAGCCGTTCTCCCCATCATCGCCTCCGCCATGCTGTTGGTGATTATGACAAGGCTTTCCTAAGCGTTCGGCTTCCGAACCTCTGCTACTATGACTGTACTTGGTGGCTCCGCCGTGTCTCGTGGCGCCGTTTGCTCACCCTCGGCGCCGCAAAGACCGGCGCTTATAGCGTCGCGGTAGCGGCTCAGCTCCTTGACTATCCCTTGTCATTCCGAGGCCGTTCCAGACATTTCATGCCCGAGCAGGTAGCGCAATACCTCTCCTACCGCCGTCGCGCCATCTGCATACTTGCTCTCCAAGTCTACGGTAGCGACTCTCCCCACCGTGGCGTTCCAGGAGCACAACCGATACTCAAAGGGCGGGGGACTCACCTGCCCGAGCAGGTAGCGCAAGACCCTTATCGCGCCGTCCTTGCTCAACGCTCGTTCCAGTTGCCGCACTTGGGGGACTGGACGCACGCCGGACAACCCTTTTTGCACGGGCAGCGGGCGAGGACGCCCAGGGTGTCGCGGGCGGCCTCCTCGAACGTATCGTAGCCGCGCTCGGAGATGCCGACGCCGCCGGGGTAGCCGTCGTAGACGAAGACGGTCGGCAGGCGCGTCTGGCGGTGCATGGCGACGGAGAGCCCGCCGATGTCCCCCCGGTCGCACATCGCGAAGAGCGGCAAAAGCCCGATAAAGGCGTGCTCCGCCGCGTGCAGCGAACCCAGAAACTCGACGAAGTTCGGCCGGGTGTTGCCCTCCGGAGGGGGCAGCGGCGGCAGGGTGACCCAGAGCCCGCGCGTCTCGAAGGTCGTCGGCGGCAGGTCGAGGGGGAAGACGCCGATCTCGCGCGAGTCCTGGACCTGTATCTTTTTGTACTGAGTTACCACGTCCGTGGTTCGCACCCGTCCCCAGTGCAGGGCCGCGCCGTTCGGGAGGTCGCGCTTCTCGGATTCTTCGAGGATCTCGACGTCCGTCTCGACCTTGACCCTGGTGTAGTAGCGGTTCGGGACCCTGCGGACGAGCGCGTTGTGGGCAGCTAGGTTCAGGTCCTCGACCTCGTAGGCATGTCCGCGGTGCAGGTAGGTTGCCCCCGGGTGGAGATCCATGGGCGCCCGCCGCGCCTCGACAGCCCCGATCACCTCCCCTTCCCTGTCCGCCACCATTACCGACCCCGAATCGGCCGACCGCAAGGAGATGTCCCACGCCGGCTTGTCCCCCCGCGTGTAGTGCATCCGCCCCCCACTCCTCACCAACGCCCCCGACTCGACCAGGTCCTCCGTAACCGCTCCGTAGGCATACCCGAAATACTCCTCATCTCTGTCTTCGAGGGGCGCCTCGTACGCCGCTGCCAGCAGATGCGGGCCCAGAATGTAGGAGTTCTCGAGCGTGAGTCGAGCCGCCTCGACCCTTCTGCCCAGGACCTTCTCCGGGTTCTCGTAGAGGTACTGGTCCAGGGAGTCCCGCCCGGCGATGTACACCGCAAGCGAGGGTTCCTTGGCGCGTCCGGCCCGGCCCCACTGCTGCCAGATGGAAGCGACGCTCCCCGGGTAGCCGCAGCAAACGACCGCGTCCAGAGCGCCCACGTCGACCCCGAGCTCCAGGGCGTTCGTCGAGACCACGCCGAGGAGCTCGCCCCGGAAGAGCCGTCCCTCTATCTCCCGGCGCTCCCGGACGGTGTAACCGGCGCGGTACGGCGAGATGCGCCGGGCGAGCTCCGGGCCCAGCCGGTCAGCGGCGTAGCGGTAGATGAGCTCCGCCGACTTGCGGCTCTTGGCGAAGGCGATGGCGCGCACGCCCTGCGCGACCAGCCTCGAGAACACGAACGCACCCTCCGTGAGCATGCTCCGCCGGTCACCCTTCTCCTCGTCCTTGAGCGGCGGGTTCCGGAAGATCACGCGCCGCGGCCCACTCGATGCCCCATCGTTGTCCACGAGCGAGAACGGGACGCCCGTCAGGACCTCCGCTAGCTCCAGAGGGTTAGCGATGGTCGCGCTGGTCAGGACGAACTTCGGGTCGGCCCCGTGCAGCTCTGCCACCCGCCGCAGGCGCCTCAGGACCGCCGCGACGTGCGAGCCGAAGACGCCGCGCAGGAGGTGCGCCTCGTCCACGGCGACTATCTTGAGGTTGCGGAAGAAGTCGGCCCAGAGGGAGTCGTGGCTGGGGAGGAGGGCCACGTTCAGCATGTCGGGGTTCGTGAGGATCACGTTCGCCCTTTTTCGCACCTCGGCGCGCAGGGCTTTGGGTGTGTCCCGATCGTAAGTTGCGGGATGGACGCCGCGCAGCATGAGCTTGCTTATCTTCTGCAGCTGGTCCTGGGCGAGCGCCTTCGTCGGGTAGAGGAAGAGCGCCCTGTTCGAGGGGTTCTCCAGAGCGTTCTCGAAGGCGGGGATCTTGTAGCACAGCGACTTGCCGCTCGCGGTCGCCGTCGCGACGATGACGTTCTCCCCGGCCCGCACCCGCTCGTAGGCCTCGAGCTGGTGCGAGTAGAGCCGTTTGGCGCCCATGGATGAGAGCGCCCTCGCGAGCTCCCGCGACATCTCCGGCGGCTCGACGAGGGTCGCCTCTTTGGGGGGCAGCGTCGCTACCGTTTGTCCCAAGGACTCGACCGAGCGGCGGCTCAGGGCGGCGAGCGAGGAGGTTCCGGGGGCGCCGGAACCCCCGGGTCGCTCCTCGAGGCCCCTAGATCTCACGCCGCCCGGCGAAGGCGCGTCCGAGCGTGACCTCGTCGGCGTACTCCAGATCCCCGCCGACCGGCAGCCCGCTGGCCAGCGCTGTTACCCTGACGGGCGTACCTTCGAGCTCCTGCGCGATAAACAGCGCCGTAGCCTCGCCGGTCGTGTTCGGATTGGTGGCGACTACTATCTCCTTCGTCCCCTCCTTGCCGACCCGCTCGACGAGCTCCGCTATCCTCAAGTCCTCCGGCTCGACGCCGTCCAGCGGCGAGAGCGCCCCTCCGAGCACGTGGTACAGCCCCCTGTACTCACCCGTCCGCTCGATGGGTCCGATGTCGTACGGGTCCTCCACCGCGCAGATGACCGAAGGGTCGCGCCGCGGGTCGGTGCAGATGTCGCACTCCTCGGCCTCGGTGAGGTTGAAGCAGCGTTTGCACGGTCTTATGCGCTCCTTCACCTCGCGCAGGGCGTCGGCCAGGGCACGGGCGTCGTCGGGCCTGGACCGCACGACGTGGAAGGCGATCCTCTGGGCGCTCTTCGGCCCGATAGAGGGGAGCTTCGAGAGCTCGGTTATGAGCCGCTCGACCGGCCTCGCGTAGCTCGCCAAAGTTCCTTTACAGCCCCGGCATGTTCAGGCCGAGGTCCCCGAGCCCACCGGTGATGCCGCCGAGCCTCTTGGAGGCCATCTCCTGAGACGAGGTCAGGGCCTCGTTAACGGCCGCGAGCACCATGTCCTGGAGCATCTCGACGTCCTCCGGGTCCAGGACCTCCGGGTCTATCTGAAGGTCCACGAGCTCGAGGTTCCCGGTGATCGTCGCCTTGACCGCGCCGCCGCCCGCGCTCGCCGTGACGGTCTCGCGGGCCAGCTCCTCCTGGGCCTTCTGCATCTCCGCCTGCATCTGCTGAACCTGCTGCATCATCTTGTTTACGTTCTTACGCTTTCCCAAAACAAGCTCTCCTCTCCGAACGCGCCGCGAACTCTCAAGCTCCTGTCCGGCAACACCTCGACACGAAGTCCGAGCATGGAGTATACCGTGCGGCGCTCCCCGGAGTACAAGCCCCGGCTACCGATCGCAGCCAGCACCCCGCACGCCCTGAGGTTCAGCCCGGCTCTCTTGCAAAGCTGCCTACCGCCGCAAGAGAAGATAGCTACCCGCTGGCGCCACGGCCGGCGAGGTTCGTGAATCAACGTGGAGAAACCACTTCGGATCAGCGCAAAACCGAAGGTCTTGTTGGACGGAGCGTTTGCTTCAAGATAGGAACGTCTTGACGTTCTTGCGCTTCCCAAACCAGTGTCTCCTAATAGATCACTGCCTTCCGAGAAGCCGAAGATCCGCCAGAGCGGGTTCTGCACCCCGCCGACGGGCCGGGCGGGAAAGCAAGGTAAAGCTTCCGAGGGGAAGAGGAGCGAGCCGCCGAAGAACTGCGTCAGGGACCAGTGGGGAGCCTTAGCGTGAAGCTCGCTCCACCCTTTTGCGCGCGTTCTCGGCGGTGAGGTCGCCGTCCTGGGCGCGGGCGAGGTCGCGGGCGATGGAGAGGCCCAGGCCCGTGCCCCCGCCCTTTCGGGTGCGGGCCTCTTCGGCGCGGTAGAAGCGGTCGAAGATGCGCGGCAGGTGCTCCGGGGGATCCCGGGCCCCGTGTCGGTCACGCTCGCCTCCGCCCGTCGCGTAGGCGAGTCGAGCGGGCGTCCGGAGACGGTTATGGTCCCCCCTTTGGGGGTGTGCCGCACGGCGTTGTCGAGCAGCGCGGCCAGGATCTGGTCGGTACGCCCCGGGTCGCCGTGTACCGGGAGCTCGTCCGGGACCTCCACCTCGAGCCGGACTCCCTCCTCGGCGGCTCTCGTGAGGAAGCGCCCGGCCGCCTCGACCGCGACGGTCGCGAGGTCGAAGGGCTTATCCTCCACGTCGAGTCTTTCGGCGTCGAGCCGGGCCAGGATGAGCAGGTCCGAGAGCAGCGCGTCCATCCGGTCGATCTCGGAGAGCTGATCCTCGACGATCTCCCGGTTCTCGGGGTCGGTCGGGTTGCGCTCCATCACCTCCGCGTTGATCTTGACGAGCGCCAGGGGGTCTTTAGCTCGTGGGAGGCGTCGGCGATGAAGGTGCGCTGCCGCTGGAAGGAGTCCCTGGCCGGCTGCATCGCCCGGCGTGACATAAAGAAACCGCCCACGCCCGACAACAGGAGTCCCCCGAGACCGACGGGGACCAGGATGAGCAACAGGTTGCCCACCGCCTCCCGGACCACCCGGCGCGACTGCGCCGCCTGGATGACGGCCACGTCACCTTCGCGCCCGGCCACGGGAACGCTCACCACCCGCACCATCTCACCCTCGGGCCCGTCGACCGTCTCGGCGACCGTCTCTCCTTCTTCCGCGGCCTTTCTCGCCGGCCCCTCGAAGGGGAGGCCAAAGGAGGAAGCCGAGGAGGTCGAGTCCAGGACCGTGCCTTCCGCGTCGTCGGCTTCGCCGTTGGCCCCTCCAGGCGCCAGGGCGACCATACCGAGGTCCGGGTCCGTGGCCCACTGGAAGGGACCGGGGGCGGGCCTTTACCCTCGGGTTCGCCTATACGGCCCCGCTCTCCAGAGGGAGTGGGCCTCTCTCCGGGCTCCCTCCCTTCCTGGTAGAAGTGCAGCAGGGGGCCGCTCACGTAGTCGGCGTCGCCCTGTGCTTTCTGCTCGAGAAGCTCGTCCTGCTGGCCGGCCGCTTGGCGCGCGAAGCTCGCCACCACGACCACGCCGATGAACAGCAGGATCAGCGCGAAGATGCCGACGTAGCCGAGGGTAAGACGCCTGCGTATGCGTTCGAGCACTTCTCTTCCCCCTACGGCCGGGGCTCGAAGGTGTAGCCCACACCACGCACCGTGCCGCGGGAGGGGCTCCTTGGGGGGACGAGCTTGCGGCGTAAGTATGAGACGTGCTCGACCACACTCGTGTTGACCTCGCCGGGCACCCTCCAGACGGTGTCCAGCGCACCGAGCGCGAGAAGACCTGCCCGGGGCGCTGCATCAGAGTCGCCAGGAGCGCGAACTCCTTGGCGGTCAATGCGTTCGTCGCCCCGACGAACCACGTGGCGCACCGGATCCAGCGTGATGTCGCCGGCCCAGATCTCCATCCCGCCGTCGCCGGTCTCGCCGCGCGGCCTCCTGGTCAGCGCCCTGACGCGGGCAAGGAGCGGTGAGGGCGAAGGGCTTCCCGAGGTATCGTCGGCGCCCGCGTCCAACCCCTCCACCTTATCCTCCACCTGGTCGCGGGCGGTCAGCATCAAGACGGGGGTGGCGACCTCTGCCGCCCGCAGACCCCGCACGACCTGGACCCCGCTGCGCTCGGGGAGCATCCAGTCGACGATGAGGAGGTCGAAGGAGTCGTCCGAGGCGCGACCGAGGCCGGTGCGGCCATCCCCGGCCGTCTCCGCAACGTACCCTTCCTCGCGCAAGACCCGGGCGAGCATCCGGGCCATCTTCTCCTCGTCCTCTATTATCAGGATGCGTGCCATAGTCTTCTAGATACTAGCCTATCTTCCGCTTCCGAGACCATATCCACGAGTATTCCTATGAAAATTCATAACGGCGCCGAAGATGTTCGCGTTTCAAACTCCCGATGAAGACGAGACAAGAAAAGGAAGCCGCTATGCAGGGGCCGAGAACGGCGGCGGACAGAGCATCAGGAGGAGGTCTGATCTCTGGGTGATACCGAAGGCCGGCACGACTTTCCCCTCCGGGAAGGAGACGCAAGACCGTTGAACGAATACTCGAAGAAGAAACCCCGGGGACAAAAAGGCCCCAAAAAGCCCGGCGCGTCTTCCAATGACGGGGCTGGCCGTCGTTACGCTCGGCGCGGTCGCCTCGATAGCCGGCTGGGCGGGTTCCTGGCGGCAAACCCGCCGAGTTGGGCTACCACGCCGGAGAACGCCGCGCCCGCGGAACCCACGACCATCGAGGTAGACCCTGACGGGACGGCGCGGGGCGACGAGGACGCGCGACAGCGCGAGACCGATGCAGACTCCAACCCGATGTCGAGCTTGCGGGATCGACAACCGCAAAACCGCCAGAAGTCCCAGATAACCCGGCCCGTTCAGGACGAACAGCATGTTGCCGAAGTTTAGCCCCAGGTACAGGTGAATGGCCGCCGTGCCCAGGGCGAGCAAGAAGATCCCGATCCCCAGGACGACGCCAGCGGGAGTGCGCGAAGAAGCCATTTTGATTCTCTTTCCTTGGTCCGATGCTTACGCGTAAGTGGTATCGAGCGCGATATCGAACGTTGCCGCGAAGCCTTCTCCCTGCTCGGCCAGCGCGAGCGTCAACTCGTCCCCGCCGCCCTGGTAGATGCCGTCGGTGGAGTTCCTCTGGTCGCGCTCACCCTTCTCGGCGTACGGCCCCTGCGGTGACGTCGGTGAGGGTATCGTCGAAGTAGAGCTGCGAGGTGAACTCATAGCCCTGCTGGGACTCCGCGCTGTCGCGGATCGTGAAGTGGATGTGTACGGCCCTGCCCTGGTACCAGCCGGGGTAGATCGTCGTGAACCTCGCCACCCCGTTATCGTCCGTCAACTGGTACCCGCGCAGGAACGTCGCCTCCGTAGTGTCGAAATCCCCGGCGGCATTGTCCTGAACGCCCGAGTACTCGCCCAAAGCATCGCAATGCCAGATGTCCACCACAGCGCCGGCCAGAGGGCCGCAGGTGGAGATATCGCCGGCGTCTATCCGCGAGACGTTGAACGTCAGCTCCAACGGGATGCCCTCCCTCTCCTCCCGGATGTCTGAGCGTTGGAGCCCCGTATCCACGTAGTACGGCCCTCCGTCTGCTCGGGCCTGACCACGCAGGTAGTAGAGGCCGTCTCCGCGGCCGCCCCGGTTGTCTCGGCGGTCGTCGAAGCGCCCGTCGTCTCTCCCCCCGAGCCGCTCGTCGACTCCCCGAGCCGGACTGCTCGCCGCCGCCGCAGCCCGCGAAGGTGGCCGCCGCCGTCGACCCCATGAGGCCGAGCATCTCCGCCGGCTGAGGTAGCGGATCCTTGGGGTCTTCTCTGCGTCGTTTCGCTCCATCGCGTTTACCTCCTGGTCCTATGATGTCACGGTCGCCGGTAGGCGTGGGCATCGTCCTCTTTCATTGCTCACGCTCACCACGTCCATCTTCGCTCTAAAACATCAAGTTTGCCTATGAGGAGGATATGTATTTTCATAGACTATGCGATAGAGAGTTCGCGTCTACCCTGGAGAATAGCCGCTGCCCCACGGAAGACTGGCCTCCTCGCCGCCTCGACGGCTTGGTCCGCCTACAACTTCTGACGGGGCATCGGAGGTTCAATCGCTCGTCGTTGGTCCCGAACGCATTCGGAGCGAAGGAACAAATAGACTACCGGGCCTCCCGGCACGCAACCGAGCGACGCCTCGACAGGGCACGGACGAGCCCGTCGCCGGCTCGTTCGAGCCTATCGACGCGGGGACCTGGTTGAACTCGCTACCTCCGGGCGTACCGGAGTCGGCAGCAAACCACGACCCGCCGGAGGCTCGAGTCCTACCGGCGATCATCCCCGGGAACCGTTCCTATGAGAACTCATAAGGTCGCTAAAGGACACCCATAGGCTCGCGGTCCAGACTTCCGATGAGACGGCAAGACACATAAAGGCTTCAGGAGGAGGGATATGACCCAAGAATTGACCCGGAAACGCCCCAAACGCCCCGGCGGAGCACGGTCGTTAGCATCGAATCCGCCGTGGAACGGTCTCGCCCTGGCGGCGATCCTCTTGCTGTCCGCCTTCCTCAACCTGTACGGCCTTTCGAGCGAGGGGCACCCGAACAACTACTACTCCGCGGCCGTCAAGAACATGCTCGCGAGCTGGAGCAACTTCTTCTTCGTCTCCTTCGACGCGGGCTTCGTCTCGGTGGACAAGCCTCCTCTGGGACTCTGGATCCAGGCGGCCAGCGCCTGGCTGTTCGGCTTTAGCGGGTTGAGCTTGCTGCTACCCCAGGCGATCGCGGGCGTTCTCTCGGTGGCAGTGCTCTACTATCTAGTCCGCCGCACGAGCGGGGCTCCTGGCCGCGCTGGCGCTGGCCCTCACCCCGATAATAGTCGCCACGAGCCGCAACAACACGATGGACATGCTCGTGGTCCTGTTCGTGCTCCTGGCGGCGTGGGCCTTCGTCGCCGCCGCCGAGCGGGGAAACCTGAGCCTGCTGCTCCTGGGCGCGGCCATCGTCGGCCTCGGCTTCAACACCAAAACGCTGCAGGCCTTCCTGGTGCTGCCCGCGTTCTACCTCTTGTACCTGCTCGCCGCCCATACGACCTGGCGGCGGCGCTTTTTGCCCTCGGGGCCGCGACGGCGGTGCTGCTCGCCGTGTCGCTCTCCTGGGCGGTGGCGGTGGATCTGACGCCGTCAGATCAGCGCCCCTACGTGGGTGGCAGCGAGGGCGACTCGGCCCTGAACCTGGCCTTCGGCTACAACGGCCTCGAACGCCTGCTCGGGCGGAGCGACATGGCCGCCGGGAGGGGGCGGCAAAGCGGGCGACGGGAAGGTGCCGAAAAATCGCCCGACACCAAGGAAGGAGACGACGCTCCGAAAGGAGGACCGGGCGGCGGACCGGGAGGAGGTGGACCGGGTGGTGTCGGCGAGAACGGCGAGCCGGGACCTCTGCGGCTCTAAACCAGCAGAACGCCGGGCAGATAGGCTGGCTCTTGCCGCTTGCGGTGATCGGTCTGGTGGCGGCGGGCTCCCAGTGGCGCCCCCGCCTGCCGCTCGACCGGCGACACGCGGCCCTCGCCATGTGGGGGACGTGGCTCTTCACGGCAGCCGCCTACTTCAGCGTCTCCGGCTACGGGCACCGTCACTACCTGGTGATGCTCGCCCCGGCCGTGGCCGCGCTGGTGGGCATCGGCGCGACGGCGCTATGGAGGGATTACCGAAGCCCCGGCTGGCGCGGCTGGCTCTTGCCCTGACGCTGGTAGGCATGGCGGCCGGCGGTCCTGTTCGACTACGCCATCTGGCGCGCCTGGCTGATACCCGCGGTGGCGGCGTTGTGCCTGATCTCGGCCGGGATTCTCGCCCTCGCGCGCCTGAAGCCTCCCCGAGGGCCGGCACTTATGCGCCGGCGCGGCGACCACGGGGATACTGGCCCTCCTCGTCGCCCCGGCGGCCTGGGCCGCCTACGATACCCTCTCGTCGCAGGGCGGCGGGGGATTACCCGCCGCCGGTCCCCAGCCCATCGAAGCGGAGGGAGGACCGGGCGGTCCCGGAGGCCCCCCAGGTCCTCCCGGCGTTGCCTCCGCGCGGCGGTCCCCCGGTGGTCCTGGTCGTGAGGCCGACCCGGTGTTGTTGGAGTACCTGCAAGCCAACAAGGGCGACGCCACGTACCTGGTTGCCGGCCCCAGCTCCATGCCCTTGTCCCCGATCATCCTGGGCACCGACGAGAAGGTGATCAACCTCGGCGGGTTCATGGGCCGCGACCCGGTCTTCACTACCGACGAGTTAGCCGGGCTGGTGGACGAGGGCGCCGTGCGCTTCTTCCTCGTGCAGGACAGGGAGCGCATGGAGGAGATGAGGGCCGAGAGAGAGGCCGAACAAGAGGCCTCCGGCGGCAGCGCCCCCCAGGGTCCGCCCCCGGGCGGTCCTCCAGGCGCGGACAACGAAGCAGCGACCTGGGTGCAGGACAGCTGCGAGAAAGTTCCGGAAGAGCTGTGGAAGTCGCCGGAGGACGAGGAGGAGGAGGGCGGAGGGCCCGGGAGGCCCGGGAGGCCCGGGAAGAGCCCAGGCGCTCTACGACTGTAGTACGAGAGGAGGACAGTAACCGATGACGGGCAAGAGAGCACAGGGAACGATCGAGTTGAGCGAGCCTCCCGGCAAGACGCCCGGGGACGACGCGGCGGGCGCATCCCCGCTCGGCGGCCGCCTCGGCAGGCGCGTGTTTCGCCCGCGCAACGCCGTCTCGTTCCTCCTGGCGCTGGCCGTCCTGTACCTGGTGTACCAGCAGCTGCTCGACCTCGATTGGCGCGAGGCGTGGGCGAACGTGCGAGGGGCGAGCACGGGGCTGTTCGTGTTCGCCCTGGCGGTCTTCTACTGCTCGTTCCCCTTGCGCGCCCTGCGTTGGAAGGCATTGCTCGGCAACGTCGGCTACAGCCGCGCCGCCGGGCGGCCCATGCCGTCGGCCCTGGGCCTGACCAGGATCATGTACATAGCGTGGTTCGCCAACTGCGTCACCGTCGCGCGCCTCGGAGACGCCTACCGCGGCTATCTACTCAAGAAGGAAGCTGGCGTCTCCTTCGCGGTCACGCTCGGCACGGTCCTGGCCGAAAGGCTCCTCGATCTCCTGGTGCTGGCGGCTATGATGGGGGTGGGCATGTTCGTGGTCTTCGGCGGATCGCTGCCGTCCGAAGCCGGAGGGGCGCTCGCCGCCGGTCTGGCCCTCTCGGGCATGGGGGTCGCAGGTCTTCTCTACATGCAGCGCTTTAGGTGGGCGTTCGAGCGGATCCTGCCCAAACGCCTCCACGCCCACTACTCCCGCCTCGAGCACGGCGTCACAAGCTCGTTCCGTGGCAGGCTCCCGCTGCTCGTCGCCCTCTCCGCGGCCGGTTGGATCTTCGAGGGGACGGCGCTCTACGCAACGGCGGCATCTCTAGGCGCCCCGGTCTCGGTCGCGGGCGCTCTGGTGGTCGCGCTCACCGCCTCGCTGCTCTCGGCGGTGCCCATCACGCCGGCGGGCCTGGGCTTCACGGAGGCGGGCATGGTGCTCTTGCTGCAGTGGCTGGGGCTGGACGCCGCAACCGCAACCGCCGTTACCCTTCTCTTTCGCGTCATCAACTACTGGAGCATCGTCGTTCTCGGCTCCGTCCTCTACGTCTTCGGTCGCAACGGCAACCGATCCACTACCGAAGAAAGGATGGAACTTCATGGTTAACGCGTCGATTCCGCGGCGGGACGACACGCTGCCGTACCGGCAGGTCAGCATCGAGGTCGTCGTCCCCGTCTACAACGAGGAGGCCGCCCTGCCAGAGAGCATACCCGCCCTCTGCGCCTACCTCGAGACCTACTTCCCCTACCGCTGGTCGGTCGTCATCGCCGACAACGCCTCCACCGACGCTACTCTCGCCGTCGCCGATGGGCTCTCCGCCGTCTACCCTCGCGTCTCCGTCCTACACCTGGACGGAAAAGGGCGCGGGCGGGCGCTGAAGGCGGCCTGGTCGGCCTCGGAGGCGGACGTCGTCGCGTACATGGACGTGGACCTCTCGACCAACCTGTGGTCGTTCTTGCCGCTGGCCGCGCCCCTGGCGACCGGACACAGCGACGTGGCCATCGGCTCGCGCCTCTTAAAGGGGGCGACGGTAACGCGCCAGTGGAAGCGGGAGGCGATCTCGCGTTGCTACAACCTGCTTGTAAAGGTCATGTTCCGCAACCGCTTCTCGGACGCGCAGTGCGGCTTCAAGGCGGTCAAGGCCAGCGTAGCTCAGGAGCTGTTGCCGTGGGTGGAGGATGACGAGTGGTTCTTCGACACAGAGCTGCTCTTGCTGGCCGAGGAGCGGGGCTACCGCGTCTCCGAGGTGCCGGTGGACTGGATCGAGGACCTCGACAGCCGGGTGGACATTACCTCCACGGCGCTAGAGGACGTGAAAGGGCTGTTGCGGGTACGGACAGAGCGCCTGCGCCGTTGGCTCTCCGAACGCCGTGGGTCTCACGGTGCTCTGGATGGCGCTCGTAATGCCCGGTCCTGGCGGCTCATAGCCGAGGCAACCGTCGCGGCTCGTAAGCGGGGCGAGAGGTAGAAGAGGACGGCGCATGAACGAAGTTTTGGTCGAGGTGGGCGCCGCCCGTATAAGGGTGGCGGTTCGAGCCGGGAGCATCCGGCGCACCGCGGAGATCGCGCGATGACGTCAAGCCCATCTTCGTCCAGGCGGTCCCACTATCGGCCTGGCTACTCCTCGCGGCCGCCTCTCTCTACGCGGTCTCGGGCCCCTGACTCGTAACGCGCGCCGCCGGGCGCGTCGAGCGGTGGTGAGGACGGCCGGGGCGCGGTCCCCGGCCTGGATCTTGCGCCGGCCGAGGGGAGTATGCTCTACGAGGTGGTGCCAGGGGAAGGGAGCGCGGGAGCCTCGGGTAGCGGCGGAGGCTACTACCGGACGAGGGGGTTGCGAAAGCGAGCGGACGTTTTGACGTCCTTACGCTTCCCCATAGACCTTAGCTACCTCCGTTTTGCTTGCCCTCGGGAAGCCCCCCGACGGGACCGAACCGCTCCCGAGCCATGGCGAGCACCTCCCGCGGGTCCCGAATTATATCTTCGCCCCCCCCACTCTCCCCGGCCGGTCCGTCCTCGATCTCCGGTTCCGGCGCTAGATCCACGCCTCCCGAGATCCCGCGTCGCGGCGTCTTCGCTTCGGGCTCCGGCATCCTCCCGGGAGTAGCTTCGGGGACCTCGCGTGACGGTTGCGGCCGAGAGGGCGGGACATCCTCGTTCACGCCCTCCGCTGGGGTTCTCATGCTCGGAGAGCCTGCGGAGGCCGATCCATCCGCGCCGGCGATACGAAACTCCAGCCGTGGCCTCACCCCGAACCGTCTCTCCAGAACCTCCCCAAGAGCTTCGGCGTGACGACTCTTTCCGGCCTCTTTCGCGTAGAAGTCCGATTCTTTGGGAAACGTGATCTCCAGGACCCCATCCTGAAAGCTCGATGGCAGCCCCTCCGCGAAGACGGTGGCCGTGAGGGCCTGCTTGCGGTCCTTCAAGTCCTGCATGACCTGGCCCCACCGCGCCGCCACGGCCCCAACCCCAACCAGCCCATCCTGCCCATCATCACGCTCCGGCCCCTGCCCCGATCCGGCCTCCTCCGGCCCGCTATCTTCCTGGTTCCCTCCAGCGTAGCGTGCGGCTTCCGCCCCGGGCGCGGCTTCCGGCGCCGCGGCCTCCACGGGCGCGGCCTGTTCCGCGGTCTCGGGTTCCGCCTCTTCCGCACGCGAGGGCATGTCTGGCACGGCGGCGACGGCAGCTCCGTTCGCGACGGCCTTCTCCAGCGCCTCGAGGCGTCCCACGAGGGCGTACTCGGAGGGCTCGGTGTAGTCACGGGCGAGCTTGAGGAAGGTCAGCTCCAGTTCCAGCTTCGGGTCACCGCCGCGTTTGGCGCGCGAGAGGGAGTCGCCTAAAGACTCGATCATGCGCACCACCCCGGCGGCCGGGATGCGCGACGCCTGCTCTTCGAGACCCGCCCTCTCCTCCGCCCCAACCTCGGCGAGCGCGACCTCGGGGGCGTGCGGCAGAAGCATGAGGCGCCTGAGGTGCGCGACGAGCTCACCGACGAACCGCGAGAGGTCCTTCCCCTCGTTCTGAAGCCTGTCCACAATGCGCAAAGCGTCCGCCGCCCGCCGCTCGTAGAGCGCGTCCGTCGTCTCCAGCAGCGCCTCCGAGCCAGCGCTGCCCAGGAGCTCCCGGACGCGCGCGGCGGTTATAGGACCGTCGGCGAACGAGGCAAGCTGGTCCAGGAGGCCCTCGGCATCCCGGAACGAGCCCCTGCCCTCGCGTGCGATCAGGGTGAGTGCCGCCGGCTCGACCTCTATCCCCTCGGCGTTAGCGATCTCGCGAAGCTTCTCCGAGAGCAGCGAGACCCCGGGTCTGCGGAAGTCGAAGCTCTGGCAGCGGCTTATGATCGTGGGCAAGACCTTGTGCTTCTCGGTCGTCGCCAGAACAAAGACCACGTGCTCCGGCGGCTCCTCGAGCATCTTCAAGAGCGCGTTGAACGCCTCCGTGGTGAGCATGTGGACCTCGTCGATGATGTAGACCTTCATGCGCCCCTGCGTGGGCGCCAGGTTCACCCTGTCCCGGAGGTCCCGGATCTCGTCTATCCCCCGGTTCGAGGCAGCGTCCATCTCCAGCACGTCCATCGAGGAGTTGTTGACGATCGCCCGGCAGCTCTCGCACGTCCCGTCCGGCTCCGGCGTCGGTCCCTTCTCGCAGTTCAAGCCCATCGCCAGCACCTTCGCCGTTGAGGTCTTCCCCGTCCCCCTGGGTCCCGAGAACAGGTAAGCGTGCGCTACGCGATCCGTCTCTATGGCGCGCTCGAGTGTCCGCACCACCGGCTCTTGCCCGGCAACCGCGTCGAAGGTGCGGGGGCGCCACTTGCGGTAGAGCGAGACGTGGCGCATATTTAGAAGATGGTGGTTCGGGGAGGTCTCACACCGCTAGTATAGCGGAGCCTCCCCCGAGAAAAAGATCAAAATGCCGCGCACCCCGCCTTCGACGGACTCGGACCCGGCGAACTCCCGGCCGTCGACTCCGGCCCGGCTACCCCGATAGCACATGAGATTACCCGCTTAGTGCTGCTGCCTCCCGGCCCTGACACGATTCGCGGGGTCCCATTGCCCGAGACCAGGCCCTCAACATCGACCGCACCGGTTTCAACCGAACCCGGGCCGCCTCGGGCGGGGATCTAGGCCCTGCTAGGCGATCGCAGGTACAGGGCATCGCCAGCTCCCCGCTTAGCGCGGCCCGCAGAGTTTACCAAATGGTAGCGAGGATGAACGGAGGGCGAATCGAGAAACCGTGTTAGATGACCGCCTGGAGATACTCTATGGTGCCACCAAACCGAAAAGTGCCTCGCGGCTTCCCGAACATCGGGGCTACGGACTCTACCAACCATTCGCGGACGCTTTCCGAGCTCTCCCCTCCGTCCTCGACGGCTGCGGTCACGTTGCTCTGCGTCATGAGGTAGCTCGCAATCTCTTCGGCGGAGAAAGCAACCTCGTTGGTGTAACTCTCCCTCTCGACGAGCCGAAGCCCGTGCTTCCGGCATTCGTCGTCCGTGAGGGGCTCTTTGTTGCGAGGCGGACTGGGATAGCGTGCGAGGTAATCTTCCTTGTACCAGCGTTCGTGCTTTGGATTTTCCTTCATCTCCCCGAAGAACCCGTTGTCGTAGATGACCAGCCACCCGGACGTATCGAGCACGCGACGAGCCTCGACAAGAAAACGCGAGCGATCGAACCAGTGAAAGGCCAGGGCGACCGTGATTAGTCGAAAAGATCCATCCGCAAAGGGCAAGTCCTCTGCGGGCGCCTCCACGTACCGCACACCGCCTTCGCGCGGCGCTCGGGCAAGCATCTCCCGTGAGACGTCAGTACCGACGACCCGGGAGGCGATCTCTTTCAACGCCACGGTGGATTGCCCGGTACCGCAGGCCACGTCGAGAGCCCGAGGAACAGGCTCGCGAAGCTCAAGGAAGTCTCTGATCTTCTTTACCACCAACGGGTGGAAGTAGGGACGGCTGCCGGCGTATCGCTCCGCCGCATCCCGAGACTCGAAGTAGCTCAACGCATGCCTCGTCACTCACCTACGTATGAACAACGACGCAGGCAAACGACAGCTAGCGGAAAAGTCCGTGGTTCTTGCGGTCCGGCAGGTGTCCGGCGGCCTCGGCGACGCGGTTATTGTAGTTGTAGACGCTGGCGGTTGTGATGATGTCGTAGACGTCGTCGAGGCTGAAGCCTAGAGTCTGTAGCTTCTCTATGTCCCTCTCGTCGCAGTCCACGGGCGTTCGGGTTATCTTGATCGCGTAGTCGAGCATGGCGCGCGTCTTCTCGTCAAGGGGTGCGCGGCGGTAATCTTGGACGATGCGCTCGGAGAGTACCGGGTCATCGGTAAGGCGCCGCAACTCGGCGCCGTGGTTTGTGAGTCAGAAGACGCAGCGGTTCTCGGCGGAGACTACCACCCCGATCATCTCCCGCTCGACGCGGGAAAGCCCCGAAGGCCCCTTGCTGATGAACTCGTAGAAGTCGAGCCAACGCAGCATCAACTCCGGCCGCCAGGCGTGGGTGCGCACGACGTTGTTCGGCGCGCCCAACTTCTCGCGCTGTTTGGCGACCAGCTCGGAGACGCGCGGGTCGAGATCCTCCTCGTCGGGGACGGGGAACCAGCTGATCCTCTCCTCGGGCGCCCAGTCCGGCGTCCGTGAGCTCTCGGTGTCGGGCTTCCCGGAGTCCATCGCTCTCCTCCTTCCCCATAGAGCGCAAAGAAGCGGAGAGGGTGGGGCTCGATGGGAGAGACGGCTTCAAACCGCCTATGCGATTTCCAATCCCAAATAACCCGTGCCGCCCAGTCCCGCTCCGTCCTACTTTTCGCTTATTCTATGAAGTTTTCGCCGATCCGGCAAGCGTCTCTCGGCCGCCCCATACCGTCGCGTGCCAGTACGGTTGCAGTAAATTCCTACCGCTCAAGTGAGCTCACTCGATGGACTTTATCCACTCAAGGTCACCGTGGGTGAAGCGGGCCTTGAACTCGACCAAGCCGCTCCTCCGGTCCTCCGCCAGCCCGAGTTCTTTCTTGCTCGCGTAGAACCAGATGTCTCCATGGTAGTCGAGGTCTACGTCTTTGTGCCCCACGATTCTCTTGGCTCCTACCCACCGGTAGTGATCTTTACCGAAGATCTTGCCACCCTCGTCCCACTCGGGCTTACAGTAGTAGGTGCGCTCCTCCTCTGGCACCTTCTCCCTCTGGTAGATCCGCTCGAAGAACCTGCCGTCCTTTATTACGTAGGTGCCCAGGTAATTCTCGAGGTCCTTGGTCTGGAAGACGGCTGGCCCCTCTACCAACGACTCATTTTCGTCCTGTCTTTGCTCGAATAGTTTCGGATCCAGCCCGGGTAAAGCGTGGCCCTCCACCCTTACGTAGTCGAACATGCCCATCGTACCAACGACCTCCTCGTCCTCTGAGAACGCTCGGATGCGCGCCTCGCTCCACCAGTGGTTCTTGCTAGCGGACCAGCGAGTCGTCGAGGTGCGCCCGCAAGATCATGCGGATGAGGGTGGTGTAGCCAATGCCCGCTTTGGCGGCGCGCCGCCTGATGCGCTCCAGGTCCTCTTTGGGCAACCTTATGGAGATCTGCTCAAGCTCCGGCCGCTCTATGATCACGCCTTCGGCCTCTTCCCAAGGCAGATCGCCAGTGTCCGTCTTGTCATAGAAGCCGGCGAGATCCTCGACGGAGCCTTCTTCTACCACCCTCTGCTCTTCGAGTTCTGCTCGACGCTTCTCACTGCTGGTCTTAGGGTTCATCGCGAGTATCTCCTTCGCTCTTCGTCGGTCATGTCCCTGGCGGTGACGGGCAGCGCTCTCCCCTGTCCGGTGTAAAGCAGTACCGCGAACAGGTAGCGCCCGGCCTCTGTGCGCCCCAGGTATCTGTAAACCGTCTCCGCCGGGTTCCTCCTCGCCGGTCCCGCCTTGCTCAAGAGCCCGCGCCGGTCACCGAACACCGCCTCCTCGACCTCGTAGGGCTCAATGTCGTGTTTCGCTATGTGCTCCACCCGGTCCGGCCGCCAATCAAGACTCCGAATCCGCACCACATGGCCCTCCCCTTTGCCTGTAATTGTATCACAACGCATCACACGTTCATGAGTGGTCTGCAAACACGGGTTACTGGAGGTAGAGGACTTAAGCGGTGATTCGTGGGAGCAGCTCTTCGTTGCCGGAAATCGCAACCGGCCCGCCGGATGTTGCTCGGCACTCGCGGTCGTTCAGAGGCTAGACAGGCACCAGGGTCTCTTCGTCTACGAGTTGCTGCAGATGTCTAACCACGCGACCCGGAAGGGTTCCCCCACGCACCAATATGCCTAGCTCCATGTTCATATTAAGCGCGTACTCGGTGAGGTTGGCGCTAGAGACCAGCAAGTCTTCCCCGTCCGACACCGCGCATTTCGCATGCAAGGAACCATGACGTCCTGCCGCATCTCTGGGGCGCTTGTCAAGGGGCCAGATGTATATGTTGGCGAGGACTTCAAGCTCTTCTCCTACAGCCTTGATCGCAGCGAAGGCCGTCTTGCCGACGTCGCCTTCGAAGATGAGGTAAATATCGACGCCACGCTGGGCCGCCGACAACATCGCTTTGTTGAGAACCGGTATCTTGTACGCGGCGAAGGTGACGAGGTAGAGCTCATGCTGGGCGGTGCGGATGAGATCGAGGAGGACTTGGTCCGTGCGTCTTAGCGTCGTGTCGCCGGGGGCTGGTCCCGTCCAAACGAGCTCGATGGATTGTTTACGGCGATGATGCTCGTCTACGTCCAAGGCTGTACGTAGGCCCCACGTCAAACTGGCCGGGCTCACGTGGGGCGCCGCGCTCCAAGCCTCGACCAAACCGGCAACCCGCGCGCGGGCTCGGTGTGAGGGAACGATGCCGGGTAAGGCGGCACGTTGCCTTTGAGGAGCGTCTTCTGGCAAGCTGCCGAGAGCATCGCAGAGGTCCTCAACGACCCCCCAGGGTAGCTCTCGCGCCGTGGCGGTGACACTTTCGAGAAGCCTGACCTCCTCCGGCGTCACCTCTGCAAACCGTTTCTATCGAAGAAGGCACTCGTGCCGTGCCCAAACGTGCTTACCATGGTGGTGCGATCGAGGTACTTGTTTCCGCGCTCGCAAGAGGTCTCGGGAGCGAACAGGCAAGCGTGGCAGGCCGCGCCGTGGACCGCGGCTTCCTGAGGAGCGTTCTCGGCACAAAGCGGATCCGAAGCGCAGAGACGAACCTGTTCGAGGGCCGCGTCGAGGTGAGAGCCGAGTATCTCGGGGTCTCCGAGGCTCACCAACCCTCCCAGAGTCCCTTCGCTGTCGGGGGCGGCGGTGTAGAGGAGCACCCCGGCCATCGGCTCCGCCTCCGAGCCTGGTTCTCGCGAGTAGATCCGCTCGCGGATGCTCGCGGCGGTGTAGCCGGAGCCGAGCGCGAGCTGGCGTATGAAGGCATGGGCGAAGGAATGGAGCAACACGTAACGAATACCGGGGAACCCGGCGTCCGCGGGCTCTATGTTCCTCATCCTGCGCCACTGGCGGTGGGCCGCCATGAACTCTTTCTCCCGCTGGCGGGCGGCCTCGGTGCCGCACCACGCGGCGATCACCCTCTCGTCGAAGCGGATGAAGATGCCTTCTCCGCGAACTTCGGAGGCCGGCACCCACCGCGGCGGGCGACGGGCTATATGTACCCGGCGCTCGGCGGGCACCTCGGCAGCGTCGTTGAAGTCGCCCGGAGAACCTACGCGGGTGAAGCCCACGAGTGCCCTCACCTCCCTAAGGCGCTCGACCAGCACTACCTCCGAGATCAGATCGTCGTACCCGTTAGGAGCGTTTACGGGCCGCAGCCTGAAATCCTCGGTGAGCTCGGCAGACTTGGGCCGGGAGAAGACTTCCCACTCCGGCCCCTTGAGGTCACGCACTTCTCCGTTCGTCTCTCCTTCCGACGATTTGCGTTTGGCCTGGATCGCGGCCCATAGCTCCTCGTCTTCGTACTCGGCGAAGGCGCCGAGCTGCCCTATGGTCTTGAAGGCTTTGAGCACCTCCAGGGAGGTGATCGCCTGCACCTTCCCCCAGTTGTCCTCGACGAGCTGTTCGAGCCTGTTGGACTTGGTCGGCACGGCCAGGGTCGAGAGAGCGACCGGGAACCAGAGGTTCGAGGCCCCGAGGAGGATCGGCCTCATCTTCTCCTCGCAGCCGTCCTCCTCGTAGCTCCTCAAGTGTGGGAGACGCGCGTTGCAGTCGGGCATCTCCCGTTGCCCTTGCAGACCGAAGGCGGCGGACATTCGACGACGCATCCCGCAGGTGTCGCAGAAGACCTCGACGTCAGCCGCCTCGCCGGAGACGCCATACTCGCGCAACCTAAGCAGGGAGCGGCAGTCGGTCTCGCCCCGGTGTACGAACGTGACCCAAGGGAAGTCGTCGAGGTGGCCGCGCTCGCAGGCCAGGAGGAAACGGGCGGGGAGCACGGTAGGCGGCTTGCCGGGCTTGCGGCAGTTTTCGTGGACGTAGGCCGCGCGATCCGGCCGGTAAGGGTTAGCCTTGAGCGTGAACAGCTCAGACCTCAGCGGTGCGAGGAGTCGGCAGTACGGGCAGAGCATCCACCGTGGGAAGGGCGCGACGGGAACGCCAACGTTGGCGCCGGCGTCGAAGGGGCTCACAAAACCCTGGGTTTCAGGGGATTGAGGCGGGGAGAGCAGGCGTTCGACCTGAGCGCCGAGCTGCTCGCGTACCGCGGCCAAAAGGCGCTCTTCGGAGATTTGAACCGAGTTGGCCGTATCCCAATCGTCGAGCCCCATGACCATCGCGGAGATGTTGGGCAGGTCCACCGTAGCTCCGACACCAAAGGCGAAGAGCAACTGGCTCGGCCTCAGCTCACCGACCTTGGTGCTCGCACCGGCGCCCCCGCGCGGCGGGTTCATGCTCCGTCTCCCTTCGCCCCGACGGGCGCCTCATCATCGAGACCATGATCGTTGAGGATAAGACTCACGGTGGGCTCGACGTCGCGTAGAGAGTTGAGACAGGTGAAGTTGTCCCACTCGCCGAGACCAGGCGCCCGCAGGAGACCGCGGGTGAGGCCATCTTTCTTTTCCTTGTAGCCCAGCTTGCCACCGCCGGTCACGGCGTCGGCTCGGGCCCGCCACTCGTCGAGCCGGCGTACGAGCATCTCTCGAACCTCCTCGCCGGTTTTCTTGCTGCCACTCACCTCTTCAGCCCTGCGGACGATGGTCTCGACGCTGCTCTTCACGAGAGCGTGGTTGCGATCGAGGAACTCCGCCCGGGAGTTCTCGTTGTAATCGTCGTCGGCGAGGCGTACGAGGGAGACGAGCAGGGCTGTGAGGCCCCTATCCAGGGCGCGGGCGGCGAATGGGGTAACGGAGAGGGCTTCGACGTGCTGGTAGAAGGTGGCGTGATAGTGCTCGAATCGTTCGTAGTGGGACAGGTCGCGGGCCCGGGCCCAGTTAAAGACCGTGCAGACGAGGCCGGGGGCGCTGCGGCCTACCCGGCTCGTGGCCTGGATGTACTCGGCGGTGGTCTTGGGTTGGCCGGCGACGACCATCAGGCCGAGGCGGCTTACGTCTACGCCGACGGAGATCATGTTCGTCGCCAGGAGTACGTCGAGCGGGACGTGCTTGTCTTTGCTCTTGCCGCGCGACGGGTCGAAGGGGGTCTCCAACCTGTCCAGGATGTTGGGAATGTCCGTGGAACTCTTGCGGGAGGTTAACTCCTCCAGGCTCGGGGTCCCCCTCTTTGCGAGCCCGCGGGCGTCGGTGCTCTGGAGCCTGAGACGCACGTCGTCCTCAACCAAGCGCCGCATGCCGCCGAGCTCGCGCATGGAGTTGAAGTATCCGACGAGCGTCATCCAGGGATCAACGGCCTTGCCGTACTTCTCGTAGAGCTGCTGGGCGGCGGCGAGGTGGGCGACGTAGACGCGGATGAGGGCGGCCTTGAGACGTTTGCCTGGGGCACATACTCCGAGGTAGCGCCTGCCGGGGTACTTCTCTCCGGGTTCGCGCTGGACGGAGAAGAAGTTGTCGCGGACATCGGTGCCCTGAGGAGGGAATATCTCGACATCGCGCAGGAAGAGGGAGTGGACTTGATGCGGGGCCCGGCGGATGGTAGCGGTGGAGGCAACAACCTTGGGGCGCACTCGCTTACCGTTTACGTCCCACGAGCAGAGCCGGTCTACCGCCGTTTCATAGAGGCCAACGAGGGTACCCAAGGGTCCGCTTATAAGGTGCAGCTCGTCCTGGACGATCAAGTCGGGCGGACGCAGGGGGCGCTGCTCGACACTCCGCGCCGGCGGGATCGCTCCCCTCTTAGGATGTGAGTCGCTGTCCTCTATCTCGGGCGAGCGAAACCCGTGGCGGTCGCAACGCTTTTCCACCTGCCCGAAGAGCATCTGGGTGGCACCGTTCCACGGCATCTGGGCGAACTTGTCCACCGTCGAGATGAGAAGCGAAGGCAGCCTGCGGTAGATCTCCTCGTCTACCACGACGACCGGTATCCCCTCCCCCGGCGACCTCCTCTCCGAGAAGAGACACCTCCCCAGGGGATCGCCGCAGTAGGTGAGCGTCCGGCCCGCTCCCTGCGGGTAGGTCTCGACCTTTATATGCTTGCCCGCGTCTATGGTAGAGCCGCACCACGGACAGTTAAGGAGCTGGGCCGGGCTACCGCCCGACATCCCGGCGAATGCTCCGCGACCGCCCTTTACGGCCTCGGCGCTGTCTTTGGTAGCGTTCGGAGTGGCGCGCTGGCCGACCCAGAGGCCAATGCGGAACGGCTCCGCCCCCCAACGCGCGTCCCCCTTCTCAATAGCCTCCCGCCGGATGTGCTCGCAGGCGCACACCAGGGCCGAGGCCCGCTGAAACTGCTGGAGTGTTAACAAACGGAGCGTGTAGCGCATGAGGACGGCGACGCCGCTCTGCCCCAAGCGCCCGGCGATACTACCCTGCAGGCGCCTGAGGCCCATAGTGTAAGCGGAGAGGCCGAGGTACGCCTCCGTCTTGCCACCGCCGGTCGGGAACCACAGCAGGTCTGCGACGGCGTGGCTGTCGTCGCTACGTTCCGGGTGGTGCAGGTCCGAGAGGCCCGGCAGGTTGAGAAGGATGAAGGCGAGCTGGAACGGGCGCCAGCTACGGTTCCTTGGCACGTCTATGGAGAGCATCTCGGGCTTCTCGCCGCGCCGGGTTCGTTCGGAGTAGATAGAACGGGTGCGCTGCAGCCACATGGCACGGTTGGCGAATCGGAAGGCTTCGGCGGCCTTCTCGTCGGTGGCGAGCAGTGAGATCCCTTTTCGGATGCGCTTCAGGGCGCGAGAGCATTTATTGAGCGCGCTCTGCACGGCGTCCGTGTGGTCTGCAAGGTCTTCTTTGGGATCCGCAACTTTGTGCCGCTGCTCTTGTATCCAGTCCGCATAAGCAGTGGGCAACGCGGCTAGCTTGTCCGGTAGATCCGCCGTCGGGGTCTCAGAAAGCTCCTTCATGTCCAGGACGAGGTCCGCCAGAGCAGGGATATCCTCTTGTGTGGGCGGGGTGGTCACCGGTACGTCGTAGCGTGGAATGACGCTTGTGGTCAGGCTGACGGCGCGACGAGGATCGCTGGGGTCTATGACGGCATGGACGGAGACGTTGTGTCCGACGGCGAAGCCCACATGGCGACGGTAGACCATAGCCATCGCGCTCTCCTCGGCGTAGGCGATGGGATCCACGTGCTCAGGGTCGCGGAGCCGGGGACGCTGGCAGAAAACCGGAGCGCTGTCGGGAGATTCTACGACCAGCTCGGGTTGGAAGATCCAGGCCTCGTCTCGCTTCATCTTGGGCTCGCTCTGGCCGTTGACCAGGAAGAGCGAGACGATCCACTCTCCATCGTGCCGCCGCACGGTCCCCCGCACCACGACCTCCGGCTGCTCGGTCGTGACGATCCACTCCGGGATGTCCCCCTCCGTCAGCGGTACGGGACCGGAGACGCCGTCCACAGGCTCCCGCTTCCAGACGAGTGCTGGATTGCCGTCCCTCTTTTTTAGCGTAACGCTCGGTATCCTGCGGTAGCGACCCCAACGGGCGGTAATCTTCACGGCTTTGGCCTCGCCCGAGACGGAGAAGGTCAACCCGAGCGAGGAAGGGAACACGGTGGAGGTCTGCGGAGCGGCGGTCTCTGCGGTGCCGTCTTCAGAGGGCCCTGTGCCGCCGACGGCCAGCTCGTCGAACTCCTCAGGCGAGCGGCGCATCCGCCTCGGGGCGAGCATGCCGGTAAGGTAGCGCTCCGAGACCCGGCGCTCGGCGACCTCTTCCTCAGGACCGCCTGCGGGTCCGAGCAAGTCGGCGATCACCGCTTCCTCCAGCTCGTCGCGGATCTCGTGCTGAGAGGGCGGGCTGAGGACAGGCTCCAGCAGCACCTCCGCATCCCCGGCGGCTTCGCTTTCGTCTGGGGCCTCTTCTTCGACCTCTTCCCTCTCGGCCTCCCAGATCTCTGGAGCCTCGCCGGCAGCTAGCTTCTGCGTCCCACCCTGCGTCCTTGAGCCGAGACTGCTGTCGAGTACCTCCAGCAGCGCGTCTTCAAGCTCTTCGGGGACGGTTTCGAGGCCCAAGGTGTCGGCGTCTTTGCTCAGGTCGAGACCCTTTAGCAGCAGCGCCAGGGCGGAGGACGGTGCCTCGTGTACCCCGGACCAGTCGAGCTGGATCGCGCCATCTTTCAGGCCCTGGTTGACCACCGCCGGATCCTGCAAATCTTTGAGGTCAGCGGGAAGTTTTACGATTTCCGTCATTTGTTGTCTCCCGTATTCCAGTACTCAGGGTTGAAGCCGGAGAGTAGCATGGGCAGCTTCTCCGCCGGCGAGACAACCAGCAGGGCCCGCATGGCGCGGGTCATGGCTACGTACAGTGTGCGCCGCTCGCGTAAGAGCGCTTCCTCTAGCTCCTCTCCGGAGACGCCTTTCGGCACGCCCGGTAAAGCTCCGCGCACGAAGCCCGCCAGTGCCACTACGGGGAACTCGAGGCCCTTGGCGGACTTTAGGGTGATTACCTTGACGTCCCTACTCCCCAGGTTGAGGTCCCGCCCGGGCATGTAGACCGCGTCCATGCCCAGCTCCCTGAGCCCGGCGGCCACCGAGCGGCCGGCCCCCTCGGTGGGCACGAGCACCGCACAGGCGCCGACGCCGAGCCGGAACTCTTTTGCCGCTCCGGTCAGAAAGCGCGCGAGGAGCGTGGATTCGTCGTAAGGTGCTTTGACGGCGCGTATGGCGGGCTTCGGACCTGTCAAGACGTAGGTCTGCTCCTCCTCGGGATCGTCGAGGGCGGCGCTGCGCAGGTAGGAGTGCGCCGCCTCCCCGATCTCCTGCGTCGAGCGGTGGTTAGACCTGAGTATCCCGGTTCGGCCCCGGAATTTGAGGTCCTCGTGCACGTCGGCCCAGCGGAAGCTGCTCCCGTAGATGGACTGGTTGGCATCCGCCGTTACGAAGAGCTGGTTCGGAGAGCGACAGAGCGCGACGAGTAGCCGCAACACCGTGGGGTCGAGGTCTTGCGCCTCGTCCACGAGCACGCCATCGAAGCGCTCGCTCCACTCCCCGGAGCGGACGATCTCCACCGCGCGCCGCCGCACCTGTTGCCACGTGCTCAAGTTGTGACGATCGAGCGTGCGCAGGAAGGACTCGTAGACGCGCCAGACGGCGGTGCGCTGGGTGGCGTTAAGGCTCACCCGCCGCCCGGCGCGGGGTACTGTGAGGTACTCGTCGAGGGAGCCTATCTCCCGGGCCTCGATGACGCTTCCGATCTCCTCCAGCAAGTACTCTGAGCTGAGTTGGTCAACGGTGCGCCTCTGTGCTCTCTTCTGCAACCCTTTGCCGTCGAAGACGGCGGTGTCGAGCGCTTCATTGAGTACGTTCTGCAAGCTGCGGGAATCGGCTATGTCCGGTTGGCCGTCCACGGAGGTCACGATCCTGACCACGAGGCTGTCGGCGGTGCGGACCGCGACGCGGTCCCGGTCAGGGCCGAGCAGGCGCCAGAGCAACTGTTCCGAGAACGCTACCAGGGCGTTCGTGTAGGTAGTGAAGAGCACCCGCGGGTTTTCGATGCCCGACTCGCGCAGCGAGCGTACCAGCGAGCGCGCCCTGTAGAGGGCGACGGTGCTCTTGCCCGTTCCGGGTCCGCCTTTCACGAGCGTGGGACCGGAGGCGTTGAGGGCCCAGCTCACGTACTTCTCCTGCTCCGGGTCGAGCTTGAGCAGGAAGCCCAGTAGCTCGCCCTCCCTGAATCGGAGCAGGTCGGAGACATCACCGGTCAGAAAATCGGGCTGTTCCAGCACCCGCTCGTAGTCTGGCGAAGAGATCGCGTCGAAGACCCGTTCGCGGACGGGGTCGGGCACGTCCGCGTCGAGCAGGTCGTCGAGTGTCTTGCACTCTAGCAGCGCCGCGAAGTGCTCTCGCGGTATGCGGAGGCGCCTCAAGAGACCTTCGTCCATGTCGAACGGGAGATCCTCATTCTCGCGCGTTGGGGTATCTGACTCGTGGCTGTCGTGAGAGGGTTCAGGTTGCAGGAGGCTCTCGACGTCGGGGATGCGTGAGACAGGCACCCCCGGCTCCTCGGCCAGCAGCCTGTCGCCTTTGTAGACGTCCTTGCGCTCGTCCACCCCGAGGAGCGTTACCCAGCCGTCTCCATAGGTGTAGAGCACCCGGTAATCGCCCGAGCGAAGCCGGTAGACGTTGCCCGAGTAGCCGTGAAGTTTCTTCTTGAGGGTGCCATGCGGGGAGGGATCCTCGCGTAGCCTCTCAACCTTTTCTAGGATCTGCACGACCCGCTCCTTGGGTACCGCCAGAAGCTGGTTGGTGAAGGTGGGCTTGTGGATGATCTCGAAGCTCAAGCGTCCACCCAGTTCTCGACCTTGAGGTCCGGCACGCGCTCGAACTCTCGGACGTTGTTAGTCACGAGCGTGAGGTCCAGGCTGAGCGCGTGGGCCGCGATGAGCGTGTCTAGCGAACCGATGGGCATGCCGCGCCTCTCCAGGAACGTCCGGACGCGGCCGTAGGCGGCGGCAGCGTCTTGATCGAACGGGAGGACGGTGAGCGGCAGCAGGAACTGCTCCAACGCCCGCAGGTTCCCTTCCGGACGCTGGCTCTTCTGCGCACCGAAGTGCAGCTCCGCAGCGGTTATGGAGGAGAGGCCGATGTCGCCGACGGTGTGCTCGCCGAACCTCCGCAGTACCTCGGGTGGTTTCTCTTTGATGAGGTAGATGCAGATGTTCGTGTCGAGCAGAACCTTCAATCGAACGGGTTCTCTCGCTCCTGGTGGGCCGGCTGCTCCCGGTCCTCCATGAAGTCGTCCGAGAACCGATCCAGGCTCTCGAACAGCGTCTCCCAAGAGTCCTGGTATGGGATCAGCACCACAGCGTTGCCCACTCGCTTGATGAACACCTTCTCGCCCTCGAAGCGAAAGTCTTTGGGCAGGCGCACCGCCTGACTCTGTCCGTTACGGAATAGCTTTGCCGTCTCCATAGCGTCCTCCTCCGTCTATACGGAGAGTATATACTGACGCACGAGCGAAGATCTTCGCTCATGGTTGAGCAGGAACAGACGGAAGACTCCGCCAGGCTCAGCCGAGGATCTCGCCGACCGGTAGGATCAGGTCCGGCACGGTCTCGGAGCGCAGTTCGTCGTCCCCACGGTCGTAGCGGCGCACGCTAGCATAGCCGCCGGTCCGAGGCTCGGTGTGGACCTCGACGACCCCGTTTCGCAGGTCCACCACCCACATCTCCGGGATGCCGGCGCGAGCGTACAGGGGCAGCTTTATGTCGCGGTCGTAGGCGAGAGTAGTGTCCGAAACCTCTATCACCAAGAGCACGTCTTCGGGGCCGGGAGGCCCCCCGGCGTCGGGACGCGGGCGCTCCTTGAGGAGGCTCAGGTCAGGTTGGGGCTCGTCCCCACCGCCAAGAGAGATCGGGTTCTGGGCGCTGACGAAGTACCTGCCCGCGCTGGATGCCACCAGTAGGTGGGTCAGGGCAACGACGCAGGCGAGGTGCCGCGCACCTATTGGCGTCATGTCTACTATCTCCCCCCCTATGAGCTCCACCCGGTCGTCCTCGTGCAGGATGCCGGCCTCGGCCATCTTGTGGTACTCCTCCGTGCTAAAGCGATGTCTGATCACTTTCGCCGGTAGCATCGTCTGCCTCCTTCCTCTTCCGCCCTCAAGCCCCGTCCCCAAAACCAGTGAGCGGCGTGCCGCCGTCGTCTTTCTTCCCGCCCCGCTTCTTGCCCTTGCCCTTCGGCTTCTTCTTGTCGTGGAGGCCCTGCTCGACCTCTTCGGCGTAACGCTCGTGGTTGAGGAGGAGCAGGCGGTCGAGGACCTCGCGGCGGGCCTCCTCGCTGATGGTGAAGCGCACGCCCTGCTTGGTCTCGTGGAAGCCGTGCCCGAGGTCGAGGTCGCCCCAGCCGTAGGCGTCGGCCACGGCCTCGTCCATCTCCACGTGCAGCTCCCGCAGCCGCTCGATGTCCTCGGGGCATGGCTTTGGACGGCGCTTCACCCGAGGATTTCTTCGACGGGCAAGGCCAGGCCGGGTACGGTCTCCGAACGCAACTCGTCTCCGCGGCCGTACCTGCGGACCACGGCGTAGCGCCCGCCTTCGGGAGAGGCATAGACCTCGACCGTCTCGTTCTGGAGGTCCACGATCCAGACCTCCGGGATGCCGGCCCGCGCGTAGCGTGGCAGCTTGACGTTCTTGTCGTAGGAGAGGGTCGTGTCCGAGATCTCGATGATGAGGGCTACGTCCTCCGGAGCGGGCAGGCGTACGGCGGGCACTTCCCGGACGAGGGCCAGGTCAGGCTGCGGCTCGCCGTACTCGCCCAGGACCACCGGGTTCTGCACGTCCACCTCGTAAGGGCCGCCCGCGAGCCTACCGGCGAGGCGTCCCAGCAAAGTGTTGAGCCGCCTCACACACCGGGCGTGGCGCGGGCCTATCGGGTTCATCTCCACCACCTCCCCGTCTATGAGTTCCACCCGATCATCCTCGCCGAAGATACCGGCCTCGCCCATCTTGTGGTACTCCTCGACGGTGAAGCGGTGCTTCGTTACCTCCGCCGGTAGCATCGTCTGCCTCCTTCCTCTTCCGCCCTCAAGCCCCGTCCCCGAAACCAGTGAGCGGCGTGCCGCCGTCGTCTTTCTTCCCGCCCCGCTTCTTGCCTTTGCCCTTCGGCCTTCTTCTTGTCGTGGAGGCCCTGCTCGACCTCCTCGGCGTAGCGCTCGTGGTTGAGGAGGAGCAGGCGGTCGAGGACCTCGCGGCGCGCCTCCTCGCTGATGGTGAAGCGCACGCCCTGCTTGGTCTCGTGGAAGCCGTGCCCGAGGTCGAGGTCGCCCCAGCCGTAGGCGTCGGCCACGGCCTCGTCCATCTCGACGTGCAGCTCCCGCAGCCGCTCGATGTCCTCCGCCGCCTCGTCGGGGTCGTGGAAGCGGTTGTAGGTCTTGGTCAGGCCCTCCTGCCGGGACTGCATGATCCCCTGCCGGTGCGCGTAGTACCGCTCGCCGATGTCTTCGAGGCCGGAGAGGTTCAGCGGGAACGGGAAGGTCTCGAAGTTGCATCGTTGGTTGTATCTTGCATCCAATCGCAGATTGACGAGTATGTCCGAGCCCAAATCTTCGTGCATAAAGGCTCTGCAGGACCGTAAACTCCGCCATGTGGTCATCGGAAAGATCACTTGTGCGAGTAGACGATCCCGGTGGGTTGGAAAGCTGGAGCCCAGCGACGACTGGTTTTAGGCGTGACGAGTACGCGATTTAACCCCGCGATTGTGTCGTACAGAGCAGGACGCTTTTTCAGCGTACTGCCACCAACGCTCCCTGTACACCTTTCGCTTGTTGCCAGCTCGCTCTGGCTTCACCTTCGCTCGCACGATCTTGATGCAGTCGGGGTACGTCTCGGCCTTTTCAAACGGCCAGTCAAAGAAATTGATTACCCACCGGCTCGGTGACTGGTCAGGGCGCGAATTGAGATCTTCGCCGTTAAGGTATGGGAAGAGCACATCGCGGTTGCGCACATTCTTCTCAATCAACGCCTGTGCTTCTTCAGGCTCCAGCACGAAGCCCAGACCAAGCACGTATGAGCCGATGAAAAGACATATCAGTGTTGGCAACCAAACGGTAGGGTCACCTTGTGCGGCGCCCGGTTCAGCAGAGATAAGGAGTAATGCCTTCGACCGACTGCTCGTCAAGGACGTAAGATCCAGCCCAATCTCCCTGCCTGAGCCACAAATGCGCGACTTCCAGACTCGCTACACCCGGCCACTTGCGGCTGGGCACGGCGCGGATGATGACGCAGCTATCGTTTGTGAGCTGATCAAGCCCCACCTCGCGAGTGTCACCCTGAGCAATGGTGTTGGTTGCCAACAGGCCCATACCACCGCCTTCCCGGATCACTGTGCGCGCCCGCAGGAAAGAAGTACGCAGATAAGTCGGCGCTGCCGCGCTTGCCACCCGCGACATGCTCCACTAGGTAATCGCGGTAGTCCGTGCCCAGCGAGCCGGTGATCTTCTGTCCGCCCTGGAACGGCGGGTTGCCGACGATGGCCGCGAAGCCGGAGACGAACTCCTCTCTCGGCTTCGACAGCTCCGCTGTGAGATCCCCGGCGTCCAGCGGTAGGGTCCGTGCTCCACCGGCGCTCTCCGTCTCCACGAAGACCTCGGGGAACTCCAGCGGCCAGTGGAAGGGGCGGCGGCCTCCGAGCAGCTCGTCAGCTTTGGCACGCAACTCGGCGAAGCCCTTACGGACCTCAGCCTCGCCTTCCCCGGTGAACGCGCCCTCGCGCAGATCCTCGTAGGCGAGCGCCTGCACGTGGAACTCGGAGAGGAGCGCGTCGCTCATGGCTTCGCGCCTCTTCGCGGGATGCAGGGCGGCGGCGACGAGCAGGTCCGCGCCGAGGCGCACCAGCTCCATCGCCTCCTCGGCCTCGCGCAAGAGGCGGGCCTTGGCCTCGGCGTCGCGCACGGAGAGGACGGGGAAGGAATGGAGGCGGCGGCGCAGGTCGAGGGCGGTGTGAAGCGCCCGTTCGGTGGCGAGGGTGAACCACGGGACGTTGCGCGTGCCCTCGGGGTCGAGGGACCAGTGGGTGAGCTGGTCGGCGCTCGTGACGCCGAGCAGGGAGTCGCCGGTGCGGAGGGCGTGGTCGAGGAAGGTGAAGGGGCGGTCTTTCTGCAGCGTGATCAGCCACAGCGACAGCTTGCCCATCTCGACGGCGAGCGGGTTCTTGTCCACCCCGTAGAGGCAGCGGTCGGCGACGAGGCGGCGGGCGAGGGCGAGCCTCTCGTCGGCGTCGGCGGGGAGCGGGCTGTCGTCGGGGGCGCGGTCCTCCCCGGCCTCCTCCCACGCCTCGACGAGCCGCTCGGAGAGGTAGCGGCACGCCTGCACCAGGAACGCCCCGGAGCCCATCGCCATGTCGCAGACGGTGAGCGCCAGGATCTCGTCCGCCGACCGCAGACGCCACTCCTCCTTCGGCCACCCCTCGGCGGGTCCCTCGTAGACCAGCGGGTCGAGGGTGTGCTGCACGATGGGCTCGGTGAGGCTGCGCGGCGTGTAGTGCGTCCCGCTCTCGCGCCGGTCGCTGCCCTTCGTCACGTAGACGCTCCCCGGCCAGCACGACCACCGGGTAGCCGCTCATGTCGTCGCGCACCAGCCCCGCGAAGGGCCGCGCCCTCTCGGCCAGCGCCTCGTCGTTCTCGAAGGCGGCCCGCCAGCGCCCCTCGTCCTCGGGCGGGGCGGCGAGCGCCTTCCTCAGAGCGCGGCGGGCGTGCGGCCCGTCTCCTTCTTGAGGAAGTCGAGCAGGGCGTCCTCTCCCCTCTCGCGCAGCTCCTCCAATGTGGAGAGCGGGACCTCGGGCTCCTTGTCCTTGCTTCCGGTCAGGCCGAGGACGGTCTCGGTGGCGCGGAGGGCGGTGTGGTCGAGGAGGCCCTCGTAGACGTGCCCGATCTGCTCTATGTCCAGCGCCCGGAAGGAGAGTCGCCGCGCCTCGGCGGGACCGCCGCCGGGGACCTTGACCCGGAAGACCTGGAGGGCTTCGAGCAGGTGGAGCACGTCGCGGTTGTGGATCGGCAGGGGTTGGGCCGGCTCGTCGCGCCAGCTCGTGCCGGGCGCGCGCCCTTCGAGGAAGGGGTAGCGGTCGGGGTCGAAGAGGGTGCCGCCGTAGGCGGGGAGGCGCATCGCCTCGTGCTCGACGCCGCCGTGGACGGCCCGGAAGGTGGCGAGCAGACGACTGTAGGCGTCGTGGCGGCGCTCCAGCACCTCCTCGCCGTGCCGGTCGGCGTCCTCGCGCAGTTGCTCGCGCAGCGTGGAGACGGCGTAGTGCTGGTCGTAGAGCGGGTCTCCCAGGAGGAGCAGGCCGCGCTCCTCGGCGGAGAAGAGGAAGACGAGGCGCATCATCACCGTGAGCGCCGCCTCGTAGAGCTGCTTCTCGTCGGCCCCGGCGAGCAGGGTTCGGCCCCGGTCCTGGTCCACGCGGTCTATCGCCGAGACGAGCACCTCGACGGCCTGGCGGACCTGGTAGCCGAGCTGGTCGGTTACTTCCTGCTGGTTCTGGGCGCTCTCGGCGTACATGGCCTCGATGGTGTCCTCGTCGGCCACCCCGAAGAAGCGGCGGGCAGAGAGGAGGCTGCGGAAGGCACGCAGCGTGATCTGCTCCTCCAGCCATAGCGAGGCGTACCAGGATGCGTAGCCGGTCGTCTCGCCGCGCGGGGCGTGGACCAGCATCCAGCGCTCGCCGTTGGTGACGAGCCCGAGGCGCACGTCCGTGGCGTGCAGCAGCTCCGTCATCCGGGTCGCGGGCGAGGCTTTCCAGCGCGGACCGGGGAGCGGCTTTTCGAGGTCCTGCCCGGGCGGAAGGATCTGGACCAGCAGGCGCGCCTTACCCTCGTCGGGGAAGCCCTCCGGGTTCGCGACAGCGAGATCCGGGCGCAGGGTCTCGCCGTGCTCGGCCATGCGAGCCTCCAGGGCCGGCAGGAGGGCCTGGCCTTCGAGGATGACCTCGTCTGGCAGCTCCAGGGTCTCGCGCAGCACGAAGCGGATCCACTCCCAGTGGATGGCGAGGTCGTCTCCGCTCTCCTCCCACTCGGCGAAGGCGAGGCGCAGGGTCCCGGCGTGCTCGGGGTCGTGGGCGTCGAGCTCCTGGGGGAAGACCCTTTGCAGGACCGGCATGGAGAGGAACGGGCCGGAGGTCTCGACGAGGGAGAGCCACTCGGCGTGGTGGCGGGCCACAGAACGGGGTGCGGAGCGGGCCATAGTCCGGGTCGCGGCCATCAGCGAGACTCCTCTCGGGCTATCTTTTCGGGGACCAGGTAGGTCACGGACACGGGGAACAGGCGCGGCGTGGGGTCTGCATAGCGGGCGCGGATGGCCCCCGTCTCGCGCTCGATCTCCTCGGGGATGCTCTCCAGCCGGTCCCACAGGGCGCCCTTGTTGCGCTCGAACTGCTCGCGCTCGGGGGTGGAGAAGAGCTCTAGCTGTGGCTGCTCTGCCTCCTCCAGCTCCTCCTGGATGCTTCGCTCCAGCTCTTCGAGGATGGCCTTTGTGTCGGCGGCCTCCTTCTCGGCCCGCTCTTCGAGCAGCCTCCCGAGACCGCCCGTGCGTTCGCGCATGCGGACCTCCAGCGAACGGAGGAGCTGCTCCCGGTGCGAGGGCCAGAGGTCACGCAGGCGCTCTTTGACGGCTTCGGGGGCCTCGTCCGGGAGGGCGGCGTCGAGAGCGTGCTGCATCTCCCTCAAGGTGCCGAAGCGGGCGAAGCGTCCCTCGCGTAGGAGGCCGCCGGCGGCGATCAGCTCTTCGTGCAGGCGGTGGTTGTCCGCGCCGAGGACCACGAGGCGGCCGTGGGCGACGACGGCGGGGTCCCGCAGGGCCTCGTCGGGTACGAGCCGGGCCGTGACGCGGTTGAGGCGGCGCTGGCCCTCGGGAGACCAGACCTCGGCCCGCAAAAGGCGCAGGCACATCTGGACGAGGCGGTGGTTGAGGTGCGCGAGCACTATATCGTCCCGACCGTCGGCGAGGTTGTGGTCGAAGACTATCGGGCGGATCTCCCCGGTGTGTGGATGGGCGAGTCCTTCGGCGGACCGCGCCCAGCTCCCGGAGAGGGGCGGCAGCCGGAAGGCCGGTCCGGGTAGACCGGGCACGCTGGTCGGGATGAGGGGCGGCTGGTCCGCGAGTTGTAGCCCGATCTCCACCACGGATCGGATATTCTCCGGGGAGAGGCGCAGTTCGCGCTCGCTCTCCCGGAGCTGCTCGCGCAGGCGCTCTATCTGCTCGGAGAGCCTGCGCTCGAAGCTAAGCATCCTACGAGCCGGTCCCGCGTCCCTCTCGGCTCTTGAGGTATCGAGAGAAGCGCGGCGGCCCAACATCGCGTCCTCCACCTGGCTCGCGATCACCGGCCCCACCTTGCCGAGGTCCTCGCGGATTGCCTCGACCTTCACGGCGGCCCGCATCAAGAACTCGAGATCCCCTTCCAGGTCTCCCGGTCGCGTGAGCTCGCTGGGGCGTTGCCGGTCGTAGCCCTTCCCGACGAAGTGGTATACGAGGACCTCGTCCGCCCTTTGGCCGTGGCGATCCACGCGGCCGTTGCGCTGCTCCATCCGGTTCGGGTTCCACGGGATCTCGTAGTGGATCAGACGCGAGCAGTGGTTCTGGAGGTCTATGCCCTCCGATGCGGCGTCCGTGGCGAGGAGGATCCGGACGGGCGAGACCTCCGGGGCCGTCTGGAAGGCGGCCTTGATTCTCTCCCGGTCCTCGGTGTTCATGCCGCCGTGCAAGGTCATCAGGCGTCCCCCGCCGGAGAGCCCCGCCGCGGTGAGCAGCTCCACCAGCCATCGCTGGGTCGCCCGGTACTCCGTGAAGACGATGACGCGTGTCTCCCCCCAACGTCCGCCGGGCTTGGTATTTTCTTCGAGCCAGCGGATCAGGGCCTCCGCCTTGGAGTCGGGTCGGGCCACGGCGCTACTCGCGTACTCTCTAAGCTCCTGCAGCAACCTCCGTTCCTCGGGGCTCGGCTCGCGGAAGAGGTGACTCGCGGCTTCCACGACCTCCTCCGCCGAGGCCTCGTAGAGTTCGTCGTCGGCGAAGTCCTCTTCCACGCGCTCTACCTGACGGCGCAGGACGCCGGGCTTCGGCCTCGTTTCGGCCTTCGATCTGCGTCGGGCTGAGCGCAGGGAACGTTCGTGCTGCTCCAGCGTGGCGGCGAACGCCGCGGGCGAGGAGAATAGCCTCTTCTTCAGAAGCTTCAGCACGAACCCGGCGGCGACCTCCTCCACCTTGTCGGTAGCCCCCTTATGGCGCAGCTCGGAATACTCGCGCAGGGCAGCGTGGGCCCGGCGCTCGGCCTCGGTGTACTCGACCTCGATAGGCTCCAGCTTGCGCTCGGGGAAGCGCGGGGAGCCGTCCCACCTCGGCGGCAGCTCGCGTTTGAGCCGGCGCACCATGACCTCGTCGAGCCTATTGCGGTCCGGGCGCACGCCGCGGGCAAACCGCTGGGCATCGAGGAGCGCCAGGAGCGAAGAGAAGCTCTCCGGGTAGCCGTTGTGCGGGGTGGCGGTGAGGAAGAGCTTATGCTCGAAGTGCGGCACCAGGGTTCGTACCGCTCGCGTACGGTCCGAGTCGGTGGCGTAGCGGCCCGTGCCAGCAGGGGCGACGTTGTGCGCCTCGTCCACGATCAGGAGGTCGAAACGCCGTGGGAAGGCTGACTCTCCCTCGGCGGGCAGCACTTCACGGAAGAGGCGCATTACCCGCTCGCGCTTCAAGAAATCTATAGAGGTTATAAGGCGCGGGAAGTGGGTCCAGGGGTTGACGTGCAGGCCCCTGCTGCGCCTGAGCTCCTTCATAAGAGAGCTGTCCACGATGCGGAACTCCAGACCGAACTTCTCGCGCATCTGGTCTCGCCACTGAATCTGGATGGATGCCGGACAGACCACGAGCACGGTGCGCGTTCGGTGGCGGAGGATCAACTCCTGCGCCACGAGCCCCGACTCTATGGTTTTGCCGAGACCCACGTCGTCGGCGACGAGCAGGTTCACCCGCGGCATCCCGAGCGCCCGCACCACGGGGTCTAGCTGGTAGTCCTCGATGTCTATGCCGCTGCGAAACGGGGACTGGAGCGCCCGAACGTCAGCCGAGGAGATGGCGCCCCAGCGCACCGCGTCGAGGAAAGCGTCGAGGCGGCGCGGCTCGTCGAACCCTGCCGGAGCTGGAAGGATCGCTCTCTCCAGCACCCGGGCGCCGGGCTCGAGCTCCCACACCACCCGCAGCTCCTCCCCGAGCGCGTCGTCCTCGACGGACGAGAGCGTGACCAGATGCTGCTGCCCGTTGGCGTGGGGGCTGAGCGGGTCCGGCGTAAGCGCGCTTTTCGAGATCTCCGTAACCACGAAGCGGCGCTGCCGGACGTCTACCAACTGGCCCGGATCTGGTAGGGCCGAAATCATCGAATGTTAGCTCCTTTTTCGCTCGCAACGCTCGTCCAGCCGGTATAGGAGACCACTTTTTCCCCATCGGTCACGTCAAATCCCTCTCGATCTCCGTAGATCGGCACCTTTCATAGAGGTATCCGCTCGCTTCCGCGCCAACTCCCCCTCGGGGTCGTCGGTGCGGCCCAGGTAGAGCTTCTTCTGCTTGCCGCCCTCGTGGTAGCGGAAGTACCAGTAGGACCCCTGCTCCTTGGCCGTGCCGCCCTTGCGGACGTAGCAGCGGACTTCGGCCTGGAGCGTCTCGTCGGCGTGGGACCGGTACTCGACCACGTCCCTCATTGATCCACGCGGGAGTAACTGGAGTGCTCAGGTGAATTTGGCGGGTTGCGTTACGGTTGCAATAAGTTCACCCCCCGATTTCTTCGGGAAATTTCTATCACCTTCCCGTTGCGCCCGCGTTTTCCCGCAAACCGAGAGAAAAGAGCGGAGAGGGTGGGATTCGAACCCACGAGACGGCTTCAAACCGCCTACGCGATTTCCAGTCGCGCTCCTTCGGCCAACTCGGACACCTCTCCTTCAACCGGAGTTTACCAAATGACGGCGAAGGGACGGTACACGCCCGGGGATCTTTATACTCCGGAGCGTCTTCGGACGAGCCGGATCAGGAGGAATGTCCCGACTGCGCCGACACCCAAAATCGCCCAGCCCCCGAAGCTGTAGTTCGACTCTACGTACTCTTCTTCGTACTCGTCGTCGTCGAAGTCGTGGAAGATCCAGGCCCAGAGGAAAAAGTTCGAGAAGGCGCCGTGCCGGATGCCGTAGTTGGGGCTGTTGTAGTAGGGGCTCTTGGGGTTGGCCACCCCCTGCGGCAGGCCCTTCTCACCGGCCTTACTGGCGGAGCTACTGCTCCCGGACGAGGGCTTGCTCGGGGCCGAGGGCTTTCCCCCTCCCCCGCCGCCTCGCCCGCCGCCACCCCTCTGCGCCTCCGCGTCACTCGAAAGCACTATCGCAACGAGCAACGCGAGGGTTACGGCCAGCGCAACCGCCGTTACGGTTCCCCTGGCGCGGCTCTCGTTTAGCCTCATCATCCGTTCAACCCTCCGGGCGCGCCTCGTCGAGGCGTTGCTTTATGCTCTTCAATTCCCTGAGTATAACCCTGTCCGTCTCCGATAACCTTCGGGAGCTGTTGAGGAGCTGCTCGACGTCTTCTTCGATGTCTCCAACATCTTCGGCGACCTCTTCTACGTCTTCCTCTATCTCATCGAGCTCCCGCTGGATGCCCGCGGTCCCGAGCAGCATGCGCTGGGCCGCGGCCGCCACGCCGCCGATGAGGAGAGCCAGGATCACGTTCCCCGTCCACTGGATGACCATCGAGAGGAGCTTGCCCTCGCCAGTCTTGGCCGAGACGTCACCGTAGCCGACGGTATTTACGGTGGTGTTCGCCCAGTACATCCCGTCGAGGAGGCTGGTACCCTCGAAGTGGGCGAATGCCACGCCGCCGCCGAAGACCGCGATGAACGCGAGGACGATAGCGTAGGGGAGCAGGGTGATGGACCCGAAACGGCCCAGGATCACCGGCAGCACGTCTATGAGCCTCAACAGACGCAGCACCCACAACGCCTGGAAGGCGCCGGGCAGGATCGGGATGGTCGTCAGCAGCACGAAGAGATCTATCTTGTTGTGCTTGAAGTACTCCCGGTCGCTCGGGGCGAGGTAGAGCATACACACAAACTCGAAGACGAACCAGCCGTAGATGAGCCAGTTGAGGACGCTGCTCAAAGTGCCCACCAAGCCGCCGACCTCCGAGAAATCGAGGATCAGCGCGGGGATCACGAGCAGCACCACGACGACGGTCGGCGCGTCGAGCATGCGCGCCCGCCTGGCCTGCTTCTCGGTCATCCCCGGCAACACGTGCGTGTTGCGCGCGTGGTGGTAGACCTCCGGTCTGTGCGTGCCTGCTTCCATATGCGCCCCTGCTTCCATCTACTACGTTATCGGCGAGCGAAGGGAAAATTTAGTGTTCGCCTACCTGCGCTTCTTTTTCTTTCGCTTCCTGTCGGAGTCGTCCTCCTGCTGGCAATTCTGGGCGACCTCCAGTGTCACCGGCTGCGACGGATCTACGCCGTCCGGGTCGTGGTCGCAGACGACAAGCTCGTTCGGGTCCCCCGACTCGCCCGTCACGGAGATGTTGCCATCCGGCACCCCGGCGTCGCGCAGGGCCTGCTGGGCCTGCGCGAGCGTCTGGCCCTCGGTATCCGGCGTGGTCGAACCACCGCAGCCGGCGAGCACGAGAACTAACGCGACGACCGCCGCAACGCCTACCACCCGTACCACGCCGCGCTTCATAGGATGCCTCCAGCTCTCACATCATCGTAACTCTAACTATGACATACGCATTAAAGGCCCGCTAGTTGCGGCCCCGGAGTTGATCCTCTTCGCCCCGGAACGAGACCGTTCGTGCCGTCGGCGGCATCCCTACCGTCCTTTCCGCCGTTGCTTCAGCCCCCGCTCTGCGTGGACATCCCGGCGTTGGGCCAGTAGTCCTGCTTTCCCCACTCGTAGTCGCACACGTTGGCATAGCTCCTAGTTACCAGCTCACGGACGACTCTCTCGAAGGCGTGTGTCAGTTGAAGTTCGAGCAGTAGACGATCACGCCGGCGCTCTTGCCGGGCAGGAGGGTGGGTATCTTATGTCGTCCAAATCGACCGCGCCCGGTAAGTGCCGCCGCCTGTACGCCTGCTCAGGCATCGTCTCCACGAGTAGGAAGCCATCCCCCGATCCATCTTCTCCTTCAGCTCTTGGCGCGTTAGCGTTTTGACCGCTTCCACGGTAGCTCCTCCTATCTCGACTCGTCACCCTGGGGGAGCAGGATGACCACCGGGATCTCGCGGTCCGTCCTGCGCCGGTAGCCTTCGTAACCGCCGTACATCGAGACCAGCTTCGGCCAGAACCGCTCCTTCTCGCCTGGAATCGCCTCCTCCGCCCGTACACGCACTTTGCGATCCCCAACCTCGGCCGTCGCCTCGGGGTTCGCCTTCAGGTTCAGCCACCAGGCCGGATGCGTAGCGGTGCCACCGTTCGAGCCCACGACCACGAAGCTCTCGCCGTCCCTGAGATAGAGGAGCGGTACGGTGTGCTCCCTGCCGCTCTTGCGCCCGGTCGTGGTGAGGAGCAGCACTGGTCCGCCGGCGAGACGACCACCGAGCCTGCCGTTCGTGGCGCGATAGATGAAGGAGTGCAGCTTTGTGGCCGCGCGTTGGGCCGCCGTGATGGTGCCTCCGTAGGGGCGTCCCCTCGGCCTGGCGGTTGCCATGGGACTCTAGGCTCCCGTCTTCTCGGCGCGTCGCAGGGCGTAGGCGGCCCAGAGGGCGAAGACGGCGACGAGGGCGACCCCGATGGCGTAGGCGGGGAGTACGCTGGTCGGCGTGCCCACGAGGAAGCCGCGGGCGGCGTCGAGGATGGTGGTAAAGGGGTTCAGGCGGGCTATCGTCTCGAGCCAGCCGCGCAGGAGGTTCAGCGGCACGAAGACCGGGGCCAGGAAGAGGACCAGGAAGATGGGGGTCCGTATCACCGGCCCCGCCTGCTGGGTGCGCAGCAGCATCGCCACCCCCGCCCCGAAGAGCGTAGCCGCCACGTTCACGAGGATGGCCAGCCCGATCAGGCCGAAGAGGTCGAACCCACCGCTCATTGGTATCCCCGCAAAGAGCGCGATGACCGTGACGAGCACCCCGGTCATAGTCGCGCGCACGAGCGACGCTATGGTGTACCCGAGGATTATCCCTTGCCGGTTCGAGGCGGCGAGCAGGAGCCTCCGGGCGAAACCGTTCTCGAAGTCCCCGGCGATGGAGAACCCGGTGAACGCTCCTCCCATCGCGACCGCCTGCAACAGCGCCCACACATACTGGAAGGCGACGTAGCCCCCCGTGTAGTCGAAGCCCGGCACGTCGCCCACCCGCGTGAGCCCACCCGCGAACGCGACGAAGAAGAACAGGGGAAAGAACGCCGGCGCCAGGAACGCCGGGTTGGCGAAGTACTTGTAGACCTGGCGCCCCGCCACCGCGAAGGCCACCGAGAAGAAACCGCCGGCTCTGTCCCCCATCAGCGTGCCACCCTCGTCCGCAAGAACGCCGAGGCCCCGGCTATGGAGAGCGCGATGATCCCGAAAGCGCAGCCGAAGCCCACGGACAGGGCCTGCGCGTCCCAGCCGGTAATTACGAGGCTCCGGATGCCCTCGACGAGGTAGGAGATCGGGTTGGCGGTCGCGACGTAGCGGAACCAGTCCGCCTCGATAAGGTCGCGCGGCAGGTTGATGCTCGACATGAAGATAGACACGAAAAAGAGCGGGAAGGCGCTCTCGACCGCCTCGACCGAGCCGGTCCTCAGAGCCAGCATCGCCCCTATCCCCCCGAAGCCCAGAGCGACGAGCACTGTGAGCAGCACGAGCACGACCATCCCCAGGGGGCCCGACTTCACGTCCACCCCAAAGAGGAGCCCAGCGGCCAAAAAGATCACGCCCTGCAAGAGGCCCAAAGCCACGACGCCCGCGAGCATTCCTAGCAAGAGGGCTGACGGGCGCATGGGCGTCAGGGAGAGCCTGTCGAAGAAGCCGCTCTCGATGTCGCGGGCGAGGTCCGCGCCGGCGGTGATCGCGCCGAAGAGCGCCGCCTGTACGAGCGGGAAGGCGAACGCGAAGTCGAGGTAGGAGTCGGCGGGGAAGCCGGGGATGCTCGTGGCCGCGTCGAGCCCGTAGGCGTTGATGGCGAAGAACATCATCGGGAAGAGAATCGCCGAGACGATTACCGCCGGCTGCCGCATGGTCCGCAACGTCGAGCGGCGCGCCAGGCTCGCGACCTGCACGAGGAGCGGAGAGCTCACGCCCGCGCCTCCTCCGGGGAGCCCTCCGCCTCTCCCTCGTGCTCCGCCTCGCCCTCCAGCGAGCGGCCCGTCTTCTCCAGAAAGACGTCGTCCAGGCTGGGCTCGTCGAGGCGGAGGTTCGTTACGCGCACGCCCTCCGAGTCGAGCGTGCGCACCACGTCGGCGAGGTCGCCGGCGCCGTGATCCAGCCGGACGGAGACCGCACCCGATTGGGCGGCTATCTCCTCGCCGAAGCGCGAGAGGACACGGGCCACCGCGTCGCGCCCGGAGCCCTCCGCCGGGGTCGCCTCGACGCTGGGGCGCCCGATCTCGGCCTTCAGCTTCTCGGGCGTGCCCTCGGCGACTATCTTCCCCCGGTCGATGATCCCGACCCGGTCCGCAAGCACGTCGGCCTCCTCCAGGTACTGCGTCGTGAGGAAGACGGTGACGCCCTCGTCGCGGGCGAGCCGGCTCACCTCCGACCAGAGCGCCGAGCGGCTCTGGGGGTCGAGGCCGGTGGTCGGTTCGTCCAGAAAAAGGATCCGCGGCTCGTGTACGAGCGCGAGCGCCAGGTCGAGCCTGCGCTTCATCCCGCCGGAGTAGCCCCGCACCCTCCGGTCGGCGGCCTCCACGAGCCCGACCCTCTCCAGGAGCTCGGCGCCGCGCTTCTTGCGCTCCTTGCGGCCCAGGCCGTGCAAGGCGGCCTGGAGGCTCAGGTGCTCGCGGCCGGTGAGGAACGGGTCGAGAGCGGCCTCCTGGAGCGCCGCCCCGATCGCGGCCCGCACCTTCGAACCTTCCTTGACGACGTCGTAGCCCGCCACCCGCGCGGCGCCGCTCGTCGGAGGCAGGAGCGTCGTGAGCATGAGGACCGTCGTGGATTTGCCGGCACCGTTCGGGCCGAGGAAGCCGTAGATCTCACCGGGCTCCACGTAGAGGTCGATGCCGTCTACCGCTCTCGGGCCCTTTTTGAACTCCCGAACGAGGTCCTCGACCTGTATACCCGCGCGGGCGGAGCCGGGTGCGGCCATCTACGCCGCTACCTCGAGGCTAGTGAGCTCCTCGCTGGCCTCCCACAGCCTCTTGCGCAGGTCCTCATCGTAGGCTTGTCTGGAGGCGGTGATCAGCTTGCGGTCCGAAAGGTACTTGCCGGTCATCCCCTCGACGTCGGGCGAGGAGGCGAGGTAGATAACCGTGTCCGCCCCCTGCTCGGGCGACCGCATGAACGGCTTGGACACCCGGAAGAGCAGCGTCCCGAGGCCGCTGTTGTTCGTGCCGAAGTTCGTGTTGACCGCGCCGGGATGGACGCAGTTGGCCGTAACGCCGGTGCCGCGCAGGCGCTCGGCCAACTCGAAGGTGAACATGATGTTGGCTAGCTTGGTCATCCCGTAGACCGGCATTCCCCTGTACTTACGTGTGGATTGCAGGTCGTCGAGATCCAGCTTCCCCCACCGCTGCGCCTCGGAGGCGACCGTGATGATCCGGGACGGCGCGCTCCTCTTTAGCAGGCCGAGCAGCAGATTCGTCAGCAGGAACGGGGCGAGGTGGTTGACGGCGAGCGTCGTCTCGAGCCCATCCGGGGTCTCGGTCCTCTTGCTCTGCACGACGCCGGCGTTGTTGAGGAGCACGTCGAGCCTATCGTGACGCTCCTCGAACTCTTCGGCCAGCCGCCGAACCTCGGCCTGGACCGTGAGATCCGCGACCAGCAGGGAGATCTCGTCGCCGCCGGACTCGCGCCGTATCTCTTCGACCGCCCTCTCTCCCCTCTCTCTGTTGCGCCCGGTCACGACGATCTTCGCCCCCATCGCGGCCAGCGCCGTCGCCGCGGCCTTGCCGATGCCGGAGGTGCCACCCGTGATCAGAACCACCTTGCCGCCCATGCCACCGCTCGCGTTTTCCAAAACCATCCTTCCGTCTTTTATCTACCGGCCCCGAGTCTATACCGCCGTCGCCAGTAAGAGCCCAGTATTGCACCCGGAACGTCCGCGCCCCGTAACCGGGTCCACGAAACAACCCGCCGGTAGCGGAGGCCGTTCTCGCCTCCGTGGACCAGCGGTCGAAACCCGGACCCGATGATGCCGGCATAGATGCCAGCATATAGCGTATCGTTTCACAGTAACATCCAGTTTAATAAATGCTACCCGTCAAATACCGGAAGATATTAGAAGCAAGGTGGGGGTAAGAAGTTATTGGGATGGTCGAACGTGGGGAGGATGGGATGGACGCGGTAAGCCCGGAACCGGTGGTCGAGGGTTCGGCCCTGCGGCCCGTGGATCGAGTTCGCCGCTTTCGGGCCTTGTTATCTAAAATGGGTCAGGTCGCGGCTTCAGGAAGGCGGCGTGACCTACGCGCGGATGCGGCTACTGGGCACGCTGCACTGCAACGGGTCGCAGATCATGAGCGGCATAAGCGACGATCTGGGGTGACCCGGCGCAACGTCACGGCGCTGGTGGACGCCCTGGAGGACGAAGGGCTCGTCAGGCGCAGGCCTCACCCGACCGACCGGCGAGCGACCGTCATCGAGCTGACCTCGAGAGGCGCCGAGACGACCGACAGCATGTATAACGGCCACCGGGCAGGCGTGGCGGGGCTGTTCGTGGACCTCTCCGAGGACGAGCGGCGGGAGCTTATACGCCTTCTGGGCTCGCTACGCGAGGCGCTGCGGGGCGAAGGGATCTCCTGCTAGAGACGCTCTGCTAAGGAGCAGGGGCGATCACATCGGCCGCTCCCTATAATCCATCGCTGGTCGTTCCCTCGGTCTGCGGCTGCACGTGTTGGATCCGGTCGACCAGGAGGAACTTGTCCGTGCGAGGCCTGCGGCCGTCTAGCCAGTTGGGGAACCAGGCGTTGACCATCAAGTGCATCGAGTTGGTCGGCAGCCCGTCATCCCATGTCTTCTTCGGCTGTCCGTCCACGTAGAACGTTATAGAGCTTTGGTCGTAGGAGAAAGCGTACTCGTGGAAACCTGCGGTGGGGTCGAAGCCTAGCGACAGGGTCTCGGTGTGGGTCTGGGCGCCACCCGCGTAGGTGGTAAACATAATCCTTCCGGAAGAATCGTTGTAGAGCTCGATGTCGATCTCGCTCTCGTAATCCGGACTCTTATAGAGAAAGAAGCCCGTGATGGAGGACGGCGCGTTCGGAAGCTTCATCCTGGCACTGTAGGAGCCGTAGCCGTAGAGATTGTCGGAGAGGATCTCCCCACCCTCCAGCGAGCGCTTGGGAAGCTTGATCTGCAGGTTCCCGCCCGAGACGCTCACATTGTTTGGGTCGAGATAGCTACGACCTAGCCTGTGGTCACCCTCCGTCCAGCGAGTCTCGTCGAAGGAGTCGAAGTTGTCGGTAAAGTCTAGTACCCCCGCCGAGGCAAGCCCCGCGAACAGCCCCACTTGGACGACCCCGATCACACACAAAATAAACGCCCGGCGCATACCCTTCTCCTTTCGGCAGCCCGACTACCTTCGTGAGGCTCGTGGCTTTGCGTCCCCGCCTCGCAACGGGTTTGCCTCTTCGGTTCATTGTAGTTACCGAATGGAGAAAGAGAAAGCTTTAACGCTCCGGAGTCAAAGCGAACAACGGATCACGAAGGGCTTCTCTGCACGGAAAGCCGGCGTCGAGAAACGCGAGATGGCGGTGCTAGACAATCTCCCTCAGCACCGTGCTGTACCTCTCCGCCTCACCCTTCGGCACCTCGTTGCTAATCTGCACGAGCACCAGACCCTCGACGTAGACGTACGGGCGCACGGAGGACGCCAGGCCCTCGTAGAAGTCGCGCACGGCGCGGAGGTCGGCCTCGGACTCGAAGACGAAGACCCTCCCCCCGGCGTCTCCGCTCAGAGAGGGTACGAGAAAGCGCGTCGCCTCCTCGTAGGTCCTGGGCACCGGCCTCTCCTCCCAGCCCGGCTCCTGCTCGACGGGATAGGACTCCCCGACCTCGAGCCCCGCGTCCCGGAAAGCCTGTACCACCCCGGTAGAGTCGGGTGGCTCCGCGGTGCTGGGCTGGGGCAACTCCACCGTGTCCCCCACCTGCACGCCGCGCTCCGCGAAGAAGCCCTGGTTGACCTCCAGGGCGTACTGGGCGGGCGCGGCGGAAGGATACAGGTTCTGATCCAGGGGCTGCATATCCTGGATATCCACGATGTTGCCTCCGGCGTCGATAAAGGCGATTGAGAGCGGGATCAGGGTGTCCCTCATCTGAAAAAAGCGTGGCCGCTCCTCGTCGAAGACGAAGAGCATGCCGGCGTCCTCGGCGAGCCCGGTTCGCTCCGAAAGCCCCTGCGTCTGCTCGGCGTTGGTGTCGGCGATCTCGATCTCCACCTCGACCCTCTCGCCCCCGGAGTTGATGATGCTCAAGGTGGGCGTCCGCGCGACTTCGGGCTCCGCGGATGGTGCCGTGGCCGGCGCCGTAGTCGTCGGAGTAGTCTCGACCGGGGTTTCGGATGGAGCCTCGCCCTCCTCTCCACCGCAGCCGGCCACGAGGAGCAGCGAAGCTAAAAGGGCCAGTGTGGTTATCCACGTTCTCATTCGAGGGCGAATTCTAACCACAATCGAAACGAATTTATCTGCCGCAACGATCTCGCCCGGCTCTCGAGTGCTAACCGCTGATGTCCCCTAAAGATCGGGAAGCTCCACCTCGTTTCCCACTTCCACCCCCCGCTCCGCGAAGAAGCCCTGGTTGACCTCCAGGGCGTACCGGGCGGGCTCGGCCGAGACATAATTGGGCGGGACATCGTCCAGGGGCTCCATATCCTGGATGTCCACGATACGTCCTTCGGAGTCGATGTAGGCAATGGAGAGCGGGATGAGGGTATTCCTCATCCAAAATGAGCGCGTCTGCTCCCTCTCGAAGACGAAGAGCATGCCGGCGTTCTCGGCGAGCTCGGTGCGCTCCATGAGCCCCCTCTGCTGCTCGGCGGCCTCGTCGGCGATCTCCGCCTCCACCTCGGTCCTCGTGCCGTCGGAGTTGATGATTGCGAGGGTGGTAGATCCATCGGAGGCAGAGGGCACGGCAGTGCTCTGGGTGGCCTCGTCCGGGGCCGTGCTCGTGGTCGCCGGCTCGTTCTCTTCCGGGGCCGTGCTCTCTTCTCCACCGCAACCGGCTACGAGGAGCAGCAAGGCGAACAGTAGCGCCGGGAAGGCTGCCGAAGTTCTCATTTCGGGTCGAATCTTCTCGTTTAACATCGGGAAGACCTCCGGAGCTCTCATCGCAGGACAAACTCTACTCGTTTGTTCTGGCGACCCTTACTCTTGTGGCCGGTTATCTCCAGCGCGCCGACCTCACGGGTGTTGGCGACGTGGGTGCCGCCGTCGGCCTGGGTGTCTATGCCGTCTATCTCCACGATTCGCACCGTCTTCACCCTCTCCGGGACGAGGTTGACCTGCGTGCGGATGAGGTCCGGGTTCTTCAGCGCCTCCTCGCGGGGAAGCTCGTAGACCCTGACGGGGCGCTCCTCGCCCAATGCCTCGTTCGTCAGGCGCTCTATCTCACCGACTACATCTGCCGTCCACTCTCCCGGGAATGAGAAGTCCATCCGGGCACGGTCCTCGCGCATCTGTCCCCCCGTCACCTTCGCGCCGAACGCCTTCCAGATGACGCCGGAGAGCGTGTGCAGGGCGGTGTGATAGCGCATGTGAGCGTAGCGCCGCTTCCAGTCGACCTCTCCGTTCAGCTTCCGAACCGTGTCCGGGATAGCGTTGTCGAGGACGTGGACGATCTCGCCTCCTTCGCGCCGCGCATCTACCACGCTCGCCCGGATCGGTCCGACCCCTAGAGTCCCCTTGTCCGCGGGCTGGCCCCCGCCACCGGGGTAGAAGGCCGTCCTGTCGAGGACGACCTCGCGTCCGGCTAGCCTGATCACGCCGGCCTCGAACTCTTCGAGGTAGGCGTCCTTTAGGAACAGCTCTCCGGTCATTCCGGTTGCAGCGGGAGGGTGCCGCGTTCGCGGTCCTTGAAGGTGACGACCTCCCGGTAGCCGACGTCGTGAACGAGCTTCAGGCTCTTCTCGTAGCCGGCGGCGACCTGGTCGGGGGCGTGGGCGTCCGAAGAGAGGATTATGGGGACGCCGCGGCGGTGGAACATCTCTAGCAGATCGCGGGAAGGGTAGATCTCGCCTATCGGTTTCCTCAAGCCCGCCGCGTTCACGTCTACTACGATGCCCGATTCGGCCACGGCGTCGGCTGTCTCCTCCAACATCGGGGTGATGTCCCGGTCGGGGAAGTGGCGGAAGATCTTTATGAGGTCGGGGTGACCGAGGATCTCGAAGCGCCCGGAGAGGGCCGCCTCGCGGACGTTCTTGTAGTACGCCTCGTAGAGGTCGTAGGTCTCCCACTTCGCGTAGATTTCCTGGTGCTGCGGGTGGTCGACCTCCTCGTTGTCCACCCGATGCACGCTCCCGATGACGTAATCGTAGGGAAGGGCGGAGGAGTCGCGGTCCATCCTCTCCTCCGCGCCGGGGACGAAGTCTATCTCTATACCCAGGCGCAGCTCCACGTCCTGGTACTTCTCGCGGGCCTCCTGAAAGGCGGCGAGGTCTATGTCGTCGAGGTAGCGGTCATGCTCCGTTATGCCCATCTGCCGCAGGCCGCGGCTCTTGGCGACCTCCAGGTAGGCCAGGATGTTGTCGACCGTCATCGGCCGGTCGCCGTGCGCTATGACGTGCAAGTGGTAGTCGATCACGAGTTTCCTCCGGTTTCGGACTTTACAGACGGCGATTCTATAGGATTACGCGCCGGGTTTATTCGGGTATAAGCTTCCGTCGTGCCGTTCCAGACGTAAAAGGAGAAGGGACAAACCGATGCGCAGGATCGCCTACGGTCTCACCGTGACCCTCACCATCGCGGTCGTCGTCGTCGAGTTGCTTCACGCCCCGACGCTCCTCATCTTCGCCCTCACCTCGCTCGCCCTGATCGGCCTCGCCTGGGTCCTCGGGCAGGCGACCGAGAGTCTGGGACACCACGCCGGCCCCCGCGTCGGGGGCGTCCTGAACGCCACCTTCGGCAACGCGGCGGAGCTGATAATCACCATCTTCGCCCTCTCGGCCGGTCTGACCACGGTGGTGAAGGCCTCTATCATCGGTTCGATCATCGGCAACGTCCTCCTCGTCCTCGGGGCGAGTCTGCTCTTCGGCGGCCTCAAAAACGGCATCCAGAGCTTCTCGCCGACCATCGCCGGGGTCAACGCCTCGATGCTCGCCATCGTCGCCGCCGCCCTGGCGTTGCCCACGATCTTCGTCGCCACCGAGGCCACGAGAGGTGGCGGCTCTCCCACCACCCTGAGCATTGAGGTGGGGGTGGTGATGTTCGTCCTCTACGTCCTTTACCTGATCTTCTACTTCCAGAGCCCGGAGGGAGGCATCGCCACCGGCGAGGGCCACGCGCCGTTCGGCAAGGTGGCCTCCTTCGTGCTGCTGGTCGGAGCGACCGTCGCCGTCGCCTACGTCTCCGAAGCGTTCGTCGGGGCCATAGAGCCACTGGTGACGGAGGTCGGGATCTCCGAGCTCTTCGTCGGCGTAATCCTGGTGCCGATAGTCGGCAACATCGCCGAGCACATCGTCGGCGTCCAGATCGCCTACAAGAACAACATGGATTTCTCGATGGCGATCTCCCTGGGCTCCTCGATCCAGGTCGCGCTGCTGGTAACGCCGATCCTGGTCTTCCTCGGCCCCCTCCTCGGTCATCCCCTGGACCTCGTCTTCACCCCCCTGGAACTCGGCGCCCTGGCCGCGGCGGTTATCCTGACTGGCTTCATCGCCCTCGACGGCAAGTCGAACTGGCTCGAAGGCGCGATGCTCTGCGGCGTCTACGTGATCGCCGCGCTAGCCTTCTTTTTCTCGCCGTAGACGCGAAACAGCGCAAGGAGGCAATGACATGAACGAGCACGATCTGGCGCGGGGCGTCGGCCTCGTAAGCCTCGGCGTCGGGCTGGCGCTGGTCACGGCCCCGGCGCGGACCGTGAAGAGTTTCGGCATGGGAGAGCGTAAGGAGCTCGGCCGCTTCCTCGGCGTGCGCGACCTGATCCTCGCCGCCGGTCTCCTCTGCGGAGAGAACCCGACACCCTGGCTCCGGGCAAGAGCCGTCTCCGATGCGGCAGACGCGGCGCTCCTCGCCGGGGGCGCTGCCTCCGGCGCCTTCCCGCGGGGACGGGCGATGTTCGGGTTCGCGGTGGCCGCAGGCTTCAGTGCCTTTGGCTTCACCCTCGCCCGGCGATTGGAATAGCCGGGGCGCGAGCCTACCAGATCTCGCGCAGATCCAGCACGAAGCCGGGGAGAACAGGATCTCCGGAGACGCTCTCCGGATTCTTCAACTCCCGGACCGGCTCGCCGGGCCGGTAAACGTACACGCGCTTATTCTCCGGGTCTATCAACCACCCGAGCTTCGCCCCGTTCTCCAGGTACTCTTGCATCTTGCCCTGCAGAACGTTGAGGCTGCCGGAAGGCAAGCGCAGTTCGACGACGAATTCGGGGCACAAGGGCAGAAACTTCCTACGCTGCTCGTCCGTCAAAGCTGCCAGGCGCGTTCGCTCGACCCAGGAGGCGTCGGGGGAGCGGACGGCGCCGTTTGGAAGACGAAAGCCACCCGAGGAGTCGAAAGTGGCACCGGTGCCGTCGTGCTTGGCCCAGGAACCCAATTGTATGGTGATCTCGGCGTTGCGCTGGCTGCTCTCTCCTCCCGCGGGCGGCATGACGATCAAATCCCCCTCTGTGGTGAGCTCCATGCGTAGATCCCGGTTGAGCCCGGCGAGTTCGAAGAACCGATCCTCGTCCAGTTCGACGATGGGCCGCAGGTGCAGGATCAGGGCCTCTTGCCCGGCCTTCGCCGCCGCTTCGTCTGTGATCGCGGGCTTTGCCACTCGCTCCTCCGTCCGTCCGACGATCTCATGATAACCCACACGGAGACCCGTTCGGTCCCTCCAAAGGCCGACCGGCCTCTAAGCCACCCACCGCCAGGTAACAAACAAGGTAGTGAGCGCCATGCCCAAACCGCCGCTGACGAGGAGCCACGCCACGAGGGCGGGTCTGTTGCGAGAGAGTAGCAAGCCCAGGACAAGGAAGAGCGGGAACGCTTCGAGCATGAAGCGGGGCAGGCCCAGAAGCGGGATCAGGGGACTGGGCGTGAGTATATGCACCAGCATGACGACGAAGGAATACGCGGAGAGCCCCGGCGGCAAGACGGCGAACCCGACGCCCATGAGGACGAGGAAGAGGGCGAGAAAGGCGATGTTTATGGCGCTGGAGGCTTCGAGCGTCGGCCCGGCCCTCGGATCGAGGAAGAGGGTCGCGGGATCGAGGAGGTAAGGTACGCTCTGACCGGCGGCGATCCAGGCTTCCCGAAGCGTCGTCACGGGGCTCGTGAGCTCGCGGCCCCAGAAGACGGTCTGCGCGTCGGCGAAGATCAGGGGGTCGCCGAACTGGTACCACAGAAAGAGCATATATCCCACGAGTCCCGCCGGCACGAGGGAGAGCTCCCACGCCCCACGCCACCCGAACTCCCGCCGGTGGCGCAACCACTCGTAGACCAGAGGTATGAGCAGGAGCACCCCGGAGTTGCGCGTCGCGGCGGCCAGAGCCCCGAGTAGGCCCGCGAGCAGGAGGTCCCGCCGGACATAGGCCGCCCAGAACGACCCGGCGCCGAACGCGACGAAGAGCGCCTCCGTGAAGGGTGCGTTGAGATAAAAGGCCGTCGGGAAGAAGGCGAAGGCGAACGTCGTGGCCCTCGCAGCCCCCTTGCCCCGGAACTTCTCGGCGATCCGGTACAGGAAATACAGCGCGAAGGCGGTGGCGATCAGAGAGATGATGACGCCCCAGAGGGCTGGCCCGCCGCCCAGAATGCTCCCGACGCGCATGATCATGGGGAAGATCGGGAAGAACGCGGTGCTCTCCGGGGCGCGTGCGACGTAGCCGGCGGCGGCGATCTCCGTGTACCACGCCCCGTCCCAGTGGGCCCAGTAGCTCAGCCAGCCGGGCTGCTCCAGCGGGTCTCCGGCCGGTTCCGCCCACGGCAACGCGGCCGCCGCGACCGCCCCCACCCCGAGGAAGAGCAGCCGCGAGAGGACGAAGACCGCGAGGACGAACGGCCAGGCGGAAGCGCCGGAGGCTCCGGACGCGCCGGGATCTGTTTTAGTAGCGGAGATTCGGCCCCCTGTTTATCGCCCACCAGGCGCCGGCGAAGGCGAGCGCCGCCAGCAAGAAGACCACCCCTAAAGTCGGGTAGGGGTTCAGGTCGGAGGTACGAAGGGTCGCGTAGCGCGCGGCATCGACCATGTGGAAGATCGGGTCGAAGAGCGTCGCCACCCTCAGAAATCCCGGGAGCATCTCGACAGAGTAGAACACCCCGCCCAGAAAGGCCAACGGCTGGATGACCACGTTCGTGAGAAAGGAGATGTGGTCTATTCTGGTCGCCATCGCGCCGACCATCGTCCCCAGAGAGGCGAAGGTGAAAGAGGAGAGCACCCCGATCAGGAGCAGAAGACCCGGGTGCTCCACGGTCACCCCGACGAACGGTATCCCCACGACAAAGACCCCGAGCCCCATGATGAGGCCGCGCAGCGTTCCCCCTAGAGAGTAGGCTAACGCGATCTGCAGGTCGCTCATCGGGCTGATGAGGAGCTCGTCTATGTAACGCTCGCGCTTGGCGTCGAAGACGGACCACGAAGAGTTCATGTGCGAGCCGGTGATGAGGCTCATCAACGCCACCCCCGGCAGGATGTACTCCAGGTATGGCACCCCGTCCACCTCCCGGATGCGGGTGCCAAGAGCCACCCCGAAGACCACCAGGTAGAGGAGCGAGGTAAGGAGCGGCGGCACGATAGTCTGTATCCAGATCCTGGTGAAGCGCAGGATCTCGCGCGACAAGAGCGTCCGAAACGGCCTATTGGTCAGCAACATGGCCCATCACCTTCAGGTAGACCTCCTCCACGCTCCTCGCATCGTACCGGGCTTTCAGTCCCGCGCTCGTGTCCTGGGCGGCGATCCTACCGTCGTCGATCAGCGCGATCTCCTCGCACAGCTCCTCGGCCTCCTCCAGGTAATGCGTCGTCAAGAGTATCGTCAGCCCCCCACGGTTCAGCTCCCGGATGTACTCCCACAAAGAGTAGCGCAGCTCTATGTCGACCCCCGCCGTCGGCTCGTCGAGGAACAGTACCTCGGGGTCGTGCATGAGGGCGCGGGCGAACATGATCCGCCGCTTCATCCCCCCCGAGAGAGTGTTGACCCTGTCCTTGCGTTTACCCACGAGACCGAAACGTTCGAGCAGTTCCTCGGCCCGCTCCTTCGCCTTCCTCTTCTCGACGCCGTAGTAACCGGCGTGGTACAGAAGGACTTCCTCCACAGTCAGGAACTTGTCGAGGTTTAACTCCTGCGGGGAGACCCCGATCATACGCCGCGCCTCCCGGAACTCGCGGTGGGCGTCCCGCCCGAAGACCTCCACCCGTCCTGAATCCGGTCGCGCCAGACTCACCACGCTGTTGATGAGCGTCGTCTTCCCCGCCCCGTTCGGCCCGAGCAGCCCGAAGAACCGCCCGGCCTGTATCTCCAGCGAGACCCCGTCCAGCGCCAGGAGCCCGTTCGAGTACGTCTTCCTTAGATCCTCGACCTTGAGGGCCGGAACTATATCTTCCAAGCGCGCGTCACCTCCCCAGCCGCCTTCTCCCCGGAGAGCATCGAGCCGTTTATGGACGAGTCCTCGGTGTACTCCCCGGCGAGCACCAGTCCCGGCGTCCCCGTGCGGTTCTCCGGCAGCCTCTCGTGGATACCCGGCGGTTGGGAAAACTGGGCGTAGGGGACGCGATAGACGGCGAGCGGCGCGAGGTCCGCCTGCGGGTACCACCGGGTCACGTCCGCGATCCCGCGCCGGTAGATCTCCGCGTCCGGGAGCTCGAAGCCCCCGAGCGCTACGACGCTGAGAAGGTGCTGCCCGCGCGGCGCGTACGACGGGGCGACGGCGCTGATCTCCACGGCGTTATTTACGAACCCTCCATCTTCGGCGTTCAGAACGATCTTCTTCCCGCTCCTTACCCCGTCCGCCGCATAGTAGACGCAGATCTGCCCGACGGAGCCTTCGGGCGCCGCCGCCCCCGCGAGCCGTCTCGCTATCGGCGCGTCCGTCGCCACCACCACGGCGTCCGCCTCGTGCTCTTCCCTGGCTACCTCGACGCCCACGACCCGGTCCCCATCCCGCAGCAGCGAGCGGACCGGGCTGTTGATACGCACGGCGCCGACTGGCAGCCGGGCGGCGAGTTGTTTGGGGATCTCGCCGATCCCGCGGGCGGGCACGGCCGTCTTGCCCGTCGCCAGCATCTTGAAGGTAAACCGCAAAACGCGCGCCGAAGTCGAAAGTGAGCGGTCCAGAAAGATGCCGCCGTAGAACGGACGATAGAAGTCGTCTATGACCCTCTCGGAGAACCCATACCCCCGCAAATAATCCAGGCTGGAAGAGTCCTCGCCGTCCAGATCACCGGCGGCCACAGCCCCCTCCGTAACGCTGCCCGCCGCCAACGTTAGGGTACGCAGCTTGTCCGAAAACGTCGCCGCGTCCGAGAGGAGAGAAGACGCTAGAGCCTTCGGGTCCCGCAACGGGTCGGAGAGGACGCTCTCCTCACGCCCCCTACGGACGATCGCGCCGGGATCAAAAGCCATCAGGTTCAGCGCCGCGTGATCCAGATGCCGCCGGGAGACAGGATAGGCAGTGAAGTACACCTGGAAGCCCCGGTCCAGCAGGAACCCATCCCGCTCGTCCGTCCGCACCCGTCCCCCGGCGCCGTCCGACGCCTCGAAGACGACGACCTCGGCGCCGCGTTCCGCCAACACTTTTGCGCAAGTGAGACCGGCGAGTCCGGCCCCAACGACGATGATCCTCATAGACTAAAGAGTGTAACCGTCTTACTGAGAAGAAACTACCGAACTGCTCTCACATCAGCAAGTGGTAGCCGCCTGCGCCCCTTCCAAGATCCCGCAACTTTATGCGACGCCACAAGATGTTGTGATCGCTCCCGGCTCGCAGGAACCGCCAAGACGCACGGAATCCCAGCTGGAGCAGACTGTTATGCAGGGTCGTGCAAAGAGATTTCCGCGAACACGCCTTAGCGGCAACCTGGTGAATACACCTTCGGAAGATGCATCGCACCTCGGTTGGTGGCATCATCTCCTCCTGGGAGATCACTCGGAAAGGGAGGAAAGCTTTATGTCGTCTTCAAGCCTCATCCGCCTGGCCGGACTGGCGGCCCTGAGTTCTGGGGTGTTATCTGCGATAGGCGATCTCCTGGGTCTTGTTGTCGATCTTGAGAACCCTCTTTCAGCAACCACAGCCTCCTACTCCATCGTCTTCTTCCTGTATCTCCTGAGCACAGCACTGCTCCTTCTCGGACTGGTCGGCCTCTACACTAGCCAGTCGCAAGCAGCGGGCTTCTTGGGGCTTGTAGGCTTCCTGACTGCCTTCTTAGGCACGGTGCTGGTGGTAGGGGCGCTCTGGTTTGAGCTGTTCATCACTCCTGCCCTGGCAGCCGAGGCTCCCGAGCTTGTCGAAGCAGAGCTTGGCCTCCCAGGCTTCATACTTATGCTCCTCTTCGGGGCCGTTGGTTGGGTCTTATTCGGAGTGGCCACGTTGCGTGCTGGCGTCTACCCAAGATGGGCTGCGGTGCTTCTCATAGTTGGAGGGTTGCTCGCCTTCTTCCCTCTACCACTGGCAGGCATCATCTTCTCTATAGGCGTTGCGTGGCTGGGCTTCATTCTCTTCACGGGAAGGGTGACCCGCGAGGTCGTCGAGCAGAAACTCAAGACCAAAGGTCCCCTGCCCTCGGAGATCGACCGCGAGGGGATCTACGCCCGCCTGAACGAGGGGGCTACCGTAGCCGGCGAGAAGGGCCGAAAGGCCGACCCGTAGCGCCGCCAGAGAGGATGACCGGATGCACGTGGCGTTCGTAAACCCGCAAGGGAACTTCGATCCCGGCAACAGCTACCTGGCCTCCCACCCGGACTTCGGCGGCCAGCTCGTCTACGTTCGCGAGGTGGCCCGCACGCTGGAACAGCTGGGACACGAGGTAGACATCCTCACCCGCCGCATCGTAGACCCGGACTGGCCGGAGTTCGACTCGGACACAGACTTCTACCCGGATCATCCAAACCTCCGCATCGTCCGCATCCCGTGCGGTCCCGACGCGTTTCTCCCCAAGGAGGAGCTCTGGCCCCACCTGGGTGAGTGGGTCGAGGGGGTGGCGCGATGGTACGGGGGCTCCTGGCCTGGGCTCTGGACCGGCCACTACGCCGACGGCGGGCTCTGCGCCGCGCTGCTCGAGGAGAAATCCGGCACCCCTTTCACCTTCACCGGGCATTCGCTCGGGGCGTGGAAGCTCGACCTCTTGCTGGACGGCTCGGAAGACCTCTCAACCGCCGACGCCCACTACAACTTCGGGGCCAGGATCGCAGCCGAGCGCGCGGCGATGGCGCGCTCGGCGGCCATCGTCACCAACAGCGCCGCCGAACGCCGCGAGCAGTACGGCCACCCCGCCTACCGGGACATCGCCGACCCCGAAAGAGATGAGCGGTTCGTCGTGATCCCGCCCGGCGTAGACCTGGAGATCTTCGACCCCGAGGCCCGGAGCCCGTGGGAGGACGAGGTGCGGGCCAGGATCCTGGCCGCCCACGAGAGGGATATCGCCCCCCAGAGGCGCGACCTGCCAGCCGTTATAGCTTGGAGCCGGCTCGACCCGAAGAAGAACCACCTGGCGCTCGTGCAGGCGTTCGCGCAAAGCCCCGATCTCAGGGAGCGGGCCAACCTGCTGGTCATCACGCGCGGCCTCGACGACCCGCTGCGCGACCCCGATGAGGCCACCGAGGAGCAGAGATCCGTGCTGGACGCGCTGATCTCCGAGATGGAGCGCTCGGACCTCTGGGGCTGCGTCTCGGCCTTCAACCTCTCCGGGCAGTCGGCCCTCGCCGCGCTCTACCGCTGGGGCGCGGACTCCGGGGGCGTGTTCTGCCTGCCCGCCGAGTACGAGCCCTTCGGCCTTACCGTGGTCGAGGCGATGGCGGTCGGTTTGCCCGTGGTCGCCACCCAGAACGGTGGACCGCACGAGATCACCGACGAGGGCAGAGCGGGTCTCCTGGCTGACCCCCACGACCCCGCGGACATCGCAGCCCAACTCCTCCACCTGCTCTCCGATGAGAACGCCTGGCAGGCCTTCGCCGAACGGGGCCGCGAGCGCGCCAGGCGGTACTACAGCTGGCGCCGCACGGCCGAGGGCTACCTCCAGCTGGCCGAGGAGATCTCGCAAGGCCACCGCCGCGGAGACGCCTCCTTCCCACTCCCCGAGTTCGCCCGACGACCCGACGCGCTGCCGCGCCTGCACGACTGGGAGACAGGGTGAACGCACCGTCCCCCCTAACGCCACGAGAGAGGAACACGAGATGCACGTAGCCTTCATAAACCCGCAGGGTAACTTCGACAGGGACGACTCCTACTGGACGGCCCACCCGGATTTCGGCGGCCAGCTCGTCTACGTCAAGGAGCTGGCGCTCGCGATGGGCAACCTCGGCCACAGCGTGGACATCGTCACCCGCCGCATCATAGACTCGGATTGGCCTGAGTTCGACTCGGACACAGACTCCTACCCCGACGCCCCGAACGTCCGCATCGTCCGCATCCCCTGCGGCCCGGACACCTTCCTGCCCAAGGAGGAGCTCTGGCCCTACCTGGGCACCGAGTTCGTGCCGCGCCTGCTGGAGCGCTACGAGGACGAGGGCTCGCTGC
>JAUJNO010000016.1:59091-68572 GCA_030448125.1 Rubrobacteraceae bacterium | reverse complement strand
TCCACGTCGGCCCCGGTGTCGGCCCGGGCCACCACCTCGATCTCGTCTCCGCGACACGCCTTTAACCTGTTGTGGACGGCGATAAAGTCTCGCGCGTCGAGGTAGGCCGCTTCGCCGTCCCCACCGGTCGCCCGGAGCTTGACCCACGCACCGGGGGCCTCGGTCTTCAAAGTTTGGTACAGCAACACGGAGGGGCGTGCGTGCATGCCGCGCGCGTAACCAGCCTTGAAGACGGCGCGTTTCGTTTCCATATCGGCCTCCAGTAATGCTGGTGTTCCCGACCCGGATCTCCTCGAAGACCTCCGGGTCCTCTTCCTTGAGCTTCCTCGCGTCGTTCACGTACTGTCGGTTGGTGGAGAAGTCTCTGGCCATTTTGGCGTCTGTGGTGTGTGTGTTGCGGTCTTCAAACCCTTCCTCAATTTGTTGAGTAAGGGTTTTTTGTTGCCTCTGCCTCCTTCGTGGCCGCGTTCTGCTTGTGTTAGCTGCTGCTTTGCTTCTTCGGCGTACTTGGCTGCAAGTTCTGTAGCCTCCACAGCCGCTGCGGCCGACTGGCTACTGCTTAGGTGTCTCCTCGTCTGCGTCCTCGTACACGAGGGCCTCGATCTCCTCGTGCAACGCCTGCGTATCTAACAGCCTCTTGTTATCGAAGGCACGCTTGGGCACTAACTCCTCCGCGTTCCCCGTTCTCACTTCTAACTGAGCGTAGCTAAAGTACAACTTGAGGAGGTCAATGAGGCTCTTCATGTGGCAATCGAGGTGAGCGGGCAGCCTATCCTGTGCCTTCAACTCGATAACAACGCCTATGAGCCTTCTTACTTCCCCTAGCTCTTTCGAGCTAGAGCGTCTCCCCCGGCCCCCCAGCCTACCCCCGCGACTAGCGTGACGCCTGCGTATCTGGGAAAGAGCAGGGTCATGCAAGTAGCAGTAGGGGCTACCTTCTAAAGCACGCAAGGTACAGGGGCGGCCTTGCTGCGTAAATGAGCTACAAATAGCTGATAGCGGCCTTGTTTTCATAGGCTACCTCCTGGTTCGTGTACGCGTGCGAGGAGGGGGCCTCAGATGTTCCCCGAAGCCCCCTCGAACACGTTCTAACTTCTGTGCCTAATCGCTCTTACCTATATCGTCCAGCTGCGCGGTCGCAGGGTTTCCCCCTCGATAGGTACCATCCTGCGGGGGGCCTCCGAGATCCTGGGGCGGGGCCAAAGGTACCAACGGTATCGCCTGGGGATTGTTGCGCAAGAATCCGAGACGGCTGTCCGGGGCAATAGGGCTGTGCTCCCGGCCCTCGTTGCCTTTAGGAGGGGACGGCCGGCGCTCCCTGTACTCGTCTAGGACCTGCCGGGCGGCCTCCTGCGCCTTCTTCTGGTCCTTGCGCGCCTCTTCCCGCTGTAGCTGCTCGACGTAGTCTCGGCGCTCCTGCTCGTTCTGGTTGTGCTGCTCGTATACCTGCTTGAGGCTTCGTCCTTTTCTGGCCATGAGTTGTACTCCTTTGTCGTTAGGGTTAGGCCGCACTCTTGTCCGGCCTGAGATTGAGTTGCTGGTGACGGCCGGGCTTGCCCTTGCGGGTCTTCGCCGGCTTTTTATGGGCGGCTCGGAAACACCGCGAGCTACACCACCACGAGGTCTCCCCGGTCTTCGGCTTGTACACGCGTACCGGGGCGGGCGGTTGGTGCTCGGGGCCGTACCGATGCGCATCCTCGGGAGAGTACCTCCGCTGAAGCGGGTCATCGCCGGGTAGCTCTTGCCCGCAACGCTGGCACGCGGGCGGGTCTTCGATCACGTTAACCATAGTATGTACTCCTCCTGAGCGATGATTTACAAAGAACGTTAGAGGCAAAGGCCTTCTTCTTACCGGGCGTCACACGGCCAAATGTGACGGTGTGACGCGAAAACGGGAGAATTCCCCATATCTATCAGGATCTGTCCGTCACACTTACCCCCATAGTCTTCTATGGGGGTAGGTGTGACGCGATACTGTGACGGTTTGTGGCGGGTAGAACTCTGTGACCAATTGCCGATACCTATGGGGAATAGAGCTGGTTTTGGTTCCCTAAAGAGTGTGACGGCTCCTCGTGGCCGTCACGGGGGCGTCACATCGCCCGATGTGACGCCTACTCCGTCGCGTAGAACTTATCTTCATGCTCTTCGACCTTGCCCTTTTCGATCAAGCCGTTCTTGGCCCTCCTGACGGACTCGCGATGAGTAAGCCGCTCTTCCTCTGGTGCCTCCCGCAAGGCTTTGCTCCATTCGGCGTGGCTCATCCCGGCTTCCAGGGCACCTAGGGCCTTCTGCTCGTTCTCCGTGAGTTTGGCCGCGCCTTCCTTCTCGAAGACGAACGGCGTACCGCCGATCCTGTATATGACGCTGGCCGGCCTCTCTTCGCCGTCGTTGGCCTTATCCAGCTTGAACTTGACCTTCCCTACTTTTTTCTTATTGAAGTCCTCTACCTTGGTAAGCGTCCAAGCTAGGTCCTCTTCCGCGAGCTTGCTGCCGCCACCACGGGCATACCCGCCGCTCGCGCTTTTGGCCGGATGGTCCAGGATAAGCGCCGCCGCTCCCATCTGCCGCACCTTGTCTGGGTAGTCGTTGAACCAACCCGCCACCGAGGTATTGTCGTTTTCGTGGATGTCGGCGCGTGAGAATAAATTAGTCAGGTTGTCGAAGATAACCAGGTCGGGGGCAACGGCCCTTAGCACGTTCTCAAACGATGCTACGTCGAGCCTAGTGGGCTGGTAGTAGCGAAAACGAGCCTCCAAATCCTCTGCCGATGCTCCCACACTGAGGAGCCGTTCGTTGATTCGCCCGCCGTTGCCGTCCCCGTCAATGTACACAACTGTCTTGCCGTCTTGCAGCGCCTTGGCGGCTATTGCTAGTGAGACCATAGATTTTCCTACGTCTGGCCTACCCGTAATAGAGTGTGTGCCTTGCTCTAGCACCAGTGGGTCGAAAAGAGGTTGTGAAGGCCGGCTCTCCTCTGGCATTACGTGTATCCGCTGCAAGCCGCCCGAGCTGTAAGGGTCCTCGTCTAGCGGCACCGGATCGGCGTCCAGTATCTCTTTTGGCAGGGCGACAAGGGGCACCTGCGAGATGCCCTTACCGGCGGCGTAACTGGCCAGCGGGCTACTGCCCCAGCGGTGGGGTATGAAGCTCACGCCGGTCTTCACCAAAAACACACCTGGGCCGAAAGGTAGTATGCCTTTTGTCCTCGTGGTGCGGTCTGACAACTCCTTTTTCAGGTCCTCGTCGAAACCCGACACCTTGAAGAGGTAATCCACGCAAAGTACCCCGTAGAGCTTCTGCTCGACGGTGACGGTACCAGGGAGGTTTAACCCTAGCTTCGCAAAGGTCTGTCTCCCGCCCCTTTCGGGGATGACCCTTAGCGCCACCACGTAATCGTCGCGCGCGTGTGACTGCCGCCCCAAACGTAGTTCTCCGAGCCTCACGTGCTCGGCTTCGGTCGAAGAGGATACCACCGCGTCGTCTCTTTGGTGGGCCATGAGGTCTTCTATGCTGCTTAGCTCCGCCGCGCAAACCACAGCGCCACACGTACAGTGCTGGCGCACGGTGTCGCTAGGCACCTCGGTTAGCTCGATGTCCCGCTCTAACAGCGCTTTATCGGCATCCATGACGCCGTTTTGCTCGTTGTCTTGCTCGATGCGTTGCAGTACACTATCCATAGGACGGTAGTTCCTTTCTTCTCGGCCTCCGGCTGGTACCCGGAGGCTATTTGCTTGGCTTTACGCGGCCTCGCTCATCTTGGAATCGAGCGCGCGTGCGAACTCGGACACCTCGCGGACTTCCACGCCCAAAGCGCCGGCGACGGCCTGCATGGTTGCGAAGTGCGGGCAGACACGTCCGTGCTCGACGTCCATCAACGTGGATGTCGAAACGTTCGCTAGAGCGGCGTGACGGCGCACCGTGAGCAGCCGCTCGGCGCGGAGTTGTTTCAAAGTCTTAGCCATTCGATCCTCCTTTTTTAGCACAAGAAAGCCCGCCACGCGAGGTGCACGCAACGGGCTTCGTTCTTTCGATATAGGTTGTACGTACATTGTACCATGCGCGGCACAAACGCAAAGTAGCGGGCTCCTATCCACGGCGGTCCTCCGCCTCCAGCCGCCGGGCGTAGTAGTCAACGGCATGCTATCCACCGTTGCCCCCCGCCCGCCGCCTTTGTATGCTTACGCAGAAGTTGAACGAGACGCCGACAGAGTCCCCACGTGTTTCGCTGTTTGTATACGGCACCCTCAAACGGGGCCAGCGCAACCACGAACGCTTCTGCCGGGGGGTGCTCGCGGCGGGAGAGGCTACGGTTCGGGGCCGGCTCTACGACCTCCCCTACGGCTTCCCGGCCCTCGTCGTCCCGAAAGAGGACGTGCGAGCTACGGGCACCACGGACTACCTGGCCGACGCGGAGAAGCAGCACAGTACCGGGGCTAGACCGCGAGAGGCGTATCCCGATTGGGACATGGTTTACGGTGAGCTTCTCGCCTTCGACGACCCGGAGGAGCGTCTACCGGCCCTCGACGGCCTGGAGGGCTTCCGCCCGGGCGAGGAGAGCTTCTACGAGCGCGTCCTCGTACCCGCGACGCTCACGCAAACCGGGGCGACCGTCCTCGCGTGGGCCTACGTTATCGAGTCTGCGAACGGCGTCTACCTGCCCGGTGGACGTTGGCCCGTATCGTTGTAGGTCCGGGTGAAAACGAGATGCTGCGGCCTCAGAATAGCATAGAGATTTCGGGGCGGGGCCGGCCAGAAGACCGGAACGTGGCGTTGCGGGACTGCACGGCCTGGGCAAGGAGATAAGGCGCCTCAGTTAATACTGGATAATTCGGGGTTGCAATGGTGGACGAACGTAGGTTCAGCGCGAGGTCGGCGACGGTGCTGCGGCTGATAGCGGAGGTACGCACCTACGAGCAGATTCTGTCGTTGCAGCCCGAGGCAAGCTACCCGGTACGTCTTCGCCGCCGCGCGGGAGACGCTGGAGGCAGCGGCGTGGCCGGGCGAGGCCTACGCGGAGAGGCCGGTGCGGGTCCGCGAGGCGCATTCTCGCGCCTACGAGAAGTGGAGCGCCGGAGAGGACGCAGAACTCGCCCAGTTCGTCGCGAGCGGCGAGACGATCGAGGAGATAGCCGTTCGGCTCCGGCGCCAGCCGGGCCCGGATGATGAAGCTCAACCTCGTGAAGACTGACGCCTGAACCGGGCGCTCCGGCGACCTTCTCTTCGACGGGGCGCCTCATGCCAGGTCTTCTGACGCGGCTCTAAGCTTTCTTCAGGCGCGTTGCCCGGCTTCGTCGGTGACGGTCGAGGGACGTGTGGCGAGGCTGATGGTGACGAGGATGACTACGTTGGCGAGCAGGGCTAATATATGCCCTTTGAAAAGGCGGCGCAATGTCTCGCGGTTCAATCCCCGTCCGCCAGCTCGAGCAGCGTCCGGTAGAGGACTTCCGTTCCGGCGGCGCAGTCCTCCTTCGAGCTGTATTCGGCGGGGTTGTGGCTGAGGCCGTCTTTGGAGCGGACGAAGATCATGCCTATAGGGCACAGCTCCGTGAGGTGCATCCCGTCGTGCCCGGCCCCGCTCGCGAGCTCGAAGGGAACGAGGCCTGAAGCCTCGCACGCCTCCCGTGCGGCGTTTCGGACGAGGGACGAGCAGGGGGCGGGCGGGAGCCTCTGGAGGGTCTTCGTTCCGAGCTCGACGCCGCGCTTCTCGCACAGAAGCGCCGCTTCGTGCATTATCCTCGCCTCCACATCGTTACGTACATCCTCGTCGATGTCGCGCAGGTCGAGGGAGAACGAGACGTGCCCAGGGATTATGTTGATGCCGCCCGGCGAGAGGTCGAGTTGGCCGGCGGTACCTACGCTCGTACCGGTCCTCGCGGCCTCACGCTCGATCCTGCCCATCACCGCCGCCGCGGCCGCCAGGGCGTCGCGCCGGAGGTTCATGGGCGTGGTGCCCGCGTGCGCCGCCTCGCCGGTAAGGGTGAACTTGAGCCACGCTGGACCGGCAATGCCGGTGACCACCCCGACGGGCAAGTCCCTGCTCTCCAAAATCCTGCCCTGCTCGATGTGCAGCTCTACGTAGGCATAAACGGAGCCGCGTACACGCGTGGCCTCGCCTATATGTTCGGGATCGAGGCCGGAGGCGCGCATGGCCTCAGCTACGGAGACGCCGTTCTCGTCCTCGTTAGCGAGGTGCTCGGGGGTGAGGGCACCGGCGGTCGCCCGGCTCCCGATCATGCCGAAGGAGAAGCGTGCTCCCTCTTCGTCGGTGAACGCGACGACCTCCACGGGGCGCTGCGTCTGCACGCCCCGCTCGTCCATGGTCTGTAGCGCCTCCACCGCCCCGAGCACCCCCAGGGGCCCGTCGAAGTCGCCGCCGTTGCGCACGGAATCGACGTGCGAGCCGGCGAGGACGGCCGGTGCCTCCTCCACACGGGCCTCGCGCCGACCGATGAGGTTGCCGGCGGCATCCTCGCGCACCCGCAGACCGGCCTCCCGCATGTAGGAGGCGACGAGCTCTTTCGCGGCCCGCTCTTCTTTCGTAAAGGAGAGACGGGTGACGCCGCCTCCCTCGGACTTCCCAATCTCCGCGAGCTCGGAGAGGCGGTACCAGAGACGGTCTGCGTCGATCTGCGTGGCGGAGCTAGCCGGCACTTTTTACGCCCTCGGGACGCGCCGCATCGTACGCTCCCGTGCCCTCGAAGGCGCGGGCGGCCCTGAGAATCCTCGCCTCATCCCAGCTGCCCCCGACGAGCATCGCGCCTACTGGCAGACCCTCCGAGAGGCCGCAGGGAACGGAGATCGAGGGGTATCCGACGACGTCGAACGGGCAGGTATTGTGGATCATCTCGAGCGCGCGCTGGACTACCTCCTCGCGCGGGGCGTCCGGTTCGGGGATAGGCGTGGCCTTCATCGGCACCGTCGGGAGGAGCAGGAGATCGTAGTACTCCAGCGCCGCGTCGTAGGCGGCCGCGAGCTTGCGGGAGAGGTTCTGGGCCTTGGCGTAGTAGCGACCGTGGTAGCGCTCTCGCATGTAGCGGCCGGTGAGCATGGTGAGCTTGACGATCTCGGAGAGGTCGTTCGCGCGGGTGATCCTGCCGCGGGCGTAGGCGTCGAGGAGCGAGGTGGTGTAGTGCCCCTTCCAGTTGGTGCCCATCGAGTTGCCGTCAACCATGAGCGCGGTCGCCCCCTCGATGGCTATGGCGTTCCAGATGTGGATGCCGTCGCGGTGCATGGGCACGGAGACTTCCGCAACCTCGGCGCCGAGCCCGGCAAACACGCGCGACGCTTCCCGGATCGCCTCGTCCACGTCCTCCTCCGAGAGTTCCGGCCAACCGAAACCTTCCGCCAGAACCCCGATCTTCATCCCCTCCACGCCCCCTTCAAGGTCTTCGAGGTAGTCAGCGGTCTCTACGCCGTTCTGGCGCGGGTCCAGCCCATCCTCGCCGGTGATGGCCGAGAGCAGGAGAGCGGTATCCTCGACGCTTCCGGCAATGGGACCGGTGTGATCTAGCGTCAGCTCTATGGGGAAGATGCCGGTGTACGGGACGAGGCCGTGGGTCGGTTTGAGGCCGTAGACGCCGCACCAGGAGGCGGGCATGCGTATGGAGCCGCCCTGATCGCCGCCGATGGCCATCTCGCACTCGCCGCTCGCCACGAGGGCGGCGCTCCCGCTGGAGGAGCCGCCCGCCGAGCGGGAGTGATCGTGGGGATTGAGGACCGGGCCGGTGTCGGAGGTGTGGCTCCCGCCGGAGAAGCACAGGGACTCGCAGACGGTCTTTCCGACGATCTCGCCGCCCGCGTCGAGGATGCGGGTGACGATGGTCGCGTCGGTCTCGGGGACGTAGCCTTCGAGCACCGCGGTGCCGTTCATCATCGGGAGGCCCGCCACACAGACGTTGTCTTTTATGGCGATCCTCTTGCCGGACAAAAGCCCTTCCGGCGCGCCCCTTATGGAGCACCTGTAGTGCCAGGCGCCCAGAAGGTTCTCCTCCGGCTCCGGACGGCGGCCGCCCGAGCGAGGGTAACGTACCTCGGGCGCGGGCTCGACGAGCTGGTCGATGCGGTCGTAGGAAGCCATCACACCCTCCATGAGACCGAGGAAAGACCCTACGTCCGCGTCCGAGAGGTCGAGGTTGTAGGAAGCCGAGATCTCCCGCAACTGCTCTGTGGTAGGAAGCTTCACCATGCGGTTCTCCTCTCCGCACCGGCGGGGCCGGCTATCGCCTGGAAAACCCGCGCCGGCGCCTTCGTCCCTGCGCGTGGGTACATAATGTCTGGAGCGGAACGATCCCCACTCCCCCACCGAAAGACACCATAAAGACCCCCCGCACGCGAGTCAAACTGGCCGGAGGCCGGAGAAAAGAAGAGGGCCCGCGCGATGCGGGCCCTCCTGAACTTCCCTTGCTACTCTTCGGACCGGTTATGCTCACCCGGTCACTAGAACCCGCGACGTTCGGGGTCGCCGGGATGCTCCGCTCTCAGCGCCGGACGCGCCGCCATACCCTGGTAAGCCCGCTTTCTTCCTGCTCTCCCGCACCTTCTTGACGGTCCACCGGCCCCTCCCGGACCTCGCGGTCGCCGCCGGTCATTCCTTCCTCCCCGACGCCGCCGGGGTCACCGGCACCGCGTCGGGACATACCCTCTTCGGCCGATTCGGACCTCCCCATCGAACCGGAAGCGCCGAGACCCTCGCGATCACCGGGCTCGCCACGGCCCCCGCCCCCGCGGTAACCTTCTTCCTCCATACCTCCCCGGTCGTCAACGTCGCCGCGATCGTCGGGCTCTCCGAGGACGCCGGCCTCGCGGAGCCCTTCTCGGATTCCTTCCCGATACCCCTCACGGTACCCTTCATCCCCCGTGCTACCCTGAACGCCCTCGTCGCCCCGGGTCATCCCCTGGCCGGACGATCCGAGATCCCCACGGTCGCCGGTCATGCCACCGGCGGCAACATCGCCGCGATCACGATCGAAGTCGCCACGATCGAGATCGTCGCCACGACTCGTGGACGCACCGAAACCTTCGCCGCCGCCCTCGCGACCGACACCTTCGCGGTGGCCGCGGGTCATGTCGCCAACGTCGGCGTCCTCACGATCGCCGCGGCCGGGCTCGCCCGTCGTCTCGAGGTCCGGGATGCCACCAGCGCGGCCAGAAGTCCCCTCCTGGTAGCCCTGTTCGCCAGGCCGCGCCCCGGGCTCCTCGCGGTGGCCTCGGGTCATGCTGCCCGCACCGACATCGTCGCGGTCGAGGTCGCCGCGGTCGAGGTCGCGGCTCTGCTCGCCCGTTTCGAGGTCCGGGATGCCGCCCGACGCGGTTGCGCCACCGGCGTCCGCCGCGCCCATCGACGACTCACGGCCCATGTCCTCGCGGTTCCGGTACTCCTCCTGGCCCAGGGGATCGCGCTCCCTTTCATCATGCACGTCTTTGTCCTGCGCGCCGCCCATGGGACGCTCGGAATGCCGCGCGGCCTCCGTCTGGTCGCCCC
>JAUJNO010000016.1:23538-58991 GCA_030448125.1 Rubrobacteraceae bacterium | reverse complement strand
TGCGCGCCGCCCATGGGACGCTCGGAATGCCGCGCGGCCTCCGTCTGGTCGCCCCGCATCGTGTTGTCCCCGATCCCCGTCGTGCCCGCCGTGGCTCCGCCTGCGGCGGCCCCAGAGTACCGGTCGTATGAACCGCGCTCCGTAGAGGTCTGCATACCTTCGAGGCCAAAGTGGCTCCGGATCCTGTCCTCGAAATCGCCGGTGACGTCGTCATCGTCGCTGTAGGTGGGAGCGTCCTTGACGTGTTCCTTGGAGTCTGAAACCTCTATAGAGCGTTCCTGGTCGTTGACGCGCGCCATCTCCATGGGGATCAGGGTAGTCCCCGAGAGCCCGAAGAGACCCATTTTTACGCCTATGTACTCTTCGCGGTCGGTCTCGTCCACGAACAGGTCGTCGACCTTACCGATCTTGTCACCGTCGCGGTCGTAGACGGTATAGTCCTCGTACCTCTCCTCTAATTCCCTCATCCGATCGTCAGACACGGTGTACTCCTCCTCGCAACGCTTGCTTTCACGCAACAATAATTATTACCCTGCCTCCGCCCGGGAGTAAACATGCATCCTGGCATGGTACCCCGGTCTCCAGGGAGGCACGAAGGAGAGGATGGACGGCGAGTTTCGGCGCCGCGCGGCGAGCCGCGACGCTGCCCGATCTCCGGCCGCTACCCCTTGCTCAAGATTCGCGGCGCTCCAGGTCTTCTTCCTCGAGGAACTCCGTCTCCTCGCGCGTGACCCGGCGACGCACCCTCGTGCGTCTGCTTTCCTGCTCTCCCGCGCCAGACTCATCCTCCGGGTGAGTAAGCCCCTCCCGGCCTTCCTCGCCGTGGGGCTCCGTTCCTTCCGCGCCATCCGCATCTTTCGCGGGGGCATCGGAGTAGGAACGTCCCCTCGAAGTCCCCAGGCTCTCGAGACCGAAGTGGCGCCGGATCCTGTCCTCGTACTCGTGTGTTAAGTCCCCGTCGTCGTCGTAAGTCGGAGCATCCTCGACGCGGTCCCTGGCCTCCGCCACCTCCATCGCGCGGCCCCGTTCGTTCGCCCGCACGATGTCCATCGGGATCAAGGTGGAGTTCGAACCCAGAAGGCCCATCTTCACGCCTATGTACTCTTCGCGGCCGTCCTCTCCCACGAACAACTCGTCGACCTTGCCGATCTTCTCGCCCGCGTTGTCGTAGACCGTGTAACCTTCGTACTTTTCCTCGAACTCGCGCAAACGCCCGTCGCCGGTCAAGGTCGCTCCTCCCTGCCACAATCACTTCCACGTCCGCGAGCTTTACCACCGTCCCTCCGCCGGTAAACGTGCGCATCGCCTCTCGAAACGAGCGGGCCTCCGGGGAGGCGGGACGAGGCGGGACGCGCCGGCGAAGCGCCGAGAGCAAAGAGCTCAAGAATACCGCGGACAAGCCGCCGGGGCGGATGTCTACGCGACACCCGCCCCGGTCTCAAGGCCTTTATTACCGGGCGCGGAGGAGGTCCCAAACCTTACTCGAGCCCTCGAAGCCGCGCATGCACTCCCGATTACCTGCTGAAGCGCTCCTCTTCCTCCTCTTCTTCAAAGAAACTCTCCTGGTTACGCGAGCGGCGGCGTACCCTCGTGTGTACACCTCCTTCTTCACGACTGAACTCTTCGTCGGAGCTTCCGGTAGACTCCTGCATCTCACTTTCGCCACGAGGCTCCAGCTCTCCGCGTTCCATGTCTCCGGCGGAATCATCGGGACCCTGGCGCTCCCCGCGCTCCATGTCTCCGGGCGACGCCTCGTGATCCCGGCGCTCCCCCTGCTCCGTGTCGCCCTCTTCTACCGCGCCTCTGTCTTCTCCCTCTCCCCGGTACTCCTCGCGGTCGGCACTGCCCCGGCTCGCGCCCTCCATAGCCGAGTCGTCGTCAGAACGCCCCGAGGACTGGCCGTACGAGCCACGTTCGGCGGAGGACTCGCCGCGTTCGAGGCCGTAGTAGCCCCGGACCCTGTCCTCGAGATCGTCGGTGACCTCGTCATCGTTTTTATAGCTGGGGGCGTCCTTGACGCGGTCCTTGGATTCCGAGACCCTTATGGAGCGGTCTTGGTCGTCGACGCGCGCGACCTCTGTCGGGATCAGGGTAGTCCCCGAGAGCCCGAAGAGACCCATCTTCACGCCTATGTACTCCTCGCGGTCGGTCTCGTCCACGAACAGGTCGTCGACCTTGCCGATCTTCTCGCCGTCGCGGTCGTAGACGGTGTAGCCGTCGTACTTTTCCTCGAGCTTACTCAACTGCTCATCGCTATCCACGGTGTACTCCTCCTCACAACTTTTGCTTCCACGTCACGAAGGAATTACCCCACCATAACTGAAGAATAAACATACGCTACGCGCAGGTGTCGGTGTACTTACCGAAGATCGAGCACGTGGATCTTCCTCAGTGCGATGCTCGCTCTACGACGGGAGAGGCGACCTCGTAGAGAGCGCCAGAACGAGCTTCCGGTACGGGTTCACGACTACCCGGGACGGTGGGGTTACGCTGGACGCCGACGAGTTCCGCGAGATAGTCTTCGAGGCGGTGGACGAGACGCCCGGTCGCGCGGGAGAGAGGGCAGGGAGCATCTCCGGGGTGGCTTCGATCACGTTCTGGCACGGCGTCCTCGGCGTGGATGGGCGGGGGCGCCCTACACCCTCCGTCTCTACCCGGGTCGACCGCCGGGCCGCGAACACCGCCGGGGAGCTCCGGGAGCGGCTGGACGAGGCCGCCGTCCACCGGAGGACGAGGCGCGTTCTCCACTCCAGCTACCTGCCGGCAAAGCTCATGTAGTCGAGCCGCTCCTCCCCGGAGGCGTTCGAGAATGCCGAGCGCCGGGTATCGTCCAGCGAGCACCTCGATGGCCTCCAGCTGCGGCGCCGCCCTGCTCGCCCTCGAAGCGCTCGGGGGCCCGAGATCGAGGACGTCGAAACCCCTCTCGCGCCACGCGGTCTACGGTGGAGCCCCGGCCCGCCGACGAGAGCTGTATGAAGCCGTGGCGCGTAAGGGGTAAAAAGCGCGGGCTCCCGGGGAGAGATTCCCGGGAGCCCGCGTCGGGGGCGTACAGGTACTGCTTCTCTAGCTAGCGCCTCCGTTGCGCTCGTTCATGGGTACGTAGTCCGCGTCGCGGGGGCCGGTGTAGATCTGGCGGGGGCGGACGATTCTCAGCTCTTCGTCGTTCATCCACTCCATCCACTGGGCCATCCAGCCGCTGGTACGCGGGATGGCGAACATCACCGTGAACATGTCCTGCGGGATGTTCAGGGCCTCGTAGATGACGCCCGAGTAGAAGTCGACGTTCGGGTAGAGCTTGCGGCTCGTGAAGTACTCGTCATCCATGGCCCTCTTCTCGAGTTCCTGAGCTATGTTCAGAAGAGGGTTCTGCTTACCCGTGGCCTCCAGTACCTCCTCGATGTGCTCCTGAATGATCCTGGCACGCGGGTCGTAGTTCTTGTAGACCCGGTGGCCGAAGCCCATCAAGCGCTCGTTGCCCTCCTTGACGCCGTCCAGGAAGTCCTGGACGTTGTCGGTGGACTCTATCCTCTGGAGCATCTTGACGACCGCTATGTTCGCCCCGCCGTGCAGGGGCCCGTAGAGCCCGGCGACTCCGGCGGCGATAGACGTGAAGGGGTCGGGCAGGGCCGAGCCGACGGTGCGCACGGCCGCCGTCGAGCAGTTCTGCTCGTGGTCGGCGTGCAGGATGAAGAGCACGTCGAGCGCCCTCTCGAGGCGCGGGTCGGGCTCGTAGCGAGGCTCAGTCATCTTGAAGAGCATCGAGAGGAAGTTGCCCGTGTATGAGAGCTGGTTGTCCGGGTAGACGTAGGGGAGCCCGAGAGAGTGGCGGTAGGCGAATGCGGCCAGGGTGGGCATCTTGGCGATCAGGCGCACCGCGGAGACGTGCTGCTGGAAATCGTCGCTAAGGTCCTTCGCCTCCGGATAAAAGGTCGAGAGCGCGCCCACGGAGGCGAGGAGCATCCCCATCGGATCCGCGTCGTGCCTGAAGCCGTCCATGAAATCCTTGACGTTCTCGTGGACGTAGGTGTGGTGGGTGACCTGATACACCCAGTCGTTGTACTCGTCTTGCGTCGGCAGGTGGCCGTACATCAGGAGGTACGCCACCTCAAGGTAGTTGGAGTGCTCGCAGAGCTGCTCGATGGAGATGCCCCGATACTCGAGAACGCCCTCCTCGCCGCCGATGTAGCAGATGGAGCTCCGGCAATGCGACGTGTTCGAGAGACCCGGATCGTGGGTCATCAGACCGAAGTCGTCATCGTTAACCTTGATCTCCCTGAAGTCCATCGCCCGCACGGTACCGTCGGTGATCTCCATCTCGTAACTCTCGCCCGTACGGTTGTCCGTAACCGTCAGGCTCTCGGCCCCGTCACCCTGGGCCTGGCCGTCCTCCGTCGCCTGCGCCTTGTCTGTCAAACTCTTGCCCCTTTCGTAGCTCTCGCCCCAAACCGCCGGCCCCCGACGATCTCTTTCCCCGGCTTCTATTTACCGCATTATATCGTCAGATACCGTCAGTCGCCGGAGAAAGGAAAAGACCGGCCGGTGGGAGCCACGCAGCTCTCACCGGGGAATAGAAGGGGCCCGGGGAAAGAGGAAATTGGGGTGAAGAGTAGGGTGAGTCGGGCCCCGTACTCCATTATCGGTCACCGCCGCGAAAAACTTTAATCCCGCCGCTCTCCTCCTTCGACTTCCGCCGGTATATCGGGAGTGGGCTTCGATGAGCCGGGCGAGCATGCCCTCGACCGGGCCGCGTGGCGCGCCGCCGGGCGTCACTGGAGATGGTCGAAGCGCTCGTTCACCTCCGCCTCTAAAACCGTCCAGAGAACATCTCCGCGCCAGGGTGGATAAGCACCCTGGCTCCGCCGATACCAATGCTGCTCATCAGCTTTCTAAACTCAGCTCCTTCTCTCGAAGACTCTCTCCTCAAACCCGTGTTCTTACGCCAACGTCTCGCGTGCTTGCTCGGCTGTCATGAGGTTGTTGTAGATGGGCTAACCCGGCTGTTGCTTACGCCCGCCGTCTCTCAAGGAACCCGTGTCAACCGGCTCGAGGTCCATCTCCAGAATATCCCCGAGTCGACGGCCTTCGCCTCCTCGTCGTCGCCCGCGGCGACGATCACCGCGAACATCCCGGAGAGGATGGCACCGAGGGGCATCGTACCCCTCTCATACCTTATCCGGCGACCGGCTCGAAGTTGCCGGCCTTGTGGACCTGCCCCGGAAGCTCCTTGCCGAGCTGTTCGGAGAGCCACGCGGCGCATTCTATGAGCGCATCCAGGTCTATCCCCGTTTCGTGTCCCATCCCGTGCAGCAGGTACACGAGGTCTTCCGTGGCGATGTTGCCGGTCGCTTTCGGAGCGAACGGACAGCCGCCCGTACCGCCGACCGAGGCGTCCAGCACCGTCGCCCCCGCCTCGACGGCCGCAATAGCGTTCGCTATTCCGGTGTTGCGAGTGTCGTGGAAGTGGCAGCCGGCGGTAACGCCGGAGTTCAGGACGCCACCAACCAGCTCGCGCACCTGGCTCGGCACCCCTACTCCTATCGTGTCGGCCAGCACGATCTCGTCGGGCTTCGCCGCACCCACACGCTCCGCCAGGTCGAGCACCACTTTGGGCTCCACGCGACCCTCAAACGGGCAGCCGAAGGCGGCGCTCAAAGTAATGGAGACCCGTACCCCATCCAGGCGAGCGCGCTCGGCTAGCCTCCCGGAGAGCTCCGTGGCGTCGGCCACGGTGGTGTTCTGGTTGCGTTCGGCGAACGTCTCCGTCACCGGGAACGCGTAGCGCACCTCGTCGACCCCGGCCTCGACCGCCCGCTCGTAGCCCTTCTCGTTCAGGACGAGGCCCGCGTAGATCGTGCCGGGACGGCGTTGGACGCCGGAGATCACCTCTTCCGCTCCCGCCATCTGGGGCACCTTTTTGGGGTTCACGAAGCTCGCCGTTTCTACCCTCGGCACGCCCGCGGCCGCCAGACTGTCGCAGAGCTCGGCCCGGGTCTGCGGGGAGAGCGTCTCGTCTTCGTTCTGGAGGCCGTCCCGGGGGCCGACGTCCACTATCTCTATGCGCATCAGATCACACCCCTCTCACGCAAGGCTTCTCGCTCCTCCTCGCTCAACCCCAAAACCTCCCCGTATACCTCATCGTTGTGTTGCCCCAGCGCCGGACCCGTCCACCGAACCTTCCCGGGCGTCTCGTTCAGGCGCGGGACGACGTTCTGCATGGGGAAGGGTCCCATGTCGGGGTCCTCGACGGTCACGACGTTCTCCCTCGCGGCGTAGTGCGGGTCCTCGACCATGTCTTTGGCGGTGAAGACTTTGCCGGCCGGAACGCCCGCCTCTTTCAGTACCTCCAGCACCTCGTCCACGGTGCGCTCCTTTGTCCAACCAGAGATCATACCGTCGAGTTCCTCCTGGTTCTCGCCACGGGCGTTGTGGGTTGCGTAGCGCTCGTCCTCGGCCCACTCGGGATGGCCGGTGGCCTCCGCGAGCCGCGCGAAGACGGTGTCGGCGTTCGCCCCGATCACGACGTAGTCGTCGTCGCGGGTCGGGTAGGTGTTCGACGGGGCCACGAACGGCAGAATGGCGCCGGTACGACCCCGGACGTGCCCGGCGAGCGCGTACTCGGGGATAGTGCTCTCCATAAGAGCCAGTACGGCCTCGTAGATGCCGACGTCGACCACCTGCCCCCGGCCCTCGCCGCCGCGCGCTTCCCGGTTGTAGAGGGCCGTCACGGCACCGAGGGCTCCGAAGGTCGCCGCAAGCGAGTCGCCGAGGCTAACCCCGACGCGTGGCGGAGGCCGGTCGGGGAACCCGGTGACGTGACGGATGCCCCCCATCGACTCCCCGATGGCCCCGAACCCGGCCCTCTCGCTGTACGGTCCCGTCTGCCCGTACCCCGAGACCCGCACCATCACCAGTCCGGGGTTGATCTCGCTCAGGTCCTCGTACCCGAGCCCCCAGCGCTCCATCGTGCCAGGCCGGAAGTTCTCGACTACGACGTCCGCCCCAGAGATCAACTCGCGGGCTAGTTCCTGCCCCTCCCGTTCGCGCAGATTCAGTGTGACAGACTTCTTGTTGCGGGCGATGATCGGCCACCACAAGGTGCGCCCGTTCTTGCGATGCCGGCCCCACTCGCGCATGGGGTCGCCCTTGCCGGGCGGCTCCAGCTTTATAACTTCGGCCCCGAAGTCCGCCAGGAGCTGGCCGCAGAAAGGCCCGGCGAGCAAGCTCCCCATCTCCACCACCCGCACCCCCTCCAGAGGAGAATGCGCCCCGTTCCTTGCCTCGCTCATCTCGCGTATCCTCCTCCGGGGCAGATCTGAGAACCCCATCCCTCGTGGGCGTTGTTCGCGTAGCCCGAAAGCTACGGTAACGAGAGGCCAGGCTTGCGTCAAGTATCCTGGGCAGCGGCGAGATGCCGCGCGACGCGCCCCTCAGCGCAGCGTGGTCGCGAGGGCGGCGCGAGCGGCGAAGAAGCCGCACATGCCATGGACGCCGCCGCCGGGCGGGGTCGAGGAGGAGCAGATGTAGAGCCCTCCGGCGGGGGTCGAGTACGGCGTGAGGCGAACGACCGGCCGGGTGAAGAGCTGTCTAAAGTCCTGTAGTCCGCCGTTTATGTCGCCGCCGACGTGGTTGGCGTTGATGCGCTGGAGGTTGGCCGGGCTCATCGTACACTTGGCCAGGATGCGGTCGCGGAAGCCGGGGGCGAAGCGCTCTATTTGCTTTTCGATGCGCTCCGTCATGTCGACGGTGGATCCGTTGGGGACGTGGCAGTAGGCCCAGACGGTGTGCTTGCCGTGGGGCGCGCGCGTCTCGTCGAAGAGGCTCTGTTGGGCGAGCAGGACGAAGGGACTCTCGGGGTGTTCGCCCCGCGAGATGACGGCCTCTCCGGTGGAGATCTCGTCCAGCGTACCGCCCAGGTGGACGGTACCGGCGCGCCCGCACCCTTCGGCCTTCCAGGGGATCGAACCGTCGAGCGCGAAGTCCACCTTGAAGACGCCGGGGCCGTAACGGTAGCGCTCGAGGGCGCGCCGGTAGCGTCCGGTGAAGTGCTTGCCCGAGATCTCGAGCAGCTGCCGCGGCGTCACGTCGAAGAGGACCGCCCGCGTCCGGGGCACCTCCTCCACTGCCCGTACGCGATGGCCCGTATACACCTCGCCGCCCAGGGAGCGCAGGTAGGAGACCAGCGCGTCGGCTATCTTCTGCGAGCCGCCCTTTGGGAAAGGCCAGCCGGCGGCATGCCCCACGGTGGAGAGAACGAGGCCGAACGCGGCGCTCGGCGCCTGCTCCATCGGCAGAAACGAGTGGGCGGCGTTCCCGGCGAAGAGGCCGCGGGCCTTCTCACCCTCGAACATCCCCTCGGCGAGCCCGCGAGCGGAGCGGAGCGCGCGTAGCCCGAAGCGGGCCAGGGCGAAGGGATGGCGCGGGAGCCGCGGCGGGCCGAGCAGAGAGTCGATGATCCGGTCGAAGTCCCGGGCTATAGGTTGCATCAACCTTCGGTACGCTGCGGCGTCGGGTCCCAGGGTCTCCCCCGTCTCCTCCACGGAGCGTTCCAACACGGCGGCGGAGCCGTCGTCGAAGGGGTGGGCGAGCGGGGCGGGCGGGTGGACCCACTCCAGACCGTGCTCCGCGAGCGGCAGGGTAGAGAAGAAAGGCGAGGCGTAGCCTAGAGGGTGTATAGCCGAGCCGACGTCGTGGACGAAGCCGGGCAGGGTGAGCTGCGCGGAGCGGGTACCGCCGCCTATGGTATCTTCGGCTTCGAGGACGGCGACGGAGCGCCCGTTCCGCGCCAGCTCCACGGCGGCGGCCAGACCGTTCGGCCCCGAACCAACGACCACCGCGTCGTACATCACACCACCTCTCCGCCGCTCATGTCCCCGATTCTACTCGCCCCATCCTCGCAAAACGTGCTTGATCCTACGTTTTGGCAACCTACCGGGGCGCCCGAAAGGACAAACGCTCTCTTATCGGCGGTCTCTAAGGCAAGAGTGGGCCGTCCTCGACAGCCCGCGGTTTGTCGGACACGAGCAGTTCTCGCACCCGGCGGAAGGCTCTAGAGTTATCAGGAGTCCTGTTTTCGCTCCCTGAGCTTCTCGGCGACGCGGCGCTTCTCTTCGTCCTCACCTGGCTCCCTGGACTCGTTCAGGCGAGAAGAAGAAGGACTGCCCCTTCGGCTCCTTGGAGACGTGGGGCGTCATGTCGGGATCCGGGTCCGCGGCCTCTTTTGCCCTCTCTGGGACCTGCTTCGCCTTGTTGTTTCTGGGCATATGTTCCCTCCTGCTCGATAGGGTAGTTTTAGCTGCGCGCTGCTTCTCGGCTGGCTCTTTGTACCGCGCTCTCCTTTATTCCCAGCCTCCTTTTATTCACTACCCGGCCCGAGAGGGCACGAACCCCGCCGGGCTTGCTTCCCGTGGTACGGGGTTCTAGTCTACCGGGCCCGAGGTTTTCACCGGCAGGCCCCACCGGAGAGTCCCTCGCTTTCGACCTGGTAGGTCGCTCGCCTGGTAAGATCTTGTCTCGCAGAGTAGTTCTCGGACAGTCTTTCTGGCCAACTAGTCTCGCCACGCTCGCGACCTCGTCGGATACCACTGCCCGTTGTAGCGGATCAAGCCCGGCGACGGCAGCGTGGTAGGAGTGCGCTTCCCGGTGACAACGCCGAGCGGCCGCTTTATGCCGCCGGTCTACGAAGGAGCCCCGCGTTCTTCCAGCCAGGAGCACCACTCGTCCACACCCTGGCCCGTGCGGGCGCTCGCGAGTATGCGTTCGACGCCGGGGTTGACCGCGTCCAGGTAGCCGAGGAACTGCTCAAGGTCGAAGTCCAGGTGCTCCAGCAGGTCGACTTTGTTCACCAGCACGAGGTCCGCCGACCTGAACATAAGGGGGTACTTCAGGGGCTTCTCTTCTCCTTCGGTGATCGAGTAGACCATCACCCTGGTATTCTCCCCGACCTTGAACTCCGCCGGACACACCAGGTTCCCGACGTTCTCTATGACCAGAACGTCCATATCGTTCAACGAGAGCTCGGAGAGACCCGAGCGGACCATGTTCGCGTCCAGGTGGCACTCGCCGCCGAAGCCGGGATCGGTGTTCACCTGCACCAGTGGTACGTGGAAGCGGGACAGCCGGTCGGCGTCCAGGGTGGTCTGTACGTCGCCTTCCAGGACTCCCAGGCGAAGCTTGCCGTGCATCCGCTCCAGCGTGCGCTCCAGCAGAGCCGTCTTCCCCGCTCCCGGGGAGCTCATCAGGTTGACCACGTAGGTCCCGGCCTCGTCGAACTGGGTCCGGTTTGCCTGGGCGAGCGCGTCGTTCGCGTCCAGGACGCCTTCCATGACAACCTGTTTTACGGCCGTGCGATGCATCTTTATACCTCCTCCATCTCGAGAGACTCCACGAACAACTCTTCCCCCTCTAGAACTCGCAGGTCGTCGCTACCGCACGCCCTGCATTGCAGGGGAAACTCCTTTAGCCGGCTCTCCACACCGCAACCGCGACACGAGCCGGTGACCGGGACCTCCTCCATCTCCAACTCCGCGCCCTCGACGGACGTTCCCTGGGCCACCAGCTCGAAGCTGAAGGCCAGGGCCGAGGGGACGACCTGGCGCAGGTGGCCGACCTTCAACTGCACCTTCGTGACCCGCCGCCCGTTCGCGTGGCGGTCGGCGATCTGGACTATAGAGTCGGCTATGGCCAGCTCGTGCAAGCGTTAACCCCTCCCTCCCGCCAGCGTCTGCATGAGCCCACGCAGCACGTGGTAGACCGAAGCCTGAACCTCCTGGATGCGCGGGATATAGTCCGAACGCACGACCACCGCGTGGTCCGCCAGCCGCTCGCCCAAGATCCTCCCCCCATCGTAACCCACGATGCCCACCGTGAGCAGCCCGCGTTTGCGAGCTTCGGCCAGGGCGGCCAGGATGTTGGCCGAGCCTCCGCTGGTCGAAATACCGATCGCCACGTCCTCCGGCCGGGCGTGGGCGATGAGCTGGCGGGCGAAGATGGCTTCGCTGCCGATGTCGTTGGCGATAGCCGTGATGTTGGGCGATTCGGCGGACAGCGAGATCGCCGGAACAGGCTCGAAACTCGGCGGCGGGGCCACGCAGTCGGCGACCAGATCGTTCGCGTCCGTGGCCGACCCGCCGTTGCCGAACACGATGAGCTTACCCCCCAGCCTCAGCCTCTCGACCACGGCAACCGCGATCTCCGTAATAGCGCCCGCCTCAGTTTCGGCGACCGCCGCCCGCATGCCGTTCACCTCTTCCATCTTCTGCAACATCGAGCCCTGCACCTCCTCCACGACCTCTTCGAGCCGTTGCTCCCCCTTTCCGAGGAAAGGATAGAGGAAAGAGGAGTTGCCCACGTCGTGTCCCTGCTCCCGGTGCTCGAAGTACACATGCACCGTCTCCCAGAGCATGTGGTACAGAACCTCGAAGACCTCCTGGCTGACGAACGGATCCTCGTCCGGCAGCGCGAAGGGATAGTCTCCCGCCTCCCCCGCCAGCGCAAAGGTGAGGGCCCCCCGCTCCCGCGCCAGCCGTAACGCTCGCTCTACCATCTCGTCCCCGCTCGGGAACGAGAAGCCCATGACCATGTCCTGCGGGCGCAGTATCACCGATAGGTGGGGCTCAAAATCCGGGCCCACGTCCAGCGCCGGCAAGGCCCGCTTACCCACAATGACCGGATGCACGAACTCCACCGAGACGTGCTGGGCGTCGGTCGCGGCGGAACCGTTACCGAAAGCCAGGAGCCGTCCGCCCGCCAGGAAGCGGCGGGACATCTCGTGGCAGGCTTCGGCCAGACGAGGAGCTTCCGCTTTGAAAAAACTCTCGAAGACACCGTTGCGTCGGAGCAACTCTTCCCTGTTCCGGGCGGCGAGGATATCCGTGTCCACCTGTCGCACCGCTAGCACCTCCGATGACCAGGGCGCGTCCGGCCATGAGCCCGGTTTCCGCTGGCTTTCCCTTCAGCTAGTTTAGCAGAGCAGACCAACGGCCATCGAGCACCTACTCTTCCCGGCGTGGGGCTCGCGCCTAGGAGATCCAGTTCCCCAACCTGCCGGATTCGACCCACGCTCCGTCGGTGTTCGAGAATAACCAGAAGCCGCCGGACCCTACGTTCCAATCGAACTGCTGTCCGGCATAGAGCATGGCCTGCGTCATGTCCCGGTTGAACCCGACCCGCGAGAACCGAAGCGTCCCATCCGAATCGGGGAACGTCCGGCGGAAGCGTTCCCATCCCTCCCCGTCCCGGAAGATGTGCTCGAACTCTCTGTCGTCCACGCAGGTCAATCGTCCCCCCGGGTTGAGGTCCGGTTCGACCGGGTGCCGCTCGCGGTTCTTCGCGAGGAAGTCGGCCAATGTTTCTTCGTTGAGGCCTTCGAGGTTCTTGCGCACGTAGGAGATCGTCCGTGCTTCGGTGGGTCTGTGCAACCCGCTGCGGGTAAGAGAGCGAACGACCTGCCCGTCGCCGAGGTACAGATGGTCGAGGCAAACGGCCAGGACCTCCCGTTCGTCAGAGATGGTCCCGTTGAACATAGGTCACGACACCGCCTTTTACCGTACAAATCCGCAAGGCTGCATTAGGCCGGGAATTGTACCCGGCTCCGCGCCCTTAACTCGAGCGGCAACAAGCTGTGATAGAGAAAGACGTGGAGCGGGGTAGCCACGCCTACTTGTTGTCCCAACTGTACCACCGCCCCGTTCGCACCTCTCACATCCTCCGTCGTGTCAGAGCAGAGCTTTGAACTCGTCTACGGTCAAGCCGGCCTGCCGGATGATAGCCCTCAACGTGCCTTTGGCCACTTCTTTGTGGTCGGGCACGGTGATGCGTCGGTGCGGCGGCGCTGTTTGTCGGAGAACGATGTGGCTACCTCGCTGCCGATCCCTCTCGTATCCGGTCTTTCGCAGGGCTCTTACCACCTCGCGTCCGGAAACACGAGGCAAACCGCTCACACGTTAACCTCCACCACCTCTTCCGTGATCGGCGGCGGAATGGGGTCGCCATGCGCCTCCAGGCTCTCGAGGTACGCTGCGATAGCTTCTCTGACGTTCTCGACGGCTTCTTCTCTGGTTTGTCCCTGCGAGATGCAACCGGGTAGGGACGGCACCTCCGCCACGTACATCCCGTCTTCATCCTGCTCGATCAAAACCCGGTACTTCATGCCTCAACTCCTTTACTCTGGCGTGGACCGAAGCGCCGCCAACTCTGGATGCTGAAGTTTGCTACGTAACTCTGCAACTCGTTCGAGACGTCGTTGAATATCGCGGTTGAGTTCCTCTCGGTGATCCCAATAGTACGCGAGCGCCGAGTGGATCTAGCGGGATGCCCGCGTCGTGCAACAGCAAGTGGTGCAGCGGAGTGTAGGCCAGCATCACGCCAAGCGTCTTCTGGCGCGGCGCCACCTCCTCGGCTACCCCGTTATCTTCTTGACGCTCCAAAAGCACTACGGGGCGCGCCGGGGAGGAGAGCAGCCGCTCTTCTTGCGGCCCCACCCGGCACAGCTCCCGTACTTGCTCGAGGTCCCGGGCCATGAGCGCGAAAGGCTTGTCCTGACGCACCTTGCGGCCCCGCAAAGTCCTCACTGCCTTGGCATCGAACGGGTCGCAGGCCAGATGGTAACCTCCCAGGCCCTTGATCGCCACGATGGCCCTTCCGCGCAGCATCCGCGCCGCCCGCAGGATGTGGTCTTCTAGTTTGCTATGCAGATCGTGGCCGAACCGGTCCAGCAGCTTCGTCCGCGGACCGCAGACCGGGCAGGCGTTGGGCTGGGCGTGGAACCTGCGGTCCGATGGGTCGTCGTACTCCTTCTGACACTCGGGGCACATCTCGAAGTGCGCCATCGTGGTCATGGCCCGGTCGTAGGGTACCGAGCGGGTTATGGTAAAGCGTGGGCCGCAGTTGGTGCAGTTGGTAAACGGGTACCGGTAGCGCCGGTTTGCCGGGTTAAAGAGTTCCGCGAGGCAATCCTCGCAGGTGGCGACGTCCGGCGAGATCAAGGCCCGTCGTTGGGTTCCCTCCCGGCTCTCCTCGATACGGAAATCTCTCTCCTTCCGTACCGTGAGTGGCCGCCAGGCCACGGTCTCGACCACGGCCATCGGGGGAGCCTTCTCTTCTATATCTTGCAGGAAGCGTTCCAGCCCCTCCGGAGAACCCTCCGCCTCGATGTGGACACCCTCGGCGTCGTTGCGTACCAGCCCCGCCAGCCCGTACCGCTGCGCTAGAGCGTAGATGAAGGGCCGGAACCCCACGCCCTGCACGATGCCCCGCACGGAGATCTCCCGGCGCTCCTGGGTGGGCGTTCTCACCGCGCGACCGACCCTCTTACCGGTGCGGCGGTAGGCCCTCGCGGGTGCGCGAGGGCCTCCGCCGCACCTCTCTGCATCGATTTACTCAAGCTCGTTGGCAGCTCGTGCTCCTTGGCCGGCCCGCAACGACGTCGCGTCCGCACACAACTTCGGGTTTACATCGACTTTAAGATGTACCTCTGAGCAGACCACACCCGCATAGTCTGCGAGCTGCCCATTCACAACCCTTTCCGTCATATCCTACACTGGCCCTTCTCCAACCGCTACTCCTTTGCTGTTCAGGAAGGGGTAGAGGGAAAGAGGAGCCCAAGACACGACCTGATCTCGTGGCAGCCTCTGCCAGCCGGGAAGCTTCTGCTTTGAAGAAGGCCTCAAAGATCTTATTACACGGGAGTAGTTCCTCCCTGCTCCGGGCGCTGAGCGCGTCGATACTTGCCCGCATCGCTAACGCCTCCTGTATCTAATCAGAGATTCGGGGCAGCGGGTCTCCGACCAGCATATCAGACGCTCGACCGTTGGCGTCTCGATGCCCCTGTCCTAGAAGGAAAAAGAGGAGAAGCTCGATCTTCGCCGGGTCTGGGCGCTTGGGATGCCGCCTCGTGTCGCCGTCCGGCCCGGTTGGGTTGAGCAATGGGGCGCCGCCTACCGATTCGTCAAGTTGCGCACGAGCTCACGCATCGAAATGATGCCCACGGTTTCGTCTCCATCGACCACCACGACGTGCTGGAGGCCAACCTTGACCATCGCCTCGGCCGCTTGGATGAGCATCCAGTCCAGAGCCGAGAAGGTCGTGCTCGGGGCCAGGTGATCGGCCACGCGTTCGGCGGCATCGGGGTCCTGGCCCGCTCCGACCGAGTGGAGGACCTCGCGCATGGCGACGATCCTGGGGTGACTTCCGGCCTCGGCCGGATCGACGACCGCCGCGCCCCGCTCGGACATCCGCCGGGCCGCTTCCCGGAGGGTGTCCTCGAGCCCGACGATGATAATGTTCGTGTTTATCGCGTTTCTTACCTGCACGCCTCTCCTTTCACGACCAACCTTTGTCATGCTCGGTCCGCGTCGACGACTCGACGTTACGTAGAACGCGTCCCTATCTGGAAATCGGCACGCGCCTGTATAACGAGGGCGTGATCTGCGCAGCGCACACCGTGCCTCACGTTCGGCGGGATGCGGTACAGATCACCGGCGCGCAGAACCGTCTCCTCGTCGCCATCGGTAAAGCTGAACTCGCCCGCGAGCACCGCGCCTACGTGCTCCTGTTGGTGGGCGTGTTCGGTCAGCTCAAGACCGGGGCCGAGCTTCATCACGACCAGGCTGCCCGTATTGCCGCGGACGATGCCGGCCTCAAGAGCTTCGCCGTACCGCTGCATCCGGGGCGGGTTCTCAGCACGGAAGACCTCGATCTCCATTAGCGGAGTCCTAGCATATTCTCGGCGGGATCTTCCTGCGTTCTTGGGTCGGCACCCTCACGGTGCGACCAGCTCTTTTACCAGACGAGTGGTCAGCTCCCGCAGGCGCCGGATGGCCTCGGCGGCGCCTCTCTCGACCGGTTCGCTCAGGCCCATCCCCAGTTCGTGCTCCTTCGGCTGGCAGCCCAGGATGTACGCCCGGGGAGGCAAGACCTTGAGGGCACGCGCCAGGGTCAGGGCCTTCGAAGGCACCGTCAAATGAGTATCGGCCAGGAACTCCTGCCGGCCCTCCTCGGTTAACTCCTCCGGGTCGGGGACCTCCACCTCCAGTAAGTAGACCGTGCCGGGCTCCTCGCCCCGATCCGTGGCGTCCACGATGACGAGGGCTTCGTACCCGTCCATCAGCTCCTGGACCAACCCGATGCCGGCGATCCCGGACTCGTACACCTCGACCCCCTCCGGCACGCCCTCCTCGGAGAACCGCCGGACGACCGCTATCCCGAAGCCGTCGTCCTGGCGCAGGTCGTTGCCCACACCGGCCACCAGCACCCGGGGCTTCACTCCGGCTCTACCTCTTCCACGCCAACCGCAATCTTTATCTCCCCGTCCCGCACCGCGACCGGTAGCACCGGGAGCTTGCCCTCGGCGTCGTCCTCTCGCTTGCCGGTCCGCACGTCGTAGCGACAGCCGTGCCAGGGGCAGACCAGCGTCGAGCCCTCCAAACTCCCCAGGTGCAGCGTGAGGACGCTGCCCGGCGGGCAACCGTTCCGGTAGGCGTAGACCTCCCCGTCCAGGCGCACCAGGATCAGGGATGTACCCTCCGGTCTCAAGGCCCGCATCTCCCCAGGCTCGAGGTCCTCCAGATACCCTACCGAGACCCATCGAGGGCGGCGCAGTGGCTTCCGCCCGAGCTGGATGGGCTTCTCGGACACCGGTGGAAGCGGCTCCTCCGCCGCAAGCTCTCTAAAGCCTGGGAATCCCTCCCGCAGGGCCTCCTCGACCACCCGCTCGAGGGTCGTCGCGGTACCCGGACAACCCTCACAAGAGCCCGAGAGCCGCACCCGGACCCGCCCCGCCTCCACCCCTAGTACCTCCAACTTCCCTCCGTGGGACTTGAAGTAGGGGTAGACGGTCTCCAGCGCGTGCTCGACCTGCGTCCGCTCGTCCGCCTCCGGGAGATCGTACATCTCGAGGAGGGTGCGTACTACTGGATCCTGCGATACCCGCTCGACGAGCCCGGAATCGCCGAGGGTGGTGACGCGCTCCAGTAGTCGCCCCAGGGCCTGCCGGTGCAGGATGTCTATCCCCTCCAGGAGGGCCGAGACCTCTTCGCGGGTCCGCTCGTCCTCTATCCCTTCCATCCGTTCCAGACCGGTCCCCAACCACTCCAGCAGGTGCTGGAACTCTGGCGGGAGGCCTGACGAGGCGGGCTGAACTACCTGCACTACGGGGATCTCTTTCTTCGAAGGAGCCATACAGCTAACTCTCGACGACGTCAGGGGCGCAGTGGAAGCAGGCGTCGCGCGGGACACCCTTGCAGGTTGGGCATTCCGGTCCGCAATCTCCGTGGGCCGTGCTCTGGAGGCCGGAGAACTCGTCGGCGAAGCGCCNTGAACCAGCCCGATGTTTACGTTCCTGCGGACCCCGCCCACGTCCGCCTTGGCCAGGTAGATCTCCTCATCGAGGATCTCGACTATCTGGCCCGGCCATGCCCAAACACATATCCTACGCCTCCCTACCTTTGAAAACGCTATCAGCCAGTACGGCCTGCCCCAGGGAGAGCCCGCCGTCGTTGGTCGGCACCCGCCGGTGCCGGTAGACCGCGAAACCTTCCGCCCCCAATCGCTCCAACACCTGCCGCGTAAGCAGCATGCTCTGGAAGGTTCCCCGGAGAGCGCGACCGCGTTCGTCCCTCCCGCCTCCCGGAGCCGCCCGCACCCGGCAACGACCACCTCCGCCATCGTCCGGTGGAACCTGGAAGATACCGTTGCCCCTCGCGTCCCGCCAGCAGATCTTCGACCACCCCGCCTACGATTTGCGAGCGTCTCCACCACCCACCCGTCACCCTCGGGTCGCAACCCGAATGGATAACCCCGGCTCGCCGGGCCGCTCGCGGCCAGCTCCAGCTCCACCGCGGCCTGGCCTTCGTAGGTTGTCCGCCCCGAGCCCGGCACCCCGACGAGCGCCGCCACGGCGTCGAAGAGCCGCCCCGCGCTGGAGGTCGGCGGGGTATTGAGGCCGCGCTCTACGAGCCGGCCGATGAGCCGCACGTCTCGCTCCCGCTTCCCGCACCAACCCGAGCGGGAGCTTCAGAGTATCTTCTTCGCCGTAGAGGTCTGATGAGCCGTGCGAGCGCCATGCGCCACGGGTGCCGGATCGCCGCCGCTCCTCCCGGCAAGGGAGCATACTCCAGGTGCGCCCGCCGCATGAACCCATCCTTCCATACTGCCCTCGAAGAACTCCCCGCCCCAGATTGCCCCGTCGGTTCCGTAGCCGGTTCCATCCAGCGCAACCCCTATAATCTGCGCTCCGCTCGGCCGCTCGTTGTCCGCCAGACAGCTCGCGACGTGCGCGTGGTGGTGCTGCACTCCCACCGCCGGGAGCCCCGCCTCTTCCAGCTCCCGGGCGTACTTGGTAGAGAGGTACTCGGGGTGCAGGTCGTAGGCCACCAGACCAGGCTGCACGTCGAAGAGCCGACAGTAGTGCTCGACCCTCCCGGAAGGACCGCAGGGTCTCGTAGTTCTCCAGGTCCCCGATGTGGTGGCTCGAGAAGGCGTGGCGCTCCTTCGTAACGCAGAAGGTGTTCTTAAGCTCGCCCCCGCAAGCCAGGGTGTGCTGGTCGAAGCTACCGGCAACCCCGCAGGGGCGCGGAGCGTAGCCGCGCGAGCGCCGGAGAGGGTACAGCCTCTTTCGACTACCCGCGCCACGCTGTCGTCGCAGCGCATTTGGATGGGCCGGTCGTGCACGAGGAAGTAGTCGGCTATGTCGCCCAGCTGCTCGAACGCCTCCTCGTCCCGGTAGGCTATCGGCTCGTCGGACCTGTTGCCGCTGGTCATCACGAGCGGTCTGTCCACATCGCGTAGGAGCAGGTGGTGCAGCGGGGTGTAGGCTAGCATGACGCCGAGCGTCTTCTGGCGCGGGGCCACCTCGGCGGCCACCCGACGTCCTCCCGGCGCTCCAGGAGCACTATGGGCCGGGCCGGGGAAGACAGGAGTTCTTCTTCCTCCGGCGTGACCCGGCAAAGCTCCTCCACCTGCGCGAGGTCTCGGGCCATGAGCCCGAACGGCTTGTCCTGGCGCGCCTTGCGGCCCCGTAGCGTCCTCACCGCTTCGGCGTCGAACGGGTCGCAGGCCAGGTGGTAGCCTCCCAGGCCCTTGATAGCCACGACGGCTCGCCCGCGCAGCATCTGGGCCGTGCGCAGAATGGGATCACCCGGCTCAGCGTGTAGCTCGTGGCCGAAGCGGTCCAGGAGACGCACCTGCGGCCCGCAGACCGGGCAGGCGTTGGGCTGGGCGTGGAAGCGGCGGTCTGATGTGTCGTCGTACTCACGCCGGCACTCGGGGCACATCTCGAAGTGTGCCATCGTGGTCATGGCGCGGTCGTAGGGGACGGAGCGGGTTATGGTGAACCGCGGCCCGCAGTTGGTGCAGTTGGTGAACGGGTACCGGTAGCGCCGGTTCTCGGGATCGAAGAGTTCTGCCAGGCAATCCCTCGCAGGTGGCGACGTCCGGTGAGATCAGGGCCCGTCGCCGGAAGCCCTCCCGGCTCTCCTCGATGAGGAACTCCCCATCCCCGAGCACCGCTAGCGGTCGCCAGGTCACGGCTTCTATAACGGCCAGCGGCGGAGCCTCCTCTTCTATCCCGCGCAGAAAACGCTCCAACTCCTCTCGGCGCGCCCTCCACCTCGATGTGGACGCCCTCGGCGTCGTTGCGAACCAGTCCCACCAGGCCGTGACGCCGCGCCAGCGAATAGACAAAGGGCCGGAAGCCAACGCCCTGCACGATGCCGCGCACGGAGATCTCCCGTCGCTCCCGGGTAGGCACCCTCACGTAGCGGTCGGCTCTCTGACCAACGTCGCGCACAGCTCCCGCAGGCGCCGGGTAGCCTCGGCGGCGCCTCTCTCGACCGGTCCGCTCAGGCCCATCCCGAGCTCGCACTCTTGCGGCTGGCATCCCCAGGATGTACGCCCGGGGAGGCAAGACCTCTAGGGCGCGCGCCAGGGTCAGGGCCTTTGAAGGCACCGGTCAAGTGGGTATCGGCCAGGAAACCCCTGCCGGTCCTCCTCGGTCAACCCATCCGGGTCGGGGACCTCCACCTCCAGCAGGCAGACCGTGCCGGGCTCCTCGCCCCGGTCGGTGGCGTCTACGATGACGAGGGCCTCGTAGCCATCCATCAACTCCTGGACCATCCTGATGCCGCCGATCCCGGACTCGAATACCTCGACCCCCTCCGGCACGCCATCCTCGGAGAACCGCCGGACGACCGCTATCCCGAAGCCGTCGTCCCCGAGCAGGTCGTTGCCTACGCCGGCCACCAGCACCCGGGGCGTCAAGCCGCCTCTACCTCTTCCACCCCTACCGCGATCTTTATCTCCCCATCCCCTACCGCGACCGGGAGCACCGCGAGCTTGCCTTCTTCATCGTCCTCTCGCCTGCCGGTCCGCACGTCGTAGCGGCAGCCGTGCCAGGGGCAGACCAGCGTCGAGCCCTCCAAACTCCCCAGGTGCAGCGCGAGGGCGCTGCCCGGCGGACAACCGTTGCGGTAGGCGTAGACCTCCCCGTCCAGGCGTACCAGGAGCAGGGCCGTACCCTCCGGCCGCAGGGCCCGTATCTCCCCCGGTTCGAGGTCCTCTAGGTAACCCACGGAGACCCATCGCGGACGACGCCGCGGCTTTTCCCCGAGCTGGATAGGCTTCCCGGTCGCCGGGGGCGGCTCCTCCGCCACAAGCTCCCTGAAGCCCGGGAATCCCTCGCGCAGGGCCTCCTCGACCACGCGCTGGAGCGTCGTCGCGGTACCCGGACAACCCTCACAAGAACCCGAGAGCCGCACCCGAACTCGCCCCTCCTCTACCCCCAGGACCTCCAACTTGCCCCCGTGGGACTTAAAGTAGGGGTAGACGCCTTCCAGCGCGTGCTCGACCTGCGTCCGCTCGTCCGCCTCCGGGAGATCGTACATCTCGAGGAGGGTGCGTACCACGGGGTCCTGCGACACCCGCTCGGCGAGCCCGGACCCGCCGAGGTTGGTGACGAGATCCAGCAGGCGCCCCAGGGCTTGCCGGTGCAGGACGTCTATCCCCTCCAAGAGGGCGAAGACCTCTCGCGCGTCCGCTCGTCCTCTATCCCCTCCATCCGTTCCAGACCGGTCCCCAACCACTCCAGCAGATGCTGAAACTCGGGCGGGAGCCCCGACGAGGGCGGCTGCGCGACCTGCACCACGGGGATCTCTTTTTCGAAGGAGCCATACAGCTACCTTTCGACAACCTCGGGGGCGCAGTGGGCGCAACTGTCGCGCGGCACGCCCTTGCAGGTCGGGCATTCCGGTCCGCAATCTCCGTGCGCGGTGCTCTGGAGGCCGGAGAACTCGTCGGCGAAGCGCCGGCCGCCCTCCTTCACGCCGAGCTCGCTCAACCGGTAGCGTCCCGCTGACTCTTCCAGGAGGTAGCCGTCCTCCGCCAGGATCCCGACCTGCTCCCGCAACAGGGCCTCGTCGACGACCAGGAAGCTCCGCAGCGTCCGGACGTCGGTCTCCTCTCCGAAACCCTCCCCCCGCATCCAGTACATCGCCTGCAGGACGTCGTCCCGGCAGCGCAGGGCGGCCATGGGATCGAAGGCCCGCTCACCGTTCTCGCTCATCCCTTGCGCACCTCCTTCCGGCCGTTACCGGAGTGCCGGGCTCCGGAATAGACCTCGCGTTGGATCCACTCCACGGCCTGCTCCAGCCGCTCCTCGCCCAAAGCGCTCAGCTCCGTGTTCCACCTTCTCTGACGGCTCCAGCTCCACCACCGAGGTGTCGGCGGGGAGAGCACCGAAGTGCTGGGCGACGACAAGGAGGTTCTCCAGGCTTATGACCCCGGCTCCCGCCTCCAGGACGCACTGCTGCACCAGGTTGGGGTCGGGGGTGCCCGCGATCCAGCCGTAGGTGGTCAGGGTCCCCGGCTTCCGCCCGCGCTCGACGGCCCCGGCGAGGATGGCGCGCTCGAACCTCTTCCCCGGGCTCTCCTCGAACCAGTCGAGGATGGCGAGGGGCCCGTAGCCGAAGTCCTCTCCACCCTGACCTCCTCCGGCCACGTCCATGCCCTGCAGCCGCTCCACCAGCTTCGGGCCGAAGGAGAGGTCGCCGAGGTACTGGTAGCCGACGCCGGCGATCAGGATCACTAGTGCTCGGCCCCGCAGGCGCAGGTGTTGACCTCGCGCGTGATGACGCCTTCGTCCGTGTGGACGTGCGTCGTGCACGGCATGCAGGGGTCGAACGAGCGGATCGTCCGCTGGATGTCTATCCCCTGGAAGCCCCCCGGTTCGCTGTTCTCCAGGATCGGGGTGTTCAGCACGGCCGTCTCGTACATCCCCGGGGTTCCCCAAGGGTCGCGCGGCGAGGCGTTGATGGTCGAGGGGGTGACGATCTGGTAGTTCGTGACCACCCCGTCCTCGATCATCATGTGGTGGCTGACGAAGCCGCGTCCGGCCCCCAGAACCCGACCCCGAGCTGCTGGCCCTTCTGGGGGATCTTGAACGGGGTGCTTACCGCGTCCCGCCCCTGCTTCAAGAGCTCCATCCCCTGCCGCCAGACGTTCAGACCCACCAGCGCCGTGTAGGCGAGGCAGTAGGCCCGGCCGCGGTTGCGCTCGAAGGCGTTCCACACCTCCGGCACGTGCCACTCCAGCTCCGTCTCCGGCAGCTTGCTCTCGGGGAGCAGCATCTTGAGGCTGTGGCCCGTGGGCTCGAGGTAAGGGTTCTCCGGCAGCAGCTGGGCCATGGCCGTGGTCCACATCCGGGCGGTGGCCTCGGCATCCATCGGCATCCGGTCCCACCTCGGAGAGGTGGACCAGGTGTACTTCTCCCGCCAGTTCGGGGCCTGCGGCCGCGGCTTGGTCTCCTTGTTCCAGGGATGGTAGGGGCTCAAGGGGCCCCCAGAAGGGTCCGTCTCGAACTTGTGGCCGTCCCAGCCCTCGTAGAAGGAGTGGTCGATGAACTCCTCAAGCCCCAGGTTGACGTTCTGGAGCTTCGTGGTCACCAGCTCCCCGTTCACTATCACCCCCGGCGTGGCCCACCGCTTCTCGCCCCACTCGTTGCAGTTCTCGTAGGTCGCGTCGTAGGCCTCCGGGTCGTCCCAGATCCCGTTGTCCACGAGGTTGGCCGCCGTGCGCCCTACCTCTCTGTAGCGGGGGTCGGCGTCGTAGAAGAAGTCGACGATGTCGTCGTAGATCGCCGCGGCCTTCTTGGAGTAGTCGAAGAACTGCTGCAACCTCAGGTACATCTCGTTGAAGGTCGAGATGTTTACCGTCGCGCTCACGCCCCCCGGCGCCAGGGTCTGCGGGTGGGGAACTTGCCGCCTATCAGGACGTACGCCTCTTTCGCGACGCGGGTCATGTGCAGCGCCTCCAGGTACAGAGGACCCGGTCAGCGCGTTCATGTCGCGCATGATCTCGGCGAGGTGGCGTAGCCGTGGGTGTTGGCGTGCGGCGCCTCGGTCCTCTCCGCCCGCTCCCACAGCTCGGGGTTGGTCCTGCGGATGACGTGCTCCGAGTAGTCCGGTCCCGTCAGCATGAAGAGGTGCAGCGGCAGGTCGAGAAGGAACTCGAAGACCGAGAGCAGGTTACGCAGCACGATCCCCAAGGGCGGCGGCTTCACGCCGATGGCCATCTCCGTGGCCAGCGACGAAGTCCCTGGAGTGCGTGTTGCCGCACACCCCGCAGGCCCGGCTGGTGATGTAGATGGCGTCCCGCGGGTCGCGGCCCATCATGATGATCTCGTACCCCGGAACAGGGTGGCCACCGAGCGGCTCTCGAGGACCTTGCGCTCCTCCAAATCCACCACACTGTGGAACGCCAGGGCCCCGGCGACGCGGGTGATGGGGTCGAAGTCCTTCTGCTCGATGTGCCCGTTGCGGGCCAGCAGGTCCTCGATCTGGTCCCGGCTCAGGGTACTTACCGCGCCGCCGTTCAGGTCTGGGCTCCGCTCCGTGCTGTACGGGTCGCGGACGTCCTCTCAGGTAGGCCCGACCCTGCTCGTCGAACTCTACCGGCAAATTCTTAAAGCACACGCTCTGATCTCCTCCTAGTCCCTTCCCACGAACCGGCCCACACCCTCAAGGTGCCGGTCGGTCCCCCGCAGGTCATCGCGGAGCGCGCGCAGCGCCCCGTTTACGGTGCCCAGGTGCTCCGGCAGCGGCCGCGCGTGCCCCTGTACGGCCTCGCAGCCCCCCGGCGAGCTTCGCCAGGTGCCGGTCCGCCCGCCACAGGTAGACGCTATCCCCAGCAGGTAGACCACCAGCACGAGCACCACCAGCGCGACCGCCACGAGCGTCAGGATCGTCAGGATGCTCATCCGCCCTCCCTCCCGCCCTGGCCTCGAACGCTTCCTCGATGGTCCCGGTGCGCCCCTCGATGGACCCCGTCGTCTCGAGGATCCCCGTCGCCACGGAGATGGTGTCTTCCAGGGCCGCGATGTTCTGCGTGTTCCCGGCTATCCCCTCGCCCGCCTCGAGCGCCCGCGCCGCGTAGCGCTCTATCTGGCGCGCGGCCATCAGGGCGCGGTGCAAGAGGTAGACGGCCAGGGGCAGGACGACCACCACCGCGACGATGAGGGTGGCCCACCAGATCACGTAGACACCCGTCGGTATCTCCACTACCGGCCCCCTTCCTGCCGCCCGACGGCCTCGATGGTCCGCGCGAGATGGCCGTCTATGCTCCGCAATCCCTCCGCCGCTCTGAGAGGCTCTCGTTGAGGCGGGTCACCTCGGGGCCGAGGTGGTCCGTCTGCCGCTCTATGGCCCTGAGGCCGAAGGTTATCTTGGAGAGGTAGCTCGACCGGTGGCTGTACCCGTTCGGCGTCTCCCCCGATGCTTTCGAGCGCCTCTATTATCTTGAGCAGGTAGAAGACGAGCGCCGCGAAGAGCACCACCACCGCGAGCGCCGAGAGCGCCGCCAAGAGCACGGTCACCTAGAGCGCCTCTCCTCCTCGGCGTGCCGCTCGATGGCCGCCGTCGCCCCGTCGATCCCGGAAGCCCTCTCCAGGATGCCGTCCACTATCTGGTTCGTCCTGTGCAGGAGGGGTATGTGGACGGTGTTGTTCGCTATCCTCTGCCCCACGGTCCAGATCTCCGCGGCCCCTCCCTCTATCTGCCGGGCGGTGCGCACGATGAGGGTGAGCAGTACCGCCACGACCAGGATGACCACCAACCCGATGCCCAAAGAGATCCACCAGACCGTGTAGGCGGCCCTTCGCTGACCAGCGCGAGCATGCCCTCAACCTCCCCCCCCGGTAGGCGCCTGCAGGGTTCCGGCGATGCGGCCCCCGCGCTCCTCGATGCTCCCCGCCGTCGCGAGGATCTCCTCGGCCGTCCGGTTGGTCTCGTCCAGCTCCCAGATAACCTGCGTGTCCTCGGCTATCGCCTCGGCCGCCTCGAGCGCCTTCCGGGCGTTGCCCAGGATGCGCCGGGCCACGAGCAGGATGGCTATGAGCAGGGCCGCGGCGAGGAGCACCACGACCGCGGCCACCGCCAGGCTCCAGTACCAGATCGTGTACAGCTCCGCGTCCGGCATGCTTATCTTCTCTCCCAGGTCTCGTCCACGTCCCTGCGAGCCCGCCCCTCGCTCTCGGCCGTGCCGCTGACGTCGTGGGGGGCCTGCATGTTCCGGCCCGCGGCGGCATGTCCGTGTGCCACCTCTCCGAGTCGTCCCGCCCGGGCTTCTTCTTGTCGCCCGAGAACTGCAGCTTCTCGTAGAAGAACTGGACCACCTTGTCCACGGGACCGCGCTTCTCGACTTCGCCCCAGCCGGAAGGCACCTCCCCGCCGTAGAGCTCGTCCCAGCGGACCTCCCGGTTGGCGTTGTGGTTGCTCAGGGCCCGAAGACGCCGGATGCCGAACCCCACGGTACGCGAGGCGGTGCTTGAGACGGCGGAGCCCGGCGGGGCCTCGTAGAACGGGGAGAACTTGTCCGGGAACCCCGGCATGGTGCACCCGATGCACGGCCCGCCGGCGCCATGCAGCCGCCCATGTGGGACTGGAACCCCCGGGAGACGATGTTGCAGTTCACCACCGGCCCCCAGCAGCCGATCTCCACCAGGCACTCCTTGTCCCCGTACTCCTCGGCGAAGACCCTCCTCGTAGTAGCCGGCCCGCGTGCAGCCGCGGTGGACGGTCTCGGAGAAGAGCCAGGCCGGACGGCCGAGCTCGTCGAACTCCGGCAGCGGCCCGATGCCCTGCAAGAAGAGCAGGATCGCCGCCACCGTCTCCGTGAAGTTGTCCCCTATGGGGGGCAACCGGGGACGTTGATAACCGGCAGCCCCAGGGCGCTCCGGTAGTCCTTGCCGAGAAAGTCCATCGCGCTCATCGACCCGGTCGGGTTCCCCGCCGCCGACGGGATCCCGCCCCAGGTCGCGCAGGTGCCGATCGCGATGACCGCCGCCGCCCCCGGCGCCATCTGCGCCATCCGGTCGGCGGTCGGCATGGGGCTTCCCGCCAACCCCCTCCTCTTCGCCTCGATAGCAGACAGGCCCATGGCCGAGAAGTAGCCGTCGGTCTCGGCGGCGATGCGCTCGTCCGCGATCGAGCCCTCGTAGATGCACACGTACGGGGCTTCCAACTCGCCTCTGGCCGCCAGCTCGTAGGCGTGGGTGAAGTCCTCCCCCACCTCCATCGAGAGCACGGGGTGGTGCAGGATGACCTTCGGGAGGCCGGGGATGATCCCCCTCATCAGGTCCTCCACCTTGGGGTTGGTGGCCCCCGTCGCGGCGATGCTGCACCCGTCGCAGCTCATCCCCGCCAGCCAGAAGGCGTGCACCACCTTGACCGGTCCCTCGGGCGCCCTGTTCCTTTTGCCTCCGGCTCCAGGATGCGTTCCGGCGGGCTCATCTATCCCTGGAGTGGAGGGTGCTTGAATCGTCATGAGCGATCTCCTCTCCCGTTACCCCCGTCGGAAGAACCGTTGCCGCCGCCCCCGCCATCTCCCGCTCCAACAGGTCGGCTATCCCTTCGACGGAGGTCACCGCCGGCGCCGCGGGGGCGTAGTCCATCAGCGCCCTGCCCTCCCTGTCGGCCTCCTGTATCGCCTCGTCCCAGGGGACGACCGCGCCGACCTCTACCCCGTGCTCCGCGCAGTAGGAGCGGATGATCTCCTCGTCCCTCTGCCCCCGCACCTTGTTGGCCACCGCCCACACGTGGGCGATCCCGAGCTCCCGCGCGAGCGGCGCCATCCTCCCCACGGTCTCCAGGGACCGGAAGTATGGTTCGGTCACCATGAGGATCGCGTCCACGTGGCGGATCGTGCCCCGGCTCATGTGCTCTATGGACGCCTCCATGTCGGTTATGGTCATGGTCTCGCCGTTGCTTCCCGTCGCCAGCTCACCGAGCAGGCCGCGCACCCTGGCGTGCGCCGCGCACAGTCACCCGGCTCCGGCGTGGTCCACACCCGTCATGACCATCAGGTTCACCCCGTCGGGGCCGGGCACCGCGTACTCGGAGGTGACCTCTTCGATAGGACGGGTCATGACCAGCCTGCGAACCCCTTCCTCTTCCTTCGTCTCCATAATGTCCTTCGGTACCCGGACTATCTCCTCCAGCCGATCCGGGCTCATCCCCAGCGCCACCGCGAGGTTCGGGTTCGGGTCTCCGTCGACGGCCATCACCGGATGACCCCGCCGCGCCAGAAGCCGCGACAACGTCGCCGAGATGGTCGTCTTGCCCGAACCGCCCTTGCCCGCAACCGCTACCTTCATGGTCTCCCTTCCGAACCTCTACTACAGGACCCCACCGGATACCGGCTCGCAACACCCGCACTTCCCGCCCCTATCGGCCCCCCTCACGGAACGGCCGTCCTCCCGGACCACGCGAAGATCTGGCGGCTCCACCCCGTCGGTGGTCGCCGTGACGCACCCGCAGAACTCGCTCTGCGTGCGCCCCCCACACCGGCACGCGCCCTGTGCCTCGGCCTCCGCCGCCCGGTCGCGGTACTCGAGCAGGCTCTCCCGGAAGGCGCGCAGCTCCTCGATCTTGCGCTCGGTCTCTTCCAGGCTGCGCCCCAGGAGATGGTCCAGCCGTTGGAACACCCCACTGGGGATGCCGTCCTCGGCGGTTCGGACGAGGCCCCGGATCTCCTCCAGCGAGAGGCCCATCAGCTTGGCCCGGCGGATGAACTCGATCTGCTCCAGCTCCCGCCACCCATAAAGCCGGTACCCGGACTCCGTGCGCTTCGCGGGGGATAGCAGACCTATACCCTCGTAATAGCGCAGCGTCTTGGCCGGCACGCCCACCAGGCGTGCCGCCTCACCGATCTTCAAAAGCGGCTCGGCGATGAAAAAGCCCCTTTCCCTCGTTACACCCGTCGCATTATAAACCTTCTACCCGCTGGAAGGTAAAGGGGCACAGGCATTTCCGAGGCGAAGCCTCGCTCGTGAGATCGCCAGGGTAGGATCTCGAGGGTGGAGCGCGTCGGTACCTGGCGTCCCTGTCGTCTCCGAGCCCCACCTGCCCGAACGTCATCCCCCTGGTGGCGGGGACCCGTGCCGCAGGCCGCACCCGAATCACGTACTCCGAGAGCAGCCCGCATCTCGCCTACGGTTTGGTCCGAGCGTTGGCTGCAGCGTGCACACACGGGGCGTAAGGAACAGAGGTAAGATCCCCGTGGAGCGCCAACGAGCGAGGGAGCAGCCCGTGGTGGATCGGAGAAGAGGAACGGGTACCTGGGTGCCCCCCGAAACGGTAGAGGACATAGTGCGCTTCCACGGCCACATGTGCCCCGGGCTGGCGATGGGTATTCGGGCCGCCGAGGTGGCGCTGCGCGAGGTGGGTCCGCACTCCTCCGACGAGGAGGTCGTCACGCTGGTCGAGACGGACATGTGTGCCGTGGACGCCATCCAGTACCTCACGGGCTGCACGTTCGGCAAGGGCAACCTTATCCACCTCGACCACGGCAAGAACGCCTACACCTTTATCCGGCGCTCGGACGGCAAGGCGATCCGCGTCTCTACCCTCGCCGGAGCTTTCGCCCGGAGTCCGGAGCACGCCAAGCTATCATCCCGGGTGCGCGAGGGGAGCGCCACGGAAGAAGAACGGGCCCGGTACAAGGAGCAGCGCGCCGGACGCGTCGAGGCGATTTTGCGGGCGTCCGAGGAGGAGCTTTACGCCGTGGAGGAGCTAGAGGGCGCCGAGATCCCGCCGGTGGCGCGCATCCACGGCGGCTCCGTTAGCTGCGACGGGTGCGGGGAGCCCACCATGGAGACCCGCGTGCGGAGGCTGGAGGGCAGGGAGCTCTGCCCGGCCTGCTTCGGAACCGCAGTCCCCGCCAAGGAGTGAGATGAAGCCCCCTCCGGGGAGGTCCCGGCCTTCCAACCTCTTGCACCGGCAAGGGCGGAGGGCTGTCGCGCTGTTCCTGTGGTGCGGGCTGCTCGGCGGCTACTACTGGTACGCCTGGCAGCACGACCTGTCCCCGCTGGAGGCCGTGCAACGGATGCTGGAGCTCATGACGGGCAGCGTCCTGGGACCTTTGATCTACCTCGCGTTCTACGCGGCGCGTCCGCTTGTGCTCTTCCCGGCCACCCTGCTCACCCTGGCGGCAGGGTTCGTGTTCGGTCCGGTACTGGGCATCCTCCTCGTGGTGTTGGGAAGCAACATCTCGGCGAGCGTAGCCTACCTGGCAGGCCGCTACTTCGGAGGGAGCCTCCTAAGCGCGGAGCGGATGGGCGATACCCTGCAACGCTACGCGGAGCGGCTACGCAGAAACAGCTTCGAGTCCGTGCTTGTCATGCGCCTGGTCTACGTCCCCTTCGACGCGGTGAACTACGCGGCGGGCTTTCTGCACGTCCGTTGGAAGCCTTTCATGCTGGCGACGATTCTCGGCTCTCTGCCAGGCTCCATATCTTTCGTGCTGTTCGGAGCCTCCGTCGAAGGTGATCTCACCGCCGGAGCCCCGAGCCTTAACCCTTGGACCCTCCTCGCCTCGGTGCTGATCGTCGCCGGAAGCCTCCTCCTCTCACGTTACCTCAAGAGGTCCTACAAAGCCCCTCCCGACGCGGCAGAGCGCCAGACTCGGTCCTCTAACTCCCCCCGTTGGCCCTTCTCCAAAGAGAAGAAGCTCCCCTGGCAGAACGCGCAACCTTCACCTAGACTGTAACGTGGGAAAAGCATCAAGCAGAAGGAGGTGATTCGGCTACCAGGGTGAAGCCCATGCTCCCCCCTGTATGGCCGACGAATTATGCGTGGAATCACTCTATGGCTCTGGGTGGCGCTGGCGGGCGCCGTACTCCAGATCGTAGCCTTGTTCGGTCCAGACTTCTACTTTGCGGAGGGCGAGCGTAAGGATGCCTGGTTCGGCATCCCGCACGCCTCCGACCTCATCCTCCTCTCCGCGATCGTGGCGATCGGGTCCGTCGTCTTGCTGGGACTCGGCCGTAATCCTCTGCGGGGCCGGAGCATGGGTCTGGTCGTGGGGGTGATAGGGTTGCTCGCCACCCTGCAGCTCTTCTACCGGATGATCGTGCCGCCTTTCGGGGGCGCCGTCCCGGCGAACTCGGACATCATCGGCACCGGATGCCTGTACTACTGCTCCCCTTCACAGGCCGCGCCGGCGGACCTCCTGCTCGGGATCTGGCTGGCCTTCCTCGGCTGCCTGGCGGTGACGGTCGGCGGGTTCGTCTACGCTTATAGCCGCGCCGCCCAGCAAACGCCGGCCACGCCCTGGATCGCCCAAACGCAGGGCGGCATGAGCCCGTGGCTGGGGCTTGCGGCCCTCGGCGCCGTGGGACAGTTCGTGTTCGGCTACACCTTCTTCACCTTCTACACGACCCCCGGGGACAACGGCGGAGAGGTGAACTGGAGCGGCTGGCTACCGACGCCCCACACAAGCAGCCTCGTGTTGCTGATAAGCCTGCTCGTCGTCGGGCTCGCATGGACCGCGGCCCGCGGTCGAGCTCCGCTAGGTCCGGTGGCCCTGGGCGTAGCGGTAGCGGTGCTCGGGCTCATTTCCGCTTCCAGGATCTTCTACCGGATCGTCAGTTCGCCCTTCGGCAACGGTGGGTCGGAGATAGGCGTTGCGGCTTACCTATCTCTGCTTGCGGCCATCTTGATAGTCGTCGCGGGGCTCGTGCACGCACTCATGCAACGGGGCACGGCTGGAGCGGCCACGTCGAGTCGCGTAACCTAAGAGAGATGCCAGGGGCCTCTCCAGAGACGTCTCCTCCGGCCCGCCTTTCGCGGTGTTTAGCGGTGCACCAGCTCGCGCTCTTCCCGGGCCTCGGTCGCCACCTCCGGAGAGGCCCCGGACGGCTCGTTGGCGCCAGGAGATCCTCCCCAGCGACGGAACATCCACACCCCCGCGCCCACGAAAACTCCCAGCGCCAGCGTCAGGGTCAGAGCCTCGGCGGGCGCGGGGGTCCCTAGCGCGTTGATCGAACCGCCGCCTACCGGAGCCCCGCAGAGCGCCGCGTTCCGGTACAACTGCTTCAGGTCAACGTCGATGAGCTTGTGGATGTTCACCCTGATCTCCTCCGTGCCTAGCTGTGCCGGATGTTATCATCGGTGGCTGCCCGGTACCAGCATGCAGCGTGCAGCCGCGCAGGCTAACCGGCGCGATCACGCCCATCTGCGATGTACGGTTTGATATCGAGTATGGGGGTCCCATCGAGCATGTCCAGCCCCTTTACGCGAACGGTCGCACCTTCGACTCCGAGGACTTCCAGGATCGACATCCCTATAGGGTTTGGACGAACCGGCGAGCAGATGCTGAAGATTCCCGTCTCCTTTCCGGTGTGCGGGGGCCTCTGTCGCAGAAGCTCCGTGGAGAACTCGGGGCTTCGGTGAAAGTTGAAGATCACGACGATCCGCTGCCCCCGCTTGACGTCCGCGAGCCCTTCCAAATACCTTTCGTCGATGACCAGCGCCCCTTCCAGCTCGGAGCGCCGCCAGTTCCGTGGCACCTCCTCCGCCTCCACGAAGCCGATCGGTTCCAACTCGATGCTCATGCCGTAACCCCCTTTGTTTTTTCGATTTTTCCCTCTACCACTTCGAGGTACTCGATCCGGGCTTAAAGCCGACGAGTTACGCGCAATGCTGTGATCTCTTCGGGCTCTCCTCTGTAGCCCCGGCTCCCTCGTGGTCTTATACTTCGCCGAAGTTGGCGTTCCGCAGAAAAGGGGGACGGTCGTGGAGGAGAGCGATGGTTGAAGCAGCCCTGATTGTTTTCTTCGTGTTGATGGCGCCCGCGATCGTTCTGCTGGTCGGGGGCGTTGCGGCCGCGACGTTGGGCATGGTCTTCGACGTCGAGCCGCGTGATGCCATAAGAGGCGCCAGGGGCTTCGCCGCCGGGCTCTCGGCTTCGCGCCGGCGCGCGAACAACCTGCAGAAAAGGTTGGACGAGCTCGACGCCTACGAAGGGCAGCTGGAGCGAGAGCTGCAAAGCTTACCCATAGACCACCCCAATCGACCGCTCGTGGAGGGTCAGGTCGAGCAGGTGAGGATCCTGCGGCGCGCCACCCAAGAAGAGATGCACCACGCCACGATGAAGAGGATAGACGGAGGAATAGAGAGGATGCTGGGGGAAGGACGTCGACCAGAGGAAGCGAGCCGCAAACATGCCAGGTTCCCGAGTTCTCCCTAGCCAGGAGGTCTATGTCCGCTAGCGGGGGTGGGGAGAGGCTTCGGCGCCCGCAGCCGGGCCCGCTAGGGACTCACATATGGGCAAATCGATAGAACTGTACACCACGGCCGGTTGCCCCTACAGCGAGGCCGCCCGCGAGGACCTGGAATGGCGCGGCGTCGATTTCGTCGAGTACGACGTGGAGAGAGACGCTGAGGCCCGCGGGCGGATGCTCGAGCTTACCGGCGGCAACAGGACCGTGCCCGTCGTAGTCGAGGCGGGCAGGCCCATCCGGGTGGGCTGGATGGGCCGGGGGTGCTTTATATAGGTACTACCGGGAGAGCCAGCGGGCCACCTCAGGGGCGAAGTACGTGATGATGATGTCCGCGCCGGCGCGCTTGATGCCCGTTAGCGCCTCCAGGACGGCGCGCTCCTCGTCCAGCCAGCCGTTCTGGGCGGCGGCCTTTATCATGGCGTACTCGCCGCTCACGCTGTAGGCGGCGACGGGCAGGTCGGTCGTCTCGCGCACCCGGCGCACTATGTCGAGGTAGGGCAGCGCCGGCTTCACCATGACGATATCCGCGCCCTCGTCGATGTCGAGCGCCACCTCCGTCAGGGCCTCGCGGGCGTTGGCGGGGTCCATCTGGTAGGAGCGGCGGTCGCCGAACCGGGGGGCGCTGTCGGCGGCCTCGCGGAACGGGCCGTAGAACGCGGAGGCGTACTTGGCCGCGTAGGCCATGATCGGGGTGTCCTCGAAGCCCTCGTGGTCGAGCTCCGCCCGGATAGCGGCCACCCGGCCGTCCATCATGTCAGATGGGGCGACGATGTCAGCACCGGCCTCGGCGTGGGAGGCGGCGGTGCGCGAGATCAGCTCCAGGCTCACGTCGTTTAGCGACGACCGAGCTCGAAGCGGTCCCAAAAAAGGGCCATAAGGAAGAGGGGGGCGGCCATCCCTAGGGCGTAGGCCGCGAGCAGCGTCGCCCCTCGCAGCGCCTGCCCGGAGGAGGCGGCGACGGTGAGGACCGCTCCGAGGATGGGCCCGGAGCAGAAGCCCGCGAACCCGTAGACGGCGCCCAGGGCGAAGGTCGCGCCGGTAGACTCTCCCCGAACCCTGCCGCGCATTCGGGAGAGGGGGCCCAGTAACTCGAAGCCGCGGCCCAGGAGTTGCAGTAAGCCGAGCAGGATGATCACGACGCCGGAGACCAGTATTAGCGTACTCCGCTGCCCGTAGACAAGCCTGCTTACCGCCGAGATGCCCATTCCTAGGGGCACAAGCGTTGTGGCGAGCCCTAGATAGAAGATAGCGGTCTTCGCGAGAAGCTTCCTGCGCGACTGGAAGGCGTAGGCGAAGAAGGCCGGCAAGAGCAGTGCGCTGCAGGGGCTCAGGAGCGAGAGGACCCCCCCGAAGAACGCCGCGAGGTAGGAGGCCTCAACCATCTTCGGCCTTCCTGAGCTCTTCTTCTATCGCCTGCTCGAAGGTCTCCAAGGGCTGCGCGCCCACGAGTACCCGCCCGTTGATGTTGAAGCTCGGGGTGCCCTGGATCCCGGCGTCCTGGGCCTCTCGGAAGACTCTATCCACGAGCGGCTGGTACCTGCCGCTTGTGAAGCTCTCCTCGAACCGCTCCACGTCGAGCCCTGCTTCTCGAGCGAAGCCGATTAGGTTCTCGTCCGAGAAGGCTCCGCTGTTCTCTGCTCCCTGGTTCTGGTAGAGCAAGTCATGGTACTCCCAGAACTTATCCTGCTCTTGGGCCGCCCGGGCTGCGACGGCTGCCCTGCGGGACTCTTCGCCGAGGTAGGGGAAGTCTCGCCACTCGAACCTCAGCGTCCCGTCTTCGACGTACCTTTGCACCAATTCTGGTTCGACCTCACGGGCGAACTTGCCGCAGCCCGCTCACTGGAAGTCCGCGTACTCGATCATGACGACCGGCGCGTCTTCCTCCCCCAAACTCGGATGTCCCAGTTCTTCCCCGGCTTCTTGCGACTCCTCCGTCTCGGTCTGCGACTTGTCCGCCGAGGCTTGCTCGTTCTCGGCGGGATCCTCTACGCTCTGCCTCCCGGCCGCGCCGCCACAGGAGACGGCGGCGAGTAGCGCGACCAGCGTTAGTACCACGAAGAGCGGCAAAGCCGGCGTCTTCCCCGTAAGCCCGCCGCTCCCCGCCGAGCCCTCTTTTCTCTTCCTCCTCAAGAAAATACCTCCCAATCTCCTCTTAAGAACCAGGCTCCCAGGTGCGAAGCCACCAACGGTCGAAAAAGGCCGGATCCCGAAGGGTCTTGGCCCTTCCCGCCGCCCTCCTCGTGATCATCGGGTCTCGAGCAGTCGCTCCAGCTTCTTCCGGTCGAAGCCGACGACCACCTCCTCGCCGCCGATGACGGTGACGGGCGTGGTCATGGTCCCCATCCGCTCCAGCTCGGCGATCGCCTCCTGGTCCTCGTAGACGTTCCTGACGGCGTAGTCTACACCCCTCTCGCGGAGGAACTCCTCCGTCCTACTACAGAACAGCCAGCCAGGCTGCACAAACAAGGTGACATCTCTTTGCACCACCGCTTATCTCCTTAACAGAGAGGACAACACCCAAATAGTTATACGATATATCGCATACTATGACGAGCATCCAGAAGAGCAGCATGAACTTCCGGGCTAGCCGCCGCACCCACATGGTCGCAGCCGCAGGGGCCGAGGAGCTTGTTTAGCACCCGGCGTTAGGCCACTTTGATCCTCGTCACGGCCCGCTTTCTCCCGAGTGCCGGTAGAAGGAGATCCAAGAGTCAGTCCAACATCACAACCGCAACCGCAGCCACAGAGGTCTTCTTGGCCAGTAGCGGACCGCCTGTTCTCCTCGATCACCTTCAACGAAGTCATAGTTTCCTCCTCAAGCTTTCGGTACTTATCAGGGAGTCTTCTCCGATCACCGCCTCAAGGCATCCGCAGGAACTCACACCCTCCCCGCAACCACAGCTCTCCA
>JAUJNO010000016.1:0-23438 GCA_030448125.1 Rubrobacteraceae bacterium | reverse complement strand
ACCGCCTCAAGGCATCCGCAGGAACTCACACCCTCCCCGCAACCACAGCTCTCCACCGGGTCGGCCCCGAAGAGCCGTCTCCTGTAATGGAGTAGGCTCTCCCGGAACTCGGCCAGCTCCGCCATCCTCCGCTCGATCTCCTCCAGCTTGGCTTCAAGAATTTCCTCCAAGCGGGGGATGACCTTGCCTCGTCTCGCCTCCGCGGCCAGAGCGATCAGCTCCTTTATCTCCTCCAGAGTGAGCCCCAACAGCTTCGCCCGCTTGACGAACTCCAGCCGTGCTAGCTCTTCCGTGCCGTAGAGCCGGTATCCGGCCTCCGTCCTGGTCGCGGGCTTCACCAGCCCTCGCTCTTCGTAGAAGCGGAGGGTCTTCGTGGGGAAGCCCGTAACCTTGGCGACCTCTCCGATCCTTAGTAACTGTTTCTCCGAAGGTTCCATTATTCGAGAGCATAAACCCTCTGCTCTGGTGGAAGGTCAAGGCGATTATGGGCACACTGGTGGGAGGTTGCCGACGATGAGCGCTGGCAACCTCCCACTAGCAGGTCTAGCCCTCCTCGCTGGCTTGATGCATGGGGCAGTTGGACATATCGTGCGTGGACCCGTCACTATGCGTCATACCGTGGGCAGACCCGTCGTCCTGGGCCCAGGCCACGCCGGCCGCACCCGCTACGAAGCCGGTCGCCGCCAGCGCGACGCCGATTACGGCTATCTTCAGCCTGTTGGTCCTCGTTGCTTCCACATTCACCTCCTTCGCGACATAACTCGTACATGCTCGAGGATAAAACCTCCATCTAATGTAGGGTCAAGACGGCCCTAAAATCTTTGCTCCTTGAGTCTCCCCCAGCGGGAGGGTTTTATATTCTTGGGCGTGATCACCCCCGCACACGCGTTCTTTAACTGGGCGATCCTCAGGAAGTGGTTCCGTCCCCGGTGGGTTGTGGCCGGCTCCGTGCTTCCCGACGTCCCGTCTTTCGCGGCCTTCTTCTACCTGCTCGCGGTTAAAGGGTTCCCCGATAGCGGCGGCGGAGGGTTCTTCGGTTTCGTCATGGCCAACGGCAACCCCAACCGCCAGCCGGGCTTCATGGAGATGAGTTTCCTGCTTAACGCCCTGCCGCTCTACGGGCTCGTCGGGGTCGTCGTGCTTGTATGGCGCAGTGACTGGTTGTTGCCCCTGTGGGCGGGGTGGGGGCTTCACATCTTGGAGGACTTCCTTACCCACGTCGTTGACGCCTACGCGCCGCTCTACCCATTCTTCCCTGGGTGGAGGCCTCCGGGAGTAGTCTCTTACTGGGACCCTCGCTACGGTGCGGAGACCTTCCAGGCCATCCAATACTCGGCAGCCGGGGCCATCCTGGTCTGGGTAGTCGCAGAGCGTCTGTGGTCGCGACACAAGGCCTCCGTCGACCGCGAGAAGGAGACCGCGCCGGACGGACCTCGGGATAGCAAAGGCGCGGAGAAGGGCTCCTGACCCGTCGTGGCTCTCGGCAACCGTTCGAGACGCACCAAAGCATTAGCCGTGGCAGCAGTGGTCGGGGCCGCGGTCCTCGGCCTTTGGTGGACCGGCGGGTGGGGAGCGCTGTGGGAGCTCTTCTCCAACCAGGAGCAGATACGGCGGGTGGTGGAGAACTGGGGGGTCCTGGCCCCCATGGTGTTCGTGCTCTTGCTCGTCGCGCAGGCCGTTCTTGCGCCGCTGCCCGCACCGGCCGTGGCGGCCGCGGGTGGTTTCGTCTTCGGCACCTTCGAGGGATTCGTCTATACCTGGCTGGGTGTGCTCCTCGGGGGCTCGTTGTGCTTCGGGCTCTCGCGGGCGTTCGGCCGGAGGTTCGTGGCGAGCAACGATCGCCTTGAGGGGCTCGACCGTCGCATGGAAGAGCACGGGGCCATCGTAATCTTCGTCCTGCGGCTCATACCCCTGATCTCCTTCGACGCCATAAGCTACGCCGCTGGCCTGAGCTGCATTTCCTTTTGGAGATTTCTCCTGGCTACGGCGCTCGGGTCGGCCCCCGGTACCTTCGTCTTCGTCTACCTCGGCGGGGCTTCGCTGGGGCCTAGCGTCTACGCGGCCCTTATTGGCCTGGCAGTCTTGACCGTCGTGGCTTACGTGTTCTTCCGGCGACTGTCGAAGGGTTAGAGGTACGGCACATGAGCGGTTGGTGCCCCAGACCGGCCTGGGTATGGGTCGCCGGCTTCGCCGCCTGCATGGCCGCCGACGCAGCGCTCCATCGGTGGGTGCTGCTTCCCGTCTTCGTCATGGGGTTCTACGGAGGAGTGGTGATCGTGGAGCTGGTTACCTACCCCCTGCTCGGATGGTGGCGGGCCAGGTTAGCTCCCCACGGCCTGCGGACCTGGTACCTCGTCGGATTCGGCGGGCTGTGGGCCGGTCCGGCCGCCGTGCTGGCTTCATTGTCTCCTTGGTGGCTCGGCTGGAGATGGGTGGAGGTATTACCCCTCCAGGTGACCGGTGCCCTCATGCTCATCCCGTTGGTCGGTGTCGGGGCTTGGGCCATGGGGAGCATGGGGTGGGCGAGGCTCCTTCTCGCTCCCGCGCTGTTCCCGCCGGGCGCCGAGGCCGAGAACGGTGTACCTCGACGGCTGGTGGTGGAAGGGCCTTACCGCTACGCGCGGCACCCGCTCTACGGCACCGACCTCGGCGTGATCTTGAGTGCGGCGCTTCTAACAAGCAACCAGGCACTGGTTATCCTGGCCGGTATATACCTGGTTACGCTTGGGATGCAGATCTACCTGGAGGAGCGAGAGCTAGAGGTTCGCTTCGGAGAAGTGTACACACGGTACCGCCGTGCGGTCCCTCGCTTCGTTCCGCGTCTCAGGCCCGTGAACCAGGACGAGATCCACGACGCACGAAGCAAGCGCCGGCGCGGATGAGCACGTCAGGAGCCCTCGTCGAGAGCAAGATCGACCTTGTAATCCCGCTGCGTGGCGCGTAAATTGGCGGAGGCGCTTTCGAAGGGGAGGCAGGAAAGTTAATCGAAAGAATGTCGAAGACGAAGACGTGGCAACGCTCGGGATCTTGGGCATACCCTTCCGGGCGCTCCTTTCGCGGGAGGTCAGGCGGTTTATGAAGGTCTGGACCCAGACTCTGCTTTCGCCCCTCTTTACCTCGCTCCTCTACATCGTGGTCTTCGGGTACGGCTTGGGGAGCCGGATCCGGGAGGTGGACGGCGTTCCTTATCTGGAGTTCGTCCTTCCCGGCCTGGTTTTGATGAGCGTCATCACAGCCTCCTACGGCAACACCTCCTCTAGCCTCTTCGACGCCAAGCGCGAGCGCTACATAGACGACGTGCTCATAAGCCCGATGACGTCCTTGCAGATAGCTTTGGCCTTCGTCCTGGGGGGCGTCCTGCGGGGGATGCTGGTGGGCGCGGGCACTTTCGCCCTGGCGATACCGCTGGCTGGCCTTCCGGCGGAGCATCCCCTGCTCCTGGTAGCCGTAGGTCTGGCGTCGAGCATCGTCTTCGCGTCCGTGGGCGTCGTGGTGGGAGTCCTGGCCACACGCATCGACCACATCTTCTTCCTCACCACCATCGTCATCCAGCCGCTGGCGTTCCTGGGAGGGGTCTTCTACTCGGTGGAGATGCTGCCCGCTCCTTTGCGGGTGGCCACGTACCTGGACCCCATCTTCTACGCCATAGACGCCTTCCGGTTCGCGGCTTTGGGCGTTTCGGACGTCCCGCCGTACCCGGCCCTGGCGGCGCTCATCGTCTTCGCCGTGCTCGCCTTCCTGGCCACGACGGAGCTCCTGCGCCGCGGCTACAAGCTGCGCTATTAAACCGAAAGGTGGTTGGACTCATGGGCACGAGATTCGGCATTAAGGGTGGCGGAGAATGAGCGAACTTTCCTTCCTGGCGCTGGCATTCAGGTTGGGGTTATTGGGCTTCATCGAGCCCTGCTCCGTGGGAGCCAACGGGATCTTCCTGGGCTACCTGCGGGAGAAGGACCGCAACGCCCGGCTCCTGGAGACCGTTAGGTTCGCCCTGGTGCGTTCGGTAGTCTTGGGGCTCTTCGGGATCTGCACGGCCCTTCTGGGCAGCGTCATCTTCTCGGCCCAAAAGGGGCTCTGGCTGTTCCTCGGGCTCCTGTACCTGGCCCTGGGCGTCGCCGTCATACTGAACGCCCGCTTCCGCTGGGGCCTCTTCGGTCGCCTCCCTTTGGGCCGGCTGCCTCCCAAACATGCTGACCGCTCTTTGGGGTTGGGGCTCCTGTTCGGCCTGAACCTCCCCGCGTGCGCGTACCCCCTGCTGCTCGTCCTCCTCGGAGGGAGCGCCACCTCGGGGGCGCTCTGGGGCTTCACCACGCTTTTCGTCTTCGGCCTCGCTCTCTCCCTGCCGCTCGTACCCCTGGCCCTCTCCGAACGGGCGGCGAAGCTCTTCGGACGCCTCGCGCACTTCGGCGGGGTAACCCCTTACGCGATCGGCGTCGTACTCGTTGCGATCTCCGCCTACGTCCTCTACACCGCCACACCCTACTTCGATGTCGGGGGAAGCTGAGGGCCGGTACTCGTTCGTGCGCTGGCACGGCCAGAGACTCACGGCGCTCTATCTCCGGGTCCACGCGCCGAGATCGCCCCTTGGATCAGTGAATTCTTGCTGCAATACGTTTAACCTTCTAGTAGATGGAGGGTAGGGGAAGACAAGCAAGGAGGTAACCCAAAAGGATTATGCAAAGGATAACACCGTGGCTTTGGCTGACCCTGGCGGGTTCCGTGCTGCAGCTTATAGCTCTGGGCTCCAATTTCTACGTCTTTGAGGGCGAGAGGAAGGACGCCTGGCTCGGCATCCCGCACGCCTCCGACCTCATTCTCCTCTCCGCATTGGTAGCGGTCGGGTTATTTATCGTTACGGCCCTCGGACGCAACCCCGTCCGGGGGCGCAACGTGGGGCTGGCAATAGGGATGGTAGGGCTACTCGCCACTTTGCAGCTAGGCTACCGTATGATCGCGCCGCCTTTCGACGGCTATGTACCGTCAAGCTCGGGGATCATCGGGTCTGGCTGCTTGTACTATTGTCTACCCTCCGAAGCCTCGTCGGCCGAGCTCCTGCCCGGGATCTGGGTCGGCCTCGTCGGATGCCTGGCGGTGACGCTCGGCGGGCTTCTTCATGCCATGAGCCGGACCGCCCGAGAGACGCCGGCGAGGCCCCCTGTGGCAGAGGTGCAGACCGGCATGAACCCCTGGCTTGGACTGGCCACTTTGGGGGCGGTGGGACAGTTCGTCTTCGGCTACACCTTCTTCACCTTCTACACCACCGACGGGGGGGAAACCACCTGGAGCGGCTGGCTGCCGACGCCCCACACCAGCAGCCTCGTGCTGGCGATCACCCTGGCGGTCGCAGGCCTGGTGTGGGCCGCATCGCGCGGGCGGTCCCCGCTCAATCCGGCGGCCCTGGGTGGGCTGATAGCGGTGTTGGGCTTAATCTCTACTTCCCGGATCTTCTACAGGATCATCGAGCCGCCCTTTAGCGATCCGGTCGAGGCGATCGGAGTAGCCGCGTACCTGGCGCTACTTTCGGCCGTCCTGGTACTCGTCTCGGGCATCGTCCACGCAGTTATCCATAGGGGGGTAGCGAGAGCAAGCATATCCAACCGCGCCTAGCGGATGCAAGGGGCCAGGAAAATATATCTCCTGACCCCTCTTCCCCACGGGGGTTAAGCTGTCACAGGTTCGCGCTCTGGCCGAGGCTCTGCCGCAGTTCCCGGAGAGGTTTCGGTCGGAGCTTGCGCGGTCGGCGGCTTTCCCCAACGCCGGAACATCCACACCCCGGAACCTAAAAACGCCCCCAACAACAGCGCTAAAGACAAAGCCTCTCCCAATGCAGGGGTTCCCAGCATGTTCTCGGCAGAGCCGGCGCCTATTACCGGAGCCCCACAGAGCGCTGCGCCCTGGGACAATTGCTTTAGGCTGGCCTTACTCGACTTTGGGGCAATCATTTCGTTTTCCTCCGTGTCTAGCTCCCCAATCGCTAATCTATTGTAGTACCCGCTGTGGGTTACAGCATAACTCGGACTCGGGGCTGTACGCGCGACTTCAGCCTGCGGTCTTTCTTCGGCCTCACGAGCGGTCAAGGTGGCCACGTTCGTCTCCAGTCCAGGGCTTGGTATCGAGCCTTGTGGATCTCGCGGGTGAGCAGATACCGAAGAGATCCATCTCTTCGTCGCGGTGCGGAAACGTCTCTTCGCCACAATCGTCCTAGCTTCCAGTAGAATGGAAGGTGGGAAATAGGACGAAAGGGTTTGCGGACCATGGTCATCCGCGGAGCATTAAGGCGTTCGTTACGCCCCGCACTGGTGGCTGCGTTGGGGCTTTTGATAGTGGTAGCCTTGAGCCCGGCCGCGGGCGGAGCGCAGGAACCTCAGCAGGTGGAGAAGCTCACTATCGCCACCGAAGCCGACAAGGGGAACCTTACCCCTTACAGCTTCAGGCCCCCTCCGGGCATCCACAGTGAGCTCACCGGCCTCGTCTACGACACGCTCTTTTTGGACCCCTATACCGAGGAGCCGATCCCCTGGCTCGCGACGGAGGCTACCGCAAGCTCGGACGCCACAACCTGGACCGTGACGCTCCGCGACGGTGTAGCCTGGCACGACGGCGAGGAGTTCACCGCCGAAGACGTCGCGTTCACCTACGACTACTACAGAGAGGGGCCGTCCAACCGCTACTCGCATCATGCGAGCGAGGTCCCGGTCATCGAGTCCGTCGAGGCACTGGATGCGAGCACGGTGGAGTTCACCTGCGCCGATCCCTGCCCCACACTGGACCTCGTGACTTTGGCGGACCTCCCGATTCTGCCCAAGCATATATGGGAGAACGTAGCCGACCCTCAGACGTATTCCGATCTGCCCGTGGGCACCGGACCGTACAGGCTCGTCGAGTACGTGGAGGACCAATCCTACAGTTTCGAGGCCAACGAAGACTACTTCCTCGGGCCGCCAGCAGTGCAAGAGATCGACATGCCGATAGTCCCGGACCCCTCCAGCATGTTCCTCGCTCTGGAGAGTGGCCAGGTAGATACCGTAACGCGCAACGTCCCCCCCGAGCTCGAAGAGCGTCTCGAAGAGACCGAGAACGTCGAGTTGGTAGAGGGGAAACGATTCTCGTCCGTCTTCTACAGGTTCAACGACGAACGGCCACCGCTAGACCAGCAGGAGCTTAGAAGGGCTCTGGATCTGGCGATAGACCGGCAGGCGCTCGTGGATACGGTTCTGTTAGGCAGCGGAAGAGTGGGGAGTCCCTCGTTCATGCATCCGGACTCGGAGTGGTACAGGCCCCAGGATGCAAGCTTCGATCCCGAGCAGGCCAACACCATATTGGAGGATGCCGGGATCTCGGACTCCGACGGGGACGGAATTCGGGAGAGCGACGGGGAGCCGGTAAGCCTCTCGATCATCGTCCCGGCCAACGATCCGCAGCAGATCCGTACGGCCGAGCTGATAACCCAGCAGCTAGCGAAGATAGGCGTCGAGCTGGAGACCGAGTCCCTGGACCCCGGCACTCTGAGCCAGCGGCAGAACGCCCGCGACTTCGAGCTCTCCAGCTTCCAGGGCGTCCCACACCTGCTCGGAGACCCGACGCAGATGATCGAGTCGTTGGACTCTCTGCTGTTCTACTCCAACCCCGAGTACGAGATGCTGAGGTCCGAGTGGTTCCAGGCTACCACCGCCGAGCAACAGAGTGAGGTACTCTCCGAGATCCAGGCTCTTTTCGCGGAGGACCCGCCGGCGTTCACGCTCTACTACCCCGATACCAAGTACGCCTACAACGCAAGCGCCTACGAGGGATGGCTCCCGGCCGAAGGGCATGGCATCCACCACAAGTGGTCGCTGATACCGGCGGCGTCGGAACTGATGGGCGTAGAGAGGGTTTCGCAGATCACCCCGGAGGAGAGCGCCGGTGGAGGTAGAGCATCCGTATATGCCCTCGTGGGCGCCGGGATAGTAGCTCTGCTCGCGCTCGGCGTCCTCCTCTGGCGTAGATCTGCCCATAAGACCGACGAAGACCAGATATAGTTGCCGCGACCTTCCAGAGCAGTATGGGGACGGGTCGCCAGTCGGGTGGCCCAGTACGCCCTCGTACTCCTGGTCGCGTTATCGCTCAACTTTGCCATACCCCGCCTGGCGCCCGGGACTCCGATCGACTACCTGGTTCCAAGCGAGCAGGTCGCCACCATTACCCCCGAGCAACGGGAGCGGGTACTGGCGCAGTTCGGGCTCGAGAAGCCTCTCCTTGAGCAGTATTGGCTCTACCTAGCCGGGATCGTACAAGGAGACCTGGGCTACTCGACCCAGCAAGGCCGCCCTGTAGTAGACATGCTACTGGAGAGGCTGCCCTGGACCCTAGTCCTGGTGGGAGGGGCGATCGCACTATCCCTGGTCATCGGGGCAGGTGCCGGGTTCCTCTCGGCAGCCCGGCGGGGAGGCCAGACGGAGGTCGGAGGGCTCGTCTTCTTCATGTTCCTCGACTCGATGCCCCCGTTCTGGATCGGGATGCTCCTCCTCGTACTGTTCTCCGGGTACCTCCAGATCCTGCCGGTCTTCGGAGCCCTCCCGCTAACGGGAGCAGGAGGCGGCTTCGGCCTCACCTTCGAGGTCGCCCAACGTCTCCTGCTCCCCCTGCTTACGCTGACCCTGGTAAGAGCCGGCTGGCTCTTCCTGGTGGCAAGGTCCTCACTCGCGGGCGAGCTCTCCGAGGACTATATAGTAATGGCCGAAGCAAAGGGTCTCTCCCGGCGCCGGGTGGTTGGGCATGGAGTACGCAACGCCCTCCTTCCCCTCGTAACGGCCGTAGCGGTAGAGGCGGGGACCGTGGTAGGAGGAGCAACAGTGGTCGAGACCGTTTTCTCTTATCCTGGGTTGGGACGCCTGATCTACGAGAGCGTACTGAGCCGCGACTACCCCGTGCTCCAGGGGGCGTTCCTGCTGCTGGCGGTAGGGGTTATCGCGGCCAACCTTCTGGCCGACCTCCTCTATCCGGTTATAGACCCCCGGGTGCGAGCGGAGGGCGCACGTTGAGCGGGACTCTTCTGGGGCGTATAGGTGCAGCTACCCTGATACTCTTCGTGGTCGCCGCCGTCTTTGCCCCGGTGCTTGCCCCCTATGATCCCACGCTGCGTACCGCCCAGCCCTTCGCGGCGCCCTCGTTCGCCCACCTCTTGGGCGCGAACGACGTGGGCCAGGACATCTTGAGCGAGCTGATCTTCGCCAGCAGGCTCTCGCTTACCGTCGGCATCGTTACCGCGTGTCTCGCTACGGTCCTGGGAGCGACGGTCGGGGTGGTAAGCGGATACCTCAGAGGTCCCGTAGACGGCGTGCTGATGCGAGGCGTGGACGTGATACTCTCTCTGCCCTTCCTACCGCTCATGATCGTGCTGGCGGCGTTCCTCGGGCAGAACACCACAAACCTGATACTGGTGATAGGGCTCCTGATCTGGGCTCGCCCAGCCCGGCTGATACGCTCCCAGGTCCTCTCGGTGCGCGAGAGCGGGCACGTCCAGGCAGCCAGGGCGATGGGCGCCACCCACGGTTACGTTATGATCCGCCACATCTTGCCCAGGATCACACCGTTGGTCGCGGCACAGTTCGTCCGTACGGCGAACGTCTCCATAATGCTCGAAGCTTCTCTGGCCTTTCTAGGTCTCAGCGACCCGTTTCAGAAGAGCTGGGGTGCCATCCTGTTCTACGCGAACGCCCGCTCGGCGTTCCTCGCTGACGCATGGCTCTGGTGGGTGCTGCCGCCGGGGCTGTGCATCGCGGCCGTAGTAGTCAGCTTCGCTTTCCTCGGCTATGCTCTGGAGGAACGGGTAGATTCCCGCCTGCGCTCCATCCTGCCGGCGAGCGAGCCCCAGAAAGACAATGAGGCACCAACACCCGTCGGAGGGGGCACACTCCGATGAGCACGCTCCTCGAGGTTCGCGGTTTGAGCACCGTGTATCACACCTCTGAGGGGCCGGTCCGGGCCGTGGACGGCGTAGACCTTACCGTAGGGCGGGGAGAGATCCTCGGCGTGGTCGGGGAGTCCGGCTCCGGCAAAACCACGCTGGTGATGTCATTGATGCGCCTCGTAAAGCCTCCCGGCCGGATACTCAAGGGCAGCGAGATGCTACTGGACGGTGAAGACCTCTTTCGTCTCCCCCGTTCGGCGATGCCAGCACGCCGGGGCCGGGACCTGGCCCTGATCCCTCAAAGCGCCATGCACGCTCTGAACCCGGTGATCCCGGTCGACCGGCAGGTCGCCGAAGCGATCACCGCTCATGGGGAAGCCCGTAGTAAGGCCGCTCTACGTACAGCCCGGGATAGGCTGCGAGAGGTCGGCATCTCACCCGAGCGCTGCCACGCCTACCCTCACGAGCTGAGCGGCGGGATGCGACAACGGTGCGTAATAGCCATGGCCGTCGCCAACGAGCCAAAGCTGGTTATCGCCGACGAGCCGGTCTCCGGGCTAGACGTCGTAGTGCAGGCTCGCATCCTGCGCCTGATCTCCGAGCTCAGAGAAAGCCGGGGCCTCTCCATGATACTGGTCTCCCACGACCTGACGACCGTAGCTAAGATCTGTGACCGTATCATGGTGATGTACGCTGGGCGGATCGTCGAGGCAGGCGAGACCCGCACTGTGTTCGAGAAACCTCTTCATCCGTACACCAGAGCCCTGGTGGAAGCAATACCCCAGGTACGCGGTCCCAGGCAGACCCTGCGCGCTATTCCGGGCGGTCCTCCGGACCTGAATCACCTGCCGCCCGGATGCAATTTCCAACCTCGCTGTCCCGCAGCCTTCGCCGATTGTAAGGTGGTTGACCCGTCGCTGGAGGAGGCAGAACCCGGCAAGAAGGTAGCCTGCCTGCTCTATCACGAAGATGAACGGAAATTAGAAGCTTGACAAGCAGCCCGAGATCCGGCCCTCCGCTGCTCGAGGTGAGGAACTTAGACGTTCGTTTCGGTGGTCGCGGTCGATCAGTAGAGGTAGCGGCCGTGCGTGAGGTGAGCTTCACTATCGCTCCGGGTGAGATTCTCGGGCTCATCGGCGAGAGTGGATCTGGCAAGACTACCGTGGCGCGCGCCGTAATGGGGCTGGTCCGGTCCGCCACGGGAAGTGTTCGCTTTGAGGGCAGAGAGATGCTCGGACTCTCCGAGCGAGAGTTGCGCAAGCTGCGGCGCCGTCTCCACCTTATATTTCAGGACCCCTACGACTCCCTTCATCCGGGTATGCGGGTGCGCGAGATCGTCGAGGAGGCGATGAAGATCCACGGGATCGGAGACCGCGCCAGCAGGGAGGCAGCAGTCTCGGGCGCGCTAGAGGAGGTAGGCCTTACCCCGAGTTCCCGCTTCGCCGAACGTTACCCGCACCAACTCTCCGGAGGACAGCGACAGCGGGTCGCGGTCGCCCGGGCGATGGTGCTCGACCCCGCACTGGTGTTGGCCGACGAGCCCACTTCGATGCTGGATCTCTCCCTGCGCTCCGGGATATTGGAGATCCTCGAGAGACACCGGGACACGCGTGGGGCCGGCTACTTGTTTATCACCCACGACCTCGCCCTGGCCCGCTACCTCTGCGACCGTATCGCGGTGATGTTCGGCGGCAAGCTGGTCGAGCTGGGATCTACGGAGACCGTGGTCACAAACCCCCTGCACCCCTACACGAAGACGCTCCTGCAAGCGGTAGAGGAGCTCGCGCCACCGGCGCCACACGAGCCAGGAGATTATCGGGTGGGCGATCCTTCCAGTCAGGTAGAAGAGTGCTGTGCTACTATCGATCCCGAGCTGCGGGAGGTAGCTCCGGGCCACTACGTCGCCCGCCACGAGATCAGTCAACCCGTACCGGACAAACCAACGAGGGGGAAGGAGGAGTAGAGTGCAACGTAAGAAACTGGTTTTCTTTGCCGGTCTCGACCCGAACGTCAGTACCCGCCCGGCCTTTATGGCCTATCATTTCGCTTCGGTGGCGCACCGTTCCGGTCTGGAGGCTGAGGTAAGGCTGGCCGGAGACGCGGTAGAGATCCTCAAAGACGGAGGGGTTCCGGACCCCGGCTACAACAAGCGCCTGCTCAACTATATGAATGAAGCCGTAGAGAGCGGCCTCTTCGTCTCGGTCTGACCGCGGTGCGTGGATGCCCGTGCGGTATCCGACGATGATATCCACCGGTGGGGGGCAGTCCGCCGGAACCTGGCCGACATCCTGACCGAGGTAGCCGAGGGCAGATCGGAGTTGGTTTATCTCGGATAAGTTCCTAAGGTTACATAGCAGGATATATCTGTGGACCAGACGAAATCCACCTGTCCCGCCTGTGGATCTCCTCGCGTAGTCCCGGTTACGCGGGACGCTCCGGGTCTCGAGCTCGCGGAGCTAGAGCGCGAGCACTGGCTGGTTCTGACCGACAGCCCGATTGGAGAGGATGATCCCGACTGGCATTGTCACGCTTGCGGCTATGAGTGGATCAAGCCGACCGATTCGCCGGCGTAAAGATTTCGCTCCGCAAGACGAAATTCGTTAGAATTGGAGCATGCAAATAGAGCTTTACACTACCTCTGGATGCCCCTACAGCGCGGCCGCCCGCGAGGATCTGGAGTGGCGCGGGGTGGACTTCGTGGAGTACGACGTAGAGAGAGACCGCAATGCCTACGAGCGAATGCTCGAGCTCACCGGCGGCAAGCGCACGGTACCCGTGATCTTCGAGGAGGGCAAGCCCGTTCAGGTGGGCTGGATGGGCCAGGGGTGCTTCGTCTAGAGCGTGGCCTGCCGCGGGGTTTCAGATAATTCTCTTGCTTCGCAGGTAGACGAGCATCGAGAGGCCGAGCGTGAAGAGGACACTGACAGCGGTGTTCACAAAGGTTGATCCTCGACTTCGTACCCGCAGTGCTTAAACCAACCCATAGCGTCTTCGGGCGTGACGGCTGAGAGCGCCTCGGCCATCGCCTCGACCAAGGCTTCGCGCGTGCGCGCCCCCGCCTTGCGCAGGATCGCCTTTACCTTCGAGAACGCCTCCTCTATGGGGTTCAGGTCCGGCGAGTAGCTCGGCAAGAACACCAGCTCGGCTCCCCGGGCCTCGATGAGCTCGCGCACCTTCTCGGTGCGGTGGGCGCCCAGCTTGTCCATCACCACCACCTGCCCCTCCGAAAGCGTAGGCGCCAGGAAACGCTCGACGTACCCCTCGAAGACCTCCGCGTCGGTCGCCCCCTCGATAGCCACCGCCGCTCGTTCGTCCATCGCCCCTTCGAGCGTGATCGCGCCCATAAGCGTCTGGTTCTTGCCCCGGTTGCGGGGCACCCGCCCGTAGGCCCTTTCCCCCTTGGGCGCTCGCGAACGAAGGCGAGTCATGGAGGTATGCGTCCCGCACTCGTCCACGAACACCAGGCGCCTGGCGTCGAAGCGGAAGGCCAGCCACCGCCAAAGGCCCCTCTTCTCCTCGTCGCGCTCAGAGGCTATCGGGGACTTTTTTTGAGCGGCCACTCGCCCGGCAGGCGCGCGATAGCGCGACTCATCGTCGCATCGGAGACCTTCGTTGCGGTCTCTTCCTCGAACGCTTCGCAGTGCTCTTCGAGTGTTAGGTCGGGGTTTACCTTGAGCTGCTCGGGCAGCCACTCCTTGAGCGCAGCGCCCTTCACCGGAGCCCTTCCGGGTATAGGCTTGGGCGAAACGTCGCCGGTCTCGCGGCGGCGCTTTAGCCAGCGCTTGATGGAGGGCATCGAGACGGAGAAGGTCTTTGCCACCTCTTCCCTGGGCGTCCCAGCATCGACGGCGGCGAGCACCCTAACCCTAAGATCCTTCGAGTACGGTTTCATGCCCAGAGGCTAGCACGTGGATCAATCCTCATGCAGACCGCTGTGAGAACGCCGAAGTAGCCGTACCGGGTAGAGAGCTCGGGCATGTACTCGAAGTTCATCCCGTAGAGATACCGGTTATGAAGGTCAGGGGCAGGAAGATGGTGGAGACGGCCGTAAGGCGCGCTACGCTCTGGTTCACCCTCTTCGTCTCCTCGGCGTTGCGCCGGGTCTGCTGGGTGGTGTAGATGTCCAGCGAGTCCATCAGGTAGTCGCGCATGGTGTCGATCATGTCGACCACCCGGATCAGGTGGTCGCGCACGTCGTCGTAGTACGCCGCGCTCTCCTCGGGGATGCGCCTGGTGGTGGGCCTCAAGAGGACGCTTACGACCTCTCTCAAAGGAACGGCCAGCCTCCTCAGAGCGGTCAGCTCGTGCTTGAGGTGAAAGAGCGAGTCGAGGACGGCCGCATCGTCCTCCGGGTCCTCGTCCAGCAGCCTGTCCTCTATGCCGTCCACCATCGCCGAGAGCTTGTTCATGATCGGCAGATACTCGTCCACCACCGCGTCGAAGACCGTGTGGGCCACGTTGGCGGGCGAGGAAGTAACAAACTCGTTCCTCGAAAGGAGCCGCTGCCGCACCCTATCCAACTCCCTCAAGGGCCTGTGGTGGACGCAGACCACGTAGTTGTTCCCGACGTAGATGTCCACCTCGACGGTCTCGACGCGCCGCCTCTTCTCGGAGAGGTGGAACGAGAAGAGCGCCACAAAGAGGTACTCGTCGTAGATATCCACCTTGGGCAGATGGCTCCTGGTTAAGCAGTCTTCTATGGTCAGCTCGTCGAACCCGAAGACCTCTCGCAGGAGCCGTCCGTAAGGCCCACTCTGTCCCCTTCCGTGTTCGCGACGTCGCACCAGATCAGGGCATCCGGGTCGGACAGGTGGTAGGGCAACTCCTCCAGGCTGACGTCGATCCGGAGCACGCCGGAACCGTCGAGCACCACGAGGTCCACGTTCTCCGGTAGATTCTTGGTCCGCATCTCCGCCATAAGAGCCTACTTTTCCGACGACGATTTGCAACGGCTAATTGCACGGGCGACCCTTGCTGGAGCGACTCGTGAGCGCGACGACCGGCGCTCTCCACTTACGTAGTGTGCCGGAAGTTCCCGGTTGCTAGCCTTGACCTTCCGTCCTCGCCCGCGTTTCGCCGCAAGACGAGGTCTAGAAGTGGCGAGACCCGGATTCGAACCGCGGACACCATAATTTTCAGTCCCGCTTGCTCAGTTTATCATCGGGGAGCAAACCCAAGTATGTCCCCACGCCGACCCCGAGCAGCAGCAAGGCACTCACGAACCCGAAGAAGAGCATCGCCCCCGTCGCGTCCAATGCCTACTCTCCCTTTCGCTTAGAGGCATTGTACGCAAGTGCTGCCCCCGTTGGCTTCTCTAGTTGCCCCTACCGGGGCGCCATTAGAGGCCCCTTTGGAAACCGTCAGATGGAATTCTCGTCGCTCTGGATAGGTGATTCAGCAAACCTGAGCAGGCACCAATAGCAAGAATCGAAGAATCCGCTTTAGTCGCGATGGACCCCGCGAGCGCCACGCACCAGTTGCCTGAACGCGAGAACATCTTCGTTGAGCCGATTCGATAGGGTGAGGCCCTTCCCGCACGAGCACTCGAAGTCCGTGCGCTGCTCCGAGCGCCAGTCCTCTTCTAAGCCGAGGAGTATCAGCTGCTCGCCGCAGCCGCACTCGAGGATGATGCGCGCCGAGCAAGGCACGGTCTGATCCGACTCCGAAGGTTGTTGCACGCGTTCCCCCCATTCTGGACGCTCGGCTCAGGCCCTAAGACTTGAGCTGGCCCGGCGGCGGAGGGGGGAGTGCCGCCGGTACTTCAATTCTACAGGACCCTGCCCCTAGGTGGCTCCCCCCTCCGAAAGCCCCGAAAGGGGCACGGTCCAAACCCCCCTCTATTGTTTGATAACACCGCGAAATATGGGAAACAAGATGAACTATTTTTAAGAAGTGCAACGCTAAAGATGTACCTTAGCCTTCGGCTCAAAACCGCTTATTCAGGCCGCATATCGGGTCTCCCCGGTCCACTATGACACTACCCCTTGTGCTCGAACAGATCCACCCTTCCACGCGCGACCACCCCGACATATGATGCGACATATGAGTACTAACGGAGACACGTCGGCAACCGGCCACGCGACGCGTCACGGGTTGGGCCAGAGGCACAGCATCCGCGACGCTGCAAAAGGCCTCGGTCTAACGGAAGAAGCCGTGAGACAAAGGGTCAAGCGCGGCACGCTCGACAGCATCAAGGTCGGTGGGAGCCTGTTCGTTCTGCTGGATACCGACACGTCATCCGACAGGTCGAATGACCCAGAACAACCGGTCAGAGAGGGAGCTAGCGACACGTCGAGCGGCCTGTCGAACGACACGTCGCGACTGGTCGAGAATTTGGAAGACGAGGTCGCTCACCTGCGTAGGCAGCTTGAACAAGCCAACGAGCGCGACCGGGAGAACCGGCGCATCATTGCCGCTCTGACGACCCGGATACCAGAGCTACCGCTGGCGCGGGAACACAACGGTCCGCCAGACGAGTCAGGATCGCCTTTATCGCCCTCCGAGGGCGAAGGTAGTAGTACAGCGGTTTCTAACGAACAGGAGCCTGTACAGCGCCGCTCGTGGCTGTATCGTTTCTTCTTCGGGCCGTAAGGAGCTGAAGGCAGGCGCTTTAAGAAAAGAGAGGATAGTTAGGTGGCAATAGATGAAGGTCGGGTTGGAGTCGTGACCGCGTTTGCACCATGGAAGAACTTGAGGAAGTATTCATGTCCACGGCGAAGCTGCGGAAATCAACTGATGTTCTTTGTGATAGCTGCGCTACTACGGTTTTTCCTTATCAGTCCGTCAATTATCCCAAGGAACACAAATCAGGGTTCATATCGCCGAGGCCTCCTGAAGGGATGCCCATACGTGAGGTTAGGGCTGTTGGAGATACGTCAGAACGTGGATACTAAAGAATTTCTGAAGCTCGGTTAATATGAATTCCCGAGAACCAAGCACCGGAAGCTCGGTCCCCGCAACGTTACTCTCCTACAAGCCTCTAAGTCCCGAGCGGCCCGTCGCAGAAGGCCTTGCCCCCGATCCGCTGCCTGCCTATAGGACCGGGAGCGCGGCGCCGTTTCGAGAATTATGGAAGATATCGATTGCTTACGTTACAGCTACCTTTGCCCTCCTGGAGAGGAGCGCCTGGCTACGACGCCAAGGTCCTTAGGTCTACCGGTCCTTAGCGTTTACGCTAAGACTGCCTATTGAAGAAGTTCCTTAGGTCTTCCCCAGCCTGTGCTGTCGCTTCTTCTCCGGTCTGCTCTCTCCATTGTTCTTCCTCGTTGTTCCATTGTTCGATCCGGCGGTTGGAGATCAGGTCGCGGCGCTCCCACCCTGCCATTAGTTGGTACTCGCCCGTCGTTTTGTTCCTTATGAACGGAGCGTGTGTCACCCAAAAGGGCGCGTCCGAAGGTAAGGAGTCCTTCGGTACTTCGCTGTCCATAAGTTCCCCGACTGTCTCGTTCTGGTGGTCGGTCATTAGTAGCTCTAGGCGCACGGGGTGATCGGAGCTGTCGACGTTCTCCGGGTCCGAAAAATGCACGATTACATATCCGTCCTTACATTCCCGAGCCTGTATGCGCCGCTGATGGTCCCTGAGAGCGTGAGGTACGGACTCGGGGTCTGTGGTGTAGTTGGGGAGTTGCCTTCGGATCTCGTCGTAATAGTAAGTCCAGTAGTTCGCTAGGCGTTCCCGTCGTTCCTCTGGTGTCATGCCTAAATTATAGCTGTTTTGTGGATAGCTGCACGATTACATATCCGAGAGCCAGCGTTACCCTTAGAGAGCGTACCTTAACGTTAAATAGTAAGTCCAGTAGTTCGCTAGGTTTCCGAGAACATGCACCGAAACATAGCCTTTTATAGACGTTTCCGGTTACCCTGAACGTTACCGCTTTTTCAACAGCCTGCCAACTTCTAGGCAATCCAGTGAATAAAGGACGGCTTGAAAATCAGGAGAGAGGGAATGTATCTTCAATAACGATGAGGGAAGCGAACGGAAGGTGAAGACATGCAAGCGTTGGTTTACCACGGCCCGGGCGAGAAGGAGTGGGAGTCAAAATCGGATCCCACGATCGAACAGCCAACTGACGCGATAGTCGAGATCGACACCACGACTATCTGTGGCACGGATTTGCATATACTCAAGGGCGACGTTCCCACGGTGACCGACGGACGCACCCTGGGCCATGAGGCCGTAGGAACGGTCGTTGAGACCGGTTCAGGCGTCGAGGACATCCAACAGGGCGATAAGGTGTTGGTCTCCTGCATCTCGGCGTGCGGACGCTGCAAATACTGCAGGCGGGGGCTACAAAGCCAGTGCCTGAGCGGGGGCGGCTGGATCCTGGGTCACCTAGTGGACGGAACGCAGGCGGAGTACGTCCGGACGCCGTTTGCTGATACCAGCCTCTACAAGGTGCCCGAGGGTCTCTCTGATGAGCAGGTGCTGTTTCTAGCAGACATATTGCCCACAGGGTTCGAGATCGGGGTATTAAACGGTGGGGTAAAGCCGGGTGACACCGTCGTTGTAGTCGGTGTGGGGCCCGTGGGGCTAGCAGCAATCATAACCGCCAAGCTCTATGGGCCGGGCAGGATCGTCGCTGTGGACCTCGACAACTCGCGGCTGGAGCGTGCCAGAGAGTTCGGCGCGGACGTAACTATCAACAACTCTTCCGAGAATGCGGTGGAGAGAGTACAGGAGATGACCGACGGGCTGGGGGCCGACGTTGTGATGGAGGCGGTTGGGGTACCAGCCACATTTGAGCTATGTACCGAGCTAGTGTGTCCCGGCGGGCGGGTTGCGAACATCGGGGTGCATGGTGAGCCTGCCACACTTCACCTGGAGACGCTTTGGATCAAGAGCATTACCATCACCACCGGGTTGGTCGACACGTACTCGACGCTGACCCTTCTCAAGCTGGTCTCCGAGGGGCGCCTGGATCCGACGGGCTTAACCACCCACCGCTTCGAGCTAAACGAGATCATGGAAGCCTACGACGTATTCGCCGACGCCGCGAATACGAACGCGATAAAGGTGACACTCTCGTCTTAGGCTCTCGCAGCTTTAACGAAGATGCAGTGAGGACATCCTCACTGCATCTTCTCATCCTGCCGAGCACTTTACTTAGAATGATTGTAACGATGAGGGGACCGGGTTTTCGAGAATGTAGGTACTAGGACGCTCGGCGCCGCACGGGGTACAAGCGGTTGCGGCAGCGCTTCACGACCACCGCGAGATCCTTACCTAACACGGTACCTCCCACGTTGCCTGCCAGATCGCCCGCCACGCCATCTATCATCGTGTTCGCCCACACGCCTGCCGCCTCGCCCACCATCTCTATCTTTTCTGGTCTGTTCGCCAGCCACACCACCAGCCTTTTTAAGACGACCGGCCGATGTGTTCGCGGGACGGGGAAGAAGTGGCGAGACCCGGATTCGAACCGGGGACACCATGATTTTCAGCTAGTGAGTCTATCGTTCTTGCCGTCCATTAGCACCGTCTCGTTCTTCTGATCCAGACGATAAATAAGCCGAATCCGCGTCACTACCGCTATTTCTCGTTCGCCAAGTACCGCCCCGTTCTTGAGGTCCGGTAACTGTCACTGTAACTGTCAAACTTGCGGACGGTTACTTCTGCGTCCCGCTTTCCTACCTGTAATTCTCGTAACCTAGGAGGATGCCGCGAAGCTCTCAGAGAAAGGCGTGTCGCTGCTACTCCTCCATTCTACCAGCGACCAGGTGGTACCCTTCGAGCACGCCGAGACGCTCGCTGCGTCCTACCCCGACGCCGGGTCCTGGGAGATAGAAGGCTACGGTCACGTCGAGGCCTACAACCATCCCGCATACCGTCAGTAACTTCCAGGTATCTTGAGTAGAACGGTGTTCGAAGAAGAGGCGTAGTTAGCTGACTCGGGGCACGCAAGCCAACGCGTCGGGTGCGATAGTCAGACAGGCCATCTGGTGAAAGGCGTGAAAACTCGATGAAGCGAAGCCTGCCGCGGTTGGAAAGCTGTTCCTTAACCGACCGGGCGTCGCACGGTGCTGCGTCTGCTGATCCACGCGGGTCTTGCCGGATGAGTCAGCGTACGTATATACTGGAAAACGTTGGAGAGGGAGCGGCGATAGAGGTGGTGACTTAACCTTGGACACTCGACCTAAGACGCGACGCCGCTCGGCGTCGGTCACCGTCGGGGTTACCGTGGTCCTGGTCACAACCCTCTCCGGGTGCTCGGCCTCCGCCGAGGAGGAAGAGTACGAGTACGGCGCCATCTGCGCGGACCAGCAGACGCAGCAGCGCGTGGACGACGACGACGATTGCGACGAAAGCCCGTCTTACGGCTGGTACTACATACCCGTCGGCGCCACCGCACCGGCCATCGGGGAAACCGCGAGCGGCGGCGTCTTTACCCCCACGCCCGACGACGAGTCGGTGTGCTACGGCGGGGTGCCACGTGAGGGCGGCGAGGTTACTCAGGGCGGGTTCGGGGCCTGCTCCAGCTCGGTTGGAGGCTGAGAAACCGTGTACCGGCACGTCGTCAAGCCTCGCAAGGACTGGCGCAGGATCGTCGAGGAGCAGGGGCTCACCTACGCCGTAGACCGCGCCGAGAACGGCAGCGAGCGGCCGTACTGGCACGAGGCCGCGGTCTACGAGTTCTCCGAGGAGGAGATCGAGTACCTGGAAGGGTTGACCGAGGAGCTCCACGACATGTCGGTCGAGGCCGCCCGCCGCATGGTGGAGGATCCGGGCATCATGACCCGCCTCGGGTTCCCTCCGGAGGCGACGGAGCTCATGCGCGCCAGCTTGCTCGACCCTGACACCCCGACACTCTACGGCAGGTTCGACCTGGCCTACGATGGCACCGGCCCCGCAAAGCTTCTGGAGTACAACGCCGACACGCCTACCGGGCTCGTGGAGGCGTCCGTTACCCAGTGGTACTGGTTGGAGGATACGCTGCCGGATTACGACCAGTGGAATATGCTGCACGAGCGGCTGGTGCAGGCGTGGACGCTGTACGCGCCCCGCGTCCCCGGCAAGGCAATCCACTTCGCCGTCGGGGCCAACGAGCCCAACGAGGACTGGGCTACCGTCGCGTACTTGAGGGACGCCGCCCGCGAGGCGGGGTTGGTGGATCTTGGGATCACGATGGAGGAGATCGGCTGGCATGACACGAGACGCTCCTTCGTGGACGTCCGGGGGCGTGAGATCTCGACCTGCTTCAAGATGTATCCTTGGGAGTGGATGCTCAAGGAGAGCTTCGGGGGGTACATCCTGGACGGCTCCTCCTCGACGACCTGGATCGAACCGTCCTACAAGGCGCTGCTCGGGTCGAAGGCGCTGCTGCCCGTAATGTGGGAGATGTTCCCCAACCACGACAGCCTCCTCCCCGCCTTCTTCGACGAACCTTACGGTTTGGAGCGATACGTGGCCAAGCCGATGTACGGGTGGGAGGGGGCCGGCATCCGCATCCACGAGGCGGACGGCGCCCTGCTCGCGGCCCGCCCCGAGCGGCACGCCGCGGGCCAGGAGTGCGTCTACCAGCAGTTCGTCGAGTTGCCCCGGTTTTCGGGGGGCGGCTACGCCGTTTTGGGGACCTGGATGGTGGGTGAGCACGCCGCGGGCCTCGGCATCCGTGAGTCCGACCACCTCGTCACCGACACGGACGCGCGGTTCGTGCCGCATTTCTTGAACGCACCCCGCTCCACGCCGGATCAGGTAGCCGCGTGGCTCGCCGATGGTGAAGCCGGGTGCGAGGAGCAATCCGCAAAAGGAGGATTTCAGCCATGACACTCGTGTTCGCAAGCCTGGGGTACGCCGTCGCGTACGCACTTCTGGGCGTCGTGCTGCTGATCATCGGGTTCGTCGCCCTGGACGTACTTACGCCGGGGCACCTGGCGAAACACATCTGGACGGAGCGGTCAGTTAACGCCGGCATCGTCCTGTCGGCGGGGTTCCTCGCCCAAGGCGTCATTGTGTTCTCGGCGATCTGGTTTTACGGGGAGTCCGGGTTCGGGCTGGCGTTCCTCTACACGGCCGTCTTCGGGCTTTTGGGGGTTCTGATACAGGCCCTGGCGTTCCTCCTCATCGAGCTGGCTACGCCGCACAGGATGGGAGAGGTGGTCACCACGGTGCAGTTCCATCCGGCGTCCCTGGTGATCGCCGCCGCCCAGATCGCGGTCTCCCTCGCCGTCGTCGCGTCCATCGCATAGGGGAGGGGCCTGTGAGGGGAGGGTCCCGGGTAATCCTCCTCCTCGGAAGGCTGTTCGCGTGCATTTTTCTCGGATCCGCTGTCTTCCGCTTTGTAAGAGGCCTCGTGGACGACTCTAACTTGAACGAGGCACAGGGGTTTGTGGGTTGGTACTTCGCGTTCTTGCTGCTGGTAGTGACCCCCCCCGCCCTGAAGGTCCTGTTCGCGCGAGGGCCGTGAGCCCTCCAGTCGATGCTGAGCGGACTCGCGAAGCGGGCATTCTTACTTGCCATCGCCTTTGGCTTCGCCGCCGGTTTCCTGGCTACGGATTCGGCTTCGAAAGAGGTGAATGGGCCACGGCCTTAGTCGGTGCACCCTTGGCCGCACTCGTCTATTTCGTGTGGGTGTTCTGCTTTATCTTCGTACTGGCATCGTCCCTTCTGCTGTACGGGATAGGTAGCGGCGGAGGGTACTACGGTGGCGGAGGAGGAGGTGGCGACAGGGGTGGCTAGCGGCCCCCTGCGCTTCCTGGTTTTGGGAAGGTAGGGAGCCTGTGGTAAGCAAGCGGTAGTAGGCGGTAGTAGGCAGGCTAACTCTACAGGAGGTAAAGACGAACTTGGACGTCATGCGGGGTGTTGAGCAAGGAGGACAGGCCGGGGGTCTTACCGGTGCAGACAACCTGTTGTTGCACTTCACGCCTTTCGCGGAAGACCGCTCGAAGCTTCCGGTGATCGTCTCGGGCGAGGGGTGCTATGTGACGGACGACAGGGGACGTACGTACGTGGACGGGCTGGCGGGGATGTTCACGAACCAGGTAGGCAACGGCAGGGGCGAGCTAGGCGAGGTCGCCGCCAGGCAGATGAAGGAGCTAGGGTTCTTCCCCAACTGGGGCTTTCAGCACCCGAGGAGCCTCGAACTCGCGGCGAAGTTGGCGGAGATAGCACCCGGGGATCTGAACAGCACGTTCTTCGTCTCTTCGGGTTCGGAAGCCATAGAGACGGTCATAAAGCTCGCGCGCCAGTACCATCGCGCCAACGGAGAGCCGGCACGTTACAGGATTATCTCGCGGAAGCTCGCCTACCATGGGACCACGATGGGCGCTTTGAGCGTTACGGGGCTGCCCGACTTCAAGGCGCCGTTCGAACCCTTGTTGCAGGGCTTTTACCACGTGCCGAACACGCAGCAGGATCCCGAGAGGGCGGCCGACGCCATCGAGGAAGCCATAGAGTTCGGTCCGCCGGAGACGGTGGCGGCAGTGATCCTCGAGCCGGTACAGAACTCAGGCGGGTGTCTGGTGCCCCCACCAGATTACTGGAATAGGGTGCGCGATATCTGCGACCGGCACGGCGTGCTGCTCTGCTCCGACGCCGTGATCTGCGCCTTCG
>JAUJNO010000003.1:229647-320494 GCA_030448125.1 Rubrobacteraceae bacterium | reverse complement strand
AATCAGGTTACCTCCGTAGGCCTCTGTAGGAGCTTGCGCCAATAGGCGAGTAGCGTATGTATTAACAGGTGATACAGGGGCAGTTTAATCACCCAGAGAGTTGCAAGCCGTTGGATAGCAGCCCGACGCGTGGGTGAGGTTGGCCCTACCTCAAGATGGAGAAGTCGGAGAAGCTAGAGAAACACGCGTCCAAGCCGGAACCGGAGGAGGGCAAGGTGACCTCATGAAGCGACGGGCGAGGGTTGGCCTTGGAGGAGCCGTAGAATCTTCGGGGCTTGATCTTTGCGGGTCGGTTCGTTACGCTTGCGTAGCTTACGTAACTGTAGCACTCTTTTGTAGTTCGGTTCAGAAATATGGAGGAAGCTATAGTGAAAAGAAACTATAGTAAGAAAGAAGCACAAGCATGAAGGTTCTAGTCCTCGGCGGAGACGGTTACTGCGGTTGGCCGACATCTTTGCACCTCTCCGACGCGGGCCACGAGGTGGTGATCGTCGACAACTGCGTCCGGCGGCAGATAGACCACGAGCTCGCGACGCAGAGCCTCACGCCGATCACCGACATGAAGCAGCGGGTGAAGGCGTGGCAGGAGGTAAGTGGCCAGACGATAGCGGTAGAGTTCGGGGACCTGCTCGACTGGGAGTTCATCTCCGATGTCGTGCGGCGCCACCAGCCGGACGCGATCGTGCACTTCGCCGAGCAGCGCGCGGCGCCCTACTCGATGATCGACCGGCGCCACGCCGTCTACACGCAGCACAACAACGTCGTCGGCAACCTCAACGTGCTCTTCGCGATCCAGGAGTTCGTGCCGGAGTGCCACCTCGTCAAGCTCGGCACGATGGGCGAGTACGGTCAGCCCAACATAGACATCGAAGAGGGCTACATCGAGATCGAGCACAACGGCCGCAAGGACGTGCTACCCTACCCGAAGCAGCCGGGTAGCTGGTACCACCTCTCGAAGGTGCACGATTCGCACAACATCGCGTTCGCGTGCAGGATCTGGGGCATGAGGGCGACCGACCTCAACCAGGGCGTCGTTTACGGCACCGTCACCCCGCAGACGGAGCGCGACCCGCGCTTGATCAACCGCTTCGATTACGAAGAGGTCTTCGGCACCGTGCTGAACCGCTTCTGTATTCAGGCGGCGATCGGGCACCCCTTGACGGTGTACGGCAAGGGTGGGCAGATCCGTGGTTTCCTTGACATCCGCGACACGGTGCGCTGCATAGAGCTGGCCGTAGAGAACCCCGCCGAGTTCGGGGAGTTCAGGGTGTTCAACCAGTTCACCGAGGAGTTCAGCGTGAACCAGCTCGCGGAGATGGTCGTGGAGGCCGCCGGCAAGCTCGGCTTCGAGGCGCGCATCGACAACATACCGAACCCGCGGGTGGAGAAGGAAGAGCACTACTACAACGCCAAGCGCACCAAGCTCCTCGACCTCGGCCTCCAGCCGCACTACCTGGGCGACAGCCTCCTGGACTCACTGCTCAACATCGCCCTCGAGTACCGCGACCGTATAGACCCGGACGTCGTCATGCCGAGCGTGGACTGGCGCGAGGGGCGCGCCAAGCAGCGCGTCCACAAGGCGCCAGCACAACCTTCGGCCTCCCTATGATCCCGGCGAGACACGTGAGCGTGGCGGGCGTAACCGTCCGCCCGACGGAAGGGTAGAAGCGACAGCGCAGCTTCGGCTATCCGCCGAATATCCCGCAGGCCCGCTTTCGCGGAAGAAAGGCCTCCACCTCAACTTGCAAGAGTGGGCCTCGCGGGAACGGTGTCAGGTATCAGCTGACGCCCCACCCAAAACTCTCCTTGCAGTTTTGCGCATGTTGCAGACCGAAGCACGTGAAGGTAGTGTAGAACCGCAGCCAAGCCGTTTCCGAGACCATGCGGACCGTCTTGCAGATTTGCTGCCAACAGAGATGGCTCTTAAAACCGGACGTACATTCTTGCTCAAAGAGGGGGTCTGCGAAATATACCCTGGAGCAACACCAGGTTCTCTAAAACACCAGGTTCTCTAAAAGCGATGCCCCCGAGTAGCAGACGGTGCTCGAACAGACAAGGCGACAACGCAAACAGGCGAGGCGGAAGTTAAGACAGGCGAGAGTTGACTGGTTTATTCCGCAAAGATCGGACCTGACGCTGGAAGCAAAAGACACCCAACCCGTTACAAAAAAGCACGTACGCACCAGCGCGGCGCCTAACCTGTTGTTGCGCGCGGACGCCGGGTGTTTTGGTTCCTCCTTGGATTTGGGCTCTCGCCGCTATACTTCTCCGAGTTCGGCGTCGACTGCCATCCGCATGGCGGGTTAGCTAACCATCGAACGTCTCGCAGGTTCGTTCTTGTGGAAGACCGGGGTCTACCCGCCGGATGTACCCTTCCTGAAGAATATCCTGTCCCGGACGCGAGCGAGCCTGTTCAGCAGCCTCCAACTCCTAGAGACTTGTATTCTCTCCATGGAGACCTGTATTTCCTCCAACCGGTTCGCGAGGGTCCGGTTCGTCTCCTCGAGAGATCGGGCTTTGCGACGTTCCTCCGCCAGCCTACTCTTGAGGCCCCGGACCTGCCGTTCTAGCCGCCGGGCCTTCAAGGCCTGAACCTCCGCCCTTGCCTTGAAGATGCGAGGTTCGCCTTCCATGGTATTGCGTATGACCCTCTCCTCTTCCTCAGCATCGACCCAGCTCATGTACTCTTCGGAGACGATCAGGAAGCCGTTCTCGACCAAGTCGTTTACGTCTTTTAGTTCTCTTTAAGTTTCGCCTTTTATCAGCAGACTTGGGGTTTTTTCCAGCACCTTGAGCCACTTTTTATGTTTGCCGGATTTCTTCATGTAATTCTCTTGCCGGGCAGCTTCCCGAACTAGTTCGTATAGATGATTCGTGAATTTGTAATGGAAGAGCACGCACGTGAAGTCGGCTACCTGGGCGTTGCTGACGCTGTGCGCCGACCTATCAACAGGCTTTACCTTGCCGTCGAGGAAAATCAGGGGATGCTTCGTTAACGCCGGTAAGGCACCAAAGAGGGTATTCTGGATCCCGTTCCTGTAGATTTCGATCTCCTCGTTCGCCAACGTGTTTCCGGTACCGGAAACGAAAGGGAATTCCCAATAGTTCTGTTCACGTACGTTCGAGATGTCGTAGAACCTGTGCAGCTCTTTTAGAGGCTCGTCCTCGTCGCTCGCGATGTCCGACAAGGGCTTCTCTGGGAACATGTCGAGCATCTGCGCCACCACCGCCGTGTAGGACCTCTCGCTCAAGTACCTGAGGAGGGAGCCCAGGCTGATAACATCCGAGTACGGGTAATCGAACAGCTCGTCTATGTCCACGAACAAAGACCATCGCCCTCCACCGAAGCGCTCTATCAGATACTGTTTCATGGGCATTTGGTACGTCTTGAAGGAGAGGTCCGTTCGGAGCACCGTCATGTTATCGTAGTTCTTGAGGGCCTCCACGGTGCCGTCGGTCGAACCGTTGTCCAAAAAGACCATGTGCTTGGCGCCCATGGAAGAGTAATGCTCGACGAAGGAGCGCACGTACGGCCGGCCGTTGCGCACCAGGCAGAGCACGACCAGCTCGTCCATCGCGTAGGCCACTTCTTCGGGGCCGTGCACGTGCTCTACGTTGGGATGCACGATCCGTTGAGGGTCCTGGTCCAGGACGGTATTGTTAGGTGCAGCTCCTCCGGCATGGTCGCGGACGAGCGGGCGTTGGTGTTGCCCGGATCCTGCGGGATTTTGTTCCGTCATCTTACCTTGACTCTCGGTTCCTCGAGAACCTCTGTGGTCAGGCTCGGGGTCCTCCTGGTGGATACAATCGTAGCGCTCGTCATGGTCCTCCTGCTTTTCCTAGAACTTTCACCCAAGCAAAGCTCTCTCAGCAACTTTTCCTCTTGGTCGATCATAACCGATTAATACAACCCGCCTTGCAAAGGTTAGTCGAGAGCTTCGTGCCCGTTTTCGCAAGGGCGCTCTGCTCCAGTTCCAGACGCGGACGTCTATCCCCGGGTACCCCGACGCGGATCGTCTTGATAGCGGCCCGCTGTTGCTCCGCACGGATCGGCGCACCTCATTCCCGCCCATCTCCATCCCCGCTACTGCCGCTCACCGGGTCCGTTCCCGAGGCTCCGATCGCTAACTACCAAGAAGATTAATTGTTTGCTATCCTAGCATTTCGCCGAGAGATGCGGAAGCAACGAGAGTTAGGGAGGTCTTCGGGTGCCGGCCCTCAAACAGAAGATATCTAAGGCAGCGCAAGGCTTAAGGGCGTTTGTAAGCCCGGAGACAGACCCCGCGCGCGCCGAAAGGGCGAAGATTAGACCCGAGAATATCGTCTGGATATTCGGCAACCCGAAAACCGGTAGCACCTGGTTGAGCTGGATGATGGAAGAGCTCGAGGGCCACGCTGTATGGCGTGAGCCATACGTGGGAGAACTCTTCGGGCGGCTCTACTATAACTGGGATAACTGGGTCGGAGAAAAGCACTTCGAAAGCAAGCATTTCATCCTGGGAGAACCGCGGAAAAAGGGCTGGCTAAACTCCGTGCGGTCTTTCGTCCTGAGCGAAGCCGATGCGAGGTTCCCCGGAGTAGCAAATGGAGGGCACTTGGTAATCAAGGAACCGAACGGGTCCATGGGTGCGCCGTTGCTCATGGAGGCCCTGCCGGAGAGCCGGATGATCTTCCTGATTCGAGACCCCAGGGATGTCGCAGCCTCTTACGCCGATGCCGCCAAGAAGGGGAGTTACATGCACGAGCGGAGGAAGGGTGGTAGACGTAGCGCGATGTTCGAAATGCAGGCGGATGATCTTGTAGAGAGCATGGCCACCAGCTACTTGCAAAACGTAGGAAACGCCAGAGAAGCCTACGAGGCCCACGAAGGTCGCAAGGTTTTCGTGCGATACGAGGACCTGAGATCTAATACCTTGGAGACCGTGAAGCGCATCTACTCCACGTTGGGTATCCCGGTGGACGAGGAGGAGTTGATCCGGGCGGTGGAGAAGCACTCGTGGGAGAACGTCCCAGAAGGGAAGAAGGGGGAGGGGAAGTTCTACCGCAAGGCGACCCCCGGGGAGTGGAGAGAGGACCTCACCCCGGAGCAGGCGGAGACCGTCGAGAGGATAACCGCCCCCCTGCTAAAGGAGTTCTATCCTACGAGGGATACGAGGTGAGGCTTTAGGTGCCGGTATTCAAGCAACACTTAGTCGTTGAGGTAGCCCGGGGCGTAAGGGCGTTCCTGAACCTGGAGGCAGGCGTCACACGCGCCGGAGCCGCGCCCGGGCCTCGGCAAACGGGGGGGCCGAAAAGGCAGAAAGATCGGATAGCCGACCAGAGCAGAAAACTCGATCGGGCTCGCCGGCTACTGGCGAGGCTGGCCGGTAGCGGCGCCGGTGCGGAAGCTAGTGGCGTCAGGCCGGAGAACATCGTGTGGATCTTCGGGTCGGGCAGGAGCGGCAGCACCTGGCTCTCCTCGATGATTNGACTGGGAACCCGAAGCCTCGGAACTCCCCGAGAAGCGCAAGAACAAGGGCGGGTACGAGCAGAAGATGGACCCGGCCACCAGGCGGTGGTTGGAAGACTTCTTCGAGCCGCACAACCGGAGGCTCTACGAGTACCTCGGTGTGGACTTCGGGTGGTAGTCCGAACGTCGGACCTTCGAGCAGTGTAAGCAGCGGAACGCTCATACGCTCCTCTACCGGCTCCACACCAGGAGCCGATTCTGCACCGAAAATCTCCGCAAGAGTACAGGCTGCCTCTAAGGAGCATCGCCGCTCGCACGCGTGGGCGCTCTATGTCCGCTCCGCCTTCCGGCGCCCGTGCAGCCAGGGCCGGAGGCGAAAAAGGAACCAGAGAATTGAGCGGTCCTTTTGAGGTCTCTCGGATCCAACCACTGAAGCTTTGCCGGCTCTGCTTCCGAGGTTCTGACCGTCGATTGTCAAGAAGGTCGGTTGTTTGCTATCCTGGATTTTTGCTAATAGGTACGGAGGCAACGAGAGGAGGTCTTCGGTTGCCGGCCCCCCAACAAAAGGTCTTTGAGGCAGCGCGGGGCTCAAGAGCGCTATTGAGCCTGATGACAAGTCCCACGCACGCCGAGAGGACGAAGGTTTCCAAGGGCGGCAATGGTCCCGGGAATGAGGGCATCGGACGTAAGGGCACCGTCCGCACGTCGCCTCCGAGCAGGAAGACCGCCGAGAGGATAATCGCCTCCTCCACCAAAGAAATTCTACCCTTACAAGAGAAGATGAGGAGAGGCTTTTAGTGCCGTTACTCAAGCAACACATAACCGTTATGGCCCGCGGCATAAGGGCGTTTTTGAACCTGGAAGCCGGCGTCACGCGTGCCGGAACCGCGCCCGAACCTCTGCAAGTCGACCGGAACCGGGAGGACCAGAACGGGGAGCTCGAGCAGGCTCGCCGGGAGCTAGCGAGCAAAGATCGAGAGCTCGCGGAGTTACGGGCGCGGGTGGTCAAGAGCGGTACCGGGGCCGGAGTCGGAGGCGCCAAGCCCGAGAACATGGTCTGGATCTTTGGTGATGGGAGGAGCGGCAGCACCTGGCTCATGAGGATGGTAGAGGAGCTCGAGGGGCAGACCTTGTGGAGAGAGCCTATGGTGGGGCTGCTCTTCGGCTACCTCTACTACGTTTGGGCCGATGAGAAACGCTACAAAACCAAGCACTTCATCATGGGACGCTACAGGGAGAGCTGGTTGAGGTCCATCAGGAACTTCGTCCTGGACGGGGCCAGGGCGGTTCTTCCGGAACGGCCGGAGGACTAGTACCTGGTGGTCAAAGAGCAAAACGGCTCGATAGGGGCGCCGCTGTTGATGGAGGCGCTGCCGGAGAGCCGGATGATCCTCCTCGTCCGCGACCCTAGAGACGTGGTGGCCTCGAGCATGGACGGTCATAGGAAGGGGGGCTGGCACTACGAACGTAGGAACCTACAACATTCGCTGGTGGACGAGGATCCGGATGTCTTTGTGAAGAACCGGGCCAATAAGTATCTTTGGTCCGTAGGAAACAGTAAGCAAGCCTACGAGGCCCACGAGGGTCCCAAGGTCCTCGTTAGGTACGAGGAGCTGCGGGCGGACGCTTTGGGCACGATGAAGCGCATCTACTCGACGCTCGGGATACCCGTGGACGAGGGAGAGCTGGTCCGGGCGGTGGAGAAGCACTCGTGGGAGAACGTCCCCGAGGAGAAGAAGGGCGAGGGGAAGTTCTACCGCAAAGCCTCACCCGGGGGCTGGAGTGAAGACCTCACCCCGGAGCAGGCGGAGACCGTCGAGAGGATAACCGCCCCCCTGCTAAAGGAATTTTACTCCTACGAGGGACAGAGCGAGGATTCTTCGGAGAGGTTGCCGTTGGATTGGTTCTCGAGGCACAGGGTCTTTTATGCCTGACTCACAAGGAATTCCTCTACAAGGAGTTTCGTGCTATCTACTTGCTCCTTCCGCAGCCGAAACCCCGAATGGAGATAGATGACGAGCAGGTACGAAACCGAGACGAACCCTGAGAACAGACCAATGCGATACCCGGAGCAACCGATGCTTGCCGGTTCGGAGGCTGCCTATGATCGGCTAACCAGCTATGGGTTTGCCCGACGGTACGTCGGAGAAAAGACCGTGGCCGACATAGGCTGGGAAGAGATAGGTTACGGCTCGCGCCTGCTGGCCGAAGCCGCCCAGTCCGTAGCGGGTCTGGCGAACTCTTCCGAAGCCGTCGAACGAGCTTCGGCCACCTACTCCGCGCCGAACGTGAGCTACCAAAGGGTCGACCTCCCGAAGCTACCGCACCCCGAAGGCCACTTCGACGTCGTGGTGGCCCTCGGGGTGGTCGAGAACCTGGAGCATCCGGAAGATCTGGTAAGGGAACTCAAGCGGGTCCTGCAGAGGGACGGGGTGCTCGTCATCTCCGTCCCGGATAAGCAAGCTAACGTCAACGAGCGAGAAGGCATCGACGGTCGGCGAGAGATGTATGTTCTCCAGTTCCGGGAACTGCTGGAGCGACACTTCGGGCACGTGCATATTTATCGGCAAGGAGCCGTGGCCGGTGGCTTTGTCTTTCCGGTCTCTGAGGAAGTAACCAGCACGCCGATAGAGAGCTCCCGGTTTTCCTTGTCCGACCCTGAACTAGGCACAGAACCTCCCACAACCCGCTCCGTCATAGCTGTCTGTAGTGACGCCGAAGCCCTTGGGCAGAAAGAGCAACCGTACCTGCTGCTGGACCGCGACCGGCACGTATTCGACGAGTGTGAGGAACGCGCCGAGGACGTAGAGCTTATGCGAAGCGAGATACGGCAGATGCAAGAGACCGAGGTCCAGGCCTTCGTGGACGCCCTCAGGTTGCACCGAAGCCTAGCCTACGTGCTAAAACGCTACCCGATCCATATCCGCACCATATACCGCGCTATAGGTATGAGAGGTGTAATAAGAGGTATATTCCGGCGGTTGTTTGGCCCCTATAAGCGGCTGTGACCTAAGTACAGAAGCTCTAATCCAGAATCTACCCGGAGAGCGCAGAAGGGAGCAACGCCATCAACACAGCCAAAACACTCGCGAGGCCTAGCGCCCCTCCCCTTAGCGGCGTCCGTCGTAGCTACGTAAATGATCAGTACCCCGCGCTGGTTCGGAACGACCGCTTCGGGGCCAGCAAACTGAAGCGGTTGCGAAACGAGGTATCGAACTTCGGATACAAGCCCTTAGTAAGTATCCTGTTGGCGGTCTTCAATCCGGAGCGCGAGTGGCTGGAGCGAGGGCTAGACTCCGTAGTAAGCCAGGTTTATCCCGGGTGGGAGCTGTGCATCTGCAGCGGTGATCGCATCGGGGATAGCGTGAGGGAGGTCCTCGATCGCTATGGTCGGCTGGACGAGCGGATAAAGGTCACGTACCTGGAAGGAAACACGAGCATATCCGGTTTGCTAAACGCGAGCCTTTCTCAGGCTCAAGGAGCATTTGCAGTGCTCTTGGACCAGAGCGACGAACTGGCGCCGGATGCTCTCTTCGAGGTGGTCAAGCTCTTGCAGGAGCATCCCGGGGCCGACCTCATCTACTCGGATGTAGACGAGATAGAAGAAAAGGGGGACAGGTCTAATCCTTACTTCAAGCCGGGCTGGTCGCCGGAATTGCTGTTATCCGCCAACTATGTATCCCACTTAAGCGTCTACCGTAGGAGTCTCCTAGAAGAGATCGGCAGGTTTAGGGAAGGCTTCGACGGTTGTCAGGACTATGATCTGGTTCTACGCGCCACCGAGCGAACCGGCGAGATTCATCATCTCCCGAAGGTTCTATACCATCGTAGTGCGGACGCTGGTCTCCTCGCGTCCTCTGATTACAAAAGCCAGGTACGAGAGAGAACCCGCCGGGCTCTCTCCGATGCTCTAGAGCGCCGAGGCTTCGAAGGTTCCGTAGAAAACGGGTACCTGCCCGATCGCTTCCGGGTTAGATTCAAGATCAAAGGCGAGCCGAAGGTCAGCATTATNCCCTCTGTTGCGCGACGTCCGTCGTTGCTACATAAGGGACCAGTACCCTACGCTGGTCCAGAACAACCGCCTCAGGGATAGTGACCTGATGCGCCTGAGAGACGAAGTGTCGAGCTTCGGATACAGGCCCTTAGTAAGCATCCTGCTGCCGGTCTTCGACTCGGAGCGGGAGTGGCTGGAGCGGGGACTGGACTCTGTGATAAGCCAGGTTTACCCCGGGTGGGAGCTGTGCATCTGCGGCGACGGTTCCACAGGGGAGCGCGCGAGGGAGATCCTCGATCGCTACGAGCGCCTGGACGAGCGGATAAAGGTAACGTACCTGGAAGGAGGCGCGAGCGTATCCGGTTTGCTAAACGCGAGCCTTTCCCTGGCCCGGGGAGAGTTCGTGGGGCTCCTGAACCACGGCGACGAGCTGGCGTCGGATGCCTTCTTCGAGGTGGTCAAGCTCTTGCAGGAGCACCCCAGGGCCGATCTCATCTACTCGGATGTAGACGAGATAGACGAAAAGGGGAACAGGTCCAACCCACACTTCAAGCCGGGCTGGTCCCCGGACTTGCTGTTATCCACCAACTACGTATCCCACTTGAGCGTCTACCGGGGGAGCCTCCTCGACGAGATCAGTGGGTTCAGGAAGGGCTTCGACGGTTGCCAGGACTACGATCTGGTTCTGCGCGTCACCGAGCGGACGGACGAGATCTACCACGTCCCGAAGGTTCTGTACCATTGGCGGGCGGCCGCGGGCCTCCTCGCGTCCCCCGATGGCGACAAAAGCCGCGTACGAGAGAGGGCCCACCGGGCTCTCTCCGAGGCCCTTGTACGCCGGGGCTTCGAAGGTTCCGTAGAAGACGGGTACCTCCCCGATCGCTTCCGGGTTAGATTCAAGATCAAAGGCGAGCCGAAGGTCAGCATTATCATCCCGACCCGAGACAACGTTTCCTTCCTGAAGCGTTGCATAGAGAGCGTCGAGCGGCTGACGACCTACCGCAACTACGAGTTGCTGATTATCGACAACAGCAGCGCGACGAGGCGACGCTCGAGTACCTAGCTTCGACACCTCACCGGGTCATCCCGTTCAGGGAAGCGTTCAACTACTCGAGGATCAACAACTTCGCCGTCTCCCACGTCGAAGGGGAGTACGTGCTCCTACTCAACGACGACACGGAGGTGATCTCCGGCGGGTGGCTCGATGCGATGCTCGAGCACGCTCAGAGGCCGGAGGTCGGGGCCGTGGGGGCCAAGCTCCTTTACCCCGATGGCCGGATCCAGCACGCGGGAGTCATAGTGGGGATAGGCAGCTTCTGGGAACCGGGCGTCGCGATGCATTCCTACCACTTTTACCCCTCGGATTCTCCGGGCTACGCGGGCACCCTGGAGACGACCACCAACTACAGCGCGGTAACCGCGGCCTGCACGTTGTTCCGCAAGTCTTTGTTCGAAGAACTCGGAGGCTTCGACGAGGAGAACCTCCCGATACAGTTCAACGACGTGGACCTGTGCCTGCGGATGCGCGAGCGAGGATACTGTATAGTCTACACGCCCTACGCCGAACTCTACCACCACGAGTCTGTGAGCCGGGGACAATGGAGCGGCGAGCGTTCGGAGAACCTCTACATGAGGGAGCGTTGGGGCGAAGTGATGGACGCAGACCCCTATTACAACCCCAGCTTCTCGAGGGGTTACGGGGACTTCAACCTCAGGGCCGACCTGCTGAGGCCGAAAATTCTCCGGCGAGAGGCCGAGCCAAAGAAAGGAGACCTCCGTAAGCTGGTTCGACGAACCATGGGAGCACCAGAGATACATGAAAGACCAGTACAGAAACGCCCGAAGCTCGTCCAGGACCGCAATAATACCCGGAAAGCTGCGAACGGTAACGCGAAAACTTCGCGGTCCGAAACGGCGGACGCGACAAAGGCCGCGACTCGCGAAGCGACGAGCGAAGCCGGGGCGGGCCGCTGGGGCTCAGGCTCATGAATTACCTGGCAAGGAAGCTCGAATCACGGGAGCCTGTCAGCGTGGAGCAGAAGCCCGTTCGTGCGGAGCAGCTGATCTGGATGTTCGGCCATTCCAGGACGGGGAGCACTTGGTTGAGCTGGATGATGGCGGAGCTCGAGAACCAGGAGCGGTGGCACGAACCATACGTCGGGATGCTATTCGGCTCTTTCATATACGAGAGATTGAAAGACAACGATAAGCTGCTGAATAATCCGTCCTTCATCATGGGAGAGCCCTACCGGGAGGTGTGGCTCAGGTCGATAAGGAGCTTCGTCCTCGAGGGAGCCGTGGCCCGCTACCCGGAGTTGAGAGAAGACCAGTATCTGGTAATCAAGGAGCCAAACGGTTCTATAGGAGCGCCCTTAATCCTTGAAGCTACCCCGAATAGCCGCCTGATCTTCCTGATCCGAGACAGTAGAGACGTGATCGCTTCCCGGCTGGACGCGTTTGGCAAGGGCAGTTGGACAGGACAGGACCGAGACTACAGCACGGCCGAGAAACTCAACGAGCAGACGAAACATTTAGCTGAAGACTATTTGAGGGTGATTTCTAAGGTCCAGGAAGCTTACGAGGCGCACCCGGGCAAGAAGGTTATCGTGCGGTACGAAGATCTAAGGCTAGACACCATCAATGCCCTGAAGGCGATGTACGGCGCCCTGGAGGTAGAAGCGGACGTGGCGCAGATCGAAGCCGCCGTGGTAAAACACAGCTGGGCGCGGGTACCTGAGGAGAAGAAAGGGAAAGACAAGTTCTTCAGAAAGGCTCAACCGGGGAGCTGGAGAGACGATCTCTCCCCGGAGCAGGTCAAGCTAATCGAAGACATCACGGGCCCCATACTCTCGAAGTACTACTAGGAGAGCGCGCCCTATAGCGGCGGACGCGGCCTACCCGACCTTCTCCGGGTAGAGCTCCTTGACGAGCAGAGCGGTTACCCTCTCCACCGCCTCCGCCTGCTCGGGGGTCAGGTCTTCCCTCCAGCCCCCGGGCGAGGCCTTGCGGTAGAACTTCCCCTCGCCCTTCTTGTCCTCGGGGATGTTCTCCCACGAGTGCTTCTCCACCACGCGCGCCAGCTCCTGCTCGTCCACACGAATCCCCAGCGTGGAGTACATGCGCTTCATGGTCCCCAAGGTGTCTGCCCGCAGCTCCTCGTACTTGATGAGCACCTTGCGCCCCTGGTGGGCGTCGTAGGCCTCCTTGGCTTTCCCCATCCCTTCCAGGTAACGCTTCGCCCGCCCCTCCGCGAAAGCGTCCGGGTTATCGCTGGAGGATTTCTTGCGGCCCTCCAGGTACATGCTCCTGTTGTTCTTATAGTTCCAGCCGCCTTCGCTGCGTGCGTCCATGCTGGAGGCGACCACGTCCCTGGGGTCCCGGGCCAAGAGGATCATCCGGCTCTCCGGCAGCGCCTCCATCAACAAGGGCGCCCCTATCGAGCCGTTCGGCTCCTTGATGATGAGGTATCCGTCCTGCGGGAGCGCGGGGAAAATCGCCCTTGCCCCGTCGAGGACGAAGTTCCTGATCGACCCGATCCAGGTCTCCCTGTGGCGCCCCATGATGAAGTGGGGGGCCTTGTGCTTCCGCTCGGCAACCCCGCGGTAGTAGTAGTTGCCGAAGAGGGCGCCGACCCACGGCTCCCCCACAGGGCGTGCCCCTCTATGTCCCCCATCATCGAGGAGAGCCAGGTGCTGCCGCTCCTGCCGGATCCGAAGATCCATATGATGTTCTCCGGCCTGACGCCACCGCCTCCGCACCGGCGTCGCGGACCGGCCTCTCCTTCAACTCCTCGCGCGCCCGGCGGGTCACACCAGCGTCCACCTTCAGGTACGCCCTCGCACCCCGGGCCAATTCGACGATTATGTTTTTCCTGAATGCCGGCACGAAAAGCCTCTCCTCGCCTTTGTTACCTTCTCGACTACGCCTCTGGCCAAACAATCAGGATAGCAAAAAACGGTGCGTTGTCGACCTCGAGATGTACGGCGTCCTCAACCCGAACGATAGAACTCCTCAAGGAGGGGAGCGGTCACCTTCTCGATTATCCTCGCCTGCTCGGGGGTGAGGTCCTCCCTCCAACCCTCGGGGGTGGCCTTACGGTAGAACTTCCCTTCACCCTTCTCCTCTTTGGGGATGTTCTCCCAGGAGTGCTTCTCCACCACGCGGGCCAGCTCCTGCTCCTCCACGGGAACACCCAAGGTGCTATAGATACGCTTCATGGTCTCCAGGGTGTCCGCGCGCAGGTCCTCGTACCTGACCAACACCTTGGGCCCCCGGTGGGCGTCGTAGGCTTTCTTCGCGTTGCCCGCATGGTGGAGGTACTTCTTGGAGCGGTTCCGAACGAAGGCTTCCGGGTCGTTGTCCGGAAGCGCCCTCCGCTTCCAGTCGTCGTTCTCCTTCCGCTGGTACATCCAGCCTCCCTGTCGGGCACCATCGAGCTGGGACGACACGATATCTCTCGGGTCCCGGATCAGGAGTATCATGCGGCTCTCCGGCAGCGCCTCCATCAACAAGGGCGCCCCCATGGAGCCGTTTGGCTCCTTGACCACCAGGTAACCGTCGGCGCCCAGGCGGGGGCGGGCGTAGCCGGCGCAGTCCAGGACGAAGTTCCTTATGGCCCCTATCCACCCTTTGCGGGTCGCGTCCGCCATGACGAAGTCGGGGCGGCGCAGGTCCGATTCCGGGGCCTGGTTGTGGAACTCCCCGAAAAGCCGGCCGATCATCGGCTCCTCCCAGAGCTGGTGCCGGTCCAGATCCTCCATCATGCTCCTGAGCCACGTGCTGCCGCTGCGGGCGGAGCCAAAGATCCAGATGATGTTCTCGGGTTTGACGCCGGTGTCCCGGACGTCCCTACCTCCGAGCCTCGCCCGCAGCCCCGCGACCTCCGTCGAGATCTTCCGGTACCTGTCCACCAGCCAGTGGTAACCCTGTTTGAGCGTCCTGCTTTCGCCCGCTCTTCGGCGCAGGGCCTGTCCGAGCTTTCGGGCACGAACCCCGGCAGGCTCAGGCATCTTTTCTCCCGAACGCGCTAGGCTCGTCGCTCGTCTTCCGATTCATAACCATCTCGTACCCTCCACCGCTTTAGGCTTGTCCGTGCCTGCGAGGTTGGCGCCCGAACTCCTCTTATTGGCCACGAGCCCTTCCGATGCCAACTGCGGGCTCTTCTAATTCCGGTAGGGATCCGCGCAACACCCCAGCTTATACGTCCAGTAGCCTAACATAGGCTCTCACGCGGTAGCCTAACAAACATCATGCTCTTACAAAAGCCCTGCTCGGGAAGCGCGGGTTCCGGACCGGGGGCTTGGTCAGCGAAACGCCGATGCGGTAAACTGGGCGCCGTCTGTAGCTCACGAAGGTCTAAGTAAGGAATGGTATTGTCCACCAAAGTACTCAGCGCCAAACCGGGCTCTTGGAGAGCGATTCTAGGCTCTTTAGCCACGTTCTACGAGCGGCGGTGGTTGATCAAGTACTTCGTGCAGCGCCAGATGGCCCGCGGGTACAAGGGTTCGTACCTGGGGTTGGTTTGGGCGTTTTTGGCCCCTTTGTTGATGGTCGTCATGTTCACCGTAATCTTCTCGGAGGTAATCGGGATCAGGTTCAGGGAGGTAACGGGCGACAGCTCGCTGAACTTCGGCCTCTTCCTGTACTGCGGCCTGGTACCCTTCCTGGCTTACCAGCAGGCGCTGACCCAGGGGGTAAACGTCATCCGCCGCAACTCCGACCTGGTGCAGAAGGTGGTTTTCCCGACGGAGATCCTCCCGCTGACCACGGTGCTCACCTCGCTCCTCCAGAACGCGTTCGGGCTGGGGGCGCTCATGCTAGTCCTCACGGTGCTCGAGCAGCAGCTGCACTGGACGATACTTCTGCTGCCGCTGGTCGTGGTGCCTCAGCTGCTGTTAACCCTGGGCCTTAGCTACCTGATGGCGGTCGCCGGCACCTACGTGCCCGACGTAAGGGAGACCCTGAGGACCTTTGTACGCGCGACGTTCTGGATCACCCCGATTCTCTGGCCGGCGGGGAGGGTGCCGGAGAACTTGAGTTTTCTGGTGGACTACAACCCGCTCGCTTTCCTGGTTGGAGCCTACCGGGCCCTGATCCTGGACGGCGAGTTGCCCGGCGCCATGGCGAGCATCTACTTCTCGCTCTTCGCCGTGGCGGTGTTCGGCGTGGGGTTCGTGGTGTTCAACAGGGTCAAGCACAACTTCGCGGACCAGCTCTGATGCCCGCCGTATCCGTAAAAGGGGTATCCAAGAGCTTCCGGATCTTCTCGAATGGGCGGGACCGGCTAAAGGAGGCCCTGAGCTTCGGCAGGAAGAAATACGGCCGCGACTTCTGGGCCTTGAAAGACATAGACTTGGAGGTAGAGCCGGGCACGACTTTGGGCATCCTGGGCCGCAACGGGGCCGGCAAGAGCACCCTCCTCAACATAATCTCCGGTATGTTGCAGCCCACGAGCGGCACGGTCGAGGTCAACGGCCGGCTGGTGGCGTTGTCCGGTTTTGGAGTGGGGTTCGACGCGGAGTTCACGGGCCGCGAGAACATCATGCTGAACGGCCTGATCCTGGGCATAGAGCGCCAGGAGATAGTGGAGCGCTTCGACGACATAGCGGCCTTCGCGGACATCGGGCAGTTCATAGACCAGCCGATCAAGACCTACTCGAGCGGGATGAAGTCCAGGCTTGGCTTCGCCGTCGCGGTGAACGTGGAGCCGGACATCCTGATCCTCGACGAAACCCTCGCCGTCGGCGACGCCGTGTACAAGGAGACGGCGCTGCAGAAGATGTACGAACTGCGTGACTCCGGGACCACCATCTTGTTCGTGTCCCACAGCATGAATACGATCGAGACCTTCTGCACCGAGGCCGTCCTGCTCCACGAAGGGCGCGTGCTGGCCTCCGGCGAGACCACCGAGATGACAGACCAGTACCGGGCCCTGGTCTCGAACATCAAGGCACAGAAAAACAACGAGCGCTCGGACGGCAAGCAAGCCCCGACCGACATCGTGGTTCCCGACGAGGAGGGGGAGGGCCTGGAGGCCTGGTCCTCCAAGGAAGGTGGAGCGACCTCGAGCACGGAGCGGAGAGCCGCCGCACCACGGGCGTGTGTAGCTGGATACCCGGAGGGTTGAGCTGCTCATCACGAGCGCCTCCTCCCGGTCGAGAGAGACAGGTGACCCGACTCCGCCGTCACCGTCCGCGTCGACCTGGAGTACCTGGAGGACGTGAAGGAGAGCTTCGAGCTCATCATCACGCGCCACAACGAGAAGATGGGCACGCTGAAGGTGTTCTCGACCAGCACCGCCCAGGAGGGATCCCGCTTGAGGAGATGGAGAAGGGCGAGCGGTAGTGGTCGACTTCACCTTCAAGGTTCCCTGCAACACGGCCGCTACAGCATAAGCGCCGCCGCTCGCGCAAGCGAAGGTCTCTACCTGGACCGGATGGACGCGGCGAGGGTTTTCAAGATCGCCCGCCCCAAGGATGGGGCCCCTTCCAAGGCATAGTGCATCTGCCCACGGAGATCAAGGTCCACGCCCCGGAGGGGAACGGCAGGGGCGGTCCGCTTAAGGTCTTGCCCCCCCCCGCGTCACAGTGGTGATCCCCAACTGGAACGGCGAGAGGTTTCTGCCGACGTGCCTGGGCTCGCTGCGCGAACAGTCTTTCAAGGACTTCGATGTCGTCATGGTAGACGACAACTCCACCGACGGCTCGGTAGCGTTCGCGAGGCGCAACTTCCCGGAGGTCCGGGTGCTGCCCCTCGACGAGAACAAGGGCTTCAGCGCGGCGGTGAACGCGGGGATACGGGCCTCCGGCGCCGAGTACGTGGCGCTCCTGAACAACGACACGGAGGTAGACCCGAAGTGGCTCCACGCGCTCGTGGAGGCGGCGGAGGCCCACCCGGAAGCCGGCCTCTTCGCGAGCAAGATGGTCGATTTCTACGACCGTCGCGTGCTGGACGGGGCGGGGGACGCGCTCAGGCGGAGCGGGCTGCCCCTGCGGCTGGGCCACGGCGAGGACCGTGGGCAGTACGACGAGACGGCCTTCGTATTCGGCGCGTGCGCCGGGCGGCTCTGTACAGGCGCGACATGCTGGACGATGTGGGGCTCTTCGACGAGGACTTCTTCGCCAACTGCGAGGACGGGGACCTGAGCTTCAGGGCCCAGCTCGCCGGCTACCGCTGCCTCTACGCGCCGGAGTCCATCATCTACCATATGGGGAGCGCCACGTTCGGGAAGCGGAGCCCAACCTCGGTCCGGCTCGGCACCCGCAACAGCTTGTGCCTGCTCGTAAAGAACCTGCCCACGCCGCTCGTGCCGGGTCTCCTGCCGTTCGTCTTGGCCGGCCAGCTCTCGCGCTTGATAGTGACCGCTTCGACCTCCACCTTGAGGGCCCACCTCGAGGGTCTCGCGGGGGCGCTGCGCCTCCTGCCCCTGATGCTAAAGAAGCGGCGGGAGATCCAGAAACGCCGCCGGGTTCCCGTCGGGTACGTCAGGCGGCTCCTGCAAGAATCCTCCAGGGCGGCAGGTACGAGCGTGAGAAGACGCTTGATACGCAATCTCCTCTCCGGGTTGGGCTCGTGAAGTTCTCGATCATCACGGTCAACTACGCCTCCTGGCCGTACACCTTGCGGTGCGTCGATTCCCTGTACGAGACGGGCTACGAGGACTTCGAGGTCGTGGTCGTGGACAACGATCAGGAGAGCGCAGTGCCGGAGATACCGCATCCCGTGCGCCTGATCCGCAACCCGGAGAACGTGGGCTTCGCGAGGGCCTGCAACCAGGGCATACTCGCCTCCGACGGGGAGTACATAGTGCTCATAAACCCCGATACCCTCGTCGAGGGGGATTTCTTCGAGGGCTTGAAGGAGTTTCTCGAGGAGAACCCAAAGACCGGCGTGGCGGGGCCGCGGATAGTGGACGGCGAGGGGAACCTCCAGCTCTCGGCCCGCAAAGAGTTGGGCTTCGTCTCCGGCTTTCTGGGCCGGACCTCCCTGTTGACCCGGCTCTTCCCCAAGAACCCGCTGGTGAGGCGTCTCTTCCCCGCGGCACAAAAACTCTCCGGCCCGATGGTGGTCGACTGGGTCTCCGGGGCGTGCATGGTCATAAGACGCCGAACCATCGAGGAGATCGGGCCGATGGACGAGCGTTTCTTTATGTACTTTGAGGACGCCGACCTGTGCCGCCGGGCGCGGGAGGCGGGCTGGCTCGTCTACTACCTGCCGCAGGTCGAGGTTTCTCCATCATACCGGCGCGAGCAGCCGCAGCAAGCCCCTGGCCGTCTGGAACCTGCACAAGAGCGCTTTTCTCTACCACCGCAAGCATGGCCCCCACGGCCCGCTGCAACTCTACAGCCTTCTGGTGGCCGTTGGTCTCTTCGCGAGAGCGCTCGCGAAGTTAGCGGCTTCCGTGGCGAGCGGGAGAGGCTAAGATTCGCTACGGTTCGGCTACGGCTTGTACTGGGGTAGCTGTTCGGCGGGGATCCCGGAGAGAGGGCTGCGCGGCCTGGTCTTTCTCGGAGAGGGTGGGTAGCGCTTCGATGGGCCACTCTATCCCGATCTCCGGGTCGTTCCAGAGCACGTACCCTTCGGCACTCGGGTTGTACTTCGCCGTGCATTTGTAGGAGAAGAGCGCCTTGTCGCCGGTGACGAGGAAGCCATGGGCGCAGCCTTCGGGGACGTAGAACTGGCGCTTGTTCTCCGAGGAGAGGAGGATCGCCTCCCACTGCCCAAAGGTCGGCGAGCCGACCCGAATGTCCACCGCGACGTCGAAGACCTCGCCCTGCAACACTTGGACCAGCTTGCCCTGCTGGTCGGGGTTCTGGAAGTGCAGCCCGCGCAACACGCCCCTCTGGGAGAAGGAAAGGTTGTCCTGGACAAAGCGGGCCGGCACTCCGGCCTCCTCGTAGCGGGCCTCGTGCCAGGTCTCCATAAAAAAGCCCCGCTCGTCACCGAACACCTTGGGCTCCAAGATGATCGCGCCCGGTATCTTGGTCTCGATGATATTCAAAGGGCGGCTCCTCTCCTCGTAGATGGACGGCGGTCGACGCCGAGGTAAGGTTCCTCATCCTCCGCCAGCTCCAACAGATACTGTCCGTAGTTGTTGTTCTTGAGGGGCTCGGCCAGGCGGACGACCTGTTCGGCGTCTATGTACCCCATGCGGTAGGCGATCTCCTCCGGACACGCCACCTTCAACCCCTGCCGCTCTTCGATGGTTTTGACGAAGTCGGCGGCCTGCAGGAGGGAGTCGTGGGTCCCCGTGTCCAACCAGGCCATCCCGCGGCCCATGATCTCCACCCGGAGCTGGTCCCGCCTGAGATACTCGAGGTTGACGTCCGTTATCTCCAGCTCGCCCCGTGCCGAAGGTTCGAGGCCCGCGGCTACATCCAACACCTGGTTGTCGTAGAAGTAGAGCCCCGTGACCGCGTAGTGCGAGCGGGGCTTCAGGGGTTTCTCTTCGAGCCCGACGGCCCTGCCGCCCTCCTCGAACTCGACCACCCCGTAGCGCTCCGGGTCTCGAACGTAGTAGCCGAATATCGTCGCTCCCTCGTCCCGGCTCGCGGCCTTCCCGCAAGGTCTCGCCAAAGCCGTGGCCGTAGAAGATGTTGTCGCCCAGGATCAGGGCGACCGACCCCGACCCGACGAACTCCCGCCCGATGACAAACGCCTGCGCGAGTCCCTCCGGGTTCGGCTGCACGGCGTAGCGGAGGTCGAGGCCCCACCGGGAGCCGTCGCCGAAGAGCTGCTCGAAGCGCGGCAGGTCCGAAGGCGTGGAGATGACGAGGATCTCCCTTATCCCCGCCAGCATCAAGGTCGAAAGCGGATAGTAAACGAGCGGCTTGTCGTAGATGGGCAAGAGCTGTTTGCTGACCACGTGGGTCAAGGGGTAAAGCCTCGAGCCAGTCCCCCCGGCCAGAATGATGCCCTTCATAGAACCTTCTCTCCGTAACGATCGCGCACCGCGTTAGTCAACCACACGAGCGGCTTCGCTACCAGCGCCGGCACCGCAGTTGAAACAAACCGATCGCCCCCACTACAATGCGAACTCTACCCTGACGATAGTAAGAAAACGAGGCTCGTACTTTGCGACCGATAGGTTCTTTATCGCACAGCGGATCCCTCCGAGAATCAAGCCGACGGCGCGGAGGATCTACCACCTCCCCGAGGATGTACTGGGCTTCCTGTTGGGTAGGCGAGACCCTCTAACCCCGCCGAAGGGCAGGATCTTCTTCGGAGGCGGTAGCAATTCTCCTGACCCTACAACGAGATCGGCGAAGAGTTCGTTGCGGCATTTCGTAGAGCTCGGCGGACTAAAACCGGACGAGAGGGTGCTGGACCTCGGAAGCGGGATAGGCCGGATGGCCGTGCCGCTCACCCGATACCTCGGCGAGCGAGGGTCCTACGAGGGAGTTCGACGTGTTCCCCAAAGGAATAAGCTGGTGCAAGGAGAACATCACCCCCAGGTACCCGAACTTTCGCTTCCGGGTGGCCGACATCCACAACAAGGAGTACAACCCGGGTGGAAAGTTCGCGGCCTCCGAGTACGAATTATCTTACGATGACGCGTCCTTCGACTTCGTGTTCCTGACTTCGGTGTTCACACACCTGCTTCCGGACGAGGTGGACAATTACCTCTCGCAGATCCGGCGGGTGCTGGCGCTTGGCAGGAGGTGCCTGGCCTCCTTCTTTCTGCTCAACGAGGAGTCGCTCGGCCTCCTGCGTTCGGGGTCCAGCACCATAGACTTCAAGCACGACTTCGGCGAGTACCGCACGAAGAGCGCGAGCACACCGGAGGCAGCCGTCGCCTACCCGGAGGACTTCATCAGGAGCCTTTACTCCGAGCACGGGTTGATGATCGCCGATCCGATCCGCTACGGGTCCTGGCCTGGCAGGGCAGATTTCCTCAGCTACCAGGACATCGTGATCTCTACCAAGGAGGACGCTCCTTAGCGTCTCTTCGGCCACGCCCTGCCCTCGTTTTGTATACTGCGGCGCAACGGTCATCGAACAACAGCAGTTGTGGGTAGCGTGCTGCCAACATGCTACCCACGTCCCGAGGAGCGTCCCAAAGATCCAGAACGAAACCAGAGAGCAAGAAAAGAGAGAGAAGAGCCGCAAAGAAGGGTACGGTAAGCGTCGCTTGACCGGGCGTCTGGGTTCGCGAGCGAGCTCGTTGTTGCTCCTGGGCCTCGTCTGCCTGGCACTCGTCGGTCCCTTGCGGGGGTCCTGGCGCCGTTCCCCGCCCTGCTCTTCCTGGCGGGCTTCGCGCTGTTCATGATCCCGGGCGCTCTGCTCTCCGGCCTGATCAGGGACAGAGGGCTCTCCGGGCGGCCGGGTACCCGCGGCGTTCGTATTCAGCACCGGCATCTTCGGGCTCTCCGGAATTCCCCTGCTGGTGTTGCACCGGAGCATCGGGGAGTACCTGGTCCTGTGCGGGATTATCCTCGCCGCGTCCCTGCTCGTCCTCATGCTCGGGGCGCTCGGCTCGAAGGGGGATGCAGGGGACGAGGCGGATTCTCCCGAATCTTCAGGGTCCTTCGGGACCCGTCTGAGCGTTTACTGGCCCTGGATCCCCTTTCTCGTCCTCGCGGGCGCCCTGGCGTACGCCTCGGTGACGAAGACGCACGCCCTCGAGGATGACATCTGGGCCTATTTGGCGAACGTCCAACAGTTCTCGAACGCCGACAGCCTGGCTCTCTACAACCCGTACTTCGGGGACGAGTTCAAGGGCTTCTCACGCATGATGATCAACGGCTGGCTGCTGGAGCTGGCCGCGCTCGCCCGAGTCTCCGGCGTAGACCCCGTCGAGATGACGTTGCAGTACCTGACGCCGACGCTGGTGGTTATTTCGCTCCTGGCAGTCTACGCCTTGGCAAAGACCATCATCGGGAGCGAGACGGGGGCCGCCATCACCGGCTGCCTCCTGGCCGTTCTCTACTTGGTCAGCCTGACGACCCCGCTTGCCGAGTCCCCGCTGACGCCCGGCGGCGAGTTCATAAGCCACATCATGGAGGACAAGTACACCGTCATGTTGGTCTTCGTGCCGGTGGCGCTCGCTTTAGCGGTCCTGGCGCTACAGACCCGCAAGTTACGCTATCTCTTGCTCTTCGCCTTCGTCTGCCCGTCTGCAGCGCTCGTGCATCCTCTGGGGCTGGTCTTCATCGGCCTTCCGGTGGCCGGTCTCGGCCTTCTGCACCTGTTGTTCAACCTGCGCGACCGGGGGGCCTGGGGGTATGTCGGGGGCTTGGGGCTCTCCCTGCTCGTCGTGGGAGGGCCGCCGACAGCGTACCTCGCGGCCACGGGCAGTTCGATGCTGCAGAGGCTCGACTCCGCGGCTCCCAGAGTAGCTTCGTCCCTCGTACAAGGCTTTAGCTACTACGACCAGATCCAACAGGTCGGCGACCGGTACATCGTGGACCCGGCCCTCCTTTTGAATCCCGCGGTGCTCGCCGCTTACGTGCTCGGAGCGCCGTTTCTAATCCTGCGCGCGAAGGGGAGCCCGGCGGCCCAGCTGTTACTCGGGACGCTCCTGCTGGTGCCCGTGGTGTGCTTCGTGCCCCCGATTGCCGGTCCCGTGGCCGAGGTCATCGGCCCGTGGATACTCCCCCGCCTGGCCTGGCCCATCCCGCTCGCCGCCGTGCTCGTGCTTGGCTGGCTGCTCTGGGAGGGCCTGGCGTACCTGAGGACGCGCCTGGAAGAGAATGGGTCCCGGACGGAGCGCCTCGCTGGGCTCCTTCTGGCTCCGCTCGTCGTCTTCTGCGGGCTATTGGCGGCGGCCCCCTCCTCGGTGGCGCAGATAGAGACCGCGGACGAGTCGGGAGAGACCCCCCGGGAGGAGGTATCCTGCTCGGACCCCGTCTACGCGTGGATGGAGGGTGGCCTACCCGCCCCGAGCACCGTGCTGGCACCCGAGGCGGAGAACAGCTGCATCATGGCCCGCACCTCCTCGGTCGACATACTTAACTACCGCAAACAGAAGCCGGGCAAGAACGAGTTCAAGGTTATCCTGGAGCGTTTCTACGACAGCGCCACGCTAGACACCGACATGATCCGGGCCCTCCGGTACTACGAGGTGGACTACTTAATGCTCCCCGCAGACGAGCAGCTCGGCGAGCAGATGAGGCACAGGCCGGATAGCTTCACCGAGGTCGAGCTCCCCGGCGACCGGTACGTCCTCTACGAGGTGGATCTGCCGAACCTGGAATCCGATGCCCTGGTCCCCGCAAACGACAGCCTGCTCTCCGGCGACTTCGAAACCGCCACGGACGCCTACGAACAGGCGCTCGAGCGGGCGCGGGAAACCGGCGACGAGGACGCGCTCTCGCTCTCTTACCTCGGTCTCGGGCAGTCCTACACGGGGCAGAAGCTTCCGGACGAGGCAGCGCCCTACTTCGAGCAGGTCGCGGCTCTCGACCCCCAAGACGTAGCCGCGCAGGCACTCCTGGCGGGGGCCCGGGAAGCGGCGGGGGACCGGGAAGAAGCTCGCGCCGCGCTCGAGCAGGCAGTCGAGCTTGCGCCCCGGAACGTAGAACTGCGCCTCAGGCTGGCGGAGCTCGCGACAAGGGTGGGCGACGAGGAGGCGGCCGTCGAACAGTACCGGACGCTCGTCGACGAATTTCCGGAAGTTCCCAGGTACCGGGCGCAACTCGGCAAGGCCCTGCTGCTCGCCGGCGACGAAGAGGCCGCCAAGGAACAGTTTGACCAGGCGACCGATCTGAGCCCGCTCTCCGAAGCGGTTTACGCCGAAGTGGGAGACGCCCTGCGGGATGCCGGGCGCCTCAAAGCGGCGGCCGCGAGGTACGAGCGCGCCGTGGAGCTCCAACCGAAGAACCAGCTGTACAACCTCGAGCTCGGCAGGATCTACTCTACGCTCTCGACCGCGGACAGCCGGGACGAAGAGTACTTCGAGAAGGCCGAGGAGACGCTTGTGCGGACCGCAAGGCTGGAGCCCGTGCCGGGATCCACGGGTTCGGAGCAGGCCGCCCTGCTCACCTTGGGCGACCTCTACTACCAGTGGGACCGCGAGGAAGAGGCCGTCGCCGTCTACGAGCAGGTCTTGAGGGAGGATCCGAACTCCGAAGCGGCGAGCAATCGGCTAGAGGAGCTGCAGGGTTAGCCCCACGCCCGGGCGCGACCTGTTCCGGCAGGAGCTACCTCCGGGACTGTTTGTTAGACTCTTCGGGTGGCGCTTCGCGGCGACTCGGGCGCCGTGGTCAACTCTTGTGGAGAAAGGCGAGATCTCTTGGGCGTACGCACCGTGGGCGGTAGACGGGGGGTCATAAGGAAGTACCGCGACTGGCTGCCCGAAATCCCGGAAGAGGCCATTGCCTCTCTGGGAGAGGGCGATACTCCCCTCATAGAAGCCCCACGCCTCTCCGAGAAGATCGGCGCGAGTCTCTACCTGAAGTTCGAGGGCATGAACCCGACCGCCTCCTTCAAGGACCGCGGCATGACGGTTGCCCTCAGCCGGGCTGTCGCCGCCGGGAGCCGCGCCTGCGTCTGCGCCTCGACCGGGAACACCGCGGCCGCCGCCTCCGCCTACTCGGCGCGGGCGGGTATAAGCTGCTTCGTCGTCGTTCCCGCCGGGAAGATAGCTTTAGGCAAGGCCGTCCAGGTCCTCGCCCACGGGGCGAAGATAATCCAGATCGAGGGAAACTTCGACGCCGCCCTGAGGCTCTCCAAGACGGCGGCCGAGGAGCTGGGTAACGTCTCCCTCGTCAACTCCGTGAACCCCGACCGCATCGAGGGCCAGAAGACGGCCTCCTTCGAGGTCTGCGAATCTTTGGGTTGTCCGCCGGACGCCCTCGCCCTGCCCGTCGGCAACGCCGGCAACATCACCGCCTACTGGAAGGGCTTCAAGGAGTGGCGCGAGGCCGGCCTCGCCCAAGCCGCCCCCCGGATGCTCGGCTTCCAGGCCGAGGGCGCTTCTCCTCTGGTCACCGGCCAGGACTTCGAGAGCCCGGAGACCGTAGCGAGCGCGATCCGCATCGGGGCGCCGGCGAGCAGGGAGGGCGCTCTGGCCGCCATGCACGAGTCGGGCGGCCTCATAGAGAGCGTGACGGACGCGGAGATACTCGCCGCTCAGGAGGCCCTCGCCCACGAGGAGGGCGTCTTCTGCGAGCCGGCCTCGGCCGCCGGGGTCGCGGGGCTCCTCAAGCTCGCCCGCGAGGGCCGGGCCCCCGAGGGCGTGGTCGTGAGCGTCCTCACCGGGCACGGATTAAAGGACCCGGACGTGATCCTCTCGCGCACCAGGCTGCCCGACCCGATCCCGGCGACCTTCGAGGCGCTCGTCGAGAGCATGCGACGGGTGGAGCCCGCCGCGCGGTGATGGACGGGCCTGGCCGATGATCTGCGTCCGCGTCCCGGCCACCTCGGCGAACCTGGGGCCAGGCTACGACGCGGTGGGCCTCGCGCTCTCTCTGAGCATGCGCATCAGCCTCGACCGCGCCCCCGCCCCCATCGTGGAGGTCCACGGGACCGGCGCGGACCTCATTCCGTGCGATACCGACCACCCCGCCTACCGGGCCGCCCGCTTTGTCGCCGAGCTAGCCGGCGAGCACGACGTCCACTTCCACCTCGTCCAGGAGAACGACATCCCCCCGGCCCGGGGCCTCGGCGGGAGCGCCGCCGCCCTCGTGGGAGGAGCCGTCGCCGCCAACGACCTGCTCGGGCGTTCGATGGCCGCCCCCGACCTCCTAAACCTCGTCTGCGAACTCGACGGCCACCCCGACAACGCCGCCCCGGCGCTGCTGGGCGGCCTCGTCATCGGGACCCTCACCCCCGAGGGCATAAGCGCGGTCCGCCTCGAACCCAAAGATCTCAAGGCCGTCGTCGCCGTCCCGGACTTCGCCGTCTCGACCACGGCGGCCCGCCACGCCCTCCCGGACTCCGTCCCGCACAGGGACGCCTCCTTCAACGTCGGCCGGGCCGGGCTGCTGTTGGGCGCTCTGGCGACCGGCGAGTACCACCTGCTCCGGGTCGCCATGCAGGACAGGCTACACCAGCCCTACCGCTCGCACCTGATCCCGGGCCTCGAAGACGTCATAGAGGCCGCCCACGCGTACGGCGCTTACGGCGCCTGCCTCTCCGGCTCCGGCCCGACGGTCCTCGCCTTCGCTCCGGAAGACCACGCCCGGAAGATAGCCGCGGCCATGCACGCCGCCTTCGAGCAGCGCGGCGTGCGGGCGAAAGCATGGGCTTTGGACGTGGACCTCACCGGAGCGCGGGTCGAGCCGCCGGGGGAGATCTCCTCTCCCAGCCCCGTACCGGTTTCCTGAGACGCCCTTTCTCCTCGGAACGCGGTGGGTGGACTACCCGAGCCGCGGCAAACTTACGATGAGTCCGGCGACGGCCTTGTTGTGGCCGTGCTGAGAGGCGGCAGCGAGGAGCCCTCTCTCGCTCTCACGCCACGGCCCACCGGAGCAGTTGGCCGTTCTCGGCCGTCTTTAGCAGGTTCTCGGCCTCGCTCTGGATCTGCCTTATCCGCTCCCGGGAGAGGCCCAGCTCCGCTGCGAGCTCGGCGAGGGTGGACTTCTCGCGGCCGTCGAGGCCATAGCGGCGCACCAGCACGTAGCGCGCCCGCTCGGGTAGCCGCCCGACGGCCGCCCACAGCCCCGAGGTCTCCATCTCCTGAATCACGGTGTCCGGCGTGTCCGGGGCGTGTACGTCCTCCACGACGTCCATAAGCTCAGCCGCCCCTTCTTCGGCGCCCAGCGCCTTGTTCAGGCTGGTCGCGTCAGGCATCGCGCGCACGGCGGCCCGCACCTCCTCGACGCTCCATTCCAGGCGTTCGGCGATCTCTTCCTCCGCCGGGTCTCTCCCATACTCGCTCAGGAGCTCGCCGAAAGCCCGGCCCATCTTCCGGATCCTCTCGGCCATATGCACCGGCACCCGGATGGTGCGCCCCTTGTCTATGACGGAGCGCTGCACCGCCTGCCGGATCCACCACGTCGCGTAGGTCGAGAAACGGTAGCCCCGGTCGGGGTCGAACTTCTCCACCGCCTTCATCAGCCCTATGTTGCCCTCCTGGATCAAATCCTCGAAGGGCAGCCCGTAGCCGCGATACTTCTTGGCCACCGAGACCACGAGTCTCAAGTTCTTCTCGATCAGCTTCTGGCGGGCCCTCTCGTCGCCTTCCCTGGCGCGTCTGCTGAGCTCTAGCTCCTCCGGATGGGTGAGCAGCCTGTCGCGGGAGATTTTGACCAGGTAGCTGGCGATGAGCTCCGGGGTCTCGGGATCCACGTCCTTGAGGCGAGTCGCACGGTCGGACACCTTTGCGTCACTCATCCTTTCTTCGATTCTGGGGTTGGCGAGTTGCTCATTGCAGGAGCCCGAGGGCGAACTCGTAGGACATCCTGAAGATGCGCCAGACGGCCTCCAGCTCGTCCTCGTCCCTCGGCGCGTAGATCATCATGAAGATCGGCGAGCCTCTCCGGGCCCCGGTGTCGACGTGGACTTCGCCCCAGCCCTGCACTACGACTTCGTCGCCCAACTCCCGGGGCAGGGTAAGGTGCAGGCTACCGTCGGGGTGCAGGTGGGCGAACTCCCCGCCCGCCAGGAAAGCCTCCCGCGGCCCTTCGGCGTACTCCGGCTCGAGTAAGAACGTCCGGATCCCCGGCGCCGAGGTTCTGCTCGGACCTTCGACCACGCCCGGGAGCGCGCCTGCCCGCTCGTGCAACCTCTCCCGGAGAGCGGCAGCCCCATTCTGGGTCAACTGCTCGTGGGGATACGCGGGCGCGGTGCGAGGGGGAGTACCCCGGCGCACCCGAAAGGTCTCCGCGCGGCTTCTGTATTTCAGCATCTCTCTTCCTCCTCCCCGAGGCTCGGGTAGTACACAACGACTTCGCCGGTTCCCGTCCCGTAACGGTAACGAGAAGTCCTTACCAGAGAGTCTGGACCCCGAATCTGTGAAGGCCGTTAGGAGGTTATGAGGATTTCCACAGAAATGGGCCCGGAAAGGGCGCGGTGGGGCTAGAGGGTCTATATTGTCGGAAGATAACGTAGAGAGAAAGTGGTCGTGAGGCCAACCGATGAAGCGGATCTTGATCGTAGAAGACGAGGCCAAGCTGGCGCGCCTGATCTCGCGGGTCCTGGGCGAGGAGGGCTACGTCGCGGAGACGGCCGGAGACGGCCGCTCGGGGCTCTCGCGCGCCTTGACCGAGAGCTTTGATCTCCTGATCCTCGACTGGATGCTCCCCGACCGCAGCGGGGTGCAGATCGTGCGGGGCTTGAGGGCGGCGGAGGTCGGCGTCCCCGTCCTGATGCTGACCGCCCGCGACCAGATCGAGGACAGGGTCGAGGGCCTCGACGCCGGCGCCGACGACTACCTCCCAAAGCCCTTCGCCTTCCCCGAGCTCCTGGCCCGCGTTCGGGCGCTCACGAGGAGGCCCTGGGGGCCGGGAGAAGACGGCAAAGACGGAGCCGCCGCCCAGTTGGCGGCCGGGGACGTGGTGCTGGATCCAGTGCGCCACGAGGTCCGGCGCGCGGGAGAGCGCGTCGAGCTCACGGCCAAGGAGTTCGCGCTGCTGGCGACCCTTATACAACGCCCCGGGCAGGTCTTTACGCGCTCGGTCTTGCTCGACACCGTCTGGGGCGGCTCGGCCGACGTCTACACGAACGTGGTGGACCTCTACATCTCCTACCTCAGGAAGAAGCTCGACCGCGACGGGGAACCCTCCCGGATACGCACCGTCCGCGGGGTGGGCTACACCTTCGAGCACCGGGGGCCGGTGCAGGAGCCGGGGGCGCGCTGATGTTCAGCCGCATCCGGCGCCGCCTGACGATGGGCTACGTAGGGATACTGGCCCTCATCCTGATCCTCTTCGGCGTCATCGTGGTGGTGAGCTTCTACCGGCAGGTGACCTTCAAGCAGGACGAGTTGCTCCTGCAGAAGGCGCGGAGCGAGGCGAGTAACCCAATGGGCGACCGGGGCAGGTACGGCCGCATCAGGGCCACCACGGACTTCGACACTGCAGTAGAGGAGGTGCCGTTCGATGCGATGGTGGGGCAGGACTCCCTACTGGAGGAGATGCTCCGAGAGGAGATCCTGCTGGATGACCCGGATTCCCCGTCCGTGTCTCTGGGCCTTCCCTACGTCGAGATGGCCCAGCAGGCCGGCCGGGAGAGGAGGAATATCTCCGAGACGGTCGAAGGGCCCGAAGGCGACGTGCGAGTGATGAGCGTCCCGGTTTACAAGTCCGGGGAGGTGATCGCCGTCATACAGGCCGCCCAGTCGCGCCAGGCAGTCCGGCAACAGGTCAGTAATCTGATCTTCGCGCTCGTCCCCGTCGGGCTCGGGGCGCTGGCTCTGGCCGCCGTCGGCGGGCTGTTTATGTCGCGGCGAGCGATGCGTCCCGTGAGGGACTCCTTCGAGAGGCAGCGCACGTTCATCGCCGACGCCTCGCACGAGCTCAAGACTCCGCTCACCCTGATCCGGGCCGACGCCGAGGTACTCTCCCGCAGCCTCGCCGGAACGGAGAAGGGCTCGGAGAACCGGGAGCTCGCCGAGGACCTCCTCGGCGAGACCGACCGGATGAACGCGGTGCTCTCCGACCTGCTCCTCCTGGCGCGCCTGGACGCCGACAAGCTCTCCGTCGCCCGGGAGCCCTTCAACCTGGCGGGCGTCCTCGCCGAGACCTCCGAACGCTTCGCGGCCCGGACGACCACCGAAGGTAAGAAACTCGAAATACGCCACTCGGGTAAGCTCCCGACCCGCGGCGACGAGGAGAGGACCGGCCAGATCCTGGCCGCCCTGCTCGACAACGCCCTCCGGTTTACGCTCCCCGGCGGCCTCATAACCGTGGAAAGCCACACCCACGGCAAACGGGTAGAGGTAACCGTTACGGACACCGGACCCGGCATCCCGGCCGACCACCTCCCCCACATCTTCGAACGCTTCTACCGGGCCGACGAGCAGAGCGAGGCCCGTACACGCTCCGGCGGCGGCACGGGCCTCGGCCTCGCCATCGCCCGCGACCTCGCCCGCGCCCAGGGCGGAGAGCTCGCCGCCGGTAACGCGCCTAACGGCGGGGCCAGCTTCACCCTCACGCTGCCCAGCGGGCCCTGAACCGTTCAGACTTCCTCGTCCGCGGACAACCGGATCGAGAGCGGCTTTCGTGCTCCAGGCTATCTCTGTTTGTGCTCCTCTCCGGCTTCGGCTCGCGAAGGGAAGCTCGTCACTACCGCTCGCGTACCGGCGCACGGCGCGAAAACGTTGTTTAATCGGAGGAGAGTGATCTTGCTCGAGGTCATCCCGAGATGGCCGAAAGTCCCTAGAGAGCTACGCGCCAGGAGGTGCTGGGATGGCACTATACGCCCTGAACCTGTTCGATCTCGCCGGCAACGACCTGTACCGGCAGTATTCGCGCCGGTCGGCAGATGCCGTGGGCAAGCACGGCGGTCGGGTCGTGGCCCTGGGACGGCTGAGCGGGGTTCAGGAGAGCGAGCCTGGGGTGGAGCCGCGCCAGGCGATGGTGCTCGTCGAGTGGCCCTCCCAAGAATCCTTCCAGGCGTTTCTAGACGACCCCGAGCACGCGGACCTGCACCCGCTGCGCGAGGACGGGACTCGCAACTACCTGTGGTGGATCTACGAGCGGTTGGAAGACCTGCGTCCGCTGCTGGCCCCGGCCAGCGAGTAGTAAGCCCGGTCCGGAGGATAACCACCAAAAACGCGGTTTATTCACCTTGACAAACGGTTACAAGGTAGGTAGGCTTCGAGGACTTGCAGGCGAGTGAGCTAGGAAGACTCTTGTCAGGAGTTTCTAAAGTCGGGCAGATAGAGATCTCGGGCCTCAAGCTCGACGCTGCCCACCTGCTCACTCCCCCCATTCACCCGCGAGTACCCACGGAGGTCGTCCCCCTAGCCCTACGGCGACTAATTAGCCGGGCGGGCCGGGACGGCGCCATCCGGTCCGCCTAAAGCCGCGGGGCTTACCCCCCGTTCTTTGGCAGAGGATCCGTTCTAACTCGCAGTTCTAGAGTAATGGGAGAAACCGTGGAGAATACCGCTTTCAACGTCGAATACAAGCCGCGCACCGGGAGCGAGGCGATGTGCGAGGCCCTTCTGGACGAAGGGGTCGAGTACCTCTTCGGGTATCCGGGCGGGGCGATCATGCCGTTCTACGACGCGCTGCCGGACTACCCGCTAAAACACGTCCTCGTCCGCCACGAGCAGGCCGCCGCCCATGCCGCCGACGGATACGCGAGGGCGACGGGCCGGGTCGGGGTGTGCGTGGCGACGAGCGGCCCCGGGGCGACGAACATAGTAACCGGCCTCGCGACGGCGCAGATGGACTCGGTGCCGCTCGTGGCGATCACGGGCCAGGTCGGACGTCCGGCGTTGGGCAAGGACTCCTTCCAGGAGACCAACGTCATGGGGATGACGTTGCCGTTCACCAAGCACTCGTTCCTCGTCGAGGACCCGGACGAGTTGTACCCGACGATGCGGCGGGCGTTCGAGATCGCCCGCTCCGGGCGTCCGGGGCCGGTCCTGATCGACGTGCCCAAAGACGTGCAGTTCGCCGCGTGTAATGACAACGGTTACCGTAGACTGCGGGAGGTGCAGCAGCCGCCGGCGGGTCCCTCTCTGGAGGCGGCAGCGGCGCTCCTCAAGAAGGCGAAGCGGCCTCTGATCCTGGCCGGCCACGGGGTCATCCTCTCGGGGGCGGAGATGGAGCTGAGGCTTCTGGCCGAGCGGACGGGCACGCCGGTGGTGACGACGCTGCTCGGGATCAGCGCGTTCCCGGAGGACCATCCGCTGTACATCGGGTGGCCGGGGATGCACGGAGCGGCGAGCGTCAACCGGGCGATAGACAAGTCCGACCTCCTGTTCGCGGTCGGGATGCGCTTCGACGACAGGATCACGGGCGCGGTCAACAAGTTCGCTCAGAACGCCAAAATCGTGCATATAGACGTCGACCCCTCCGAGCTCGGCAAGGTCATAAGGCCGACGGTCGGCATCGCGGCGGACGCGAAGCTTGCCTTGCGCGGCACCCTCGGGCACTTCGAGGAGACCGAAGATCGGGACGGATGCGCGGAGTTGCGCTCGCAGTGGCGCGAGGAGATCGCCAGGAGCCAGGAGCAGGAGAAGCGGCGCGAGGACCAGGCGCGCGGGGAGTACGGTCCAATCCGGATCATGGACGCCATCAAGGCCGCGGCCGGCGAGGAGATGCGGCTCGTTACCGACGTCGGCCAGCACCAGATGTGGGCAGCCCAGTTCTTCGAGTTCACCAAGCACAACAGCCACATAACCAGCGGCGGCCTCGGTACGATGGGCTTCGCGCTCCCGGCGGCGATGGGCGTGGCGTTCGCCTACCCGGACGAGCCCGTGTGGGTCGTGGCCGGGGACGGCGGCTTCCAGATGAACATCCAGGAACTCGCCACCATCCGGGACTTCGGCCTCAACATCAAGGTCGCCATCCTCAACAACGGCTACCTGGGCATGGTGCGCCAGTGGCAGCAGTTCTTCCACAACCGCCGCTACTCGGAGACCCCGATCAGCGGGCCACGCTACGAGGAGATGGCGGCGGCCTACGGGCTTAGCGGCAGAACGGTACGCGAGGGCGACGACGTCGAGGCGGCGGTGAAGTGGGCGCAGGAGCAGCCGGGGTGTACGATCCTCGACTTCCACATCGACCCCGAGGCGAACGTGTTCCCCATGATCCCGAGCGGCATGAGCGTCAACGAGATGATCGAAGAAACCGGCGCCGCGTATGGCGGCGCATAACACCCCCGTCACGCACCGACCGACACGGCCCTCAACCCTGTAGAGGTTCGCCTCGCGGGCGGGATGCTGGCCCTGAACCGCTTCCTGATGACGCTCCAGAACAAGCGGATGCCGGTCGCCTCTTTCACCGTCGGCAGAGACGGAGACGGCATGCGGGCGACCATCCTGCTCGACTGCCCCCCGAGTCGGCCCGGCGGTACGCCGCCCTCCTCTCGAGCCTAGAGGACGTCGAGGGGATCGAGGCGACGGAAGAGACGATGGAGGTCGCGCTGCTGAAGGTGACGGGCGACTCCTGGAAGGAATCGGCGGCGCGGGCGGGCGTCGCGGCGCACGAGGAGAACGGCACGGTCGTGGCGTCCGGGGAACCGGAGAAGTTAGAGGCGTGGCTCGCCGGGATGAACAATGAGTTGGAAGACGTGGTGCGGCTCGGGCCGGTGATCCGGCCGGGGGATGGAGGAGATTAGATGGCCCGGGTATACCGAGAAGGGGATATAGGAAACGAGATCACGCAGCGCAAGGTCGCTATCCTGGGCTACGGCAGCCAGGGTCACGCCCACGCCCTGAACCTCAAGGACTCCGGCTGCGAGGTCGCCGTAGGGCTCTACGAGGGCAGCGCGAGCAAGGAGAAGGCCGAGGCGGAGGGCCTGCAGGTGATGAACACCGCCGACGCGGTACGTTGGGCGGACGTGGTGATGATGCTGCTCCCGGACGAGAGGCAGCCCGCGGTGTACAGGGCCGAGGTCGAGCCGAACCTGTCGGAGGGGATGCTGATGCTCTTCGCCCACGGGTTCAACATCCACTTCAACCAGATAGTCGTGCCGCCGCAGGTGGACCTCGGGCTCGTGGCGCCCAAGGGTCCGGGGCACGTCTTGCGGCGTCTGTACGTCGAGGGCAAGGGGATGCCCGCGCTCTTCGCCGTTCAGAATGACGCTTCGGGGGAGGCGCGGGACCTGATCCTCTCCTACGCCCGCGGCATCGGGAGCGGCCGGTCCGGTATCATAGAGACCTCCTTCGCCGAGGAGACCGAGACTGACCTCTTCGGGGAGCAGGCCGTTCTGTGCGGCGGCCTTACCGCCCTGCTAAAGGCCGGGTTCGACACGCTCGTCGAAGCGGGGTACCAACCGGAGCTCGCGTACTACGAGTGCGTAAACGAGCTGAAGCTCATAGTGGACCTTATCTACGAGGGCGGCCTCGCCGGGATGCGCTACTCGATCTCCAACACCGCCGAGTACGGCGACTACACCGGAGGCCCGAAGGTCATAGACGAGGGCGTCAGAGAGAGGATGCGCGGGCTCCTCACGGATATCCAGAGCGGCAAGTTCGCCCGCGAGTGGGTGCTGGAGAATCAAGCCGGAGGGGCGAGCTTCCTGGCGATGCGCCGCCGGGAGGCGCAGTCGCAGGTCGAGAGGGTCGGGGCGGAGCTTAGGGCGCTTGCCGCCGAAGGCGTGGAGGCGCCGGCGAGCTCCGCTAGCCCGACGGGAGGTGATGGTCGATGAGCCGTAAGGCGTTCGCCGCTTCGGACGCGGAGTGGTGCTACCACGGCGGGGAGTTCGTGAAGCTGGGCGACGTGAGGCTCTCGCCCGCGACGCACGCTCTGAACTACGGGACCGGCGTCTTCGAGGGGATACGGGCATACTGGAACGAGTCCAGGGGCACACTCCAGGTCCTCAAGCTCCGGGAGCACTACGAGCGGTTCGAGAAGTCGTGCCGCATCCTTCACATCGAGCTGCCGCGCACGGTGGACGAGCTGTGCGACATAACGCTGGAGATCCTCAAGCGTAACGCGCCGCGGGAGGACACGTACATCAGGCCTCTTGCCTACAAGTCCGTAGAGTCGGTCGGGGTGAATCTCAGGGGCGGATCTGAGCTCTCCATCTTTACCGTTCCGATGGGCAACTACGTGGAGTTGACGGGGCTGAGGTGCGGCGTCTCCTCGTGGCGGCGTACGGCGGACAACGCCATTCCGGCGCGCGCCAAGTGTACCGGCTCGTACATAAACACGGCGCTCGCGGTAGACGCGGCGCACCGGGCGGGATACGACGACGCGATCTTTTTGACCCAGACGGGCTTCGTCTCCGAGGCGAGCGCGGCAAACATCTTCCTCTTCCGTAAGGGCGGCCTGCTCACGCCGCCCGCGACGGCGGACATCCTGGAGGGCATAACCCGCGACGCGGTCATGGAGCTAGCCGAGAAGGAGCTCGGGATGCCAACCGACAAGCGCGACGTGGGCCGTACCGAGCTCTACGCCGCCGACGAGGTCTTTCTGACCGGCACCGGCTTTCAGATAGCGCCCGTAACGGAGATAGACGACCGTCCGATCGGCACGGGAGAGATGGGCCCGGTAGCGGCCCGCCTGCAAGAGCTTTACTTCGCGGCCGCTCGCGGCGAGAACCCCGACTACGCCGATTGGACCGTGGCCGTGGAGGTTGCGGAGAAGGCGAGGCAGTGAGATACTTGTGTTTCGCATGAAAGTGAATGCCTGACATCTTGCGCGTGACCCTCGACATCCTACGACTAACCAGGGTGGTCGCCGGGCGAATTACCCGCCCCGGCCTCTAGCGCCGGGCCTGCTCCAAGCTCAGCGGCCACCGAAGATTAGCCGTACTTCTCGAATCGCACCAGCAATTTTAGAAAGAAGAGGGAATATGCGTCGCGTACAGATTTTCGACACCACGCTCAGAGACGGTGAGCAGTCGCCGGGGATCTCGCTCTCCGTGGAGGAGAAGGTAGAGATAGCACACCAGCTCGCGCGTCTGAAGGTGGATGTTATAGAGGCGGGGTTCCCGATCACGAGCGAGGGCGACTTCGAGTCGGTGAGCCGCATCGCCGCCGAGGTGAAGGGTCCGACGGTCGCCGGTCTTGCCCGCATCCACCAGGCGGACATCGAGCGGGCGTGGGAGGCGGTGCAGTGGTCCCAGAGGCCGCGCATCCACACCTTCGTCGGCACCTCGGATCTGCACATCGAGCACCAGATGCGCTCGAACCAGGAGGAGATCCTGCAGAGGGCCGGGGAGGCCGTGCGGCTCGCCAAGAGCCTCTGCAAGGACGTGGAGTTCTCGCCGATGGACGCGACGCGAACGGAGATCGGGTACCTCGCGCAGGTGGTCGCCGCCGCCGTCGAAGCCGGGGCGGACGTAATAAACATCGCGGACACCGTCGGCTACACGACCCCGGTCGAGTTCTCCGCCTTTTTGCGGGAGCTGCAAGACCGGGTACCGGGACTCGAGGAGAGGGTGCTCTCGGTACACTGCCACGACGACTTGGGGCTCGCGGTAGCCAACTCGCTCGCCGGTGTGCAGGTCGGGGCCGGGCAGATAGAGGTGGCAGTGAACGGGCTCGGGGAACGCGCTGGGAACGCCTCGCTCGAAGAGGTCTTGATGGCACTCGTCACGCGCGGGGACCACTACGGCGTCGAGGTCGGGGTGGACACACGCCAGCTCGCCAACACGAGTCGCCTCGTCTCGAACATAACCGGCTACGAGGTTCCGCCGAACAAGGCGGTGGTGGGCAGGAACGCCTTCCTGCACGAGTCGGGTATCCACCAGGACGGCGTCCTGAAGGACCGGCGGACGTTCGAGATCATGACCCCCAAAGACATCGGTCTCGAAGGCACGAACATCTTCCTCGGCAAGCACTCGGGCCGCCACGCCCTGAAGGACGCCCTCGAAGAGCTCGGCTACACGCTCGAAGGCGAGGTCCTGAAGAGGGCGTTTACGCGCTTCAAGGAGATAGCCGACCATAAAAAGACCGTCACGGCCGCGGACCTCGAGGCGATCGCAGCGGACGAGGTGGGGTCGTTCGAGGGCAAGTTCGTGCTCGACTCGTTCAGGGTCGTGGCGGCGACGGGACGCCAGAGCCGGGCGGCGGTGACGATCTCGCACGCCGAGCAGGGCACGTTCGAGGCCGAGGCGGAGGGCGAAGGCCCGGTAGACGCGGTCTTCCGCGCCATCGACGCGGCCACGAACATCATGGGACGCCTGACTGACTTCCGCATCGATGCCGTTACGGGCGGCAAGGACGCCCTGGGCGAGGTCCGGGTCTCGGTCGAGTTCGAGGGCCAGGAGTACGGCGGGCGCGGCCTGAGCCAGGACGTCGTAGAGGCCGCGGCGAGGGCCTACGTGCGGGCGGTCAACGTGTACACGGCGGGCAAGGTCGGGGCCACGCGGGTCTCGACGGCCGCGCCCTAGAGCGAGGCCCTCCCGTGCGGAGCCCCGTCACCCTTCCGGGCTACGAACGCCTGAACGGCGAGATCCCGGTCGTCCACGCCCCGGGAATGGGGAAGCGGGCGTCGGAGGTGGGGCGGCTCCTCTGCACAGGAGCAGGAGCGCTCTCCGCGCTGCTCGAGGTGGAGCCGCCCGAGCTCGAGGCGATGCTGGTCGCCGACGAGGACTGGGACGAGACGCCACGCGAAGGCGAGCGCGTCTACCCGAAAGGGCTCCCGTACTTTACGAGGAGCGTCCGGCCGCCGGCGCTGGTGTTGCCCGCGGCGCTCTCCCCCGTCTTCGGACCCCGCACGGAAGCGACGCATCCCCTGGTCGTGTGGCACGAGCTTGCCCACGCTTTTCTCCTGCAGCGGGAGATGGTCAGGACCCCGGTCTGGCTCGGGGAGTTCGTGCCGCAGGCGGCCTCGGCGGCGGTCGCGCGGGAGGTTGGGCTGCCGCTAGATGAGCATCTGGGTATGATCGACCGGGAGCCCGGCTTTACCGTCCGGGGGCTCAGGGGCCACGCGGACGCCGGCGAGCAGATGGCGTTTCAGAATTTGTTGCTGTTGCTCGGGGCGAACGCGGTGGAGGAGTTTGGGGACGGATTCTTGAAGAGGCTCGTTCGTGCTCTGTGGGAGGAGACGGACGTCGTACACGAGGAGCGGGCCGAGGAGTTGCTCGCGGACGCTCTCGGGCCGGGCGGGCGGGAGTGGCTCGCCTCGAGGCCGGAGTTTTAGGAGGCCAGATGCGCGATTCGTTCAACATCCTGCTCTTGCCGGGCGACGGCATTGGACCAGAGGTCGTCGAGGCCGCCCGGGCCGTGATGGATGTTGCGGCGGAGCATTTCGGCGTCGAGCTCTCCTACGAGGAGCGTAAGATCGGCGGGACGGCGATCCGGGAGGAAGGCGAGCCCATCTCCGACGAGACATTGGAGAGGGCCAAAGCTTCCGACGCCATTCTGCTCGGAGCGGTCGGCCATCCGGACTTCGATCGAGGGCCGGTGCGCCCCGAGAGCGGGCTTTTGAAGCTTCGGAAGTCTCTGAACGCGTTCGCCAACCTGCGGCCGGTGACGGTGGTCCCAGCGCTACTCGAAACCTCGACCTTGAAGAAGGAGGTCGTCGAGGGTGTAGACATGCTCATCGTCCGCGAACTGACCGGCGGCGCGTACTTCGGAGAGAAGGTCGAAGGCGAGGAAGAGGCGAGCGACCTCACCGTCTACACCCGCGAGGAGATCGAGCGTGTAGCGAGGGTGGCGTTCGAGGCGGCGGAGGGACGCAAGGGGCGCGTCACTTCGGTCGACAAGGCAAACGTGATGGCGACGAGCCGGCTGTGGCGGTCGGTCGTCGACGACGTGGCGGGGGAGTACCCGGGCGTAAGGGTCGACCACATCCTCGTGGACGCCGCGGCGATGTTCTTGATCCGGGATCCAAAAAGGTTCGACGTGATCCTGACCGAGAACCTCTTCGGCGACATCCTCTCCGACGAGGCGTCGATGCTCCCGGGCTCGATGGGCATGCTTCCTTCGGCGTCTCTTGGCGAGCCCGGCACACCCGGTCTCTTCGAGCCCGTCCACGGAAGCGCCCCGGACATAGCCGAACAGGGCACGGCCAACCCCTACGCCACCATCCTCTCCGCCGCGATGATGTTCCGCCACGCCCTGGGACGCCCGGACATCGCCGGAGGCATCGAGCGGGGCGTCTCGGTCGCCCTGGAGGCCGGTTTCAGGACGCCGGACCTCGGCGGAGAGAAGAGCACCGAAGAAGTTACACGTGCCGTCGTCAAGTGGACGGCAGCCGGAGAAGGAGTCGCATGAGCATCAAACTTTTCGATACCACCCTACGTGACGGGACCCAACGCGAGGGTGTAAGCCTGACGACGGAAGACAAGATCCGGATAGCCCGAGAGCTGGACGCCCTGGGCCTCCATTACATAGAAGCCGGCTTCCCGGCCTCGAACCCCAAAGACCTGGAGTTCTTCGAGAACTTCGACGCCTCGGAGCTCGCGAACGCTCGCCTCGTCGCCTTTACCCGCGCGAGGCGCCCGGGCGGTAGCGCGGAGGAGGACCCTGCGGTAACGCTCCTCCCCCACCTCTCCGCCCCCGTGGCCTGCCTGGTCGCTAAGAGCTGGAAGATGCACATCGAGAAGGTCCTGCGCACGACGGTCGAGGAGAACATACGCTCCGTGAGCGACACGGTCGCGCACCTGGCGAACGCCGGTAAGGAGGTCCTCTTCGACGCCGAGCACTACTTCGACGGCTTCCGGGACGACCCGGATCACGCCCTCTCGGTCCTCCGGGCGGCGGCGAACGCGGGCGCATCGACGCTGGTCCTCTGCGACACGAACGGCGGCACGCTCCCGACGGAGCTAAAAGCAATCGTCGGCCGGACGGCGCGCGAGTTCCCCCACGTCGAGATCGGCATCCACACCCACAACGACGCCGGGTGCGGGGTGGCGAACGCCCTGGCCGCAGTCGAGGCCGGGGCGACGCACGTGCAGGGGACCATAAACGGCGTTGGGGAGCGCACCGGCAACTGCGACCTCGTGACCACCATCGCCAACCTGGAGCTCAAGATGGGCCTCGAGGTGCTCGGTGAAGAGCGCCTGAAGAGGCTCACCGAAGTGTCGAACTACGTCTCGGAGCTTATGAACCTGACGCCCGACACCCACCGGCCCTACGTGGGCCGTAGCGCCTTCTCCCACAAGGGCGGGCTGCACGTGGACGGCATCTCGAAGGACCCCGCGACCTACGAGCACGTACCCCCGAAGGCGGTCGGCAACGTCAGGCGCACGCCCATTGGGGAGCTCTCGGGGAAGAACTCCATCCGGGCGAAGGCCGAAGAGCTGGGGCTCGAAGCCGGAGACATAACCGGCGTGCTCACGGCCATAAAGCAGCGGGAGTACGAGGGCTACCACTACGAGGCGGCCGACGCCTCGCTCGCGCTGCTCATAGGCCGCACGACGGGGGACGCGAGGCCCCTCTTCGAGCTGGAGACGTTCCGGATCATCTCCGAAAAAAGGGCCGGTGGCGAGACAACGACCGAGGCGACCATCAAGCTCTTCGTCAAGGATCAAAGAGTCATCTCCACCGCCGAGGGCAACGGCCCGGTGAACGCCCTCGACCGCGCCCTGCGCCAAGCCATAGGCCCGCACTACCCGGAGCTGCAGGAGATACACCTCTCCAACTACAAGGTGCGCATCCTCGACGAGCACCGCGCCACCGCCGCGACCACCCGCGTCCTCATAGACTCCACCGACGGCAAGCGCGTCTGGGGCGCCGTCGGAGTCGGGGAGAACATCATCGAGGCCTCCTGGCAGGCTCTGGTCGACGGCCTTGAGTACGGCGTGAACGGAGCAGAGAAAGCGTAGAGTTCACATGAAGCCCAGGCTCGAAAGCAAAATCACCGAGAAGATTACGGCTGTCCCGAAAGAGGAGCTAGGCGAGAAGTGAGCCGAGCACGAGCGGGAGAGGAAAGGGGAGCGGGCTGGGTAGAATCTGCTAACTTGTTGAAGTTGCGAACTCCTCCGGCGTCACATCACGGTGCGACTTGAAAAGATCCATGTATTCACCATATCGGTAGAGTTTGTTCCGTTTCCAGCCGGTAATCTCGTGCAGCAAGCCCAGAGCTTCAAATCTTCTTAGCAATTTGGCTGCAGTGACGTTGTTGCAACCTAGCCGTTGCTCGACTAGGCGTATGGAGACAATAGGGTATTCGAAGAGGAAGTCCAGCAAGGGGAGGGCATATGTGCTCCCTCCTATCCCTTCGGCAACTAAGCTGCGGTGTTGCTCGTGCAGATCGCGTATCGCGTCGGCGGTGGCAGTAGCATCTCGGCTAACCTCAATAATGCCATGCAGGAAAAACTTCAGCCATCCTTCCCAGTCTCCATCGTTCCTGACAGCCATAAGACGGCTGTAGTATTCGCTCTTATGGGAATTGATGTAATGGCTCAGGTATAACAGCGGTCGTTGCAGCACCCCGCGCTCCACTAACAAGAGCGTTATCAACAAACGCCCCACGCGTCCGTTGCCATCCCAAAACGGGTGTATGGTCTCGAGTTGAGCGTGCGCTAACCCGCAGTGAATCAGGTCGGGCAGAGACGTATCGTGCAAGAACTTCTCAAGATCATCGAGCGCTTCGTGCATGTAGGGTACCGGCGGGGGTACAAAGGTAGCGGTATACAAAGTGGCTCCGTCGGGGCCAATCCAATTCTGCCCACTACGAAAAGTGCCAAGGCTGTGACTTCCGCCGCGCGTCCCTTTCAGCAGTTGAGCATGGATCTGTCGTATAAGCCTCTTAGAGAGCGGTATATCTTCGAGACGCTCTAACCCGTATTTCAACGCTTCTACGTAGTTGGCTACCTCTCGAACATCGGCAGAAAACCTGCGACGAGTATTGCCTTCTACCTCGAACTGGAGCACTTCTTCTAAGGTGCTCTGAGTGCCTTCAATCTCGGAGCTGTGCAGGGCCTCTTTGTGCAAGTACATCGCCACAAAAAGATCGGCGTTACGAAAGTCAGATGCCCCTCGGTCGAGCCGGCCCAGCCATCGCTCCGCCTCTGCGAGAAGGCGAATAAGCTCCATGTCGAACGCTACGGGTGGATCTGGTGGCAAAGGGGACGGCACAAACGGCCGATACCCTGCATACTCGATGTAACGACCTGCCCGCAAAACAACCCCCACTTCGAGTGCTCTTATCTGCTTTGAGTGAGATAAGGCGTGCAGGAGGTGTCTCTTATCTTACTCTAGAGGAATTGTATAATATAAGTGCATGGATAGAAAGATCTTGTCTTAACTGGACATCGTTTTTCCGGTTATATCTGAATAGGTCAGCAGCCGCTCAGCCACAGACCTGAGCGTCTTCTGAAATCTGTCAGCGTACTCGCCTTCGCGCTCGTTGAACCGGAACGCCTCTTCGTTCAGATACCGGAACAGATGGTACAGCTCAACGCTCATGTAGGCTTCCTTGAAGCAACGCTTTAGCAGACGTAGCATTATTCGAAGAGTACGGGCTGGACCTCTCCGGGTTTGCGAAACGCAGCGGTCGACAGCTTCGGGAAGCGTTTGTCCCCGATCCCCGCTCTACGGCAGCTTATGGAGAAGAGTTGGGCGATATGCTCGGCGAAGATACCCTCGCCCCGCATGCGCGTGCCGAAGCGTGGGTCGTTGAGCTTTCCGCCACGCATCGAGCGTATGCGGTTCAGCACCTTCTCCTTGCGCTCGGGGAAGTGGCGCTCCAACCAGTCCTCGAAGAGAGGCCGGACGGTGTAGGGCAAGCGCACGGGGGTGTAGGCAGCGAAGCTCGCTCCCGCTTCGGCGGCCGCGGAGAGCAAGGCCGGTATCTCGTGCTCATTGAGGCCAGGGATCACGGGTGCGACCATGACCCCAACGGGAATGCCGGCCTGGGCAAGCACTTCGATGGCGGCGAGCCGCCGGGTTGGGCGGGAGGTCCTCGGCTCCATGACCCGTCGCAGGTCGTCGTCCAGAGTGGTCAGCGAGATCGCCACCTTGGCGGCGTCGTGCCGGGCGAGCTCGGAGAGGAGATCGATGTCCCTCGTGACGAGGTGGTTTTTGGTGACCACGGCGACGGGGTTGCGAAACTCCGCGAGGACCTCAAGGCAACGACGAGTGATCTGGAGCTTGCGCTCTATGGGCTGGTAGCAATCCGTGGCGACGCTCATCGCCAGTACCTGAGGCTTCCAACGCGAGGACGAGAGTTCTCTACGCAGTAGCTCCGGGGCGTTTTGTTTCACCAGGATCTTGCTCTCGAAGTCCAAACCCGCCGAGAAGCCCAGGTATTCGTGCATAGGGCGAGCATAGCAGTTGTGGCTGATCACGCCGTCGGCGACAAAGTCTCCCGTGCCGGTGGTGATGTCAAAGAGGGACATGGTACCCAGCGGCTCTATCGAGACGACGCGCAGGTCAGCGGTATTCTTTACAGCCTGTCCTTCGATGTCGCGCTTCCGAACGATAGCCGTATCAACAGTATGAAAAAACCGTAGGTGTTCCCGGAGCCCTCCACGGATTCGCACCACCTCCATAGGGTATGCACGATCCCTGCCGGCGGATTCGATTGTGAACCGGAAACTAAGCCGTTCTAAACAGCGAACGGTGTGTTCAGTGATGGCGGGATCCGAGTTCGAGATGCGCAAAGCACCTCCGCTGTAACTACCGTCTGCGTCGAAGATACCTGCCAGGAATCCCTTACACCATGAATCGGAAAGGTTCGGCGGCCAACCGATGATCTCTCTGACACGTTCGACGTTCTTGCGGGTTGAGGTGCGAATTGCCTGCATACTCTTTCTTCCCGCAGAGGCTTCTTGAAAGACGAAGTTTTGCGTCGCTACTCCGAGTTCCAGGAGATAGCAAGACGCTCGCTCCAAAGCTTCTTTATCCGCGAGCGCGAGTCGAAATCGATGCACATTTCCGTAAGTGCCCCCGTCGCGCTGATAGCGATAGGTCCCGAGATGACCGTCTCCTCTCACCAGCCCGCAAAGGTAGCCGATGATGTAATCTCGATCTTTCCCCGATGCAGACGAAAAAGCACCCGTTCCCATCAGCTTGTTGTTCGTCGTCAGGTGTGGCCTTCGGTAATTACCCTGCTCTGTACCGGTAACGAACTTCCAGCCCCGCCAGGTTAGGAAACGGTGGTCCCCGCCAGCGATCAGGGTCGTTCCATCCTCCAGAGTAATGCGATATGCCAGCTTGTCTACACTCCAATGAGCCAGCACGCGCGTCTTCGTGTATCGACGATACCGCCCCCATCTAACGGTGCCGTAGATCTCATCTCCCACGCGCAAACTTTCTAAAGGCCGAGTGGTCCCATCCGCCATCAGAATGGGAGTGTCACCAGACATACAGTAAACGCACCCGTGTTCGCAGCCCCTGTAAGGGTTGATACTGACGTCGAAACCGATGTCGGGGCTGTCGTTGCGGGCGATGATCGAACGGGAGGCGTCCCGCAGGTAGACCATCTCCGTTCCTGGTTCCTCCGGATCCAAGTCCCCAGGCTCCGTCTCGACCTCGATCCTCTCGAAGCGGTTCTTGGGATTGCCCGCCGCCCCGCGACCGACGATGCTTCTCCGATATCCCTCCGGCTCCTCCACCGGTTGATTCTAAACAGCCCTGGCCCGCCTCACTACACCTATTATGGTCGGGCCGGAGTAAGGAGCCGAACCGAAGAGCATTACAAGCTACGCATCCCCGGTGAGCACCGGGCGGCCGCCGCCACGACCCGCGCCCTCGCAGACTCGACGGACGGTAAGCTCGCCCCCGCCGTCGGGGTCGGGGCCGTCATCGAGGTCTTCTGACAACCCCTCGCCGACGTCCCAGAGTACGACGCGAACTCTGCACCCAGGACCCTGAGGTAAGGGCGCTCGCGCAGGAACCTGGCTACCCCGTCGCGCGCTCTCTGCGGGGAGCGGGCGCTCTTGCTCGCGGGACGTGCCTGGTGGCCCGTCGTAGGGGAAACATGATCCCCATAGCCCGCGTGCGAAGAGCGTACCTCGTCGCCCGCAGAGCCTTCTAAAACCCGCACGTCCACCGCACCGGAGCCGGCGGCGGTCAGCCCGATCTCTTCGGCAGCCGTCCGGGAGAGGTCGATGTCCCGACCGGCGACGTACGGTCCCCGGTCGTTGACCCGCACGACCGTCTGCCGCCCCCCGTAGGTGACGAGGAGTTCCGTACCGAGCGGCAAACTACGATGCGCCGCCGTGCGCCCATCGGCCCTGAACAGCTCCCCGCTCGCCGTCGGAGACCCTTCGAGCTCGGACCCGTACCAACTGCTCACCACCGGCTCGGCTCTCGCCTTGCCAGCGGACGCGGACAGAAACGCAGCTGCCACCCCCGCCGCAAGCATAAGCTTGAAAGTTGTCTTCATGTCCCTCCAGATCGCTCCTACGACGCGCCGCAGAGGCTAACACGGTATCAAATAGTGTCAAGGAGTAGCAAAATATTGCTAGTAGAAGGAGTGCGAGGTGTAATTGGCGGGGTTTAGGCCGGTGGCTTTAGGAGTCTTCGTCCGGTGGGTCTTCGCCGCGCATGAGGGCTTCGAGGCGGGTGACCTGCTCGCGGGTACCGAGGACGATCAGGGTGTCGTTGGGGTGGATGATGTCCTGGGCGGAGGGGGTGGTGTCGAACCTGCCCTCCGAGGTTCGGATGGCGAGGACCATTGCTCCGGTCTTCTCCCCGATCTGGAGCTCTCCGATAGTGTGGTTCGCCAGAGTCGAGCCTTTCGGCATACTGAACTCCTCGAGCCTGAACTCGATGCCCTTCTCGCCGCGGGTGACGATGTCCAGAAAGTCCACGATGAGGGGTTGGGTGGCGAGGGAGGCGAGACGCCTCCCCCCCACGGCGTAGGGCGAGAGGGTGCGATCCGCGCCGGCTATCTCCAGCTTCGCCGCCGACTCGTCCGAGCTGGCGCGGGCGACGATGTGGAGGCTCGGGTTGATCTTGCGGGCCGAGAGCACGACGAAGACGTTGGCGGCGTCCGAGTTGACCGCGGCGACGAGACCTCTGGCTTGCCGGATGCCGGCCTCTTCGAGGGTGGTATCGTTTGAGGCCTCACCGGGTATGGCGAGGTAGCCTCCCGCCAGGCACTCCTCGACCTTCTCTGGGTCGTTGTCTATCACTACGAAGGGGACGTCCTCAAAGGCGAACTCGCGAGCAACCTGGTGGCCGACTCGACCGAAGCCGCAGAGTATGTAGTGCCCGTTCATCTTGTTGATCTCGGTCCTCATCCTTCTCCTTTCGAAGTAACCGCGGACCGCCCCTTCCACCGCGAGCTCCACGGAGGTAACCGCTGCGTAGAATAGGGTGCCGACCCCCGTTATCAAGAGGGCCATAGTCCACAGCTGCCCGGTCGTATCGAGGTCGCGAACCTCCCTGTAGCCGACCGTGGTCAGGGTGATCACGGTCATGTACAAGGCGTCGATGAAACTCCAACCCTCAAGCAACATGTACCCGAGCACACCTACGGTAGCAATTACACCCAGCGCCGAAAGAGCATTCCGAACCCGTCTCAAGGTAACCTGCGGCTCGTACGCTTCCGAGAGAGCGAAGCGTTTGTTGGAATTCACGCGTCCGGGTTCCGCCATAAAGCGCATTATAGGTTACTCGAAGAGGTAACTTTATCGGCCGGCGAGTTCTTGAGCCTCTTGCTCCAGCTCGCGGCTCTCCGAGAGCTATGAGGTTTGTTCTCCAGCGGGGGCGAGCCAGACGCTTGCATCGGATTGTAACGTGACGACGGCACTGCTATCATGACGCCATGACCCAGGCAGGCGACAGTTACGGTAGATGGTGGTTGCTGCCGATCGGCGTCGTTACCACTTCCGTGCTTATTGCTCTAGGTATCCTCGTCTTCCAGCCGTCTTTTATCGAGGAGGTTTTCGCGGAACGCTTGTCGGCCCAGACGGCGGGCTCTACTTTCGGAGGAGCCAAACAACCCACGGGCGAGGCGGCGGAAGACTGTAGCGGCGCGCGGGCGAGCGATTATCAGTGCGTACAGAAGCGTTATCAAGAGCTGGTCCACGGGTCCGGCGTCCAGGCTGCTTTTACCGAGCTCAAGGGCGCCTACGAGACGGACGAGTTCATAAAATCGAACTGTCACCAGATCACCCACGTCATAGGTCGGGCCGCCCTCGATCTTTACGGCGACATACCCGAGTCGTACAGCCAAGGGGACAACTTCTGCTGGTCAGGCTACTACCACGGGGCCATGGAGGCGGTCGTGGCCGAGATCGGGCCGGACAAGATCCTGGATGAGGCCGACGAGATCTGCTCGAGCGTGAGTGAGGAGCAGAAGCAATCGTTCTACCACTACAACTGCGTTCACGGCCTCGGCCACGGCTTCATGGGCGTCCTGGAGAACGAGCTGTTCGAGTCGCTCGAAACGTGCGACACGCTGGGGGACCGCTGGGAGAGGGAGTCTTGCTACGGTGGGGTGTTCATGGAGAACATAATGGCCGACATCAACCCCGGCAACAAGACCAGGTACCTCACGGCCGACGAACCCCTTTACCCCTGCACCGAGGTGGGCTCCAAATACAAAACCCAGTGCTACACAATGCAGACTTCGTACGCGCTGCAGAAGCAGGACGGCGATTTCGGTAAGGTCTTCGAGCTCTGCGAGACCGTCGAGGACGAGTACCGGCCGACGTGCTACCAGAGCCTGGGGCGGGACGTCTCCGGCCAGACCGCCAGTGACGCGACCAAGACCAAAGAGAACTGCATGCTGGGAGAAGACGACGAAGCCCGGTCGAACTGCGTGGTCGGGGCGGTCAAAGACTTCGTCTCGTACTATCACAGCGATACCCAGGCCAAAGAGTTCTGCGAGTCCCTCGACGAAGACCTGCGCAAGACGTGTCTCGAGACGGGCGAGGAGTACTACAAGACCGTCGTCGCCTGATGAAGAGCCCGGCGTACAAGGTCGTCGTCACGCTCGCCAGCTTGATATTCGGCTTCGCCATCATCGGGGCTGCCGTGTACTGGCAACTGGAGTACGGGGAACGTAGCGGCGGAGATCCCGGCGCCGTCTCCGGCGATCGCGCGTTCACGACCGAAGAGCTGGCCGAACACGACGGCGTTAGCGGCAACGACTGCTACGTGGCGGTCGACGGCGACGTGTACCTGATCGAAGGCTTCGCGCTGTGGCAGATGGGCCAGCACTTGCCTTCCAACGGCAGGGCCAGCTGCGGCTACGACCTGACCGACGTGATAGACGAGTCGCCCCACGGCCGGAGCAAGCTGCAGCTGCTCCAGAAGGTCGGTACTCTCACCTGACCGAACGGGGTGGATCTTTCTCGGGTATCCCCGGTAGGATCCGGCGAGCACGCGATACCGTTTGCCGGTATGCTTCCTACCCGGCGTCGGCCCTCGAACGCCACACGAGGAGGTCTTCGCGCCGCTCGTCTAACTCTTCCTCGCCACGTTCGCCCGCGAGGTTGTGCCTTTCGAGAGGGTCGTCGGAGATCAAAGACCTCCTCGGGCTGGTTCTCGTAGTGGTAGACGTACTTCTCATGTCCCTTTGTGCTCGCCAGGCACGTGTCGTCGCTGATACAACTGAACATGAGCGTGCGGTCTTCGGGCAGAGGATGCAGCAGCGAGTAACCCGGGTACCCTCCGTCCTTCACCTCGTAGCCCAGCATCTCCAGCACCGTCGGCAGGATGTCGAGCTGGCTCGAGAGCCCTTCGGCCCGCTCGCCGTCCTCGAACTAGCCGGGAGCATGTAGCAAGAGGGGTACCCTCAGGCCCTCCTTGTAGATGGTGTCGCCGTGCAAGAAGCGGCCGTGCTCGCCCAAACCCTCCCCGTGGTCCCCGGAAACGACTAAGACCGTATCCTCGTAGAGCCCCAGCTCCTTGTACTGGTCTATGAGGTTCTTCAAGAAGATGTCCTGGAGGCGCATGCAGTTGAGGTACTGGTTGAGCAGGTCGTCCTCGGCGAAGTCCTCGGTCCCGTGGCGGGTGGAGAGGCACCGGTAGTCGTGGTGTCCGGTGCCCGTAAAGTATTCGGCCAGGAACGGCCTACCCGACTCCTTCTGGTACTCTAGCCACTTGCGGCTCGGCTCCAGCATGACGTCGTCCTCGTAGCCGAAGACGTTCGTCACCTCAAAGCCCTCCGTATCCAGGGTCTCGGCCGGGTAGTTCTCTTCGTAGCCGAGGTTTTCTACCACTCTCCCGAAGTCGTCCATCGTGTTGAGCGTCGACTGGAAGAAAACGGTGCTGTAGCCCTGCTACTTCAGCAGGCCGGCGAGACACGGGGCCGGGACGCCGCCCGGCTCGAACTCCGGGCCCGGGTAGAAGGCCGGCTCGATCCCGCAGTTCGCCGCCACGCTCGCCTTCGAGGAGCGAGGGACGACCACGTAGGCCCACTCAGCGAGAAGGCTGCTTTCGGCTAGCTCGTCGAGGAAGGGAGCGGTCTCGAGTTCCTCGTGGTACGGGGTTACGGACTGCGCGCGGGTGGACTCCAGATGTATCAGGACGACGTTGCGCTCCACTGTCCGGGGCGTCTTCGCGAGGCTGGCGTTCGTGGCCGTACCGGCATCCGTGCCGTCCTCTCCGGCGGCGGTCGCCTCCTCTACCCCGGCGAGGATCACGTTGGTGAACCGGTCCCTCGCCAGAGGAGCGTCGCCGTCCGCCGGGCCGGAGCCGGCCAGCATCGAGAGCCAGCCGAAACCGAGCCCCAGAAGAAGAAGCGCAAGAGGCCCCGTAAAGGAGGTTCCGGGCGCTCCGGCCAGCGGCCTTTCCGGCCCCATCCTCTCCATCGCTCGACGGCTCGCGCGACGAAAGGAGGGCCTATAGCAGCGTACAGAAGGGCGGCCGCGAGGACCATCCAGGCCGAGGGCGGGATTCCGCCCTGGAAAAACACCGGGTTGATCTCCGCGGGCTCGGGGAGCAGGCTGACAATGGCGCCGTAGTCCAGGGCGGCGCCGGTCTGCCGGAAATACCGGTGGGCACAAGTGGTTACGAGCATCGTCGCGGCGTGAAAGAGAAAGACCACGGCCAGGCGCGGGGGTCCCCTCCTCGCCGCCGCGAAGAGCGCGGCCCAGAGCAACGCGTACCCCAGGCCAAAGAGCGCCTCCGGCAACATCAGATCGAAGGTCCGAGCCAGTCCGTGGTTACCGGGCAACGAAGCGACGTCGGAGGCTTTCAGAGCGAGGCCGTAGAAGACGAGAGGGACCAGGAGGCCGAGCAAGTAGGCCCAGTCCCGGCGATTCAGAACCGCCCTTAAGAAGCCCGGTACCTTCACGTCGTTATTCTCCAACTTCTTCGACGCGCCGGAAACGGGCAGTTCCCCGGTCTTACGAACATCTAAATCCGGTCTTACGAGTAATTAACACCTGGATGCGGGCGCGGTACGGTTGTGGGAGACGCCGTTCGTTCTCCGCGTACTTTCGCCGTGGTGGGGGCGATGGTCCCGCGGGCTTCTCCGGCCGCGCTCGCGACGACCTTCGGCACCGGCGGCCGAGAACCGGGAGACAGGCCGTAACCGGTCGAGCATCGTGAGAAATGCCGAAGGCTAACCTATGGCAGGGCCAGGATCTCGGCCCGCACACTCCCCTCTTCCGCCCGGAGCAACGCGAAGGTGTGGCGCGGCTGCCGGCGTCTATCTGTCGGGCTGCCGGGGTTGAGGAGCAAGAGGCCGTTCTCGTCCTCCAGGAAAGGGACGTGCGAATGGCCGAATACTATTACGCGGGCCTCGGGGAAGTGTTTTTCGAGGCGTTTGCGGCGGCCCTCCTTGCGTCCAGAGTCATGGATCATGGCTATCTTAGCGCCGCCGAAGTCGAACTCCAGCGTCTCGGGGAGGTCCACTTCCGGCAGGTCCACGTTACCAGCGACGGCCCGGACCGGGCCGTAAGCGGAGAGCTCGTCGAGCACGGATGGCTGGATCAGGTCCCCCGCGTGCAGGATGAGGTCGGCTTGCCGCAGGTAGGAGAACAGCTCTTCCGGCAAGGCGTGCGCACGGCGGGGGATGTGCGTGTCCGCGAGCACGACGGCCACCAGAGGACTCAAAGGCCAACCCAGAACTGCTCGGAGATCTCACGCGGCAAGCTGCCCCTCCTGGTAGCCGCTACTCGCCTGGCGGCTAGTTCAGCGAAACCCTCTTCCAACCTCTAGCTGACCTGCCGAAGAGCTGACCTGCTCTTCAGCCGAGCTTGAAGGGGTCGCGTATTTCGCCGGAGAGTTCGACCCAGACGGTCTTGAGTTGGGTGTACTCGTGGAGCGTCTCCAGCCCGTTCTCCCGTCCGATGCCGCTCTCCTTGTAGCCGCCGAAGGGCGCGGTGAAGGAGATGGCCCGGTAGGCGTTGATCCAGACCGTGCCTGCCCTGAGCGCGTGGGCGACCCGGTGGGCCCGCTGCACGTCCTTGGTCCAGACGGCCGCCAGACCGTAGGGCGTGTAGTTCGCCTGCCGGACTATCTCCTTCCTCGCACTCGACGGGGATCACGCTCAATACCGACCCGAAGATCTCCTCAGTCGTCTCGGCCCCGCAGGTGTCCGGTGTCAGCCGTTGTAACCCGGGTCGTAGGGGTCGACTCACCGGTCTCGCAACACCTCGAGGGTCAAAGTTGCTCGAAGCTTGCCTTCACGGTTTCGACGATAAACGCCAGGTCCTCGTCGGTGATGCTCAGTGGCGGCGCCATGACCAATACGTTGTTGACCCCGGGTGTGGTATCGCGGTTGTAGCGAAGTATTAGACCTTTCTCCTTGCAAGCGGCGATGAGCTTATCCATCACCTCCGTGCCGACCGGCTGTTTGCTCTCCTTGTCCTCTACGAGCTCCATGCCGCACAAGAGCCCCCTGCCACGGATGTCACCCACGTTGGGATGACCCTTCAGCTCGGTCAGCTCCTCGCGCAGGCGCTCGCCCAGCAGCGCAGAGCGACCGGGGAGGTCTTCGTCCGCCATGATCTCTAGATTTTTTACCGCCAGGGCGCAGGCGGCGGGGTTACCGCTGAACGTGTTTACCTGACGCAAGCGTCCGTACTCCTCCGTCCCCTTGAACTTCTCGAACACCTCCCGCCTAACGGCCGTCGCGGAAAGGGGTAAGTACCCGCTGGTCATCCCCTTACCTATAGTGACGATGTCGGGCTTGACGCCTTCGTGGTGGTGGTAGCCGAAGTTCTTGCCGGTCCGGCCGAAGCCGCAGCCCACCTCGTCCACGATCAGAAGCGCCCCGGTGCGTTCGCAGATGCGGGCCACCTCCTCGACGTAACCGTCCGGCGGAACGAGGATGCCCCCACCGGTAATGATCACCTCTATGATCACGCCGGCTATCGTATCGGGAAGCTCCCAATTTATTACGCGCTCTACTTCCCGGGCGCACTCCATGTTGCACCCTGGGCGGTCGCTGCAGAACGCGCAACGGTAGCGATCCGGGGGCGCCACGTGCAGAAACCCTGATGCAAGCGGCTCGTAAAGGTACTTGCGCTGCGATTGACCGGTCGCCGCCAGAGCCCCAAGCGTATTGCCATGATAATTTCTGTAGCGGGCTATGAACTTATACCGTCCAGGTTCGCCGTTCAGCGCGTGATACTGACGAGCTATCTTGAAGGCGGTCTCGTTTGCCTCGGAGCCGGAGTTGGAGTGGCGGATTACGTATTCGCCGTCCAGCCACTCGTTGAGCTTCTCACTCAGCTCGATAGCCGGCAAGTGACTCTGGCTCATCGGGTAGTAAGGCATGGTCTTCAGTTGCTCATAGGCGGCTCTCGCCAACTCTTCGCGGCCATAGCCGACGTTGACGCACCACATACCGGCCATGCCGTCGAGGTAGCGGTTGCCATCGATGTCTGTTATCCAGGCCCCATCGGCTTCCACAACCACCATCGCCGAAGCGTTGGGGTTGTAACCGGCCATGCCGTGCCAGATGTAGCGCCGGTCTTTATCGAGCCACTCTTGGGTTTCTTCTGTCATGGTACCCTCCGATCTGCGTCTGTACCTTTCAACTAAGTGGCTTCTCGAGGTCCGGACGAGACACTAATACCCGTACCTTCTAATGGTACATAAAGCTGGCCAGCAGCAAGGCGCCACCGAATACGAGCGTGCCGATGACGAATGCCAGCACCTCGTATCCCATAATCTACCGAATTCCCAAGCCCCACCCCGATAACTCCCGTCTTCGTCGTCGATCCCCTTTGCTCGCCCTATTGCGACGCTTTAATCACCGATCCGAAGGTGAACCTGCGGCTTGGACATTTCGGGCACCACCAGCATCTTGGGGTCTTTGCCCACGTAGCGGTACGCGTGCTTTACGGCCTCCTCGAAGGTGTTGGTGGGGATACAACCCATCCCTCGGGCAAACCCCGGCGCCTTCGCGCCCGCGATGTAGATCGCCCGGGTGAGGTCGAGGGCGATTCCACCCATGTACGTTAGCTGCAACCCGTGGAAGGGATGGTAGGCGTGTTCGTCCCTGAACTTCCGTATGTACTCCGGGTTGCTGCAAAGGTCGTCCGCGTAGTGCTCCATCTCGCTCACCGTGGTACACCGTTGGAACAGCTCGTACACCTCCCGGTAGGCGGGGAACCATTCCTCGTTGAACCATCCGTCACACACCGAGGCACAGATGACCACGGCACCGGGTTTGAGCGCCTTGGCATTACGCACTATCGCGGAGCCGATAGCCTGCAGCATTATGACGGGGTTGGATCCCATCCCGGGTCCGTAGTGAAAATTGCGCGGCATACCGAGCACCAGGACGTCGGCCTTCTCTCCCTCCAGCCCGACCTGCATCCAATCGGCCGACGCCGACCAACCCGCCTTCTCCACCTCGCTAGTCTTGCCGGCGAACACACCAAGTTGCCGGGCTTTACGGTCGAGGACGGCGTCAACGGTGAAGAAGGGGGCCTTCATCGCCTCTTCGATCTTCTCGCCTATCTTGGTGAGTTGATTGCGGAAGTGGCTGTGGGAGGAGGCGGGCACGAAGTCCTCGCGGTGCAGGGTCTCGGGGGTGTGGTGGCCACGGATAGAACGCCAGGTGGTAAGGCCCGTGGTGGACGTCTTGTACCCACCGGAGTAACCGCCGTAGGGGTTGCCCATAGTGTGGCCGAGTACGATCGTTAGATCCGACTCCACCACGTCGCGGTTGACCTCCACCAGATCGCCATGGTCCGTCTCCCCCAGCTTGACGACACCCTCGGGATCTTCGGGGTCTTGGTTGACCAGCCGCTCTCCCCGGAAGCGCTCGACGATCTCCCGCCCAAGGTAAGCCTCGAACTCGTCTAGACGATTCTTCCGGTGCAATCCGATGGCGCAGATGAGCTTGATATCCTGCTCGTCGACCCCCGCCGCCGTCAACTCTTCGACAAGGAGGGGTATGGTCACGCGCCGGTGGGCGGTAGCGTGCATGCCTCCCTTGACCCTGTCGGGGAAGACGATCACGACCTTCGAGCCAGGCCCGACCTGATCCCTCAGGGGAGGGGAGCCGAGTGGTTCCGCCAGGGCCTGGCGGGTAGCCTCCACGGGATCTTCCAAGGGTTTCGGCTCGACGAAGTTTTCGCCGGGCGTTACCACCGCGCTCTCCGGCACCTCGATATCCATTGTCGAGTCTCCGTACTCGATGCGGACCTGTTTCATATGGCCTTCCTCTCTGGATCGCTCTCTAGGAATGTCTACCGGCAAGGGCCGCGACGGCCTTCACCGGATTAAGGTGCCTCTTTAAGCCCGAAGAGGCCCAGCCTCACCCCGACGTACTCAGGCTCGCCCTCCCCGCCCACGAACAGTTCCTCGACACCCGATCTTCCCGACGGGTGCGCGTGGTAGGATCTCCGCGACCCGTCGTTCGGCGCCCCAGGCCCCGTGGCTTTCTTCCCCACGGTTCGCCGCCGTGTGAGACAAAGCCGCACTCCTCGCGTCTCGCTTACTCGTACGTTCGACTATGCCGCTATAAAGGGCAGCAAGTCGAAGCGAGGCAATATAGTACGTAATAAATTGAAATAAAGCAATAGGGTATATAGTAAGGTAAAGTAAGGTAAAAGACGGCCGACGAAGGCGAACGACCGTAGAGGCGGAGGTAATGGACAAAGATTTTGCCCAGGGAAAGGGGTTGTTGGGCGTCGAGGATGTCGCCTGGTACCTGGGGGTGGGACAGGCGACGGTCTGGCGTTGGTGCCGCGAGGGGAGCTTGCCGTGCATGAAGATCGGCAAGTCCTGGCGCATCCGCCGCGAGGTGCTCGAGCAGTTCCTGAGTCAGAGCGAGCGCCCGGTCACGCTCGTCGGGCAGTTGCGCTCGTTTTTGGGGGTACCGGACAACCTCATCGGAATCGCCCAGAATTTCGAGCTGTTGCGTCGTCTCGACTCCGCTTTCTTCCAGGTCGGGGAGGCGCAAGCCGGGCTGCTGGTTAAGTTTCACGACGAAGAAGAGGAGACCGCGGACGGTCTGCGCGCCGACCTGGAAGGCGATGGGCTGGAGGTGGGGCGTTGGGAAGAGGAGGGGCGCTTCCGCTTCGTCGCCGAGGGCGGCCCTCCGACCGAGCGGGTAAACCACCTGCGGCAAATCCTCGATGAGGATGAGGCCGCCAGTAAGCGCATCGTTTGGGTCAGCTTCGACTGGGTGAAGGGGATCGACCTCGATGAGGCGCTGCGCCAGCAGGAGGAGTTGACCGAGCTCGTCGAGAACAACCGGCTCGTGGTCAAGACGGCCGCGCTCGAGCAGGTGCTCGACGAGTGGCCGTTGGCGGAGCGGCGGCAGGCGCAGACCTTGCACTCGGGCACGATCTGGATCTCGGAGGCTGGCTTGGCTCTCAGCCGGGTCACACCGCTGCCGCCGGACTAAGCTTCGGTAATGGGCCTAAAGCAGCGCGGTAACACGAATCTTCTAAGCTCGCGTCAGGATCCGGCACAGGACCTTTAAGGTTCAGTAAGGTAGTAAGGCTCTGGCTTATCAGTGAGGGTACATCCCTTGAACCTCCGGTCCCAACGGCTTGCCACGCTCGGCCATGCGGTGACGTGAACCCATTCTCCGGACAGTGCCCAAAGTCAAATTCCGCGCATGGGAGCGTACTTCGCCTCGGATCGTTAATACCCTGTTAGCAAAGTCGCCCTAGCCTCCTCCACCGTAGCAAGTTCCCGGCCGACCTCGTGAGCCAAACGGGCCATGCGCTCGACTAGTTGAGCATTGCTTTTTACCTTTTCCCCCCTTCGGTAGTAGACCGTGTCTTCCAGGCCAGTTCGGACGTTACCACCCATTGCCAGAGCCATCATGGTGGTTGGCACGTGGTATCTTCCTACCGCGACAACTTGCCACGTTGATCCCTCAGGGAGTTGCTTCACCATATGGACCAGGTTTTCGGGGGTCGCGGGAGCGCCCCCGCCGATCCCCAGCACGATGCTGAAGTGCAGCGGTGGAGTAAGCACGCCCTCGTCAACCAGCACCATCGCGTTAGCGATATGGCTAGTATCGTAAACCTCGATTTCGATGCCCATGATGCCTTTTTCTTTGCACCGCGTCAGGTAGTCCACGTTGAAGGACAGCGGATGCAAGAATACAACTTCTCCTAGTGCGCTCTTAAAGCCGAAGGTCCCGGCGTTTATCGTGCTCATCTCTGGCGTTGGATCGATGTTGTCCACAAGATTGAAACGCTCTTCGAGCGTCGCGAACCCAACGTGCCCGTCTTCGTGACGGCGTACGCCGATTCCGTTGCCGATCTGCCGGATCATTGGCGTCTTCTCGCCGATCATTCGAACCGCTTTGTTGTAATACTTCAGCTCGGGCGTATTCACTTCCTCTTCGTCACGAACGTGAAGATGGAGAACGGCGGCACCAGCGTTGTAGCAATCCAAAGCATCTTGGGCCTGCTCTTCTGCCGTCAAGGGAAGGTTCGGATTAGCCTCTCTGCCATGCTGTCCACCGGTAATCGCGGCGGTAATGATTACTTTGTCAGTCGAAGCGAGATTAGGCTTCATTTTGCTCTCCTCTCTTTCTCTTCTTATAAGGGTTGAGTCCGGATAATGACGAAGAGGTATGGAACGGCAGGTACCGCATGCTAAGCTGCACAAAGAACTCGTGTACGCGGCGTATCCCTACTTCTTCGTGCTCGGCTTCCTGTGTAGCCGCCTGCGGGTTGTTACTGGCCATGACTAAAACCCCTTCCCGCAGGATCCCACGGGCCACGGCAGGGCTTCCTGCCGTGGCTTAAACTCGATCAACGCACCCGGTACGCGAAGATCTGGACCTTGAGATTGGGGTCTTCGAAGCGCAGGTGCGCAAAGGGCTCGGTCGTCTCGAGCAGCTGCCACTTCCCCTCCCTCTCGAGTGCTTCTTGCTTATCTTTAAACCCCCCGTCCAGGTACACGTCGGTGCGTACGCTGAAGATTATGTGCCCACCGGGTTTGGTAGTCCGGATCAGCTCCTCAAAGGACTCGGGCGGGGCGTGGCCCGCGGCGAAGACGCCCGTGGACACGACTGCTCCGAAGGTATCATCGGGGAAGTCCAGCGGCCCACCAAGCTCCATCTGGCGCAGGTCTTTGTAAACGCCCTTGTTGCGGGCGAGCTCCAGCATCCTGGGGGATACGTCTAGGCCAACCAGATCCCCGTAGCCGAGCGGCGCTAGGATCGCGCCCGTTATCCCAGTACCCGCCCCGGCGTCGAGCACCGGCCCGTCTTCGCGACCCACGTAGCTGCCAAAGAACCAGGTCGCTACCGCAGGGGTAGAGTATCCATTGCCTAATATCCTACGCTCGTAATCCTCCGCCCAGCCGTCGTAGATCTCCACGATCTCCTGGCTGCTTTTGGCGTTAGTCGCTGCATCCGTATCGTATGTGCTCTGCACGCGCTTGGGCCCGTCGGTACTGCTCAAATTACGTCTCCCCTTCACCCTTAGACTTGCCCAAGCACGTTTGGCGATGCTCGAGCTTTGCGCGCACCTTACACTGCGGCGCTATCTCCCGCAACATACTCACCTGGCACCCGACGAGCACGGGGGTGAACGTGGATGATGCGTCCAACGCCGCAAAAAGGTTCGACCTTAGGATAGGCGAACGACGCTCCTTGCAGGGTCTGCGGCCGCCACAATATGACCAGACGCCGGACGAGGAGTTATACAGGAGCCCCGGCTGATCACCCACATAGACTACCGGGCCATAGCCGCCGTCGCCCAACTCTACCGAAGCCTTTCCCGCCCGGTGGGGAGATCTTGATCCGATAGATTGAGATCGCGCCCGGCATTCGGGTCGGGCGAAGATTGGAACCTGTTTGCTATACTCGGGCCGTAACCTTGGGGCAGTTGCGCCTGGCATTCGGGTCGGAGGAGTATTAGAGTTGCCTGCTCGTCAAACCCGACAACATCGGTGGCAGGGCCGTTGGCGAGGAACCGGCAGCCACCAACGACGAAAGGAGCCCTATGTCCGGAATTGTGGACCTGGTGCAGCAGCACGAGTCCCCCGGTGAGCGTCAGACGAAGATCGTCGACGTGCTGGCGGACGCGTTCTCCGAGCTCATGGCCGCGGACCCCGATGCGTTTCGGAGCAAGTTCCGGAAGATGGCCGCCGGCCCGTTCGCCTTCTATCGCGGCAGCGCGCCCCTGTTCTACGCGGACATGGAGGGGGAGGAGGACCGTTGGGCGGATGAGCGGACCAGCCGCGTCTGGATCCAGGGTGACCTGCACGCGGAGAACTTCGGCACCTACATGGCCGGCGACGGGGTGTTCGTCTTCGACGTGAACGACTTTGACGAGGCCTACCTCGGTCACTTCACCTGGGACATCAAGCGAATGGTCGCGAGCGTGGCCCTGCTGGGGTGGATGAAGGCTATCTCGGACGCCCACATCGCGTCGCTGATCGAGACGTACGTCCGGGCCTACATGCAGCAGGTGCGTTACTTTGTCGACAGCGACCGCGACCATGCGTACTCGCTGAGGCTGGAGACCACCGACGGTGATGTCCGGAAGATGTTGCTGGAGACCCGGCTGAGCACCCGCGTCGATCTGCTCGACAAGACGACCCTGATCGACGAGGGTTTCGACCGGCGGTTCCGGCGCGGCCCCGGAGTCCGCGAGCTCGACGATGCCGAACGGGCCAGGGTGCAGGCCGCCTACGAGGCGTACCTGGAGACGATCCCCGAGGAGAAGCGCTTCCGGAGCCTGACCTACCAGGTGAAGGACATCGTAGGTCGCAAGGGCTTTGGCATCGGCTCGGCCGGGCTCCCCGCCTACAACATCCTGATAGAGGGCCCGACCCAGGCGCTGGAGAACGACGTGGTGCTGTCGATGAAGCAGGGGAACGTCGCGGCGCCCAGCCGGATCGTGCACGACGAGCGCATCGAGCGCTACTTCAAGCACCACGGGCACCGTACGGCGATCTCGCAGCGGGCGCTGCAGGCTCACGCCGACCCGTGGCTCGGCTACACCGAGATGGACGGGGTCGGCTTCGTCGTCTCCGAGCTCTCGCCCTATGTCGAGGACCTCGACTGGTCCGACCTCACCGAGCCCGAGGAGATGGCCCCGGTGTTGGACTACCTCGGTCGGGCAACCGCCAAGGTGCATTGTGTCGCGGACGAGGACTCCGACCCGACCATCGTCGGCTTCCAGACCGAGGATGAGATCGTCGAGGCGGTCAGTGGCAATGAGGAGGAGTTCGTCAAGGAGATGGTGGACTTCGGCATGGGCTACTCCGAGGTTGCCCGCGACGACCACCGGCTGTTCGTCGACGCTTTCCGCAACGGCCAGATCCCGGGTCTGTAGGGACGATGACAAGCCGCTATGCTCGCGAGACGCGAATCAAATAGAGGACTTCCTTTCCCTCCAACGCTGCGAGACGGTCGACGGGGCCGAAAGGAGCCTCGACCGGGTACGTTAGACGAACGCCACGGGCCGACACCAGCCGCCGCTGGCGCCTTGAACCTTGATGGGGAAGCAGGCGACCTTGAAGCCGGTCGGGCGCGGAATCTTGTCAAGGTTGACGAGCTTCTCGATCTGGCAGTATTCCCGCTCGATCCCCGCGAAGTGAGCCTCCCAGATGACCCGTCCATCTCCCGTTTCTCGAAATTCTCTCGCCATGTCTTCGAACTTCCGGTCAAACCCGTACATGTCGACCCCGATCACTTTGATTCCCTGCTCTACGAGCCAGAGCGTGGACTCGCGGATCATGCCCGGCTGCTCAAAGTATTCCGTGCTCCCCAGCCCCCGATCACGCCCGTTCATGATCATCACGATATCGAAAGGCTTGAGCGCGTAACCGATACGCTGCAGCGCCCCTTCGAGATCTTGCGCCGAGATTTTCTCACCTGGTTTCTTGTGCCGAAGATCCAACACGACGCCGTCCGAGAAAAACCACTCGATAGGCAACTCGTCGATTTTTTTGGCCGGCTTCCCTTCAGATTGCGGACCGTAGTGCCAGGGCGCGTCGACGTGCGTGCCGCTGTGTGTTATGGCCGTCACCTCCTCAAACGCGGCTCCTTTGCCTCGAGAGTGGATAAGATCCTCCTCCTTCGCCCCAAAGGTGGTTTTGATCCAATCGAGCCCCTCGCGCTCGTGCGTGAGGTAACGGATGCTTGGTTTCCAGGGCTCGTGCGGCGCGTCGGGGATGATGCCGACGCTGAGGTCTATCATCTGCGTAAAAGAAAAGCTGTGCGTCTCGGAACTGGTCCCTTTGGTTTCATCCGCACCCATCTTCGTCCTCCTTTCTCAGAAGAAGCTCACCACACCCTATCAAGCTCCGCTTCCGGATGCTTCTAGGGGCGACGGCGAGGATAGATTAGTTCTTCTGGCAGTTGGTCGCGACGAGGGAAATGAGTATCAGCGAGGACGACGGCTCAAGATCTCTTAAGGGGTGCTCCAGAACTGCTCGGAGATCTCACGCAGGAGGCTGCCCCTTCGCGTAGCCTTTATACGCCGGGCGGCCAGCCCGGCAAACTCCTCATTTAGCTCGGTCCCGACGAAAGAGCGGTTCAGCTCCTTGGCGGCAACAGCAGTAGTCCCGGAGCCACAGAAAGGGTCGAAGACCAGTTCCCCCTCGCGGGTCGAAGCGAGGAGCGCTCGCCGCACCAGCCTCAAGGGTTTCTGGGTCGGGTGGTAGCCGTGTCGCTTTTCGCTCCTCGGCACGGACGGGATACGCCAGACGCTGGAGACCTGGGTGCCGGGGTCGGGGCTGTTAATGAGATCGTAGTTAAAGGTGTGGCGGGAGTGGCGGCTCCTGGAGGCCCAGAGAAGGGTCTCGTGCGCGTGGGTAAAGGCTGTGTGCAACGCGTTCGGGACGGGGTCGGGCTTCTCCCAGACGAGAGAGTTGATGATCCTGAAACCCAAAGTCTGCAACGCAAAGCCGAGGCTGAAGATGATGTGGTGCGTGCCGCTAACCCACAGCGTCCCGTCGGGCTTGAGGACGCGCCGGGCCTCCCGCAGCCACCGGACATTGAAGCGGTGGTCTTCCTCGAATCCCATTGAGCGGTCCCAACTCCCCTTGTCCACGGACGCTATGCGGCCGCTCTTTACGGTCACGCCGCCGCTCGAGAGCCGGTAGGGCGGGTCAGCGAAGACTACGTCCACGCAGCCCGCAGGCATCAGTCGCATCAACTCCACGCAGTCCGCGAGGTACACCATCGCCCCCGGCTCCCCATAACTCTTCAGTTCGTGCAGTCCGCCCATGGGGGTATTCTGTAGAATGCCCGCGAGATTGCAACGTGTAGGGGGAGAAGGTGGCGGTTTGGCCGGGGTGTTCGTGGTCGGTTCGATCAATCAGGACTTCGTCCTGAAGGTCGAGCGCCGCCCGGGGCCCGGCGAGACCGTCACCGGCGCCGAACTCTCCCTCTTCCCTGGCGGCAAGGGCGCCAACCAGGCCGTCGCCGCCGCCCGCCTCGGCGCCGAAGTAGCAATGCTTGGCAGAGTAGGCGAGGACCCCTTCGGCGGGGAACTCATAGAGAACCTGCGCGACAACAGGATAGACACGAGCCGGGTAGAAACAGTCCCCGACGCGCCGACGGGCTCCGCCTTCATCACCGTGACCCCCGACGGCGAGAACGCCATCGTCGTCTCCCCCGGCGCCAACCGCCGCTTCGGCCCCGACGAGGTAGAAGCTGTCTCCGGAGACCTCCGGGAAGCCCGGGTACTACTAGCCCAGCTCGAGGTCGGCCTCGACGCCGTCGAGACGGCGGCCCGCATCGTAGCCGGCAACGGGGGACGCTTCCTCCTCAACCTGGCGCCCCCGCGCGAGGTAACCGAAGAGCTGCTCCGCCTCGCCGACCCCATCGTCGTCAATGAGCACGAGGCGGCGTTCCTGCTCGGAGAGGACGCACGAGACCCCGAAGAGTCCGCCGGCAAGCTACTGGATCCCGGCCCGCCTTCGGCCGTCGTAACTTTGGGCGCGGCGGGCGCAATCCTCGCTGTCGGAGGCTCGACTCGGCACTTCCCCGCTCCCGAGGTCGAGGCCGTGGACACCACCGGCGCCGGGGACGCGTTCGTGGGAGCATTGGCGGCGAAGCTCGCGGAAGGCGCGCCCCTCGAAGAGTCCGTCCCCTACGCCGTGCTCGCGGGCGCGGTCGCCGTGACGCGCGAGGGTGCGCAGGGCTCTTTACCGACCCCGGAGGACGTAGAGAAGCTCAACAGTGAGCGGAGTTAGGAGTCGATGCTAGATCGCCGAAAACCATCCGGTATTCACCTCCACGACCTCTACCTGCCGCGTTGCGACCCCAAGCTTGAGATCCTTCAGCTTGTCTATTAACTGTTCGCCATCTATGAGGTCTATAGGCGGGGCGCCATCACGCGTTGCCTCCGCGCTTGCGTCTCGCGTGAAGCTACCCGTCGTGATAATCAGGCCCTTGTCCGCCCTGCCGACCATCGCTCCGCGGAAGTCCCTCACAACGCCGGAAGAGATGGTGTTCCGGTAGCGTTTGCACTGAAATATTACCGGGAAGCTCAGCAGCCCGGCCAGGCGCATCACGCCGTGGCCGTCGATGCCACCGTCGCCCGAACGCCCCGTAACCTCCACCTGTATGAAGCCGGATTCTCGCAACAAACGCTGGCACAAGCGTTCGAAAGCATCAGGTGGCATCTCCAGAAGCGTGGTTAGAAGCGTCTCGCGCCAGGAGGCTGTTTCTTCCTCGCCTGTCTCTGGTTCGGCTTGTCTTTCTTCTGCCTCTGTAGAATCGATTCGCCCCTGTCGCTCACGACGAGACTGCTCTCGCACTAACCGAACTACGACTCGCGGATCTATCGTCTTCAGATCGCCGCCTTTAGGGGTTAGAGCCCACACCCCGCGAGCAGAGTTTGTTATCAAGCCGTACTTCTTCAGATAAGTGCGTGCCCAAGCTAATCTGTACCCGAGTTCGGTCTGGTTGCTCTTCCCAGGATGGGGCTGTTCTATAATCTCTTTCGAAGGTTGCAGATCTTCGATGATCTGCTCCAAAAGCTCAGTAGTAGACGCACTACCACCCAAGCTGCGTAGTGCCTTTAGCGTGGGGTTTAGAAGCTGATCATACGTTGGCACGCCTACCATGCCGAGTATATTAAGCTCTCCGAGCGAGAGACGCTACGTACTCCCGCTCCTCGTCGCCGAAGAAGGGCGGGTCCCCCGCGTGAGCGTTCTCCTTTGCTCGCTCGGGCTTGCTGGTCGCCGGGATGGCGCAGCTTACTCGCTCGTCGGAGAGGACGAACTTGAGGAGCGCCTGCGCCCACGTCTCGACGCCGAACTCGCGCAAGGGCTCGAGATCCTTCTCGGACGGGGCGTTGCGGACGAGGCGGCCACTACCCAGTGGGACCATCACGATCACGCCGAGGTCAAGCTCCGCGGCGAGCGGCAGGACTTCCTCCGTCACCGCCGTGTCGGCGGCGTTGTACGGGACCTGCACGAAGTCGATTCGCCCGCCTCGCATCACGTCCATGAGGTCCGGGAAGGCCGAGTGCGAATAGTGCGTCGCCCCGATGGAGCGGATCCTGCCCTCGCCCTTCAGCTCCTCCAACGCGTCGAGCCGCTTCTGAGCGGCGACGAGGTTGTGCACCTGGTAGAGCTCCACGCGCCCGCCGAAGAAGCTTAGAGCGCGATCGATCTGGCGCTCCGCCTCCCGGTCGTTCGAGGTCCAGACCTTTGTCGCCACCGTCGCCCGGTCGCGGCCGTGCTTCTCGAGGGCGTCGCCCAGCACTCTCTCTGCCTCGCCGTACATCGGGGAGGAGTCGAAGAGGGTTATGCCTGCGTCAAGCGCCGCTCGAATGACTTCGTGCCGGGCTTCCTCCTCCCGTCCTCGTACGTCGAGGACTTGCCAGGTGCCGAGGCCCACGGCCGAAACTTCAACGTCGCCGCGTCCCAACCTGCGGCGCTGCATTAGCGGCCCTCTGGCGCGAACGACTCCTCGGGGCGTCCCTCTATGGCGGCGACGGCGGATACGAACCAATCGGGGCGGGGGCGTGACTCGTCGGCTTCCGGATCATAGAAGACCTGGGCGGAGGTGCCTTCGGCCGCCACGCGCCCATTCTCGTAGCTCTCGCCGACGCGGAGCTCGTAGTCCATTACGAAAGAGCGGTTTCCGACGGTGCTGATGCTCGCGGCGCCGTGGAGAGTGTCGCCCAGCCTGATCGGGACCTTGAACCTCACGGTGGCCTCGGCGATGACGTAGCGCACGCCGGGCAGGTCCCCGGCCTCCAAAGACCCGAGCCCGAGGTGTCCGGCGATCCTCTCCAGGTAAGCGAGGCGTACTGACTCGAAGTAGGCCATGTGGAAAGCGTTGTTGACGTGCCCGTAGGGGTCGAGATCCTGGTAGCGGACCTGAACCTTCTCTACCACGGGTGGATTCTTCAAAGGGTCGTCTCTCCTCGTGCTCGGGGTGTTCTCTGGTGAGCGATTCTACAATACCGGGCGGCCTATCTGGTTTAATGAGCGCGATGGAGGAGTTCGAGGAACTTCTGGAGCAGGGGGAGACGCTCGCGGGGGAGGGCCTCCTCGAGGAGGCCCTCTCGCGCTTCGAGCAGGCGCTGGCCCTCGAGCCGGACAACCCCGAGGTTATAGAGGCCACGGGACGGTCCCTCCTGGACCTGGGACGCGCCGAGGAGGCCGAGGCGAGCTTCCTCGACGCCCTGGAACTCGACCCCGAGTGGGTCGCCCCCCGCATGGGGCTCGCCGCTCTGGCCATGCGCAACGACGAACCGTTCAAGGCGCTGCACCACCTGGAGAGGGCGACGGCCCTGGAGCCCGAGTACCCGGACGCCTTCGTCGAGCTCGGGCGCTACTACGGCCTCATGGGGGAGCCGGGCCTGGCGCGCGCGACCTTCGAGCGGTGGACGCGAGCCCATCCCGAGGACGCGGACATGCTGATAAACGCGGGCCTCACCGCCTTCGACGCCGCGGATTACGCCCAGGCTTTGGGATTCTTCGAGAGGGCCCTGGAGGTCGCCCATGACGGCCAGCAGAAGAGTGGGGCGCGCACGTTCCGGGCTAACTCTCTGGACATGCTCGGCCGCTATCCCGAGGCGATAGGCGAGTACGAGCGGGTGATAAAGTACTCCCCGGAGTGGTGGGAGGCACACGCGAACCTCGGCATCTGCCACGCCCGCAACGACCACCCCGAGGAAGCCGAGAGGGCTTTCCGGCGGGGCCTGCGCGAGTGCCCCGGCTCGCCGGAGATAAGGGACGAGCTCGCCGCGCACCTCCTTGGCGAGGACAGGAACCTCAAAGAGGCGCTCGCGCTCGCCGAAGAGGCCGTGGCGATGGGGCAGGATGAGATCCGCCACCTCTACACTTTAGGCGAGGTGCGCCTGGCTTTAGGCGACGAGGAAGGGTCGGCAGAGGCCTACAGAAGGGTCCTGGACCTGGACCCCGAAGACCCGAACGCGCACCTGGAGATCGGGCTCTACCATGAACGCCGCGGCGAGGTCGAGAAGGCCGAGGAACACTTCGTCGAGGCGCTGAAACAAGACCCCGGCAACCCCCGCGCCCTCTACTCCTACGCGAGCCTCTACTACGCCACCGACGACCTGGAGACAGCGGAGGAGCTCCTCGCGCGAGCCGTCGCCGTCGACGCAGGCTACTCCCCCGCCCTCTCGGCGCTCGCGAGCATAAGAGCCAGACGCGGCGACTACACTGCCTCCCTCGACTACATCGAAAAGGCCGTCGCCGCCGGCGAGCAGGACGCCGAACACTTCGAGCAGGCCCTGGAGTTCGCCCCCCTGCGCGACCACCCAAGGTTCCGTACCCTTCTCGCCCGCATGGGCGCCTCCGGGAACCGGGGGAACGGGGCGGCGCGGTAACCAGGAAGACCCCTTGTCGCTCCCTCTAGCCGCGGGCCTGTTCCTCACCCTCACCGGGCTCGTCGCCCTCTCCTTCGGCCTCTACGCCCTCCTGCGCGGCGGTAGGGGAGGTCAGGAGGGCCGGGGCGGCATCGGTCCCCTCTCCGAGCGCGGCGTTCATGTGGTAGCCGGCGTCAGGATGACCCTGATCGGCCTCCTGAGCATCGGTGCCGGCGGCTACTTCTTGTGGGCCGGTCTTTAGCACGCTGCCTCCCGTCTACGGGATGACGGCTAGTAATACAGCCGCAGTTAGCCACCGAATGTAGACCCCCGTCGTTGGTAGTGGCAGCGTTTGGCTCGCATCTGGTGGCGTCTTCTCCACGCCGACCAACGTAGCACCTCTTCCTCCCGCGGCGATCGTGACCACACCAATCGGCACAACAGCCGGCGCACCTCGGGCAGCCTCAGGGGCAACAGATCTCCATCAGGGTCCCCAATCAAGCCCCTTTTACGCACCTCGCTCCTCACACAGCGTCCGTCCCGCGCTACGGATCACCGCGCCCCGAGATCTCATCCAGCACGAGCTCGAAAGCATCCGGCCCCACCTGCACTGCGCCCGTAAACGGGTACTCGATACGGTAGATCGCATAGAGGACGAGGACGATGATGATTGTCAATGCCGCTATGGACAATCGTTGGAACCAGGGAGGCTCTACCCCGAAGAGGAAGGTGAAAGCCACCGTGAGTATCCCCCCTATCACCAGGACCGTCCATAGGATCGAAGGCACGCCCTGGCGGCTTTCGAGCAGGCGAAGCTGTCTGTTGTCCCCTAAGTCGTCCGCCAGCGTTATCAGCTGGGAATGGAGTGCTTGCTCGCCGCTCGTGCTTGGCTCGAAACCCTCGATGCTTTCTTCGAGCTCCTCGGAGAGCTTCTCGGCTTGGGGACTCGGCCGGCTCTCCTGACCGCGCCCTATCAACGCTCACTCCTCGTCCACCACGACGCGAGCATACGATTCGGCGAGTTCCTGAATCCTACCTCCCTCCGCCTCAGGAAGCTGTCCGGCCTCTCGGTGGATGTCCTCCAGGTTGTGGGCTTCGATTTCGACCGTCCTCTCGGCCTCGCGGAACGCGTTCGACACCAGGAAGAGCGAAAAAGCGAGCGACACGCCGAACATAACGTAAAGCGGCGCGTAGATCGAATTGGTAGTGGCGTTGTTCGATTCGCGGATCGTCAAGGGTACCAGACGTTGCACCACGGCCTGCCCAATGATCGCGAGCAGCACCGACACGATAACGACTACGACTCCCCAGAAGACGATGGTCATGTAGAGGTTCGCTCCTTCCCTCGCTTGCGATACCAAAAAGCCGGAAGAGGCGAACCGAGCAATCCCCAACCTTAGACCAGCGCGATCTAGCTTGCCCGTCTTGCCATCCAGCAAAACTCGAAAAGAGCCGAAGCCCTAAAGGACCCCAACTCGGTAAACAACTGGTACGGCTCTAATCCTTCAGAACCAGCTCCTCCTTGTAGCGGTGCGCCTCCTCGGTCGCCTTCTCGAAGGCCAGAGCCCGCCGTCGGGCTCGGCGCGGCCCGGCTATACCGGCTATAGTAGCTTCAGATTGTTCGTTGCGTTCTCCAGACTCGCGAAGAAGCGGTCCATTTCCAGGACGCGTTCGTGGGCGAGGTGGCGGGACGCGTCGAAGTAGAGGAGGTCCGGGAGGGTGCGGCGGAGGCTCATGGCGTGCCGTACCGCCGCCGCGAGGTCCTGGACGTCCTCTTCGAGGCCGACCATCGCGAGCACCCTGCCGAGCCCCACGGCGCCGAGGTAGTCGAGGGCGACGGCGTCCTTGAGGAGGGCTGCCACCGCCGAGCGGCCCGGGGCGACGCCCGGCGGGTGATGCTCTATGGCGTCCAGGACGACCCGGGTGGCCTGCGGGGGGAAGTCTCCGTCACGCAGAAGCCGCGCGGCCACCGCCACGGAGCGCCGGGCGTGGTCGGTGCCCTCCCGCAGCGAGTAGGCGCGGTACAGCCCGATGTCGTGCAGGAGGGCCGAGAGGCGCAGGATCTCCGGGTCATAGTCCAGCCGTTCCGCTCTCGCCAACTCCTCGGCCAGCTCAAAGACCCTCAGGCAGTGAGTGTAGCCCCAGATCGGGTGCGTCCCCGCCCGGGAGACCAGCGTCTCTATTTCCTCGACGATCACCCTCATAGGTGAGGCAGTCTAGCGGACAGGGCCCGCGGGCGCGAACGAGATCGGGCCTAACGGCGAACCGGGACGGCGAAACGCGCCGCGTCTTCCGGCTCCGGCACGCCGGGTAAAGCTTCTGGATGGAGGATGCGAGCCAGGATCTCCACCCCTTCGACGAGCCGGGGCGCTGGGCGGCTGAAGTAGGAGTTTGCGTCCACCGCCCAGACCCGTCCGTGCTCGACCGCCGGGAGATCCTTCCATCCGGTAAGCTCCGGCAAGACGCGGGCCTCCCCGGCGGCGCGCGCCGCGTCGAAACCGCAGGGCATGAGTACGAGGACCTCGGGCGCCGCCTCGAAGACCTCACTCCAGGAGAGGCGTCTGGAGGGCTCGCCCGCTCCGGCGAAGAGCTCCTCGCCGCCGGCGAGCCGGACCATCTCGGGGATCCAGTGACCGGCGCTTATCGGCGGGTCGAGCCACTCGATACAACCGACGCGCGGCCGGGGTAATCCTGCCACCGCTTCTTCCACCCGGGCCAGCCGCTCGCGCAGGGCGGCGACCTTCGCGCGGGCCTCCGCGCCGCGACCGACGGCATCACCGACCTCGACGGTCGCTTCGAGCACCTCATCCAGAGACGTCGGGTTCGTGGAGAGGATGCGGGGTGTTTCCTGGAGGCCGGCCGCGGCCTGCTCGACGATGTTCAAGGAGACGGCGCAGACGTCGCAGAGACCCTGGGTCAGGACGAGGTCGGGCTCCAGCTCTTCGAGGAGCTTCGCGTCGAGGGAGTAGATGCTGCCCGTGTCCGTAAGACGCTCCCCGATGGCGGCGTCTATCTCGGCGCTGGTCATAGAGTGATGGTCTACGGAGACGCCGGTCAGCCTGGGGAGCTTCTCGACGCCGGGAGGGTAGTCGCACTCGTGGGTCACCCCGACGAGGGCTTCGCCGGCGCCGACGAAGTGGAGTATCTCGGTAGCGCCGGGAATGAGGGAGACGACGCGCGGTAAGAGGTCGCTCAAACCGGCTGCGCCCTCAGTACTGTTGCTTGCGAAGGTCGCGCAGGAGGCTCGCCTGGCCCACGTCGTCGACGGTTAGCATACCGACCAGCTCGCCGTTCTCGACCACGGGGAGGGCTCGCAGGCCGCTCTCCTGCAGGGTACGGTAGCCGTCCGTGAAGAGGTCGGCGTCCGGGGAGATCGTCGGGACGTCCGTCTTCATCAGGTCGCGGACGCTCGTGTAGCGGTCCGGGGAGTGGGCGGCGGAGAGTATCTCCTTGCGCGTGATGATGCCCGCGAGCCCGCCGTCTTCGTTGACCACGGGGAAGTCTTCCTGGTAGCCGTGGAGCACGGCATCGAGGACCTGCCCGAAGTTGTGGTAAGGGGTTACGGTCTCGGTGCGGGGCTTCGTGCCCATCACATCCGAGACGTTCAGACCGCGCATCATCTCCCGCTGGCGCACCATCTGGGTCTCGCCGCTCGCCCCAAAGAAGATAAAGACCGCGATGAGGAGGAGCAAGAAGTTCCCGGTTAGCAGTCCGACCAGGAAGAAGGCGATGGCGAAGAACTGGCCGACGCCGGAGGAGATGTCCGTCGCCCGCACGGGCCCCAGGCGGGTCGCCAGCAGACCACGCAAAACCCGGCCGCCGTCCATCGGGAACGCGGGGATCAAGTTGAAGACGGCGAGGACGACGTTTATGTAACCCAGATAGACCAGAACCTCACCCAACGAGCCGGCGCCTTCCAGTATGTTGGCCGGGTTCAGTAGGTTAGCCCCAAGCAGCAAGGCCAGACCGAAGAATATCGGGGCGAGCACGACGTTCACCAGGGGCCCCGCGATGGCTATCTTCACCTCGTCTGCAGGCTTTTCGGGCAGGTTCTTGAGGCGGGCGAGGCCGCCTATGGGCAGAAGGGTTATATCCGGGACCTCGATGCCGAGACGTTGGGCCACGAGCGAATGGCCGAACTCATGCAATAGGACGCAGAAGAACAGCGCCACTATTATGGCGGCGGTGACGAGCGCCGTGAGCGGATCACCCGAATCCCGGTAACCGACGTAGGCGAAGAAGGCGAGCAGCAAGAAGAAGGTCCAGTGAACCTTTACGTCTATGCCGAACACCCGTCCTATCTTGAAGGAACCGCCCATACTAAGAGTTTACCCTACCGCCGGGACCGTTATGTAATTCCGTTTATCCTACGGCCCCCTGCTAGAATCTCTCCGTGGAAGAACGCCTCGCGAACCATACGCTCATCACGGACGCCGCGGATCTTGGCGGCATCGCGAAGACCCTCGAAGAGGTCGAGTTTATAGGCGTGGACTCCGAGACCACGGGCCTCTCCCCCCGCGATGGCCGGATACGCCTCCTGCAGCTCGCCACCCCGGACGAGACCTTCGTCGTGGACGTGTTCGGGACCGGGAACCTCGCGCCGCTAAAGGAGGTCCTGGAGGACGGGCCGGTGAAGGTGCTGCAAAACGCCAAATTTGACTACTCCTTCCTCATAGCCGAGCACGGCATCTCGCTCTCCCCCATCTTCGACACGATGCTCGCCGCCCAGCTACTGGCCGGCGGGGACCAGGGCCCGTCTTTCTCCCTCGAAGCGGTCGCCGAGCGGTACGCGGGCATCGAGCTGGACAAGTCGGCCCGGATGGAGGACTGGTCCGGGAGGCTCTCGGAGGCCCAGATCGAGTACGCCGCCCGCGACGCCGCCGTCCTGCTACCCCTGCGCGAGCGTCTGGCGGAGGAGCTCGAGGAGGAGAAGCTCGGCGCCGTCTCGAAGATAGAGTTCCAGGCGGTCGCGGCGATCGCCGAGATGGAGCTCGCGGGGATAAAGCTCGACGTCCAGAAGTGGAAGGAGCTCGAGAAGACGGTCCGCGAGCGGCGGGACGCGGCGGCTCTGGCGGTCGAAGAGCAGTTCCCCGAACCCGACGGGATGTTGCCGGGCCTGGGACCGCGATTGAACCTGAACAGTCCGCGCCAGATCATGGACGCCTTCCGCTCCCTGGGTGTGGACCTCCCGGACACGAGGGTCTGGACGCTTTTGAAGGTAGATCACCCCGCCGCCCGGCTCCTCCTCGAGTACCGTGAGCTCCAGAAGAGGCTCGGCACCTATCTCGAAACCTACCCAAGCTTCATCAACCCGAAGACCGGCCGTATCCACGCTAACTTCTTACAGTGCCGCGTTCCCACGGGCCGGCTTGCCTGCACGAGCCCGAACATCCAGCAGATACCGCACGAGGACGAGTTCCGGAGCTGTTTCGTCGCGGAGAGGGGCAACACGCTCGTCATCGCCGACTACTCGCAGATAGAGCTGCGTATACTCGCGGAGGTATCCGAGGATCCGGGCTTCGTCCGGGCGTTCCAGGAGGGCGAGGACCTGCACCGGGTGACGGCGGCGACGATGTTCGGCGTCGAGAAGGACGCGGTGACGAAGGAGCAGCGTTCGGCGGCGAAACGCATCAACTTCGGGCTGGCCTACGGGCGCGGGGCGAAGAGCCTCTCGGCCCAGCTCGGCACCGACGAGGGGCGCGCACGCGGCCTCATAGACGAGTACTTCGCTAACTACCCCAAGGTCCAGCGGTACCTGCAGAGCACCGCGGCGAGGGCGGTGAAGACGCGCACGCTGCGGACGCTCTCGGGGCGCGTGAGGAAGTTCCCGGATCCTTCGGGGATGGACTCGCTGGCGAAGGGCGGAATGCGGCGCGAGGCGATGAACTACCCCGTACAAGGGGCGAGCGCCGACATCGCCAAGGTGGCTCTGGCCTACGTCCGCCAGGAGCTACGGGGGCTCGACGCCCGGCTCATAAACTGCATCCACGACGAGTTCGTCATCGAGTGCGCCGAGGAGATAGCGCCGGAAGTCTCCGAGAAGATCAAAGCAGCCATGACCCGGGCCGGAGGGAAACTCCTCAAAAAGGTTCCCGCCGAGGTAGAGGTGGCGATCTCCCGCGAGTGGCGCAAGTAAGAGGCCGGGCCGGCAGCCTACCGGAGCGCGGAAGGTGACGCCTACGATACCGGCGAGCAAAGGCCTTCTCGGTAGCCGCCGCGGACCGAGCCTACCTAATACTCGTAAGCCATCCCGGCCTGTCCCTGATCCGGCTTCTTGTACGGGCCTCCGGTACGCGTACAGAGCGCCAGCATGACCAATTCATCCGCCGTACAGAGCGCGGCTACCCATCCCAGGGTAGCGAGCGAGTCGTAGTAGAGGATGACGAAGCCCGAGACCCCCTTCGGTGACATAATAGACTCGTCGATCCTATAAGGAGAGGAGATCCACTATGACCGACGAGGTGCGCGGCGTGGGCGGCGAGAAGCCGGACCCCGAGGCAGTGGGCGAAGTCGACGCCATGAACTGGGCCTGCACTGTCTGCGGCTACAGCGTCGAGGGCGAACTCCCAGAGCAGTGCCCCGACTGCGGCGCTGACAAAGAAGAATTCGAGAGCGTGCCCATACCCGGGATGTGATCTAAAGCCTCCGGCTTTTTGGCTTTCAGCAGTCAGCCCTCAGTTGCCAGCAAGAGGGTGAGGGCTGACCTGTCATGCGTCATCCGCATCCTGCTTCGGTTTGCCGCGCTGCCAGACACAGGTCCCGGCCACGAGTGGGGCGAGACCCAGAGGCCCGAGCACCTCGTGTGGCTCTAGGCCTCCTGCTGCGCGCTCGGAGGTGCCACCTCGGGCTCTCCGCGGCCGTTAAAACATTTGTTTCCGGAGAGAGGCGCCGTCTCGAGGATTCGGAACTGGTCCACGAACTGCCTGAGGCGGGGGTCGTCGGCCCCTTCGAGCTCTAGCTGGTTTCTCCAGGCGGTGGCGACCACGGGTGAGGAGAGCCCAGAGTACGGGCTGACCAGCACGTACTCCTCCTGGCCCAACCCGCGCAGGGTCTCGATCTGATCGGCCGGCAGGTCCGGCCGGTAGGTAATCCAGACCACGCCGTGGTCCATGCTATGCACGGCGGTCTCGTTCTCGACAGGCTCTCTGTAGAAGCCGCAGTTCTGCCAGATCGGGGCGTGGTCCCCGTTGGTAGGAGGGTCTCGGTCGTAGGAGATAGAACCTTCGACGCTCTCGTTGGTGGTCGCCGGGAAGGTCCGTACTCCCTCGGGCGGGTCCTCCGGCGGGGGCTGGTCCGGATCCGGCTCCCTCCCCCCTGCCGGTAGCATGTTCGAGTTCTCGTCCGGGCCGACCGTGGCCTCGGCCGGGGTGAGCGCGACCTCGCCCGACGTCCCTTCGGCCGAAGTCTCGCCGCCGGCCGCCTCCTCGGAGCTCCCCGTCTCCTCCTCGGGCGACTCCGCTTCGTCTCCACCTCCCGCCGTCTCCCCGCCGCAAGCGACAAAGAGCGTTAGCGACGCGAGCACGAGCAGAGCTACCAGGATCGTCCGGTAAGGTCCCGAGAATTCAGGATGGCCGTCAGGACGACTGCTTTCAAGCTTCAAGAGATGCCTCCTTGCTCCGGGATTCTCCGTAAGGTAGCGGTCACGGCCGAGGGGCCGCGGCGATTTGTAGGATGCTTGCATTCATCGTGATCCCCGATTATATAGCCCGTGGCGCGGGGAGTAGCGAACGGAAGATAACCGTGCTCGGGGCCCGGCGAGAGCTCGGATGCCAACTTCGGACCGTGGAGCGAGGGCAGGCAACAAAAAAGCCGGGTCCCGAAGGGCCCGGCCAGAAAATATAGATCGCTACGAGACGGTACCAGGATCGGTGACGCCAGGGTCCGTGGCGCCGGGATCGGGCGCCGGCTCGGGCCCTTCGGCCTGGAGCTGGCGAGCGGTAAAGGTCGTAGCGGACGCGGGCGCCTTGGACTGGATCTTCACCTCGTCGCCGACCTGAACGTCGGTGAGGCCGGCGTCCTCGTCGTTGCGCTCGATCTTCGTTGCGGAGTTGACGGCGAAAGTCGCCGGTTCCTGACCCACGAACTTGCCGCGGGCGGCCCTGTTGCCCTTCTCCACGTCAACCGTGACGGAACCCTCGCCCACCGCCGTGGCGGTGCCGAAGAGAGTGTAAGTGACGACTTTATCCTTCGTCCCCCCTTACCCTTGCCGGGCGCGGCCACCGCAGCCCCAGCCGCCAGCGCGATCGCCAACACCCCGACCAATGCAAGTAAAGTTATCCTCTTCATACTTTTCCTGTCCGCTCGCTTACCTTATGGTCATCGACACGATCGCGGAAGAACTTTAGCCCTTTTCGGGGGATTCTCGAAAAAATTTCCGAAGGCAACCCTCCTTCGGTGGTGGTCATACGATCGGGCGAACGCCCGGTAATCCATACGGTCGATGGGATCGTATATTATTAATGAGAGTCGACGTTGACCATTTTCTCGGGTACCTGGAGCTTCTCGCACGCATGAAAGCCTGGTTCTCGACGAAGTTTAGGGGCGATCTTTGAGAAGAGAGAAGGAAAGCCTGGAGATATACACGCGGCCCGAGATAGGGAGGCCGGCGTGGCCACTCCTCGCCGGGCTCCTCGCGGGCCTCGCGCTGCTCGTCCTCGCCGCCGTCTCCTGCGGCGGCACGGCCGGGGAGCAGGGCGCCGAGCCGCAGGCCGGCGGCCAGGAGCAGGCATCGGTGGACCTGGATCACCCGAGCCTGGGTGACGAGAACGCTCCGGTCGTCCTGACCGAGTACGCCGACTATCAGTGAGGGTTCTGCGGCAAGTTCGCCCGTGAGGTGGAACCAGAGTTGGTGCAGAGATACGTCGAGGACGGAAAGGTAAGGTTCGAGTGGCGCGACTTCGCCTACCTCGGGGAGGAATCCAGGACCGCGGCGCAGGCCGCGAGGGCGGCCCAGGAGCAGGGCAAGTTCTGGGAGTACCACGACGCCCTCTACCAAAACCAGGGCTCGATCAACGGCGGGACCTTCTCCGACGAGAAGCTCGTAGACCTCGCCCGGGAGATCGGGCTAGATGCCGAAAGCTTCGAGTCTGGCCTGACCTCGGGCAGGTTCGAGCCGGTAGTACAGCGAGACCTGCGAGAGGCCCAGGACGCGGGGATACAGGGCACCCCGAGCTTCACCGTGAACGAGCAGGTGCTCGTTGGCCCACAGCCCCTGGAAGCCTTCGAGCAGGTGATAGAGGAGGAGCTGCGGAAGGCCGGAGGTGGGATCGAGGGTGCTTGAGGTCTCCTACCTCGCGGCTTTCTTCGGGGGCATCCTCTCGCTGTTGAGCCCGTGCAGCGCCCTGCTCTTGCCGGCCTTCTTCGCCTACGCCTTCCAGTCGCGCAAGGCACTCCTCACAAAAACCGCCATCTTCTACGTCGGGCTCGCCGCGACGCTCGTGCCTCTGGGAATGGGCATCTCTGCCGTAAGCCGGCTCGTCTACGGGGAGCGGAGCACGCTCATAGCGGTCTCCGGCCTCGTCATCATCGCGCTCGGGGTGCTGCAGATCCTCGGACGCGGCTTCGACCTCGGCCCCATCTCCCGCCTTTCGGGGAAGATTCGTGGAGAGTCCGCGGGGGCGACCTTCGCCCTGGGCGCCGTCTACGGGTTCGCCGGCTTCTGCTCCGGTCCCATTCTTGGCGCGGTCCTGACCGTCGCGGCCTCCTCGGGGCAGGTCTTTCGGGGAGCGAGCCTGCTCGCGATCTACGCCCTCGGGATGGTCGCCCCCCTCTTTATCATAGCGGCCCTCTGGGACCGCTTCGATCTCGGACGCCGCCCGTGGCTGCGAGGCCGGGAGCTCTCCTTAGGCCCCCTGCGAGTCCACACCACGAACCTCGTCTCGGGGTTGATGTTCGTCCTGCTCGGGGCGGTCTTTATAGCCTACGAGGGAACCTCCGCCCTCTCTGGTCTCTACGAGGAGAACGGGGCCGTGGACGTGGCCTACGCCGCTGAGCAGTGGGCCAGATCGTTCACCAACAGCGTCCCGGACGCCCTCGTGCTCGCGGTCGTGCTCGCCGCGGCGCTCTTTCTGGCGGTCGTGGCTTACCAGCGTCGGCAAAGCAAGCGGCGCGGTAAGGACGGCGGCAAAGGCACCGAGGAAACCTCTCGAAGAGAGCAGCCGTATAGGGCGAACCGCTAGAGCAAATTGGTACGCCGAGAATTTCGGGGAGGGCCGGTCGAGGTAGGTCGGCGAAAAAACCAACGTTCGCGGGGGCTCAGGGCGTTTGCCTTTGCAACTCCAGTAGTACCTTGCCGGGGTTCAGAAGCCCAGTCGAGCCGAGCAGCTCCTTCATCTCCCGCCATCACGGCGAGGGCCTTCACGGTTATCCCTTCCAGCACGCGCTCCAGCCGCCAGCCGTCCTCGTCGTCCACGCCGAGGTAGAGGAACAGATGGTAGTTGCCGTCTCCAACGTGGCCGATGAAATATTCTTGCGCTTGTCCTAGATCCACCACGGAGTCTGCCCTCAGATCAGCGCCCGCATCGTGTCCGACCTTCGGAGTTGTATGGACAGGATAGCGGGCAAGATCACGCCGGCTACTGCTTGCGGATGTAGCCGGCTTTCTCGGCCCACTCGCTTTGCGGGAACGTCTCGAGCAGGCGGTTCCAACCCTCGGTCAGGTCGTCGCGGTCCCCGCTTACCTCGAAGGCGGCCACGGCGGTCCAGTAGAGGGCCTCCGGCTCGCGCGCCGGGTCGCCTTCGGTCCGTTCCAACGCCTCCTTCGAGAGCCCGACCGCGGCCTCGTAGTCGTGGCGGTCCATGGCGTCTTTGACCCGGGCAAGGGCCATCTCGCCGATAAAGCGTTTGGGGTCGAGGTAGCCCTGGCTTCGCCGGTGCTCGCGGCCCTCGGCGTCCTCGACGATGATGGTCGGCGTCCAGCCGGAGTTGAAGCTCTCCTCGACCTCCGGCCGCTCGATCGTGTTGAACCGGACCGGAACGAAATGCTCCTCGACGTACGCCCGCACGGCGTCGTCGGGGTAAGTCGCCTCGTCCATCGTCTTGGAGCCGCCGCAGTTGTGGTGCCACAGGAATACGAAGACCAGCTTGCCCTCCGAGCGGGCCTCCTCGCGCGCCTCCTCCAGGGAGTCGCGCCATCGAACATTCTGCTCTATCCCTTGTATGGCCATACCTAGCCGTCCTCCTCTTGCGTTACGGTAACGCGCTCTCGCCGCGGGGAACCCTCGCCCGTCTCGCCGAAGCGAACCCCGGCGCCTTTGGCTCTGGTCACGCGGTGTGCGGCGTCCTCGATCTCATGCCCTCCTACGTGTTCCCACTCGCCAGAGGGGCAGGCGCGGGGGCAAGAGAGAAGGCCCGTGATCCGTAAGCGGACCCCGGGCCTTTCGGTTTCTCGAGTTACTCTCGGATCAGCAGGTGAAGGAGCTGCCGCAGCCGCAGCCGCCCTGGACGTTGGGGTTGTTGACGGCGAAGCCGGCGCCCATGAGGCCGTCGACGTAGTCGAACTCGCTGCCCATGATATAGGGGACGCTCATGGCGTCGAGCAAAACCTTGATGCCCTTGGTCTCGATGACCTCGTCGTCGTCGTTGATCTCGTCGTCGAAGTAGATCGAGTACTGGAAGCCGGAGCAGCCGCCGGGGCGGACGCCGACGCGCAGCGCGAGGTTCTCCTCGCCTTCCTGCTCCATGAGGCCCTTGACCTTCTCGGCGGCGTTGTCAGTAATCGAGAGGATCGTCGTTTTCTGGTCCATCTGATCCATCAGCACCTCCCACGGAATGCTGTAGCGTGTAAGTCAGGCGAGATCAATTATTACACCGCCACCGGCGCAAATCAACGCGAACTGCCTCCGGCAGCCCCGCTACCGCCCTCCGCGGAACCTTTTTAGCGCTTTGATCTTCGCGCGCAGGGCCTTCCCGAGCCACCCCTTGTACGCCACGAGACGCCGCCGCGCACGCAGGAGGAGCGAGGCCGGGTTAGCGGCGCCCAGGATACACTTCCACCCCGGTAGCTTCTCGTACTCGCGGAGGGCCTCGTGGTAGGCACGCGCCGTGCCGGAGCGCGACGCGACCGCGTCCGGTGCGTAGAGGCTCTCGGAGTAGGCCCTGGCGAACTCGCGGAACGGGTTCGCGTCGATCCCGGCGGCCCCGGCGAGGAGCAGCAACCGCTCGGTCGGGGTGAGAGCGGGCGAGTCCGCGACCTTCGATCCCGCCCCGCTCGCGAGGGGCAGGACGTCGCGCAATCGGCCCGTGAGGTCCCGGTAGAGATCCTCTGGTCGCCCGCGCGAGACGAGTGCCCTCTTCGCCAGCGGCACGGCGGCCAGGAGGAGTGAGAGAAGTAGGATGGGGAGGAGCACGTACGCGTACCGGGTCCACGCGGAGGCCTCTCCCGTGGAGAGCGCGGAACCGTTGCCGGCCGGGGTCTCTACCGATTCGGGGGCAGACTCCGTGGATTGTTGGCCTTTGAGGGCCGGGGCTTCGGAGGAGACGTACGATAGGTCGTTCATCTCGGGGCGGGGGGCGTTCTCCTCCATCACGGACGGGACGGAGAAACCGGGGGTCGGGTCGAAGGGGTACCAGCCGACGCCGGGGAAGTAGACCTCGACCCAGGTGTGCATGTTGCGGCCGGTGACGACGTACTCGTCCGGGCCTCTCTCCCTGCCGGTAGTCGCCCCGTAGACGACCCGCGAGGGGACGCCGAGCTCGCGCGAGAGAAGCGCCATCGAGGTCGCGAACTGGGTGCAGAAGCCTTCCCGCTCGTCGCCGAGGAACTCCTCTATGGCCTTGTCGGCCCGGGTGTAGTCCGCGCCGATGTTGTAGGTGAAACCGCCGTCGTAGTTCAGGTACCGCTCAATGGCCCTGGCCGTGTCGTAGGGCGTCTGAGGAGCGTATTCGGCCTGTATCTCCCGGGCGGTCTCGCGCAGTGCCTCGGGCCGGTCCTCCGGGAGTTGGAGGAACTTTTCCTGCACGAGGGCGGGGTAGGCGGCGCCGGCGGCCCCGAGCTGGGCGGCCGAGGGTTGGGGGATGCGGGAGAGCACCCGATACGAGGAGTTCTCGGTGAGGGGCCGTGCGGAGGTCCAGGAGCCGTCGGAGCGCTCCGTCGCGTCGGGGACGGAGACGTTCGATACCCGGTACCCCCCGAAGAGGAGGCTCGTCTCGGCCTCGAGAACCTCGACCCTCTGCTCGACCTTGCGGGTCGGAACGTCGGCCGAGACCTCCTCGCCGTCGTCCTCCCCAGGCTCCACGGTCGACGACCACCTGACGCCGTCGAAGTGATCCAAGGTGCCCCCGCGCCATAGAAGCGGCTCCGAGCTCCTTACCCGCATGAGCTCCGCGTCGCGGCCCCCGGTCAGGTAGTCGCCGACATCGGCCTGGACCGCCAGGCGCGAGGTGCCGACTGTCCCGATCCTGGTCCAGTCGATCTGGGCCGGCCTTATCGCCTCCTCGGCGAAGGGCACGGCGGGCAGCGCGAGCACCAACCCGGTCACCAGCGCCGCCGCCACGGCCGCGGCCGGCGCGAAACGCTCGCCCCGTCTCGCTCTAACGCCCGCCCGGTCTCCCGCGAGCAGCAAAAGAGCGACGCCGGAGACGAGGAACAGGGCGAAGAACGGCCCGATGCCGTCCTCGAAAGAGATGGTGCTCAGAGTCCCGATGGTCAGACCGAGCACGGCGACCGAGACCACGGGGCTCTCCTCGTAGATGGTGGCCGAAGTCGCGAAGGTCACCACGATCACGACGATCGGGATCAGGACTGCCAGTAGGCCCGGGTGTACCTCGTAAGGTACGGGTGTAGCGTAGGTGATCGCCGCCGCCTCGTAGACGTCCTGCCCCACCCGCTCGAAGAGCCGCCGCCAGCCGCTCAGGCTCACCGGCGGCGCCCCGTAGACGGCGACGAGCGTGTACAGGGCAGCCGCCGGAAAGAGCAGAAGGAACCTGTAAACCCCCGCCGACCCCACGAGGAGGGCGACCAGCGCCGCCCCGAGCAAATAAGGCAAGGCTCCGCCGGTGAACAGAACGCCGAACGCCCCGCCGGTCGCGAGCCCCGCAGCGTACAGTGGCAGCCGCACCTTCCACCCGTCCACCGCTACACCACCCTCCGGGTGCTTACGGCTCCTCGCACCCCGGCGAAGGCGGCCACCCCTCCTGGACGGCGCACGACGCGCACGTCCGCCCCGGCAATCTCCAACCGCCGGATGTCCTCGGAGAGAGCGGTCTCGCGTCCTGAAGGCCCGGAGACCACGCCGCCGGTACCTCCGGTACGGTAGGTGTGGGAGGCGAGCGCCACCACGACCACCGGGAGCCCCGCTGTCCGGAGCTTCTCGACGCTCTGCACGAGGCCGCCGCCGAGAGAGCGGGAGATCAGGACGACGCCCTCCCCTAGCTCCTCGCGTTCCTCGCGGAGCTTCTCGTCCAGGAAGTCGCCCGGCTTCACCTCCCCGTCGGCCCGCGCGACGGCGAGCAGGTCCATCGCCCTCCAGTAGGCCGCCTCGCCGGTGCCGAACGCGGTCGCGCCGCGCCCCTTATCGGCGCACAGGAGCCTGAACGGCAGGCCCTCCCGGGCTAGGAGGTGATAGAGGACCGAGCCCGCGGCCGAGACGGCGTCCTCGACCTCCTTGGCCCCGGTGGCGCCGACGCCCGGGCGGTGGAGGTCCAGGACGACCGCGTGGCGCTGAGGAGCCTCCTGGGCGAACTCTTTGACGACCAGCTCTCCGGTGCGCGCGACGCTCTTCCAGTGGATGTGCCGCCGGTCGTCGCCCCGCCGGTACTCCCTAAGCCCCGAGAACTCGTCTCCTCGTTGCGCGAAGGAGCCTCGGGCCCCAGCTTCCCCCTTCCGCCCCCGCAACGGGAAGCTTGCGAGCTCGAAGACCTCCGGGTAAACCAGGACCTCCGTGCGCGCTTTGAACCTCCGGACGAAACGAAGGAGCCCGAACGGGTCGGTGGTCCTAATCTCCGCCGGGCCGAGCTCGTAGAAGCCCCTCTTCGCGAAGAGCACCGACTCCCGGATCTTCCGCGTCTCGCATCCCCCGACAGGCGGCGTTCGAAAAGGGCGCTTTTTGGGGAGATGGTCCACTATCTCCACGTTGGGGCTTCGCGTCCGGGATGCGTTGGAGACCACGAGCTCCACGCGGGAGGGACGCCCGGCCGTCGGCCGCTCCCCTTCGGGGATCCGGCGCGCGTATCCCAGGCCCCGGGAGAAGAAGAGGCCGAGCACGAGCGCCGAGAGAAGGAGGCCGGCGAGCGCGTAGGCGAGCTGGTAGATCTGGGTCGTCCCGACGAGCAGGGCCGCGACCAGGGAGAGGGCTCCGAAGAAGATCGCCTGCCATCCCCGGGCCGTCGGCCTCACAAAGACCCGCCGCCCGGAAAGCCGCGGACGTTCCGGCGCCTTTGACAAAGCGCTAGACCGCCTCGTTCACGGGGACCGACGAGAGTATGTCGCCCACCACGCTCGCGGCTCTGTCGGGGCCGCCGGAGCCGTTGCGAGGACCTCCGTAGGAGGCGCCGGGGGAGGCGATGATCCTGTGCGAGAGAACGTGTGGGGCGAGGGCCTTCACGTCGTCCGGGGTGCAGTAGGAGCGTCCCCGGGCCGCCGCGTGGGCCTTCGAGACTCCGAGGAGCATGCGGCTCGCGCGCGGGGAGGCTCCGAGGTGGATCGCCTCGTGCTCGCGCGTAGCGCTCGTTACCGAGACGACGTAGCGCAGCACGGCCTCGCTCGCGTATACCTCCTCGGCGAGGTGGCGCATCCGCGCGAACTCGGCGAGGCCGATCACGGGCTCGATGTCCGCGACCGGGTCAGCGGAGAGTCTCAGGAGGTCCACCTCGGCCTCCTCGTCCGGGTAGCCCAGAGACATCTTGATCATGAAACGGTCGAGCTCGGCGTGCGGCAGCGGGTAAGTACCCTCGTGCTCGACGGGGTTCTGGGTGCCGATCACGCCGAAGGGCTCGGGCAGCCGCCTGGTCACGCCGTCGACCGTCACGGAGCCCTCCTCCATCGCCTCCAGCAGCGCGCTCTGCGTCTTGGGGCTCGCGCGGTTGATCTCGTCGGCCAGCACCACGTTGGCGAAGACTGGCCCCGCCCAGAACTCGAAGGCCCTATCGCCCTGGTTGTAGACGTTCGTGCCGGTTACGTCGGCGGGCAAAAGGTCGGGGGTGAACTGGATGCGCCGGAAGTCGCCCGCGACCGAGCGCGCCAGAGACTTCGCCAGGAGCGTCTTCCCTACCCCGGGAACGTCTTCTATGAGGACGTGTCCCCCGGCGAGTAGGGCAACCACCGCCAGAGAGACACCCTCCCGCTTGCCGGCGACCGCGCGCTCGACGTTATCGACGATGCGTTCTACCGTCTCCGCGAAAACGTAGTAGTCCAAAAGTCCCGCCTAGACCGATCTCCGACAACGAAACGAGAGTATATCTTAGCTCGTCAGCCTGTCAGCCGATCCGCCGGCTCCCCGTAGAACTGCTCGACGTAGCGGCGCTGGACGGGGTTGAGGCCCCGCGAGTACCACACCATTACCACGTAGCGCGGCTCCTTTGGGGTGGTCTTGGGATACATGCCGCACTCCATCGGTAGGCGGTTGCCCTTGCGGGCGTTGCACTTGGTGCAGGCGGTGACCACGTTGTCCCAGGTGTTCAGGCCGCCGCGACTGAGCGGCTTTACGTGGTCGCGCGTCAGGCACTCCTTGCGGTTCAGGTCGTCGCGGTGCTTGGAGCAGTACTGGCACCGGTAGTTGTCGCGCGCGAAGAGGATCGCGTTCGTCACGTGCTTCCTCAAGCGACGCGGTATCTCGACGAACTTTACGAGCCGGATGACCAGGGGATATGGGTACTCGGCGTTCTCGGAGCGGAACCGGCGGTCCAGGTTGGCCTCCACGATCTCCGCCTTCTCCGAGACAACGAGCACGATAGCCCGCTTTACAGGCACCAGGGCCACGGGCTCATAACTGGCGTTTAAGGTCAAACACCGTGCCACGGCTAAATACTAACATAACCGGATGCTTGGCAAACATAACATTTTTAACGCAGGTTTAACGCCCGGGATCTAGAACCCGACCGCCCGCGTCTTGGGCGCCCGCAGGACGGCGTCGAGGATCGGGACGGCGGAGTGGCGTACCGGGTCGGCCGCCGGGAGGCCGGTGGCCGCCGCGACGCGGTCGATGAAGCTGTGCGCCGCGTCTTCGTCGAGTCCCTTCGTGTTGGCGCTCACCGCGACCACGGGCGCGGGCTTGACGAGGGCGGCGACCCCTTCGTAGAGGCGCGCGATAGGCTCGACGTCCGGGCGGGGGACGCCGGCGAAGACGGTTTCGTTCGAGGCGTCGGCGCAGAGGATCAGGCAGTCCGGGCAGGAGCCGTGGAGGAGGGCCGTCGTGACCCCGGAGTAGGCCGGATGGGCGATCGAGCCCTGGCCCTCGACCAGGATCAGGTCCGGGGAGGGCGAAGCCCCGGCGGCCGCGAGCACGAGTTGCTCGGCGGCCCCGGCGGCGAAGTCCGAGACCACGGCGTCCACGCAGATCCCCCACCCGACGATGACGATGCCGGTCTGGCCCGTTGCGACGAACTGTGTGGAGAGTCCGGCCTCTCTCGCCGCGCGCTCTATTTCGAGCGTCGCCGTCATCTTGCCTATGGCGCTGTTGGTCCCGACGGTGAGCGCGACCTTCGGTTCCACCGCGAAGCCCTCCCCCGAGAAGAGCGGCACGTTCTCCGGCGGCTCGCGGACGTCCCATACCCTCGCGCCGGGGAACTCCGGCGCGAGCCGCTGGTGGAGGCCGCTGACGATCTCGAGCCCGGCGTCCGCGGCCTCCTTCAAGGTCTCCATCCACTCCTCCGGCAGCCGTCCCCCGGCCGGGGCGAGCCCGACGAGGATGGAGGTCGGGGAGCGCTCCAGGGCCTCGTCGAGCGTGCTGACTATGGGCGCGTCGCGCCGCAGGTTCGGGAGCACGTCGAGGAGGCGCCGGGCTTCGCCGGCTTTACCAACCAGCGTCGAGTCGATGACGGCGACGACCTCGTCGCGGCCATAGGCGATGAGACCGTGGGCGGTCTTGGCGTGGCGGTCGGCGAACCAGCCCTCCGCGAGGACGGCGTAGCGGCGCGCGGGCGTCTCTCCGGGTCTCACAGGGGCTCCACACCGAGGCCGGGGTCCCGGGGGAGGAGGATGCGGCCGTTCTCGTAGCCGGGGCCCCGGAAGGGGTCGTCGGCGAGGAGCATTGCGCCGTCGAGGTCCACGAAGTCGGCGAGGCCCGAGATCTGGGCCGCCGCCGCGATTCCTAGAGACGTCTCGACCATGCAGCCGAGCATGACGAGCATACCGTGGGCGCGGGCGGTGTGGATCATCTCCAGCGCCCGCCGTAGCCCTCCGCACTTGGCGAGCTTGACGTTTACCCCGGTCACGCAACCCGCGAGACGAGGAACGTCCCGGGCGTTCACCGCGCTCTCGTCGGCGACGACCGGCACGGGTCCCGCGGCCTCCACGACCACGCGCAGCGCCTCGGGCCCGGCAGAGGCCGGCACGGGCTGCTCGATCAGGCGCACTGCTCCCGTTTCCCTTAGCTCCCGCGCGACCCCGGGCGCCTCCTCCGGGGAGAAGGCCTCGTTCGCGTCTACCCAGAGAGCGGCGTCCGAAGCCCCGGCGACCGCCTGGACCGTCGCCAGGTCCTCCTCGCCCCCCACCTTCATCTTGAGGATGGGGAAACCGGAGAGCTTCTCCGCCTCCCGGAGGGTAGTCTCGGGGTCCGCTATCCCCAAAGTGTAGGCGCTCGTGGGCTCGGGGCGGGCGAGGCCGAGGAGCCGGTAGACGGGGACGCCGAGCCTCCTCGCGGCGAGGTCGTGGAGGGCCGAGTCGAGGGCGGCCAGGGCCGATGGGGACAAAAAGTCGTTCTCCTTCAGGGCGCCCTCGACATCCCAGGGGTCGTGGAGCCGGACGCGTTCGAGGGCCTCCGCGACGCTCGGCGCGTCCTCTTCGTAGTAGTCCGTGGGGGCGGCCTCGCCGCGGCCCGTGACACCGTCTTCTTTGAGTGTCAGGATCACGCGTTCGAAGGCGTCCGAGGAGCCGCGGGCGATGGCGAAGGTACGTTTCGTACGCACCGTCAGCGTCTCCACTCCGATCTCCACGCGCCACTCCTCCCAAAAACCGCCGATCCTGGCCGTATTGTAGCGGCGGCCGGAGACGCGGTTCAAAAACCCCAGGAGTCGGCGCACATAGATGCTGTGAGCAGAACATGTAGCGGTTATACTTCGGGTGGCGGTCGTCGAGTCAGGGGTTGGTGGGCTTTGAGCGCAAGCGCGGTAGCGACAGCAGAAGTTTTAATCGTCGAGGACGATGTGGTGATCCTGAACACCCTGGCGTACAACCTCACCCGGCAGGGTTTCGACGTGCAGAAGGCGACGAGCGGGGCCGAGGCCCTGAAGCTAGCCCGCAAGTTCAGGCCGGACCTCATCCTGCTCGACGTGATGCTCCCCGGTGAAACCGGCATAAGGGTCTGCGAGAAGATACGCGAGGAGGACCGGGAAGTGGTGATCGTGATGATCACTGCCAAGGATGCCGAGGAGGACAAGGTCCAGGGCTTCGAGGCGGGCGCCGACGACTACGTGACCAAGCCGTTCGGCATGAAGGAGCTGGTCGCGAGGATCAACGCGAACCTCAAGCGGAGCACCGCCTCGCCGGGGGCGCGCGGCAGGATCCTCGAGGCCGGCGACCTGTGGCTCGACACGAAGAACTTCACCGCCCGCGTGAACGGCGAGCCCTTGAACCTGAGGCTCAAGGAGTTCGAGCTACTGGTAGCGCTCGCCTCGCAGCCGGGCGAGCTAAAGAGCCGGGAGGAGCTGGCCAAGGAGGTGTGGGGGCACGCGGGCGTGGGTTCTTCGCGCACCATAGACGTGCATATCCGGCGCATCCGGGCCTCGCTCTCGAGCAGCGACTACGAGTACGTACACACCGCCCGCGGCCTCGGCTACCGCTTCGAGCCGCGTCCCAAAGGCGAGAGCCAGGGTTATGTCGACGAACAAGCGACGATGGAGACGCGCGAGTAGCCGGATGCTGGAGCAGCGCGGAGAGAACGGCTCCTTGGAGATCGAGTCCCTAGAGGGCGGCTCCGGGGGGTCCGGATCCGTAAGCGTCGTCGAGCTAAAGCGGGTCAACAAGATCCGGCGCGACTTCGTCGCGAACGTCTCCCACGAACTGAAGACCCCGGCTACGAGCCTCAAGCTCCTCGCCGAGAGCCTGGTCGACATTCTGGACGAGGACCCGGAAGGGGCGCGCTTCTTCGCCGAGCAGCTCCGGAACGAGACCGAGAGGCTGGCTAAGCTGATCACGGACCTTTTGGACCTGACGCGCCTGGAGAGTGAGGAGGGGATCCAGAACCCCCAGCCCGTGGACCTCAGGAGCATCCTGATGGTCGTGCTCGCCCGTCACCGGCCGACCGCCCGCCGCAAAAGCATTACCCTCTCCTGGAAGCGCTCCGGCAGGGCCGCCCTGTACACCGTCCGGGGCGACGAGACGCAGCTCACCTCCATGTTCTCCAACCTCGTGGAGAACGCCGTGAAGTACACGCCGGTAGGCGGGCGCGTCGAGGTCACCGCCGACTCTGACGAGAGCGAGGTCGTCGTACGCGTCTCGGATACGGGCATAGGCATCCCGGAGAAGTACCTCGCCCGCATCTTCGAGCGCTTCTACCGGGTCGACAAGGCCCGCTCGAAAGAGACCGGGGGTACCGGCCTGGGCCTCAGCATCGTGCGGCATATAGCCGAGAACCACGGCGGCCACGTAACCGTCGAGAGCACCCTGGGCGAGGGCTCGACCTTCACCGTTCGTCTACCGCGAGGGTGATCCTCGCGGCAGCCCCGGATTAAACCAAAACACCAAAAAGTACGATAATAGTATGGAAGTACGCCATCCGGCGACGCCAGGCATTGTACGACGCAGACGGGATCTAAAGACAAGAGGGAACGGCATGACGATAGCGCGCAAACTGTGGCTGGGCTTCGGGATAGTAATCCTGATCTTCCTCGTGGCCAGCCTTATCATCTTCTTTAGCCAACGCTCCATAAGTAGCGCCGTCGATGAGATAGCGAACGTGGAGGAGCCCACCCGCGACGCCTCCCAGGAGATGGAGATAAACCTGGTCGAGATGAGCCGGAACGCATCGGAGTACCTGCAAGCAGGCGACCCGCAGTACCGGGAGCAGTTCACGGAAGACCGGGCGGAGTTCGAGGAGTCCAAGGCCCGCTACGACGAGCTGGTCGACACCCCGACGGGTAGGGAGCAGGGAGAACGCATAGATCTCCTCTACGGTGAGTACGTCGCCCTGGGCGAGAGCCTGATGGACCAGTACGAAGAACAAGCCGGAACCTCGGATGATTACGTCGAAGCGGACGAACAAGAGTTCCTGGAACTGCAAGACGACCTCGACGAGGTGCTGGACGAAGAGGTGCAACCGTGGACCGGCCAACAACTCGCAGAGGCGGAAGAGGACGCGAGCAACGCGATCCGGAACGTCTACGTAACGATAATCGTCCTTCTCCTCCTCGGGCTGCTCTCCGGTATCCTCGCGGCTTACTTCATCAGCCGCGGTATCCTCCGCTCGGTCGGCAGGCTGGCGAAAGGCGCGCGCAAGGTCGGCGAGGGCGACCTGGACCATAGGATCGAGCTGAACACTACGGATGAGCTTGGCACGGTGGCCGCCGCCTTCAACGAGATGGCGGAGCGCCGCCGGCGGAGCGATGAGGGGTTGCGCGAAGCGGAGGAGCGGTTCCGGGGTCTCTCCGACGCGACGTTCGAAGGGATCGCCATCGTAAACGAAGATAGTATCTCGGAGACGAACCGGGCCTTCGTCGCCATGTTCGGCTACGATGAGGCATCGGAGGTCATCGGCAAGACGCCGCTGGACTTCGTGGCGCCCGAGTCCTACGACCTGGTGCGAGAGAAGGTCGCCTCCGGCTACGAGGAACCGTACGAGACTATTGGTTTGAAGAAGGACGGCACGAGATTCGACGTGGAGGTCCGGGGAAGGATATCCTCGTACCAGGGACGTCCCGTCCGCGTAACCGCGCTACGCGACATCTCCGATCGAAAGCGGGCCGAAGAAGCGTTGCGCAAGAGCGAGGCGCGCAATCGCGCGGTTGTCGACACGGCCTCCGATGCGATCCTGACCATGACGACTGACGGTCTGATCTGCTCGTTCAACCCCGCTGCGGAGCGCATCTTCGGCTACACGGCGGAGGAAGCCGTCGGGCAGCCGTTGAGGATGCTCATGCCCGAGCGGTTCCGCGGGCCGCACGAGGCGGGCTTCCGCCGTTACCTCGGGGGTGGCGAGGCACACGTGGTGGACAAGGGTCCGGTCGAGCTCGCGGGGCTGCGCAAGAACGGCGAGGAGTTCCCGCTGGAGCTCGCCCTCGGAGAGATGCGCGAAGAAGGCGATATCCTGTTCACGGGTATCATCCGCGACGTTACGGAGCGCAAGCGGGCGGAGGAGGCACTGCGCGAGGAGACGGCTATCGTGCACTTGCTCGAGATGGTGGCCCTCACCGCCAACGAAGCCCCGAGCCTCGAGGAGGCGATGCAAACCTGTCTCGAACTGGTCTGGGCTCACACCGAGTGGCCGGTAGGGCATGCTTTTCTGGTTGCCGGAGGCCCCACCGGAAAAGCCGTTTCCACGAACATCTGGCACCTGGAGGACCCCGATAAGTTCGAGAGCTTCGTGGAGGACACCGAGGGCACCCGTTTCGTTCCGGGGATCGGGCTGGCGGGTCGGGTCCTGTCTACCGAGCAACCCGTCTGGATCGAGGACGTAAGCGAGGACCCGAACTTCCCGAGGGCGGAACAGGCGAAGAACGCCGGCATAAAAGCGGGTTTCGCTCTGCCGGTGCTGGCGGGAAGTGAGATCACGGCGATCCTGGAGTTCTTCTCTACCGAAGCCGTAGAACCAGACAAGCAGCTGTTAGAAGCGTTGGCCCAGGTCGGCGTCCAGCTCGGGCGAGTAGTCGAGCGGCAGAGGGCCGAGGAAGCTCTGCGCCGAAGCGAGACTAGCCTGGCGGAGGCGCAGCGGATGGCCCGGATCGGCAACTGGGAGTGGGATCTGGTAACCGACGAGCTTTCCTGGTCCGACGAGGTCTACCGCATCTACGGCTACGAACCGAAAGAGTTCGTCCCCACTCTCGATAAGCTGCTGGAGATAGTGCATCCCGAAGACAGGGATTTGCTCAGGGAAGCTATAGACGGGGCCCTTTACGAGGACAGGCCCTACGATTTCGATCATCGCATAGTCCTGCCGGACGGTGAGGTGCGTGTCATTCACCGCCAGGCGAAAGTCTTCTTCGATGAGGAGGGCAAGCCGCTTCGGATGGTCGGTACCGTACAGGACGTCACCGAACGCGAGCAGGCGGAGAAAGAACTGCAGGAGGCAAAGGAGGCCGCCGAGGCCGCCAACCGCGCCAAGAGCGACTTTTTGGCCAACATGAGCCACGAGATCCGCACCCCCATGAAGGCGTCATCGGCATGACCGAGCTCCTGCTGGACACCCCGCTCGATCAAGAGCAGCGCGAGTTCGCGGAGACGGTCAAGCTCTCGGGGGAGAACCTGCTGGTGATCCTCAACGACATCCTCGACTTCTCCAAAATAGAGGCCGGCAAGATGCGCATCGAGACCATAGACTTCGACCTCCGTACGGCGGTCGAGGACGTCACGGCCCTTCTAGGGGAGCGGGCCCAGGAGAAGGGGCTGGAGCTTGCCTCGCTGATAGAGTACGACGTGCCGACCGCCGTGAGGGGCGACCCCGGGCGCCTCAGGCAGGTCTTCACCAACCTCATAGGTAACGCCGTGAAGTTCACCGAAGAGGGAGAGGTCGTCTTGCGGGCCGCGCTCGCCGGGGACCGGGGAGACGCGGCAACCGTACGCTTCGAGGTCAGGGACACGGGCATCGGCTTGACTGAAGAGCAGCAGTCGCGCCTCTTCCAGTCCTTCTCCCAGGCCGACACCTCCACCACGCGCAAGTACGGCGGCACGGGGTTGGGGCTTGCGATCTCGAGCCAGCTCGTCGAGCTCATGGGCGGCGAGATAGGGGTGGAGAGCGAGCCGGGCGCGGGCAGCACGTTCTGGTTCGAGGTGCCCTTGAGAAAGCAACCGGAGGGCGCCCAGGAGGCGCCGAAGCCGCTCGGAGACCTGTGGAATCTGCATGCCCTGATCGTGGACGACAATGCCACGAACCGCCAGATCCTCCACAAGCAGCTCATCTCCTGGGGGATGCGGGACGGGAACGTCGAAGACGGGCAGCGGGCTTTGGAGGAGCTACGCTCGGCCGCCGAAGGCGGCGATCCCTACGAGGTGGCGGTCCTCGACATGCAGATGCCGGGCATGGACGGCATGCAGCTCGCCCGCGCCATAAAAGCAGATCCAGCCATCTCAGCTACCCGGCTAGTCTTGCTGACCTCCATGGGCAAGCGTGGGGACGGCGAGGAGGCCCGTCAGGCCGGAATAGAGGCCTACCTGACCAAGCCCGTGCGCCAGTCAGAGCTCTACGACGCCCTCGCGGCGGTAATGGGCACGCCAGCGGAGGATGCCGCAACGGAGGAGCCGGACCTCGTCACCCGCCACTCCCTCAGGGAGAAGAGAGCCGGCTCCAACGCTCCCCTGCTCGTGGCCGAGGACAACCCCGTGAACCAGAAGGTCGCCGTAAGAATGCTGGAGAACCTGGGCTACCGAGTGGACGTGGCCGGAGATGGTCTCGAAGCACTGGAAGCTCTCTCACGCAACTCCTACGCGGCGGTGTTGATGGATATACAGATGCCCGAGATGGACGGCTACGAAGCCACCGCTGAGATAAGGCATCGCGAAGACCTACAGGACCAGCACACCCGATCATCGCGATGACGGCCAACGCGATGCAGGG
>JAUJNO010000003.1:224468-229547 GCA_030448125.1 Rubrobacteraceae bacterium | reverse complement strand
CCTCCGGAGTCGAGCAGACCGCTCACGCCTTGAAGGGCTCCACCGGCAACATGGGGGCCAGGAGCATGAGCGCCCTGGCGGCGGACCTCCAGGACATCGGGGCTTCGGGCGACCTTGCAGGAGCGGCCCGGAAGCTCGAACGCCTGGAAGAAGAGTACAATCGGGTGCGTCCCACGCTCGCCGAGCTTGTGAAAGGGGAGTAGCGTGCGGGTACTCATCGTCGAGGACGACGCCGTTTCTCGCATGATCCTGAGGCGCGCCGTCGAGCGGTTCGGCCACGAGTGCCTTACCGCCACCGACGGGATCGAGGCCTGGGAGATGTACCAGGAATCGCCGGATGTGGACGTGGTCATCAGCGACTGGATGATGCCCGGCCTCGACGGCCCCGCCCTCTGCGAGAAGATCCGGAACCACGCGGGTCACCGGGACGGCTACCCGTTCTTTATCTTCCTCACCGCCCTGCGCGATAAGGCGCACCGCCTCGAAGGGATGCAGGCCGGCGCCGACGACTACCTGTCTAAGCCTTTGGACCGCGACGAGCTCGAGGTGCGTCTGATCGCCGCCGCCCGGGTCACCTCGCTCCACCGCCAGCTCTCTAGCCAGAAGAAGGAGCTCGAGAAGCTCAACTTCGAGCTCTTCAAGCAGGCCCGGCGCGACCCGCTGACGCGTCTGGGCAACCGCCTGCGGCTCCGCGAGGACCTGGAGACTCTGCGCGCCCAGGTCGAGCGATACGGGCACAGCTACAGCGCCGTGTTGTGCGACGTGGACTCTTTCAAGCTCTACAACGACCGCTACGGGCACCTGAAAGGCGACGAGGTACTCCAGAAGGTGGCGGAGGCCATCCTGCAGAGCTTCCGTACCGGGGACACCTCCTACCGCTACGGCGGGGAGGAGTTCCTGATCATCCTGCCCGAACAATCCCTCGAATCGGCCGCGCTCGCCGCCGAGCGCCTGCGCCGCGCGGTCGAGGAGTTGGCGATCCCGCACGAAGACTCGAAATCTGGCATCGTCACCGTGAGCTGCGGCCTCGCCGAGCTCTCCCCGGACGAGAAGAAGACCGTCGAGGAGCTACTCAAAGAAGCCGACGAAGCACTCTACCAGGCCAAAGAGGGCGGCAAGAACAAGGTAGCTGTCAGCAGCCGGGAGCGGGCCGTCGGCACGGAACTAGAGGCCGAGGCGTGAAGATGCGGTTAATCCGCGGAGCGTTGCTTGTTGGCGCGCCAGAGGGTGGTCTGAACGCGGGCGGCGAGCTCGTCGGGGGAGAACGGTTTGATCACGTAGTCGTCAGCGCCGGTCTTCAGGCCCTCGATGACGTCGTGCTCGCCCTGGCGAGCGGTGAGCATAATGATGGGTAAGAGCGCTAAGGTCGGATCCTCGCTCTCGCGCAGCCTGCGGATGAGTTGAAAACCGTTTATGCGGGGCATGTTGTTGGTGCCTACGAAGCCCGGATGAAGCTGCCCAATGCACCGTCCTCTCTGACCGGCTTCTTCCTCTACTATGGCAGGGACTACGAGGACGAGATAGACATAGAAATCTTCAACAACGCGGACGGCACCACCGGCCCCGAGGCCGACAAGAATCGCAAGATCTGGTTCACAACCTACGCCCCTCACTACGACGCCAACAGCAATCTCGTTGCGAACTGGACGTATCACGCAGAGAAAACCCTCCCCTTCGATCCGACGGCCTCCTATCACACGTACCGCTTCGACTACTATCCGGGCAAGGTGAGCTTCTACATGGACGATGTACTGTTACAAGAGTTCCCCGCAGCCGACCTGCCGACCGAGCCGCTACCCACGCAGCCGATGCAGCTCATCGTGAACGCCTGGTACCCGAGGTGGATGTCCCAGACCCCCCCGCCGTCGGTCCGGTACCTGGACGTCCAGTGGATTCGACACTAGTACCCCAGACGACTAGAGAGGCCATCCGAACGACCGTATAATGAAGCCCGGCGAGGGTTAAGGGTTGACCCTCCAGGCTTCTGCTACGTCCGGCTCACGACGTTCGAAAGAAGGTCACGTGCAGGAATCATCACGTTCAGCAAGACGCGAGGGGTTCACCGGCGAACTCTGGCGCTCCATAGAAGGCATCTACATCGAGATACTGGGCCACCCATTTCTGCGAGGCCTAATCGACGGTACGCTCGCCGAGGAGCGCTTCCGCTTCTACGTCCTGCAAGACGCGCTGTACCTGCGCGAGTACGCCCGCGCCCTGAGCCTCGCCGGGGTCCGATCCCCGGACGAGGACGCGCTCGTGATGTTCAACGAACACTCCGCGGGCGCCATAACCGTCGAGCGGAGCCTGCACGAAGGCTTCCTAAAAGACCTCAGCGTCGTGCGAGAAGAGGCGGAAGCGGCCGAAGCTTCCCCCACTACCCTCGCCTACACCAGCTTTCTGCTCAGAACGGCAACTCTGGGCGACTACCCGGAGGTGCTCGGGGCGGTGCTGCCGTGCTACTGGATCTACGCGGAGGTAGGCAAAACCCTCCTCGAACACGGCTCCCCGAACCCCCGCTATCAGAAGTGGATCGACACCTACGGCGGCGAGGAGTTCGGCGTGCTAGTCGAGGCCGTCCTCGACCTCACCGACGAGACCTGCAAAGACCTCAACCCGGCCCAGAAAGCTCGCGTTACGAGAGCCTTCGTCACCACCAGCCGCTACGAGTGGATGTTCTGGGACGCGGCCTGGAGGCTGGAAGGATGGCCCGTGGGGTAGCAGAAGACCCTAAAAACCTTACGGGCTTAGACCGATTCCGCGTAGCAAGAGACCTACGCGGCCCGTAGCCAAACCCTAAGTCTTCACCCCGTCAGGCGGCGGAACAGTGGGATAGAACGGCACAGTCTCGTCATACTCCAGCCAGGGGACACTGTGCGATACCCAGATGTGCGCCTGCGAGTTGGCGCGAGGGTCCTCGTCGAGCGTGGCAACGCGAACGACCACGTGAGCCTGAGTATCCCGGCTTGCGACCAGATGCGAGCCGCAGACCGAGCAAAAGAAACGGCGCTTTCCGGGCGAAGACTCGTAGGAAGACAGTTTTCCTTCCCCTTTGAGCCAGCGGAAATACTCCCGTTTGACACCGGCGGTCGAAGCAAAGGTCGCGGCGTGCGCCTTGCGGCAAGTCGTGCAGTGACAGTGGAGGATCGGACCGTTCAAGCGGTCGACTTCGTACGCGACGGTCCCGCACAAACAACTACCCTTCACCGAAAACTGCCTTCCATCGCTTCCTCGATCGCGTGTTGGCGCTTCAAGATGAGCGACCATAGGCGAGGGCCCTAGTCCCCCTTCTCGATCCACTCGCCTTCTTCGTTCTTCTCGTACTTCTGCTCGACGGCGCTCCAGGCGACCCGGTGGGCGCGGCTCTCCTCACTGTACTGCTCCTCGGCAGAGTTGTACGCCGCCCGGTATATCTCCCGGGCGTGTTTGGGAAGGTTCCTCTTTACGCTGTCCGGCAGGTCGTCTAGCTCCTCGTATGGCACGAGCCGGTCCTCTTTCTAAGCCATCTCTTTTCGAGGCTACTCCGTACCCCGAGAAACTCCCTCCAAACTCCATCAAGCGCCCGCGAAATGGTCCCAGCCGGAGAGGCCGTACGCGGGCTCTCCGTCGCGCAGGAAGACCACACCCTCCCCCGTCACCTCCCCGATCACCGTGACCGGAACCTCCGACTCCACCGCCAGAGTCTCTACGACCTCCTCCGGGGCGGCCACGAGAAGCTCGTAGTCTTCGCCGCCGGTAGCCGCGAGGGTCTCCGGGTCCCGGCCCACGGAGCGAAGGTACTCCCGAGTGTCGCCGGCGATGGGCAAGAGGTCGAGGTCTATCCGGCAGCCGACGCCGCTCCTCTCGCAGATGTGCCGCACGTCCGAGGCGAGACCGTCGGAGAGGTCGATCATGGCGTGTACCCCAAGCCGGGCCGCCGCGCGTCCGGCGGCCAACCGGGGCTCCGGCCGCAGGTGCTTTCGTGCGAGCCTCTCCGGGCCGGCGTCGCCGCTCTCCAGGACGAGTAAGCCTGCCGCCGATGCCCCTAGCTCGCCGGTCACGGCCAGAAGATCGCCGGGACGCGCCCCGGAGCGCAGCACGGGCGCGTGAGCGAGCTGCCCGAGGATCGAGACGTCCACCGTCAGCGCGGCGGCGCCGGTGGTGTCGCCGCCCAGAGGGTACGCCCCGAACTCCTCGCACGCCTCCAGGACGCCGTCCATGCAGCACAGGGTAGTCTCCGCGTCGTCCGCGCCGCCCGAGGCGAGCACGAAGCGCGGTACGCCCCCCATCGCCGCGACGTCCGAGACGTTGACCGCGACGGCCTTGTAGCCAACGTCTTCCGGAGAGGCCCACTCCTTGAAGTGCCGTCCCGAGACGAGCATGTCGGCGGCGGCGATCCACAGGGCGTCCCCGAGGCGCAACACGGCGCAGTCGTCGCCGACGGGAACGACGACCTCCGCGGGCGGGTCGGGGAGACGATCCGCGAGGCGACGTATGACGTCGAACTCGTTCAACGAGGTCTCTTGCCGAACCAACGGCGGGGATCCAGGAACCGGCGATAGCGGCGGACGGCCTCCCGTCCGAGTATTAGGGCCGAGAGCAAGAACGTCCCCTCGGCCGCGACCACGAGCCCGGAGGCGACCCAGACCTTCTGCCCGGTCGTGAGCGGCAGGAAGGGGACCGCCAGGAGCGTCAAGTAGAGCAAGCTCGGTACTACGAACACCCCGAAGATCAAAACCCAGACCCTCCAACCTCTCTTCGTCGCCGGCAGGGTGCCAGGTTCTTCCCCGCCAGGGGCTCTCTCGTGGTCCGGTTCGCCGGACGTGCCGTCTTCACGGGGGATCTGCCCGTTCAACTCGCGACCTTCATCTGTCTTACCGCCTTCCAGAGAACGTTAGACTCCTCCCCCGTATACCAGGTGTTCAGACCGCGCCACTCGTCTTCGGTGGCCCAGACGTGGGCGTCGTGGGCGGAGCTTTCGAGGCGTATCTTCCCACCTGGATGCCGGGCGATGAAGCCGACGCCCGCGTAGAGCTCGGGGTCGTCGGGAGCACGCCAGGGCTCGACCCGTGCCCACCAGAGAACCTCCGGTTCGGCGTCGAG
>JAUJNO010000003.1:173152-224368 GCA_030448125.1 Rubrobacteraceae bacterium | reverse complement strand
GTTCTCGCGGCTCCACCAGCTCGGGAGCTCGAGCCACTCTTCGGTCGTGACCCACCTGTACCCGAGGTGCTCGTCGGAGAGCTGGACGCCGTCGCGCTCCGCGGAGACCCGGCTCACGTACGTGGCGCTCGCGAGGAGGCCACCGCCGGGCCCCTTCCCGACCCAGGTAGCGAGCATACGCTGCGGGGCTACGAGGAGGCCGGTCTCCTCGTAGACTTCGCGGACGGCTCCCCTCTCGAAGCTCTCGCCGGGCGCGAGGCGTCCCGCGGGCGGGTCCCAGGTGCCGGAATGGCGCAGGAGCAGGAGCATCCGGCCATCCGGACGAACCGGCAGGATGCCGGAGACGAGGTCGGCCTTGACGGTCAAGCCCGCGTCCGGTCCCGTGGAACGTCCGTCAAGAACGAGCGGAGCTCGCGGGCCGCGGCCGCGGGGTCTTCGGCGTCGAGTACGGCCCGCACGACCGCGAAGCCCGGGGCGCCGGCCCGCGCGACCTCCCGGGCGGTCTCGAAGGTGACGCCACCGATAGCGAACCAGGGTACGGGCACCCCTGCCTGGGCGATCTCCTCCAGAAGAGCCGGCCCTACCGCCGCCTCCTCGGGCTTGGTCGGCGTGGCGTAGACGGTCCCGACGCCGAGGTAGTCCGCCCCCTCCCGGACGGCCTCGAAGGTCTCCTCCACACTGGAGACCGACCGGCCGACTATGACGCCGGGACCGAGCATCTCGCGCGCGCTCGCCATGGGACCGTCTCCCTGGCCGAGATGGACGCCTGCCGCACCGGAGAGCCGGGCGAGCTCCGCGTCGTCGTTTATGGTGAACAGGGCGCCCGCCCGTTCGCAGATCTCTTTGAGCTCCACAGCCAGCGGAAGAAGCGCTTCCCACGAGGCGTGTTTGTCCCGGAGCTGCACGATGTCCACACCTCCCCGGACAGCGGCGGCGACCCTGGTCGCGAGGTCCGACCGGGGGTCGGTGACGAGCAGGAGGCGGGCATCCCGGAGGCGCTCCTCGGGGTTCACGTGTCGATGCGTTTTGGCGGCCAGGCGACGACGTCGAGGCGGCGGGCGTAGTGCAAGATAGGTTCCGTGTCCGGCAGGGTTACCCCGATCTGGGCGGTCATCTCGAGATCCTCGACCTCGGCCTCGGCTCTCTGCAGGGGCCAGACTACATGGTGGATGTCGCCACGCCGCACGCGTCTCTCCCCGTTCACCCCCGCGCTGTAGAGACAGTAGCGCTCGGTGAGGAAGTTCTCGAGCGTTCCGGGACGTGAATCGAATCGCTCGCCCGCAGGGCGGTAACGTCCCACGAACCTGGCGGGCGCCGCACCCTTGTGGGTGCGCACGCTTTCGTAGCGCACCTCGTCGTCGCGTACCTCGCAGGACATCTTCGCGTCGAAGTAGGGCAGCCCGAAGGTGGCGCGAGCGAGACGGACGGCTATCGGGTTGTGCGCGTCGAGGCTGAAGAACCAGAGGCCGGGTTTATCTTCGTGCGTCACGTAGGTGCGCAGGTTCAACTCCGGGAAGCTGGAGAGCCACGGCACGCCGGGCAGGAACCGGGGCCTCACGTCCTCCATGCGGAACGGCACCACGCCGAGCCACGCCGAGCCGTCGAAGGTGTCCAGCTTTAGCGCGGGCGGGATGAGCGGCCGCAGCCAGTCTTCCGGCACGGGCCAGTGCATAAAGAGCAGGTCGTGCCAGCGCATGCGGAGGACCCACGGTTCCTCCGGGAGCGGGTAGGGACGGTGCTCCGTCTGGCTCAGGACTTTGTCGAGCTCCGGCGATGCCATAATCTCCTACCCATACTAGCACCCGCGCTCGTAACGTCTACGGTCCAGATCACGCCCCGGCCCACGCAACGGCGCCGGAGCGGAGACGGCCGCCCGAGTAATACACGTTCAGACGCCGGACAATTCCTCCACCCGCAGCGAACCGTCGAGCCCTTCCGGGTCCGCGGCGAGCGCGGCCAGGGCGTCGAGTAAGCGGGGCTCGAAGGTGCCCCCGCCCCCGCTCCTCCGGCGGCGACCTCCCCGCCCGGCCGAAGTAGGCGAGGGCGTGTGCCACGGTCTCGGCGTCCGCTCCCCCGGCGGCGGCGAAGCACCCGACCACTGCGGTCGAGGCGCAGCCGGTCCCCACTACGTGTCCCATGAGGAGATGACCGTTGGAGACGGCTAGAGTGTGCTCGCCGTCGCTCACGTAGTCGGTCTCGCCGGTGGCGGCGACGGTGACGCCCAGAGCACCGGCGGCCTTGCGAGCCGCCTCTTTCGCGTCGCCCGCGAGGCTCTCGACGCCGCGCACCTCGGCGGCTAGACCCGCGAGGGTGGAGATCTCGCCGGCGTTGCCGCAGACGGCGGAGATAGAGAGCTCGGAGAGCAGGCGTTCGGCCGTCGCTGTTCGGAACGAGGTCGCCCCGGCGCCGACCGGATCGAGGACCACGGGGATGCCCCGCTCGTTGGCCCGCTTGCCGGCGAGTGACACGGCCTCTACGAAAGAGGGGTCGAGGGTGCCGATGTTCACGACGAGTGCGGAGGCGAGGCTCACCATCTCCACGACCTCCTCGCGGGCGTGGGCCATGACCGGGAGCGCGCCCGTCGAGAGGGTCGTGTTGGCGACGAGGTTGACCGTCACGTAGTTGGTCAGGTGATGGACGAGCGGCTTCTCCGAGGAGATCCCAAGCAGAGCTTCTTCGGCCTTCATTCTTCGACTCCTTCCAAAACTTTACCGAGGGCGTGGACCGGCCCGGCGCCCCTTCCTATCTCCCCGAGACCGTGCTCCACGGCCTCCGAGGCGATCGCGTGCGCCCGCCGCGCGGCCTCCACGGGGCCGAAGCCGTGCGCCAGAAAGCTCGCGAGCGCCGAGGAGTAGGTGCAGCCGGCCCCGTGGGTGTTCTCCGAGGGGTAGACGGGGCCTTCGATCCTGACGAAGTCCTCCCCATCGTAGAGGAGGTCGGCCCCCGAAGAGGTGTGCCCGCCGGTGATGACCACGACTTCGGGACCCAGCGCATACAGCGTCACCGCACAATCCTCCATGCGGTCCTCGTCCACCTCCTCCCCTACGAGGGCGAAAGCCTCGTCGACGTTCGGCGTTATGACCGTGGCGAGCGGAAAGAGCCCGTTCTTGTAGGTGTCCACGGCGTCGGGCTCCAGGAGCACCGCCCCGCTCTCGGCGACCATCACCGGGTCCACGACCACGTTCGGGAGCCGCAATCGTTCTACGCTCTCGGCGACGGCGGAGATGATCCCCGCGTTGAAGAGCATCCCGGTCTTTACCGCGTCCGCCCCGATGTCCGAGACGACTGCTTCTATCTGCTCCACGGCGACCTGTGGGGGGAAGGCGTGTATATCCGTCACGCCGACCGTGTTCTGGGCGGTGGTGGCGACGATGGCGGTCGTCCCATAGACGCCGCAGCGCAGGAAACGCCTTCAGGTCCGCCTGGATGCCGGCCCCCGCCCCGGAGTCGCTCGTAGCTATGCTCATGACCCTTTTCAAAGAACCTCCTTTAGATGGCTCCGTTCGAGTGCCTTCGAGAACCGCGCCTAGCCTGGCTCTGGGAACGCGGGTTGGCTCCACGCCTCGTGGCGGACCAGGGAATCGAGGGGGAGACGGTCGCGCCAGCCGTTCTTCTGCAGCATCGGCTCGTCGAGGAAGCCTCCCTCCGGGTAGCCCACGCACAGGTAGGCTACGAGGACCACGTGGGACGGGATACCGAAGATCTCGCGCAGGCCGTCGTTCGTCACTATGCTCACCCAGCCCACCCCAACCCCCTCAGCGCGGGCGGCTAGCCAGAGGTTCTGTACGGCCAGACACGTGCTGTAGACGTCGGTCTCCGGGATGCTGCCGCGTCCCAGGACCTGTGACCCGCCCCGGGTAGGGTCGCAGGTAACGCAGAGGTTTAGCGGGGCGTCCAGTATGCCTTCGAGCTTCATCGACAGGTGCTTTGTGCGGCGCGGCTCATCGAAGAGGCGAGCCTCGGCCCGGCGCACCTCGTCGAAGAGGTGCTTGACGCGCCGGCGGGCTTCGAGGTCCTTGACGAGCAGGAAGTCCCAGGGCTGCATAAACCCGACGGAGGGGGCATGATGGGCCGCGGCGAGGATCCGGGCGAGCACGTCCTCGGGGACGGAGTCGGGGCGGAAGGACCGGACGTCGCGGCGGCCGAAGATGGCTTCGTAGACGCCGCGCTTCGCCTCCGGCGATAACTCTCCTCCCGGCGGAGGCACCGGCGCTCTCGCTTCCGCGTGTTCTTCTGGCATTTTGGCTCCTTCCGAGGGGCGGGCCGTGGCCTCTAGGGCATCACCAGACCGCCGTCGCACGTTATGTACTGGCCGGTCACGAAGCCCGCCCAGGGTGACGCGAACATGAGGACGGCGCGGCCCAGGTCTTCCGGGGTGCCCAGGCGCCTCAAGGGCGTGGAGCCCGCGACGATATCGCGGACCTCCTGGGTGGTGGCGGCACTGGCGTCAGTCTCGTCTATGAGGCCGCCGGCGATCATGTTTACGGTGATGTTATGGGGGCCGAGCTCCGCCGCCAGGTTGCGAGAGAAGCCCAGGAAAGAGCTCTTGGCGGTGGTGTAGTCGTGGTAGGCGACGACGGGGTTGTTGATGAGGTTGGAGAGGATGCTGACGATCCTTCCGCTGCCCTTCCCAATCATGCCCGGCACGACCGCCTGCGAACAGTACAAAGCGCCTCTCAAAGCGCCGAGTTGCTGCAGGTAATCGCCCCATTCCACGCCCGCGAAATCTTTACGCTCGACGGGGTCGAAGCTGTAATCGGGGAGGGCGTTGTTTACCAGTATCTCTACGGCGCCGAAGGCCTCCTCCGCCGCCCGGACCATCTCGCGGACCGCCCCCTCGTCGGTAATGTCGGCGCGGTAGGGAAGGGCCTCGCCACCGCTACCGCGGATATTGCGGACGACCTCCTCCGCGCGCCCCTCGCTCTTGAGGTAGTTGACGATCACGGCGGCGCCCTCTCCCGCCAGAGACTTGGCTATCGCCGCGCCGACCCCGCGGCTCGCACCGGTGACGAGGGCCACCTTGCCTTCTAGAACGCTCATATTCTTCTCCCTCCGCCGGCATTACCCGGATCAGGTTCGTCGGGTCGGCGCCTCGCGGGTTCCCCGAAGGGTTTCTCGGCGCCCTCTCAGCCTCTTGTTCAGGCTCCCCAGTTGCCTTACTTGCCCAACCTACCACGCTACGACAGCTCGTGTACAACTCATCCTTCATGCTCTCTCCCCCGGCGCGGCCTCGAAAACCGACGGCACCCCTTCTAGGCCTCGGGCAAGAACTCGTTGGTCATCACCGCGTCGACCTCGACCGGACCGGGGAGCACGCCGTTCTCGACGGCCCAGTCCACGTAGGCGCGCCACTCCTCGGGGTCCTGGTACCCGATGCGCTCCGCCTCGAAGAGGGGAACGGTCAGCCCGACCGTCTCCTCGGCGACCTCGGGGTCGAGCTCCTCGTTGGCCGCGAGCAGGGCGTCGCGGGCGGCTTCGGGGTTCTCCAGGGCGTAGCGGTGGCCCTCGATGAGTGCGCCGACGAAGCGCCGGACGAGGTCGGGGTTCTCCTCGGCGTAGGAACCGCTCGTCGCCACGACCAGCTCGTTGTAGTTCGGGACGCCGACTTCGGGGAGACGGATCACGTCCGTCTCGAACCCCTCCTGGGCAAGCTCGACCGCCTCGATGTTCCAGTAGGCGTCTACCACAGCGTCCACCCTCTCCGAGACCAGGGCCGGGCGCAGGTCCAGGCCGACGTTGATCTTCTCGACGGAAGACGGGTCTTCCCCGGCCTCGCGCAGCACCGTATCCAACACCGCCGCCCCGAAGGACTGCCCGGCGTAACCGACCTTCTTCCCGGCCAGGTCCTCGGGGGATGAGATCCCGGCCTCCTCCAGACTGATAATGGAGTTCAACGGCTCCTGCATAATAGCCATGACCGACCTGACCGGCACGTCGCGCGAGGCAGCATTCATCATCTCGTTCTCGTAAGAGATACCGAACTCGCTCTGTCCGGCGGCCACGAGCTGCAACACGGCGGCCGGGTCGGAGGGCTGCTGTATCTCCACCTCCAGCCCCGCCTCCTCGAAGAACCCCTCGGCTTGCGCCGCGTAGATCCCCGCGTGATCCGCGTTCGGGTACCAGTCGAGCGTCAGAGTAACCCTCTCAAGCCCATTCGAAGACCCCGCACTCCCCGAAGCCCCGCCGCAACCCGCGAGCGCGATTGGTAGGAGAACGGCGAGCAGGGAGAGCGCGAGGGAGCGCCAGAGAAAGTGTTTTCGGGGTAAGCGTTTTAGGAGGTACGCGAGGCTCTGCATATCCACTCCCTTCCGGTGGGATTACCCACGTCAGGTTCCAAGCGTCTCGGCCGCTGCCGACTCTCAGCCGCCCCGAGGGGTAACCCCAGGGGAAGCTCCGCCGTGTTTTCGTTGTGCCTACTTTAGCATAAGGTCCTACCGGTCGCGTACGAGGGTCCAGGGGGCGATGAGGCGTTGGAGGAGGGCGACGAGGAGGAAGAGCGAGACGCCCAGGACGGAGAGCAGGGAGATCTCCGCGAAGAGGCGCGGTATCTCGAACTGGGCTTTGTCCTGGATCATGAGGAACCCCAACCCCTCGCTCGAACCAACCCACTCACCGACGACGGCCCCGATGACACAGTACGTTACCGCCAGCCGCACCCCGCCAAAGAGGAAAGGCAGGGCCCCCGGCGCCTCGACCATGAAGAAGATACGCCACCTCGTAGCCCCGAACGAGCGCATGAGGCGGACGAGATCCGGGTCGGTCGCCCGTAGCCCGTCCACGGTCGCGACGGTGATGGGAAAGAAGCAGAAGAGGGTGACGACGAGGACCTTGGGGAGCTGCCCGTAACCGAGCCAGGTGACGAGGATCGGGGCTATGGCGACAGTGGGAAGGGTCTGAGAGACGACGAGCCAGGGGTAGAGCGACCTCTCCATAAGCGCCGAACGGTTTATGAGTAACCCCGAGAGAGCGCCCGCGGCCACCGCCACGAGGAACCCCAGGATCGCCTCGCCCGCCGTGGGCCCGGCGTGCCTCAGTAACAGGTCGCGCGACTCCCAGAACGCACCGGCGATGGCCGAGGGTCCGGGCAGGAGGAACACCGGCACACCGAAGAGGCGCACTAAAATCTCCCACGCCGCGAGGACCAGAAGCGCGAGCAGGGCCGCCGGAAAGGCCGCTGGCAGCACTCGCTTCAAGGCTTGCTCACCCCCAGGGCATCGAGCAGGCGCCCCTTGAGCCGGGCGAACTCTCCCGTCGTCTCCATCTCCATCGTGCGGGGGCGTTCGAGGTCCACGGGCAGGTCTAGGGCAACGCGGGCGGGCCTGCGGGAGAGGACTACGACGCGGTCGGCGAGCAAGAGCGCCTCGTCGATGTCGTGGGTTACGAGGACTATGGTGGCGGCGAGCTCGTCGCGGACGCCGAGGAGCCAACCCTGCAGGTCGCGTCGGGTGAGCGCGTCGAGGGCGCCGAAGGGCTCGTCGAGCAGGAGCGTGTCGCGGTCGAGCAGGGCGGTCCTCAAAAGCGCGACACGCGAACGCATCCCGCCCGAGAGCGCCGCCGGGGGAACACGCGCGAACTCTTCGAGCCCGAAACGTTCGAGCGCCGCCAGCGCCTCCTTGCGCGCCGCCCTCCTGGGGACTCCGGTCGCTTCGAGCCCCAGAGAGACGTTCGCGACGACGCTCCGCCAGGGGAGGAGCAGGTCGCTCTGGGGCATATAGGCGACGAGGCCGGGGCGCGCGAGAGTAGCGCCGTCCTTCTCGACGGTGCCTCCGTCCGGGCTTTCGAGCCCCGCGAGCAGGCCCAAAAGTGTCGACTTGCCCGCCCCCGAGGGTCCGATGAGCGCGAGAAAGGTCCCCGGCTCGACCACGAGGTCCACCCCGTCGAGGATGCGGACCTGCCCCTTCGTCACCGAGACCCCGCGGGCGGCGAGCTTCGGCCCCGCGTACGCGCGAGGGGCGACCTTCGCGTGGCCGGTGAGGTCTCCGGTGTGGCGGCTACTCTTCAGGACGGCCCCGCGTTCGCCTCGAAGAAGCCGACCTCGAGCGCCATCGCGCGGCGGTAGACGGAGCGCACGGCGGGCGTGTCGGAGGCGTAGCGGTCGAGCAGAGCCTCCAGCTTCGCGGCCAGTGCCTCGAACCCCGGATCGGTATAGGTCCCGACCCACTCGGAGTAGGGGTTGTCCTCTCCGATCCCCTCCTCCGTGAGAGACTGCCCGAGAAACGCATAGAGCCGCATGCAGGGCGTCATCGCCGCGCAGGTCTCCCCCACGCCGCCTAGAGAAGCGATCGCGAGCAGGAAGTCCGTGTAGGCGAGCGTCGCCTCGACCGGCTCCACCCCTTCGAGGGAGACGCCCCAGCGTCCGGCGTAGCCCTCGTGCAACTCCAGCTCCTCGATCACGCCGGAGATGAGCTGTGCGAAGTCCCGCATCCCCTGCTGGTCTTCGCAGCGCGCCAGGGCGAGCGCGTAGGCGCGGGCGAAGCTCTCGAGGAAGAAGGCGTCCTGCGCCACGTAGCTCTGGAAGCTCTCCAGCGGCAGGCTCCCGTCCGCGACCCCCCGCACGAACTGGTGATTCAGCGCCTCTCTCGCGAGGCCGGCGTTTGCCTCCCAGAGCATCTCTGCTAGGCTCATCTTCCACCCCCCGAGAAGGCCATCTCCCAGAAGTCGCGTTCTAGCCGGGCGACACCGAGAAAGGCGTCCTCGGCCTCCTCCCGCTCGCCCCCGGAGGCCTCGCTGAGGACGGCGTCGACGGCTACCTCCAGCGCCGCCACGTAGCCGGCGAACTCCGGGACGGTCCAGTGCTCGACGAAGGGACGGTAGTCCGGATGCCCCGGCGCGGCGCTTCGCCACGCCTCGAGGTAGGCCCGCTCCATAGCCCAGAGAGCCACGATCCCGGCCGGGTACCCCATCTCCTCCTGCCCGGACATGAACTCCCGGTAGGCGTCGGTCGTGGGATGGCGTGGGGCGTCGAGCGTGGGCTCCATGCTCTGTGCCAGCTCCTCAAACCAGCCGAGCTCGTCCACGAGCGCCACCAGACCGCCCGCCACCGCCGCCTGCGCCACACGCGGCGAGCGGGCGAGCAGCCGCGACTGGAAGCTCAGCAAGTCGTTTACGAAAAGGTAGTCCTGGACGAGCCAGGTCTCGAAAGCGCCCTCCGGCATAGTCCCCTCGCGTACCCCGTCGAGAAACGGGTGGCGCGTCGCCGCCCGCCACTCGTCCGGGTGGTCCTCGATCAGCGCCGCTGCACGCATCTTTGGCCTCCTCTCCTCAGAGTCCGGGGGCCGGGCAAGCACAAGGGCGCCCCAACGTTGGTCGGGATGCTCCGGTTTTCGCGGTGAACTGTAAGATCATCCCTCCGCCGGCATTACCCGGATCAGGTTCTGCGGGTCGGCGTCCGGTGGTTCTCCCTTCGGCGCCCTCTCAGCCTCTCGGCTCCCCGGTTGCTGTTCGTGCCTAGCCTAACCCAGGCGCGCACTACACACAACCACCCCCGGCAACGCCAGAGACCATCAACAGCCCGAGCACGGTGGTGGCGGCGGTGATCTCGCCACTATAAACTTTCTCCACGGCCTCCGCGAGCGGCATCTCGACCACCGAGACGAACTCCGTCGGCTCGGGCCGCGGCCCCGAAAGCCCGCGCACGGCCCGGCACCGGAACAGGTGGCACACCTCCGTCGCCCGCCCGGGACTCGTGTGCAGCGAGACCAGACGCGAGAGGTCCTCCGCCCGGTACCCAGTCTCCTCCAAGAGCTCCCTACCGACGGCCGCCCGCGGGTCCTCCCCCCTCTCCACACCTCCGCCCGGCAGCTCCAGAGTGAACCCCTCGACCGGCTGGCGCCACTGGCGCACGAGCACCACGCCGCCCCCCTCCGTCACCGGCGCCACCGCCGCGAACCCCGCGCTCTCCAGGACCCCGTACTCGATCTCCGCCCCATCCGGCAGCCTCGCCTCGTCCACCCGGAAAGAGCACCACGGGCTCTCGTACAGATACTCCCGCCCGAGCGTCCGCCACCGCCCCTCATCCTCGAAATTAGCCATAACACGAATTATAGAAGCCCGAAAACGCCGCGCATCGATGTATAATCTTAACGTGAGCGCAACAATGCTGAACAAAACTAGCAGCGGGATCATCGGGGCCAGTCTCTTCGTGCCTGGCGGGACGGCCTGGGATCTCTACGAGGCCGTGCTCGACGTGCGCGGCTTCCCGGGTTGGGCGCCGGGAGTGCGGCGCGTGGAGATCATCGAGGGGCCGGTGGGACCGGGCATGGTCTCGGAGTGGGAGGTCTCCTTTCTCGGGCTGAGGAGGAAGATCCTGAGCGTTCTCGTGGAGGCCGACGATCCGGGGTTCTTGCGCTGGACCTACGAAGGCTCGATCTCGGGCTACGGAGAGTGCGCCATAGAAGATCTGGGCTACGGCGCGCTCGCCGAGTTCAGGACGGAGCTAAAGCCTATGGAGCCCGCCCTGGAGAAGCTCATGCGTACGTCCCCCGTACGCAACGCCGCCTCGGGCCACCTCAAGCGCTCTCTCGCCCGGCTCGGGCGGGAGGTCGTTTCGGGCAACGTAGGCGGGGTCCGGGTCGGACCGCTTAAGGCAGGTAGCCCGCCGCGCCACCTCGGGCTCCGGCGTTCCTCGCGCGGCCTCTAACCGTACCATCCGAGCATTCTTCCCACGACGACCAAAGGGAGAGGCCGCGAAGCCTCTCCCCCATGCCAACCGCTAAATTCTTGTTCTACTCGAAGTAGTTGGCGGCCTTGCCGATGTAGCTCTCCTGGTCCTCGGGGACCTCGTCCTCGGGGTAGATGGCCTCGACCGGACACTCCGGCTCGCAGGCGCCGCAATCGATGCACTCTTCGGGGTTGATCATGAAATGATCCCCCACGTCGTAGATGCAATCCACCGGGCATACCTCGACGCAGCTCTGATCCTTCGTGCCGATGCACGGTTCCGTTATCACGTAAGTCACTGCCGTTCCTCCTCTCGGTACTCCTCGTCGTCTTTGTAGGAGCTTTATACCAACCGGAGAACGGCGCCAACACCCGCCATTGATTGCCGTCATGGCAGACCATGACCGGCATCATAGTCGTGTGTGACCTGGATCAAATACCGTCCTTGCCGCGAACGGTTCTCAGGTACGGGCGCGGAGCTCGGCGGGTTTGAGGATGGTTACGGTCTTGCCGCCCCCGAGGTCGAGGATGCCCTCCTGGGCGAGCCTGCTCAGGGTGCGCGAGAGGGCTTCGCGGGAGATGCCGGTCGCCTCGGCCATCTCCTGGCGCGAGAGCGAGGGGTGGAAGACTACGCCCCTTTTGGTGACCCGGCCCTCTTCGGTGGCGAGGTCCAGGAGCATCCGGGCCACCCTCTGGGGGGCGCTGTGGAAGACGAGGTCGCCGACGAGGTCCTCGAGCTCGCGGGTCCGGGCGGCGAGCACCCGGGCGAGGCGCAGGGAGGTCTCGGGGTACGAGGCCATGAGGTGTACGAGGTCGTCGCGGAAGACGGCGTAGAGGACGCAGTCGGTCAGGGCCGTGGCGCCCTGGCTCTGGGGTTTGCCCTCCAGGGCCGAGGCCAACCCGAGAACCGAGCCGTCGCCGACGACGCCCAGGATCTGGTCGCGCGCCTTCCGTCCGCCGGAGGAGCGGTAGAGCTTCGCCCTTCCTTCGCCCATGAAGTAGACCGCCCCCGAGGGCTCGCCCTCCCTGTACAGGGCGGTACCCGCCCCGATCTCCAGCACCTCGGAAGCTATCGCCAGAGCCTGGAAGAAACCCTCGTCGAGCCCCGCCAGTAGCTCGAACTCCTGCAATCCTTCGAGCTTAGTCAGGTGCTCGACGGCCCGGCACCGCGCGCCCGGCAGCCGCGCCCAGGACGGCGGCGCGTTCTCACCGTACACCGCTCGTCCCCCCTTCCGGTATTAAATAAGTCACGGTCCCTTTATACGCCAAGTGACGAGAGTTTGCAGTAAAGCCAGTCAGCTCGTCAGCATTTCAGTTCGTCAGCATTTGGTTCGCGAGTAATACAGCCGCTGTAAACTATCGGGGGCAGCTTCTCGGGGCGATACCGGGAGCCGGCAAAGGAGAAAGATCGGAAAACCTCATGCTGACCGGCTGGTTGGCTAGCGAGCTACCACAAAGGAGCGCTCATGCTGCAAAACAAGGCCGTCATGATCACCGGCGCCAGCCGGGGGCTCGGCAGGGCTCTCGCACTCGCCTACGCGCAAGAAGGGGCTAACCTCGTCGTCAACTCCCGCAACGCGGGCTTGTTGGATCCGGTCGCCGAGGAAACCAAAGGCACCGGGGTCGAGGTCCTCGCGATACCGGCGGACGTATCGCGGAGCACGCACGTCGAGATGTTGGTAAACGCGGCAATCGAGCAATTCGGCCGTATAGACGTTCTCGTCAACAACGCGGGGCTCCTGGGCCCCCGGGTGCCGATAGAAGAGTACCCCGAGGACGAGTGGCGGCGGGTCCTCGACGCCAACCTCACCGCTCCTTTCCTGCTCACCAGGGCCGTCATACCACACATGCCCGAAGGCGGATCCATCATAAACGTGACGAGCGGCGTGAGCATCGAGGGCCGGGCCGAGTGGGGAGCTTACTCCGTCAGCAAGTTCGGCGTGGAGGGGCTCACCCAGATTCTGGCCGCCGAGCTGAAAGACCGCGGCATCCGCGCGAACTCCGTCGACCCCGGCGGCATGCGCACCGAGATGCGCGCCGCCGCCTACCCCGACGAAGACCCCACGACCCGCATAACCCCCGAAGAGAATACCGCCGTCTTCCTCTACCTCGCCTCGGACGAGTCGAGGGACGTCACCGGAGAGCGATTCAAGGCGCAGGAGTTCCAGCCGACCCGCTGACAGGCGGACAGAAGTACCCGCCGAAAAACTTACCTGTGTGCGCTCCTAGCGGTCTCCGAAGTCCACGGTCCACATGGTGAAGTTGCTGGTGCCCTTGTAGTTCCCGGTGCGGGCTCCTATGCCGACCTCACGGTATCCCTTGTTGAGGATGTTGGCCTTGTGGCTGGAGCTGCGCATCCAATCCTCGAACACTTCGCTCGTGCTGTAGCTTTTGGGGACCCCGTGGATGTTCTCGCCGACGATGCGGTAGTTGTAGTCGAAGCGTTCGATGCGCCGCCAGAACTTCTCGCCGTTGTAGGATTCGTGGCGGTAGTAGTCTCTCTCGATCATCTCCCTGGAATGGGCACGGGCCGCCCTCTGGAGGTCGGGGTGTACGCAGAGCCTGGAGAGGCCGCGATCCGCGCGGGTCTTGTTGTGCAGATCCAGCATGTTCTTCTCTTCGGCGGTCAGCTCGATCTTCCCGCCGCCGCAGGCCCTTACTTCCACGCCGCCCGCCGCGTCGGCACTCCGCGGCTCCACCACAGTCGCTCCCACGGCGGCCACCGCTGCCAACATCGCCGCCATCAGAGCGGTCGCTACGTACTTCAGCACCATTCCAGTCCCCCCTCTATGCTGACAACGCTCCTATTCTACGGCAACGGCGGGGCGTGCCCTATAAAACCCCCAGCTCTAGCGAGCTCCGAAGTCGGCGGTCCACATCGTGGCGTTGTCGTAGCCGGCATAGGCATCGGTCGCGGCGCCTATGCCGATCTCGCGGAAGCTCTTGTTGAAGATGTTGGCCTTGCCCGGGGCTGTTCATCCAGCCCTCGAAACGATTCTCCGGCGAGCTCAGGGAGTTCGATCCCCAGGCGATATTCTCGCCGATGGTTCGCCAGTTGTAGCCGAAGCGCTTGACGCGGACCGAGAAGTCCTGGCCGTTGGCGGAGCCGTGGGAGAAGTAGTCCTTGTCGATCATCTCCTTCGAGTGGGCGCGGGCCGCCCTCTGGAGGGCGGGACGGACGCAAAACTTCAAGAGCCCATTCTCGGCGCGGCCGCGGACGCTCCGACGACCGCCGGCATAGCAGCCGGAAACATGGCCGATACGTACCTCGAAATCATACCGTTCCCCTCCGCGCCTCATGCCTACGCTCCGATAGTTGTCGGCAAGGGTACGAGAAAACTTTAACGAGGAGCAGGGGTAGCCGGCGGAGCGGCTCTATTTATTGATAGATCTTATAAAGGTGACTATGAAGACGGCGGAGACGAGCATGAGGCCGCCGGCGGCGATGAGGCCAAGGCCGACGAAGACGATGGTGCCGGGGCTCGCCTGACCCCAGGCGTCGGTGGCCCAGACGAAGGCGAAGAGCGAGGCGAAGAAGGTTAGCAGGATCAGGATCATGCCGCCGGGGAGGTCCCGGATCTGGATGGCCGTCTTCTCGACGACGTAGGGCAACCGTCCCTTGGGGTAGCCGGTCCTGTGCACGTTGTCCCGTATGCCCCGGAACTCGGCCTCGCCCGCGAGACCTACGACCCGCGAGAGATAGTAAGCCTCTCGCGGGGATTTGCCCAGCCGCAAGAGCTCCAGATAGTTGCGCCTGTAGAGCTCCACCGCCCCCGAGTGCGGGGAGGCGAGCTGCTTCAAGAAGGCGTGGGTATCGAGGCGCGAGGTGTAACGGCGGATCTCTTCGCGGGAGGCTCGTTCGTAGCCGGAGCCCTGGCCGTCACCGCGACGGCGCATGATCTCCGCGACCTCCATGAAGAACATCTCGCGGGAGAACTCGAGCGCGCTCTGACGCTCGCGGCGCCTCGCGGAGATCTCCGTGCGTATGCCACGCGCGCGGTACTCCTCACGTCGCAGGCGGTAGACGTGCTCCTGGTAGAAGTCCCGCTCGGGTATAGCCACGGCGGAGTCACGCAGCCGGTAGGCCTCATCGAGCGTCTTCGGAATCTTTTTCTCTTCCATAGTTCTTGGGTTACCCTAAGCTCCTGCCCGCCTATCTACCCTAAGAATGAAAATGATACCACGCACGACCCCGCGCATAACCCCCTAGCCCCGTCCCTCAAGCTCCCGCGCGGCTTCCTCGCCGCCCGGCTCCCAAAGGGCGTAGAAGAGACCCCCGCCACGCACGCGTACGTCCAGGTGCCCGCCCTCGGCCAGCTCCTTGAGCATCTTGTCCGCCTCCGACACCGTCAAAGACGTCTCCATCGCCGCCCGGGCGGGCGCCAACTCGCCGTGCTCGCGCAGGGCCCCGAGCAACTCCCGCTCCTTGTCGTTCGTCGTGGGCATCTCCGCCGGGCTCTCGGAGATGCCCGCTATCCCTCTCACCAGCAATCCGAAGGCCGGGAAGATCGTCCACCCGAAGACGAAGATCAGCCACCAAAGGTAGGGGGCTAGCGCCAGCACCATGACCCCGGCTACCGTCACCGGTATTATCACCGCGAGCGACGCGGCGACCTGGGCCTTCGAGCTCATCTTGTCCACGTCCAACCCGAAGAAGTCGTCGGGTCCGCCGTGGCGGCGCCGGGGACGGCCGTGCCCACGGCGCTTCTCCAACTCCTGATCCGATCTCTTATCCACAGGCACCATCCCTGCCGCAAATATAACAGCAACCCGCGGGCCGAACCACTATATATTCTGTATATGAACGCACGGGACCGGAATGCTGACTTTTCGGAGAAAGAGACGGAGGACTCGCGAGGCATGAGTATAGACGAGCGCATAGAGGGATCGAAGAACGAACTTCTGGAGGAACTCGTGGAGCTCTTGAGGATGCCCTCGATCTCGGCTAAGGCCGGCGACGCGGGTAGCTTTCGCGCGTGCGCTGAATGGGTACTCGCGAAGCTAGAAGAGGCCGGCGCCGCGGCCCGGCTGATGGAGACAGACGGGCATCCGGTCGTCTACGCGGAGATAGGCGGAGCCGACGGTGATGGTGATCGGACACTCCTCTCCTACGGCCACTACGACGTGCAGCCGCCCGAGCCCCTGGAGCTGTGGGAGAGCGATCCTTTCGAGCCGGAGGTGAGGGGCGGCGTCCTCTTCGCCCGCGGCGTGGCCGACGACAAGGGCGACGTGATAGCACGCATCCAGGCCTTGAGGCTCTACGGGGAGGAGCACGGTCCCCTGCCGTTCAAGCTGAAGTTCCTCATCGAGGGCGAGGAGGAGATCGGTAGCCCGTCGCTGCCCGCCTTCGTCCGCCGGAACGCGGAACTCCTCTCCGCCGACGCTTGTTTGTGGGAGGGATCGATGAAAGATGACGCGGGGCGGCCCATGATCTTCTGCGGCACCAAGGGGATGCTCTACGTCGAGCTGCGCGCGAGGGGCGCCTCGCACGACCTGCACAGCATGTACGGCGGCATAGCTCCAAACCCGGCCTGGCGGCTCGTGCAGGCGCTGCGCACCATCAAGGACGAGAACGGAGAGATCACGCTGGACGGCCTCGAAGAGCTGATCTCACCTCCCTCCAAGGAGGACCTCGAAGCTATAGAGAACATCCCTTTTAACGAAGCCGCCCTCAAAGCGTCCTGGGGCGTAGACTCCTTCGACCGCAACCTCGCGGGCAAGGAGGTCCTGAAGGAGATGCTGCTCCGGCCCACGGCGAACATCGCCGGCATCCAGTCCGGCTACACGGGACCCGGCTCGAAGACCATCGTCCCCTCCGAGGCGTTCGTGAAGATGGATTTCCGGCTCGTCGCCGGCCAGAGCCCGGGTCCGGTGCTGGAGTTGCTGCGCGAACATCTCGTAAGGCGCGGCTTCGAGGATATTGAGGTCGTGGATCTGCACGGGGTCGAGGCGGCGAAGACGCCGGTGAACTCGCCGGTTACGCGGCAGGCCGTCGAGACGTGGCGGGACGTCGGCGCGAGAGAGGCGGTCGTCTACCCGACCATCGGGGGAAGCGGGCCGACCTCGCTCGTCGCGACGGAGCTCGGGATACCGACCATCATGACCGGGGCCGTGGCGAACCCCGAGAGCCGTATCCACGCCCCGAACGAGTCTGCCCGGCTAGACGACTACTTCGAGTCCATCGGTTACTTCGCCCGCTTCTTCGAGAGGTTCGCCTCTTGACGGAAGGAGCAGAAGGCAAGGGGCTAGATCTCCCGGAGCGCGTCCGGCGGAGCCTGACGGCGGCTGTCGCCTCGGGGGGAGTGCAGGCGCGCGTGGTTGCCGTGGGGGGCCGCGAGTCGATGCGCCCCCCGCAGGGGCACGTCGTCGTCGCCGCGACGGAAGATGAGATAGACGCCGTCCGCGGCCCGGCCAGGATCCTGCGGCGCCTCGAGCTCTACAAGACCCCCTACGGCCCCGTCGTCCGTCTCGCCTTCTCGGTCTACCCGCAGGGCGGCGAGCCCCTTAGCGCCGGCGCCCTCCTGAACGTGAGCCAGGCCAGCGGCGACGCCGCCCTCGCCGGCCTGGGCCGCCAGAAGACGCTCTACATGCACTTCTACTACACCGGAGACGACGGCGACCTCGCCTACGCCTTCTCCAAGGAGATCCCCAACGCCCCCGAGCAGCGGGCCGAGGCCAAAAAGGTCCTCAAGATGTCCCGCGACGCCTACTCCCGGACGCCCGAGGATCGGCGGAGCTTCCGTTGGGCGGTCGGGCTCGCCGAGAAGCAGTTCGAGTTGCCTGTACCTGAACCTGACGAAGAGGCATAGTCTTACAGAAAAATCCTGCGTATACTGCGTCAGATGCTAGCGGGGAGAACGGCTAAGGACTTCGTGGCCCGGATAAGCGGTGCTTTGGACGGCGCAGAGCGCGCGGGCATACGTATCACGGCCGGGACCGGGACATGCGACCTCGAGATGCAGCAGCTCGGTATTCGCGCCGCTGAGGACGACACGGCTTCCGAGGGAGGCCCCGACCATCTGGAGGGCACGCCGCGAGCGGTAGACCCTGGAGCACCCGACGGAACCTCGCGGCTCTGCTACTTCCTGGACGGCGTGCAGTCCACGCACGAGGTGGGGCGCATCGGTCCGGTCCCTATAGTAGCCACGACCGTGGCCGCCGCGATCATCAACCGCTGCGACCGCCGGTTCTCGCGGATGCCGTTCGAGATCCCGCCTTCAGTGGTGCGGGCCATCATCCTGCCTCTCGGCGCGGACGAGAGGGTGGACGCCTTCCACGACCTGCTACTCCGCGAAGGTCTGGACAAGCTGTACGAAGAGTTGCCCATCTCTTCCGCGGATCTCGTCCTGGACTCGACGGAGTACGCCACGTCTAGACCGGACCCGTCGGATTACGTGAGCATGAGAGCTATCGCCTTCGGGAGAGCGAGGAGCTTGCGCGAGCGTCTGGAGAGCGAGATGCTCCGGCAGTGGGAGGGCGATGACCGGGTGCTCGAAGACGAGGAGGGTTGGATCGCCGTCGACGGCCAGCTCCGGGACGTTAGGGAGGCAAACCGGCGAGTCGTCGGCCTCATCAAGAGCGTGGCGCGCCCGGAGTTCCGGGGTGAAGAAGTCGGCGTACTGCTCGACCTGGAGGCCGGAAAGCGAACCACGAGCTTCACACCCGGCTGGCAGACGAGCCTGGCGCCCGTCGAGCAGCGAACGTCATGGTATCTGAGGATGTGGCCCCAGCAGCGGGGCGCGGACGCTTTGGGTTCGCTAATGCGCATCGAGGCGCCGCGCGACACGGGATCCGAGATGGTAGACGAGATCTCGCGCTGGCTTCTCGCCGAGCGAGCGCCGCTGGCGAAGCCGGACCCGAGGTGGCCGGCCATGATCTACCCGATCCACTACGTCGAGAAGATCCTGAAACCCCTCGTGCAGGGCTCGGAGCGAGCCTACACGAGGCTGGAGCGACAACTGGCATCGAACGGGAGGAATTACTAGATGCTACACCCCGACTACCTGGATACCGCATCCGGCCCGATCGGCCGCGTCGTGACCAGCGAGGACAACCCCGCGACCGCCCACGAGTTCTACTTCTGGACCGCCGAGACCGAGGCGGCCCGGAACCTGGACATCGGGCACATCGTCGCCGCCGAGGCCGAGGACGCCACGGCGATAGCCGTCCTCGACGACCCTCGCCGCTACTCCGACCTCCAGTCCTTCCTCGACGACTTCTACGCCTACGATGGCGACCCGGCGCTCGAAGCCCTCTCCGACCGCGTCGAGATCCTGGTCTTCCGCGCCCGCGTGCTCGCCACAAAGCACCGGACGGAGCGCAAAAAGAGCAAACGCCCGGTAAAGAGCGGCCCCGTCTACTTCGCCACCGGACCGGCCATCGAGTTCGCTCTGGGCTCCGAAGACTTCTCCGGCACGAAGATTCCGATGCTCCTGCACGAGAACGGCAACGAGAGCGGAGCCAACGGAAGCCCGCAGCGCACCCCTCTGTACGTGGACGAGGACTACCTCCTCGGCCCCGAAGCCGGGCACATGAACATCACCGGCATGAGCGGCCTCTCGACGAAGACGAGCCACGCCCTCTTCACCATCTCCAGCGTCTTCCAGAAGGCGAAAGGCAAGACGGTGGCCGCCCTGATGTTCAACGTCAAGGGTGCCGACCTCCTCTTTCTCGACAAGCCGGTAGAGGTCGACCCCGACGAGGACCCGGACCTCGCCGGGCGCTACGAGAGAGCCAGGCAGCGCGGCCTCTCGCCCGAAGAGAAGGAGATGTACGAGGCATTGGGGCTGGAGATGCGGCCCTTCGAGAAGCTGCGGGTCTTCGCGCCGCTCCGGTACGGGATGGACCCGAACGAGCGGACGGTCTACCCGGCGGACCTTCAGAAGGACAGCCTGAATACCTTGCGCAACGCTCGCGGCGAAGCGCATATGGTCCATCCTATCGTCTGGGACCTCGGGCAGGTGCTGCCGCACGCGGGGCGCATCTTCGAGCAGTCGGACTACGACGACAAGTTCCGCGGCTTCGTCGAGACACTGCGCGAGAGGGGGATCCAAACCCAGGACGAGTTCCAGGGTTTGATGCGTGAGATCCAGGACTACTTCGAGGACGAAGAAAAAAAGACCTCCTGGTACGGGCACAACTACATGACCATTAACAAGGTCTGGAACCGCTTCAACACCCTGCCCAGCAAGTGCAGCGGCCTCCTGGTGCGCGGCAGGGTCGATTACGACGGCTCCCCCAACGTCGAGGAGCCGTTCGCCGACCGGGAGATGCGGGTCGTGGACATCTCGCACCTCTCCGGCGTCCCCCAGGACCTCGTGGTGACGAAGGTCATAAACGAGGTCTGGGAGAAGGCCGAGAAGGGCCGGCTCGGCGTGGACAAGCTAGTAATCTTCATCGACGAACTGAACAAGTATGCCCCCTCCGGCGCGAAGACCTCCTCCCTCAAGGACACGCTAGTGGATATCTCCGCGCGCGGGCGGCACCTGAGCCTGACGCTCTTCGGGGCGCAGCAGTTCCGCAGCAAGGTGGACGACGAAGTGGTCGGCAACGCCGCGACGAGCCTCTACGGGCGCATCGGCGACGAGGAGCTGACCAACTCAAGCTACCGTTCCTTCTCCACGACGACCCGCGAGGAGCTACTGCAATTAGAGAAAGGCCGCCTCCTCCTGCGCCATGCTCACTACGCGGTGCCGGTCTTCGGGCGGTTCCCGAGGCCGCCGGTCCTCATGGGTAAGCAAGGTACCGACATCTACGGCGGCCGCAACGTCGACGCCGCCACCGAGGTGCAGAGCGTGATGCGTAACCTCATGACGAAGGCGCCCGTCATCACCAGGATCCGGGAAGATGTCGCCGGGCTCGACGAGGAGCGCGTGCGCGAGGCCCTCGACGCGGTGAGCGCCCTGGCGCGCGGAGACGGGCGCCCGCGAGACCCGTACAGGCTCTTCCTGAACACGCTCGAGAAACCCGCCGCCTCGCGGCGCACGAGGGCGAATTCGACCGTCCTCCGGGGCCTGGAGCGGATGCGGGACTAGCTTGAAGAGAATACCCAGACAAGATTTCGATGGGCTTCGAGATCATCGGCCAGATCGTCGATGTGGAAACTATAGCGGTCGGCAGCGGGATCCGGGAAGTCGCGAGGTTGCGTCGGATGTATGGCAGGGGCAAATGGCGAAAGCTCAAAGGCGTGGCGAGAGTGCGCCTGGGCAGTGGTAGAATCCGGCTGGCCGAGATCCATTGGTACGAAGCACACGGCATCGGCAAAAGGGAAATAAAGCGGAAGCGATACCTGGACTAAGAGCGTGGCAGAGAGGAAAAAGGACATCAGGTTTGCCGTCTGCGTGAACAACGCAGGGTACCCGGCTTCCCTGGAGTTACACAAAGTCTACCGGGTGTTGACCGACGAAGACGCCGAGGCAGATGGCGATCTTCGCGTCATAGACGAAAGTGGCGAAGATTACCTGTACCCGGCCGAGCGTTAATCTGCCGCAGGCCGTCGAGAAATCTCTGAATTGAACACAACAGCCGATGACTAGACGATAATGACAACGTCAAACTAAAGAGGCTCCTGGACCAGTCGGCACAGAGCCCATCGTGAGGCGTGCCGAATGTGCGCTAACCGGAAAGAGCCAGACGATCGACGACGAGCTTTGGCCACGACCAGATAGGTGGCAGTATCGCGAATAACGTCTGCGCGACTATCCAACGCCCGTCGGTTGGTAAAACGAAGAACTCGATACTCGCGTTTGGCCAAAGACGTTCTCCAGGAGTGGCGAGTTTCCCTACAGCCTTCCTAAGACAAATGACGCCCCCCTTCCTAAAGGGTTGAGAACTGGTTGCCGTCGCGGAGTGAACCGACACTGTGAGAATGGACGCCAGACGCTGGAATTACCTCGGTCTCGTGGTTCTCCGGCTTTTTCGTGTCCGACTCGCAAAGAGTTCAAGCTGCACGGCACGCGCTGACGTAGCAACGAAGGCTATGTACTACCTTTGATCAGTTTAGCGCCCAGTGACTATCAGACCGTTTTTGGCGTCATCTACGGGATTACGCCCCAAGAAGAAAGAAACCTGCTGAACTCTCTTCCACTTTAATCATCGTTCCCAGATGTAGTTGAGATGCGGGAACCTCGAAGCATGGAGAACTGTTGGAAGGAGACACCCAAAACTAGCAGCGACACTCTCTTCCACGCTGCGGCTAGGTAACGCAATCTCAGAAACGCGAGAGTTCATCAGGATGATGCCGCTAGCCGCGCAGAACCCACCGTACAATACAGCAGAGAATGGTGTAGTTCCCGAGTAGAAAGGATACAGAAGGTATAGCCTCGATGTTGCCTGAACTTCACGCAATCTTCAGCGATTGCCCGAAGGTAGGTTGACGGCCGGATGCTCTTTAAGAAAGCGGAGAGCGTTTCTACCTCAGGACGATGCGTCCCGTAGCGCCTGCCGTGCAGCCGAGTGGTTCTCGCGGATTCTTGATGGATTTAGTGCAAGAGATGCCGAGGCGCTGGATCAGATCTCCTCGCCACTCGCGCGGGCAGGGAGTCGGGGACATGAGAGAGAGACGGAAGATCCGGCGCGGGCATCCGATCGGGAGCATCGAACTTGCGACGTCCAGGACAACCTCGCCGGTTGGGCAGGGGCTTTCTCGGTAGTGGCTACCGGAGTCTCAAAGATAGAGCACGGTAGGGAAGGCGAGGGTCAAGACGGTGTCGAAATGTGGCCTGGGTCACGTTTCAGAAACGGCCAAAAGATAAAGTGAGAACGGTTGAGCTGGCACGAGCGGGACGCTTGCGCGATGGCTTTCATCTCCCGGAACGGGGGGCACAGTGAGGCGCTAGTCACAGTTGAGAGGTAAGCCTCTGGCATCCGGAGTCGTCGTCGGAGAGGAGAACGGTGAGACAGACGAGATTCCCGCCGAGCTGGGACGAAGAGAGGGTGCGGAAGATTCTCGCGCACTGGGAGCAGACCCAAGAAGAAGCGATTGCCGAAGATGAAGCCACTTTTGAAGATCACGACCAAACCGTTATGAAGGTTCCAAACGACCTGGTGCCCGTGGTCCGGGAGTTGATCGCCAAGCACCAACAGACCTGAGACACTCCCAAAACTGTTTCTTGTTACCGGTGAAGTCACGTGAGCCCACCGTACAATACGGCTAGAATAGCGTAGATGGTTTGGTTAAGATGGCACACGAGTATATGCGAAAGCACGAGATGAGCAACAAGCTTGAACGCATCACCATCGACCCGCAGATCTGTCACGGGAAGCCGGTCGTTCGGGGTCTTCGCTATCCTGTGGAAACGCTGTTGGAGCTCATGAGCGCCGGCATGACGATAGATGAGATCCTTGCCGATTACGAGGACCTGGATCGCGACGACCTGCTCGCTGTGCTCGCCTACGCGACGCGGCTGAGTCAGGTCAAGCGCACGGTGCCGGTCCGTGGGTGAACTTCCTGGTTAATGCACAACTCCCCCGCAGGCTGGCGTACAGGTTGCGCGACGCGGGCCACGACGTGGTTCACACCCTCGACCTGCCCGCCGGCAATCGTACCACCGACGAGGAGATCAACGAACTGTCCATCCGCGACCTCCGGGCTGTGATAACTAAAGACACGGATTTCGTAGACTCTTTTCTATTGCTCCAGAGACCGCCCAAGCTCCTGCTCGTGTCTACCGGCAATATCACGAACGCCGACCTGGAAGCCCTCTTCGTAGCTCAGATACCGGCGATCGCGGCGGCGTTCGAGTCTTACGACTATCTCGAACTGACTCGGACCACCCTGATCTTCCACTCGTGAATTGGCAAGATATGCAGCTAGAATAGCGTAGGCCCCGAAACAGAAAGGATCGGAGACATAGTCAGAATCGCTCACATCTCGGATACGCACCTGGGATACACACGGTACGCGAAGCTCTGCCCGGATACGAACCGCAACCAGCGGGAGGTGGACGCGCAGGAGGCGTACGGGAGGGCGGTCGACGAGATCCTGGAGCGCGAGGTCGACCTCGTCATCCACTCCGGTGACGCTTTCGACTCTATCCGGCCGGCGACGCACGTGATCATCGGCTTCCTCAAGCAAACCGCCCGTATCGTCGAGAGGGGCATCCCCTACTACGGAATAGCCGGCAACCACGAGACCCCGCGCCTGCGCACCACGACCGCCGCCCTGGAGTACGCGAACATGGTCGGCGCGTACTTCGCCCACGGCTTCGACGTGGAGTACGAGCCGATAGAGGTCGGTGGAACTAACGTAACGCTCGCGCTGGTCCCGCATGGGGCGGTCGGGGACCGGCAGGTGGTCGTCACCCCCGACCGGGACGCGGATGTAAACATCATGGTCACCCACGGCACGGTGCCGGGCCTCAAGGTAGGAGGCCACGAGCTGGGCGAGGTCGACCTACCGAACCACGTACTGGACGGCGACTTCGACTACGTGGCTCTGGGTCACTACCACTACTTCCATGAGCATAAAAAGAACACCTACTACGCCGGGGCCACCGAGCGCTTCAGCTTCGGCGAGGTCGACTCGGAGCCGGGGTTCGCGATCCTCACGTTCTCCGAAAGTGGCGTGGAGATAGAGCACGTCCCCGTAGAGACTCGTCCCATGATAGACCTCCCGAATATAGACGCCGCCGACATGACCGGCGCGGACCTGACCGACGCCGTGCGCGAACGCGCCGAGGCCCGCGACCTCGACGGGGCCATCGTCCGCCAGAAGGTCGTGGACGCCCCGCGGGGACTCGCCGGGGAGATGGACCGGGCCCTGCTCCGCGACCTCAAGCGCCGGTGCCTGAACTACAGTTTGGAGGTGACGGAGGCCGGGACGATAGAGGCACCGGGCGAGGGCCCTGAGACGAGCTTCGGGTCGCTGGAGGAGGAGTTCAAGGCGTTCGTGGGGGCGCGACGCGAGAGCGGAGAACTTACACCCTCGTTCGCCGGTGAGTTCCTGGAGAAGGGGCTCTCTTACCTGAGGGCTGCCGGAGGCGGCGAGCGGCCATGATCCTGGAACGCCTGATCATGGAGAACTTCAAGCAGTTCCGTGACCGCGTGGAGCTGCTCCCGCCCGAGGGAGCCGTCGGCATCGTGGGGCCGAACGGCTCGGGGAAGACGACCATCTTCGAGAGCATCCTCTGGGCGTTCTTCGGCTCCAGGGGCAGGGACTCGCGCTTCTCGAACGACTCCATCCCCTGGAGCGGGGGGACGACGGCCGAGAAGACGACCGTCGAGGTCACGCTGAACGTAGCCGGCACCCCCTACCGTGTCATACGAACGCTTTATAGAGGCAAGACCGAGGCCCGGGCCTACGTCGGGGAGGAGGAGCTTGTCGGCGGCCCCTCGGAGGTTACGGAGTGGGTGCAGGAGAGCCTCCTGGGCATGGACCGGGTTGCGTTCGAGGCGACGTTCTTCGCCCGCCAGAAGGAGCTCGAGTTCTTCGCGGGGGTCACGGGGGTAAAGCGCCAGCGCGAGGTCGCGCGCATCCTCGGCATCGACCAGGTAGAGACCGCCCAGGAGCTCCTCCGCGCCGACAAGAAGGACCTCCAGAACGAAGCCAGGTTCCTCGAAGCTCGTATCGCCGACATAGACCGCGACACGCTCGAGGAGGAGCTGAGGGAGGCCCGTGAGCGACTCGGCGCCTCCCGAGAGGCGACCGCGCGCCTGCAGGAGAGATTAAAAGAGGCCGAGGACGAGCTCGCGGAGGCCCGGGCGGAGGGAGAGAAGTTCGAGGCGGCGTACCGGAGGCACAACGAGCTTTCGGGCGCTCTAGCCGTAGCCGAGTCGGCCCGGGAGCGGGCGGTGGAGCGGGCGGCGGAGCTGCGGGAAGCGCTGGCGGGGCTGGACGCGGACGCGGAGCGGATCGAGGAGCTCAGGCCCCGGATGGAGGGCCTGCCTGGGATAGAGGCGGAGATCGAAGCTCTAGAAGAGGCGCGCCGCCGGCACGAGCGCCGCGAGCTGGCCGAGAAGGAGCTGCGCCGGCTCAAGGTCGAGGCGCACCGGACGGTCATCGCGGCTTCGGAACTCCTGGAGAGGCTCGAGGCGGCGGTCGGCGGCACGGACAGCTCGGCGGGCGAGCCCTTGCCCGGGTGGGAGGCGCTCTCCGCGGCCGAGGACGAGGTAGGCCGGATGCTCGGGGCTAAGAAGGTCCTCGATGGCGCGACCGTCCTTCTCTGGAGATCGGAGGAGCATCTCTCCTACCTGAAAGAGACGAAGACGCGCCACGAGGAACTCCTGGAGGCCGAGGGCGAGCTCGAGGAGGCCCGCGCGCGGTTCGAGGAGGGACGCGAGGAAGTCGCCCGGCTCGACGCGGAGGTAGAGGAAATGACCGGCGGCGCGCTAGAGGAGGAGCTCGTCCGGTTGCGCAGAGAGGAGCGGAGCCTGCAGCGGCAGTCCGTCCAGCAGAAGGGCCTCGCCGACGCCGACGAGCGTGACGCGGAGAGGCTGGATCGGGCACGCCGCATGGTCGAGGGCTCCGAGGATGTCGCCCAATGCCCGACCTGCCACCGGGGCTTCGAGGGAGACGAGCATCGGGAGGTCATGGAGACGCTCCAGCGGCAGGCCGAAGAGGCGCGCGGACGGGCCGAGGAGGCTCTCTCGGAGTGCCGGCGCCTCGAAGAGGAGGCCGGCGAGCTGTCACGGAGTCTCGGAGAGGCGGAGGAGCTCCAGAAGGGAGCGTACGCCCTCCGGGAGAAGCGGGCAAAGGCCGCGACGCACCTCGAAGGCCTGCAAGACTTGCTAGAGCGCGCCTCCGCGCGAGTGGAGAAGCTGCGGGGAGAGCTCGGAGGGGTCGCGCCCGTCTCTATAGACGTTCTCGATGAGGCAGAGATGCGGGTTGGTATGCTCCGCGTATTGCACGACGCTCACCCGCGGATGGAGGGCTTCGTGGAGGCTCACGCGAGGGCCCGCGAGTCGGTGGCCGGGCTGGAGGGGGAGATCTTAGAGCTCCAGGAGGGTCCGGCCTACGTGGAGACCCGGCATGCGCAGCTCCAGAAGGAGAAGGCGGAGCTGGAGCGCCTGCTCTGGGAGATCGAGGGCCTCAAAGAGCGGCTGCGCGGCCGCCCGCGGGTGGAAGAGAGGCTCGAGACCGCGAGCAAGGAAGGGGAAGACGCGAACCGGGAGGCCGGACGATTGCGCGAGGAGATCTCCACTCTCGCCTTCGACGAGGACGCTTACGGGGCGAACCGGCGCCGGGTCTCGGAGGCGGAGGAGCTGCGCGAGGGGCTGCGCTTGGAGAAGGAGACCCTCGACGAGGAGCTGCGCCGGGCGCGGAGCCGGGTTGAGAACCTCGAAGGCGAGATCGGACGCTACGACGAGCAGCGCGGGCTCGCCGACGAGAAGGCTAGAGGCGCCGCGAAGCTCGGGGAGATGGACAGGCTCCTCGCGAGGTTCTACAAGGAGCTCACCGCGCGGGTGCGTCCGCGCCTCGAAAGGGAGGCGGGTGAACTCGTAAAGGTACTCACCGACGGCCGCTACGAGCGCATAGAGTTCGACGAGAACTACGGCGTCAGGCTCTTCGACGGTCTATCGGAGGCGTACGAGATCTCACGCTTCTCCGGCGGCGAGGCGGATGTCGTGAGCCTCTGCGCGAGGGTGGCCCTCTCGAAGATGGTCGCCGCCAAAGGCTCCGAGTCTTTGGGCTTCATCGTCCTCGACGAGGTCTTCGGAGCCCTGGACTCCGAGAGACGCCGCAACGTTCTCCTCACCCTCGACCGCCTCAAAAAGACCTTCAGCCAGATCTTCATAATCTCTCACGTCCCCGACGTTCAGGAATCGGCCCTCCTCGACGAGCTCTGGGTGGTCGAGGAAGACGAAGCCGGCAAGAGTACCGTCCGGCGCCTCAAGGTCGACCTGGGGGGCGAGCCGGTGGAACTCCTCGACGGCGCTCGCGTCCCGTAGAAAAGTACGAGCCCGATGAGAGAGGAGAGCGCCCGCGAAGCGTGGTCCGTCGAGTTCCCCCTCGTGGGACCGGCCGGCGAGCCGGTGGACCTGAAGAGGACTTTCCGGTCACACGGTCTGGCCTCCTTGCCCCCCATGCACCCCGGTGAAGACGCCGGCATTCTGGAGGCGACCCTACCTGTGTGGGGGTTCCCTCCGCGCACCGTGCTGATCTCGGAGAGCGGGCCAGAGCACGGCCTCGTAAGCGCGGTCGGGCCGCCGGGACACGAGGAAGGCGAGAGGCTCTTCGCCGCGGTGCGTCACGTGCTGCGCCTGGAGGAGAACCTGTCGGGGTTCTACTCTCTGGCCGCCGGGGACCCCGAACTCTCCTGGGTCACGAGGGGCGCGGGACGCATGGTGCGGGGCACCACAGTCTTCGAGGACGTGGTCAAGACCCTGTGTACGACCAACTGCTCCTGGTCAGCCACGATAAGGATGGTGAGCGCGCTGGTCGAGCACCTCGGCGAGAAGGCCTCCGGTGCGCCCCCGACCGGTCCGTGGGGGCGCGCCTTCCCCACCCCGGAGGCGATGTCCGGGGCCGGAGAAGAGTTCTATCGGGACGTCGCGCGCGCCGGTTACCGGGGGAGGTACCTGCTCGCGCTCTCCCGCTCGGTCGCCGGTGGGGATCTGGACCTCGAGTCCCTCGACGCGGACCCCGAGGAGCTCCCGGACGACGAACTGGAGAGGCGGCTGCTGGCGCTGCCGGGCGTAGGACCGTACGCGGCCGCGCACGTCATGATGATGCTCGGCAGGTACTCCCGGCTCATCCTCGACTCCTGGACGCGCCCGACCTACGCGCGGCTCGTCGGGCGCGATAGCGTCGCGGACAAGGAGATCGAGGCGCGCTTCTCCCCTTACGGCCCGTACAAAGGGCTGGCTTTCTGGCTCTACCTGACGCGCGGTTGGCTCGAGTCTTGAGAGAAGAGCAAAGCGTGGGCGGCCGGCAGTCGTTGACGCGAACGCTCCGTGGATTGCGCGTGGATGGTCTCCCGTGTAGGCTGCCGAAGAAGAGCTACCGAGGGTAGGAGAACTACGATCCATGACGGGAACACGTCGGCACGGCCTGGTCCGAGCTTCGGGGCGACTGCTTTGAGCGTGCGCCCGCGGGACGTGGGCATCGGCAAACTCTTCGAGAGGGTGAGAGACGCGGTCGTCGTCGCGGAGGCAGGTACCGGGCGAATAGTCCTCTGGAACCCGGCCGCGACGGAGATCTTCGGCTACTCCCCCGCCGAAGCACTCGAGCTCCGCGTCGAGGCACTCGTCCCCGACCATCTCAAGGCGCGGCATCGGGCGGGCATGTCGCGGTACCTCGAGACGGGCCGCGGAGACTACATAGGCTCCCGCGCGGTGCTGGACCTGCCCGCCCTACGCAAGACGGGCGAGGAGATACACGTCGAGCTTACCTTGAGCCCCGTCGACCTCGTCCACGGCTCGGAGAGTGAGGGACGCTTCGTGCTCGCCATTGTTCGCGACGTCACCGAGCGCAAGCGGATGGAGGAGGCGCTGCGCGAGAGCGAAGGACGGTTCCGCGCCCTCATCCAGAACGCGTTGGACCTGGTCATGGTCACCGAAGCCGACGGCGCCATACGCTACATCAGCCCCTCGTCGGAGCGGGTCTTGGGATACTCGCCGCAAGAGATGCTCGGCACCAACACCGCCGACTACGTCCATCCGGACGACCTGGAGAAGGCGTTCGCCGAGTTCGCCGAGGTCCTCTCCGGGCCGGGAGTGCATCCGGTGGCGGTGGAGACCCGCGTCCGGCACAAAGACGGCTCCTGGCGCTGGCTCGAAGGAATCGCCAACAACATGCTGGGCGATCCAAGCATAAAAGGCGTGGTGTTCAACCACCGCGACGTCACCGATCGCAAGCAGGCCGAGAGGGAGCTGGCGCAGCGGGCGGCCGAGCTGGCGATCGCCAACGCCGAGCTCGAGCAGTTCGCCTATTCCATCTCGCACGACCTGCGAGCCCCGTTAAGGAGCGTGACCAGCTTCAGCCAGATCCTGCTGGAGGACTACGCCGACGAACTCGACGAGGAAGGCAAGGACTACCTGGAGCGCGTGGCGACCGCCGGCCAACGTATGGTGCATATGGTGGAGGGTCTGCTGAACCTGTCGCGCGTGATGCGCGTCGAGATGCACCGCGAGACGGTGGACTTGAGGGCGCTTGCCGGGAGCATCGCGCAGGGGCTCAAGCAGAGCGACCCCGAACGGAGGGTGGAGTTCGCGATAGACGGGGACCTGGTGGCCGAAGGGGATCGGTGGTTGCTGAGGACGGTGCTGGAGAACCTGCTGGACAACGCGTGGAAGTTCACCGGGGAGCAGCCTCGGGCAAGGATCGAACTCGGCGTTGTCGAGCATGAGGGCGTACCAGCGTATTTCGTGCGCGACGACGGGGCGGGTTTCGACATGGCCTACGCCGACAAGCTGTTCGGGGTCTTCCAGCGGCTGCACGGCGCGGACGAGTTCGAGGGCACGGGGATCGGTCTTGCCACCGTGGCGCGTATCGTGCGACGCCACGGCGGGCGGGTGTGGGCCGAGGGGAAGGTGGGACGCGGCGCCACCTTTTACTTCACGCTGTAATGCCTGGATCGAGGGCGCCGGTAGGGTAGTACGAAAACAAGGAGCTAAACTGGCCCCGGCATAGTCGAGCCTCCCATTCTAGAGAGAGCCGCTTACGAGTGGACGGGGTCCGCGTGTTCCTCCCGCGGCCCTCGAGCCTTCCGGCAGGGTTAGAGGTCTTCGGCGAGGGTAAAGATGTTCCTATGGCGCGGGAAGCTGATTTCTACACTGCGGAGGAGGCGGCAAAGGCGCTGGGGATACCCGTCAGGCGGGTCTTCGGTATGCTGTCCAGCGGCGAGTTGGAGGGGCATCAGGACGAGTGGGCCCGGTGGCTCGTATCGGCAAGCGCCGTGCAAGGCGCGCGGCGGAGTCCCGAGCCCTCCTCCGACCCGGGCGGGTTACCCGAAGAAGACACGGGACCCCTTAACGCGGAGGACGAGACGCACGTTCTGGACGCGGCCGCGACGACCGTCCTTAGCGACGGCGGGCCTCTCTCGAAGCCGCCGAGCGGCGCGGCCTTGCTCAGCAGCGAGGAGACCACCCAGGAGGCGACCGAGGCGCCGGTTGGCGGCGGTCCCGCGTCGTACAAGCGTACGGAGAGCAGCGACGCGGCAGCCACCGAAGTGCTACCGCTCGGCGACCATGGGGAGACGGCGGCTCCGGATGAGACATCCGACGAGACTGTTAGAGAGCTCGCCGAGCAACTCGCCGCGGCGGTCGCCAAGACCAGAGAGCTCCGGGACCGGCTGGAGCTCGCGGAAGCCACGGAGGCCGCGCTGCGGGAAAGCCTCGAGCGCGAACGTCAGAGTACCAACAAAGAAGGGGCACGGGTGGAGCAGCAACGCGAGGCGGCCGAGCAGGGAGAGGGGTTCTGGCGTAGAAGGTTGTTCGGTGGATAGCTCCTTGACCCAAACACTTCGCCGCTCTTCTATACGATAGACAGCGTTTATCCGCGGTTGGCCTTGCGCCAAGAGTTGCGGTTCTGAACCGAGAGTCCTTTCGACGGATCTGGTTCAGAGACCCGAAAGCGGCAACCACGAGCTAGCGCAGGTATGGCTGGAGCAAGCGGCTACCGCCACGGGGCTCGGCTACTTATGATGGCGAAGTGCAACACGGATACCCGTCGCCCGAACCCGCGTTTCGACCTTCGCGGCGAGGGCGGCACGAGTATCCACACCAAACCCGCCAACGTTATCCTTCGCTACTGGAACCTCAACTCATCGCAAAGGCCGCTCGCGGGCTACAGCTGGTCGGACCGGGGCGACCCCCGGGGAAAGCTGGTCGGCGCCGCCGATTCTGGGAGCCGGCCGGGGGAGCCGAAACGTTGGGGCTCGCCCGCGACCACCTCGCGGACGATAGGCGCTACCACCGTCGGGACCGTATGCTCCCAGGCGAGGCCGCCGCGGATCAGCCGACGAATCTCCATGCCGGAGAGCCCCTTCTCTTTGCCCGGGTCGAGGATCTCCACGGCAAACCCGTGCGCCCTCAAGCGGCGTACCTTCTCCTCTTCCCACTCGGAGTAGACGCGCACGAAGTGCATCGCGCCTTCCGGGACGTAGTACCGGCACAACCCGGGCTCCTGTATCGGAAACGGCGCCACGACGAACTCGCGCGCGCCCAGGCCCTCGTCGAGCAGGGAATCCCTGACCATCAGCGCCCGCTCGAGGTATGTGAATGGGTTCGACTCGGCTTCGTGGCGGTGGGCATTCACCGCTTCGCGGTCGACCCAGCTTGGGTCCGGGTTCGTCACGCCGACAAGGAGGCGCCGGCACCGCTCCTTGGCCAGCAGCGCGTACTCCAGGTGCCCGAGATGGAATGGCTGGAAGCGCCCGTGTACGCAGCCCCATTCGTGTAGACACTCGTGCGGAGGACGCCCACCGCTCACCGACGAGCCCCTCCCGCCCCGCGTTCCGTCTCGCGTTCCGCTCCGTTCCGCGGCGCTGGATCCCTCCGGGCGTCCGCGGGGTAGGGCTTTGCCTCCCGGTAAGTCCAGGGTTCACCGGACCGGGGCATCCCGAGCGGCGCGAACGGCTTCGGCCTCGCACCCCGGAAGTGCGCCGCGTCCGCCTGGCAGAGCAGGTACGGCAGGAGGTCGCCGGAGCGGAGCTGGCCCAGCGTGCCTCCGGTCGCCGCGCGCTCGCCGAAGGAACGCACCGCATCCACGCGGACGTGCGGACCGCGCACCAAAACGGGCACCGAATCTCCCCAGTGAACCGTTCGTCCGCCCACCGGGGTGCAGTGGTCGGAAGTCACGCAGAGCACCGAACGCTCGGGGGGAACCCCGATCAGGGGAGCCAGGGCCCGGTCCAACTCCTCGATGACCGCCACTTTGCTTCCGACCTCTCCGGAGTGCGAGGCCTCGTCGGCGGCCTTGGCGTGGACGTGCGCGAACCCGACTTCCCCGGAAGAGAGCAGCTCGAGGGCCGTCTCCAGCTTCTCTCCCAGGTCCCGAGCGGGGTCCGTAAGGCCCGCGTCGACCGAGCCGCCGGAAATCCCGGAACGTACGAAGCCGAGGCCCAGGGAGCGTGCGAGACCGCGCATCACCCGCCCCGAGGCGACGACCGCGCCCGTGAGGCCGGTTAGCTCCTCGAAGGGTATCAGCGGCTCGTAAGTCCCGGTCCACTTACTCACGAGCAGACGCCGGAAACCGCTCCCCCCGGCGTCCGCCCGATTCCCCGCCGGGGAGCCGGCGCGCGCCAACGCCTCCGCCGCCGCCGAGAGGAACCTCTCCAGCGCCTCCGCGGTCAGCGCGGCGGCTCCGGGCCTGCTCGCCCCCCACGAGGGTTGCGGCCTCAAGACCGGCAGCCCCGTGAAGAAGAACGGATCAGAGTCGGTAACCTCCCCACAGGGCGGCTCCTCTGCTCCGCCCTGCTTGATACGCAGGACCGCCTCCCCTCGTTCGAGAGAGAAGATCTCGAAGCGGTAGCCGGAAGAATCATCCCTCCAGCCGTCGAGGTCGGCATACCTCTCGGGGGCGTCGTCGAACGCCTCACCGTAACCGCCCACTACGCGGTAGGTGTCGTCGGGCTCGCGGGTGACGCTGCGCATGGCCAGGAAGGAGAAGACGTCGCCGGCCTCGCACGGGAGGCCGGCGCCCAGGGCCTCCAGGCACGCCCGGCCCGGGAAGGGATGCCCCTCGTAGCCGAAGAACCGGAAGTGGACGAGCTCGGTGCTCGGCACCCTTCCGGGCCCCAGGGGGTAGCAGAAGCCGCTCTGGCCCTCTCGCGCGAGCCGGTCCATCGTGGGCGTGCTCGCCGCCTCCAGAGGGGTGCGGTCGCCCAGCTCCGGGTAGAGACGGTCGGCCATCCCGTCGAGTACGACGAGGAGGATCGGCAGCGGGCTACACTCTCTCGTCACCCGGGCGCCCGTACCAGACCTAGCCCTTCTTTAGCAGGCCCAGCGAGCGGGCGATCTCGCGGCGCTGCATCTCGGCGGTTCCGCCCGGTATCCGCAGGTTCCTCGCCACCCTGTAGACGTGCTCGAGACCCGTGGATTTCAGGAGCCCGAGGCCCCCGAAGACCTGCACCGCCACGTCGGCGGCCTCGAGCAGGCACTCCTCGGCCATCAGCTTGATGGCGGCGAAGTTCGCCCGGGTCCCGGCGTCGGGTTTCTCCCACGGGTCCGCGGCGTCGATCTCCTCCAGGAGACGGTCGCACGCCGCTCTAGTCGCCCACGTGTGCCGGTGCGCCTCGCTTATCTGGTACGCCACCTGCTCGAAGGAGCCGACCGGTCTGCCGAAGGCGTACCTCTCCCCGGCGTACTCGAGCGCCCGGTCCAGGCAGTGGCGGGCGAGGCCCACGCACATGCCGGCCCGCCGGGCTTTGGTCCAGTTCACCCACCGCATCGGTACCGCGAACCCTTCTCGTGGCTCCCCGAGCACCATGTCCAGCGGGATGCGGCAGTCCTCGAAGACGAGAGATCCCGTCTGCCCGTCGTCCATGATGGTCTGTTGGATCGGGCCGCGGGAGAAGCCTCTTACGTCCTCCGGCACCAGAAAGACGCCGTATGCACCATCCTCGGTCCGGGCCACGACCTGGACGACCTCGGCGAAGGGGGCGTTGGTTATGAGGTGCTTATAGCCCGTCACCACCCAGTCGCCACCCGAGCGCCTGGCGACGGTGCCCAGGTTGGTCGCGTCGGAGCCCGCCTCCGGCTCGGTCTGGGCGAAGGCGGTCGAAATCTCGGCCCGCATCAGGGGCCCGACGAACTCGCGAACGGCCCTCTCCGTGGCGACCTCGACCATGGGACTCGGGCCGTCGGTCCAGCCGAGCATCCACTGCTGGCCGCCTAATCCTCTCAGGAAGACCTCCTCGTGCAGGTACATGCAGGCACGCAGCGAAGAACCGCGCCCGCCCAGGGCCGTGGAGACGTGAGGGGCGTAGAGCCCGGCCTCGGCCCCGAGGCGGGCCACGCGCCGCTTGAGGTCTCGCACGTGCGCGGCCAGCGAGCCGTCCGGCTCCAGGTGCGGCTCGTCGCCAGGACCGCGCCGGTGCTCCTCGACGGCGGCAGCGATGGGCCCGTCGAGCAGGGGACGCGCCTCCTTCACGAGCCCTCTGGCCTCGTCCGTGGGTAAGTCGAACTTCATCGGTAGTCCCCCTTCCTTCACCGGCTCGCGGGTCCGGCCCCGCGGTCCCTCGCGCCCAATCTTACCGCCGCGACAGCCGGGACGAGCAGCTTGCCTCTTCTCGAAGACGAGCGCCAGCGGTAAGGGGCACGAAAACCCGCGGACCAACGAATACTGTTGCCCACAGAGAAGTCTATGCCAGCCGTGATGATGACGCCGTGCCGGTGGCTATAACGGCGACGATTAAGAGCCGGAAGCCGATGCTGAACAGATCGTCGGCGCTCGGGAGATATAGCGAGGCGAACGAGACGAAGATAACGGCCAAAGCCCCCGCGGCCGCAAGCCGGGAGACCGCGCCTGAGAACCGCTCGCGCGGCACCTCGAAGCACCCCGGGTATACGTTTCCTTACGCTCACGGTGCTCATGCGGCCCTACCTTTCTGTTTGTGCTCCGGTCGCTGGGGCTCAGTGGACGGTCTTTTCGAAGATGACCGGCGACCGTGGGCGCGACATCCGGGTATAGATATAATGGTGTCTTGATTGGGATAGGAAGTTGAGTGAAGGAAAGGAGGGTTCCTCGTGGGAAGCCTGGAAGGCGCGGTCGCGGTGGTTACGGGGGCCGGTAGGGGCATGGGAAGCGCCATCGCCGAGGAGCTTGGCTACGCGGGCGCGAGGGTGGTCGTCAACTACTCAAGGAGCAAGGAACCGGCCGAGGAGGTCGTCGAGAAGCTCTCGGGCAACGGGGCCGAGCAAGCCGTGGCGATAGGCGCCGACGTCTCCGACGCGGACCAAGCCCGGGAGCTCATCGAGGAGACGCTGGAGAGGTTCGGACGCATAGACGTGCTGGTGAACAACGCCGGCATCACCGTAGACAAGACCATGAAGAAGCTCACCACCGACGAGTGGGACAGGGTCGTGCAGGTGGATCTCAACAGCTGCTACTACACGGTCAAAGCGGCCCTTCCGCAGTTCATAGAGCAGGAGAGCGGCAAGATAATCAACATCAGCTCCTTCGTGGGGCAGGCGGGTAACTTCGGCCAGACCAACTACGCGGCGGCCAAGGCGGGGATTATAGGTTTTACCAAGTCCGCCGCTCAGGAGCTGGCGCGCTACAACGTGACCGTCAACGCGATCTGCCCGGGCTTCATAGAGACCGAGATGTTCTCCGCGGTGCCCGAAGAGGTCAAGGACAGGATCCGCCAGAGGATACCGCTTGGACGGATCGGAGAGCCCCGCGAGGTGGCCCGGGCCGTGCGCTTCCTCGTGGAGGACGGGGACTATATAACCGGCCAGACGATCAACATCAACGGCGGTATTTACATGCAGTAGATCACCCGTAACCGCGGCGATCTCCTCATACCGGCGAGCGGTAGGAAGATCGCCGCGGCCTCCTTCAAGACCGGAACCCTTTGCCCTCCACGGCCTTCTTCTGCGTGGCAGGAGGCGCGGTGGGCTCCGGCTGTGGTTGGTTAGGGTTCCATCTGACGCCCGTGGCCCCGTAATCCTCGGTGGTGCTCCCTTCGCTGACCACCGTGCCGTTGTCCAGGATCTGCACCTTCAACTCCTTGCTGTCCCCGGTGAACTTCCACGCCGTAGCGGTGGCGTAGTCCCCGGAAGAAGGATCGGTACGAACTTGAACCTTGTAGTCGGCGGGTACGACCCCCTCGTCCGATTGGCTCGAGCTTAGGTTACCGTAGTTAACGCCAAACGATTCACCGGTAGATCCAGTCACCCGTATGACCACCGTTTTCGTGTCCTCGCCCGGGGCCGCCGGGGCGGTACTCTGCCCGGTTTCCCCGCTCCGCGAGTCTTCCTCCTGGGTCCGCTCCGAAGCCGCCTCGCGGATTTGGGGCGCGTAGACCACGGCGTAACTAAACAAGCCGTAGCATATCGCTACCCCGATCAGAAGCCCCAGAACCTCACGCCAACTTATGCGCAACCCTCGCCACTCCATTCGCTTGCAGGTGAGTCTTCGCTCGTAATGATAACGTGCTTTGCGCTCCGTACGAGGAGCACGAGCGTCGCTTATCCCCTGTGGAGACCTTCGGGATCCCATCCAGCACCATGGCTTGCAGGCATACCAGGCCGAGGGTTCCGGCGTGACAGAGCTTGCGCATCCCGTCCGAGGAGAGCGAGTCCGCCGCCTCCCCCTTCCGTCCAGCTCGGGGCGCCCCCTCGCCCGCCTCGATGACGGCGGCCCCGCGAGCTCGTGGCCTGTCACCGGTGGCGGGGTACGGTTTCCCATCTTGCCAGGATATCCTTCGATCTCCGGGCCGCATATACCTGCCGCCCCGGAGCGGACGATCACCGTCCCGGGCTCCACCACGGCCTCGGCGCCATCTCCTCCGGCCCGTTGCACGATGGCCTTTGTGGCGGGTCTCTCTAAAGGTTCCGCATGAGTATCGCCCGCGCGGGTGAGCCGTCGGAGCCCGCAAGCTTCAGGGGCAGGCACGCGAGGAAGTACTCCCCCGGCTCCACGTCCACAAGCACCAAACCCTCCAGGATCAGAACGTCCGCCCCAAGCAACGCGTGGTGGGTGCGGAACTCCCCATCCTCGAACGGCTCGACGGAGAGGTAGTCCACCCCCACGGTCTCCACCCCAATCTCGACCAGGTACTCCGCCGCCTCTTCGGAGATGGCGACGTAACCCTCGTCGAACTCCTCTCTCTGCATGAGCCCCAGACTCGAGTTGCGGGTCTTGAGGAGTAGGCGGGCCTGCCCCGCGACCCCCGCGGCCTCGAGATCGGCCCGGCTCACGTGTCCCTCGACGCCCGTGAGGTCCACGACCCGGCACGGCCCCACGGAGCGTCCCAGGTCCAGGGCCTCCATCGCCCATCCGCCGGGGATGAAGTGCATCCGGGCGTCCATGTGGGTGCCGGTGTGGGCGGACAAGGTCCACTGGCTGACGGTGTTCGGGTCGCCCCGGTCGGTGTTGTTGAGGAACTCCCGCGACGGCGGGTCCGTCTCGTCCGGCCACTTCACCGTCTTCGGACCCACGGTCGTCGTAATGTCTATTATCTCCACTACCCCTCCTTCGGAACCAGGGCTACCGTCCGCGCGGGCGACCGGGCCCACCCTTCATCTCGAACGGGAACGCCGCGAAGAAGCAGAAGGGCGGCAGGTGCCCCAGGTTACGAAAGAGGTGCTCGCGACGGACTCCGCGAGGTCTGATGCTCCCATAGCGCATACTCGCGAGACGCAGCCGTCCCCAACCGGCGCTCCTGGCCATCGGCTTTCCCTTCTGTTTCCCCTGTACTTCCCGCGCTCCCCTCCACGTCTTCGGCGGGATCTTTTCGCCGCCGTTCCTTGTATCGCATGTTATTGAAGCGGGCTGGGCGCGTCAACGCGGACCAGCCTTACAGCGGTGTTCACGAAGGTTGAGCCAAGAGAGCTCTTCTGGGAACGCGGGCGTCCCGCCCGCAAAAATGGATCCGGGCCTCCGGCGGGATCAATGCTCACAAACGCCGCTGTCAGAGTTCGCCCTTCGAGACCAAGTCGTCGAGAGCACCTACGCACCGGGGACAGAGCTTCTCGCCGCTCTCCTCCTTCAAGAGACCGAGGACCCTCTCCATCGGCATGGCCGGGCGGTAGGGACGGCCCTGAGAGAGGGCGTCGAAGATGTCGGTGACGGCCAGGATGCGGGAGGGAAGGTCCAGGTCCTCCCCGGTCATGCCCCGGTGGTAGCCCGTGCCGTCGAGTTTCTCGTGGTGACTGGCCGCCACCTCCGCGATGGTGCGGAAGGGAGGTACCCGCATCAAGACCTCGTAGGTCAGCCCAGGATGCTTCTTTATCCGGGCGTGCTCCTTTGGGGTGAGGGGGCCAGGCTTGTCGAGGATGCGGTTGGAGACGCCGAGCTTACCTATGTCGTGGAGCAGCCCTGCTCGCCTCTGGTCGCGCACCGCCGGAGCCGGGAACTCCATGTGCTCCGCCATCATCACGGCCGTATCGGCGACCCTCTCGGAGTACCGGTAAGTGAAGGGCGACTTGGCGTCGATGATCCGGGCGAAGGCGCGGGCGGTGAGATCCAGGCGTTCGGGGGTGACCGCCAGGACGCGGTCGGCCGGCTCCAGGCGCGAGACCGCGCGAGAGGTTCGGATCCGCGATGCTCTCCCACATCGAGCCTGCTCGGGCCTCGACCAGAAAGACGTCGACGAGAGCGGGGTCGAACCATCTCTTGCGACGGGCACGGATTGCCTCTTCGGCCTGGGCCGGACCGAAGGCGCTGTAGAAGAAATCTATGGTCTGGGCCAGCTTGCAGATCCGGGAGAGCAGCGGTATCTCCTCTCTCCGAAGGCCGTCGGGGTGTCCGGCGCCGTCCCAGTGCTCGTCGAGGTTGCGTATCGCCCGGACGGTCTCTTCGGGGAAGCCGATCAGGCGTGCTATCTCCGCCCCTCGCTCGCAGCGGATCCGGACAAGCCGGCGGTTGACCCTCCGTCCCTCCATCCCGACAGCCAAAAAACGCCGGGCCCTGATCCGAAGGCTCCCGCCCGGGCTCACGGTGCGCGCGACGTACAATAACGATTCGGGCAGACGGTTCCGGTCGGTCGTCTTCAAAGTCTTCTTGACCTCGAAGTCGTCGGCCTCGAACAACGCCGCCACCCTGGAAGAGGTGCTGGAGCAGCCGGCGTCCTTGAGTAGCAGAGCGTAAAAGAGCGCGGAGCGTTGCTCCTCCGCCAGCCCGAGGCGCTCGCCGACGGTCATCCCCACGAAGCAGGAGCGGACGACGTGGCCCTCGGGCTGTCCCTCAACCCTGTCCAGGACGAAGGACAGCGCCGAGAGTACCTCGGAGAACTTGAACGTCTCTCTATCCGCAGCTCGCTCGTCCATAAAGTACGACGGTCCTACCGTCCCCAGAGTTACCCGATCCCCGACCGCCAGAATTATAGCCGTCGGAAAGACCTCGGCGCCGCTGAAGACCTGTCGAGCAGCCCGAACCTATCTATAAGCCCGAGGCGCCGGGGCTGCCGGTGCTCTCGTCGTCTCCGCCCGACGCGTCCTTCGCGGCGCGTTCGGACCAGGCCCGTTGGGCAGTGTACGCGAGGCCAAGAGTTCCGGCGAGGCCGCCGACGGCCGCGAGCGGCCAGGCGAGGAGGCGCGGGTGACGGGCGCCGAGGATCGAGGCGACCAGAGCGCCGGCGGCGAGCGTGGCGCCGATAGCGCTCTCGTTGGTGCGCAAGGGGTCGCCGCTCGCGGTAAGGACGGCGTTCCCGACCCGGGAGGCCGTCGCCACCGCCCGCGGACCGCTGCCGGGCGTCTCGCGCTGGATCTGCCGCTCGGCCGGGCTGATGGGACGCTCGGGCTGCGCCCGCGGGAGACGGGCACGGCGGATGAGGCCGGAGGTTCGCCTGAGCAGGATCTCCCGGGCGTCCGCCAGGTCCTCCTCGAACATCGCCTCCATCTCGGAGCCGAAGGACCGGTCCTCGGCGAGGATGTCCAACTCCCAGTTCGCCAGGAGGCCGGAGACGTTCAGGTTAGTAGAGCCGACCCGGCCCCAGAGTCCGTCGGCGACGTTCGTCTTCGCGTGCATCATCAGGCCACCGTACTCGTAGATACGCACCCCCGCTTCGAGGAGTTGGTGGTAGCCGATCCGGGAGAAGAACCCGATCCAGGGCAGATCGTTGGTGGCCGGCAGGAGGATGCGCACGTCCACCCCGTCCCTCGCAGCCGCCATCAGGGACTGGGTTAGCGTCGGGACCGAGAGGAAGTACGCGTCGGCGATCCACATCCGCTCCTCGACCTCGGCCATGAGGAGCTCGAGGACCCGCAAGATGCGCGCCTTGCCGGGCTCCTGGATCACCACCCGCACCTCCGTCTCGCCGGCCGGCGGTACGTCCCCGGCGGCGGGACGCTCTCCGGCGGGGAGCGGAGGACCGCTCTGATCCCACACGCCAGCGAAGGCGCGTTCGAGGTCGGCGACGGCCGGTCCCCGCACGCTCACGGCCGTGTCGCGATAGGGGAGCCCCGTCTCCGGGGAGCGCCTGAGCCACTCGTCGCCAATGCATACCCCGCCCGCCGAGGCATAGGTCCCGTCAACGGCGACCAACTTGCGGTGGTCGCGCCGCAAGAAGTCGAGAGGTTCCCGAAGCGCCGGCGGGTTGACGGCCCGCGCCTCTACCCCCGCACGGCGGAGTTCATCCCAGAAGGATCTAGGCACGTCCATCGAGCCGAACCAGTCGTAGAGGACGCGCACAGGCACACCCTCGCGGGCCTTAGCCGCCAACACTTCGCCGAAGCGTTGCCCGACCTTATCGGCCCGGAAGATGTAGTTCTCCAGGTGTACCCAGCGCTCCGCGCTCTCGATCGCCCCGAGCCAGTCCTCGTAAGTAGCGGGGCCGTTTTTGAGCAGCCCGAGCTCGTTGCCGCCGCGCAACGGCGCGTCGCTGACCCGCGTCATCGCCCTGTCTTGTTGCGGGACCAGTCTCACTCACCCTTCCCGTTCACGGGACGAACCGGGCGAGCAAAGCCCCCGGTCCCGTAACAAGCGGCGGCCCGGTTGCGAAACTTGAGCCGTACACTCGAATCGAAATCTGAGATAGCTACCAGCACCGCGCTTCCTCTCTCTGTCCTTCACGGATTCTACCCGGCAAGCGTACCCTTCGAGCAGCGGTACAAGGAGGCTCGGGTAAGGCTTCCGACGAGTCAGAGGATGCGTACCCTCAAAGCTCGTACCGTATCTTCGAACACGCGGTCCGCTCCAGACCTGGCGCGCGAGCTGGCACTGTCGGAGAATGAGGCGGAGGAGAGGAGTTAGGGATGGCGTTTCCCAAGTTAGTCAAGGTCCGCCAGAAGTTTCCGAGGCCGCGCGTGGAGGACGTAGAGGCGACCGTCCGTGAGGAGTTCGAGAAAGAGGGAATCTCTTCCCGCGTCCGGTCCGGGATGCGGGTCGCGCTTACGGCGGGGAGCCGCGGGATCTCGCGGATAGACGTCGTGCTGCGCTCGCTGGTTCGCGTCTTGAAGGAGTGCGGAGCCGAGCCTTTTATCGTGCCGGCGATGGGGAGCCACGGCGGGGCGACGGCCGAGGGACAGATGGAGGTGTTGAGAAGTCTCAACGTCACGGAGGAGTTCTGCGAAGCTCAGATATTGTCCTCGATGAAGGCCGTCGAGATCGGGCGGACCGGACGCGGGGTACCAGTGTACATGGACCGTCACGCGTCGAAGGCGGACGGGGTCGTGATGATCAACAGGATCAAGGTTCACACCAGCTTCCACTCGAAGATCGAGAGCGGTCTCCTGAAGATGGCCTCGATCGGCCTGGGCAAGCACGAGGCGGCGCTCGCCCTGCACGGCTACGGCGTGACCGGCATCCGGGACTACATGGTCGAGGCCGGCGAGGAGGTCTTCCGCTCGGGGCGAGTGCTCTTCGGGCTGGGGATCGTGGAGAACGCCTACGACGAGCCTGCACGTATCGAGGCGATCGAACCGGAGAACGTAACCACGCGCGAGGAGGAGCTGCTCGAGCAGTACACGGGCCTGATGCCCGCCCTGCCCGTCCGCGAGATGGACGTGCTCTTCGTGGACTCTCTGGGAAAGAACTACAGCGGGACGGGGATGGATACGAACGTCATCGGCCGCTTCCGCATCCTGGGCGTGGAAGAGCCGGAGAGCCCCAGGGCGAAGTACGTGATCGTCAGCCGCGTAAGCGAGCAGTCGCACGGCAATGCCCTCGGCGTCGGCCTGGCCGACCTGACCACGGAGCGCCTCTTCCACGCCATAGACTACGAGGCGATGAACGCAAACGCCCTGACAAGCACTTTTCTGGAGCGGGCGAAGATCCCCATGATCCGCGCGAACGACCGCGAAGCGCTGGAGACAGCCATCCGGTGCAACTGGGGGGTGCCCGCCGAAGAGACTCGCTTCGTCCGCATCCCGAACACGCTGCACCTGGAGCACGCCTACCTCTCCGAGAACCTCGTAGACGAGGCGCGGGAGTTCGGTAACGTCGAGGTATTGGGTGAGGCGGCGGAACCGGAGTTCGACGAAGACGGGTACTTCGAGAGCTTCTGAGGAGGCAAGAGATCGTATGCTGCGAGCGGCCCACCACGCTCGTCGTGGGTCGGCCGCTCGCCTCCAGACCCGCTGCGAGGTGGATCCCACCCCACAGCGGAAGCGCACGAACGGAACAACGCCCCCTCTAAGGTACTTTGCAGGCGGTCGGACCGGGGTAACCCCCCGGCCTAACGAGATTTTTTCGCCCGTACCCCGCTCCGTACTTGACAGAAGAATATATATGCGGTAAGAATATAGCCATCATCCTGGTGTCCTACTCCTCCTTTCCCTTTCCCCACCTATGGACGGGCACCAGGTTCTTTTCACGGTACGCACCGGCGGCCTACTTCGTCATCCCAAACCCGCCGCGCGAGGAATGCGCTGGTAACAGCACGGCAGGCGGAGGGAATAGAGGATAGAGGGTGCGATCTCTTCCAGCAGTCGACCGCGGGACCCCGGTCCTACTTGCCCGATCAAAGGGGTTGCCCCGCTCCTGCTCGAACGGCTCGCGGGGATCTCAGATCAATGCCTCTTTCCGGGCCGTATTGGATACGTAGTGCTAGATACTCTCCGTCGTGCGTGTAGAATGCGAAGCGTGGGTCCGCGTGGTCTCCGGACCTCCTGAAGGTAGCTTTCACGTCACGCTAGCAGCCTCTCAGGAAGCGGACCCACACCGTTGTGACGCTAGCAGGGCCGGGACCGTTACGCTCCGGTCCTCTTTCGCTCCAAAAACGGCTCTGCTCCAGACGATGCTCAGTCAGGGGTCTCTTCCCTATCTGGCGCAAGCTCGCAACTCGTGCGGACGCTACGCGAGCGTTGTAAGAAGAGGGGGGCCGGGCGCCTGCATGAGAAAGGACGTGAACAACCCGGCCCCCAACAAAAAGCCGGCCGGGCTCTTGCTAGGAGGGGGGTGATCGATACCGGCCGGTTAACAGGTAGGACGCGGCAAGGGCCGGAACGGTTACACCCTGTCCCGCGCCTGCCGAAGGGACTACGCAGAGTGTAACCGGGTGGAGTGAGATGGAGCGCTCCCGCGCCTCGAACGGCTCCGACGCGTCGCTTCTCCCGGCATCCCCGCGGAGGGAAAAATCATACTTTCGGTCGGACGAAATACTACTTTTGGACGGTGTACGCCAAAGCCCGTCGTGAGAAGGTTCTTTACGGTTCGCGAGGCCAGGTGGAGAAGGAGGAGCGTTTTGGAGAAGAATGGAGTCGATGCATGCCGGAGCTGAAGGGTAGACAGGCTCCCGGCAAGAGGTTGGTGTTGGGCTTCGATGGCGGGTGTTCCGCCTGCAGCGAGTTGGCCCGGCGGATCGGAGAGCGGCTGGCGGGCAAGATCGAGGTCCTCAGCCTGCACGAGCCACGGGTCGAGGAGTGGCGCGAGAAGACCCTGGGCGAAGATGCCCCTCTGGTCCCAACCCTCTTCGAGGTGAGGGGACAGGAAGTGGTTCGGGCGTGGACCGGCTGGCGCCTGGGGGCCAACCTGGGCCGCTTTCTGGGTCCCGCCGATACCTGGCGGGTCATGCAGGCGTTGGACGAGGTCGGAGGGGCGTCCGAAGGCGCCACTCCCGAAAGCCGAAGGCCCGCCGGGCGATTCCGCCAGGCGGTCGGCGGTCTCACGCGCGGGCAGTTCCTCAAGGGTGTGGGGGGGGCGGCGGTGGCGATGTCCGTGCTGTCGAGCACCGGCAAGCCGCCTCTCCGGCCGTGGCCCAGAGCGCGCCAGGGCCGGCCACGAGGACGAACGACGAGGCGGTCGGGGCTTCGATCGTCCATCCGGCGGATTTCGTCGTCGAGAGCGAGCAGTTCACGTTCGACGATACGTACGGTTTCACGTTGTGGAAACCGAAATCCGGTTCCTCGCGCGACGCGCACGACCACGGCGAAACGACGCCGGCGGTGCGTGTCGCGCGGGCCCGCGGGCTCCGGCCCAAGGAGATCGAGCGGAAGGTCCGGGCCAGGATCGCCGAGCACCCCGGCCTTTCGATGGAGCGCGAGGAGGTGAGCGTAGGCGCGAAGGAAGATAAAGGGCGTGGCGGTCGGGCCGATCCCGGGCAGCACGCCGTCCACCGAGGTGTACGTGCCCGTCGAAGACCGGGTGTACCAGGTCAACGTCTACGGGGAGGGGCTGGACGCGGAGGGCAGGAAACTGCTCAAGAGACCTGGAGTTCGGTCGTCCCGTGCGGTCGATCGAGTCTCTCGCGCTGGCGGACGGGAAGAAGGGCGAGACGCATCAGAAGGGGGGCGATACGGGGCTCGTCGAGGCCGAGCAGGCGGCACGCGAGCGGCGGAGTCTGGCGGCGGAGCCGCTAGACGGGATGGTGCCGGCGCGGCGACGTCCGGTGAGTACCAGACCTACGAGGGTGCTGGAGGGCGGATAGCACCTTTTTCTTCCAGACACAGCATGGCAAGTACGCCAACAAGCGTGGATATGGGCGAACTACTGGGCGCGCCTGGACCGGGTGGACCCAGATCGGCAACCCCAACTACTGGGGCCAGTACACGCACGGCAACTACGGTTACGGCCGGTGCAACTCGACGTACTACACCAACGACATGTACGCCATCGACTACCCACTGGCCAAAGGGGACGTCGTCTTCTCGCCCTTCAAGGGCGGCACGGTGCAGTTCGCGGGCGCAACTACTCCCACAAGAACTACGGGATCTTCGTGGTCATCAAGGCCGACAACGGCAAGTACGTGAGTATGTCGGCGCACCTGAGCGGGCTCGCGGACGGCGTCCGCCGCGGCGCGTACGTTACTAACAGGACCATCATCGGCTACGCAGGGGACACGGGCGACGCCAGCATCCCGGTGGGCCCGCCGCACCTGCACCAGGCATTCTATCGCTACCCCAGCTACAGGTCCGACGGGTCGCCCTACGGAGGCGCTGGGCTGCAGGTGGTCTACCACCGCTACGTCACCGCGGCCCGCAAGCAGCCGGCTACACGGCCTCCGGCGCGTACAGGTTCGGCTGGACCACGCCCAACTACAACGCCACCTGCCGCGAGGGGATCAAGGGGCGAGGGGTGCGATCAGCAACTAGGTACGTTAGACGCAAAAAGGCCGGGACGCAATCGCCCCGGCCTGGATGCGAATAGTAGTGCTTGCGGCTACTTCAAGATCTCTTTCGCCGCCCTCTTGGCCTTGTCGGCTCCCGAACCTCCGCTGCTCTTGCCCTTCGTTCCCGAACTTCCGCTGCTCTTGCCCTTCTTACCGCCGGACCCCTTTTTCTCTCCCGCGGCCTTCTCTACGGCCCCTTTAACTTTTCTGCCCAATCCCATACTAGACGGATCTCCTTTCCAATCGAGGCGCTTTGTTACTCTCGTTCTTACCCCTGTGGAGCGCCCCTAAACCCTGACGGAGACCGAAGACCGAAGGACCCAGGTCTGGCAGGTAGCCGCCATCCGGTAGTAATACGATGTTCACGAGGCGATCCTTGAGACTGCCGCTCTTCTTCCTGGGCCTGCTGCTCCACCTCTTGCTGGCGCCCCAGCTGCGGCCGCTCCTCCGGGAACTGGACGTCGTTGACCGTGATGTTTACCTCCGTGACGCTCAGGCCGGTCAGGTTCTCGACCCGGTTTATGACGTTGTCGCGCACGGCCTGGGTGGTTTGCGGGATCGGTGTGCCGTACTCCACGGCTACCGTGAGGTCGACAGCCGCCTCTTTCTCTCCTACCTCCACAGAAACCCCGGTAGTGAGGTTTGGACCGCCGCCGGTCGAGTTGCCGCCGGTGACGGCGCCGGACACGCTGCTCAAGAACCCGCCGACGGCGGCGACGGTGCCGCCGCCCATCTGGACCTTCTCGACCTCCTGCGCGGCGATCCCGGCGATCTTCGAGACCACCGTGTCGCTTATGCTGGTGGCGCCCCGGTCGTTGGCGCCGCCGTCGCTCCTCCCCGCGCTACTACGTTCGCCCATGCTTCCTTCTCCTTCCGTTCGGGGACCCCGGTACGCCACTAAACATACGGTCCGGGTCGCGCCCGGCCAAACATACGGTCATATACGGTCACGGTTGCTGGTTGGTGCGCGGCTTCCCTACCTCTTGGACGGTCTTGGACCGCTAGTACCTACCGGCGTAGTGCGCTCGATCTGGACGCCGTTCCTGCTCTTCGTGTACGGGGCGAAGGAGTCGATCTTGAGCTGCTTCTCGACCGCGCCCTGATCTTATCAACACCGGATCTCTCTCCCGAGGTCGGCGCCCGAAGGCCCCCTTCATCTCCAACCGCGCTGGCTTCTCGAACCTCCTCATCTGTGTCCGTATAGCCTACTCCTCGAAAAACGGCTCGCCCTCTAGGGCATACTCGCGGGCCACCTCCTCGTTCAACTCCACGCCGAGACCCGGCGCCTCGGGGACTTTTATGAAGCCATCCTGTATGACCGGGCCGTCGAAGCCGGTGACCATGTCCTCCCAGAACGGCACGCTCATGCCGTGCCACTCGAGGGCGAGGAAGTTGGGGACGGCGGCGGCGACGTGGGCGGAGGCGATGGTACCGACCGGGCTTGGCGATGCAGTGGGGAGCGACCGCGACGTAATGAGTATCGGCCATGTCGCAGATCTTGCGTCCCTCCAGTAGACCGCCGACCTTCTGCAAGTCGGGGGCGATGATGTCGAGGGCGTTCTTCTCCAGGGACTCCCTGAAGCCGAAGCGCATATAGTAATTCTCGCCGCTTGCGATGGGAGTCTTCGTGCTCTGCGTAACGCGGCGCATGGCCTCGATATTCTCGGGCGGCACCGGGTCTTCGAGCCACATCAGGCCGTAGGGCTCGAGCTCGTACGCCAGACGCTGGGCGTCGGAGACGTTGTAGCGCCAGTGGAGATCGAAGGAGATGTCCACCGTGTCCCCCACCGCCTCGCGCACGGCCTCGACGAGCGAGACCATAAACTTTACTTCGGCGTGCGTCAGAGTGCCGGAATGGGTGTCCAGAGTGTACGGGTTCGGGACGTCGAGGTCGAACTTGAGGGCGGTAAAGCCCATGTTCTCCGCCACCTCGCGGGCCTTTTGCGCGTACATCTCGGGGGTGAAGACCTCGTCGGCCTCGGCCTCCCCGTAGGCCCGGCCGTGGACGGGCTGGTTTGTCTCGGAAGCAACTGCCGTCTCGGCCTCGTCGTCGGGCATCCACTTCGGACTGCGGGCGACCATGACGGAGTTTAAGGACTCCAGGGCCTCGCCGGCGTGGCAGTCGGCGTAGATGCGGACCCTGTCGCGGTACTTGCCGCCCAGCAGGGCGTGGATCGGGGCGCCGTAATGCTTGCCGACGACGTCCCACAGGGCGGCCTCGATGCCGGAGATCGCGTTGTAGACGATGCCACCCATCGAACCCGCCCCCGAAGCAGCCCAGCGCATCTTGGACCACAGCTTGTCCACGTTGCGCGGGTCCTCGCCGACGAGCAGGGGCTTGAGGTCCTGGATGATCCGGGTCAGACCCGGCGCGAGGAAGCTCTCTCCGAGGCCTGTCGTGCCGTCGTCGGTGTAGACGCGGGTAAAGGTCCAGTCGTAGTTTGCCTCGACCACGGCGGTTCGCACGTCCGTTATCTTCAAGATCGCTCCTTCCCCTAAGCGGTCCGCGGCGTCCACCAGGGCGCGCTTCTTTCGCGGCCCCCGCCGCGACGCTATTATACGGGCCGTTACGGTGAGAGGTAACAGAGTAAACATCTCGCTGCTTCACACGTCCGACATCACTCGAAAGCCGGAGGGCCAGACGCCGGTCGGAACGCCATCGAGGAGTGGGGAAGCCTCGAAGTCGTAGTCAACGACGCAGGAGTAGGATCACCGCGACTACTCTACAGGTTCTACAGGTACGAGTTCCCCACGGACAACGCCTGGATCCGAGCAATGTCGACAAGCTGATTCTAACCGCGCATGCTGGACTCAACGAGCGCGAGCGAAACGATCCGTCCGGAACGGAGAGATCAGGGCATCCACCTCGCCGGCGAGTATCTCTCGCGCCAACAGGCGTCCCAGAAGCGGGCCGAGCGTCACGCCGCTGTGGGTGACGGCCTCGTAGTAACCAGGGATCTCCGCGACCGCTCCCACGCAGGGGAGACCGTCCTCGGGCATCGGGCGGATGCCGACCCGTAAGTCCTCGACCTCCGCGTCCGCGAGCGCCGGGGCGAGCGCCGGGATCACCCGCCGGGCGCGCCCGAGTAGTTCGCGGCCTAACTGGTTTCTTGCTTCGGCGTCGCTTTCGAGCTTTTGGTCGACCGAGCCGTGGTGTACCAGGACGCGCCCCGGACCGTCCGGGCGCAGGTTGGCGTGTGGAGAGTGTACGAGCCGGCCGATAGGGGTCCCTTCCACGGCGAGGCGCAAGAGCAGCCCTTTGCTCGGCTTGAGCGGCAGCCGTCGTCCGAGCAGCGCGGCGACCCGATCCGCCTCCGGCCCCGCGGCGTTGACCACCGCGTCGACCGGTAGACGTTCGCCATGCTGGAGGCGGAGCGCCGCCACGCGCCCATCGCCGGCCTCGATCTCTTCGACGGCGGTACCGAAGCGCGTCTCGGCTCCCTCCCGGCGAGCGAGCTCGACGAGGGTGTTGACGAGTCGCGGGGCGTCTACCCAGGCTTCCTCGGGGGAAAAGGCCACGGGGGTGTTCGGGCTCGGGAAAGCTACGTTCGGCTCCAGGACCTCGTTGACCCACGAGGCTCTTCGCCACCCGGCGGCGTACCCCCAGGAGCGCAAACGTTCGACCCGGCGTTCCAGCCCTTCCAGCGCCGCCTCGTCTTCGGACCATTCGAGGTTGCCTCCAGGATGTAGCCAGAGCGCCCCGGCTTCGCCGGGCAGCTCGTCGCGCAGCCGGAAGTGCTCCTCGAGCCCGGCGCGGTTCAGCTCGAAGTAGTCGCGGGGCGTCTTCTCGCTGGCGTTCGCCCAGGCGAAGCTGGCCGAGGTCGTCCCGCTTCCCGGCAACGCCTTGTCCACGATCCACACCCGGGCTTCCCCGCTGCGTGCGAGCCGGAACGCCACCGAGGCCCCGACAATCCCCGCGCCGATGACCGCGATCCGTAGCATCCGCTCCTCCCTTAGAGGAAGTCGCTCGCCGTGACCTCGAGTCGGCGCGGGGTCCGTTCCACGTGGACGACGAGGTCCAGCCGCGCGACGTCCGCGAAGTCCCAGTCGTCGTCGAACCGGTCGCGGGCGGTGAGCCGCACGCAACGGTACTCCCCTGGGGGGGTTCCGCGTTCGACCTCCGCCTCGAGGCGTGCGGAGTAGACGGTCTCTTCTTTTCCTCCGGAGGCCTCTCTTTTGGCGTCGCCGAGAAGCCGGAGCCCTTCATTCGAGCCTTCCCGGGCGAAGAATGCTTCGACCGACTCGATCTCCGGATCACCCTCGCAGGCGAAGCTTATCCCAATGGCGATACGTTCCCCCGGCGAGAAAGTCCTCGCCCTCTCCAGCACCGGCGACCTCCTTCCGTCAGGCGAGCGTGGCCAGCTCCTCCTTGTCGAGTTCGAGGGAGGCCGCGACGACATTCTCCTCCAGGTGCGCGACCGAGGAGGTACCCGGTATGGGGAGCATCACCGGCGAGCGCCACAAAAGCCACGCAAGCGCGACCTGGCCCGGGGTCGCGTCGTGACGGTCGGCCATCTCGTCGAGCGAACCGCCGGGGCGCGCGAGGTCTCCGGTAGCCAGGGGGAACCAGGGGATAAAGCCTATGCCCTCGCGCTCGCAGAAGTCGAGCACGTCTTCGGAGCCGCGATCCGTGAGGTTGTAGCGGTTCTGGACCGAGGCTATGGGCAAGATCTCCCGCGCCTGCCGGATCTCCTCGACGCTTACCTCGGAGAGACCGACGTGGCGGATCTTGCCCTCCTCGCGCAGCTCGGCCAGAGCCCCGAGCGACTCCTCGGCGGGAACCCGCGGATCTATGCGGTGCAGCTGGTAGAGGTCTATACGATCGACCTTGAGGCGTCTGAGGCTCCCCTCGCACGCCTCGCGCAGATGCTCGGGCCTGCCGTCGGGTCGCCACTGCCCCGGCCCATCCCGCAGCAGACCGGCCTTGGTGGCGATGACCAGCCCGTCTGGGTAGGGGTGAAGGGTCTCCCCGATCAGACGCTCCGAGACCTCCGGGCCGTAGGAGTCGGCGGTGTCGATGAGGTTGATGCCGAGCTCGACCACCCGCCTGAGTACGCGGCGGGCCTCCTCGGGGTCCTCCGGCTCCCCCCAGATGCCTTCTCCGGTGATGCGCATGGCGCCGAAGCCCAGACGATTCACGGATAGGTCGCCACCGAGGTTGAAGGTTCCGGCGGCCGCCGCGTCCAGTCGGGCGTTTTGGTCTGTCATGTCCACGCTCCTTTGCGGGTTCCCCGTACGTCAGAGACGTATGATTGTACCCGGCAGGCATCGGGAGACAGTAACGCGGTTGCATCCCGGCCCTAGGAAGCGTCCTCGGTGACCTCGGCCCCGCCTTCGATGGACTCGCCGGGGAGCACGCTCGCGCCCGCCGTGACGGTGGCTCCCTCTCCCACGCTGGTCCCGTCTCCCAGGGCGCTCCCCTCCAGGACTCGGGCCCGAGGGCCTACGTTGCATGCGCGCATGA
>JAUJNO010000003.1:0-173052 GCA_030448125.1 Rubrobacteraceae bacterium | reverse complement strand
AGCCGCTCCCCCGCGGGCTCAACCCCCTCGACCTCGCCGTCCAGCACGGCCCTTTGCGCGCCCATGTACTGCTCGATGTTCCCGATATCCTCCCAGTAGCCCTCCATCACGTAACCGTACAGGGGTCGCCCCTCTTCCAGCATCCTCGGGAACTGCTCCTTGGCCCAGTCGTACTCCTGCCCCTCCGGGATATCAGCGAGCACCGAAGGTTCCAGGATGTAGATGCCGGTGTTGGCCGTGTACGAGAAGACCTCTTCCTCGTCGGGCTTCTCCATAAAATCGGTGACGCGCCCGTCCTCCTCGACGGTCACTATGCCGAACCCTGAGGGGTCGTCGACTTTTTTGAGGACCAGGGTGGCCTCGGCCCCGCGCTCCTCGTGGAAGGAGAGAGCCTCCGTCAGGTTCACGTCCGTCAAAGCGTCACCCGAGACGATGACGAACCTCTCCCCCAGCCGGTCCTCGACGTACTTCACCGAGCCGGCCGTGCCTAAAGGCTCCTCCTCAACGGAGTACTCGATCTTCATCCCCCACTCGGACCCGTCGCCGAAGTAGCCCTGGATAACCTCTGGCATGTACTCCAGAGTGACTACCACGTCCTCGAAGCCGTGGCGCCTGAGCAGGTCCACGATGTGCTCCATGCACGGTTTGTTGACTATCGAGATCATGGGCTTCGGCTGGTTGCTCGTCAACGGCCGGAGCCTCGTACCCTTACCTCCTGCCATGATCACCGCTTTCATGAACCCTCCCTACCTCTAGCTTCCGGCTCCTCTTTTACCCCGAAACGCGTCCCTCCAACAGATCCGGCACGAAGAGCGAACCGGCTCTGCATCAATGCCGCGCCTTTGACCGGTAACAACGGTGAGCCAGCTCGACGAGCTCGTCGAAGCCCCAGGTCCCCCGGTCCGTGACGCGCCGGGCTAGCTGCTCGGGTATCCCGTCGAGTCCCAGGTAGGCCCCGCTTATAGCTCCGGCCATGGCCGCCGTCGTGTCCACGTCCCCGCCGACGGCGATCGCCGTGCAGACGGTCTCCCAGTAGTCCCCGGGGCTCCTCAAGAACGAGTACAGGCTCCACAACACGCTCGTCGTGACGAACGGCGATATGCCCCGCCACCCGTCTCCCTCGTAATCCGGGTTCCGCCCGATCCCGGAGACGAACGTTGCTGCCTCTTCCGGGGGCAGGGAGACCCACTCCTCCAGTTGCCGGAGAGCGCCGGCGACCGACTCCTCGAAGGGCGCCGCCCATTCGGCGAGTTGGGAGAGGAACCGCTCCGCCCCGATCCCTCCGCTCCGAACGGCCAGCGCCACGGCGCCCGCTATAGTGACCGCCCCGGCCGAGCAGCGCGGGTCCCGGTGGGTGATGCGCCCCTGGTCGTGGGCCGCCCGGACCATCTCCTCGGGGTCGTCGAAGAAGAGCAACCCTACCGGCCCTGCCCGCATGGCGCTCCCGTTGCCGGCCGATGGGGCGGGGGTTCCGGCCTCCTCCCAGGGTACGCCGGCCGCCAGACGCCAGGCCGCCTGCTCGGTCGCCCGCCCGCGGCCAACGATCCTGTTCTCCACGAAGATCATGGCTATCCGGCGCGCGTAGTCCCGGGGGTCGAACCGCCCGCGCGCCGCGTAGCTCTGCAACAGCTCCCGCGCGAGCTGCGAGTCATCCGAATACTGGCCGAACTGGAAGGGCTCGCGACCGTATTCTCCGGCACGCCCGGTCCTCAACGTCCCCTCCACGTACTCTCGGCAGACCTCGGGAGGCTCGCCCTCCACGACGAAGCCCAGAGCGTCGCCGAGGCACTGGCCGACCAGGGACCCGCTGTACCGTTTCTCGTGAGATATCATCCTCCGACCTTACCGTGTATCTAGACCAGGCTCAAGTCTCTCGTCCGGGTCGGCTTCCACACCCAGGAAGAACCTTGGACCTGCCGGTCACCGGGCAAATTGGAAGACGGCTCTCTTTTCTCTACCACTCTCCATGCCCGGTTGGCATAATGTCCCGAGGAACGAACGTGGCATGAAGAGGGAAGACGGTTCGAGCAACTACGAGAGCCTGGGCGTGATCTTCTCTCCGCATGCGCTGGAACGAACGCCGCGATGGTAGTTATCGGAAAGGTAGAGTAAAGCCGTGAGAGTGGCGGTCCAAGGGGCTTTCTGGATCTTCGTGTACCTGGCGGTGGCCGTCGCCCCGCTTGTCTTCGCCTGGTCGGGGCCTGAGCCCGGCCGCGGGTTCCTCATCAACCTCTCCGTGGCTTTGGGCTTCGTGGGGTTGGCGATGATGGGCCTGCAGTTCGCCCTCGTCGCCCGCTTCAAGACGGTCTCCGCTCCCTTCGGCATGGACGTCGTGCTGCAGTACCACCGGCAGATGGCCTACGTCGCCCTCCTCTTTATCCTGGCCCACCCGATATTGCTGTTCGTAGAAGACGCCCGGTTCCTCGCCCTGCTGGATCCTGTAACCGCGCCGTTGCGGGCGAAGATGGCGGTGACCTCGACGGTGGCGTTGCTCGTTCTGGTGGCGCTCTCGGTCTGGCGCAAGAGACTGCGCGTGAGCTACGAACTCTGGCAGCTCACGCACGGCTTGCTCGGCGTCGTGATCGTAGCGACCGCCCTCGCGCATGTCTTCCTGGTCGGCTACTACGTGGACGAGCCCTGGGAGCGGGCGTTGTGGCTGGCGATGTCGGCCGGGTTCGTCCTCCTGCTCGTGTGGGTGCGCGTCGTCCGGCCGCTGCAGCGCCGCCGGGAGTCGTGGCGCGTCGAGGAGGTGATCGCCGAGCGAGGCGAAACCTACACCATAGTATTAAAGCCCCAGGAGGACCGAGACGGCTTCGCCGGCTTCACCTTCGAGCCGGGGCAGTTCGCCTGGATCATGGCCGGTCAGTCGCCTTTCGCGATCACCCAACACCCGTTCTCCATCTCCTCTAGCGCCGAGCGAACCGACCGGGTGATGCTCAGCGTCAAGGCCGCAGGCGACTTCACCTCGTCCGTAGCCGTCCTCAAACCCGGGACCACCGTCTACCTGGATGGCCCCCACGGCGCGTTCACCATAGATCGCCACGAGGGCCCGGGCTTCGTCTTTATCGGCGCCGGCGTCGGCGTCACGCCGCTGATGAGCATGCTGCGCACCCTGGCAGACCGGGGCGACGTCAGGCCCTGCTACCTCTTCCTCGGCAACCGCAACCAGGAGAGCATCACCTTCCGCGAGGAGATCGAAGGCTTGAAGTCCAGGCTGAACCTGGAGGTTATACACGTGCTGAGCCGCCCCGAAGAAGGTTGGGAGGGCGAGAAGGGCCGCATCGACGCGTCCATTCTAAGCCGGGGCCTGACCGGCGGAGAACACAGGCACCTGCCGCGGCACTACCGGCGCCTCGTGTACTTTATCTGCGGTCCCGACGCGATGATGGACGCCGCGGAGGACGCCCTGAAGAGGCTCGGTGTGACCGAGGAGCGGATACACACCGAGCGGTTCGGCATGGTCTGAGGCAGGGAGGGGTATGCGCCGGGCTTACACGACGGGGCTGGTGGTGCTCACCGCGGCGCTGCTCGTCCTCGCCTGCTTCCTCTTCGCGCTCGCCCAGGGTGGCCAGAACCCCGAACCGCAGCGTAGCGCGAGGCGACCGTTGCGTACCGCTGCGTTCATTCTTCCTCGGGAGTGAGCCGGGCGATCTCTGGGGCGTGGCCCTTTTGTAGACCATGATCGTTCGTTTAAAAGTGATCACGACCTTCCCTTCCTGGTTGTAGCCGGTGGTCTTTACGGTGACGATGCCGACGTTATTGCGGGACCCGGACTCCCGCTTCTCCAGCACCTCGGATTGGGAATAGATGGTGTCTCCCTCAAAGACGGGGTTCGGGAGTCTGACCTCGTCCCACCCCAGGTTCGCCATGACGTTCTGCGAGACATCGGTAACGCTCTGGCCCGTGACCAGCGCGAAGGTGAAGGTCGAATCCACGAGCGGCTTGCCGAACTCGGTCTGGGCCGCGTAGTGGTGATCGAAGTGTATAGGCGCGGTGTTCTGGGTGAGGAGCGTAAACCAGACGTTGTCGGTCGTGATGACCGTCCGCCCCAGAGGATGCCGGTAGACGTCCCCAACCTCGAAGTCCTCGAAGAAGCGCCCCCGCCAACCCTCTCTTACCGCCATCCGTCTCCTTTCCGAACCCCCGGGCAATTCTAAACCACCGCCACCACGCAAACCGGAACGACCGGCCGCGAAGAAGACGGCGTAGTTGTCGCGCCACGCCCCGGACGGGGCGACGAAACCAATGCTATTCTTTCCAGCGGGAACGGAGCCGCGACCGGAAGAAGGAGGAGGCGGAGGCTTTGCGCGAGATACTGATAGACGCCGTGACTCAGGCCGTGCGCGACCTGTGCATAGACGCGAACACCCGCCTCCCCGAAGACCACCTCTCGGCTCTGAGACGGGCGCTCGACGAGGAGGAATCTCCCCTGGGGCGGGAGGTCATAGAGCGTCTGTTGGAGAATGCCGAGGTCGCCCGCGAGGAGTGCATAGCCTTCTGCCAGGATACGGGGTACGCCGTCTTCTTCGTCGAGGTGGGGACGGAGGTCCGGTTCGTAAGGGGTGAGATAGCGGAGGCGATAGACGAGGGCGTGAGACGCGGCTACGAGGACGGTTACCTCAGGAAGAGCATCGTCAGGAGCCCCGTGGAGAGAACAAACACCGGGGACAACACCCCGGCGATCGTTTACTACGACCTCGTACCCGGCGACGGGCTGAAGATCACGATGCTCGTCAAGGGCGCCGGCTGCGACAACATGAGCGCGCTCAAGATGCTAACCCCAGCGGAAGGCGTCCCCGCGATGAAGCGCTTCGTCGTCGAGACCATCGAGAAGGCCGGCCCGAACGCCAGCCCGCCCCTTACGGTGGGCGTCGGGATCGGTGGTCCGTTCGAGAAAGCAGCACAGCTCGCCAAGAAGGCTCTCACCCGCACCTCCGGAGAGCCGAACCCCGACCCCGAGCTGGCGCAGCTCGAAAGGGATCTCCTGGAGGAGATCAACGCGACCGGCATCGGACCCGCCGGCTACGGCGGCAAGGTAACGGCGCTCGCGGTTCACGTAGAGAGCTTCCCGACGCACATCGCCGCCTTCCCGGTAGCCGTGAACCTCGACTGCCACTCCCACCGCACCTCCTCGGTAGAGCTGTGAGCGAGAAGGAGCCCATCCGGCTAGAAACGCCCTCTCCAAAGAGGACATCGAGGCGCTCGAAACCGGCCACGTCGTGCGCTTGAGCGGGACGATCTACGTCGCGCGCGACGCGGCCCACGCCCGGATGGCCGAGGCGATAGAGAATGGAGATCCCCTCCCGTTCGACCCGGAGGGACAGGTGGTGTACTTCACCGGACCCGCTCCCGCGCGGCCCGGGCACCCTTTGGGACCGGCGGGACCGACGACATCCTCGCGCATGGACCCGTACTCGCCGCTCCTCATAGAGCGGGGACTGCGAGGCATGATCGGCAAGGGCATGCGCTCTGAGGAGGTCCGGGACGCGATGCGGGAGCACGGGTGCGTGTACTTCGGGGCCGTCGAAGGAACGGCGGCGCTCCTCGCCCGGCGCGTAAAAGAGGCCGAGATAATCGCCTACGAGGACCTCGACGCGGAAGCGGTGAGGCGTCTGGTGGTCGAGGACTTCCCCGTAGTCGTAATCAACGACCTGTACGGCGGGGATCTGTACCTGGAGGGCCGCGAGAGATGGCGACGAGCGCAGTAAGGGTATTGGCCTCCTCTTCCTTGGCAAGCTAATGACGTACCCTTCAACTTCAAACCCCTCCTTCGGAGGTGTTTCACGGAACAGGCGGCCGGCTTCCTGAATGAGAGGCATCGCGTCGGGAGAGAGCCGTACTTGGCGAGGCACGCTGTCTTGTACTGGGCGACTGCGAGCCCAACGCAAGCCGATCTCTAACCCAGATTCACCTCCGCTCTCATTCATTCCCACAATAGCCTCACACAAATTAGCACTTACTCCCTTCGGGATGGCTTCGATGAACGACTCTACACTCCCCGTAGTTGCCGAGCGCTCTGCGGCTAGCCGGGTAGCCTCCAATGCTTCAGCAAGGGTTTTTACCACTGAGCGCTCAAACGGCTCCTCAATCGGGAAGAGCTGTCCTTCTCTTAGATTTGGAGCTACCGGTGAGATAATATTCACCACATAGCTACCACGCTCGGTCTGACCTACGCGCACACCATTAAGGTACTCAACTGCCTTGCTGGGCTTACGAGTTTGGAATTGAGGCTTCGGTTCTACGGTGGCGCAAGCTGCCGACAACATCATTTCACGAGCACGTTGGAAAAGGCCAACCCCATCGTCCAATAGTATGCTGCCGTTCGCCGTGTTCGGGTGATCTACCCTAACGCGCACAACGTCGGCAGCTACGGTTGCAAGCTCGTTAATAATCTCCAACTCGGAGCGCTGCTCAGCGACCTCCAACGTCTGCAAAGCCTCGCTCATACGAATTGCATAGTCCCCAATTTCGCGAATCAAAGGCAACAGGATTTCGTACCCGCTGTCGGAGCCATTATCTAGAGTCCAGACAGCCGCCCGATCTGAAATTCGGTGCTCTTCGTGCCAACCACCAGCACGCAAGTACGCGGCAAACTCCAAGGCTTTATGCTTTTGAGCGTATCGGTGTCTCTTATGGCCACCTTCACGGGGTTCCTCCGTTGCCGATTCGCCCCATCATATCCTGGAGGGCTTCTATAGTAAATAGGTTCGAGCGGGGTAAGCGAACCGCAACCCGTGTTCTGATTGTTGCTCTCTTCCATACCCCGCAAAGATACCCAGTACGCACAGTGTTTCATCAGCAGTCGTTCTTCAGACTGCTCTAGCCAGTATTCTATTTGTTCGGGAACAAAAACCACTACCAAGATTCGGGGGACCAGAAAATTAGCCACTCTCAAGTCGTCGTAATTCTTCAGCTTGAGATTGTAGCTAAAGTGATTGCCATTGCCTGTGGTTGCATTCCTGCCTTTCGCTTGTAACTCTAGCCGTGGAGACGCAACAGTTCCGTCGCGGCCCCTTCCTGCAATGGTGAGGTCAACGCTGTCATCATCGACTGTTGGCGTCGTGGCCGAGAAGCCTGCAACCGAGGCTACGGCCTGTATGTAAGACTTGCTGAATTGTTCTTTGCGCTGGTTGAGGTCCATTGAAAGTCCGAATCGTTGCTTGAGCGATACGCCCTCATTGTACCCACAACTACTAGTTCTTTGAATTCTTTGGATAAGACTTCCGCTTCTAGCCGCACGTCCCCCTAATGGCTCTTGGTTCACGCGCCCCGGTTTGAACCAATATTAGTCATCCTATTTAGGTTTTGGAAGGCCGGTTGCACTCTTATTCGCCCCAAACGGGCAACTTTAGTGCAACGTCCCTTAGGCCCAGTTTGAACCAGACTCAGATTCTGGTGCAAAGCCCATCAAGCCTAAACAGTCGGATCAAACGTCCTGCGCGTAGCGGGCTACTATCTCTATGGTGTCGACGTCCGGGTCGAGCTGGCGGGTGATGCCGTCTATTAGACCGATGGCGCGCCCCACGAGGAGCAGGTCGTTCGGGATGTGACCGATGCTCGCGCCCAGCTTCAGGCCGAACTGCGGGAGGTCCGTCCCTTCGCCGTCGCCTTGCCCGTCCTCTTCTCCAGTCTGGTCGCTCCCGAAGAGGACGCCGACCAGGCCCAGGAGCGTGTCGAGGTCGAGGTCACTGATCTCGAGCCCGGCCTTCTGCAGAGCGCCGGTGAGGGTGTCGAAGTCGCCTTCGGTGAGGGCTTCGATGGCCTCCTTCATCGCCTCGACCAGGTCCACGGTGACGCTGGTCGAAGAGCACGGGGCCGTGCTCACAAAGAGGTTGCGTGTGACCTCGACGAGGTTGCTGCTCGGCGACCCGGCGACCCGGTGGGGGTCCAGACCGGCGTTCACGAGCCCTTCGCGGTCGGTGATCTTGACGCCCTCCACGAACTCCATGACGAGCAGGCGCTCCGTGTTCATCCCCTCGACGACCTCGGGGATGAGGACATCCTCGCGATGGCCGAGAGCTTCTCTCAGGTCTTTGATGGCTTCGGCCTCCCGGCGGAAGTCGAGCTCCATCGGGAGGATCCAGCGGAGGTAGTCCAGGATCGGCTGCAGGTTGACGGAGGGTTCGAGTCGAGAGATGCCTTGAAGATGCCTTCGAGCGCCGAGAGATCGGCCTCGATGAGGCTCGCTATCCCAGGATACTGGACCTTGACGGCGACCAGGCGACCGTCGGCGAGGCGGGCGCGATGCACCTGGGCGATGGAGGCGGAGGCGACGGGATCGGGGTCGAACTCCGCAAAGGCCGCCGAGACGGGGCATCCGATCTCGCGGGAGACCGCCCCCTCGATGACCGGCCACGGCTGCGGCGGCACGCGGTCCTGCAGCTCGGAGAGGGTCTCGACGTACGCGGCGGGGAGGAGGTCCGGGCGGGACGAGGCGAACTGGGCCGCCTTGATCAGGGTTCCGCCCAACGCCGCCGCCGCGTCCAGCACGCGCCCAGCCCCGCGCCGGTGCTGCAGCTCCCAATCCTCGTCCCGCACCAGGTCCGGCGTCCACCGCGACCGCTCCCGCAGTCCGGCGTACCCGACCCACAAATCGGCTGCCACGACCCCGAGCACGAACACCCGCGGCGACGGGGCGGAAGCGGCGAGGTCGGCAAACCCGGGGAACCCGGGCAGCGACTCGCCGCCGGCGGAGGCAGCCCGCCCCAGGCGCTCCGCCGCCGCGAGGTTGGCCGCCGTCCACAGGAACGTCTGGGCGCGCACCAGATCCCCGAAGCGGGCCAGCGAGGCGGTGTCCGGCGGCCCTTCCCCGGCGCCGAAGACGGCCCGCGTCTCCTCGCCCGAACGCCGCGCGGCCCGGGCCAGCACCTCCTGCGCCGCCCGCGCCTCGTCGCCCCACAGGCGAGCGGCGTCCGCCAGGCGCCGGTTGGCGGCGAACACGGCGGAGCCGGCCTCCAGCCAGCTACGCGACAGGTTCTTTGCGGCATTCCCGTACGACCGGGCCATCTCGTTGGGATCCATCTCGGGCTCCTTGGAATCTACAAGCAGGACACGCCGTCACGCAACGGCGCAACTCGTAATTCTACGACGCGGAACCGGGAGAATCCGTGAGCCCCCACGAACCTGACGCGCGCGGATCGCGGAGCACGTGGGGACGGGGCGCGTCAGTCCACCAGCGTCTGCAAGGCGACCTCGTACCTCTCCACGTTGATCACCTCATCGCCGGAGGCCTCCGCGCTCTGAGTGCGCACGCGGTTGGCTGCCTCCTCGCTGGCGCGCATGTCCGCCTCCGTCTCCCAGAGGGTCATCGAGAGCGACTTGCCGCTCTCCCGGTCGTAGAGCAGGTAGATCCCCTTGAACCCGTCCATCAGCTTGGCGGCCGGGAGGATCTGCTCCCGCGCCACCCGGATGCCCTCGGCGGTCTGGTCGGGGGGACCCTGGAAAGTGCTCACCCTCGCGAACATACCTCGACCTCCTTCGCTACGCTACAACGTCTCCTCGGACCCCAATACGGCGCTAACCTGGCTGGACAGCACCCCGCCGTTGCCATGCACGAGCGCCACGTTCGCGCCCGCCACCTGCCGCTCGCCGCACTCGCCCCGGACCTGGCGCGCCGCCTCGACGAGGAGCAGTAGTCCGTACATCCCCGGATGGTTGTACGAGAGCCCCCCGCCGTTAGTGTTCACTGCGAGCTCTCCACCCGGCGAGATCCTACCCCCCGAGACGAACGCCCCGCCCTCCCCCTTCTCGCAGAACCCAAGATCCTCGAGGAACAGTACTGTGTTTATAGTGAAGGCGTCGTACAACAAGGCGACGTTCACGGCTTCCGGCCCGAGCTTCGCCATCCGGTAGGCCTGCGGCCCGGACTCCGCAGCGGCGCTCACGGTCAGATCCGGCATCTGGGAGATGTTGCGGTGCCAGTGGGCCTCCCCCGCCCCGAGCAGGTAGACCGGAGGCTTGCGGAGATCCCGGGCTCTCTCGCTGCTCGTGACGAGCACAGCCCCACCCCCGTCCGTCACCAGACAGCAATCCAGGACGCTCAGGGGAGAGGAGATCATGCGTGAATCGAGAACGTCCTCGACCGAGAGGTCGTCACGCACGAAGGCTTTGGGGTTCAGCTTCGCCCACTCGCGGGCGGCGACGGCGACCTCGGCGAGCTGCTCGCGGGTGGTGCCGTACTCGTACATGTGGCGAGAGGCCGCGAGAGCGTACATGCTGACCGGATAGCGGGGCCTGTACGGAGCTTCGTAGGGGAGGGTCTCGGAGCCGGAGACGAGGCGCCCGCCGGAGGATCGCTGGGTCGAGCCGTAGGCTATGAGGGCGACCTCGCAGAGGCCGGCGTCTATCGCCACCGCCGCGTGAAAGAGGTGGGAGACGAAGGAGCTGCCGCCCATGCTGGTCGCGTCACTGTAACGGGGCCGGATGCCTAGGTACTCCCCCATCGAGAGGGTCGGCATGTGGTAGTAGGCCGAGGCGGAGAAGAGGCCGTCCACGTCTTCTTTCTCCAGCCCGGCATCGTCCAGAGCGCGGAAGGTTGCCTGCCCGATCAGGTCGAGCGGCGTGAGGCCCGGCCCGACCTCCCCGAGGTCCGACTCAGCCACCCCGACAATAGCGGCCCGGCCCCGCGGGCTCATCGCGCCGGCTCCTCCGACTCCTCCGGTTCCTCCGGCTCCGCCATCGGCACGAAGACCGCGACCGGCCCGTCGTCTTCCTCGCGCACCTCGAAGCGCACGCGCCGGCCGACCTCCACCTCCTCGGCGGGTATGCCCTCGACCCGGCTCATCATCCTTATACCCTCCTCGAGGTCCACCAGAGCGACGTTGTAGGGCTCGCCGTCCCGACTGTGTACGGCAGTCGTCGCGTAGACCACCCCCCGGCCGCCGCTGGTCCCCCACTCCAGGTCCACGCTCCCGCAGACCGGACAGAGAACCCGCGGGTAAAATACCATCGAAGAGCAGTCCCGGCACCGCTGGAAGCCGAGCCTCCCCCCTTCAAGGTAGCGCCCGTAAACCTCCGCCGGCGCTCCCGCCGGGGCATCCTCACTGGCCACGGCGATCTCCCCCTTCCCTTCCTCGTAACCGCCTCGAAAGCTCCAGGCTCCGACGGTACGGTAGCTCTCGCCGGAGCACCGAAAGAACCGGCGCCTCACCCGTTGGGTATAGCACTTTAAGGTACAAAATCCGGTATTTACCCCCAAATATACTGGAGAAAGTATTGCACGATCCAACATCTGATGGCAAACTTACGGACGTGGCGTCGTCCTACCCGTGACGGCGGAGGAACTAGTGGAAGACTGCTCCTTCTGGGGACGCGGTCGCCACCGGAGCGATTGGAGCGCCAAGCTTCTGTCCATGAGGTACTCGAACAAGATTACTAGCCGGGTCGGTCCGCGGAGCCGGAAGACCTTTGCCTCTTTGGGGGCGCTCGTCTTGTGTGCCTTCGTCTTCGCCTTTGCCGGCGAGAAGGCTCAGGCGCAACAACTTCCCCCGGCGCAACAGCACACGGTAATCGAGGGCCAGGTTGTCGAGACGGTCGCCAAACCACCCGTCGAGGCTGCCCCTGTCGAAGAAACGTTCCCATGGGAGACGGCCCCGGCGAAGACGGCCCCGGTCGAGTCCACGCCGCCACCCACCACCAAGCTCGCGTCCGGGCCCCCGGTCGCGCAGCCCGCGCGGCCGGTCCCCGAGCCGGCGCCTGCCGGGTCCCCTGTCGAGCCCACGCTACCGGATCCCGAGCTCGTGTCCGGGCCGGTGCTCCAGTCCGGATCGATCTCCGGGTCGGTGAACGTGCCGGCCGGGCAGCACGTCCCCGAGGCGCCGGTCGATCCGGGCCTCGAGTCGCCTGCCTCCGGGCCGTCGATCTCCGGGGCAGTGACCGGGCCGGCGCCGGTGGGGGACGATACCGAAGCGCAACCCGGGCTAGCATCCGGGCTGGCTCCCGCATCGCCGGTCGACCAGGAGCTGGCGCCCGGGCCGGTAGATCCCGACCCGTCGTCGCTTGCCCTCGAGCCCGCGTCCGAGCGGGTCGATACCGAGGAGAGCAAGCCCCTCTCACTACTCGCCGAAGAGGCTCCGGCCGCGGAGCCGGCCGTACCGGGTTCGGGAGAAGAGGAAGACTCTTATCCCCTCTCCGTCTTGGAGACCTCGGCGGTTAGCGCGGTGGAAACTCTGGAAGAGACCCTCGAAAGCGCCACCGCGAACGCTCTGGGGGCTCTCGTGGGTGGGGCCCTCTCCCGGCCCGCTGCGGAGGAGGGCGAGGGTTTGATCAACACGGCGTTGGCGAGCCTGTTCTCCGGAGGAGAAGCCGGGCAAACGAGCGTTAGCGAGCCAGTCCACGAACCCGAGTCCTCTTCTACTGGAACCGGCTCGGAGAGTCCCTTGAAGGACGCCGCGCCGCAACCGGTCTCCCCCTTTACGCCGCCGGCGGGAAGCTCCTCCTCTCTGTCGGGCGCTCAGATAGGGGCCGGTGGCGTCGTCCTGCTACTGCTCTGCATCCTGGCCTCCGGCCTGATCCTGCCACGACGAGACTTCAAGTTGTTGTGGGCCTTTTGCGAGTTGCCGAAGCCAAGTTCGGCGCTGCGCCTCCCCCTGGAGCGGCCAGGGTAACCCCCCGCTCCGGGATACTCCCCGCTCGCCGGGACGTGAGCCCCGGCGTAGTCCGAAGACCCGTGCGAGCGTACCACGGTAGGCCATCGCCCATCTCGATATGGGGCAGTCGGCCGGGAGGAATCCCGTAAAGTAATCTAGCTTCGGGCGAGGAGACGGCGGGCCGAGCTATAGCCGGCCCGGCCGGAGCCAAGTCCAAAACGAAACGCTAACGAAAAGGAGAACAAGTTGAGGAAGCTAATGTTGTTGGCGGCGCTGCTGGCGATGCTGATCGTCGCAGCGATCCCGGCCATAGCGCAGGTTAGCCAGGAGACCGAGCAGGAAGGCGAGAGCGGCGAGGTAGATCAGTCGTTCACCGTCACCAGCGAGGGCGACAACTCCAACCAGTGCGCGGGGATCCAGGGCGTCGCGAATACCGGCAACGCGCAGAACAATACCAACATCCTCCAGTACGCCTCCGAGGCGGACGACTTCGAGTTCGAGGAGGTCGGTGGCACGATCACCGTTAGCCCCGTGAACACGACGGAATGCACGCAGATGGTCAACCAGGCTGCGGCGGCGTCGGCCGTCAAGTAGTAATTGGTTTCTCTGCTCACGCTGGGCTTGGGAGCGGGTCTGGTAGCCGGCGGGGTCTTGATCCGCCGGATCTTCCAGTAAACAACCGCGCTCCTTAGCCCGGTAAGCCGGGGCTCTTTATAGAGGGTGGGTCCGAGAGGATCCACCCTTTTTTCGTCCCCTCTCGAGCGACAGCGAGCGAACGAGGATAGGCTGGTATATTGGTAGCGGTGGTGAAGGTGAACAGTATGGCGGTGGAAACGGGAGGCGCGTGCCGGTGAACGAGGCTCACGAGAGTCTCAGAGAGGCGGTTCGGGAGGTCCGCGCGGGCTTTCCGGACGAATACTGGCGCGCCCTCGACGAGAAGCGCGAGTACCCGGAGGGCTTCGTCCGGGCCATGACCGACTCGGGCCTGCTCGGGGCGCTCATCCCCGAGGAGTACGGTGGCATGGGCCTCGGTCTCTCGGCCGCCTGCGCGATCCTGGAGGAAGTCAACAGGAGCGGCGCGAACGCCGGTCCGGCCCACGCCCAGATGTACACTATGGGTACGCTCCTCCGGCACGGCTCGGAGGCGCAGAAGGAGGAGTACCTGCCGAAGATAGCGAGCGGCGAACTCCGGCTGCAGGCCTTCGGCGTCACCGAGCCAGAGGCGGGGACCGACACCACGCAACTAACCACGAGCGCGGTACGCGACGGCGACCATTACGTTATCGACGGGCGCAAGATCTACATCTCCCGCGTGGACCACTCGGACCTCATGGTCCTGCTCGCCCGCACCACGCCCCTCGAAGAGGTCGAGAAACGCTCCCGCGGCCTCTCCGTCTTCCTCATGGACTTGCGCGAAGCCGTAGGCAACGGGCTCACCGTAAAACGACGCCGGGTTATGATGAACAACGAGACCAACGAGCTACTATTCGAGGCCCTCCGCGTGCCGGCGGGCAGCATTATCGGCGAGGAGGGCGAGGGCTTCCGCTACATCATGGACGGCATGAACGCCGAGCGCATCCTCATCGCCGCCGAGTGCGTGGGCGACGGCCGCTTCTTCGTCGAGCGGGCGACGCAGAGGGCTAAGAAGCGCGAGGTCTTTGGGCGTCCGATCGGCCAGAACCAGGGCGTCCAGTTCCCGATAGCCCGGGCGCACGTATCCGTCGAGGCCGCCGACCTTATGACGGAGAGGGCCGCCGCGCTCTTCGAAGCGGGCGAGCCATGCGGGGCGGAGGCGAACATGGCGAAGCTCCTGGCGGCGGACGCCAGTTGGGAGGCGGCGAACGTCGCGGTGCAGACCTTCGGGGGCTACGGCTTCGACGCCGAGTACGACGTCGAGCGCAAGTTCCGGGAGACGCGACTCTACCAGGTCGCCCCGATCTCCACGAACCTGATCCTCTCCTACGTCGCCGAGCACGTCCTCGGACTGCCGAGGTCTTTCTAAATGCCCTCCGGGAGACTCCCTCTCGAAGGCATAATCGTCGTCGCGCTCGAGCAGGCCGTCGCCGCCCCGTTCGCCACTCGCCAGCTCGCCGACCTCGGGGCGCGCGTCATAAAAGTCGAGCGACCGGAGGTAGGAGACTTCGCACGCTCCTACGACGAGACCGTGAAGGGAATGGCGAGCCACTTCGTCTGGCTCAACCGCTCCAAGGAGTCTCTGGCCCTGGATCTCAAAGAAGACGAAGCGAAAGAAACACTCCACCACCTCGTCGCGAAGGCGGACGTCTTCGTCCAGAACCTCGCGCCGGGCGCCGCCGGGCGGTTGGGCTTCGGGGCGGAGGAGTTGAGGGAGAGGTATCCGCGTCTCATCTACTGCGGCGTCTCCGGGTACGGCGCCACGGGCCCGTACAGGGACAAGAAGGCCTACGACCTCCTGGTCCAGTGCGAGGCGGGGCTCGTTTCTATTACCGGCACCCCCGAAACCCCCTCTAAGGTGGGCATCTCGGTAGCGGACATCGCGGCCGGCATGTACGCCTACTCGGGTATCCTCGCCGCTCTTATGAGGCGGGAGCGTACCGGCGAGGGAGCCACGCTCGACGTCTCAATGCTCGAATCTTTGGGCGAGTGGATGGGTTTCCCGGCTTACTTCTCCCACTACGGCGGGGAGGAGCCCAAAAGGAGCGGGGCCAGCCACGCGGCCATTGCCCCCTACGGCCCGTTCGAGTGCGGCGACGGGGAGATCGTCTTTTTGGGCATCCAGAACGAGCGGGAGTGGGCACGGTTCTGCGAGGAGGTGCTCGAAAGGCCCGGCATGGCGGAGGACGAGAGGTTCGCCTCGAACTCGGAGCGGGTCGCGAACCGGGCGGACCTACACGCGGAGATCGAGGGCGTCTTCTCACGCCTGACGGAGGAGGAGGCGATAGAGCGGCTCGAAGGGGCGGGTGTGGCCAACGCCCGGATGAGGACCGTGCGCCAGTTCCTCGACCACCCACAGTTCCAGGCGCGCGGCCGCTGGCGCGAGGTGGGCTCGCCGGCGGGGCCCTTGCGGGCGCTGGCGCCCCCGGCGACGCTCGCGGGCACGGAGCCGGTCATGGGTCCTATTCCCGGAATTGGGGAGCACACGGGGGAGATCCTTGCCGGGCTCGATGAAAACGCCGCGGAGAAGCGTCCCGGAAGCCTCGGCGAGGTGCGGGAGAGCATCGACGCGGTGGACCGGGAGATCGTACGGTTGCTCGCCGAGCGCGAGGGGCACGTCCGGCGGGCCGCGCGTGTAAAGGAGGCGCGGGAGGACGTCGAGGCCCCGGATCGGGTCGAGGAGGTGGTCCGGAACGCCAGGACTCTAGCCGGCGAGCACGGGGCAAACCCCGACGTGGCGGAAGAAGTCTACCGAGCCATGATCTCGCGCTTCATCTCCCTGGAGATGGACGAGCATGCCCAGGACCTACAGTGAACGGAGAGGAGCGTCTCTGACCATGAGCCTCTTGCTGGACGCGACGCACATCAAAGTAAAATCTTCGGAGCCGGTACTCGGCTTCGAGCAACCGGCGTACGAGGACTGCGTCGGCTGGAGCCGCTACCTCACGCTGGGGGGCGAGCAAGCATACTTTATCGGCGGCACGTGCGACACGTGCGCGTTCCTCTTCGAGCGCATGGGGGGCGCGAACCGGAACGTCTCGCCCGTGGAGACAGCCGGCGCCCTGAGAGCCGGTCTACGAGGAATAGACGACGAGCTCGTCGTCGACATCGGCAACGTCTTGCCCGGGGGAAACTACCTGGTGAGCCTGCTGGACGTGACCCCCACCCTGGTGACGCCCGGCACGGAGGGAGACTACTTCGCGAACGAGCAGGTCGAGCTATGGGACACGGACGCCTTCTGGGACCTGCCCCACCATCCAAAAACTGAGTACTACCGCACGCCTCCCGTACCACTCAGGGAAGGCAAACAGCTCTTCGAGTTCGTCGTTCCCATGTTCCCGAAGCGTTGGCTGAGCAAGAAGACCCTGACAGCTTACGCGGATCGGCTGGCCGCCGGGGAACGGCCCACGGCGCTGGCCGTCTCCGTGCTGGACGTCAGGGGTCCCGCGACCCGGGAAGAGGGACCGACGGTGACCGAACACTGGTGCCTCGCCCACTACCTGCTCGACGGACACCACAAGACGTACGCGGCCTCTCTCGCCCGTAAACCTATCACCCTGCTCTCGTTCCTCGCGACGGCCGAGAGCGTCGCGACCGAGGAGAACGTCGACCGGGTTGTGGAGGTCCTCACCGCCCAGGGGAAGGTTTCGTAGACGTACGGAGCAGCACGCCTCGCCGCGGTCGTCACTCCGGGTCGGCGTAGGGACGGTAGCGAAACAGGCGAGCTATAGCTCTCTTCTATTCTCTCTCCCCCAACAGCCGAGCGAGCGCGTCCTCGTAGACTTTGCGGTCCTCCTCGCCGAAGAGCACGAAGCGGACGAGACGCACGCTCCGGAGCTTTTCGGCTTCTTCGGTCACCGCGCGCAGCGCGACCCCGGCAGCCTCTCTCTTTGGATAGCCGAACACGCCGGTCGAGATAGCCGGGAAGGTGACCGAGCTTATGCCACGCTCCTCGGCGAGTGCGAGGGAGTTGCGGTAGCAGTCGGCCAGAAGTTCCGCCTCGGGGCGGTCCTGGCCGTAGACCGGTCCTAAAGCGTGGATGACATAGCGGTTGGGCAGGTCGTGGCCGCCCGTGATAACGGCCTCTCCCGGCTCGATCGGGGCCAGAAGACGCGCCTCTTCGGCGAGCCCGGGACCGGCGGCGGCGTGGATCGCGCCCGCCACACCTCCCCCACTCGTGAGCCCGGCGTTCGCCGCGTTTACGATCGCCTCCACGTCCTCCTGATCCGTTATGTCACCCCGGACTACCTCGACCCTGACCCCGCCCGCGAACTCACGCTCCATGCTTCCATCGCCTCCTCCGTGGTTTCCCACCTGGTTCATTTGATTCCTAACCATTAACTATAGAAGAAGTTTAGTGGTAGAAGAAGTGCGGAAAAAACATCCTTGCATGAGTTATGAATCGACGACCGGACGTTCGACCACGCACCCGAGGCCCCCGGAGGTGGCGGTTATCGCAGCTTTGCACGAGAAAGTTTCCCCACAGAACAACGTGTTGCTACATAGGCCTCCATTAGCTACTATACATGGCATCCTGCCGGGTTTTTATACGAGTCCGGCTGTTGCGGACGTAGCGTCGAAGCTTTACCGTTGGAGGGGTATGCTAGCGGCTCGCATGTCTACCGTAGCCAGTTCGCGCGGGACGCGTGACCGGACGGGCACCTCTGGGACGGGAGGATGAGCGGCTCTTTGGGGAATGGAGCCGGGCCGGGTCGGGCCGGCGAGTGGGCGGACAGGACGCGCGGGATGCTCGCGGGCTTTCCGGTCGAGGCGGCCGGGAGGGCGGCGGCGCTCATCGTTGCTTGCTACGAGCGGGGGGGCAAGGTGCTCGCCTGCGGCAATGGCGGCTCGGCGATGGAGGCCCAGCACCTCGTCGCGGAGCTCGTCGGCAAGTTCGAGCGGGACCGGGCGCCCCTGCCGGCGCTGGCCCTCCACCAGAACCCCGCAGCCCTCACCGCCGTGGCCAACGACTACGGCTACGACGAGGCCTTCGCCCACCAGGTCGACGCCCTGGGGGAACCCGGCGACGTGCTCGTCGCCATTTCGACGAGCGGGGGATCGGAGAACGCCATCCGGGCCGTCCTCGCCGCGAAGGAGAAGGGCCTCAGCACTGTCGGCTACCTCGGCGGGAAGGAGAGAGGGGGACGCCTCGGGGAGCTCGTGGACGTGCCGGTGGTCCTCGGGGCCCACGACACGGCGACCGTCCAGGTCGGGCATCTGGTACTGACGCACACCATCTGCGGGCTCGTCGAGGAGGCGCTCTTTCCGAACAAGGCGGTCTTTCTGGACCGGGACGGGACCCTTATCGTCAACCGGCATTACGGCTCGGACCCCGACGGGATCGAGTTGCTCTACGGTGTCGTCGAGGGTCTTCTAGAGTTGCGCGCGGCCGGGTACAAGCTGATCCTGGTCTCGAACCAGTCCGGGGTGGCCCGCGGCTACTTCGACGAAGGGGCGGTCGCCCGGATGCACGACCGGCTCCAGAGGATGCTGGACCGGCACGGGGCGGCGCTCGACGGCCTGGAGTACTGCCCCCATCATCCGGAGGGGGACACGTCTCCGTACGCCGTCGAGTGCGCCTGCCGCAAGCCCGCCCCGGGCATGCTCCGTCGGGCCGCCCGCAAGCACGGCGTCGACCTCTCGGCCTCCTGGATGGTCGGCGACATCGAGGCCGACGTCGAGGCGGGCCGCCGGGCCGGCGCCCACACTATCCTCGTCGGTCCCGAGACGGCCCAGCCGCCCCCCGACCACAAGGCGGAGGACTTCGCCGCAGCGGTCCGCCACATCCTCGGGGTACCAGGGGACGTTCCGGGCTCCACGGAGAGAGCCGCGAGCTTTAGATCTTGAGTAGCGCGGCCGGACAGGGGCTCGCCGCGCTCGTGCGCGGCTACAAGGGGCGCCGGTGCTTCGTGGTGGGCGACGTGATGCTCGACGTCTTCGAGAGAGGCCGGGCCGTCCACCTCGCCCCCGACGCCCCCGCCCCCGTCCTCACGGACGTCGGCACGACCTGCTCGCCCGGTGGTGCGGCCAACGTAGCCGCGAACCTCGCCGCCCTGGGCGCCGAGGTGACCCTGCTCACCGCGATCGGCGACGACCCCGCCGGCGTCGAGCTCCTGAAGAAGCTCGACGAGGGCGGGATCCAGACCAGGGAAATAGTCCGGGTTCCCGGACGCGCGACGGTCGTGAAGAAGCGCCTCGTCGCCGACGGCGCGATCCTGGCCCGCGTCGATTCCGGGGACAAAGAACCGCTGAGCGGCGACCTGGAGGAGGAGCTCGCCGAACGGGCGGCGGCCCTGGCAGAGAGCGCCAGGGTCGTCGTAGTCTCCGACTACTCCGGCGGAACCGTAACCCAGCGGGTGGCGGACGCCATAGGCGTCACGGAGCACGAATGCGTGCTTCTGGACTCCAAGGATCTCTCGCGGCTGCGGTGGCAAGGCCTCGCCGCCGCCACCCCGAACCACCTGGAAGCCCAGAGAGCCCTCGACCTCCCCGTAGAGGCAGACCCGGGCCGGGTCGATGCTGGGGCGGCCGGGGAGGCCCTGCGGCGCGAGATCGGGGCCCGCGCCGTGGTCGTGACCCTCGCCGAGGAGGGCGCCGTGGTGGTGGACGAGGCGGTCACGGTACGCGTCGAGGGCCGCCGGGTGGCGAACCCGGACGTCAACGGCGCGGGCGACACGTTCCTCGCGGCCTTCGCGCTGTCTTTAGGCGGAGACGCCGGGCCGCACGAGGCCGCCCGGCTCGGGGTCGAGGCGGCGGCGCTCGCCGTGGCCCGTCCGGGGACCGCGTCGGTGGGTTTCAGGGAACTGCTGCAGCGACTACCGGCGGAGGAAGTCATCGCCGGGGAATCCAGTGCTCTGGAGGAGGATCTGAAGCGGGTGCGGCGTTCGGGCGGGAAGGTAGTATTCACGAACGGGTGCTTCGATCTCTTGCACCGGGGGCACCTCTTTCTGCTACGAGAGGCGAGGAAGCTCGGGGACGTGCTCGTCGTCGGGCTCAACTCGGATGCCTCCGCGCGCCGGATAAAGGGGCCGGGCCGTCCCGTGACGCTCGAGGAGGACCGGGTCGAGCTCCTGGAGGCGCTCCCGTGCGTGGACCACGTAGTCGTCTTCGGCGAGGACACGCCGGAGGCCCTGATCCGTCGCGTCGAGCCGGACCTGCACGTGAAGGGCGGGGACCACGCGGGCGACCAGCTGGCCGAGGAGTCGGCGGTCGAGGAGGCCGGCGGAGAGGTAGTAGTCCTGCCGCTCCTCCCCGGCCGCTCGGCCTCCGCCACGATCGAACACATAAGGTCCTCCCACGGAGCCGCCACCGACGGGGCTACGAGACCGACCACCGGGGTTCGACCGTGAACGAGGCTGCTATCAGCCACGTGTTCGAGGGAATGGAGAGAGAGGACTTTCGCCGCATCCTACTCGTGCGGCTGGACAACCTCGGCGACGTGCTGCTCACGACCCCGGCGTTCCGGGCCGTCCGGCAGACCCTCCCGGAGGCGCACCTGGCGCTCCTGGCCGGTCCCGCGGGGTGCGAGATCGGCCGGCTGGACCCGGACGTGGACGAGACGATCCTCTACCATGCCCCAAACGAGGACGTCTACTTCCGGCTGCCGCAGGACCCAAAACGCGAGCTCGACGCCGTAGAAACACTCAAGGAGCGCGACTTCGACGCGGCGATCATCTTCACCTCTTACAAGCAGTCGGCGCTGCCGGCGGCTTACCTGTGCTACCTGGCCGGCATACCCGTACGCGCCGCCGGGTCCTTCGAGGGCCCCGGCTCCCTGCTCACCCACCGCCATCGCTACGAGGAGACCGTGCCGCCCAAGCACGAGACCCTGCGCGGCCTGGAGCTGACGGAGTCCCTGGGCTTCCCGCCCGTCGAGCCGGAGATGGTGCTCGTCCCACGCGAGGAGGACGAGGAGAGCGCGGCGAGGCTCCTGGAGCGGCACGGCGTGGAGCGCTTTATCCTGGTGCATCCGGGGGCGAGCGCCTCATCGCGAGCCTACCCTCCAGAGCGTTACGTAGAGGTCGTCGAGGGCCTTGCGGAGCAGAGCGGGCTGCCGGCGCTCGTCACCGGGGGACGGGACGAAGAGGACCTGACCCGCCTGGTCGCCGGCTCCACCGGCGTAGCCCTCGGCGGCGAGACGAGTTTCGGCTCTTTCGCGGCGCTCGTTGGACGGGCGGCGGTCGTGGTGACGAACAACACGGGGACGACCCACGTGGCCTCGGCCCTGAAGCGGCCGGTCGTGACGGTCTTCGCCGGGACAAACCCGGCAGAGCAGTGGGGGCCGTGGCGCACCCCGAACCACCTGCTTACCCACCCGGTCCCCTGCGCTCCGTGCTACAAACGCGTCTGCCCCATCGGCCACGAATGCATGAGAGGCATCGCGCCCGGAACCGTCGTCGGCGCGGCCCTGCGGTTGCTGCACGAGTCTTTCGTACCGGCGGCGGAGGTCTTGTGAAGGTGGAGAAGCTAGCGGTGTTTCGTGGCCTGTACCTCGGCGACCTCGTCGCGGCGACGCCGGCCCTGCGAGCACTCCGGCACGGGTACCCGCAAGCGGAGATCACGCTCGTCTCTCTGCCCTGGGCGACCGCCCTCGCCCCTCACCTGGGGGACCTCGTAGACCACTTTCTCCCTTACCCCGGCGCCCCCGGCCTCGACGGAGCGGGAACCTCAGAGGAACTCGAAGAGTTCCTCGCGCGGATGCGCGCCGAACAGTTCGACCTCGCCGTGAACATGCATGGCCGAGGACCAGTTTCGACCCGGCTCGTCACCCGGTTCGGGGCCCAGCGTACGGCCAGCTTCGTCGGCGAGAAGGGGAACGACGTCCCCGCCCTCGACGTCGAGGTCCCGTGGGACGCCGAGACGCACGAGTCTCGCAAGCTCCTCCTGCTCGCGAAGAAGATCGGCGGGGCGCACCCGGTAGCCTACGATAGCTCCGAGCCGGAGCTGCGAGTCCGGGAAGAGGACGACCGGCGTGCTCGGGCATTGCTCCCGAGCCGTCTCCGGAAGCCGCTGGCCCTCGTGCATCCGGGGGCCTCGGTCCCCGCGAAGCGCTGGCCGGGGGAAGCTTTCGGACGGGTGGCGGAGGAGTTGACCCGGTGGGGCTACGTCGTCGCGGTGACGGGTAGCGCGGGGGAGAAGGAGATCACACGGCTGGTGAGCGAGGCCGCCCCCGGTTCTCTGGACCTCGGGGGAGAGACGGACCTCTCCACGCTCATCGCGCTCGTGGCGCGGGCGAGCGTAATGTTGTCGAATGATACGGGACCCGCGCATCTGGCGTACGCGCTGCGTACCCCGAGCGTCACTCTCTTCGGTCCCTCGACGGACGCCGGTCGCTGGGGGCCGCTCGACGGAGAACAACACGCCGTCCTCGAGGGGGATCCCATCTCCAGCATTCCGGTTGGGGACGTTCTGCGCTACGTGGAAGCTCTCGACGCGAGGCAGGAGCGGTTGGGGGCGTGAGCCTGAACATACTCGTCTGGCAGATCCACGGCTCTTACTTGAACACGCTCGTGCAGAGCTTCGCCGGCGCGCCGTACCGCTTCTACCTGCCGACGAAGCCCGGAAAGCCCGAGGGCTACGGTGGTCGCGGGCCAACCTATGCGTGGTCGCCAGAGACGGTCGAGGTTCCGGCCGAGGAGGTGCGCGACCTGAATCTGGACCTCGTCGTCTACCAGACAGAGAAGAACTTCTTCGAGGATGCTCAGGAAATATTGACGCCTTATCAGAGGGCGCTACCGGCGATCTACCTGGAGCACAACACCCCGCAGGGACGCATAAACGAGATGGTTCATCCCATCGACGACCCTGGCGTGCTCCTCGTACACGTCACCCACTTCAACGACCTGTTCTGGGACTGCCGCGAGACCCCAACCCGCGTGATAGACCACGCCGTGATGCCTTCGACACCGGAGGGCAGCTACACCGGCGAGATCGAACGGGGCGTCTCGCTCGTGAACGACATGCCGCGCCGCAAGAGAGTAGTCGGCGGGGACGTCTTCCGGCGGGTAAGCGAGGAAGTACCGCTCGACCTGTTCGGCTTCGACAGCAAGGAGGTAGCCGGAGGGTTCGGGGACCTGCCGCAGGCGGAGGTACACGAGAGGATGAAGACGTACCGGTTCTACTTCAACCCGATCCGTTACACCAGCCTCCCCCTCTCCGTTCTGGAGGCGATGGAGGTAGGTCTCCCGGTGGTCGCCCTGGCTACCACGGAGCTCGTCACCGTGATAAAGGATGGAGAGAACGGCTTTATAGACACCAACGTGGACAACCTGGTCCGCCGGATGCGGCGGCTGCTCTCCGACCCGGAGAAGGCGCGCCGGATCGGGGACGCGGGTCGGCGCACCGTTCGGGAGAGGTTCGGCCCCAAACGTTTCGCGGCCGACTGGAAGGTCGCTTTCGAGGAAGCCTCGAAGCTCAGGGAGGTCGTGCCATGCGCCTCGCGATGATCAGCGAACACGCGAGCCCCCTGGCCTCTCTGGGTGGCGAGGACTCCGGCGGCCAGAACGTCTACGTCGCCGAGCTCGCCCGGCGCCTGGGCGAGATGGGACACCAGGTCGACATCTTCACCCGCCGCGACAGCGAGCTGCTGCCCGCGGTCGTTCCCTTCGCGCAAGGCGTGCGGGTGGTGAACCTCCCCGCCGGACCGGCGCGGAGCGTGTCCAAGGACGAGTTGTTCCCGTTCATGAGCGAGTTCAGGGACGCCTTCTACCGTTTCGCGAGGGAAGAAATCGCCACGTACGACCTCGTACACGCCAACTTCTGGATGAGCGGTTGGGTGGCCTGCGAGGCAAAGAGGGACCTCGGGTTGCCCTTCGCCCAGACCTTCCACGCTCTAGGGGAGATCAAGCGTCGTGAGCAGGGCGCGAACGACACCTCCCCGCCCGAGCGGCGGGCGGTGGAGCTGAGGATCCTGGAGGAGGTGGATCTCATCCTCGCGACCTGTCCGGCCGAGGTCGAGGAGCTCACCACGCTCTACGACGCCGACCCTTCCCGCCTGACGGTCGTACCCTGCGGCGTGGACCAACGAGCGTTCCGGCCGGTGGATAGAGTGCTGGCCCGCGGGGCGCTCGGCCTCTCCGACGAACCGACTGTAGTCTATGTCGGGCGGATCGTGGCGCGTAAGGGCGTGGACACGCTCGTCGAAGCCTTCACCCTTCTACCGCGCCGTCTCGACGCGCGGCTCGTGATCGTGGGCGGCGAACCCGGAGGCTCCCCCGAGGCCGCGAGACTCTCGGAGCTCGCGGATGACCTCGGCATCTCAGAGAGAGTATCCTTCGCCGGGAGCCGGCCTCAGGAGGATCTCCGTCACTACTACGGTGCCGCCGACGTTGCGGTCTCGGTGCCGCATTACGAGCCGTTCGGGATGACACCGCTGGAGGCGATGGCGTGCGCCACGCCGGTCGTGGGAGCCCGGGTCGGCGGCATAAAGACGAGCGTAGCCGACGGCGAGACCGGCTACCTCGTGCCGCCCAGAGATCCGGAAGCCCTCGCCGACCGCATACTACGTCTGCTCTCAGATCCACCCCTGAGGCTCCGGATGGGCCGCGCCGCCAGACGCAGGATCGAGGAACACTACACCTGGGAACACGTCGCCACCCTCGCCGCCGCCGCCTTCTCCGAGGTCGCGGTGGCGCACGCTTACAAGACGGCCTGAAGAACGCCGACCAATAAGAGAAGGAGCACCTACTATGCCGACCAACAGCACGACGTTCGACCTTTCGGACCAGGTGGCGCTCGTCACCGGTGCGGGTAGCGGCCTCGGAGCGGCCACGGCCAGCCTCCTCGCCGAGCACGGGGCGCAGGTGGTACTCGCCGACGTCAACAAGGAGGCCGCCGGAGAGATCTCCTCCGAGTTCGGGGGGCGCCCCCTTTACATGGACCTCGCGGACTCAGGCTCTATCGAGGGTGGGGTCGCGGACGTGCTCGGGACGGAGGGGAGGATAGACGTTCTGGTGAACGCGGCGGGGCTGGACTTCATCCGGTCGGCGCCGGAGCTCACGCTCGAGGAGTGGGACAACGTGATCAACGTCAACTTGCGGGCGCCGTGGCTGCTCGCGAGAGCGGTCATGCCGCACATGATGGAGCGCGGGGGCGGCCAGATCCTGAACGTCGCCTCGACGGCCGCGAAGAAGGGCTGGGAGAACGCCGCCGCCTACGCCTCCTCCAAGCATGGCCTCCTGGGCCTGACGCAGGTCCTGCACGCCGAGGGTCGGCGCCACGGCGTCCGGGCTATGGCGATCGTACCGGGCGGGATGCGGACCAACTTCTTCAAGGCTCTGGATCCCCCGCCGCCCCCCGAGAACCTCCAGCCCCCCGAGACCGTCGCGCGGAGTATATTGTTCATGATCTCCCAGCCTCTGGACTCCGTGATTCACGAGCTGGTGGTTACGCCGATGACGGAGACTTCGTATCCTTAGAGTTATTAGTTGTCGGTAGTCAGGTTGTCGATGGGCGGCTAGAGTTCTGCGCGCGGGCGCGAATGAGCATTTGGAAGGAGTTAGTATGCAGACCAGGGAGAATACTTCGCACCTGATCGGGAACGTGAAGGTGCCTTCGACGGGCGACGAGGGGATAGAGATCCTGAACCCGGCGACGGGCGAGCAGATTGGGCTCATCCCCGCCGGGACCCCCGAGGACACTAAAGCCGCCGTGGCCGCCGCCCGCGAGGCGCTGCCCGGCTGGTCGCGCCTGCCGGCGGCCGAAAGGTCCGGGCTCGTAAAGGCCGCCGCCCGGAAGATGCGGGAACACGCCGGAGAGATCGCCCAACTGGTGACTTTGGAGAACGGGAAACCGTTGGACGACGCCCTCGGCGGGGTCGAGGCCGGGATAGGGACGCTGGAGCAGTACGCGGAGCTCGGTCCCCTGCACCGAGGCAAGAGTCTCAACGGTGACTACATGGCCTCGGATATGATGGTGTACGAGCCCTACGGCGTGGCGGCGGTCGTCGTGCCGTGGAACGACCCTATAGCCATCGCCTGCGGGTACCTCGGGGCGGCGCTCGTGACCGGCAACACCGTCGTCTTCAAGCCCTCCGAGAAGACCCCACTCTCGGCGGTACGACTCGTCGAGATGTTCGACGGGTTGCCCGACGGCGTCCTGAACCTCCTGTTGGGCGACGAGCGCGCCGGGCGTCCGCTCGTGGAGCACGAGGACGTGGACCTGGTGCTCTTTACCGGTTCCGTGCCGACGGGACGCGGGATTTTAGAGACGGCGGGGCGCGGGCTCAAAAAGGCCGTCGTCGAGCTCGGCGGCAAGGACCCGATGATCGTGGATAGGGGCCTGGATCCCGCCTGGGCAGCGGGCGAGGCCGCTACAGGCTCGTTCGCGAACACGGGCCAGATCTGCACCTCCGTCGAGCGCATCTACGTCCATGAAGCGGTAGCCGACGAGTTCCTGCGCGAGCTCACGGCCCGCGCGAAATCCATCCGCGTCGGCGACGGCGCGGAACCCGGAACCGAGATGGGTCCACTCGTCGACGAGGGCCAGCGCGACCTCGTCCACCGTCACGTCACGCAGGCGGTCGAGGCCGGGGCGAAGCTCCTGTGCGGCGGCGAGGTACCGGACGGATCGGGCTTCTTCTACCCACCAACCGTCCTATCAGACGTGCGTTCGGGGATGGCCGTGGTAGATGAGGAGACCTTCGGGCCCGTCGCCGCCGTCGAGGTCGTCCCGTCCTTCGACGAAGCCCTGAAGAAGGCAAGCGAGACCGTCTATGGTCTCGCAGCGGTGGTACTCACGCCGGATCCGGAGCACGCGGCCAGGGCCTGGCGGGAGCTCTCGGTCGGGACGGTCAAGATCAACGCGGTCTTTGGTGGCGCCCCCGGCGGGGCCGCGGAGCCGAGGAAGGCGAGCGGTTTGGGCTTCGGCTACGGCCCCGAGCTCCTCGACGAGGTCACGACGACGAAGGTCGTCCACCATGCCGTCGCCCCCCGGCTCTAGTCTCGTAGAGAACGTCCGTAAGATCGCCGTCCTCAGGGCCGGCGGACTCGGCGATCTCACCTTCACGCTGCCGGCGCTCGATGCACTCCGGGAGGCTTACCCGGAGGCGGAGATCACACTGCTCGGAGGCTCCCTCCAGACGGGGCTTCTCGAAGGCAGAACCGAGCCCGTGCAACGAGCCATCCTCGTTCCTCCCTCCACGGGCGTCAACGGTCCCGACACGGGCGTCGACGAAGACGAGGAGGAACTCGAGCGTTTCTTCACGCGCATGCGGGAGGAGCGGTTCGATCTGGCGCTCCAGATGCACGGCGGCGGGGGCTACTCCAACCCTTTCGTCCACAAGCTCGAGGCTCGGGTCACGGCGGGCGCGCGGGCGCCGGGTGCTCCGCTCCTCGAGCGTACCGTACCTTACGTTTACTTCCAGTCGGAGATCCTACGCTACCTGGAGATAGCGAGCCTGGTAGGCGCACGGACGGCAAACCTGGAACCGCGTCTCCGGGTAACAGACGACGATCTGACCGAGGCCGAGGGCGTGGTCCCGGAGGCCGGAGGTGTGCTAGCCGCCCTTCACCCGGGGGCGGGCGACGCGCGGCGCCGGTGGCCGCCCGAGAAGTTCGCCGCGGTCGGGGACGCCCTGGCAGAGGCCGGCGCCCGCGTGGGCGTGGTCGGGGTGGAGGAAGACCGAAGCTTGATCTCCGAGATAGTAGACGCCATGAGGCACGAGGCCCTCGACCTGTGCGGGCGGCTCTCCCTCAAGGGGCTCGCCGGACTTCTCGGACGGTGCGCGGTCGTCGTCTCGAATGACTCCGGGCCGCTGCACCTGGCGGGGGCAGTCGGGGCGGCTACGGTCGGGATCTACTGGGGACCCAACCTCATAAACGCCGGCCCTCCAAATCGCGCACGTCATCGTCCGGCCGTCTCCTGGCGTTCGAACTGTCCAATCTGTGGCGCCACCCTCTTCGACAATGACTGCGGGCACTTCGCCTCGATCATCGCCGACGTACCGGTAGAGGAGGTGGTGGGCTACGCCTTGGACCTCCTCGCCTCGGCACCTACCGACCGGGATCGGAAGAGCAGGTGAACCAGCGGGTGCTACGTTCGGACGGAACGTGGTTTAGCCGACCTCCTTGTTGACGTCGGTGGGGGTCTCGTATTTCCGGTCGGGAAGATTCTTGAGGGCGGAGAGAACCTCATCGTCGGCGTTCTCGCCCTGCGCGTGCTTCACGAGTTCATCCTTGGAGACCGGGTAGTCCATGCCGCCCAGGGCCTTCTGTAGCTGTGTCGGGTTGACTTTCCGGCCGGGACTGGCGGGGCAGCGATCGTTCCCATAGAATGCCGGTAGGTCAAGGAACGCAGGGTAGAGGGAAAATCGGCGGCGCTACGGTGATCGCCGCAGACATCCTGGTAAGGGGAGCCATATGGGGATAATGCGCACCAAGTCTATCGAGCAGTCCATCCGGGACACGGAGGAGCCGGAGTTCGAGCTGAGGAAGGCGCTCGGGCCGATAGACCTCATCGTCTTCGGCATCGGGGTGATTATAGGGACCGGTATCTTCGTCCTCACCGGGGTCGCGGCGGCGAACTTCGCGGGGCCGGCAATCTCGCTCTCGTTCGTCTTCTCGGGTATAGCATGCGCCCTGGCGGCGCTCTGCTACGCCGAGTTCGCGAGCACTGTCCCGGTGGCGGGGAGCGCCTACACCTTCTCCTACGCCTCCATAGGCGAGTTCTTCGCCTGGATCATCGGGTGGGACTTGATTCTCGAGTTCACCGTGGGCGCGGCGACCGTCTCCGTCGGGTGGTCGCAGTACTTCAACCGCATTTTGGAGACCTTCTTTGGGGTCAGCCTCCCCCGTCCGTTACCGGCGAGGTCGTGAACCTGCCGGCCGCGGTCATAGCCCTGCTCCTCACGGTGATCCTGGTCATCGGCATTCGTCTGAGCTCCGGGTTCAACCTGACGGTGACGGCGATCAAGCTCGCCGTGGTGCTGTTCTTTATCGGCTTCGGGATCTTCTTCGTAAACACGGCCAACTGGTCGCCGTTCGTCCCGTCGGCGGGGAGCGCAGTGGCGAGCGTCTCGACCGAAGGCGGGGGACCTTCGCTCTTGCAGTACCTGACGGGGATTGAACAGCAAGCGTTCGGGTTCGCCGGGATCATCACAGCGGCGGCCATCGTCTTCTTCGCCTACATAGGCTTCGACGTCGTGGCGACAACCTCGGAGGAGGCGCGCAATCCGCGGCGGGACCTGCCCATCGGCATTCTCGGGTCCCTGGCGATCTGCACGATACTGTACATCCTGGTCTCGCAGATTATGACCGGGATCGTGCCCTACAACGAGCTGGACCCCGAGGCACCCATGGCGTCGGTCTTCGCAGATATCGGTCTAGGCTGGGCGGCGGGTCTGGTCTCGATCGGGGCCATCTGCGGGCTCACCTCGGTCATCATGATCCTGATGCTCGGCCAGAGCCGAGTCGCCTTCGCGATGAGCCGGGACAACCTCTTGCCCAGGTACTTCGCCCGGGCCCACCCGCGCTTCCGCACCCCCTACCGCATCACCATCCTTACCGGGGTGGTCGTGGCCATCATCGCGGCCTTCGTCGACCTGACGAGGCTCGCGGAGTTGGTAAACATCGGCACGCTCTTCGCCTTCTGCCTGGTCTCGATAGGCGTCATCGTCCTCAGGCGGACACAGCCGGACCTCCCGACGCGCCTTCCGCACGCCGCTGGTTCCCGTGGTCCCCATCCTGGCGATACTGTTCTGCCTCTACCTGATGGTGAGCCTGCCCGTTGGGACGTGGTGGCGGTTCGTGATATGGATGGTTCTGGGTCTCGTGGTCTACTTCGTGTACAGCAGGAGCCACAGCCGTCTCGGCCGTACGCAAAATGAAGATGAAGAGGCCACGGGGAGGTTTAGGAGATGCCTCTTTTTCCAACGCGCGTACTGCTCGCCACCGACGGCTCTCCCGGACGCGACGCTCGCCGCCCGGTCGGCGATAGAGCTGTGCGAGAGGACGGGCTCGGAGCTGCACGTCGTCCACGTCGGCGAGTATCTGCCGTCGTACTTCTACGCCTACACAGAGGAGGAGCCGGCCGAGCTTCGGCGCAACGCCCAGCGGTTGCTCGACGAGCAGACGGAGAGCATACAGGCCGCGGGCGGCACGGTCGCCGGAAGCCACCTCCTGCTCGGCCGTCCGGCCGAGCAGATCATCGACCTCAGCGAGGAGATCGGCGCGGGGGTCGTGGTGGTGGGCAGCCGGGGCATGGGCGCCCTGAGAAGATCCGTCCTCGGGAGCGTCTCCGAGAGCGTCGTCCGCTACGCGCACTGCCCCGTCTTCGTGGTGCGCGCGGACGAAGGGACGCGGCCCGCATGAGGACCGCCGCCGCATCCTCTAGCCGGCCGGGTGTATCAGCGAGCCGCCCTGGTACACGGCCTCGACGGAGAGCTTCGGGTTCAGAACCGTGACGTCCGCGTCGTAGCCGGAGTTCAGGCGTCCCTTGCGCCCTCCTCGCCGATGAGCCTCGCGGGCGTGGCGGAAGCCATCCGGGCAGCTTCGGGGACCGTACAACCTGTAAAAGCCAGGACGTTACGCAGCGCCTCGTCCATAGCGAGTACGCTCCCGGCGAGCGTTCCGTCCTCGAGCTTCGGGACGCCCTCTTCGAGGTAGACCCGGCGGGTAGCCAGAGAGTACTCCCCCGGCCCCATACCGGCGGCGGCGATGGCGTCGGTGACGAGGTAGAGCCGGTCGGGTCCGAGCATCCGGAAGGCGAGGGCGACCACCTCGGGATGGACGTGCCGGCCGTCGGCGATGATGCCGCACGCCACGCGCGGGTGGGCGAAGGCCGCTCCCGGAAGGCCCGGCTCCCGGTGGTGCAGCGGGCTCATCGCGTTGAACAGATGCGTCACGCCCGCGACCTCACCCTCGAAGGCCCCGTAGGCGAGCTCGAACGTGGCGTTCGAGTGACCGGCGCAGACGACGACCCCGCGCCTGGCGGCCGTCTTCGCGAGCTCCGCCGCGCCCTCCAACTCCGGCGCGAGGGTGAGCATCCGCACCGGTCCCAGGTCCAGGAGCTCGTCGAGGAGACCCACATCTGCCGGGACGACGTAGGCCTCCTGGTGAGCGCCCTTTTTGTGAGCGTTGATGAACGGACCTTCGAGGTGTATCCCGAGGACCTCGGCGCCGTCGGGAGCTCCTTCGCGTGCCAGGCTGGCGAGCATGGGGAGCGTCTCGCGGTAGAGCGCTAAAGGAGAGGAGATCAGGGCCGGCAGGTAGGACGTGGCGCCGGTCGCCAAAAGTCTCCTCGAGAGTTCCGGCACGCGTCCGGGCTCGGAGGCGACGTCAACCCCGAAGGCCCCATTCACCTGCAGGTCCACGAAGCCCGGCGTTATGAAGCAGCCGGGATATTCGTGGACCTCGTCGGCTTCGAGGAGCTCGCGGCTCACCTCCGCGATGCGGCTCCCTTCGAGCAGGACCGCGCCATCTTGCCAGACCTCGTGGTCCATGACGACGCGACCCCGGAGTGCGACGGTCTTTATGGGGTCGCGGCTCCTACTAACCCGCTTCGCGTCGCGGTCCCGCGAGTGCCGAGTATGCCGTGAACAACATGGCGTAGAAATAGAGGAGATCTCCGAGGCCGGCCAGCATACCGACGGGACGCAAAAGCAAGAAGAGAATACTCCCGGTCACGAAGGAGCCGGCAAAAGCGACAAGAGCACGCCCAAGAGAGCCAGCAATGCGAAGAGAGCCGTCTCGACAAGCCTTGCTTCTAAATCGTTATCAGCGAACCCGTTAGGGAAGAGCACAATCACCGCGAGGCCGATCAGGGTAAGGACCGCCACCGCGAGACCGACGAGGCGCGGCGGCCATAAGAGGAACTGCCGAACGCTCACCGTGGCTCTCATCGCACGTTCCTTCCCCTTCGGACGCTGACTACGAGGACCATTGTACAGAACGAATTCTCTGGCAGAGCCCTGCCTCCGGCGCTGTTCGCGGCAGCGATCCCCTCTCCGGGCCGGCCTTACGCGGAACCCGCGGTACCGGAGTCTCCCGGAGGAGCGCCCGACGCGTCCTCCGGGGAAAACTCGTCCACGGTCTCCTCGTACCGGACATCGGGGACGCGCAGTAGGAGGAAGAGGCCCACGGCCAGGATCAGGGCCAACGAGCCTATGGCTATTCGGTAACTCACCGTCCCGTAGCCTTCGAGCATGGTCAGGATGATGGCGGTGGTGGCCGGTCCGGCTACGGCGGAGAGCTTCCCGGCGAGAGCGTAGACGCCGAAGAACTCACCGATCCTATCTGGAGGCGAGAGGGCGAGGAGCATGGTCCTGCTGACGGTCCAAGTTCCGCCGAGAGCGGCCCCCACGAGCGGTCCGGCCAACAGGAGCATCCAGGGGGCGAGCGCCAGAGTGGTGAGGACGATGGAGAAGAGCCAGAGCACGAGCACCGAGACGAGGGTCTTCTTCGGGCCGAAGCGATCGGAGGCGAAGCCGAAGCCCACCGAGCCTACCCCCGCGAAGACGGCCGAGAAGAGCAGGAGGCTCTGGATCTGGGCCTGCTCCATCCCGAAGACCTGCCGTCCGTAGAGCGCCATGTTCGCTATCGCCGTGTTCGCCGCGTCGGTATAGAGCACGGTCGCAACCATAAAGGTCCCCAGCCCCGCGTAGGCCCGCATGTTCCTGGCCGTAGTAAAGAGGCCCTTGTAGGTCGTTGCCAGGCGCACCGGCCGCGGCTCCCTGACGGCCTTGTCCGGAACGAAGAGGAAGGCGGGCAGGCTGAAGAGGAGATAGAGGACCGCCGTCGGCAGGAAGGCATTCGAGTTTGGCTCTCCCGAGGTGCTGATCCAGCCGCCAAGAGGCCCGAGCAGGTCGCGTACCGCCTCCGGGCCCCCAAAGGTCGCGCCGAAGAGCGTCTGCTCGGCGACGAAGAACGTCAGGACGACGAGGGCGAGGATGGTCCCGAGGTAGCCCGCGGCGGTTCCGTAGCCGCTGATGCGCCCCGCCCCGCGTCCAACCGAGACGACGGGCAAGAGAGCGTTGTAGAACACGAGCGCCGACTGGTAGCAGACGTCCGCCGCCACGAAGAGCGCTGCGGCCAACACGAGCGCGCCCCCCGAAAAGTCGAGAGTCGCCGTGAGGATCACCGCGAGCACGGTAAGGACCACGAGGTACGGGCGCCGCCTCTGGCGAAGATCCGCTACCGACCCCAGGACCGGCGCCGTCAACACGACCAGGAGGGCCGAGAGGGCCACCAGGTAGTTGAAGGTGCTTGCCCCGGCCCCGAGCTCGTCCCCGAGCCACAGCGGAAAGAAGTAGCTGAGGATGCTGATCGAGAAGATCGTATTAGAGAAATCGTAGAGCACCCACGACCACACCGCGAGCTTAGAGGCTCTGCCCGGCGTTCCGTTCTCCGGCCCGCGTTTTCGGGCCTCGGAAGCTCCTTGTTGGCTCTGTTCCTTCATGGCGGCGGAAGTATAGAAGAGCAGCCGGCGACCGGCATGGGCCTTATGGAACTATTTAGAGCGGTCGGCTACCCAAAGAACGTCTGGTAGAGGAGGAATACGTTCAAGGAGACGATAAGCGCGACCACGACCGCGGCCACTGCGGTCGTCAGACGGTAGTTGACCAGCGCGCCCATCAGATCACGGTTGCGGCAGAAGATCAGGAGCGGAATCAGCGCGAAGGGGATGCCGAAGGAGAGCACGACCTGGCTTATGACCAGAGCGTAGCTGGAGTTGACGCCCAGGGCGAGGATCACGAGGGCCGGGGCCATCGTGATCAAACGCCTCAGCCACAGTGGTATCTGGCGGTTAATGAACCCCTGCATGACGACCTGCCCGCTCATGGTGCCCACCGAGGAGCTGGAGAAGCCGCTGGCGAGCAGGGCGACCCCGAAGATGATCGCGGCGTTGTCACTGACCAGCACGCGCAGCTGCTCGAAGGCGAGGTCTATGTCCCCAACGTCGGTCAGGCCATTCGCGTTGAAGAGGGCGGCCGCCATAATGAGCATGCTGGCGTTGATAGTCCCGGCGATAGCCATGGCGATAACCACGTCCACGAGCTCGAAGCGGAAGATCTTCTTCTTCTCTTCTTCCGTCCTGCCGACCACCCGGCGCTGGGTGAGGGCCGAGTGCAGGTAGATCACGTGCGGCATGACCGTCGCCCCGAGGATGCCGGCGGCGAGCAAGACGCTCTCGGTGCCCGCGAACTGCGGCGTGAAGAGACCGGCCAGGATGCGGTCCCCCTCGGGCTGGGCGTAGAACATCTGAAAAGCGAAGGCGAGCACGATCACCCCGACCATGCTGGCTATGACCACCTCCAAAGATCTGAAGCCGCGACGCTGCAGCTCGAGGATCGCGAAGGCCCCCACCGCGGTCAGGAGCCCCGCCGGGAACAGCGGTATCCCGAAGAGCAGGTTCAAAGCCAGCGCCGCCCCGATGAACTCCGCCAGGTCCGTGGCCATGGCGATGATCTCCGCCTGCACCCATAGCCCCAAGGAGACCGGCTTCGGAAACCGTTCGCGGCAGACCTCCGGCAGGTTCTTCCCCGTGGCGATGCCGAGCTTGGCCGACATCGACTGGATGAGCATGGCTATCAGGTTCGAGGCCAGGATCACCCACAGAAGAAGATAGCCAAACTGCGCCCCGCCAGCGATATTGGTCGCGAAGTTGCCCGGGTCAACGTAGGCCACCGCCGCGATAAACGCCGGCCCCAAAAACGGCAACAGCCCGCGCAGGCCCCGCCGATCCCCCTTCAAGGACTGGTGCGCCGCCCGCGCGGTGGCGCTCTCCCCCGGCAGGATGCTCTCAACTATCTCGTTGGTAAGACGTTCGCTCATGCAAACCTCTTCTGCCTGCACCACGGAAATATTTTTTGCTTTGACTAAACATGGAGTCTACCAAACCTAATAGAGGACCCTACCACCTCTAACGTACAGACTTGTGTTGCGTATAACTCGGGGTCACCACGCGAAAAGCGGGAGAATTGCACGATAGTGAACCGGCCTTCGTACCCATCACAAGCTTACGCGACCGGCGAGATCGTGAGAGTAAGGGCCTCCGGTGCCGCTCCCGCCGAACGGGGGCATGATGGCTGCCTCGCGCTGGCTCCCCCGTCGCCAACTTTACCGCCCTGGATGCTTACACTGGCACGTTCGGCGTTAGCAAATTCCCGGAATGGTGGCGCGAAGCCAAGACGGGTGAACACAAGACGGCCTTCGGAAATTCTAGTGATCTATTATCGGCTTCATTTCTCTAGCGCTATGAGGTTGCCGGTTACGACACTTCCCGCCCCGGGAGCGAGAAAGAGAATAACCTGCGCCACCTCCTCGGGCACAAGCCAGGAGGAGTGGTCCGCGTTCGGCATGGCCCGGCGTTGAGCGGAGCGTCTATAACGGTCGGCAGAACGGCGTCCACCCTTGTGCGACGTCCCTTCAACTCGTTCGCCAGGCTCTGGGTTAGGGTCACGAGCCCGCCCTTCGAGGCAACGCAGGCGGCAAGTCCGGGGGCCTACGTTGGTCACGGCGGAGGTACCCACGTTGACTATTCGTCCCCCGCCGGGCATGTGCTCGAGGGCTGCGCGGGTGGCGAGAAAGGCGCTCTTGAGGTTCAGATCCAACATGCGATCCCAGGTCTCCTCGGTGGTCCGCGCGAGGGGTCTGGCCGCGAACCCGCCGACCAAATTTATTAGGGCGTAGAGCCCTCCAAGCTCCTCGGCCGCCCGGGCGTTTAGGAGATCGGCCTCCAGGCTCAGAACCATGTCCTTGAGGCCTCCCAGGTTCTCCCAATCCTCCCGTGCCGCCAGTTATAAGAACCCCTCTTCTCTGCTCGGACACTATTCGATCTCCTAGAGATAAGCCAATGCGAGCATTTGTTTCCGGTCAGGGACGGGCACTGTACTTAGCCCGCCAGCCAGTCCAGAGCAACGGCGGCGGTCCAGGACTGGGCGAGGGAACCGATAGGTTCCCCGGTGAACGGCTCATAGTACTCGCCGAATCTACCATCCGCTGTAAGCTGCTCCAAAGCCGCTCTTCGCAACCGCTCGGCCCGTTCCGACTCGCCGGCCCGGAGCAGCGACCACCACAGGAGCCAGTTAAAGACTGGCCAGGTCGGACCACGCCAGTAACTGCGCGGATGAAACCCCGGCTCTTCGGGACTAGTGCTCGGCGGCACGGGCCAGCGCAGCCCGGGATGTCCCATGAACGCCGGCGAGTCTAGAACTTCAAGAAGAGCTTCGAGCTGCTCGGGGCTCTGTCCACCCGCTATAAGCGGAGCAAAGCCGGCCACGGTACGCACCCGCAGCGGCCTGGCGGCCCGCAGGTCGTAGTCCAGGCAAAGTTTGAGGTCCGTATCCCAGCACGCTGTCAGACCCTGGCGGCCGCGTTCGATCCAGGCGGCTATAAGCTCCCGGTCCCCGTCCGGGGCTCCAACTACCTCTGCTATGTTCAGCAACGCCTCGTTGGCAGCGACCAGGATCGCGCTGGACAGGACGTCCTTTACCAGAAACGGGTGAGAGCGGTAGATGACCCTCTCGTCACAGCCTGCCCTCTTTACCAGCCTCACGAGCCAGAGGTAGCGGTCGTAGTCCGCGTTGGTGGGTCTCTGGGAGGGGTCGTCGACGTGCTGGAGGTCGTAGCGGGGGTAAGGCGGCAGATCGCCGACTTCCACCGCCGCCAGAGCGGCGTCCCACCGTGGTGAGTTGTCGGTCCCGCTCCCCCAGGGGTGGTAGATGGTAACCAGCCCGGATTTCTCGGGGTCCCGATCGGTGGCGAGATACCGATGCCAGGCAAAGAGCCTGGGGTAAATATCGTGCAGAAAGGCACGCGTAGAGGAGAGTGACTCCTCGTCCTCGCGCCCGGCGGCTTCCCAGATGTGCCAGACAGCGATGGCGTGAACCGGTGGCTGGCCCAGGCAGCTGGTATACGGTGGCGCGGGCGGGGCGTCGGGGGAGGCCGCGGCGCAAGCCCAGTGCTCAGCACCTGGATAATAGCTCTCCGGAGGGGCCTTCGGGTTGAAGACGATGTGGGGAACCCTGCCGGTGGCCCACTGGTGGGCGAACAGGGTACGGAGTTCGAGGGCGGCGCGGCGAACGTCGAGGTGGGCGAGCCCGATGGCTATGAACGCGCTGTCCCAGCTCCACTGGTGCGGGTAGAGGTTCGGGGCGGCGCGGGTCCAGCCTCCCATGTCGTTTTGACGCAGGATCTTTTCTGCCCGCGAAGCCAGCTCTTTGTGCTCAAGAATCTGCACTTGGCGCTCACATCTCCTCTCGCATTACTCGGGGCCCTCTTCTTCTAGGACGCCCCCGGAATGCCGTCCTGGTCTTCTCCCACCCGCACCCCGTGCTCGTAGACCAACTCGCCTCCAAGGTAGCCGGAGAGCCCAATCAGGGCCGCCCCCAACGCGGAGAGGGCCAGAGCCTTATTGTCTGCTTTGTAGTCTTCGCGGCGCCGGAGGCTCAGGACGTAGCTCCCGATAAGGGCCACGTTGGCCAGGCCGTGGTAGAGGGCCACCCTGCGGACGGGCCTGTTCTTTATCTCGTAGTAGTCCAGAACTCCGGTGGCAGCCGCGCCCGCCGCCCCTACCAGGCCGAAGATCAGGGTGTAGTGAGCGGCCTTGCTAAGTCCTTCTTCATCCCTGCCCAGACGTGCCAGCACGTCGAAGGTGGTCGAGGCCGGCAAGAGCGACGCGGGGATCGCCTGCAAGATCGGGTGTATGGGGTGGTCCAGAACGCTTAACCGTGGCATAGATTCTCCTCTCCACTCACTAGAGCTTAAACTTCCTTCCTTGACAGTACCTCAATGCAGCAAGCGCTTCGAGCGGTTACCGCCATCCGGAGCACTAATGCGCCGGAGACCCGGAGAGTATCAGGTGCAGCAGGTGCCCAACGAATAGAACGGTCAGCCCCAGGACGAACAGAACCACGACCACTCTCTCACGCGGAAGGCCTCTTAGCAGCAGCGCCCCGAGCGTGCCGATGAGCGCCAGCTCCGCCGCCGTGGCGGACAGGTCGAGCATCCCGATCCCTTCCACCTCTCCCGCGTGCGGCCCGAAGAACGGGATCCCTGCCGTCCGGGTCAGGAGGTACAAGGCGATGATCGCGAGGTTGCCCCCAATGCCGAGGAGCAAGAGCGGTCGGCGAGGCCAGCGCAGCAGGGCCGCGCAATACAATCCCTGAGCGACGGCGGAGACCAGGAAAAAGGTCCCATAGCCCCACCATTCCTCGAAGTGCTCCGGCATCACCCAAAGGTGGATCAGGGCGGCAAGCAGCGAGAGGGCCGCCGCCGGGTATATTATCTTCGACCGGTTCGGATATACAGGATAGTTCAGAACGCTTGACCGGGACATAAGACCTCCTTTCTCCTCACCAAAGTTTGGTTTCCCTGCCGCTCGCCGATATCCACCTACATCTGTCCCCGCTCTCGCCCTGGTCAGCGATCCTCACGGGCCCACTCCTCTATGGTGAGGGCGGGTACGCCGAAGGTTTCACGCAGAACCGAAGGATCCGTCGCGAAGCCCACGGCGTCGAAGAAGGCCATCATGTTCGCCAGCTCCCGTGTGTAGGAGGAGAAACGTCCGGGGACGCTCAGCGAGATCAGGGGCACGTGGAGCATCCATATCTTCTTTCCACGGCCCCTTCCGAGACGCTCGAAGGCGTCGTCGAAGGTGACAACTTCAGGGCCGGCGATCTCGTGACGGCCCAGGACGTCCTCCTGAAAGGCCCGGACGGCGGCTCGGGCTATATCGCGGGCGGCGATCAAGGAGATGGGCCGCCGCTGGCGACCGGGGATGAAGGCCACCGGCCCCCCTAGCATCATGTCAAGTGTCTCCATGAATATAGCCGGGCGCAGGATAGTAGAAGAGACGTCCTCCGCAGCCAGCAACTCCCACTCGAAGCGGGCCTTCTCTCGGAACGCCCCAACTTTTTGGGCCAAAGGATGATCCGCCATAAGGACCGAGCTGTAGACGAAGCGCCCGACCCCCGCCGAGCGCGCCGCCGAGAGCAGGTTGGTGTTGCCCCGGTACTCGACCATCTCCGATCCCCCCCGGCCCGGTCCGGCGCCCAGGGCCGAGAATATCCCGGAGCACCCTTGAACGGCGGACTCTAAAGTGTCGGGAGCGGTTGCGTCTCCCACGGCTAATTCGGCGCCCAAAGAGCGCAGGCGGGCCCCCTTCTCCGGCCGGCGCACCAGCGCTCGGACCTCGAAGCCCACCTCCAGGAGCTGCTCGACGGCCGCGCCACCGACCCTTCCCGTTGCTCCGACGACCAAAATCTTCCCGTTCTGCATAACTTGCTTAGTCCTCCATATAAAGCCGAAGCAGCGGTGCGACCAACAGAACTAGCACCGAAAGAGGACGTGCTCGGCGGAGAAGCCCGGCTCCAGGATCTCTTACGTCCTGCTTCATGCAGTGGAGCCGAACAGACGTGGCCGCCGAGAGAACGCGAGGGTTATTTACCCGGGCCTCGGGCAAGGGAGACCCTTCCAACGTCTCTCAGCGGAACGCAAGCCCTCCTGCTTTAGGTCCTTGCCGTCGCGCCGCCCTGCGAGGAGAAGGCGACCGCGATGCCAGCGACGCCCAACACCAGGTGGATGATGTTATCCACTATGCTGTAGCCGTTGGGTAGCAGCCCGAACAGCATGGGTATGATGAAGCCGAGCACGCCTACCAGCAAGTAGACCGCTCCCAATCCACCGACCACGCTGCGGGCAAGCCCCTCGTCCTGCTGCCCGAAGCCGACGTAGGCCAGAAGCCCGCCCGTTGCCAGGTGAATAATGTCCTCCAAGATGTCTATGTTTACTAATCCGAGCAGCGGCTCCTCGCCCGCGATCAGCCCCACCACCCCGATCAGGATGACCACCACCCCTACAACCCCTGCGTACGTTCTTGCCATCTTCGTCCTCCTTGTCGTGATCGTCGCTGAATACTAATACTAATCTTTGCTGCAAGCCATCACAAGAGCTCTCCGATTCTTTATCAGCCCTGCCCTTCCTCCTCTCGAACCGCCCTCTCCGCTGCCCTAAAACCGACCTTCGAGTGGGTCCCGTCGCAGAACGGCTTGTTGGTCGAAGCCCCGCAGCGACACAACGCTATCGTCTCCCGATCAGAGGGGAACTCGTTGCCTTCGGCGTCAACGACGACCACCGGATCCTTCACCAGGTACGGCCCGTCGTCGAGGGCGTTGATCCTTACTCGTTCTTCAGCCATGTTCGTCCTCCTCGTTCTCCAGTTTCCTCTTCGCGTTGGCAAACCGACAGGCTTCGATTGGTGTCTGCCTGACACGAAGGGTTTCAAGCTGCCTCAAAAGTCGTACGCGCCCTCATCGCTGGAATCAGATAATGAGAGATGCCTCACCCCCTTCTCTGCTCGTCGGTCGATCCCTCTCCTGCCGGACGGCCGGAGAGTGAGCTGGGGGCGTTCAGGTGCGCCCCCCGGGACACCCCCACGCCCAGCCGGGCGAACAGCTCGCCGCCGAGCCAGCCCGTCAGCCCCGCCAGACCCACGCCCAGCACGGAGAGAATAATCGCGATCACACCCGGACCTCCTGGCGCACCCAGGCGCAATATCCAGCTCAAGGCGAACAGTACCATCAGTCCCCCGGCACTAACCGCATGCACTATGCCGACAGCTTTGGCACGCGTCCCGTCTGGCACGCGCTCCAGATCTATCGCGCCAAACACCGTCGCAGCCAACCCACCGGCCACGCCAACGGCGATCATCCAAAAGGAGATTTCCGCCCACTTCGCGTTGCCCGTGAGCAAGTAAACGACGTCGAAGAGGACCGACGTCGGGAGCAGCCCTAGCGGGAACGGGATGAGCATCGGGTGTATCGGGTGCCCAAACAGCTTGGCTCTACTCTCCACGTGCCGATCCTCCTTCGAGATCCTGATTGCCGACGTTCGACGCCCTGCTTTCAACGACCGTAGAGTAACCGCCCATCAACAATATGTCAAGTAAATACTGTATTTAATAGACAAACTGGGTTTTTCCGGTAAGCTAGGGGCAGGCGAGCGGAAGGAGAGGGTTGGCGGCGACGAGTTGGGATCGGAAGTTCTTCGAGAGCACGCGCGGGAGGATGGTGACGCTGTTGCGCCGCTCAGGCCGCACCGTCGAGGAGCTGGCTCGGGCCCTCGGGCTGACCGACAACGGCGTCCGCTCCCACCTCGCCATCCTCGAGCGTGATGGGATCGTACGCCAGCGTGGCACGGTGAGCCGCGGCGGCGGGAGCGGCGGCAAGCCCGCCTACGTCTACGAGTTGGCGCCGGAAGCCGAAGCCCTGTTCCCGAAAGCATACGGGCCGGTGCTGCGCCAGCTCCTGAACGCCATGGTCGAGAGCCTCGGTTCCGAGGAGACGGAGGCGCTGCTAAGAACGGTGGGACGCCGCATAGCGGACGAGCGGACCGTACCGGTGGACGGCTTGAGCGCACGATTAGAGGGGGCCGTGGGCGTGCTCAACGAGCTGGGCGGTCTGGCGGAGCTGGAGGAGCGCGACGGCGCCTTCGTTATCCGTGGTTATAGCTGCCCGCTAAGCGGCGTGGTCCCGAGCCACCCGGAGGTCTGCCGGCTCGCCGAAGCCCTGCTCACGGAGTTGGCGGGCGTGCCCGTCCACGAGCATTGCGACCGGGGCGAGAATCCCCGCTGCTGCTTCGAGGTAGCGCCGGTCGAGGATGCCACGCGGGTCGATCCCGGCCTGTAACGGGGGCAGGGCTCCTCCAAAGAAAAGCAAGCCACGGCGTTCAAGGCTTCGAGGCCGAGGAGCGTTTACGCCGGAAGGTAGAGTATTGGCGCCGCTTATCCTTACGGTGCATCCGCATTGCTTGGGGCAAGAGGGCCGGAAAGGCGCGGCCCCGATACTCATAGTTACTGGCCCCGGCTTTGGTGGGGCATGGGCGCTTCCACCCCCTGCGCGGCGGCAGGCGCCTGCCCGGAAGGGGACCCGCGCCTGGGGATCTGGCTAGGGCCACGGCTCCAAAGAGCAGGAACGGCTGTGATACCGAATCTGGATAAACGCTTCACTTCAGTAGGTCGAGCGTAGCGAAGAATTCGCCATTTTAGAGTGGAGAAGTCTCATTGGGGTCTCTCGGAGTCACGCTTGGTTACTGCCCCTGCTCGTCGTACGCTCGAATCAGGTGGCACGGGTAGGGGCGACCCTGCTCCCGGAACGACCGTCCCCCTCCGCCGCCCCGCGCGCAAAGAGCGCGTCGAGAGACAACCACCGTCCGGCGCCGACGACGAGCAAGAAGACGGCGCCCATAAGCATCGCGAAGTCCAGGCGACCCTGATGCAGCCCCGCCCAGAACCCGTACTGATCGCCCATCATGTTGGGCTCCGGTCCGGTCCCGAAGAAGAGGGGTATCTTGGTCGTGGCGATCGCCATGAGCATATTGACTATCAGCGGGATGGCGGCCAGCCGCGTTAGCAAACCCAGCAAAACCAGGGCCCCGCACACGATCTCGACTACCCCAACGAACGAAGCCGAGAGCTCGGGGACCGGTATACCTATCTTCTCGAACCGCCCTGTCCCGAGCGCATCCGGGTACAGGAACTTCTGTATGCCCTCGGTAAGAAACACACCCCCGACCACGAGCCGGATCAGGGCTACCGCCGGTGATGCCGTACTAGACATGCTCTTTCGGACCCAACCCATCTCTCTTCACACCCTTCCCTTTAAACCCTTTATATATACTTATTTCCGTATTTTATAGACGCTGAGTATTTAAGTCAAACCAGAATACGATCAAGTACCTCAAAAAAGCTAACATCGAAGCTCCACGGCCCCCAGCAGGCTCAGAGCACGGCCAGGCCGAGCGCCCAGACCAGGAGGAGCACGAGCAAGATGGCGAGCATCACACTCGCACGCCACCGCCCATGCCACCACTCATCATCGAGCCCGTGCCTTCCATGCAGTCCTGCATAATGTCCACGCGTTGACCTTTCTTTTATCCGGGCAGGGCAGCGCCGCTCTGGGCCGACCACCAGTAGAAGACTATGTACGCGCCCGCCAGCACCAGGAGAACCGCCGAGGCCGTCTGCACGTAGGGCACGAGCTTGCGGAGCCGGGTGACCAACCCTTGCTTGAACAGCGCCAGCGCCAGGGTGAGCACCACGAGCACCGAGGCCATGCCCAGGGCGTAGCTGAAGAACTGCCCTGTTCCCGACGCGGCGCCGCCACTGGCGGTGATGCCGCCCGCGACCACCGCCAGGAACACCGGCAGGGTGCAGCTCAAGGAGGCCGCCCCGTAGGCGAGGCCGAACAGGAAGAAGCCCCGCATGCTCACCGTCTTGGGGTTTCCTAGCTTCGCGGCGAGCCGCTCGAAGACGCCGGTGTACAGGCCGCCCTGCCCGGCAAGCATCCAGAGACCGAGCAGGATCAGCGCCACGCCGACGAGGAGCCCCACAAGGGGCATCGCCCCGAGGAGCGCGTTGCCCCCGGCGGAGATGACCAAGCCGACCGCCCCGAACAGGAAAATGAACCCCAAGGAGACGCATCCGGCGACGAGCAGCGCCCGCAGCAACCGGGTCGCCGCCGAGTGTTTGGCGAAGTCGCCCTCGTCGCCGGCGCCGAGGTAGAGCGAGAGGTAGGCCGGCAGCATCGCGAACCCGCAGGGGTTGACGGCGGCGATCATTCCGGCCCCGAAGGCGAAGCCGAAGGGGAGAACTGCGGCCAGGCCGGAGATCCAATCCGCCAACAGCGCTTGAATCTCACTCATAGAACCTCCTCCAACTCGCGCTGGAGGGTCTCGGCGTCGGTCTCGGAAGCGTCCCGGTAGGCGATACGTCCCTCCCGGTCCACGATGACGGTCGAGCCCAGGGCGCCGACGTTGAGCGACCGCGAGACCTCGCCAGTCTTGTCGATAGCCCAGGGAAGGGGCTGGATGCCGCTCTTACGCTGGAACCCTTCGATGGTCTGCGGCGTGTCGTTCGGGTCGATCGAGACCATCAGTAGATCGAGCCCCCTGCCCTCGTAGGTGGGATAGAGTCCCGACCAGGCCTGGGCCTCGGGGATGCAGCTATCACACCAGCCAGCCGTGAAGAAGAGTGCGACGACCTCACCGCGCTTCTCCGCCAGGTTGAACTCGTCCCCCTCTAACGTCGTGAGGCCGAAGTCAGGGGCCTCTTCGCCGTTCGAAGCGGCGCTCGCCTGTTCGGCGCTTGCGCCGGTCTCTTCTGCGCTGTCGCTACTCGGTGACGGCGCGTCGGGTTGCTGGGAGCCGGGTCCGCTACATGCCACGATCGAGAGGACCGCCATTAGCATCGCTACCAATAACACGGCTCTGATCATTTTCTTGTTACCCTTTCTCGCCCTCCGTAGCTTGCCCGGCCCCTAAAGATCGGTGGTGTTCTCGGGTTCCGTCCGGACGGGGATGACAGGCAACTCGCCCCTTTTTCCGGCCACCGGTTGAGAAGGTAGAGCCCGCCGCCTAGCGCGGCAATAAAGTAGACCGTCGCCGCGGCGATGAGTAGCCCGGTGTGCGCCTCGAGCGCTACCCCAAGCGCCGTGCCCCCGAGAAAGCTGAGTGCCAGCGGTAATGCGAGAACCAGATGGCAGGGACAGGCGATCAAGGCCGTTATAGCGAGCAGGTAACCGGCAATCCTCTTCACCGCTCCAACCGTCCCTGCCTCGCCTGCCGGAGAGCCAGGATGTTCCAGAGGGCAGCCCCGATCATCGCCGCTGCTCCCACATAAATGAGTGGCTGGAAGACGATGCCGGCTACCACGAGCGCCGCCCCGATACCACCGAGCACCAGCACTCCCCGCAGCCCGTGCCGGGACACACCATCCCAGAGCCCCCATAGGCCGAGCCCGAGGAAAAGCGCCAGCAGAGGGAAGAGAATCAGGTCGTTCACCAGAAACCCGAGCCCCGCCGCCGAGAGGGCCCCCAAGACCGCCGGGATGCCCGCGCAGCAGGCCGCCGCGAAGGCCGAACCCAGGGAGCCGAAGATTGCCTTACGCATCTCTAACAGTCCCCTGTGACTTCGCACGCCTCGACATGCTCCAGGTTGTCTTGCAGGATGGCTTCACCCAACCTGAGTATCGCAAGGACCCGCTTATCGGCTATGGAGTAGAAGGCATGCCTCCCCTCGCGCCTCACCTTCACGTACCCGCACCACGCCAAGCACCGCAGGTGATCCGAAACCCGCGGTTGGGGCGCCCCCACGGCCTCGACCAGTTCCCCGACGCTAGTCTCCCCCCGACGGGCCAGGAGCGCCAGGATCGACATCCTTGTGGCGTCGGCGAAGCCGTCGAAGAGCTTGGCTACGAGCTTCATGTCCGGGCTCCCGCGCCCGATCTCGTGGTCCGCGAGCGGCGGCGCGTCCGCTTGCTTGTCTTGCATGGAGAAGTCCTTTCCTTGTATTCGGCCTGCTTACGTCGCGCAGCAGGAGAGCTTCGCGGGGTCCTTGTGGCGGGAGATGGCCGCTATCTTGAGAGCCTCCGCCATCGTCGGGTAGACGTGGATCATGTCCACGAAGTCCTCGATGGTGGCCCCGAACCTCAAGGCCATCGCCGCCTCGTGGATCACCTCCGCCGCGTTCGCGCCTACCATCGAGACACCCAGGACCTTGTCCGTGTCGGCGTCGGCGACCATCTTTATGAGGCCCCTCTCGTCGCGGATGGCTCCGGCACGGGGCACCAGCTCCATCGGGATCGTGCCACACCAGCAGCGGTGTCCCCGAGCTATGGCCTCCTCCTCGGTGACGCCGACGATCCCCACCTGCGGCTCGGTAAAGATGGCCCTGGGGATTACCGAGTGGTCGACGGGGCGCATCTCCGCGGCGTCGGCGAAGGCATTCTCGGCCACTACCGCCCCGTCGCGTGCCCCCACGGGTGTAGCCATCTGGCTCCTAAGTTGGTCACCGATCACGTCGCCGGCGGCGAAGACGTGCGGGGCGCTCGTCCTCAAGAACTCGTCGACCAGGACCTCGCCGTGCCCATTCGTCTCGACCCCGGCCTTCTCAAGTCCTATGCCCTCGGTGTTCGGGCGGCGGCCTGTGGAGACGAGCAGCCGCTCGGCGCGCACCTCCTCGCCCGATTCGAGCTCGACGGCGACTCCCTCGCCGACGCGCCGGACCCGCCGGATCTTCGCGTCCGTCCAGATGTCCACGCCCTCCTCGCGCAGGATCCCCTGCACCGCCCGCCCGACCTGCGGCTCGTAGCCGTGCTTGAGGATCTGGTCGCTCCTCTCCAGGATGGTCACCCGGCTGCCGAAGCGGTAGAACATCTGCCCGAGCTCCAGGGCTATGTAGCCCCCGCCTACTATGACCAACGATTCGGGGAACTCGGTGAGCTCCATGTCCTCCTCACTGGTCAAGAGGTCGCTCGTCATGTAGGGGACCTCGTCGAGGCCCTCTATCTCCGGGGCGACGGGGGTGGAGCCGAGGGCCACCAGGAATTTTTCGCCCTCTATCCTCCGTCCGTCCACCTCCACGGCACCTTCATCCAAGAACGACACCCAGCCCTCGACGATCTCTATGTTCTCCGACTCGTCGAGGCGTCCCATGTACCTCTCGTTCCGGTAGTCGGAGATCAGGTCGTCCTTCTGCCGGACCAGCTCGCCGAAGTCGAACTTAACCTCGCACGGCTCGATCTCCGGGTACCTCGGGTGCCGCGCCTCGTGGACCAGCTTCGCCGCCTCGATCAGGTTCTTCGACGGCAGACATCCCCGGTTCACGCACGTACCCCCGACGGTTCGCGCCTCCGTCATCACCGCCGTCTTGCCCATCTCCGCAGCCCTCAGCGCGGCAGCGAAAGCCGTCGAACCACTGCCCAATATCACCAAATCGTAACGCCCGTTTTGCACGGTGCCTCCCTACTAATGCGCTTTATCGAATGCGATTCTATACGTTTTATAGAATATGTACAAGAGGTGAGGAGGCAGTAGCCGGCTTCGACCGGGAGTAACTCGAGTGGCTATTGGGCCTTAATCCCGGAGATCGGAGGCTTCTCGCAGGAGAAGGCCGAAGCGTCCCCACTGCAGGGGCAAGTGGCCAGGTTCGGGCCACGGCGTGCCTCGAGCCTGTGCATTCCGACAATGCGCGTGGTGGATACCGACTGCCCTGAGTAGCTTCTGGTAACAGAGGGCTCTCGTCCTGTGAGGGCTGGACTCTAGCAGGTATTTCCGTACGGACGATACGCAAGTCTGAGCATGTTAACCTGCTCGGGCGCTACCGGTTTTCGCTCTCGGGGGACCTGTGGAGGGGCGCTCCGCGCCCGTGGCGGAGCCCGGGCGAGCCGGAGAAAGAATGAACCCGCGCTTCAGACCCAATGTTTTTGTTCCGGCAATACTCGGATCCCGTATCCTGCCACGAACGCCCCAGGCGCTCCGTCGGAAGGCTTCGACCAACCGGGTAGAAACACCCCCGGTACCTCCCGTACCTGGCCGGATCCACCTTTCGCAACGTCCGATATTCCGCGACCGACGCTGATGCAACGGAGAGCCTGGCAGGCGACATCCTTTATGGGGGCCGCGCTTGACTCCAAGATCAAGCTGCTTCTGTTTATTGCGTGAGCCTTTAGATGGGCGAAGCGGGGGTAGAGATGGGCGCGGGGCCAGCGAGACTTGGGGAGGAGCGCACACGGCCAAGCAGTACGGCGGCGAGCGCCCCGGCCCCTATGAGGGTCCAGCCGAGGGGGCCTGGTACCGCGAGGCCGAAGAAGCCACGCAGGGGCCTCGCGGCGAGGGCCACCACAAGCATGCCGGCGGAGCCGGCCACGGCCCCGAGCACAGAGCGGCTGAGACCGCCTTCTGCCCGTCCGGCGTCGAGGGTCTGGGCGAGTTGGGTGGCGACGATGCTGGCGAAGGCGACGGTTCGCGCCTCCGGCAGGCCGCCGGAGCGCAGCGAGAAGATATAAGCGGCGAGCGCGGGTGCCGCGGTCGCGGTCCCGCGGCGCAGGATGTCATTGCGCAAAGGCTTGTCGAGGGCGGAGGCGCCTTCACGGGACAAAGCGCCGAGGTCATGGTGCTCGGGCTGCTGGAGTGCCACGGCGAGGGCGGGCAGGACGTCCGTGACCAGGTTGACCGCGAGGATCTGGCGGGTGGTCAGCGGGGAGGCCAGGCCCAGCACGCTCGCCCCGACTTCCAGGCCGAGCTCGCCGAGGTTGCCACCGAGCAGGAGCCCAAGGGCGCGCCGGATGTTGCGCCAGAAGCTGCGTCCTTCTACGAGGGCCTCGACCAGGGTGGAGAAATCGTCGTCGGCGAGCACCACGTCGGCGGTCTGGCGGGCGACCTCCGTGCCGCCGCGTCCCATCGCGACGCCCACGTCCGCGAGCCTGAGAGCCGGCGCGTCGTTGACGCCGTCGCCCGTCATAGCTACGACGTGCCCCTGGCGCTGGAGGCTTTCGACGATCCGCAGCTTGTCCAGAGGCGTAACCCGCGCGACGACCGTCGTCCGCTCGAGGCGTTGGTCCAACTCGTCGTCGTCCAGCTCGGCTATCTCCGAACCCGTAAGGGCGCGCTCACCGCTCGGCAGACCGGCCTCTTGGGCGATGGCGCGGGCGGTGGAGGGATGGTCGCCGGTGAGCATGATCACGCGCACCCCCGCGTCGTGGCAGCGGCGCACCGCTTCCGGTACCGCGGGTCTCAGAGGGTCACTGATCCCCAAAAGCCGAGGGCGACGAGCCCCTGCGGGTCGTCGAGCGCGGCGTCGGGCGAGCCTTCGGCGACCATGAGCACGCGTAGGCCACGTTCGGAGAGGTGCCGGGCCCTGGCAAGCAGCTCGCGCTTTCCGGCCTCGTCTAAAGGACGTTCATCGCCGTCGCGGCACACCCGGTCGCAGCGGGGGACGAGCGACTCCGCCGCGCCCTCCGCGCAGAGGCGTCCCTCGACGAGGTTGGCGTGGAAGCCTCGGGCAGAGTCGAACGGTAGCTCGGATTCGCGCTCCGCCCGCAGCTCGTCCCCCAAGCCCGCGTCCTGGGCGGCCTCGGAGACGACGGCGTCGGTCGGGTCCCTGAAAGCGTCGGAGGCATCCGGGTGCGGGCCGGCGAGAGCGGCGGTGAGCAGCACGCGGCGCGAGCCGGGCGGCAGGTCGGCGGGGAGGTCCACCTCCCCGTCGGCATCGGCCACGAGGCGGAGGGCGAGACGCCCTTCGGTTAGGGTTCCGGTCTTATCGGCGCAGGCGACATCGACCCGCCCGAGGGCCTCGACGGCCGAGAGGTGGCGCACGAGGGCGCGGCGTCCGGCGAGGCGACGGGCGACGGCCGCCTCGCCTATCTTGGCGAGGAGCGGCAGACCCTCGGGCACAGCGGCGACAGCGATGCTCGCCCCGATGGCGAGCTGCGGCAAGAGCGCCCGGCCCCGCAGTAGGCCGGAGGCAAAGACGATCGCGCCGCCCGCCGCGACTAGCGGCAGCACCCGGCGCAGCATCAGGTTCAGGCGCGCGGTAAGGGGGCTCGGGCGCGGGTCCTCCCCGGCGAGCGCAGCGGCGGTAGCGCCCATCCGGGTGTCACGGCCGACGGCGACCGCCACGGCGCGTCCGGTCCCGACGACGACGTCACTGCCCTCCAGGACGATGCGGGCGGCGTCGGTCTCCGCGTCCGGCGCCTTCGAGACCGGCAACGACTCCCCGGTGAGAGCCGCCTCGTCGACCTCCAGGCCATGAGTGGCGAGCAGGCGGGCGTCGGCGGCGATCCGGTCCCCCGGCGCGAGTAGCAGGATGTCCCCCGGCACGACCTCGTCCGCCGGAACCGTGGCCGGATGGCCGTCGCGCAGGACACATGCGTTGACAGTGCCCATGCGTTCGAGCGTCTCGGCCGTGCGGTCAGCCTGCCGTTCCTGCCAGGCGCCGGCGGCGGCGTTCGCCACGATCATCGCTCCGATCATGGCCACGTCGCCGGTCGCCCTCAGGACGAGCGAGAGGCCCGCCCCGGCGGCGAGGACGCCGGTCAAAGGGGAGCGGATCTGGTCCAGGATCGCGGCCAGAAGCCTGTTGCGTTGCGTCGCCGCCGGCGCGGGACGCCGCCGCTCCGCGGCCTCGGCGCTCGCTAGACCCTCCTCGGTAGCGTCCAGGGCACGCAAGATATCGGTCGCGTCGCGTCGACCCCATCGTTCCGGCCGCGGGTCTACCATCCGTGGAGCGGACGAGTGAGGACGCTCCCCGCCGCGCAGTCGCGCCCACCCCACCGCGAGGGCGCCGAGGGCGGAGAAGGTTGTCGGGAGAGAGGCGAGCTCCACCCCCAGCCGGGCTCGCAAACCCAAGACCGCGCCGGCGAGGTCGGCCGCCGCCGAGAGCGCAGTCGAGTCCCGCACCGCCTTATCGCGGCGCCCCCCCGCGTCCAGGATAGCGGCAACCGCGCCGAGGTCGGGGGCCAGCAGGTCGGCGCGGGCAGGCAGGTGGCTACGGCCGTCTGTTACGCCGACGGCCAGGTCGCATGCGGCGAACGCCGCGGCAGCGTGCGCGTTGTCCGAGACGAACGCGACCAGTGCTCCGCCCTCCTGCCTCCCCCGGATAGTCTCGACTGCGTCGTCGCTCGAGATCAGGGGCGTCTCCGCGCGGCGGGCAACCGCCTGGGCGGCTGCCGGGTCTCCGGCGGCGAGCAGCCCGATCTCTACCCCGTGCCGCCGACAAGCTCCGACCATCTCCGCGGCTCCCGGCGCGAGCCGGGGCCGGAGCGCTACGATCCCGAGCGCTCCCTCCTCGTCGCCGAGCATCAGCAGGTATTCGCCAAGGTTTCGTAGGCGAGCGGCGGGTGGCAGCGAGGCCCGAGCCTCGACTGGCCGCAGCGAGTACCTTACGCCCTCGACTCGCGCAATGGCCACCCCGCCATCGAAGAGCCCGTCGGTCGCCGTCGCGGCGCCTGCCGTCCGGAATACGTCTCCCCACGGCGACCCGGCCGCTGCGGAGACCGACGTGGCCCGGGCGAGGATCCCGGAGGCGTCGTGGGCTTCGTCCAGCGGCAGCACACCGCCTATCTCGAGGCCGTCGGTGAGCACGCGGGGCCCGTCGAGCAGGAGGACGCCTGGCAGACGCACGCTCCGGTCCGGGCGGGTGCCAACCACTGTCACCCCCGAGTGCAGCACCCGCGCGGATGCGCCGGAGTCGGCGGCCTCCGCGCCTATGACGGCCGCGCGGGGATTTATCAGCAGCAACGCCTTGAAGGCCCGGGAGAGGGAGCGATAAGTGAGGACGCTCGCCACCGCGTACGCGAGCGCCACCGAACCCACGCCTCGCAGGTACCGGTCGTAGAGCGATGGGGCAACCGGGCCAGGGCGAGGCTCGGGCAGGAACGGCTCGTTGCCCTTTAACTCCAGCACGAACGGCCCGCCGTGGAGCCGCGCGCCGGCGGGTACGACGACGCCCGGGGCGACCGGCGCGGGCAGGCCGTCGGGCCCGACCGCGGTGCCTACGCCTTCTATTACCTCTCCGGCGAGCGGGGTACGCTCGCCCGCTTGCAGGCTTATCACCGCGCCGGGGTGGGCTGAGGGGGCGTTCTCCACTCCCTCCTCGTAGCGGCGCCAGGCGGCCCTCCGCGCGCGGATCTCGGTAAAGAGGCGCAGCGCCTCCACGCCGCTGAGCGCCAAACCGAGCGGGCTACCGGAGAGGATCTGGGTGGCTATGCCGGCGACGCTGAAGGCCAGGTCGGCCGTGTCCCGATCCAGGATGGATCGTAACCCGTCTCGTAGCACGGGGAAGCCTTGCAGGATGCCTATGACGCCGCCTGTTACGGCGGGGATGGCGCCGCGGGTTGGCGGTCCTTCGCGTCCGGCCAGCCGCCGCGCAGCGAGCAGTCCGAGCCCGAAGCCCGCCCCCGCCGCGCGGGTTGCGGTCTGCCTCGCCGGGCCGGGATCGAGCGGATGAGTGGGCGGTTCTTCGTCGGGGTGCGCCGGCAACTCCAGGCTCGAAACCTCGGAGATCAGGTCCTCCAGGGCCACCTCGCCCTCGGCGAACTCGACCAGCACGCGCCCGGTGAGCGGGCTCGCACTCGCTCGCACGACCCCCGGCCGCCGTTCGAGGCTCTCGACTACGTCACGGGCGAGATCCGGATCGTAATCCAAACCCCGCATGGCGATGCGCGCGCGTCTTACCTGCCCGCGCCGCTCGTGTTGAACGGGCGGGGGCGCCGGTCCTTTCTCGTGCTCGCCGGTCGGCTCGTCGGGATCCAGCTCCCGTATCGTCCGGAGGACGTCCTCGTCGTCGGTCTCCGACTGGTCGAACCGAATCAGGATATTGCCGGTCAGCGGGTTGGCCCGCGCGCTGCTCACCCCACGCACCCGGCGCAGCCGGGCCTCCAGGCCGCGCGGCCCACGCCCCTCCCAGCCCGGCAGATGCACCCGCATCCGGCCCGGTATCGCGTGGACGACGCGCGGCTCCCCGGCAACGGCTAAACTCATTCGACTNGGCGGAACTTGGAGAAGAGCGCGCGCGGCCGAGCAGCACGGCGACGAGCGCGCCGGCCCCGATGAGGGTCCAGCCGAGGGGGCCCGGCGTGGCGAGGCCGAAGAAGCCGCGCAGGGGCCTCGCGGCGAGGGCCACCACGAGCAGGCCGGCGGAGCCGGCCACGGCCCCGAGCACGGAGCGGCTGAGACCGCCTTCGGCCCGTCCGGCGTCGAGGGTCTGGGCGAGCTGGGTGGCGACGATGCTGGCGAAGGCGACGGTGCGCGCCTCCGGCAGGCCGCCGGAGCGCAGCGAGAGGATATAGGCGGCGAGCGCGGGCGCCGCGGTCGCGGTGCCGCGGCGCAGGATGTCGTTGCGCAAAGGCTTGTCGAGGGCGGAGGCGCCTTCACGGGCCAGCGCGGACAGGTCGCGGTGCTCGGGCTGCTGGAGTGCCACGGCGAGGGCGGGCAGGACGTCCGTGACCAGGTTGACCGCGAGGATCTGGCGGGTGGTGAGCGGGGAGGCCAGGCCCAGCACGCTCGCCCCGACTTCGAGGCCGAGCTCGCCGAGGTTGCCGCCCAGCAGCAGGCCCAGGGCGCGCCGGATGTTGCGCCAGAAGCTGCGTCCCTCCACGAGGGCCTCGACCAGGGTGGAGAAATCGTCGTCGGCGAGCACCACGTCGGCGGTCTGGCGGGCGACCTCCGTGCCGCCGCGTCCCATCGCGACGCCCACGTCCGCGAGCCTGCAGGGCCGGCGCGTCGTTGACGCCGTCGCCGGTCATGGCGACGACGTGCCCCTGGCGCTGGAGGCTTTCGACGATCCGCAGCTTGTCCAGAGGCGTAACCCGCGCGACGACCGTCGCGCGCTCGAGGCGTTGGTCCAACTCGTCGTCGTCCAGCTCGGCTATCTCGGAACCCGTGAGGGCGCGCTCACCGCTCGGCAGACCGGCCTCGCGGGCGATGGCGCGGGCGGTGGAGGGATGGTCGCCGGTGAGCATGATCACGCGCACCCCCGCGTCGTGGCAGCGGCGCACCGCCTCGGGTACCGCGGGTCTCAGAGGGTCACTGATCCCCAAAAAGCCGAGGGCGACGAGCCCGTGCGGGTCGTCGAGCGCGGCGTCGGGCGAGCCTTCGGCGACCATGAGCACGCGCAGGCCACGTTCGGAGAGGTGCCGGGCCTCGGCGAGCAGCTCGCGCTTTCCGGCCTCGTCTAAAGGACGTTCATCGCCGTCGCGGCACACCCGGTCGCAGCGGGGGACGAGCGCCTCCGCCGCGCCCTCCGCGCAGAGGCGTCCCTCGACGAGGGTGGCGTGGAAGCCTCGGGCAGAGTCGAACGGTAGCTCGGATTCGCGCTCCGCCCGCAGCTCGTCCCCCAAGCCGGCGTCCCTGGCGGCCTCGGAGACGACGGCGTCGGTGGGGTCCCTGAAAGCGTCGGAGGCATCCGGGTGCGGGCCGGCGAGAGCGGCGGTGAGCAGCACGCGGCGCGAGCCGGCGCGGCAGCTCGGCGGGGAGGTCCACCCCCCGTCGGCATCGGCCACGAGGCGGAGGGCGAGACGCCCTTCGGTCAGGGTTCCGGTCTTGTCGGCGCAGGCGACATCCACCCGCCCGAGGGCCTCGACGGCCGAGAGGTGGCGCACGAGGGCGCGGCGGCCGGCGAGGCGACGGGCGACGGCCGCCTCGCCTATCTTGGCGAGGAGCGGCAGACCCTCGGGCACGGCGGCGATGGCGATGCTCGCCCCGATGGCGAGCTGCGGCAAGAGCGCCCGGCCCCGCAGTAGGCCGGAGGCGAAGACGATCGCGCCGCCCGCCGCGACTAGCGGCAGCACCCGGCGCAGCATCAGGTTCAGGCGCGCGGTGAGGGGGCTCGGCCGCGGCTCCTCCCCGGCGAGCGCAGCGGCGGTCGCGCCCATCCGGGTGTCGCGGCCGACGGCGACCGCCACGGCGCGCCCGGTCCCGACGACGACGTCGCTGCCCTCCAGGACGATGCGGGCGGCGTCGGTCTCCGCGTCGGGCGCCTTCGAGACCGGCAACGACTCCCCGGTCAGGGCCGCCTCGTCCACCTCCAGGCCCTGAGCGGCGAGCAGGCGGGCGTCGGCGGCGACCCGGTCCCCCGGCGCGAGCAGCAGCATGTCCCCCGGCACGACCTCGTCCGCCGGCACCGTCGCCGGATGGCCGTCGCGCAGGACGCACGCGTTGACGGTGCCCATGCGCTCCAGCGCCTCGGCCGTGCGGTCGGCCTGGCGTTCCTGCCAGGCGCCGGCGGCGGCGTTCGCCACGATCATCGCGCTTATCATGGCCACGTCGCCGGTCGCCCCCAGGACGAGCGAGAGGCCCGCGCCGGCGGCGAGGACGCCGGTCAAAGGGGAGCGGATCTGGTCCAGGATCGCGGCCAGGAACCTGTTGCGACGCGTCGGTGCCGGCGCGGGCCGCCGCCGCTCCGCGGCCTCGGCGCTCGCTAGGCCCTCCTCGGTGGCGTCCAGGGCGCGCAAGACGTCGGTCGCGCTGCGTCGCCCCCATCGTTCCGGGCGCGGGTCTACCATCCGTGGAGCGGACGAGTGCGGCCGCTCGCCGCCGCGCAGCCGCGCCCACCCCGCCGCCAGGGCGCCGAGCGCGGAGACGGTCGTCGGGAGAGAGGCGCGCTCCACCCCCAGCCGGGCTCGCAAACCCCAGACCGCGCCGGCGAGGTCGGCCGCCGCCGAGAGCGCGACCGAGTCCCGCACCGCCTTATCGCGGCGCGCGCCCGCCTCCACCATAGCGGCAACCGCGCCGAGGTCGGGGGCCAGCAGGTCGGCGCGGGCGGGCAGGTGGCTACGGCCGTCCGTCACGCCGATCGCCAGGTCGCAGGCCGCGAACGCCGCGGCAGCGTGCGCGTTGTCCGAGACGAACGCGACCAGTGCCCCGCCCTCCTGCCTCCCCCGGATGGTCTCGACCGCGTCGTCGCCCGCGACCAGCGGCACCTCCGCGCGGCGGGCGACCGCCTGGGCGCCACCGGGTCTCCGGCGGCGAGCAGCCCGATCTCTACCCCGTGCCGCCGACAAGCCCGACCATCTCCGCGACTCCCGGCGCGAGCCGGGGCCGCAGCGCGACGATCCCGAGCGCTCCCGCGCTCGTCGCCGAGCATCAGCAGGTATTCGCCCCGGTTTCGTAGGCGCGCGGCGGGCGGCAGGCAGGCCCGAGCCTCGACGGGCCGGAGCGAGTACCTTACGCCCTCGATCCGCGCGGCGGCCACCCCGCCGTCGAAGAGCCCGTCGGTGGCCGTCGCGGCGCCCGTCGTCCGGAATACGTCTCCCCACGGCGACCCGGCCGCGGCGGAGACCCCCGCCGCCCGCGCGAGGATCTCGGAGGCGTCGTGGGCTTCGTCCAGCGGCAGCACGCTGCCGATCTCGAGGCCGTCGGTCAGCACGCGGGGCCCGTCGAGCAGGAGGACGCCCGGCAGACGCACGCTCCGGTCCGGGCGCGTGCCAACCACCGTCACCCCCGACCGCAGCACCCGCGCGGATGCGCCGGAGTCGGCGGCCTCCGCGCCTATGATGGCCGCGCGGGGATTGACCAGCAGCAACGCCTTGAAGGCCCGGGAGAGGGAGCGGGTAAGTGAGGGCGGTCGCCGCAGCGTACGCGAGCGCCACCGAACCCACGCCTCGCAGGTACCGGTCGTAGAGCGATGGGGCAACCGGGCCGGGGCGAGGCTCGGGCAGGAACGGCTCGTCGCCCTTTAGCTCCAGCACGAACGGCCCGCCGTGGAGCCGCGCGCCGGCGGGGACGACGACGCCCGGCGCGACCGGCGCGGGCAGGCCGTCGCGCCCGGTCGCGGTGCCGGTGCCTTCTATTACCTCTCCGGCGAGCGGGGTACGCTCGCCCGCCTCCAGGCGTATCACCGCGCCGGGGTGCGCTGAGGGGGCGTTCTCCACTCCCTCCTCGTAGCGGCGCCAGGCGGCCCTCCGCGCGCGGACCTCGGTGAAAGAGGCGCAGCGCCTCCGCGCCGCTGAGCGCCAGGCCGAGCGGGCTACCGGAGAGGATCTGGGTGGCTATGCCGGCCACGCTGAAGGGCCAGGTCGGCCGTGTCCCGATCCAGGATGGATCGTAACCCGTCGCGTAGCACGGGGAAGCCTTGCAGGATGCCGATGACGCCGCCTGTTACGGCGGGGATGGCGCCGCCGGTTGGCGGTCCCGCGCGTCCGGCCAGCCGCCGCGCGGCGAGCAGTCCGAGCCCGAGGCCCGCGCCGGCCGCGCGGGTCGCGGTCTGCCTCGCCGGGCCGGGATCGAGCGGATGGCCGGGCGGTTCTTCGTCGGGGTGCGCCGGCAACTCCAGGCTCGAGACCTCGGAGATCAGGTCCTCCAGGGCCACCTCGTCCTCGGCGAACTCCACCAGCACGCGCCCGGTGAGCGGGCTCGCGCTCGCCCGCACGACCCCCGGCCGCCGTTCGAGGCTCTCCACCACGTCACGGGCCAGATCCGGATCGTAATCCAGGCCCCGCATGGCGATGCGCGCGCGTCCCGTGCCCGCGCCGCTCGTGCTGAACGGGCGGGGGCGCCGGTCCTTCTCTCGTGCTCGCCGGTCGGCTCGTCCGGCTCCAGCCCCCGTACCGTCCGAGGATGGTCCTCGTCGTCCGTCTCCGACTGGTCGAAGCGGATCAGGATATTGCCGGTCAGCGGGTTGGCCCGCGCGCTGCTCACCCCACGCACCCGGCGCAGCCGCGCGCCTCCAGGCCGCGCGGCCTCCCGCCCGACCCAGCCCGGCAGATGCACCCGCATCCGGCCCGGTACCATGGACGACGCGCGGCTCCCCGGCAACGGCCAACTCATTCGACTCCCTCGACTCTCTCATATGATCCCTAAAGTGTGACTCGGGCAGAGCACGCTTCCAGCGCCCGCTCGACATCGGAACACGTTTTCTTGCGCCCGGAAACGGCGCGAAGCCGGGTTGGAGCCCCATTTTACGAGCTCTCAGCCCGCCCTCTTCTTTACGTCTTCCACGGTGATCCGGCCGTCCGCCCCGGTGCCCTGATTCCGCAGATCCACGTCCAGCTCCTCGGCCTTGCGGCGGGCCGCCTCGGTGGCTTTGATGCTCTCCGCGCGGCGGCCCTCGCGACGCCCTCGTCGGACTCGCGCTCGGTCTCGGCGCCCCGCCTCTCGCGGCGCATGCTCTGGGCCTCCGCCCACATGTCCTCGGCTTCCTCGCGGGCGAGGCTCGCGCCCTTGAGGACGCGCAGACCGACGAGAGACACGAGGTAGCCGACGCCCCGCGCCATGCGGTCCACCAACTCCTCGGCACGCTCCGTCGCTGGCCTGTCCGGCTCCGGACTCCCGGACCTCTTCGTCCCGGACCTCGTCCGTCAAGTTCGCTTCTCGGGGTTCGTGTGTCCTCGACGCCCTCCGTGCGGCCCTGGCCCGCTCGGCGGCCTCCTCGGCCACGCTCGCGGCCGAGGCGGCGGCTTGCTGGGCGGCGCCCTGAACCGTGACCGCGGCCGTGGCGGCGGCCTGCTGGACGCCGGGCGTCACGGCCGCGGGCGGCCGAAGAGACCGCGTCGCCGGCCATTAGCACCCCCGCGAGCCCGTAGACCGCGCCACGGCGCAATACCTTGCGTACACGCGGTGAAAAGACCGCTGCGGTCGCCGCGACGGCGACTACTACCTCAGATTCCAGGTAATCCTCGAGAGCCATTCCCGCACCTCCGTTCTGAGCGAACTCCCCGACTTACGCTGATTAATATGAAGTTTACTTGTACCCGAGGGGTTGTGTAAAGAAATACTTTTGTGCAAACGAGATAAGCGTCCTGCGTGCAGTTCGCAAATGCGGCCCGCCTCCTTACGAGGCGGGCCTGTCAGAGGAGGGGATGAAGGTGCCTCAGCCGTGCGCACGCTCCGAGACGCTTTGGACAGAGACGACAAAGACCGAATGCGCCAGGGACTGTCCGAGCGAATGAGGGTTCCCATCCTCGTCCTCGACGGTAATGACGCCGTCCAAGGAGCGGACTTCCTTCACGCTCACCACCTCTCCGGGAACAAGTCCATGTTCCCCTAAGTAGACCAATGCGGCGGCGTTGTCATCGCTCACCCGAATGATGCAAACCCGCGCACCGGCCGTAGCTTCGCCAAGAGGATAGGAGTCTACCTCCGCCAGGGTGCCATCCGCTCTTGGAATAGGATCTCCGTGGGGATCGCGATCGGGATGCCTCAAGAGTTCCGCCAAGCGCTCCGTGAACTCGTCCGAGACGGCGTGCTCGAGCGTTTCGGCCTCCTCGTGCACGTCTTCCCACGAGTACCCGAGATGTTCGACCAGGAAGGTCTCGATCAGCCGGTGGCGACGCACCAGCCGCAGGGCCTCGATACGCCCGCGGCGAGTGAGCGAAGCCCCGCGGTAGCGTTCGTACTCGATCAGCCCCATCTCCTGCAAGCGCCCGAGCATATTGGTGACAGACGCAGGCGAGACCGAGAGCCGGGAGGAGATCTCGTTGGTGGAGGCGACGTTCGGTCCAGCGATCTTCCACACGGCCTTCACGTAGTCGCCCACAGTAGGAGAGAGATTTCGATCTTGGTCTATCACAGGATTGATTGCCTCTCGATCTTGGCCTGTCGCATGATTAACCTCTACTAAACAAAATTCTAGAAGCTCAAAAACTATTTGTCAAGGAAGAAGCCTATTGACTTTTAGATAGGGTATAACTTATTCTTTAGAGAAGCTAAAAAAATATTTATCCGTATGTAGTCTAGTTGATGGAGGTGATGCGGATGAGTGAGTAAGGAAGGGGTAAGAGGGTTAGGCGGCTGATTATGTAGGGGCGATCGCTCATAAGAGGAGGATTTCTTGGACGAAAGACGCGTCTCCCGGAGGAAGTTCATACGCCTGGGCGCGGCTTTGGGGTTGGGTTCGGTCGGAGCTTCGGTCGTGACCGCTTGCGGTGGCGGCGGTGGTTACGCTGGCAACGAGGCAACCGCAACGGCTGCCGGTGCGTCCGACACGGACGGAGGGAATGCAACAGGGACAGGGCCGAAGGTTGGAGCAGGACAAGCCATCGCCGAGGAGTCCGAGGTGGCGGCCAATACCGCCTTCCCCTTTACCGACGCTGCCACAGGACAACCGGCGGTTCTGGTGCACCTGGAGAGCGGGGAGTTCGTCGCTTACTCGGCGGTCTGTACCCACCAGACGTGCACGGTAGCGTACCAACCGCAGGCCCAGAAGCTTGCCTGTCCTTGCCACGGGGCGGTCTTCGACCCGGCAAAGGGCGCTAACGTAGAGGTCGGGCCCGCGCCGGCGCCGCTACCTCCCATAGAGGTTGAAGTGAAAGGAGGAGAGATAGTTAGGGTCTAGTTTCCTGGACGCCGCGGCGCGTCCGAAGCATCCGTCTTCTAGGATCGGCGGCAGAAGCGCAATCCGGATCTCTGGAAGATGCCTTAGTTGCTGACGCAGAGAAACGCAAAGCGCAGCGAAAACACGAAAAGGAGGTACCCTTCATGACCTGTATGGCGTTGGTGAGGATCCTGGTTGGAGCCATGTGGCTCAACGGGGCTGTGGAGAAGTTCCTGAATCCGGAGTTCCCCCAACAGTTCGCCGCCAGCCTCCAGTCTGGGGGCTACATTAGCCAGGCTCCTCTGTGGTTCCAGTCCTTCATGCAGAGCACCGTCGTGCCCAACTCCGAGCTCTTCGCAAACCTTACCCGCTTCGGGCAGCTGGCCCTGGGGATAGCCCTCGTCCTGGGACTCCTGACGAATCTTGCCGCCGCAGGCAGCATCTTCCTCATAACGATGCTCCAGATCTCCCAGGGCGCGCTCCGGGTCGGTACCGATCTGGCCTCGCCGGAGTTCCTTACCATCCACGTGATCGTGGCGGTCCTGGCCCTCTTGATCCTGGTCAGCGCCGGCGCTAAAGCGTTCTCCTTGGATTGCGTGCTCGCCAGAAGGAAGCCGGCCCTGAACCTGCTTCTGATGAGCGAAAAGCTGGCCGCGATCGCGGCCCCGGCCCCGGTCGTACGGGACCAGGGCTCGCCGGAGCAGGGAGCGGGAGGCGAGGCGACCCACTAGACGGCGAGGGCACGGAAAGGAGAATGATGAACGCGAAGAAGTTGATGGTTGGTTTGGTGACCGCGGTGACCCTAACGCTGTTTACAGTAGCTGTGTACGCTCAGCAGCTAGCGGCTCCACAGGAGGACACGGCGCAGGCCTCTGTCGCTCACCAAGAAGAGAGAGTGCGACCGAACGCACGAGTAACACGGGCAGGCGTAGGTGTAAGTGGTGTTACCCAGTTTTGGCGTCCGGGGCACCGGTCGGTTGGAGCCGCACGGCCTTGATCGCACGTCTTAGCCGGCGCGTTTGCGCTACCGGTAAGCCAACGCGTCGGCGGTCGAGAGATTAGAGAGCTTGTTTGGGAGGTAGTCGTGTGAAGCTCGCCAAACCGCGAGTCGAATCTCGAAAGAAACAAGATCGTACCGGTAGAGCGCGAAACAAGACCGCACCGCGCTCGCCCGACTTGCGGGACAGCCGACGCAAGGCTGCGAAGCGGGCGGTGCAAGGGGCGTTTCGGGTCCTCGTGTACCTGGGGGTAACCATCGCCCCACTCGTCTTGGCCTGGTCGGGGATGGAGCCGGGGAGGGGGTTCCTGATCGACTTCTCCGTCGCGTTGGGCTTCGTGGGCCTGTCCTTGATGGGCTTGCAGTTCCTCGTCGCCGCCCGTTTCCAGTCGGTCGCGGCGCCCTTCGGTATAGATGTCTTATTGCAGTATCACCGCCAGATAGGCTGCGTAAGCCTCCTGTTCATCCTGGCCCATCCGTTACTCCTGTTCGTGGCCGATACCGGGTACCTCGCGCTCCTGGATGTGACTACAGCACCATTGCGGGCGAAGATGGCGGTCATCTCGACGGTGGCGCTGCTCCTCATGGTAGCTCTCTGCGTATGGAGGAAGAAGCTACGCATCGGCTACGAGCTCTGGCAGCTAACGCACGGCGTGCTCGCCTTCGTGGTCATAGCCGCCGCCCTCACGCACGTACTTTTGGTCGGCTACTACGTGAACGAGCCCCTGGAGATAGCGCTGTGGCTCTGGATGTCGGTGGTGTTCGTCGGCCTGATCTTGTGGGTGCGCGTCGTCAAACCGTTGGAGCTCTGCAGCAAAGCGTGGCGCATCGAAGAGGTTATCCCGGAGCGGGGCAATATCTGCACCATCGTACTCAAGCCCTCGTGGCTTCACGCCCGCAAATTCGACGGCTTCCCCTTCGAGCCGGGGCAGTTCGCCTGGATCACAGTCGGCAAATCCCCCTTCGCGATCACCCGGCACCCGTTCTCAATCTCCTCGAGCGCCGAGAAGACTGAGCGGGTGGCCCTGAGCATCAAGGCCGCCGGCGACTTCACCCAAGAGATAGGCCACCTCAAGCCCGGCGCCACCGCCTACCTGGACGGCCCGCACGGCGCGTTCACCATGGACCGCCACGACGGTCCCGGCTTCGTCTTCATCGGCGCCGGAGTCGGCATCACGCCGCTGATGAGTATGCTCCGCACGATGGCCGACCGGAGCGACCCCAGGCCTTGTTACCTATTCTTCGGTAACCGCGAGTGGGAGGGTGTTGCTTTTCGCGAGGAGATCGAGGAGCTCAAGGGTAGGCTCAACCTGGAGGTGGTACACGTCCTTAGCCGTCCTCCCGAGGGCTGGGAGGGCGAAGAGGGCCGCATCGAAGCGGCGGTGCTTGCAAGGCACCTGCCCGAGCAGTACAAGCACCTGCAATACTTCATCTGCGGCCCCGACCAGATGATGGACGCCGCGGAGGATGCCCTGGTCCACCTCGCAGTACCCAAGAGCAGGGTCCATTCCGAGCGGTTCGGTATGGTCTAGGTACCGGGGGCTAGGACGTGCGCCAAACCTACACGACCGCCTTCACGGTGCTAACCACGGCGCTGCTGATCCTCGTTTGCATCCTCTTCGCGTTGGGGCAGGGTGGATGAAGCCCCGAGGTCTGGTTAGCACGTCGCTGTACAAGCCCGGGGCGCTCGGCAGAGCGCTGGTGGAAGTCTCCGCTAGTACCGTAATCGGGTGGAGTTCTGGCGAAGCGGGCTGCCAATAGACGTCAGGCTCTCCCCGGACGGCGAGGTCTTCTACGTCGCCAACCAGGGCGCCGCCGCCGGGGTACACGTCGTCGACCCCGAGACCATGGAGGAAGTCGGGTTCATCCCCACGGGCGAGGGTGCGCACGGGTTGCAGATCAGTAGGGACACCAGTTTGATGTACGTGGCTAACCGGGACGCGGGCACCGTCTCGGTGGTGGACCTGTCGACGAACGAGATCGTCGACACGTGGGTCACGGGCGGTAGCCCCGACATGTTCCAGCTCTCGCCCGACGGGAAGCAGCTCTGGGTCTCCGGGCGCTACGACGAGGCGGTCTACGTGCTCGACACCACCGACGGGGAGCTGCTCGCCACGATCTACACTGGCGCCGGTCCGCACGGTATCTCCTACTTCCCCAACCCCGGCCGCTTCAGCCTCGGCCACAACGGCGTCTACCGCTGACGGAGGGGCGCAGATGAAGTGACACGGGGCCTTCCCTCATCTGAGGTCGATCCCCTCCAGGAACCCCCGCCACCCCCGCAAGCGGCCACGACCGAAGCCCCGACCGAACCAGCCCCAGGGCCACCCCAGACGGATGAGCTCTCCACCTGGATATTCGCCCTTTCGTCCAAGAATGCCTCTTTTTTTAATATCTACTAAAAAATAAACAGTAAACATCTTGACATGGAATTTTATAAAAGCTAAAATTTTATGTAGAGATAGCTAAAAACCGCGAAAAAGGGAGGCGTGGATGGTAAAGGAGGCGCGAGTGCAAGAGATGATAAAGGAGGTGCGAATGCGAGAAAGTAACTGGCTTTTCCTAAAATTCAGCACGGTGGTTTTGTCGCTGTTTTTCATAGTAGCGAGCGTATCAGCGAGCATAGCCCTGGCTCATTCGGAAGAAGCCGGAGGTGACACTGAGGCTCCTCGCGTAGAATCGGTAACTGTTGTTAATGCGACTACGGTTAAAGTGACGTTCAACGAAGCGGTAGCTGAACATACTACCGACGTCTCCATGAGACACTTCTATGTCGATCACCCTAACGCCGATACTCCTCATACACATGAAGTGTCCGCAGTTGCCCTGAGCTCCGATAAGAAAACCGCCACGCTGACCTTAGCTCGGGCGCTACATCCCGACCTCAGCATGCCCCTGCACATCGTTAAGGTCGCCGATCTCTCCGGGAACTTGTTGTCCGATAAAGAAACCATAAAGTATAGAACTGGATAGAGGCTCCGAGTGTATTGACGAGCTGCGGATGCTCGAGCGAATAACACCGACTAAGACCTTCTAGAGGAACAGACGCCCTATTTATCGGGCCGGGGCTATCAACCCGGCCCTTTTGTACTCCTATAGCGGTGTTCGCAAGGTTGGGCCGGTTTCCCGAAAACGAGCGCAGGCTTGTCCCGGAGAATGTTCGGAACCGGTGCATGCAGCGCTGTTCTCTCAAGCCAAATCCAAGCCAAGTACCATTGCGATGAGGGCCGTTACTCCTACCGCCGTCTATATCAGTCTCAGGTAGCAGGATCGTAAGTCGGGGGCCGTGCGGGACGCCAACGGTTGATTTGTTGGTTTTGAGTCACCTCAGAACTTCCTACGATCGCTGTTCTCCGAAAGACTCTGAACGAAGATCGAGCCCGCAAGCAGCCCCCGAGCGAGTGAGTGTTCCATCCTCATCTCCCTCGTCGTAGTGGGATACGTGGTGGGAAGCAATGCCGCGCGCAAACTCGGCGAGAAGACCGCCGCGGTCGTCGCAACGGCGACCACTACCTCGGATTCCAGGTAATCCTCAAGAGTCCTCCCGTACCTCCATTACTCCAGACCGATCCTAGCGGACGACCAGCACGGGGCAGTGCGCATGGCGGAGCACCCTCCTGCACGCCCCTCCGGTCAACGCGAGATCCACCACCGAAGTCTCGAGCAGCGCCGAGGCTCTGAGTGGTCCCATGACTATGCAGGCCGCCTCTACCTCCTCGGCCGCCCGCACGATGACCCGCCAGGGCCGACCCCGGCGGATCAATCCTTCGTGCCTGACGCCGCTCTCCGAAGCCATCCTCTCTATATCGCGCGCGGCGGCCGCGCTCTCCCGCTCCAACTGCGCCATGAGCCTGCCGTAGTAGAGGCCCGAACGGAACGCCAGGTGCTTATTGACGACCTTCAGAACGAACAGCTCCGCATCGAGGCTTTTCGCCAGGTACACGGCGTGCTCGCCGACCCTCAGGGAGGGGCCAGAGCCGTCTGCTACTACGAGTAGCCTCGCGTAGTTGTGGTCCTCTGCCACGGATTCTCCTCCCTTCGGTCTCGAAAATGGCAGCGCGCTCGCGCTTCTCGCATCGCGGAGGGATTCAATACGCTCGAGAAAAGCCGCCAAATCGTAGCGGCGTTCCAGAGCCGTTAGAGCGCGCCGGCGTTTCCATTCCCAGTATCTATCGACGAGGCCTGGCATTCTCTTCCCATCCGGTAGTCTCTGCCTGGAATCATGGACCATATCTCTCGGCCTTCATCGACCTCGTTAACGGCGCAGCAAGGTTGCTTTTACGAGCCATTGGATCAGTCTCCGGAGTCTCAACTGGCGGTAGCGGAGGGACAGGTGGGCGAAGGCCCAGACCAGTGGGGTCAGGATACCTGCCCGGATTTCGATCTCGTCGGTGTACCGGCAGCGGACCGTGTTTTCGGGCTCGATGTGAATCCGGTGGTTCCAGGCACGGATGAAGCCGCCGCGCTCCTGCGAGAGGATCTCGCGCCGTCCCTCGTCCACGCGGACCAGACGCAGGTGGTGCCTCCAGGCCGGTATCAAGCGAAAGAAGAGGATCCGGGTTTGGATCTCCTGCCCTTCGTGGAGCTCCTCGGGCCATCGATCCGCGCCTGTGTAGCCGAACGCGCCGCGCGTGGCGTAGAGGAACGTATCGCGCCTGGCCAACACGCGCCACGCATGATCCGCCGACGTGGGAAGCCGGGTGTGTATCTTCGCGACTATGACCGAACCTCGTGTCGGTGTGGGAAGCCCGAAGGCGCGGTGGGGTACGCTGGCTGCGAGATCAAACGTCCGCTCTCCTGGTAGGGAACTTTCGAAGCCGTATGTTGCACCGAGGCCGCCAGACCTTCCAGACGTCGTTGCGGACCGCCACGCCGAGGCCACTTTGCACAAGAAGACCGAGCAGCGGCTTTCCTGACCGGCGAGAGCCATGGGCGGACCCTCCGCTACCAGCTCGACCTCCGCGTTCGGGCGATCTTCGAGCAGGGCTTCGATCTTTTCGAGCACGGCCCGGCGACCGGCCGGGGATGCATCCTGGGGCCGTAAGAAGATCTGGCGCGCGTCGCTCCCCGCGCATCCGGCCTCTTCCCGGACGAGTTGTCTCGCACGTTGAGCTGGGCGATCCGCGCGCCGTCCACGCTCTCCACCCGGAAGATGTGGCCGTCGAAGGCAACCTCGTCGCCGACATTCGGGGCGGCCCAGCAGCCCCAGCACCAGACCGCCGGTAGTGCCGAAGTCCTCGCTCTCGAAGGTGGAGCCGAGGACTTCGTTGACCGCTTTGATCGGTATCCGGCCTTCGATAGAGTAGCTGCCGTCTTCCATCTTCCGGATGACTGGCTCCTCCTCGTCGAACTCGTCCCGGATCTCCCCGACGATCTCCTCCAGGATGTCCTCGAGGGTGATGATCCCCTCGAAAGATCCCCACTCGTCTATGACCACCGCCATGTGGATCCTCCGCCGCTGGAACTCGGCCAGGACAGCTTCTATGAGCCGGTTCTCCGGGACGGTGATGAGCTCTCGCATGAGGTCGCGAGCCACGACGTCGGCCTCGAAGCTACCGGCGGCCTCCGCAGCTTGCAGGATGTCCTTTACGTGCACCGCACCAATGATCCGGTCCACGTTCTCGCCCTCGAAGAGCGGGTAACGAGTGTAATTCCCCGTGACCACCACCTTCGCTAGCTGGCGGAGGGGCGTCTCCGCCGGCAGCGTTACGACGTCGGGGCGAGGAACCATTATCTCCCTCGCCACTGTCTCCCCCAGCTCGAAGACACCTTCCAGCATGTCCTCGTCCCTCTTCTGAAGAGCACCCTGGCGAGTCGACTGGGAGATGAGCGTCCGCAACTCGATCTCCGAGTGCATCTCCTCGGTCTCGGAGGTCGGCAGGACGCCAAAAGCCCTGACTATGGCGTTGCCCGCTCCGTTGAAAATGATGGTCAGCGGCAGAAAGAGATAGTAGAACGCCCTCATGAAAGGCGCTATAAACAGGGAGGTCCCCTCGGGCCTTTGGATACCCACGCTCTTCGGCACCAGCTCTCCCAAGATCACGTGCAGGGAAGTTATTATTAAGAAACCTATGGCGAAAGCGACGGCGTGGATGAAGTTTTCCGGCAGTACCGACCCGAGCAAGGGCTCGATCAGGCTCGCGATAGCCGGCTCCCCCAAAGCGCCCAGGCTCAGGGACGAGATTGTGATGCCGAGCTGGCAGACGGCTAGGTAGGCGTCGAGCTTTCGGGTGGCCGTCTGGACCAGCCTCGCCGAGGCCCGGCCTTCCTGTACGAGGCGCTCCACCTGCGTGGCCCGGATCTTTACGAACGAGAACTCCGCGGACACGAACAGACCGTTCAACGCAACGAAAAAGAGCGCCGCGAACAGTCCGAGGCTAGAGAGAACTACTCCGTCCAAAGCTCCTCCTCGAAGCGAGCGCCCGCCCCCGTGAGCGGAACGCGGACACTCGAAGACTCATTACTGCTTTTTATGGCTTGCATTCGATCTTCTACCTTCCGTCTTCCAGTCTCTGATCTCGTAGCGCTTATAGATGTTGGTCTTGCCGCCGCCACCGAGAGGAACATCCGTGCCCGCGTGCGGTTCGCGAGTCCACCTTCCCGCGAAGCAGATCCGTCTGTCAAAGAGAGACGGAGATCCGGGGAGAGATGTCTTTTGTGGAAGCCACGCCAGCGTCCACTCTATCGCCCATTGGCGGCACCCCAACCGCTCGCCAGGGTCGATGCCGCGTCGGGAGATGCGCGTCTTGATCCCCGCTTGCGCAACGCATCCTTTCGTACGAAGGTTGCTGCCCCTGCCTCTGCTCGTCATGCGCTCGAGTTACGTGGCGCGGGGAGCGGATGCCCTGCTCCCGGAGCGATCGTCCTCCGCCGGCGCCGCCCTCCGCGCAAAGAGCGCGTCGAAAGACAACCACCGTCCGGCACCAACGACGAGCAAAAAGATGGCGCCCATAAGCATCGCGAAGTCCAGGCGGCCCTGATGTAGCCCCGCCCAGAACCCGTACTGATCGCCCATCGGGTTGGGTTCCGGTCCGGTTCCGAAGAAAAGGGGATCTTGGTCGTGGCGATCGCCACCAGCATGTCGATGATCAGCGGGATGCTGGCCAGCCGCGTGAGCAAACCTAGCAAAAGGAGAGCTCCGCAGACGATCTCGACTACTCCAACGAACGAAGCCGAGACCTCGGGAGCCGGTATCCCGATCTTGGTGAACCGCCCCGCCCCGAGCGCGTCCGGATAGAGGAACTTTTGGATGCCCTCGGTAAGGAACACGCCCCCGACCGCGAGCCGAATCAGGGTTACCGCCGGCGATGCCGTACTCGACAGGCTCTTTCGGATCCAACTCATCTCTCCGTGTTCCCTTTCCCTAAACGATCCATTTTACGTATACTTGGAACGAGCTTAGTCGTGTTGCCGACCATCGGAAGAGTAACGTCCCTAAGCAAGGAAGACCTCGCCCTCTCTGACCTCTATCGCTACCTCCGGTAGGGGAGAGTTAGCCGGGCCGTTCTCTACGGCCGCGCCTCTCGACGGATCGAAGACCGAGCCGTGGCATGGGCAGGCGAGCTTCTTCTCCTCGGGCCGGTAGGCCACCATGCAAGCCTGGTGCGTGCAGACCGCCGAGTACGCTGCGAGGTCTCCGTTCTCGAGACGCACCAGCACGCCAGGTCGCTTTGTATCGGCGTCGGTGAAGGAGAAGGCAGCCTCGGGTGTCACCTCGGACTCCTTGGTGATGGCCTGCCCCTTGCCGACCTCCGGCCCGGCCTCTGTGGTGCTGCCTCCACCGCCGGACGTACTGGTCCCTCCGCTTCCGGCGGAACCGCCGCCACCACCACCACCTGCTCCTCCACAACCGGCTATTACCGAGGCTCCCACTGAGCTCAGCCCCAGGGTCGCTCCCAAGCCGATGAACTTCTTTCTCGAAATGCGTTCCTTGCCTGCCACTTCCTCCTCATTGGTGTCAGGTCGGGTGACCTTCGTCTCGCCTGACCCTGGCGCGGATCGCTCACCCTTGCTTGGATGTCTGTGGACGGCCGAGTGAGTAGGCGTTGTGCTCCGCCGACCACAGCAGCACGAAGATCACCAGCGCAAAGGTGACGTTTTGAGCAGCCGTGGGTGGGTCGGGCAGCATGACTGCGCCGAACGTGAGCGCCAGCATGAGGAGTCCGGCGAGCGTAAGAGTAGCTACGTTGAACAAACCCAGCACGAGAAGCGCGCCGATCGCCACCTCCGCGAACGGCAACACGTAGGCGAACAGCTCCACGAGTGGCGATGGCAGGAAGGAGCCCGCAAACCGCTCTACCATACCTCCAGTAAAACCGCCGACCCCTCCCAGCAGCTTACCGACTCCATAGAACAGGAACATTGTGCCTACGGTCACCCTCAGCAGCGCGTAGGCGATCTCACGGTTGTGCATCGAAACAACTCCTTTGCCTGCATTGATGTCCGCTCCTTCTCTTTTAGAAAGAACCCAGAGAGAAAGAAAGGGGAAGAACTCCCTGGGCTCTTTCTAAGAGGCCCGGGGAAGAAAGAGATCCCCGGGCTCTTGTCTCTCTTCCTTACACGCTCACCAGGAGGGCCGTCGCGTACATGATCGCTATGCCGGCCGTGAGCCCGCCCAGGTTTACGCCGGAGAGGGCCGGGGTCTTGTTCTCCGCGGAGTCCTTCAAGAGGAGCCGCGTGACCTCGTAGATGACCTGGAGGATGGCCCCGGCCCCTATGGCCAGGAAGATGGCCGCTACGAAGTTCGAGGGGGCGAAACCCCCGATCCAGGTCCCCAAGATGGCCGGAGCGCCCGCGAGGAGCACCAGCCCGGCGAAGTGGGCGAGCTTCGGCTTCTCTTTGAGGATGGGCGCGGCGATGCCGACGCCCTCGGTGATGTTGTGCAGGGTGAACCCGAGCACCAAAAAGGTCCCCAAAGCCGCCTCCCCGAGGGCGAACGCCGCCCCGATGGCCAGCCCCTCGCCGAGGTTGTGCAGCCCTATCCCCAAGGATATCCGGTAGGAGGTCCCGAGCCGGCTCGCCTCCTCGCGCCCGCGCCGAAAGAGCCGTTCGGTCCCCAGGAGCCCGAGAAGCGTCAGCAGGGAGATCAGGATCACCATCGGTATCCCCGAGAAGGCGCCCGGCAGCTCGATGGCGATCTCCCCGGCCTCCAGCAGCGTGTCCAACACCAGGTAGACCAGCAACCCGACCGTCAGGGCCAAAACGAAGTTTATCCCCGAGGTGCCGAGACGCCGGAGGAACGGGAACCAAAGCATCCCTAGAGCCACCGGCACCACGCCAACGTAGAACCCGATGAGCGCGTACTGGAAGAACGTCCCCGATGAGAAGCCCGGCGTGATAAACGCCGGTACGGGCTCCTCCGTTTCGAAGGTGGTCCCGAGGTTCGTGAAGAGGACTATCCCGTACGCATCGCCCTCGACCCACGAGTAGGGGATGGTTATTTCCTCCGAACCGAGCGACGGGATCGGGTTCCCCGACTCCATCTCGAAGCCCGTCAGGGCGTCGTCCACGTTGACTTGAGCCACCGTCACGGGGTCCGGGCCGCCATTGGTGACGGAGACGACGAACTCGTTCTCCGTCGGCATGGTGACCCGCTCGATGGTCAGGTCCTCCACGGGCGGGAGGTCGTCCCGCTCCACCCCCGCCCCATTCAGCACGATGAAGGCCAGCAGCAATCCTAATCCCAGGAGCGGCAGGAGCCCCAGGAGCACCCAGCCCGGTCCACGTCCCTTACGTTCCATCGTTGCTCCTTCTCCTCCGTGCTCCATCCCTTACTCCTCCACCTCGAAGAACCCCAACCAGCCGAGCTCCGCGAACTCGTTGACGTGGGCATGGAACATGAAACGGCCGGTGCGGTTGTAGGTGAACTCCATGATCCCGCGCTCCCCCTGGGCGAGCATCTTCGTGTCGGTGAACTCCGCCGGCTCCATACTCGTCCCCGTGGGGTAGTAGTCGAAGAAGTTCGCGTGTATATGCATGCTGTTTATGAGGTCGAACTCCGTCATGTTGACCAGGTACACTCGGACCTTCTCACCCTGCTTTATCTTGACCGGGTAGCGCTGGTAGTGGAAGGCCACCCCGTTGACGGTGTAGACCTCGTTCTCCTTATCGAAGTTGGTGTCGAAGCCGTTCATGAGCATGACCATCTCGTCGGCCTCTTCGCGCCCTTCCTTGGGGTCGATGATGAACGTCCCGTAGAGCCCCTTCTCGATGTGCTTGCGCAGGGGCGTTACGTGGCAGTGGTAGAGGTGCAGCCCGAACGGCTCGGCGTCGAACTCGTAGGTGAAGTCCTGCCCCGGAGCGACCACCTCCAACGACCCGTCCTGGTCCGCCGAGTGGATGCCGTGGAAGTGCATGGTGTGAGGGTGCGTACCACGGTTCTTGAACACGACGCGCATCCGGTCCCCCTCACGCGCCCTTATCGTGGGACCCGGGACTTGCCCGTTGAACGTCCACGCTGGATAAAACATCCCCGGCGCCACCTCGATCTCGGCGTCCTCCGCCGTAATCTCGTACTCCCGAATCGTCCTACCGCCTTCCTGGCGCTCCTCCCCCCAGTAGAAGTCCCTCAAGAAATCCGACGGGTCGAACCGTGAAAGGTCGACGTCCCCTTTCCCACCGTGCCCGCCCACGTCCCCTTCGTGCCCCGCGGCGTCGATCTCCCCCCCGGTCTCCCCTTCGGGCGCCGTGGCGTTGTCCTCCTGCCCGTGCGCCGTCCCAACGTGCGCGCCCAGAGCGCCGCCGGCGATGCCTAAGGCCCCCACGCCACCGGCGGCCCGCAGTCCCAAAGCGCCACCGGAGACCCCCAAAGCCCCAGCGACACCGGCGGTCTTCAAGAAATCCCGGCGCGAGACTCCGGATCCCGGCTCACCCACTCGCACCAACTCTGTCCCTCCTACAGAATCTACGGTGTCTACCCGTCGATCGAAGCGCCACAGCGCCGCCAGCGCTACAATGAGCGCCAGCTCCGCCATCATCGCGGACAGGTCGATCACCCCTATCCCCTCGACCTCCCCGGCGTGCGGCCCGAAGAACGGGACCCCGACGGTGCGCGTCACCACGTAGAGGACGACGACCGCCAGGTTGAGCCCGACGCCGAGCACCAGAAGAGGCTGCCCGGGCCGTCGGAGCAGGGCCAGACCGTAGAGCCCCTGGGCGACGGCGGCGGCCAGGAAGAAGACCCCGTACCCCCACCACTCCCCGAAGTGCTCCGGCATCGCCCAAAGATGCGACAACGCGGCGACCACCGAGAGGGCCGCCGCCATGTATAAAGTCTTTCTCTTTGATTCCATTCCTTGACCTCCACTTTCTGAATTTGGCCCCTTCGGGCGTGACTACTCGACGAAAACGGGGACACGCTGGACGACGTTGATCCCGTAGGTACCGTGGTTCCAGACCTCGCCAGCGTCTAGCGGTTGAGTGCTCCCGGCCGCGTCGGTGGCCCGGGCGCACAGCTCGTACTCGCCGGGCTCCCGCGCGTCCCACTCATAGAACCACGGCCTCCAGGCGTATCTTCCTACCGGCTCGCCGAGCGCGACATCGTCCCAGGTGTATCCGCCGTCCGGACTGAACTCGACCCGCTCCACGAGTCCCCATCCCGACCAAGCCCGGCCCTCGATCGGGATCCGCCCCGCCTCGACATAACGGCTGCGGCCTAGTTGCGAGGGTATCCCTGGTGGCTGCATCAGGGCACGGGGCTCCTTGCGCGTCACGGGCGTGCCCTTCTCGTCCTCGGAGCGCTTGTAGCGGTACTTGTTCCCCTGCTGGAAGCCGTCGAAGGGCTCACCGATGGCCGTGATCCCTTTCAGCCACTTCACCGAGGCCATCCCGTACCAGTCGGGAACGATCAGCCTCAACGGAGCGCCGTGCTGCGGCGGGAGCGGCTGGCCGTTTACCTCGTAGGCGAGCATCACCCCGTCGCCCATGGCCTCCTCGGTCGTGAGGCTGCGCTCGAAGTTTTGCTCGACGCCCTCCTGGATGCCGCGGTCGTGGCCGGTGAAGAGGACCTCGACCGCTTCATCGAGCAGGCCAGCCTCCTCGAGGATCGGTCCGAGCGGCGTGCCCGTCCACTCGGCGCACCCGATCGCCCCATCGAACCACGGCACGAAGACCGTCCGGGGCGAGGCGTGCGAGCGCCCGGTGCCGGCGCACTCCATCATCACGGGCTCGGTGACCTTCGGGCGGACCTTTATGTCCTCCAGGGTCAGCCTGAGCGGCTCGCGCACCAGGCCGCCGATCGGGATCTCGTAAGTCGCCGGGTCGACAAAGGGGATGTCGAAGTGGATAAGGAGATAATGCATCCCTACCGGGGTAATGGGGTAGCGGAGCCCCTCCATGTGCATGCTATAGCACCGCTGAGCCTGCAGCATCTCCTCGCGGGTGAACTCCCGGCTCTCGGTGATCCTGCTCACGAGAACGGCCTTCGTCGGCTTGAGCGAGCTCGTCTCTCCACACAAGAACCCCCGCGAGAGATGCTCTGCTTCTTTGTGGAGTCCATCTATCCTCCTCAAATTTAACTTACGTTCAAAGTTTTTTTTAGCTAAGGGTAAAAATACCCGAGTAGGCGCCTTGTGTCAAGCGGTTTTTCACGCAAGTTGGTTTTGGCTCTTCTGGTCTTGGCCGAGCAGTAGACGTGCCGTTGCTGGTGGTCGAACCCGCCGTCTATCTGGCTAAAAGCTCGGGCTGTATAATCGGGGTAGGGACGATGAAAGATTCTAAAGCAGCCAAACCTCTTTCTTCATCGACCGGTGACTACCTGAAAGCCATATGGGAGCTCACCGAGTCCAGCGCCGCCTCCACCACGGAGATCGCCGCCCGGCTCTCGGTTTCGTCTGCGTCCGTGACCAACATGCTCAAGCGTTTGCAGGAGATGGGTCTCGTGGAGTACGAGCGTTACCGCGGGGCGTCGTTGACGGGTGTTGGGCGGAGGGAGGCGTTGAGGCTGGTGCGGCGGCACCGCCTGATCGAGACGTTCCTGATGGAGCACCTCGGGTATTCGTGGCAGGACGTCCACGAGGAGGCCGAGAGGCTCGAGCACGCCGTCTCGGACGAGTTTACGGAGCGTCTGACGGAGCTTTTGGGGCACCCGGAGCGTGATCCGCATGGGGACCCCATCCCCACCGCCGACGGCACCCTCATCACCGAGAGCTCCAGGCCGTTGGGTGAGATCGAGGCCGGGCAACGCGTCCGCATAGTAAAGGTCGACGGCGAGAGCGCGTCGGTCCTCAATCACCTTGGGGAGCGCGGGCTGATCCCCGGATGCGTGGTAGGCATCAAGGAGGTCCGCGCCGTCGACGGCGTCGTCACCGTCGAGGACGAGGGCGGTGAGGAGCACCCTCTGGGGGAGAGCCTGGCGCGCGCCATCTTCGTGGAGGACGCGTCCGAGGCTGTCTCCGGTCCCGCGTGAGGCTCAGTAGGTAGGCGAGGCGCCGCCGGAGAGGGCGTCGGCGACGATCTTCTCGTGGTCGAAGGCGAGCTCGATGGTCGAAGGGTCCAGGAAAGAGACTTCGGCGGCGTCGGAGGCGGCTTCCGGTTCGCCCTCCCGGACGCGGGCCAGGTAGGCGCAGCTTACGTTGTGTCCGCGGGGGTCCCGGTCGGGATCCGAGTAGACGCCGACGAGGCGCACTATCTCAACCTTCAGCCCGGTCTCCTCCTCGGCCTCCCGGGCCGCCGCGTCCTCTAGCGTCTCCCCCACCTCCACGAAGCCGCCCGGTAGGGCCCACTGGCCCTCGTAGGGGTCGCTCGCGCGGCGGATGAGGAGGATGCTACCCTCCTCCGAGGGCACGACGACATCCACCATGAGCTTCGGGGTCTCCGGTCCGGCCATGCGGCGCGTCCTTTCTCTCGCTGGATCTCCCGAGCGTACTACCCCGCCGGGACAGCGTCCAATCGCCCGACGAGCGATACGGGAGATGGCTCCGTTAGAAGTCGACTTTGGATGGGTAGTACGCCGCTCCAGATGATAGCAACGAGTCTCCGGTTAGGGAGAGATTAGAAGGAGAAGTACGTGAAGATAGTGATGGTTCTCTACCCGGGTAAAGGCCACGAGGTAGAGTTCGGAGAGCTTGAAGGGTAACCGGTGCCGGGCAGCGACGAGGGTGAGCTAGGCTTAAGGGGGTGGATCGAGGAGCAGGGTCACGAGTTGGTCGTGACCACGACCAGGGAAGGCGACGAGCTCTACGAAGAGCTCCAGGACGCGGAAGTTTTGATCACCACGCCTTTCTGGCCCGTCTACGTCACGTCGGAGGTGATGGACCAGGGGCCCAACCTCAAGCTAATCCTCACGGCCGGCGTGGGCTCCGACCACGTCGACCTCGGCGAGGCGGCGAACCGGAACATCACCGTCGCGGAGCAGACCGCCGCCAACGTGGTCAGCGTCGCCGAGCACGCCGCGATGTGTATCCTGAACCTCGTGCGCAACTTCGTCCCACAATACAACCAGGTAATAAACGGCGAGTGGGACATAGCCGGGATCGCCAAGAGGTCCTACGACCTCGAAGGCAAGACGGTCGGCATCTACGGCGCGGGCGCCATCGGGCAGCTGGTCGCCATGCGTCTGAGGGCCTTCGACGTCAGGATGTACTACTACAAGCGCTCGCGCCTCTCCAACGTCGAGGAGGAGGTCTGCGGTTTCCGCTACACGCGCCTCGACGACATGATGGCGCATTGCGACGTCATCGTCATCGAAGCGCCCCTCACGCCCGAGACCGAGGGACTCTTCGACCGCAAGGTGCTCTTTGGCATGAAGAAGGGCGCCTGGCTGGTCAACACCGCCCGAGGCGCGGTCGTCGACCGCGACGCCCTCGTCGAGGCTCTGGAACAGGGTCACCTCGCCGGGTACGCCGGCGACGTATGGGACCCCGAGCCGGCGCCCCCCGATCACCCGTGGCGGCAGATGCCCCACCACATGATGACACCGCACACCGCCGGCACGACGCTCGACGCCCAGAAGCACTACGCGGACGATACCCAACGCTGCCTCCAGGCCTACTTCGCCGGCGAACAGATAGAAGACGACCACCTGATCGTCGACGGCGGCGAGATCGTAAGCGGCACCTACAAAGCGATCTACGAGACGCCCGCGGGCGAGAGCTAAATCCTCTAAACCGGGTAAAGCTCCGAACTTCAACGAGGGCCGGTCGGAGGCGCTCCCGAAGCGCACCCGGCCGGCCCTCGCCGCGCGGCCTCCTCTACAAGCCGGAGCATCGTCGGCGTCTCGCCAAACACGTCGAAGCGCACGGCTTCCGCCCGGGCCGGCTCTGGCGTCACGCTACGTCACGGCCGAGGAGGCCCCACGGGACACTGGTACGGGCACTCGCAAGCGCCGATAGTAGCCTTGATCCGGAGGAACACGCCATCGACACCTTCCCGGAACGCTCCGAGCTCGACCTGTACCTCCCTTCGTCCACCGCCCCGGACAGCTCACCCTGGAGGCCCGCGACGAGACTGTAACCCCCTCCGCCTTACAGGACGGCCTCGTCCAGCGAGAAGGACGCAAACCGCGCCGTCCGAACCATTACCTGAATATCTACGATCTCGCGAAGCCACGGCCTCGCACGGGGTTCGTTGGTGTAAGATGCTTGAGTAGTTTCGTGGACCACGCGAGGGAGGCTCTTTGGGAGCATTGGCGGTAGTCTGGGCGCCCGTTAGCACGCTCGCACGCGTGGCGGAGGAGCGACGGGTGCTGCTCGGCTTCGGCGTCGTGGCGCTCTACGCGGCGCTGGGCCTCGTCGGGGGCGCCATCGCCGTGTTCGGCGGTCTCACGCAGGCGCAGTTCCAGCAACCAGGGGCACAGCCGCTACCACCGGGGGCCGAGGACTTCCTGGCCTACTTTGGGATCTTCTCGCTGGTCTCGGCGGTGGTCCAGCCGTTCGTCTTGTGGTTGTTGGTCTCGGGCTTGATGCAGCTGGTCACGCGGTTCTTCGGGGGGACCGGCCCGTTCCCGGGGATGCTCGCCGTGGTGGGCGTCGCCCAGGTACCATTGGTCATATTCACCGCCCTCTACATCCCGATCGCGGGTCTCCAGGCCGTGCTCGGCCCCCCGGATCCGGCGGGGGGGAACGCGGTACCCACCGTGCTGGGGTTGCTGAGTGGCCTGCTCGGGCTGGCTTTCTTGCTCTGGCACGCGGCCCTCGTGGTCATAGGCGCCGCCTTCGCCCGGCGCGTCGGCTACGGGCAGTCGGCCGGATCTTGCGCCATCTCGTGCGCGGGCTGCGTGGGGCTTATACTCATCGTGGTCGTGGCCATCATCGTTCTAGTCGCCGTAATCGTTGGGGCGGCCTCGAGCGGAACACCGTCCTAGGAATTTCGAGAAAGGGATAGAGTGGAAGCCGGGCACGGAAACAGCAGGGAAGGGAACGGGCTCGCCGGTGACGCCGACGGCGGGCAGGGTGGTCCGCCGCGGCGGTCCAGAACCCGTGGTTTGTTGATCGGGGGCGTGATCGCGGGCGTGCTCCTGTTCTTGACGGTCGCCACGATTGCACTGGTCCTCCTGGTAGGTCCCGGCGGGTCGCGCGGCGGTAGGGAAGGCGGCGGAGGCGCGGAACCCCCCGAGACCTTCAGGGAGAGGTATGTCTCCGGCGAGGGCTCCGAAAAGATCGCCGTCCTGCCCGTCGCCGGGACGATATCACCCGAGGGGCCGGGTCCCGTGGGAGCGGCGACGGCAACTCCCGAGACCCTGCGCAACCAGCTCCGCCAGGTCACCCGGGACGGGAGCGTCAAGGCCGTGGTGCTCGAGGTCAACTCGCCGGGCGGCGGCGTCGTGCCCACCGACCAGATGCACGAGAGCATCCAGGACTTCAAAGAGGAGACGGGCAGGCCCGTGGTCGTCTCGATGGGCCAGACGGCCGCCTCGGGCGGCTACTACATCGCCACCGCCGCCGACCGGATAATCGCCAACGAGAATACCCTCACGGGGTCTCTGGGCGTGATCTTCTCCTACCTGAACTTCGCGGAGGCCGCCGACGAGTATGGCATCGAGCAAGAGGTGGTGAAGAGTGGACCGTACAAGGACATCGGCTCCCCCACCCGCGAGCCGACCGAAGAGGAGCTGGAGATCCTGCAAGCCTACGTGGACGAGGGCTACGACCAGTTTGTGCAGGTCATAGTCGAGGGCCGCGGCCTCCCGGAGGAGGAGGTGCGCGAGCTCGCGGACGGGCGCGTCTACTCGGGACAGCAGGCCGAGGCTCTGGGGCTCGTGGACGAGCTCGGAGACCTCGAACGCGCCGCCGAAGCCTCCAGGGAGCTCACGGGTCTGGAGGATGCGACCGTAGTCCGTTACCAACAGCGTGCCCCGGGCATCGCCGAGCTCCTCCAGGCCCGCCTAACTCCGCCCGAGCCAGAGGCCGTGCAGGTGCTCGAAACCGCAGGCTTGAACCTCACCCCCGAGCTACAATATCTGTATCGTCCATGATGGATTCCGCAACATACCTAGAGTTGTTAGTTTTCAGTAATCAGTTGTCAGTTCTTCTCCAGCCTGACCTGCGCGCTACCCATCACGGCCCCGCTCCCGAAAAGCTTCGTAGATCCCTCCAAAGCGAAGGCCCCCAATTGTTCCGGAAGCCTTTCGCCTATAACGCTATTAACTTATAACTACAAAAGCCTCCTGGCGCCCACGTAGCCATCGAGGTACTTCATCTGGGACTCGGTGACCTTATTGAAGTAGTCCGAGGCGTGGATGATCTTCCCGTTGCCCGCGTAGATCCCGACGTGGGATATGCCTCTACGGTGCTCGTTGAAGAAGACCAGGTCTCCAGGCTTCTCCTGGCCCTTCGGAACCTTGGCGCCCTTGCGGTATTGTTTTTCGTCCCAGTGCGGCAGCGAGACGCCGAACTTCTTGTAGACCAGCATCGTGAAGCCGGAGCAGTCCACCCCGCTGCGCGACTCTCCGCCGAGGCGGTACCGGACCCCGGACCATTTCCTGGCCTCCTTCACCACGTCCTCGCCCTTCTGGGCGGACGCTGACACCCTTTCTGAGGCCGCCTCGGGACCGTCGCTCCTGGAGGCTTCTTTGGAAGAGGCGGCGATCTCGGAGACCTTCTTCACCTTCACGGCGTCGGCGGCCACGTAGTCGTCGCCGCTCGTCTGCCGCGAGAACTTGACGGAGTAATCGTCGCCGGCCTCCATCTCGTACACCCCGAGCCGCACCCACCGGCCGCCGTTCTTCTGCTGGTTGACCTCTGTCCACTCGGTACCCGAGGCCGTCTCGACCCCCACCGGCACCGAGTCGTTCAGGCCCTTGACCTTGGGCCAGCGCGCGTAGATGGCGTAGTTCGCCGTCTCCGGTATCTCGACCTTGAACTGCGCGAGCCCCGGATCCTCCGACGGACGGGCGAAGCGGTAGTTCTTACCGAATACGCCCAGGCCATAGGAGCTCGACCCCCAACCCTCGCTCACCTTGAAGCGGCCCTCGGTCGTGTTCTCCACCACCCCCGGCTCCGCGTCCGGTTCCGCCAGGGCCTCGGTCACACCCGCCGCCACGACCCCGCCCGCCGCGACGAAAACCGCAAAGAGAACCACTGCTAGACGCCGCAACTATCCCCCCTTACCAACTCATCAAACGACTCCTCGCCATTATTGACGATCCGACGTAAAAACTTTAGTCTTTTGGAAGGTTTTTTCGTGTTTTTTTAGAGCAAAGCTCGCTTTTCGTCCGATCTTGGGGCTTGCGCGGCTTCCGAAGCCACGAAGGAGCAATTAGAGCTTCGGTTTCCGGCGCAGCTCGGAGTTCTGCTAACATATCTCTTGTGAGGGAAACGATGAAGAAGGAGAGTGGATCGTGGCGATGGTAGAACGCGAAGCGCACGTAGTATGGCAGGGGAACCTGGCGGAGGGCAGCGGGTCTCTCTCGGAGGGTAGCGGGACGCTAAACGAGACTCCCGTGACCTTTGCCTCGCGGGTCGAGAGCCCCGGCGGCAAGACCAGCCCCGAGGAGCTCATAGCCGCCGCCCATGCGACGTGCTACGCGATGGCGCTCTCGGTTACTTTAGCCGAGAAGGACACGCCTCCGGAGCGACTCGAGGTGGACGCAGTGTGTACGCTGGACGACCAGCAGCTCAAGATCACGAACGTAAACCTCGACGTGCGGGGCACGATACCCGGTATCGGCGAGGACGAGTTCGAGAACGCCGCCCGCGAGGCCGAGCAGCTATGCCCCGTCTCCAACGCCCTGAGGGGCAACGTGGAGATCCAGCTGCAAACCCGCCTGGAGAGCTAAACGAGAGGTCCCGCGTGGGGCCGCCGTTAAGAGATCAGAGACCGCTAGCAGCGCCGCCGGCGCTGACGCGGTTCTTGCCGGCCCTTTTGGCACGGTACATCCTGCGGTCCGCCGCCGCGAGAAGCTCTTCGAGAGTCTGGGGCACGACGCGTAGGCGCTACCGGGCGGCTAACCCTCTCCGCTCTCCTCCAACTCCGCCAACACCGCCCCGCCGGGGACGCGTGCGCCCTCGGGATAAGGCAGCGCCCGTACCGTGCCGGCATGCGGGGCCGCCACCGACTGCTCCATCTTCATGGCCTCCAGGACCAGGAGCGTCTGTCCCTCCTCGACCTCGTCTCCCTCCCCCACCAGCACCTTCACCACCGTACCCGGCATGGGCGCCGTCAGGCTGGCCCCATCCGTCGCCTCGGACCCCGCCAGGGCCCCCTCCACGTCCGGCGCCGCCGGTCTCTCCAAACGCCAGACCGACGACTTGAGAGATACCCAGACGTTTCTCCCATCCGACGCGAAACCGCCCTCCAGGACGCGCCCGTCGACCGTGGCCCGGACACGTCCATCCTCCAAAAAGAGCACCTCCACAACCGACTCCTCGCCGTCCGCGACCAGCCTCCAGGCGCGGCCCCGAACGGAGAGCCCGGTCTCTCGCCGGGCCTCGACCGCGTGTTCCTCCCCATCCGTCCCGCGGTAGACGAGGCGCGTAACACCCCCCAGCCGCCAGGGTCCCGCCCCGAAAGGGTCTCTGTCCCGGTTCGCCCCAACCTCCGTGAGCTCGCCCGCCGCCGCGAGCAGCAGCGCCTCGCGCGGGGGTGGCGGCTCCCGGGCGGGCTCGTCCAGGCCATGCTCCTCGATAAAGTCCGTCGTCGTCTTGCCCGCGGCGAAGGCCGGCTGATGCGCTATGCGCCACAGGAGCGGCAGGTTCGTCGTGACCCCAAGCACCGGGTAGTCCTCCAGCGCCCGGCGTAGCCTCAAGACAGCCGCCGCCCGGTCCGGCCCAGAGACGATGAGCTTTCCGAGCATCGGGTCGTAGTTCAGGGAGACCTCGTCGCCGACCTCGACGCCGGCGTCGTTGCGGATTCCGGGGCCGGCGGGCGGTCCGAAGGCCCGAAGCCGGCCGCCCGAGGGAAGGCCAGTATACGGGTCCTCGGCATAGACGCGCGCCTCGATCGCGGCGCCGCGCAGAGTTACGTCCTCTTGCGAGAACGGCAGGGGCTCTCCGGCGGCGACGGCGAGTTGGAGATGTACGAGGTCCAGCCCCGTTACGAGCTCCGTGACCGGGTGCTCGACTTGCAAGCGGGCGTTCATCTCCAGAAAGTAGAACTCCTCACCGTCCAAAAGGAACTCGACCGTACCGGCATTCTGGTAGCCGGCCGTCTGTGCGAGACGCACCGCCGCGGCGCCCAAAGATTCACGCAGGTCTTCGCTCAGCGCGGGCGAGGGAGCCTCTTCGATTATCTTCTGGTGCCTGCGCTGGATCGAGCACTCCCGCTCGTAGAGATGCACGACGTTCCCGTGGTCATCGGCGATCACCTGCACCTCGACGTGCCGCGCTCTCTCGACGAGCTTCTCGAGAAAGACCGCCCCCGCCCCGAACGCCGCCTCCGCCTCCCTCCTGGCGCCCCGAACGGCCTCGACGAAGTCCTCCGCCCTGTGTACGGGACGCATCCCGCGTCCGCCGCCCCCGGCGCTCGCCTTGACGAGTACCGGGTACCCGATCTTCCCGGCCTCCTCCTGGAGACGCTCCTCGCTCTCGTCTTCCCCGCCCGCGTAGCCGGGAACGGTCGGCACTTCGGCCTCGGCCGCGAGCTCCTTCGCCCGCACCTTGTCCCCCACCTTCTCCATCGCCTCCGCCGGAGGCCCGACCCAGACGATACCCGCCTCCTCGACCGCCCGCGCGAAGTCCGCGTTCTCCGAGAGAAAGCCATACCCCGGGTGAACCGCTTCGGCGCCGCACTCCTTCGCGACCCGGACGACTCTCTCGATGTCGAGGTAGCTCTCGGAAGCTTCAGCGGGTCCTACGGGGTACGCCTCGTCGGCGAGGCGTACGTGCATCGCGCCCTCATCCGCCTCCGAGTAGACGGCCACGGAGGTTATGCCGAGCTCGCGGCAGGCACGGATCACGCGCACCGCCACCTCCCCGCGGTTGGCGACGAGCAGCTTCCCGAAAGGCGGCTCGCCGAAAGACGCTTCGCGCGGGCTCACTATTCTCTCCAGCCGGGTTCGCGCTTCTCCAGGAAGGCGCCGAGCCCCTCCTGGCCCTCCTCCCCCGTGCGGAGCTCCGCGATGCGCCGCGCCATGATCTCCGTCGCCTCCCCCGCAGCGGCGTCGCGAAGCTCCCGCAGAAGGGCTTTGGTCGCGGCCAGAGCCTCGGGACCGCCCGCGAGCAGCCCGGCGACCTTCTCCTGAACGACCGCGTCCAGATCCCCTTCGGCGGCCACCTCGTGGACGAGCCCGGCCTCTCGCGCCCGCGCCGCGTCGAAACGTTCCCCGGTCAGGAACAGCGCGCGGGTCTGGGACTGGCCGATCTTGCGCAGCACGAACGGGGCTATGGTCGCCGGAGAGATCCCCAACCGCACCTCCGAGAAGGCGAAGATGGTCCCCTCTTCCGCCACCGCCACGTCCGCCGCCGCCACGAGCCCGACCCCGCCCCCGATCGCCGCCCCCCTGACGCTCGCCACGACCGGCTTCGGACACTCATCGACCGCCCCGAACATCGCCGCGATATTCCTGGCGTCCTCCAGGTTCTTCTCGTAGGAGAACTCGGCCGTGTCTCTCATGTACCCGATATCCGCCCCGGCGCAGAAGTAATCTCCCTCTCCGGTGAGGACGACCACCCGAACATTGTCGTCTTCCGCAAGCTCCTCCATACAGCGCCTGATCTCCTCGATCAGCCCGGCGTTCAAAGAGTTGCGGGCGTCGGGGCGCGCCAGGGCAACCGTCCCTACCGCGTCCTCATGCTCGATTCGCAGGTGTTCGTAGTTATTGTCCATCGGCTAGCTTTCGAGGTTTCATCGGCTTTGCACCAGATTTCGTACCAAAGATCTCTCGTCTGGGTAACGCAAATTTCTACGCTGCATCGGTCGTAACCCGGGTTCGCCTAACTCACCCGTGGGGCGCCCTGTGCCGCTTGGCTCCTTTGCGACCAAAGCACGTAACCCAACGCCAGCCACAGGAGACCGAAGAGTATGTTTCCGAGATCTCCCAGGGCTATGGTCACCGGCACACCGGCGATGAGCCCTATTCCGCACCAACGCGGCAACACTCTCGCTTGTAAGGTGGCCACGCCGTAGAGCACGAACCCAACCAACACGCCTAAGCTCCCCAACGGCAGAAGCCAGACAAGGGCTTCGCTTCCCGCCAAAAGGACTACTAGACCTAAGATCTGGGCCACGGACGCCACGATGACAGTGTAGAAGCCCGCCCGCCCGACGCGCCCGTAGTTCCCTTTCTGTAGGGTGTGCAACCCTACCAGCCCGGCCAGCGCCAGGAGCACTGCTACGACGAACAAGGCGTCCAGCCAACTGGCTGTGTCCGGGTCGGCTACGGTGAGGGCGAGAAGGCCCTGCGCAATCCACACCACACCAGACAGCATGGCCGCCAATCCACCCCACCGTATCAGGTCCGAAGACGACATAAAGCTTCCTCCCTGCCCCGAATTTTCTGTAAGCGAATGGTGGCATACAACGAAGCCCGGCGCATCACCTAAACGGAATTTGCGACAAGATTCCGCCCATAAAGACGACTATCACATCCTGAAGATCCCGAAGCTCGTATCGTCGAGCGGAGCATTGGCAGCAGCGGACAGCCCCAGAGCGAAGCCATGCGGGTGTCGGCCGGGTCGATGACGCCGTCGTCCCAGAGGCGCGCGGTCGAGTGGTATGGGTTACCCTCTTCTTCATACTTTTCGAGGATGGGCTCCTTGAACTCCTCGCGCTCCTCGTCGGTCATCTCCTCGCCCTCCTCGAGGTTCTCCTCCCGCACGGTGAGGAGCACGTTCGCGGCCTGCTCGCCGCCCATCACGCTGATACGGGCGTTCGGCCACATAAAGAGGAGGCGCGGCGAGTAGGCCCGGCCGGCCATCCCGTAGTTGCCGGCCCCGAAGGAGCCGCCGATGATCACGGTGAACTTCGGGACGTTGGCGTTGGCGACGGCCATCACGAGCTTTGCGCCGTCCTTGGCGATGCCGCCGCTCTCGTACTCCTTGCCGACCATGAAGCCAGTGATGTTCTGCAAGAAGACGAGCGGTATGCCGCGCGAGGCGCACAGCTCTATGAAATGCGCCCCCTTCAGCGCGCTCTCGCTGAACAGGATGCCGTTGTTGGCGAGGATGCCCACCGGGTTACCCATGATGCGGGCGAAGCCACAGACGAGCGTCTCGCCGTAGAGCGGCTTGAACTCGTGCATCCGGCTCCCGTCCACGACGCGGGCTATTACCTCGCGCACGTCGTAGGCCTGGCGCGGGTCCTGCGGAACGATGCCGTAGATCTCCTCCGGGTCGTAGAGGGCTCCTCCGGCTCTTCAGGGTCCAGGGTACCCTCTTCTCCCCGTTGAGGTTCGCTATTATCTGCCGCACGAGCGCCGCGGCATGCTCGTCGTTCTCGGCAAGATGATCGGCGACGCCCGAGGTGCGGGTGTGGACCTCGGCCCCGCCGAGCTCTTCGGCGGTTACCTCTTCGCCGGTCGCGGCCTTTACGAGGGGTGGTCCGCCCAGAAAGATCGTACCCTCCTCCTTGACTATGACCACCTCGTCGCTCATCGCCGGCACGTACGCCCCGCCCGCAGTACAGCTCCCCATGACGGCGGCCACCTGCGGAATGCCCTTCGCGCTCATGCGCGCCTGGTTGTAGAAGATACGCCCGAAGTGCTCCCGGTCCGGGAAGACCTCGTCCTGCAACGGCAAAAAGGCCCCGCCGGAGTCGACGAGGTAGATGCAGGGAAGATGGTTTCTCTCGGCTATCTCCTGGGCCCGGAGGTGCTTTTTGACCGTCATCGGGTAGTAGGTGCCGCCCTTGACCGTCGCGTCGTTCGCCACGATCACGACCTCCCGCCCCGAGACGCGCCCGATGCCGGTGATCATGCCCGCCGCCGGAACTTGCCCGTCGTACATCTCGAAGGCAGCCAGAGGCGAGAGCTCCAGGAACGCCGTGTTCGGGTCGAGGAGGAGATCTATGCGGTCCCGCACCGGCAGCTTGCCGCGCGTCCTCGTGCCGCTTCACGAAGGCCTTCTCGCCGCCGCCACGCCGGGCCTCCTCCGTCCGGCGCGCCCAGGCGATCGCGCAGCTCCTCTAAGAGCTCCTCGTAGGCCTCGGCGTTCTCGATTTGCGGTAGCCGGCGGAGACGATCAGGTCGTCGTCGCGCCCCACAAAACGGAAGTCTCCTCGTCCACGGACGCGAAGTCCCCGGTCTTCAGCCAGTCCCCGACGAATTTCTCTTCCGTCGCCTCATCGTTCTTCCAGTACCCGAGCATCATCACCGGATCCGGCCTCAGGACGGCGACCTCGCCCTCTTCCCCAGGAGGTAGCCTCCTTCCCCTCCCCGTCGATAACGGCGACGCGGTGACCGGGCACGGGGCGACCCATCGAGCCGGGCCTCGCGGGCATGAGGGCGTTGCAGTTGGAGAGGACGAGGTTGCACTCGGTCTGGCCGTAGAACTCGTTGATGGCGATACCCAGCTCCTCCTTCGCCCAATCGAACGTCTCTTCTCCCAGAGGTTCTCCGCCGCAGGCCAGGGTTTCGAGCTCGAGATCCCACCGCTCCCGAGGGTTCTCGATGGCGCGCATCATCTTGAGCGCCGTCGGGGGGAAGAAGGCGTTCTGGACTCCCCACCGCTCCATCAGGCCAAAAGCTTTTTCCGGGTCGAAGCCGGACATCGTCGAGGAGACGACCGGCAGGCCCCAGTGGAGCGCCGGGAAGAGGACGTCGAAGAGGCCCCTGATCCAGGCCCAGTCCGCCGGAGTCCAAAGAGGTCGCGGCGACCCGTGGCGCCAGGTCGTGCGGCAGGCTGATACCCGGCAGGTGCCCGAGCAGTATCCCGTGACCGTGCAGAGCGCCTCCTCGGCGAGCCGGTCGTACCCGAGGTGTAGATGATGATCGCCGGGTCTTCCGGCCCCGTCGCGACCGGCTCGAAGCTCGGGGAGGCGGCCCGGATCAGCCCGCCAGCGACCGCGCTCGTCGCCGGTCAGGATGACGTCGCAGCTCAGGCTCGCTCCATCTCGCGCAGCGTCGCGGCGACTTCGTGTGGTTGGCGTCCTCGACGCGCTCGTCGCCGGTCAGGATCGTGTTGCACTCAGGCTCGCAGCGTCGCGTAGTCCGGTGACGATCACCCTCGCCCCGCTGTCCTCCAACCTCATGCGCAGGGCCTCCTCCCCGAAGAGCGCGAAGAGAGGTACAACGACGGCGCCCAGCTTGTAGGCGGCGGCGTGGGCTAACGGCAGCTCGGGCGACTGCGAGAGTAGCACGGCCACCCGGTCGCCACGCTCGACCCCGGCCGCGCAGGGCGTTCGCGAAGCGGTCCGAGGCACGTTTGAGCTCGAAGAAGCTCCACTTCCTTGCCGTGCCGTCCTCGTGGTCGTGGATAAAGGCGAGCCTGCCCTTGTCCCTGGCGTGGCGGTCGCAGACGTCCACGCCCATGTTGTAGTTTCTGGGAAGGTCCCAGGAGAAGCGCTCGCAGAGCGACGCGTAGTCGAGGTTCCTGGTGGGTTGGGAGGCCAGCGTTTGCCAGAAGTCCAAAGCTACCAGCCTTTCTCGTCTCTGGCTCCAGCCACTACTCGTCCCTCCGGGTCTCTATTGCGCCACCATCTTCGTCTTCGCCTCCTCGGCGCTCTCTCTCGTTCTTGCAAGAGGCCGCGGGCGATGACCTGGCGGTTGATCTCGCTGGTCCCCTCGCCGATCTCGTTGATCTTGACCTGCCGCCAGTAGCGCGCCACCGCGCTCGTCTCCATGAAACCCCTCGCCGCCGTGGATCTGCACCGCCTGATCGGCGGCCCTCTTCGCCGTCTCCGAAGCGAAGACCTTCGCCATGCTGGCCTCGCGGCCGAACGGCCGGCCTTGTTCCTTGAGCCAGGCGGCCTTGAGCACCGTGTTCCTCGCCAGCTCTATCTCCATCGCCATGTCCGCGAGCTTGAACTGTATGGCCTGGAACTCGGAGATGGCCCGCCCGAACTGCTTGCGCTCCCTGGCTCGTCCCAGCGCCTCGTCGAAGACAAGCCTGGGCCAGCCCGACCGAGAGCGAGGCGACCGCGACCCGACCGCCGTCGAGCGTCTGAAGGAACTGCTTGAGTCCGACCCCACGCTCGCCGAGCAGGTTCTCTTCCGGCACCCGGCAGTCCTCGAAGTAGAGCGGGCGCTGGTCGGCGGCGCGCCAGCCGAGCTTCTCGTAGCCGGGGCCGCGCGTGTACCCGGGGGTGTCCTGCGGGACGATGATCGCGGTCAGCTCCGGCCTGCCGTTCTCGCGGGTTCCGGTCCGGGCGATGACCGTGACGCCGGCGGTGACGTCGGTGCCGGAGTTGGTGATCCATTTCTTCGAGCCGTTTATGACCCAGTGCTCGCTTTCAAGCTCCGCCGTCGTGCGGGTGCCGCCCGCGTCGGTGCCGGCCTCCTCGAAGTCGCGAAGGCCCACAGACGCTCGCCGGTAGCGCACTGCCGCAGGAACTTCTCCTTCTGCTCCGGCGCGTGCCGTCCAATGGTGGAGGTATGCAGCCCAGGGAGATGTGGGCCTCCATCGTGATGCCGACCGACGTGTCCGCGCGGCTGATCTCCTCGAGCGCCAGGTTGTAGGCGACGAAGTCGCCGCCGGAACCGCCGTACTCCTCCGGCAGGCTCAGGCCCATTAGCCCCAGACGCGCCATCTCGGAGACGATGTCGTAGGGGAACTTCTGCTCGCGGTCCAGCTCGGCGGCGTGCGGCCGCACCTCCTCCCGCGCGAAGTCGCGGGCGAGGTCCCGCCACCGCCGCTGCTCGCTCGTCGGATCGAAGTTCATCGCCCTCCCTCTCCCTCGTAGAGTGGCCCGCAAGCATAATAACAACCGGCCCATCCCCGCGCCGTCATCCAGCGGAGCTCGTCCCTAACCTCCCCCGCCGCCGTTACCTCCGCCGCCACCTCCATCGAAGCCACCGCCGCCTCCATCGAAGCCACCGCCGCCTCCATCGAAGCCACCGTCGCCGCCGTTGTCGCCATCGCCGTACCCCCGGACGAACCCGCGGCTCCCCGTAGAAGCTCCCCCCGTAGAAGCTCCCCGGTTGGAGCTACTCGGACGCGAGCTTTGCCGACGCGAAGCGATGAATCCCAGCGCGACGAGGGTCGAGATCACGAGAACTACTATCCCGAGCGCCACGTAGCCGAAGACCAGCAAAGCGACCCCGAGCACGTCCACTACTACGCTCAGGCCGAGTCCCAAGAAGACCCTGTTCACTCCGACTCCCCTTCCACCAAACGTCCCGACCACGGACAGAGTAGAGATCATGGTAGCAGTTCGAGGGTCCGAAGCCGAGCAGCAAGCGGAGCACTCTAAGCTTCGTCTCCGTACTCCGGCTCTCGGAGACCTACCTGAGCAACCTCTCGGAGACGAGGCCCGAGGAGCGCCGGCTCATCGCGGAAGGGGAGGACACGGCGGCCGGCTAGGTGTCTACCCCGGCAGGTTCGAGGTCGTAGCGCTCGACCGCGCAGCTTGTATTTCTGGATCTTGCCGCTCGCCGTCATCGGGTACTCTTCGACGAAGTCCACGTACTCGGGAACCTTGTAGTGGGCGATGTTCTCGCGACAGAACTCCTTGACATCCTCCGCGGTGAGGGAGGAGTCCGACTTCGTTATTATGGCGGCGGCGATCTGCTCGCCGTACTTCTCGTCGGGGACGCCGTAGACCTGGACGTCGGAGACCTCGGGGTGGGTGTAGAGGAACTCCTCGATCTCTCGCGGGTAGACGTTCTCGCCGCCGCGGATGATCGTGTCATCCGTCCTGCCCATTATCTTGACGTACCCGTCCTCGTCCATCGTCGCCAGGTCACCCGTGTGGAGCCAACCGTCCTCGTCTATTGCCTCCTCCGTCTCATCGGGCATCTTGTAGTAGCCCTTCATGACATGGTAGCCGCGGGTGCAAAGATCGCCCTGCTCCCCGGGTTCGACCTCCTCGCCGGTCTCCAGGTCCACGATCTTGACCTCGACGTCGGGGAGCTTGCGCCCCACGGTCGATACCCGAAGCTTTATCGGGTCCTCGGTGCGGGTCTGGGTGATGACGGGGCTGGACTCGGTCTGGCCGTAGGCGATGGTGATCTCCTCGGCCCCCATGTCGTTAACGACCTGCTTCATCACCTCTTCGGGGCAGGGGCTACCGGCCATGATCCCGGTTCGCAAGGAGTTCGTATCGTACTTCTCGTACTCGGGGTGCCCGAGCTCCGCGATGAACATCGTCGGAACCCCTAACAGCGCCGTACACCGCTCCTCGTGGACGGCCTTCAGGACCGCCTCCGGGTCGAACTCCTCTACTGGAACCATCGTCCCTTCGTGGGTGACGGCGTTCAAGGTGCCCAAGACGCACCCGAAGCAATGGAAGAAAGGCACCGGGATACACACCCGATCCTCGGGCCCAAGCTCCATGCACTCGCCGATGTAGAAGGCGTTCTTGACGATGTTCGCGTGGGTGAGCTGCACACCTTTGGGAAAACCCGTCGTCCCCGACGTGTACTGCATGTTTATGACCTCGTCCGCCGAGAGGGAGGCCTGCCTCTCTTTGAGCTCGTCCTCCGACACCTTTTCGGCGCCTTCGACGAACTTCTCGTACCCCGTGATGCCCGGCGCGGGCACGGCCTCGTCCCCGATGAGTACGACGTGCTTGAGATACGGCAGCCCCTCGATCTCTAAAGCGCCGGGCTCCGAATCTTCGAGCTCCGGAGCGGTCTCCTGCAAAATCTCCACGAAGTCCGCGCCCTTCACGCCCTCCGTAAGAAACAAAGCCGCCGCGTCCGACTGCTTCAGGACGTACTCGAGCTCGTTAGCCTTGTACGCCGGGTTGACGGTTACCAACACCGCCCCGATCTTGCCGGTCGCGAACTGCAACGTCACCCACTCCGGCACGTTCTGCCCCCACACCGCCACGTGGTCGCCCTTTTCGAGGCCCAGGGCCATCAGTGCCCGGGCGCTGCGTTCGACGACCTCGTTGAACTCCGCGTAGGAGTAGCGGAGCCCCCGGTCCACGTAGACCAGAGCGTCGTCTTCGGGACGACGCTCCGTTACCAGATCCAGGAGCCCCCCAACTGTCAGGCCCTCAACGTCCTCCGGCTGCATAAGATCCTCCTCGTCTTCCTTCCCCGATCAGAGAGGATTGTAGCAGCCGTTATCTCAAACCTCAGCCCGATTCGCTCTCGGCGATAAGCTGGCGCTCCTGAGCCTGGTCCTCGAAGATGTCGCCCTGGAAGGTCTCAGCGGCCAGGTAGGTGGCGACCACGGTTATGAGCGCCATCGCGCCAATGTAGAGGGCGACCGCCTCGTAACCGTACGCCGCGAGTAGTGCCGTGGCGATTAGCGGCGCCAGACCGCCCGCGAAGACCGAGGCCAGCTGGTAGCCCAGGGAAGCCCCGGAGTAACGCACCCGGGTGCCGAAGAGCTCGGAGAAGTAGGCTGCCTGCGGACCGTACATCGCGTCGTGTCCTATGTTGACGGCGACGATGATAGCGAGCCAGATCAGGACCGGAGACGACGTGTTCAACATCCAGAAGAACGGGAAGGCGAAGATCAGTGAGAAGACCGCGCCGAAGAGGTATACCCGCCGTCGTCCGAGGCGGTCCGAGAGCGCCCCGAACAGCGGGGTTGTAAAGAGACCGATAGTAGCGGCGATCAGGACCCCGACCAGGCCCGTGTTCTGGTCCATTCCAAGCTGGCCCGCGACGTAGGTCAAGACGAAGACGGTCGAGACGTAGAACGTCCCGTTCTCGGCGACGCGCATACCCATCGCCAGGAGCACCTGCTTCGGGTAGGTGCGGAGCACGTCTATTATGGGCATGTTCGCCTCGGTACCCGACTCCTGTACCTGCGCGAACGCCGGGGTCTCGAGGAGCTTGAGCCGGATAAACAGTCCGACGCCGACGAGCACGATGCTCACCAGGAACGGTATCCGCCAGCCCCACGCGAGGAACTGCTCCTCGGGGATGTACGTCGAGGTAGCGAAGAAGACCAGGTTCGCGAGCAGGAGCCCCGCCGGGACCCCCATCTGAGGCCAGCTCCCATAGAAGCCCCGCCGGCCCTGGGGTGAGTGCTCGACCGCCATCAATACGGCCCCGCCCCACTCGCCCCCGATCCCGATGCCCTGGATGAAGCGGAGCGTAACCAGCAGGATCGGGGCCCAGATGCCGATGGACTGGTAGGTAGGCAAGAGCCCTATAAGGAACGTCGCAACGCCCATGATCAGGAGCGCCAGAACGAGCATCGCCTTGCGCCCGATCTTGTCCCCGTAGTGCCCGAAGACTACCCCGCCCAAGGGGCGCGCCGCGAAGCCTACCGCGTACGTGGCGAAAGCGGCCAGCGTCCCCGCGAGCGGCTCGAAGCTCGGGAAGAACAGCTGGTTGAAGACCAGCGCCGCCGCCGTACCGTACAGGAAGAAGTCGTACCACTCGATGGTGGTGCCGATAAAGCTGGAGACTATGACCGGCCGTATGGAGGACGTCTGCCCCCTATCCTCTCCGCCGACCCTATCCATACCCACCACCTACGGACCCGAACGCACGTTGCATAAAGCCGCACCTCCCCTCTATAGCCCTTTCCTCACGAAAAGCTTAAGGGAAGCTGCGGCGCGGGTCAACAAAAACTAAGGCGATCGGCTTTTGTTAATTTTTACCGACCGCTGGAGACTACGCGCCGCACGCACGTATCCGGCCAGCCGGGTGCCTGGCGGAGGAATCGGTTGGGGAAATGCGCGGCTTCTAGCCGCCGTCCTCCACGGGACGTTTCACCGCGGAGGACGGACCCGGCTCGGAGAACCAGCGCGTGATCTCGACCTTGTTCTCCGTGAAGAACCTGACCCCGTCCTTGCCGGTGGCGTGCAGGTCACCGAAGAACGATTCCTTTATCCCGTTGAACGGGAAGAATGCCATAGGCGCCGCGACGCCGACGTTCACCCCGAGCATCCCGGCCTCGACTCTCTCCCGGAAGTGCCTGACGGCCGCACCGTTCTCGGTGAAGATGCTGCAGGCGTTGCCGAAGGGCGAGCCGTTGTTGAACTCGATGGCCTCATCCAGGCTGTCCACCCGCACCACCGAGAGAACCGGACCGAAAATCTCCTCCCGCCCCACCCGCATCTCGCCGGTCACGCGGTCGAGGATCGTGGGTCCCATGAAGAAGCCTTCTTCGAGTGGCGGCTCGCGGCCGTCGAGGACGACCTCCGCCCCCTCCTCCTCGCCGACGTCGACGTACTGTTTGACCTTTTCGCGGTGGGAGTCCCGGATCACCGGCGTCAGCTCGCTCCCCTCCTCCTTGCCCGGCCCGACCTTCATCGCCAGCGCCTTCTCCTTGAGCGCCGCGACGAGCGGGTCGGCGATCTCACCGACGGCCACGAGAACGCTCCCGGCGAGGCACCGCTCCCCGGCGTTACCGTAGGTCGAAGCAATTATATTGTCTACGGCCTTTTCCATGACGGCGTCGGGCAGCACGATCATGGCGTTCTTCGCCCCAGCTAATGCTTGCACCCTCTTGCCATACGCCGTACCGCCCTTGTAGACGTGCTCGGCGACCGGCTTGGAGCCGACGAACGAGACGGCCTTTATGCCGGGATGCTCGAGTATCGCGTCCACCGCCTCCCGCGCCCCGTTGACGATGTTGAAGACCCCGTCCGGCAGCCCAGCCTCCTGCAAGAGTTCCCCGAGCCGCACCGCCGAGAGGGGCGTGCGCTCGGAAGGTTTCAGGATGTACGTGTTTCCGGCGCCGATGGCGACCGGGAGTGTCCACAGGGGCACCATGCACGGGAAGTTGAACGGCGTGATCGCCGCGACGACGCCCAAAGGGTAGCGGTAGGAGACGTTATCCACCCCGCGGGCCACGTCACGCACCGTCTCGCCCATCATTAGCGTCGGCATCCCGCAGGCAAACTCGACGACCTCGATGCCGCGCCGCACCTCGCCGGCGGCGTCCTTGAAGTCCTTCCCGTTCTCCAGGGTAACGAGGTCCCGGAGCTCCTCGGAGTGCTCCTCGAGCAGCATCTTGAAGCGGAACAGAACGCGCGCCCGCTCGACCACCGGCGTCGCCGCCCATCCCGGGAAGGCCTCCTCTGCCTTCTTGACCGCCCGGTCCAGGTCTTCGGCCGTGCTCAGAGGCGTCTCGGCCACGACTTCGCCCGTCGCCGGGTCGTAGACCGGCTCGGTGGCGCGTCCGTTACCTTCCTCCCAGCGGCCCCCGATGAGGTTCCTGACCTCCCGGCCCTTCTGCCTGGTCTCCTGCATAAGCCGCAACCTCCTCTGCGCAGCCGCTTGAACTCTCCGGTCTCCCCAACCTGGAGCATACCACCGGACGGAGAGTACCGGTGGCCCGTTTGTTGTGGCGGAGCGCGGGCATAGAGAGGATGTATTCCCAACGCGGAAAGGAATTTGTTATGCGAGCTATGGTCATGCCGAAGTTCGGAGGTCCGGAACTCTTCGAGGAGAGCGACGACGTCGAGAGGCCGTCTCCCGGTCCGGGGCAGGTTTTGGTGAGGGTTCTGGCCGCCGGGACCAACCCCATAGACACCAAGCTAAGGGCCGATGGCTCCTTCGCCGGTCTCGAACCGCCGGTCATCCTGGGCGCGGACGTCTCCGGCGTGATCGAGGAGGTCGGGCCGGGCGTCGCGGATCTCGCGCCAGGCGACGAGGTGTACTACACCCCGGAGATCTTCGGCCCCGGCTCAAACGGCGCCTACGCCGAGTACAACGTCGCCGACGCGGACATAGTGGCGAAGAAGCCAGCCTCCCTCTCCCACGAAGAGGCCGCCGCTATCCCCCTCGCCGGAGGTACCGCCTACGAGGCCCTCGTAAGGCGCCTCGACTTGAGGGTCGGCGAGACTATCCTCATCCAGGGCGGAGCGGGGGGCGTGGGCTCCTTCGCCGTCCAGATCGCCAAAGCCGCCGGGGCCCGCGTCCTAGCCAGCGCCGGCGCCGAGAACCAGGAGGCCCTCAAAGCTTTGGGCGCCGACGTCGCCATAGACTACACGCAGGACGACGTCACGGAGACGGCCCTCGACGACACCGCGGGCGCGGGCGTCGACGCCGTCTTCGACACCGTGGGCGGCGACATAGTGGTCAACAGTATCCCGGCCACGCGGCCCTACGGGCGTATCGCCACCATCCTCGGCGGGCAGGGAGACTTCGTTCCCCTCTACCAGAACAACCAGGTTCTCTACGGCGTACTTACCTCACGCGAGCGGGCGAGGCTCGACGAGATGGCCCGCCTCATCGAGCGCGGCCAGGTGAAGCCTCTCGTGGATCGGACACTCGACCTGAACGAGGTTGGCGAGGCGCACGAACGCCTGGATTCCGGGCACGGGCGCGGCAAGATCGTGCTGCGGGTAGCGGAGTAAAAAGGGGCGGCGCCTCCGCTATCCAGGGAGGGTCTCAGACTGCTCCAAGCGCCGGGTACGGTCTATTCGCCATCGTACTCGGCGTTGACCTTCGAACGCCATATGAGAAGGTCTTTGCGCCGCTTCTCTTTCTCTTCATCGCTGAGCTCGCTCGCGAGGCTGCGTTCTTCGAGGGGGTCGTTCGATAGGTTGAAGAGCTCATCGGGCAGGTCATCGTAGTGGTAGATGTATTTCTCGTTACCATTGGTGCTCGCCAGGCACTTGCGGTTGCTAATGCAGCTGAACATGAGGGTGCGGTCTTCGGGTGGCTCGTAGAGGAGTGAGTAGCCCGGGTACTCCCCGTTCTCTACCTCGTAGCCCAGCATGTCCAACACGGTGGGCAGGATGTCGATCTGGCTCGACAGTCCTTTCACCCGCTCGCCATTCTGGAAGCGCTTGGGATCATGGATGATAAGCGGGACCCGCAGACCTTCCTCGTAGATAGTGTCGCCGTGCAAGAAGCGGTCGTGCTCGCCGAAGCCCTCCCCGTGGTCACCGAAGATGACGAAGATCGTATCGTCGTAGAGCCCCAGCTCCTTGTACTGGTCGAAGAGGTTTTGCAGGAAGAAGTCGAGCATGCGCAGGCAGTTGTGGTAGCGGTCGAGCTCTTCGTTCTCCGAGAAGTTCTCGTACCCGTAACGGTTGGGGACGCATTCGTAGCCGTAGTGCCCCGTGCCCGTGAAGTACTCGGCCATAAACGGTTTGTCCCCAAGCTGTTTGAGCCACTCCTTGCTAGGCTCGAGCATGATGTCTTCCTCGAAGCCGAAGGTGTTCGTCACCTGGAAGCCCTCCCTGTTCATGGTCTCAGACGAGTAGATCTCCTCGTAGCCGAACCCTTCCGCGACATCCCCGAAGTTGTCCATCGTATTGTCCGTCGACGCGAAGAAAGCGGTGCGGTAGCCTTGCTCCTTCAGCAGCTCGGGGAGGCACTGGGCCGGGATGCCGTCCGGCTCGAACTCTGGGCCCGGGTAGAGGGGCGGTTCGATCCCACAGTTGACCGTGACGCTCGCCTTGGAGGATCGAGGGACGACCGTGTAGGCCCGCTCGGCGAGGAGGCTCTCCTTCGCCAGCTCATCCAGGAAGGGCATCGTCTTCAGGTCCTCGTTGTAAGGCGTCACGGACTGGGCTCGGGTCGATTCTAGATGGATCAGGACGACGTTACGCTTCTCGGTCTGGAGCGTCTCCGCGAGGCTAGCATTTATGGCCGGATGCCCGACAGCCGGGTCACCGGCATCCGAGCTCCCCGGCCCGGCGGCCTGGTCGCTGGCGTCCGAGATCTCCTTCGCGATGGTCGCCTCCTCTACCCCCGTCACGACCACGTTGACGAACCGGTCCCTGGCGAACGATTTGCTGGCGTCCGCCGAGCCGGAGCCGATCAGCAGCGAGAGCGCGCCGAAACCGAACGCCAGAAGCCAGAGCCCAAGGAAGCCCAAGAAGAAGGAAGGGGTCCCGGCCGACCCGGCCGGGGGCCTCCCCGGCCATCCTCGCCACCACTCGACCGTGCGCGCCACGACCAGGGGACCCAGGGTCGCGTAGAAGAGGGCGGCCGCGAGGAGTACCCAAGCCGAGAGCGGAATATCGCGGGTAAGGATCGGCACGATCTCCTCGAACTTGGGGATCCACTCGGCGATAGTGCCGTAGTCAAGCGCGGTGCCATTCTCCTGGAAGTACTGGTGGGCGGACGTCGTCACGAGCAACACGAGCATCGTCGCGGCGTGAAAGAGAACGACCACGACCCAGCGCAGAGGCCCCCTCCTCGTCGCCGCGAAGAGCCCGATCCAGAGCAACGCGTACCCCAGGCTGAAAAAGATATCCGACCGCATCAGATTCAGGGCTTTGGTAAGCTGGATGTCGTCAGGCCGCGCAGCGATATCGTAGGCTTTCAGCGTGAGGTTGTAGACAACGAAAGGAACCAGGAGACTGAGCGTATAGACCCAATCCCGGCGGCGCAGAAGCGCCCTCAGGAAACCGGGAATACTCAAATTATTCTTTCTCCGCCTGTTTCTCCGTCGTGACAAAGTGCGGCGATTCTATAGTAATTCAAAAAGATTTAACAGAATCCACCACCCGGTTAGAACGGAGGCTGGAGGATTGCTACGTTCCTCCAGCCCATCGGGTAGCCGCTTGAGTAGCTATCACTATAGTGTGAACCTTCTTTCGCTTCGCTCTAAACGCGCAGTTCAGCCTTGACGCCGGGGGATCAAGGTCTAACATAAGATGTTATGGAAACTCGTGACGCGGTATCCAAGAACGTTCTTGCCGGAAAACTCGAAGAAGCGAGGGAGAGAACGCGGTTTCTGTTGGAGCCGCTCTGCGAGGAGGACCTGGCAATACAGCACGATGCGATCATGAGCCCCCTGATCTGGGACTACGGCCACATCGCTAACTACGAGGAACTGTGGCTGCTGCAGAAGTCCCACGGCAAAATCCTCTCAAAGCGCAAGCTCTACGACATCTACGACGCCTCCCTCCACCCCCGCGAGGAGCGCCCCTCCCTGAACCTCCTCGAGCGCAAAGACGCCGAACTCTACCTCGACGCCGTGCGCAAAGCGGTGCTCGAAACCCTCGAAGACGCAGACCTGGGAGACGAGGACGATCCACTCCTAAAAGATGGCTTCGTCTACAACATGATCGTCCAACACGAGGCCCAGCACAACGAGACCATGCTCCAGACCCTCCAGCTCAAAAAGGGCCAAGCCTACAAGCCCAAAGCCCAGTCGAACTCCCAGAGGGTAGAGTGCCCGAGCAAGAGATGCTCCCCATCCAGGCGGCGAGTTCGTCATGGGTACCGACGAGCACGCTACAGCCCTGGACAACGAGCGCAGCGCCCACGTCGTGGACCTCCCCGGCTTTCTCATAGACGCAACCCCCGTAACCAACGAGGCTTACCTGCGGTTCGTCGAGGACGGGGGCTACCAGAGGCCGGAGCTCTGGGACCAAGGGGGCTGGGAGTACATCAAAGAGGAGGGCATAAGAGCGCCCAAGCACTGGTGGTACCAGCCCGAGCCGCACAGCTGGTGGACCCAGAGGTTTGGCTTTGACGAACCCCTCAACCTTAGAGCCCCGGTCGTGCACGTCTCGTGGTACGAGGCGGAGGCCTACGCCCGGTGGGCCGGCAAGCGCCTCCCGACGGAAGAAGAGTGGGAGAAGGCAGCCTCTTGGGACCCGCAAAAGGGAACCAAGAGGCTTTATCCGTGGGGGAACCAAGAGCCTACCCTCGCGCACGCCAACCTCGACCAGCTAGCCTTCTGTGCGGCGGAGGTGGGGGCGTACCCCAAAGGGGCGAGTGCTTACGGGGCTTTAGGCATGATTGGGGACGTGTGGGAGTGGACCTCTTCGGAGCTGTATGGCTACCCGGGCTTTCGAGCCTTTCCTTACAGGGAGTATTCCGAGGTCTTCTTTGGTCCCGGCTACAAGGTGTTGCGCGGGGGCTCGTGGGCGACGCGTCCAGCTGCGATGCGCAACACCTTTCGCAACTGGGACTACCCGATACGGCGCCAACTGTTCGTCGGGTTTCGCTGTGCTAGATAGTTTTTAGTGGTTAGGTACCAGTTGTCAGTAAGAACGGGGATGGCCGAAGGTCTCGATAACTGCGAGGGCAGCCGCTATGGAAACCTTGGATCCGGTACGCCCCGGAGAAGAGCCTTCAACTCGCCAGCGACGCGCCGACAGGAAAATGACAACTGAACACTAAAAACTAACAACTAAAATGTGCCGTATCGTCGCATACCTGGGCAAAGAGCAGATTCCGCTCTCCTCGCTGGTCCTCGAGACGGAGCACTCCCTGCTCGTCCAGAGCTACGCTCCGAAGGAGATGATGAGCGGGGTGGTGAACGCGGACGGGTTCGGGGCTGGCTGGTACGCGCCGGAGGTAGACGGCGAGCCCGCCGTCTACCGGTCGAACGCCCCACTCTGGACCGACAGGAGCTTCGGCAGCATAGCGCCCAGGGTGCGCTCGGCGACCGTCCTCGCCGCCGTCCGCAGCGCGACCCCGGGCCTCCCCGCGGAGGAGAGTGGTGTCCCCCCGTTCGCCTCCGGCCCCTACCTATTCGCCCACAACGGCGCCATAAAGAACTTCCGCGCAGTGGCCATGCGCCCCCTACGCGACTCTTTGAGCGACGCCTCGTACTCGGGGCTCCTCGGCGTGACAGACTCCGAGACGATCTTCGCCTTCCTCCTCGACCGGCTGCGCGACGCGAAGGCCCGCGCGGGAGACGCCGGCTCTCTGGCCGAAGCGACCACCGAGACCATCCGGAGCGTATCGGATGTCTGCGCGAAGCTCGGAGTCTACGCCTCCCTGAACGTCGGGGTAACGGACGGCGAAGCGACGGTCTTCGCCCGCTACTCCACGGAGGGACCGGGCAACTCGCTGTACTTCGTCGAGGACGGCCAAACCTTCCCGGACGCCGTAGTTGTCGCCTCCGAACGCCTCGACGGGGACGCCGGCTGGCAACAGCTCCCCGACCGGCACCTGCTAGTCGCGGATTCCGGAGGCGTCACGACGCGCCCGCTGTAGCAAGACTTCCGGCGCCGCGCTTTCAGGCTCGCCAACTTCGCAAGAACGCCTCCTGTTCCGGAGTCGTGCTATCCACCCCCATGCCCACGGCGTCCAGCTTGATGCGGGCGACCTCGTCGTCTATCTCCGCGGGGAGCAGATGCACCGCGGGGCTCATTCCTGCGTGCTCTTTCGCCAGGTGGTAGGCGCAGAGGGCCTGGATGGCGAAGGTGAGGTCCATTATCTCCACCGGGTGCCCGTCGCCGGCGGTGAGGTTTACTACCATGCCGCGCCCGACGAGATACAACCTCCGGCCGTCGCCCAAAACGAACTCTTCGACGTTGCGGCGCACCTCCTGGATCTCCGATGCCGACTCCGCGAGGCTCGCCGTATCTATCTCCACGTCCACCCCGCCCGCGTTCGCCAGGATAGCCCCGTCCCGCATCCGCTCGAAGTGCTCGCCCGCGAGCACTCCCCGGCTGCCGGTCGCCGTGACGAAGACCTCCCCGATCTCCGCCGCCTCCAGGGCCGGCAGGACGTCGAACCCGTCGGCGTATGCCTCCAGGCCCCGCACCGGGTCGATCTCGCAGACCGTCACCCTGGCCCCGAGGCCCGCGGCATACCGGGCTATGCCCTTGCCGCACCACCCGTAGCCTAAGACGACGAGGCGCTTGCCGCCGACCATCAGGTTCGTGTTCTGCATAATGGCCGTAAGGGTAGATTGGCCGGTCCCGTAGCGGTTGTCGAAGAGGTATTTGCACCGGGCGTCGTTGGCGGCGATGGTAGGGAACTCCAGAACACCCTCCCGCTCCATAGCCTTGTACCGCGCGACCCCGCTCGTCGTCTCCTCCGACGCGCCGCGTATCCCCTCTAAAAGGTTGCGGCGCGTGGTATGCGCGAGACGCACGAGCCCCGCCCGGTCGTCTATGAGGACGGCGGGCCTGCCATCCAGTGCCCGGTCCAGCACCCGTTCGAGATCCCGGTCGGCCTCCTCCGGCGGGTTCTGGGAGGAAGCGTAGACCGTCACGCCCCGCTCGGCCAACGCCGCCGCCACGTCGTCCTGTATAAAAAAGGGACCGGGACTAGCCACGGCCACGTCGGCCCCGGCCTCGGCGAGCACTACCGTCAGGTAGGCGGTCTTGGCCTCTATGGGGAGGGATACCCCCACCCCGAGACCCTCGAAGCTGCCATCCTTCAAGTATTTATCCCGGACGGCGTTCAGGACCGGCGAGTGCCGGGCGGCCCAGTCTATCTTTCTGTGACCCTCCGGGGCGAGGGCCGGGTCCCTTACGAGTGATCCACTCTGCATGGCGCTCCTTCTAGCTCATCCGGGCCTCGAGGCCCTCTTCGGCGGCCATCATCTCCTCAGCGGCTCGACCTGTTCCCGCCCGCCGAGCAGCCCCGGCGACGACCAGGACGAGAAAGGAGACCAGGGCGACCCCGACGGTAACGCCCCCACTGAAGCCTCCAACCTAGATCAGGAGCCCTGGAAGGTGAGGCCACCTCGCGGGCGAACTACCCCACCCTGCCCTTGCGAGTGGAGTGATTCCGGATCCGCACGTCCCTATCCATTTCGCCTCATCTGGTGCGAGTTTAGCGCAAACTCGACCTCGTTAGAAGAAGGGAATCGAGGGTAGCGACAAAGCCCTGGCGGTAAGGACTTCGTGGAGCCGCCGAACCGGGTCCAACCCGGGCCTGGAACCTTCGCGTCTGCTGCCTTATACCCGAGGCGGGGTTCGAGAAGGTGTGGGGAGGACGCTGTTACGGGATTATACTTACCGTCGTCGCAAGGTTCCCGAGAACGCTCTTTAGGAGGATCCCGATCTGCTCATGCGGTACGCGCAGGCGCTCGCCAGGAAGGAAGACGACATCGACGGTCAGCAGTCACCGCAGAGCCAGGAATCGGTGAGCGGAAACTGCGATGCTTCCCGAGGAGGATCCGTCTTCACTATCGGGCATTCCAACCATTCGGCGGAGAAGTTCGTCGGCCTGTTGAAGGGGCACGGGATCGAGGTCGTGGCGGATGTCCGCTCGCAGCCGTACTCCAGGCACGCGCCACACTTCAACGCCAAAGACATCGAAGCTACCCTGTCGGACAACGGGATCGGGCGCCTGTTCCTCGGCCTCGAGTTGGGAGGGAGGCCCATTGGGGAGGAGTTCTACGACGCGGATGGCCGGGTGGATTACGCGCGGATCGAGAGCTCCCGGCCGTTCCTCGATGGGATCCACCAGCTGGAGAGGGGGATTCGGGAGCGCAGAATCGCCCTGCTTTGCAGCGAAGAAGACCCTACCGGGTGCCACCGCAGGCTCCTCGTCGGGCGGGTTCTGGGCGAGCGGGGGGTCGCCGTCCGGCACATCCGGGGCGACGGCAGCATTCATACGGAGGGCGAAGCGAGCGGTGACCAGCCGGTCCTGTTCCCGGACTCGGAGGTGAGCGTACGGAAGTCTATACGATCGGTTTTACGAAGAGGACGGCGTCCGAGTTCTTCGGGACGCTGAGGGAGGCCGGAGTAAAGCGGCTCCTCGACGTGCGGCTGAACAACTCGTCCCAGCTGGCGGGGTTCGCCAAACGCGACGACCTCTCATTCTTTCTCGAAGAGCTCTGCGGCGCGGAGTACCTTCACGAACCGTTGCTCGCCCCGTCCCGGGATATACTAGACGCTTACAGAAAGGGGAGAGAGGAATGGCCCGGGTACGAAAAGCGCTTCCTGGAGCTTATGCGGGAGCGCCGGGTCGAAGAGGCGTTGGACAGGAAACTTTTCGAGGAGGCTCCGACGGCGCTATTGTGTAGCGAGGCCAGACCCGAGCGTTGCCACCGGCGTCTCGTTCTCGAGTACCTGGATCGGGAGTGGGGCGGCATCCGGGCCGTTCACCTGTAGCGGATCATGCACATACTGGTGAACCATCTGACGCGGATGCAGCCGGGGTACATATGCGTGGCGGGCGTAGACGTAAACACGCTGGGCCACGTCCGTCCGGTACTCCCGCGCGGCAGGCTCACCACCGACCTTCTCAGGTACAACGGCGGACCGTTGAGCATCGGGTCCGTGGTAGACCTCGGCCCGACCGTCTACGCTGGGGGCGCCCCGGAGATCGAGGATCACTACTTCGACCCGGCGAAGGCGACGTGGTTATTCGACGACGACCCGGACGATTACTGGGAGCTTCTCAACCGGATGGCCTACGAGAGCCTGGCGACACTATTCGGGCCCGACCTCGACCAACGGGAACGGAGCCGCACGGTCGGCATCCGGGAGGGACACGCCTCGTTGGGCTGTCTGGCGCCGAAGGAGCGGCCGTCGCTGTACGTGGACCATCGGGGCGCCGTCCGCATAGCCCTCGGGACGGCGAACCTATCGGTAGCCGATCTGCGGCTGTACGAGAGGGATCACAGAACGCCCCGCCGGGACCTCGTAGCAAACATGCAAAGACGCATCCGGGCCGGCGTCGAGGTGATCCTGAGCGTCGGGCTGACGCGGCCCTGGCGCAAGCAGGAAGACACGGACGAGAGGCACTGGTTGCAGGTCAATAACGTCCACCTACAAGACGACCCGTTGTGGAGGTAGAGAGTGAAAGCGGCGCCCCGTATAGGGGAACTAGCTGCCTCCGCCAGCATCGCTCATCCAGCCGCTACGAAGTACGGATGTCGTGTCGGGGTCGGCGGGGAAGAACGACTCGATGGCGAGTTCGGCGACGGTGACGTCGAGCGGCGTGCCGAAGGTGGCCACGGTGCTGAAGAAGGCGAGTTCACGGCCGTCGTAGCGGATGCGCAGCGGTACGACAATGTCGCCGGGGCCGGGAACCTCGACCTCGGGTTCGGGCTGGTCGCAGGGGTAGGCACGTAGTTCGTTCAAAAGACGGGCGAGCTCGGGGTCGGCGGTCAGGACGACCTGGCGGCGAAGGCGGCCGAGCAAGTGGGCCCGCCACTCGCCCAGGTTGACGATACGCGGCGCCATGCCATCGGGGTGGAGGCTTATTCGTAGCACGTTGGCCGGGGGCGCGAGCAGTTCCGGGTCCGCCCCCTCAGTAAACAGCGCGACGCTGGCGTTGGCGTCGACGAGGTTCCAGCCCCGATCCACCACCACGGCCGGGTAGGGTTCGTGTCCAGCAAGCACCTGACGCACCGCTCCGCGCACAGCGGACATCTCGGGGGAGTCCAGCGCAGCTTCGGAGTAGACGGGCGCGTAGCCGGCGGCGAGAAGCAGGTGGTTGCGCTCGCGCAGCGGAAGGTCCAGCTCCTCTGTGAGGCGGAGGACCGTGTCGCGACTCGGCGCGGACCTACCGTTCTCCACGAAGCTCAAATGCCGGGCGGAGATCCCCGACTCGAGGGCGAGTTCGAACTGGCTCAAGCGGCGGCGCCCCCGCCACCTGCGCAACAGCTCGCCGACCGGTCGTCGGGGTTGATGTGCTGTCGTCACCGGATCCTCACCTCCTTGCCCCGCCGACCACCGTCTGGGTCCTCTGCGCGATGCGCCTGCCGCACTCAGCGGAAAGGTCAGTCTGGACGGCGATTGTCGATCGCCCTACGTGCAGCGCACGAGGCACACTGTCTGCGTGGCCTTCCCGGCTCGAAAGAAGTCCGACATACCCGCTCCAGTCTAAGGTACGCACGGAGGCGACGCCGCTACGGCAGCGTCGCCTCTCGTCTCTCGGCGCCTCGTTGCGCCTAGCTTGGTCGAGCCGCCTTTCGGAGGGTGTAGAACTGCGCCGCGGCGAAGAGCGTGACTGCGGCGGCCTGGAAGAGGACGAAAGCAGCGCCCAAAGCGGTCAGCGGGAACCAACCGGCCGCGACGACCACGACGCAGTCCACCACATACATCAGATTGATCGCGACTGCGGCCCACACGGCCGGCCTGCTCACGCGGCGGCGGGTTGCGACGATCCAGATCGCCACCGCGTAGGCGACCAGAAACAGCCCGACCGGTACCAACAGGGCAAACGGGATTCCCAGCAGGTCGTCGAGCATCGGGCTGGCGGCCACGGACAGCAGACCGACCGCACCGGTGGCAACGGCGTCGAGCTTCAGTACCAACCGCAGAAAACCGTCGCGGTCCTCCTGGACGGATCGGCCGAGGCCGGACTGTGTTCGGTGCGTCGTCATGGTGAACTCCTTTCAAGCCAACCGAAATGGCGTTAGCTACGTTATGATGCCGTCGCAGTGTGACGAGGTCGATTACCTGCCAGGTAACGATTCTGCAGCAAAAGGCAGAGTACTCTGGTCAAATCTGATCTCGAGCGAAGTCCAACAGGTCCTGGTTCAGACGATCTATATGCGTCACGAAGAGGCCGTGGGGCGCTCCCTCATAGACCTGCAGCTTCGCGTCTGGCACGAGATCCGCCGTTCGTCGGCCGGTGATGTCGAGAGGGGCGGTCACATCCCGGTCGCCGTGAATAACAAGGGTCGGAACCGTGATCTTCGGCAGCTCCTCCCGGAAATCCGCGGTAGTCACGGCGCGGTTGGTGTCGAGCAGCGCCTTGCCGGACGTCCGCAGGGCCATGCCTCCGACCCAATCCCTCATCTGGGGCGAGGTCTCGGGCGTCACGAAGGGCGGGAAGTTGTCCTCGATCCACTTGGGGAAGTCCCGCATCAGCTCGTCGCGCCGAAAAGCCTCGAAGTAAGAGGCGTCGATGCCGTCGGGGTTGTCCGCCGTCCTGAAGAGCAACGGCGTGGTGGCGCCGAGCAGAGCGATGCGCGCCACCCGGTCGCCCCCGTGGCGTGTCAGGTAGCGGACGATCTCCCCCGGACCCATCGAGTGGCCGACCAACGTGACGCCGCGCAGGTCCAACACGTCGAGCACGGCGGCAAGGTCATTGGCCAGGGTGTCGAAGTCGTAGCCACGCCCCGGGTCGCTCGACCGTCCATGGCCGCGCCTGTCGAAGGCCACGCACCGGAAGCCCTGCTCCGAGAGCGCGAGCATCTGATAGTTCCACGAGTCCGACGGTAAGGACCAACTGGCGACGAAGACGATCGGCTCGCCTTGTCCCCAGTCTCGGTAAAAGAGGTTGACTCCATCGGCGGTACGTACGAAGCTAGGCTCGCCGGCTCGGGCTGCGTGTAGCGAAGTGGTGCTCATCAATTCGCGCTCCTTCCCTTTCGATTTCGAGAGCAAGGCGGGAGGACCCGAACCTGCTCGATCTGGACTACACGGCCATCTTAGGAGCCGCTACTCACCGCGTCGATTACCTGGGAGGTAATGGAAACGCCGGGACTACCAACCTACGATGGGGCCGGTCGGTTCCATAAGACGGCACGAGAGACCAAACCGTGGTGGTCCACTGCCCGTGCGAGCTCGAGGCGCAGTGGTCCGGTCACAACCTCGGTGCTGGTGGCCCTGGTACGCCGTCGATGACCTCGAGAACCCGAAACCCGGAGCTGTTCGGTCGGAGGCGCGTAGGCTGGCGCTCAGGGAGCGCCGCGATGAAGAAAACCGAAGAGAACGGGCGGTTCGATAACGATCCTGTATCCGCGTCGACTACTCTTGTTCGTGGGAATCGGATCGGCGGATTACACTATATCTGCCGGTCAACTCACGACAAGAGCCTGTCCGGGAGCTGCCAGGCCGCCAGCATCCAGGCCACCACCAGTAGCAGCATCAGCCAGTCTGTAGCGGTCGAGTGTAGTTGGCGCAGCTTCGTGCGGTAGCGACCGCCCCGGTAGCTGCGGGTGTTCATCGCCGTCGTGAGGAGGTCGGCGCGGGCGAAGCCGCTGATGAAGATCGGGACGAGCAGACGCCCGAGGCGGCGGGCGCGTTTAAAGGCGCCGCCCTCGTCGAAGGGTACCCCACGGGCGGTCTGCGCCCGGGCCAGGCGCTCGACCTCCCCGATAAAGATCGGGACGAACTTGATCGCGATTACGAACACCAGCACCAGCTCGTTGACGGGTACCCGGATCCTCTGTAAGGGCCCGAAGATGAGCTCCAGGCCGTTCGTCAGGTCCACGAGGGAGGTGGTCAACATGAGCATGGTCGTCACGTAGTAGAGAAAGATGACGCGTAGGCCCAGGATTCCCGCCGTGTACAGCCCGGTGGTGGAGATCGAGAGAAAGCCCCAGCGCCACAGGTAACTCGACTCCGGCACCTCCCCAGGATAGAAGAGGACCTGAAAAAAGAGGATAAAGACCAGAAAGCCCAGGAAGAAGCGCGAGCCCCGCAGCACGTAGCCCGCAGGCACGCGCGAGATGAGCTGTATCAGGGCCAGCAGGGGCAGGACCAGGGCGAAGCCGAGGAAGCTGTCGATGAGGAACGAGGCGACGATAAACACGAACGTCGCAATGAGCTTTATCCGGGCGTCCATCTTGTGTATCGGCGAACCAGTGTCTACGAACTGTCCGAAGATGACGTTGCGCTGGAGCTCTAGCACTACGCCGCCCCCAGCCTCTTTAGCAGCTCAACCTCCAGCTCGTCCTCGGCGAGGATATCGGCCGGGAGGTCCGGGAACAGCTCCTGCAACTCCCGCACCACGTTCACGGTCTCGGGGAGCGTGATGTCCAGCTCCGCCAGCCGGTCGGCCTCTCGCAGAACCTCGCGCACCGGCCCGTCCATGACCGTGCGGCCTCCATCCAGGACCACGAAGCGGTCGCACAGCAGGCTCGCGTCGCTCAGAGACGCCGAGCAGACCACGAGGGTCAGGTCGCGGTCGCTCTGGAGCCGTATAAGTAGCTCCAGCAGTTCGCGCCGTCCGCGAGGGTCGAGACCCGCCATCGGCTCGTCGAGCACCAGGACCGGCGTGTGCATGGCGAGCACGCCGGCTATGGCGACGCGGCGGCGTTGTCCGCCGGAGAGCGCGTGGACGTAGCGCAACCGGTACTCGGGGTACGAGAGGTTCAGGGCGTTCAGGCTCTCCTCGACGCGGCGGCGCGTCTCCCCGGCCGGAAGCCCGGCGGCGGTCGGGCCGAAGGCGACGTCCGCCCCGACGACGTCCTCTATAAGCTGCGAGTCGGGCTGCTGGAAGACTATGCCGATCTCGCGTCGCAGGGCCGACCGGTCGTAGCCGGGCGCGGCGACATCCTCGCCCTTGTAGAAGACCTGTCCGGGTTTGAGGCGCAGCAGGTGGGCGAAGGCATCGACGACGGTGGACTTGCCCGATTGGGTCGGGCCCACTATTCCCACGCGCTCGCCGTGCCGGATCCCGAACGAGACGTCCCGGATCGCCTCGCTCGCCCGCGGCGTCCCTTCGAGGTAGGTGTAGCGAAAGTCCCGCAGCTCGATGATCGGGGGCTCCCCGGCGTCGTGCGTCAAGAGGCCGTGGACTCCCTCACCGCGGCGAGCGCATTCCGAAGGTCGGCTCCGTCGAGGATGTCTCCTTCCAGTGGTGTGCCCCGGGACCGCAGCCGGTGGGCGAGGCTCGCGGCCAGGGGGACGTCCAGCCCGATCTCCCGCAGCCTCTCCACGTGGCGGAAGACCTCCGCCGGCGTCCCGTCGAGGACCAGGCAGCCCTCGTCCATCACCACGACGCGCTCGAAGAGGGCCGCCTCGGACATCGAGTGGGTGACGTGGAGGACGCCCATACCCTCCCGGCGGTTCAGGTCCCCGACGGTAGAGATCAAACGCCGCGCCACCGGGACCGGCAGTAGCGAGGTCGGCTCGTCGAGCACCAGAAAGCGCGGCCTCATCGCCAACGCGCCCGCTATCGCCACCCGCTGCTTCTGGCCCGGGGAGAGGTCCTCGATCAGGCGCCCGCCGATCTCCACCAATCCCAGCGCCTCCAAAGACGACCTCACGCGTTCGGCGATCTCCTCGCGCGGGAGCCCGAGGTTCTCGGGACCGAAGGCGACGTCGTCTTCGACCCGGTTCATAACGAGCTGGTCGTCCGGGTCCTGGAAGACGACCGCGACCCTGCGGCGCACCTCCCACTGGTTCTCCTCGCGAACGGGGACACCGTCTATCCGGATCTCGCCCTCCGTCGGGTACAGGACGGCGCACAAGAGCTTTGCAAGGGTGCTCTTCCCCGAGCCGTTGTGGCCTATGATCGCCACGAGCTGGCCCGGCTCTATCTTCAGGTTCAGATCTCGCAGCGCGGGTACCGCGTCGGCCTCTCCCGTCCGGTAGGCGAACGAAAGGTCTTTTACCTCGATCATCGCGCCCGCGCCTGCTCTTCGGTTGCTAGTAGCGGCGCTCTTCGTCGGACCTTACCTCCGGAGCCGTGGTGCGCCCGCTACGGTAGAGCAGGACCCCCCGGACCACGACGACGGTGACTACGGCCGCCAGGATCGCCTCCGCTATGGCCTGGGGCACGATGGGCACGATAGCCACGAGCGGCAGGTAACCTAGCAGGACGGCCATTCCGAGGACCCCGACGGTGTTCGCCAGCGAGCCTATTACCCCCGCAACGGCCGAGGCCAGGTCCACACTCCGGTCGCGCAGGGCCGCGAAAACAGCCCAGGCTACGATACCGATGAAGAGCCGAGGCAGTATCGAAACCAGCGGGTCCCTGAAGAACGGAACCTCGGCCTGAATAAAGGAGAAGATGCCGAAGATGCCGCCCACGATCGTCCCCACGACCGGACCCTCCAAAGCGCCACCCAAGATAGCGGGCACGTGCATAATGGTCGCGCTACCCGCCAGGTTCGGTACCGGGATAAAACCCAGGCGAGTATATCCGAGGAAGATCGCGATCCCCCCGAGAATACCGGCAATGACGATCTGCCGGACGTTCAGGCTAAAGACCGAACCTCTCCGGCCGCCCTCCGAGCTTGTCGCCATGCCGTTCCTCCTTTTTCTGTGCTATAGGTCTCGCCGCGAGGCTGTTGAAGTATCGGTCCTCATACCCGTCCTGTCAAAAGGCTCACAGCGGGGGAGCGAAGCGGCCGTCGGCGGCCGTCCAGCCGCCGTCTACCAGCATAAAGGCCCCCGTGACGTAAGAGCTGGCCTCGGAGGCAAGGAAGACCACCGCGCCGACCATCTCTTGCGGCCTCGCCCATCGCCCCAGGATGCTCTTGTCGGCGTAGGCCCCGTACCATTCGGGGTTGTCTTTGATCTGGGCGGTAAGCGGCGTCTCCACTACCCCGGGTGCTATGACGTTCACCCGCACGCCCCGCCCCCCGAGCTCGGCGGCTAAAGCCCGGAACATCTGCAAGGTTCCCGCCTTCGTCGCCGCGTAGATGCCCTGCCCCGGCTCGACGACCTGCGCCCGGATGCTCGAAAAGGCGATGATGCTCCCCGAGCCCCTATCGGCCATACCCCGGCCGAACTCGCGGACCAGGCGGAACGTCCCCTTCAGGTTCAGGTCCATCACCCGGTCGAACTCCTCGTCGCCGATCTCCAGCAGCGGCTTGCGCACGTTTATGCTCGGCGTGCTGACCAGCACGTCCGTTGTCCCGATCTTCCCGGCTGCGGCCCGCACGCTCTCCGTGTCGCGCATGTCCAGCTCCAGGGCCTCCCCCTCGCCGCCCTGAGCCTCGATCTCCCGGACGGTCTCCCCGGCGGACGCGCCATTCAGGTCCGCGCAGAAGACCCTCGCCCCGAAGGCGGCCAGCCCGTGCGCGCTCGCCGCCCCGATGCCACTGCCAGCCCCTACCACGAGCGCAGTCTTGCCGGAGAGATCGAACATCGAGCGGTAGTCGAACGCGCGTTCCTCCTTCACGACTCATCCCGGCAGAAGTGCATGGCGGTCGCGGCGTAGAGCCGGCAGGTCGTCAGAAGCTCGTCCACGTCCACCCACTCGTCCTCGTGGTGGGGAATCGTGCGGTCTCCGGCGCCCGTGGTGACGATCGGTATACTGGCCCAGGCGTGCAGGAAGGTGCCGTCGGTCGCGCCAGGCACCCCGTTGTAGCGCGGCGACTCGCCCGTCAAGTGGGTGTAGGCCGCGGTCATGGCCTGGACCAGGGGATCGTTCATGTCAGTCTCCGTCGGCGGTCGTTCCTCGATCACCTCCAGGTCGGCCTCGAAGTCCGGGTCTTCCGCCCCGAGGTCGGCGAGGCACTCTTCGAGGCGCGCGACGATCTCTTCGTGGGACTGATTAGGAACGGTTCGTATATCCAGGGCCACATAGGCGCTGGCCGGGATCACGTTTATCTGCGGCTCGCCGCTCTCGGGGCCGAGCATGATGGTGGGGGTAATGCTCGGGTAGCCGAGGAACGGGTCTTCGCCGTGGCGTGAGATCTCTTCACGCTCTAGCGCCTCGACGGCCACGACGAACCGCGCTGCCCGGGTCACGGGGTTGACGCCGCTCCCTGGCATCGCCCCGTGCGCCATCTTACCTAACACTGTCACCTCCACCCGCATCGCTCCCTTCTGGGCCACACACAACTGGTTCTCCTCCGGCTCGCAGATCACGGCCCCGTCCACCCCCTCCGCGTGCCCCTGCCTGATAAAGTGCTTGATGCCGGACATCATCCCCTCCTCGTCTACGGGATGGCACAGGAGGAGACGGCCCGCGAAAGGAACGCCGGAGTCTTTGATCGCCCGGACGGCCATAACGGCGGCGGCCAGGTTCCCCTTGGTGTCGCAAGAGCCCCGGCCGTAGATTCGGGACCCGACCAGTTCGGCTCCGAAAGGCGGATAACTCCACTCCCCGGCCCGCCCTTCGGTCACCACGTCCGTGTGCCCCTCGAAGAGCAGCGTCTTTCCCGGATGGTCCCCCCGCCAGAGAGCCCACACGTTCGGGCGGCCCGGAGAGACCTCCTCCACCCGAACCTCGAAACCTTTTTCTTTCAGGTAATCGGCAACGTATCGAGCCGTCCGAGCCTCATTTCCCTCGGGGTTAGTTGGGCAGAAGACACTGGGAATACAGACGAGATCTCGGGTAAAGCGGATCAACTCGTCGCGATCTATCCGTTCCCACACGGCCTCAAGACGTTCGAGGAATTCGGAATCTCCCGCGGCTGAGTCCATGCTCCCAAAGCTCTGCCGGTTCACCGGGGAACCGTCTTCCGGCGGTTTCGCGTCCTGCTCCGACAACGCGTTGCCTCCCCTAACCACGCTACCTTTCCCTGAGGGCAAGCATAACACAGCCTTCGACCGGCCCTCGCTCACCGGCCGGACGTCCATCAAAGCGCCCCATCCTCTAGCATCCGGACCTCGACCAGATTCTCGGCCCAGACTATCTCTGTAAGCCATACTTCTCCCGAGTAAGACCAAAGACCCGCGCCGGACGGCTCGATCCACTTGACAGCGAGCCTATCAGGTGTACGTTACGTCCGTCCGGATTGCGAGGAGATGACGAAGTGAGTGAGACGGAGAAGATCACGATAAACCTGGGACTGGTAGACCTCGGGCAGATAGATCTGCTGGTGCAGGAAGGCTTCTATCAGAACCGCACCGACTTCATCCGCACGGCGATCCGCAACCAGATCACCACGCACGCCGAGGCGGTCAAACAGACGGTAGCCCGCAAGACGCTGGTACTCGGCCTGCAACACTACACCCGCCGCGACCTGGAGGCGGTACGCGCGGCCGGTGAAATGCTACAGATCAGGGTGCTCGGCCTGGCTAGCATCGCCGACGACGTCTCCCCGGAACTGGCCCTGGCAACTATCGACTCCCTCGAGGTGCTGGGCGCCTTCCGGGCGAGCCCGGCCATCAAGGCAGCACTGGCAGACCGGATTCGGTCGTCGTAATACGCAAGATCAAACAGGACAGAAACGGTGTAATATTCGAAGCCACGCTACTCGAGGGTCCGCCTTACCAATCCTGTGAATGAATACGTCTGGCCATATTTATGCCAACGAAGAGCCTCGCCAGACTCTTCCCCGGTTTCTAAACCTGCCCCAGTTAGCATACGACCGTCCAGCCTATGCCTCTACATCGAGGGCTTCCGTAGAGAGACCGGCGCAACGGCGATAGAGGAATAGAGCCGGCGAACAGGCTCGAACCACCAGCCTGCTTATTGCGAGCTCGGGTTCGTCTGCTCATCGACAGACGCCGAGGCACACAATCCGCGCGACCAGGCCGTCCCCGTGGAAGCGACGGCTGCACCCCTCAAGTCGAAGTCCCGCAACACCGGCTAAGTCTACTTGACAACAAGCCCATCTAGTGTGTTACCATCCGTATGGATGGTATAGAGATGTTATATGGAAGCTAAAGAAGGAGAACGTTATTTATGCGTGACCAGATGCAGGCCGGCATGGCGGAGGCGACGCGCCTCACGTGCGAGGGACAGCTCGCCGAGGCGACAGCCATTATCCAGCGCACCCTCGGGGGCACGTTCGCCCCGGCGTCACCGGATGGTTCAGGAGGCGCCGACGAGCCGGTCGAGGCGAACTTCCGGGTCGTGGACGAAGCCCCGAGGGCCGCGTCGACCAGGTGCCGACGTGCCACCGGGCGTAGAACGGGCGCGGTCACGCGACCTGCTCCCGATCTACCCTCGCGCTTGCGTGGCTTGCCGCGCCTGCCCGGCGGCTTACCGGGTATCATGCCCGGGGAGACGGAAGGGATGCCCGCGCCCGCCGTTGTCCCGGCGGGTGGACGATTCGTCGAGCGATCCTACGCCGATCAGGCCGGGACCCGCGCCTATAAGCTGTACATCCCGAGCGGCTACACCGGGCAGGCGGCGCCCCTGGTCGTGATGCTCCACGGCTGTACCCAGAACCCCGACGATTTCGCCGCCGGCACTCACATGAACGCGCTCGCTGAGACGCACACCTTCCTCGTCGCCTATCCCGCGCAAGCCCAGAACGCCAACATGTCGAAGTGTTGGAACTGGTTCAAGGCCGCCGACCAGCAGCGTGGGCGGGGCGAGCCGTCGCTCATCGCCGGCATCACACGCCAGGTTATCGACGAATATCACATCGCCGATGGTCAGGTGTATGTGGCCGGGATGTCCGCCGGCGGGGCGATGGCCGCGATCATGGGGGAGACCTACCCCGACCTGTATGCCGCGGTAGGCGTACATTCCGGTCTCGCCCCCGGCGCCGCCCATGATCTCGCCTCCGCGTTCTCCGCGATGCAAAACGGGGGGCCGGGTACCGCCCGCCGGGATACCCCCATCGTGGCGGACACCCGGGTCGTGCCAACGATTGTGTTTCATGGGGATCGCGACACAACCGTCCACCCGCGTAATGGGGACCAACTACTCGCACACTTGGCCGCCGTCAACACCGCTGCCAACCGGGACGTCACGGGCGCGTCTGTCCCTCCGGCGAAGATACGCCAGGGGCAGGTGCCCGGCGGGCATTCCTACACCCAAGCTACCTACCACGACGCAGACGGTCGGGCTACCGTGGAGCGGTGGAGCGTCCACGGTCTCGGGCATTGCTGGTCGGGCGGAAGCCTCCCCGGCTCATACACCGACCCCAAGGGACCCGACGCCTCGGCGGAGATGGTGCGGTTTTTCAAACAGCACCCGCAGCGGGAACCAATAGAGCGCCCGGCCGGTTGATCGGCGTGGTGCGCTAGACGAACATCGTACAGAGGACCTGCGCCTTGCCCCTGCACGCGGTCCAGCTCAGCCAAGGGAGGTGGTAGAGCCGCCAAAACCGGGAGCTTATACGAGGTACGCGTAGAAGCTACGCGGCAACCGTCGAACCTACAGGAAAGGCCCGATTAACTCTCGGGCCTTTCCCGTTGCGCGTTTGTTCGCAGAGTGAAGGGTTCGGTGAAGCCGTCGGACCCGTGTCGCAAGGGTACCGGAGGCCCAGCCTTTATTATGGGGGCGAGATGTACATGGCCACGGATTACATCCACCCCTACGAGGGCGCCGTCGGCGTCCGGTCCCGGTGCAGAATCCGCCTTTATCTCCCCTACGAGGATACGGACGCCGCGGTCGTGATCTGCTCGGAGCTTCCCGACAACCCCGGTGCTTCTGCGACGAAAGCAGCCGAGCAGATCGCCGCCGAGGTGATTGCGCACTTCTGGCTCCCGTCGCCGCCGGTGTGGATCGAGCACCGCCAGCTCGAGACGACAGACGGCGAGCAGGAAGCCTTCGACCTCGTGACGTTCGCCCACTACGAAGTCCAGAAGATCTTTCGGAACGGGATCTTACGCAAGGAGATCGGGGCTGCCTCCCGAAAGCCGCTGGATCAGCGGACCGTCGAGATGCTCGTGGGACGGGGCGTGTAAAGCAGAGCGGAAGCGATGAGGGCCGGGGCCGAGTAGGGCTCCGGCCCGTAGTCCGCCGAGATCCAATACAATCTTCGGAAGAAGGAGGCGACGGACTTGGACGAGGAGTTCCCAACCGAAGAGCAGCGGCGTTTCTTCGAGGAGTTGCTCGCATACCTGCGCGACGAGCTGGAAGCCCGCAAGGACCCGGAGGCGGTCGAGCAGAGGGCCCGGATGTTCGCCGCTCTGGCCGGGGAGGAGGGCAGGGCTCGGGTACTCGAGGACCAGCGCCTCGCCGAGGAGGGTTTCGTCTACCTGTCCGAAAAGGGCAAGCGGCGTCTCGAGCACATCGACGAGTTGATCCCCCTCGACGTCCCGGCCATCCTGGCCGAGATGGAGAAGACCGCGGCCGTCAGCGGCGAATACCTGGAGAGCGACGGCGCCGTATACGTCATGGAGTACGGTGGCCGCAAGCTGATAACCGCGGACCCGGGGGACCCAAGCGTGCCGCTAAGGGCTCGCTGGCGCGAGTTGAAGGACGAGTGGCCACCGCAGTAGGCGGCGCCGCCGGCGGTGGGGACGCCTGCGGGAGGTAGCGAGCATAGGAGAGGGCCGGAGCTGTTCTACGCTCCGGCCCCGCGCGTCTTTTTACGCTCCCTCTAAGCCAAGACCGATGTCCTAGCGGTAACAGGTGATCTCGTACTCGGCTACGATGCCGTCGAGATCCAGGTCCTCCACGAAGCACTCCCCGTCCCTCGGGTTCCTCTCGCGCACGTTGACGACATCTATCTCGTCCACAACGCTGTAGTAACCAGGGTAGCCCCAGAAGAGCCGTTCGCCCTCGTCGAGGTCGTCCGCCGAGGCGGGACCCGCCACCAACGCCGCCATCGCCATCGCCGCCGCCATCGCCACCAACTTCTTCTTCATGCCGTACCTCCTTCGGGTAGCACTGATCTACTGCTGAGATCATGACTCCCCACTATCGCATCGTCCATAGGTAAATCGTCCCGGTGCCGGCCGGGACATTCGCCCAGGCGTCCGTGGGACGAATTCCCATATACGGCGACCTCTCGACCGGATAGGGTCGCGGTGAAAGCGTCCAATAGAAAACGACGAAAGGAGAAGGACGTGAGACGACTGGTTCTGTTGTTCGTGGTCGTGGGGCGGTGCTGGCGCTGACGACCAACGTGGCGCTGGCGGTGACCCGCGAAGGCGGCGCCGGCGACGAAATTCTGGGGGGCACCGACGACCGCGACGCCATATACGGCTACCCTGGCAACGACGAGCTATACGGCTACGGCGGTGAGGATTACCTCATTGACGGTACCGGCGACGACTACGTAGACGCCGGCGACGATAGCGTGATGGACTTCATCGACTGCGATCCCGGATCGACACGGTCAAAGCCGACCCCCCTCGTCGACGTCCTGCACAACTGCGAGTACGTGGTCTCCTAAGCAAAGTTCTCACGAGGCCCCCTCCTCCCTCCCAAACCCCTCTCTCACAAAGGCGGCCTCGATCTCAGCCGGGGTCCAGATCAGAACCCCGGTCCACTATTTGTTCTACGACCGGCGCTCTCGTGGTTCTACCGACGGCCCCGGAGCAACCGCCGAACGATCACCGAGGCCACAACGGTCGAAACCGCGGTGGTCCCCCCTTTGAGAACCGCTTCCAATACGTCGTCCTTTATCCCCCTGCGTTCGGGCACTCTTATGAACCGGTGGGTCACCTGGCGGGTCAGAACGAAGGATATACTCGCCGCCAGCGCGATTACCACCCGCTGCTGAGTCTCGTCGTTCACGCATCTCTCCTCCTATAGAGCGATTCAACCGTTTATATCCCTACGGCGAGAAGGCTCGAAACCAGAAAGGAGAAATCCCGTCGCGTTTTGCCCGCAAACGGCGGGGTCTTGAGTAGCTGCCGGACCTGGATTCGAACCAGGACTAAGTGATTCAGAGTCACTCGTGCTGCCGTTACACCATCCGGCAAGGAAGGCAACGGGCCGTATTCTAACCCCTATGAGCCCGAGCGTCGAGTTGGTTGACCGCCAATTTCGGGGATACCACCGCCCTCCAGGGAACGCGGCAGACCACCGGCGTAGAGACGCGCGGTGACGCGCTCGTCCGCTGCGCATAATTACCCCTACAACAAGTTTTGGACAAAGGAGCAACTCTTGCCCGAGTACGATCCCTTGGCGGACCTCTACGACCTCGAGTACGACCACGATTACGACCTCCCCTTCTGGCTGGCCCTAGCCGAGCGAGAAGACAGACCCGTGGTCGAGTGGGGCGCGGGGACCGGAAGATTGGCGGCTCCCCTTGCCGCCTCCGGCCTCGACGTGACCGCGGTCGAAGTCTCGGAGAATATGATAGAGAAGGGCCGCGAAAAGGGCGGTGCCGTCGAATGGGTTCGGGGCGATATGCGCGCCGCGGCGCTCGGACGGCGGTACGGCCTCGCCGTCTGCGCCTTCAACTCGTTCCTGTGCCTCTTGAGCCTGGACGACGCTCTGGCTTTCCTGCGTAACGCGAAGGTGCATCTGGAGCCCGACGGCCTGCTCGGGATAGAGGTCTCCGCGTTCGCGCCTGAGGAGCTCTGCGAGGAGGCGAGCGGAGCCACGCTGCGCCACGACTTCACGCGCGAGTCATCACAAGGAACGCTGCAGCGCTTCAGCGTCTCCCGGTATGACGCGGCCTCGCAGCTCCTGCGGATGCTCCTCTTCTACGAGCTGTATGATCGGGCGGCCCTCCAGAACAAGCGGATGCACGAGCTCACCATCCGCGTCGTCGGGCGCGGGGAGCTGGAGCTGATGCTCCGGCTCGCGGGGTTCGAGGTCGAGGCCGTCTACGGCGGGTTCGAGGGGGAGCCGTTCACCGCCGGGAGCGACCACCTCATCGTACTGGCCCGCCGGTCGTAGGACCGTTGCGGGGACACGTTGGCGAGTCGCCGTTCCCGCCTCCGCAAGAGTATTCACTCTGACGCTCTGTATGGTGCGAGGTGAATCTGGAGCACGGTAAAATCTCTGCTATGAGCTGTTTGCGGGATCGGGTAGAAGACCATACCAGGCCTTTGCTGGTTGGGGTGGGTGGATCTTGGGAGCGATGGAGCGACATATAGGTATCGAGCAGGAGCTCTTCCTAGTGGACGTGGAGGGTGCGCCTGCCGACCGGGCGGACGAGTTCCTGGCACGCTGCCGGGAGATGGAGGAGCAGGTCTCGTCCCTCCGCCGGGAGAGACTAAAGAAACTCGAACGCGAGACGGAGAAGGCCTAAGCCTCGGGCAGAGGGTTCCCCCCATCCAGGCTCGAAAGCACGCTCTCGCCGGTGAGGTAGAGGTCCGCCTGCCGGGCCGCCTTGCGGCCCTCGGCGATGGCCCACACGATCAGGGACGCGCCCCTTTTGGCGTCGCCGGCGACGAAGATGCCCGGCTCGCTCGTAGCGAAGTCGTCATCGCCGTTGGCCGGGATAGCGCCTCGCTCGTTGTAGCCCAGGTTCAGGTCCTCGAGAAACTTGTCGCGCACCGGCCCCGTAAAGCCGATGGCCAGGAGGACGAGGTCCGTCTCGATCTCGAAGTTCGTACCTGGAAGGTATTTCGTTTCGCCGTCGGCGGTACGCTCGGTCCTGACGCAGTGCATCTTCTCGACGTGGCCGTTCGTCCCGGAGAAGCCGGTTATCCCCACGCTCCAGCCGCGCTCGCCACCCTCATCGTGGACCGGGTAGGTTTGGAGCACGCTCGGCCAGTCGGGCCAGGTGAGCCGATCCGGGTTCTCCGGCGGCTTGGGGCCGTGGGTGAACACCTTGACCGAGGCCGCGCCCTCCCGGTGGGCGTTGCCCAGGCAGTCGGCGCTAGTGTCGCCGCCGCCGAGGATTATGACGTTCTTACCCGCGGCGCTGATCTCAGGCCTCGCCTCGACCGGGAGCCCCGCGACCCGGCGGTTCTGCTGCACGAGATACTCCATCGCCAGGTGGATGCCGCCGAGCTCGCGGCCGGGCGCGTCTAGATCTCGCCCGGCCAGAGCCCCAACGGCGAGGACCACGGAGTCGTAGTCGCGCTTGAGCTCCTCGGTGGTCGGGTCGAAGCCGACGTAGGCGTTCGTGCGGAACTCGATGCCCTCTTCCTTCATGAGGTCCACGCGCCGCTCGACGATCCACTTCTCGATCTTGTAGTCCGGGATGCCATACATGAGCAGCCCCCCGATGCGATCGTCTTTCTCGAAGACGGTCACGCTATGGCCCGCCCAGTTGAGCTGTTGCGCCGCCGCGAGGCCCGCGGGACCACTACCCACCACCGCGACCTTCTTACCGGTCCTCTTCTCAGGCGGCGGGGGCTTGGCCGCCACCCAGCCCTCGTCGAAGGCCCGATTGATGATGGAGAGCTCTATCTCCTTGATCGTCACGGGGTCGTCGTTGATCGTCAGCACGCACGCCGGCTCGCACGGCGCGGGACACAGCATCCCCGTGAACTCGGGGAAGTTGTTGGTCGCGTGCAGCCGGTCTATGGCCTCCCGCCAGCGGTCCCGGTAGACCAGATCATTCCAGTCCGGGATCAGGTTGCCAAGAGGGCAGCCGATGTTGCAGAACGGCACCCCGCAGTCCATGCAGCGGGCGGCCTGGTCCCGGACATCGTTCTCCGGCATCGGCTCGTAGATGTAGCGGTAGTCCTGCACCCGCTCGACCTTGTCGCGCTTCGGGGTGGGCTTGCGCCCGATCTTCAAGAACCCCCTCGGGTCTCCCACTACTGAACCACCTCCAGCTCCGCCTCCTGGCGCTCCTGCAGAACGCGCTTGAGATCCTTCGGCATCACCTTGACGAACCTGGGCAGCATCTCCTCCCAGTTCTCCAGGACCCGCTGGGCGGCCGTGCTCCCCGTCCAGTGCAGGTGCCGCTCGATGAGCCCACGCAGGTGAGAGATACTCTCCTCGGAATCTACCGCCTCCAGGTCGACCATCTCCGGGTTGTAGAGCTTCTCGAAGCGGTCCTCCTCGTCCAAAACGTAGGCGATGCCGCCGCTCATCCCGGCGGCGAAGTTGCGGCCCGTGGGACCGAGCACCACTACCACTCCCCCGGTCATATACTCACAGCCGTGCTCGCCAACCCCCTCGACGACGGTCTCGGCGCCCGAGTTTCGGACCGCGAAGCGCTCGCCGGCGAAGCCCCGGAAGTACGCCTCGCCGCTCGTCGCCCCGTAGAGGGCCACGTTGCCGACCACGATGCTCTGGGCCACGTCATAGGCGGCCTTCTCGGACGGGTAGACGGCGAGGCGGCCGCCGGAGAGTCCCTTGCCCACGTAATCGTTCGTCGTGCCCTGAAGGTCGAACGTGATACCGCGGGTAAGCCAGGCGCCGAAAGACTGCCCGGCGACACCCTCAAAGTCTATCCGGATCGTACCGTCCGGCAGGCCTTCTTCGCCGTAGCGGCGCGCGACCTCCCCGGAGAGCCTACCGCCGACCGTGCGCCGCGTGTTCTCGATGGGCGTCGAGAAGCGGACGTTCTCCTTGTTCTCCAGAGCCCGCTCGCAGCGTTCGATCAACTCGTTATCCATCGAGTCGTGCAGGTGGTGGTCTTGCTCCTCGGCGTGGTGGATCGCCACGTCCTCGCCGGCCTCCGGATAGTACAGGATCGCCGAGAGGTCGACCTCTTTGGCCTTCCAGTGATCTATACCCTCCCGGGCCTTCAGCCTGTCCGTGCGCCCGACCATCTCCTGGAAGGTGCGGAAGCCGAGCTCGGCCATGAGTTGCCGGATCTCCTCGGCCACGAAGAAGAAGTAGTTGACGACGTGCTCCGGCGTCCCGGTGAAGCGCTTCCTGAGCTCCGGGTCCTGGGTCGCGATACCGACCGGGCAGGTGTTCAGGTGGCAGACCCGCATCATGATGCAGCCCGTCGCGACCAGCGGCGCGGTCGAGAAGGCGAAGTCCTCCGCCCCTAGGAGCGCCGCCATCACCACGTCGCGCCCCGTTTTCATCTGGCCGTCGGTCTGCAGGACGATGCGCCCGCGCAGGTCGTTCTCGACCAGGACCTGCTGGGCCTCGGCGATGCCGAGCTCCCACGGCAGCCCGGCGTACTTGATCGAGGAGAGCGGCGAGGCCCCGGTGCCGCCGTCGTGCCCGGAGATGGTTATGTGGTCGGCCTTCGCTTTCGCCACGCCCGCGGCTATCGTCCCGACGCCCTCCGCCGCGACGAGCTTCACGCTCACCATGGCGTGCGGGTTGGCGTTCTTTAGGTCGTGGATCAGCTGCGCGAGGTCCTCTATCGAGTAGATGTCATGGTGCGGCGGCGGGGAGATCAGCCCAACCCCCGGCGTCGAGTAGCGCACCCTGGCTATGTCCTCGGAGACCTTGTGGCCCGGGAGCTGGCCGCCCTCGCCGGGCTTTGAGCCCTGGGCCATCTTTATCTGCAGCATGTCCGAGTTGACCAGGTACTCGGTCGTCACCCCGAAGCGGCCACTCGCCACCTGCTTTATCGCGCTGCGCCTGATATCGCCGGTTCCATCCGGAGTGTAGCGCTCGGAGTCCTCCCCGCCCTCGCCGGTGTTCGACTTGCCGCCGATGCGGTTCATGGCGATAGCTAAGGTCTCGTGCGACTCCTTGGAGATAGAGGCACCGAACGATATAGCCCCCGTCGAGAAGCGCTTGACGATCTCCTTGGCCGGCTCGACCTCCTCCAGAGGGATGGGGTCGCGGCGGAAGTCGAGCAGCCCACGCAGAGTAAAGAGGTTCTCGCTCCGCTCGTTGAAGTAGTTCGAGTACTCCTTGTAGGTCTCGAAGCTGCCCGTCTCGACGGCACGCTGCAACGGGGGGATGCTGTGCTGGTTCCACTGGTGGGGTGGGCCCTGCACGCGGAGCTGGTACTCGCCCCCAACCTCGAGCTCCTCCGGCCCGTCCTCGATCTTGGAGAAGGCCCGCCGGTGGCGCTGGAGGACCTCCTGCCCGATCTCCTCCAGGCCGATGCCTCCGATGCGCGAGGGCGTGCGGGTGAAGTACCTCTCGATCACTTCGTCGCTGAGGCCCACGACCTCGAAGATCTGGGCTCCGCAGTACGAGAACAGCGTCGAGATGCCCATCTTCGAGATGATCTTCAAGAGCGCCTTCTCGATCGCCTTGACGAAGTTCTTCGTCGCTTCCTCCGGCGTAACGTCACCTATCAGCCCGGTCTCGACCATGCCCTCGATGGTCTCGAAGGCGAGGTAGGGGTTGACCGCGGTCGCCCCGTAGCCGACGAGCACCGCGAAGTGGTGCCCCTCCCGGACCTCGGCCGTCTCGACGATGAGGGTCGTGCGAGTGCGGATGCCGGCCCGCACGAGGTGGTGGTGGACGGCGGCGGTGGCGAGCAGGCTCGGTATCGGGGCCTGCTCCGCGCCTATGCCCCTATCGCTCAGGATCAGGACCGTCGAACCCTCCATGACCTCCTTCTCGGCCCTCTCGCACAGCCCTTCGAGCGCCTTCTCCAGGCCCTGAGTTTCATTCGCCGGGAAGAGCATCGGAAGCGTGGTCGAGCGGAACGGCTCGGAGCTGAGCTGCCGGATCTTCTCGAGCTCGGCGGCCCTCAGGACGGGGCCTTTGAGGGAGATCTGGCGGCAGTGCTCCGGCGTCTCGTCGAAGAGGTTCCGCTCCGGCCCTAAAGACATGTTGAGCGACATGACCAGCTCCTCGCGAAGCGGATCTATGGGCGGGTTGGTAACCTGGGCGAAGAGCTGCTTGAAGTACGAGAAGAGGAGTTGCGGCCGCTCGGAGAGGACCGCGAGCGGCGTGTCGGTGCCCATCGAGCCGTCAGCTTCCTTGCCGTCGCGGGCCATCGGAGACAGGACTATCCGCAGGTCTTCGTTGGTGTACCCGAATGCCAGCTGTCGCTCGAAGAGCGAAGCGGTCTCGTTGCGCCCGTTAGGCGCGGCGTCGGGCAACTCGTCCAGGTGGATCTCACCCTCCTCGATCCACTGCTTGTACGGCTTGCGCCCGAAGAGCGGTCTCTTGACCTCGTCGTCGTGCAGCACCTCGTGCTTCTCGGTGTCGACCACGAGCATCTTGCCCGGCTGCAGCCTCCACCGCTCGACGATGTCCTCCGCCGGCACGCGCAGAGCCCCGTCCTCGGAGGCCATCACGACCCGGCCGTCGCGGGTGACGGAGTAGCGGGCGGGGCGGAGGCCGTTGCGGTCGAGCGTCGCTCCTATAACCTTGCCGTCGGTGAACGCGATGGCCGCCGGGCCGTCCCACGGCTCCATGAGGGCGCTGTGGTACTCGTAGAAGGCCCTCCGGTCCTCGTCCATCAGGTCGTCGTTCTCCCAGGCCTCGGGCATCATCATGGCGACCGCGTGCGGCAGGGAGCGGCCCGCCAGATACAGGAGCTCCAGGGCGTTGTCGAAGGAGGCCGAGTCGCTCTGGTCCGGCTGGACGATGGGCGATATCTTCTTTATGTCCTCCCCGAAGAGCGGCGACTCCAAGCGGCTCTCGCGGGCGCGCATCCAGTTGATGTTCCCGCGTAGCGTGTTGATCTCGCCGTTATGCGCCACGTAGCGGTACGGGTGCGCGAGGTCCCACGTCCCCAAAGTGTTTGTGCTGAAGCGCGAGTGGACCAGCGCCAGCGCGCTCGAGACCGCCGGGTCCCTGAGGTCGGGGTAGAACTCCGAGACCTGCTTGCCCTTGAGGAGGCCCTTGTACACGATGGTGCGGCCCGAGAGGCTCACCACGTAGCAGCGGCCTTCGGCTTCCTTGTGGAGCCTGCGCCGGGTCACATACAGCTTCCGCTCGAAGGCCCCCTCGTCCCCTATCCTGTTCTCGACGAAGAACTGCCGGATGCGCGGCATAACGCTCCGCGCCAGCTCCCCGGCAGCACCCGGCTCCACGGGGACGTCCCTCCAACCCAGAAAGCGCTGCCCCTCCTCGGCCAGGATCCGCTCGAGCGTGCCCTCGCAGCCGGTCTCTCTCTCTTCACCTTCGAAGTCGAAGAGCACCCCGACCCCATACTCACCGGCCGGTGGCAGCTCGATACCCAGAGACTCACACTCCCGGCGCAGGAACGCGTCCGGGATCTGCAGCAGGATCCCCGCGCCATCGCCGGTCTCGGGGTCGCTCCCACTCGCGCCCCGGTGGTCGAGGTTGCACAAAACCTCCAACCCCTCCTCGACGGTCTCCCGGGTGTGTCTCCCGTCTACCCGCGCCACAAAGCCGAAGCCACAAGCATCCCGCTGGTATGTGGGGTCGTAAAGACCGGTATAGGGAGTTGCCAAACCGCCTCCTCAGACGAAAAAGGGTGCCAAGACAGCAAGCTGCTTTTTACACGAATCGGTGCCAAAGCACAAGGGCAACAGCCAATAGTTCTCGATTTGTATAAAAAGAATTCACAAATGCCAACCCTCGGCCGCCGGCCGGTACAACAACACGGACACGCGTCTTCTAAAGCTACAAGTTCTCTAAAGCGCCCCGGAGCTTCTCTTCCTCCTCCAGCAGCTCCGAGAGGCGCAGGCGCAACTCCGCCGCCTCGGCCTCGACCTCGGCCAGGCGCAGGGTGAGCTCCCTCTCGCGGGCCGCCGTCTCGGGGGTACGCTTCTTCGGGCGGTAACGTTCACGGATGTTCTTCAGGCGCTCGCCGGCCCCACGACGCAGGCGTTCCCGGTCGGCCTTGAACTCCTCGCCCCCCAGGTAGCTGAGCCCTCGTCGCACCCGCGGGTCCGTGAGGAGATCCGCCAGGATCTCCGCCGAGCTGCTCTTCAAGTCCTTGTCTCGATTGTCGGCCATGTGGAAGCTCCTCTCTTTACCCCCGTATTGTAGACGCTCGCCCGGCAGCGTACGGTGTTGCTCATAAACGTAGTTGAAACCTTGCGAGGCCCCTACAAGAACTTCTTGTACACCCCTATGTTCGTGGTGTCGCGTACGCCCAGGGCCTCTTTGAGCTCGATAAGGGTGGCGCCTCGCTTCAAGAGCCTTATGGCGAAGGTGTGGCGGAGGACCATCGGGGAGATGCGGGGGAGGCTGACCTGATCGCAGCGTTTCCAAATGGCGTTCTGGAGCGACTTCGAGGTCGCTACCGGGCGGGCGGCCCGTCCTACTATTAGCTCGGGAGTCTCGTCTCCGCGCCGTTCGAGGTACCGGCGCAAGGTTTCGACCGTCTCCTCCGAGAGGCGTAGAGCGCGGGGGGCGAGGTGGGAGCCGGGACCGCCGAGCTGTATCTGGGCGGCGTCGAGGTCCAGGTCGCTCTTTAGAATGCCCCGGATCTCGCCGACCGTCACCCCGGTGCCGAGCATCAGCCGGATCACGGCGGCGTCGCGCAGGTCGTCGAGATTGTTCCGGGGGAAGGCGAGGAGTTGTTCGGCCTCTTCGTCTTCGAGGAAGGTTATCTGCTGGTCCAGGGGCTGGTGCATGGGCTCTATGGGGTCGAAATCCAGCTCCGCGTCGGACGAGGTGCGGACCCAATCCAGAAAGCGTCTCACGGCGGCGTCCTTGCGGTAGACGGTGAAGCGCTTGCGCTTGACCTCGAGGAGGTGGTTGCGGAACGCCATCACCTCGCCGACACCGACATCCTCGACCTGCGCGACGCTCCTCTCGGCGAGAAAGCGGGCGAACTCCTTGAGGTCCGCCTCATAGAACTCCGCGGTGCGGGGAGAGGTGTTCGGATCTTCTTCAAGGTGGGCGCTGAATTCCGCGATCATGGGCATCACCTCCATATGGGTATTCTAACCGCAAGTAAGGCCCTCTACGTTGGTAGCCGGACGGAGCACGGGTCCCGTATACTTCTCCGGCGTTGAAGAGCTCGCGAACATACGGATTGGTCTTGGCCGTGGTCCTGATAGCACTGGTCACACTACCGACACTGCCCGCAACACAACGACAGCCAGATCTGGAGCCGCGTCCCGTCGAGACGGCCCCCGCGGTCGAGGAAGCCCCGAGCCATCCACAAGGGTAAGCAAAGAGACCAGAGAATCGGACTACGAGAAGCTTGCCCTGAACAAGCTCACTATCGAAAGACCGGCCCCCGAAGAGCCGGCCCCCGAAGAGCCGGCCCCCGCCCCGGAGCCCGAACGAAAGCCGGAGAAGGAACCCGAGCACCGCGTGCGGGCGGGGGCGGCGAGCGTCTCCGTACTCCCCGGGCCGTCGCGGCAAACTCCCGAGCCGAAAGCTCCTCCTAGAAAAGCTTCTCCTCGGGAAGCTCCCGAGCGGAAAGCCCCGTTCAGAAATCCCCCGCCAGCAAAGCTCCCAAGGCTCGTCCGCCCGTGGCCGTCGAGGAGCAGAGACCGCGCGACAACAGGCTGCTGCTCTCGGTGCCGCGGTTGGGGATCGAGGACGTGACGCTCGGGGACTCCCCGAGCAGTCCTACCTGGACCGGGAGGGGATCATGCACCTCTCCGAGACCGGCTTCCCCTACGAGCGCGGCTCGAACACGTATATCGTCGGCCACGCGGCGGACTACGACGCGAGCCGCGTACCGAACGCCTTCCGCAACCTCAAAGACCTCAAGCAGGGAGACCTCATCACCCTGCGCGACACCCTGGGGAGGACCTACAAATACCGCGCCTACCAGTACCTCATCGTCAACCCCACGGACGTCTGGGTCACCGAGCCCGTCGCCGGTAAAGAGATCGTCTCGCTCCAGACCTGCTACCCCGCCCCCTCCTTCGAGAAACGCCTCATAATCCGGGCGGAGCGGGTGAAGTAGCGATCCCCAACCTGCTAACCGATGCTTAACCACACCTTTAGCTACCGTTTGTCGGCATAGCAACATATAATTCCGGACGGTGTTCAAAAACCTTAAAATCTCGGTGCTTCTGGTGTGTCTCGCGCTGTTGGGGTTGGCGGCGCTCCCAGCCTACCCGCAAACGGAGACGGCTTCGGCGAAGCTGATCCCGGTGGAGGTCGAGAACGCCCGGAAGCTACTCGGCGAGAGCCCGACGGGCGAGCGGGCGGACCCTTCCCAGCGGGCTAGCCTGCAAGACGGGGCAGACCCGGGCGCCCAGACCGGCGGGACGATGACGCTCACGGTACCGAAGCTCGGTCTGGAAGACATCCCGGTGCCGACCGCCGACAGCCAGGTGGCCCTGGACCGGGAGGGTATAATCCGCCTCGAGGAGAGCGGCGTACCCTGGGAGGAGGGCTCGAACACCTTCGTCGTAGGTCACGCCCTGGGCTTTCTCTGGACCAGAACCCCGTACGTCTTCTACGAGCTCAACCAGCTAAAGCCGGGGGACGAGATCATCGCCAGGGACCAGGCGGCCAACGAGTACCGTTTCAAGGTCTACGATCGCGTGACCGTCAAGCCCGAAGACTACTGGGTCACCCATCCCCTCCCCGGCAAGACTACCATCTCCCTGCAGACCTGCACCCCCATCCCAACCTTCGAGAACCGCCTCGTCATACGTGGAGAGCTGGAGACTTAGCTGGTCGGCATTTCAGCTGGTGTCAGCAAGAACCTACCGGCGGAGTAGGTGGCGTTCTATCGTGTCGTGCGCGGCGTTGATCTCCGCGGTCAGCCTCTCGGCGCGTGTCCTCTGCTCGGCGTCCACGAACCGGTCCGGGTGGTACCGCTTGACAAGCTCGCGGCGCTTTTTGTTGGCCTCCTCCAGGGAGCTGCCGGCGCCCAGGCCCAGCCTGTGGTAAGCAGCGAGCACGTGCGGCGGATACTGTCTCGGCATGTAGCGCGGCGAGGCGGTCCACCGCGCGTCCGACCAACGCTCCCGGGTTCGACCGGCGGAGGCTTGGTTCTCCTCTTCGGAGGCGCGTTCTTCGGCGGCGGAGCGCCACTCCTCGGCGGCGCCGCGCCAGGCGGCTCCGAGGGCGTCTTTAAGGGTCTCGCCACGCTCGCGGCCGACACGGACGGTCTCTTTGAGGCGATCGTCGTTTATGTTAGAGACGAAGCCCCGGGCGAGACGCCCCAGGCGGCGCGGGATGCTCAACGTTCGTCTGTCGTGCCGCGGGGGTCGCGGTACGGCGAAGGGCCTTCGGAGGTCGTCGCGTCGGTAGGCTCGTCCATACCAGCCAGCGAGGAACGGCGCAGGACCTGGGTTTCGTCCTCGTCGAAGGGTTCGAGGACCTGCGTCTGGTCCACCGGTGGATCCTCCGCCAGACCGTTAGCCTCCTCTTCTTCCGGCTCGGGGAAGCCGAAGAAGGCGCGCACCCGCTTTATGCCTTCGATCCCCGCCGAGGCGCGGGAGATCCTCTCTTCCTCCCCGGCGATGCCGGCGTCGCGGTCCTCCCGGGCCTTCCTTATCTCCTCCTCCAGGGAGCGCACGGCCTCTTCGGTTCTCTGCTGGATCTCCTGCTGCCGGTCCCGGGCGAGGTCCATCTCGGAGTTGAGCTTCGACTCTCGCACGCGGGTGGACCTTTCGAGATCCTCGACCTTGATACCGGCGGCCGTAAGCGTCCCGCGCACGATGCGAACCGCGCTCTCGCGGGGGACGTCCGGCGGCAGGTCGTCGATGACCTCGGCGGCCCGCTCGACGGTGAAGCCCTGGGGCCGCTGCTCCTCTTCGTCGGGCTCCTCTTCCCTCCTACCGGGCCTCCTCGTCCCGATCTCCTCGGCCGAGAAGACCCTGGTCTCGTCCTCGTCCGCGCCTCCGCCGAGTATTCTCGAGAAAAAGCCCCTCTCGCTCATCGCGCCGATATCCTTTCGGGCAGTGGTTCCGTAAGTCCGTCGGACGGACCGCCCGGCAGGCGGTCAACACTCCGCTTCACCTCGTCCAGGCTCTGCCGGAAGTAGGCGACCCGCTGCTTGAGCCCGACGAGCCTCGACTCGGGAGAGATCGCGGCGGGGCTCGCGTCGAGGGCGAGCAACTCGCCACGCAGGTTGGCGAGTAAGCTCTCGATGCCCTCGAGCTGGGCGTTGATCACGCCTATCGCCCGTGGTATCTCGTCGTGGACGGCCAACTCCCCGCGACGCCCCTCGAGCGCCGCCCCGAACGATGCTTTGAGGGCGGAGTCCTCCTCTAGCCCCAAGACCTCCTTCTCGAGATCCCGGATGCGCTTCACGATGGCCCGCCGGTCCACGCTCTCCAGATGGCGCCTCAAGGCCGACCGGCGACGCGCCAGCTGGGCCGATGCCTCGACCTCGTCCACCACGGTGTACAGGTCCTCCAATAGGAGGGGTCCGTACTCCTCGGGCAAGAGCTCCCAACTCTCCAGAAGTCCGTCCTGCAGCGCCATGATCCGCTTCATCTGGGGCGCGGCGATCCCGTCCGTCCGCGCCACCCGTCCGAGCTCCGCAGCGTTCGCCCTCGCCCGGCGCCAGAGTTCCTTGCGCGCGTTCCTCCGCCGGTCCAGGAGCCGCCGCCCCGAGACCACCGCCCCGATCCCGAGCATAACTGCGAGAGGGTACACTCCTTCCGCGGCAGCCATTACCCCGAAACCTGCCATCGAGCCGAAGGGCACGAAACGCAGGAGGCTTCCGCGGACGCCGCGCGAACTCCTCTTGCTCTTCCGGACTATCGACCGGCTCATGAGCCGCCTTCGCCGCGGTCGGTCCTGCGCTCGTCGAGTCGTTCGACGTTATGCTCTCCGGTCTCCCGGGCGGGGGCCTCGCCCGGCTCCAGGGGAGCGGGGGACCGGAGGCCCATCTGGAGCTCCATCATCTCCAGCTCCTGCTCGGCGTCAAGGCGCTTGACGTCCACCTCGGCCGCGGCGATCTGGCGCTCCGTCTCGCTCGCGCCGAGCTCGCCGACGGCCTGGGCCTCGTACGAGGACTGCCTTATGGCCTGCCGCGCCTTCTCCAAATCTCGGGAAGAGTCCGTCAGGGAGATACTCGCGCGCGCCTCGTTGGCCGCGCGCAGGGCCTTCGAGCGCTGGTGCTCCTCCATGAGGGCCGCCCGCTCGCGCACAAGGTCGTTGTAGCGCCGCTCCTGCTCCCGGAACGCCTGCTGCAACTCCTCGGAGTTGCGCCGGGCCTCGTCCAGACGACCTTCTATCTCCTGCAGGCCGACCTGTGCCTCCTGCTTCTGCTGGACGACCTGGATGGCGGCCTCGCGCTGCCCCCGGGCGGCGAGCTCCCGCGCCTGCCTCTCCCTGGCGGTGATCGTCTTCTGCTTCTCGGCGGCGTCGCTCGTCAGCATCTTCTCGTAGGCCATCGTGCGCGCCGCCGCCACCTGGAGCTTCTTCAGGTTGTCCAGCTCGTCTTGGACGGCGTTTTCGAGGAGGATCTCCGGGTTGCGCTGCTCGACCCCGGAGAGGAACCTGCCGAAGAAACCCCGGATCGTCCTCGTAAACCTTCCCATATCTAGCCGCTACCCCCAGAGGGTTCGTAGGTCCCGTCTTTTCGCCGGAGATTATAACATCGCTCAAAACTACCCCGGCCTTCGACGTATCCTACGATGAACCCCGGCGATAGGTTTCACGAACGCCCCCGGAGGAGCGCCCGGCGGGCTCCTAGCAGGCTCCTAGCGGGCGGCCCCCATAGAGCTTCCGGTCCCGGGGATACCCCGGCCGGCGAGGACGATGGCGCTGGGGCTTTCGATCTCGAAGGCCGCTTCAAGCGCCCGCCCCGCGGCGACCAGGAGGTCGTTCGCCGAGCGGGCGTCGCGCGGGTAGATCGCCGCTCCCGCCCGCGTCTCCTCCGCCCCGAGGGAGCTCGCCGCCGCCAGAGCCCGTCGGGCCGCGCTCTCGAGTGTCCGGTCGTCCACTCCGCCCAGGACCACCCCGAAGACCGCGCCTTCGCCGAGCATAATGGGCTCCCCGATCCTGGCCCGCACCCGCTGCATTAGGAGGTTCAGGTCCTCGACCCGGCGCCCCGGGTCCACGAGGATGACCCCGACCTGTGCCCCGCGCCGCGCCGCGAGCTCCCCCGAGACCCTCCCCAGGAGGAGCGCCGAACCGTCTTCGTCCAGGGCGTAACCCTCCTCCTCGTCGATGCCCGCCACGCCCCTGCCCGCCGCGAGCGCGAAGACACCCGTCAGCACGAAGACCGTAAGCCTGAAGAAGACCAGCGCCGGCCCGTCGGTGTTTACACCCTCCGTAATATCCGGGAGCATCGCCAGAAAGTAGCTCACCAACACCGCGCCCTGGGCGAGGAGGCCCACCCGCCACGACCCGTGCAGCGCCGGGGTGAGGATCAGCGGGAAGAAGAACACGTACAGCTCGCTGGAGACGCCGCCCGTAAAGAACGCCGCCGCCGCCAGAAAGACCGCGTAGAGGACGTAAAAGGCCGCGCAGAACCCCTCGCCGAACTGGCGCGTGGGGAGCAAGAGGAGGGCCACCGCCGCGGTAAAGATCACCGAGATGATCAGGTATAGCGGCACGTAGGAGACGGCCGGCTTGTACGACTCCCCATGTACGAGCAGGAGCGCCGCGACCACGAGCCCGAGGTACAGGAGCGAGAGCCCCTTCAGTACCCGGGCGTTCCTTCCCCGGCTGGTTCCAGCATTCACGTCCGGCTATCATACGCACCCGAAAGGACTCCCGCTACCCGGAGGTTCCACTCGTGGAGAACCCATTTATAGGAGACCCGTTTAGGGAAGAAGACGCCGGCGTGGAAGACGTCGAAGACGCGAGCGACCTGAACCCGTACACGGCCATGGAGGGCTACGAGATGGAGGACGCCTCGGGCACGGTGGTCGGCGAGATCGGGGAGACGGTCTACGACGCGGTGAGCAACGTCCTGAAGTACGTCGTCGTGAACGGGCGCACCGTTCCGGCCGACAGAATCGAGGTGAACGCCAAAGAAGAGCGCGTCCGCGTACCGTACGATAGAGAGACCATAGATTCCGCCCCCGCCCTCGAAGACCCCTCCGGCGAGTTCGACCGGACGCTGCGCGCCCACTACGGGGAGCGTGGCTAGAAGAAGGCTCGAGGACCGCGACCGGCGACTCCCCGCTCGTCTCGTCCCGTTTCACCTCTCGAAAGCCCCGGCAACGCCAGGGTCTCTACGCGACCTCCGGCGTCTTCGAGCTACTCCGTCCGGATGTCCGCAAAGCGAGTCTCAGGTAGCTTCGGGGTTCTCCGCGGCCTGCCGGGCGGCGGCTCGGGCGCGTTCGAGCAGGTCCTCGGCCGCGTCGCCCCACTTGTAGGGGGCGACCCCGACGGCGGCCTTCGGGACCGCCTCGTGCAGCCTCTCTTCGACCACCCGGGCGTCGGCAGTCTTGGTGTTCGGCAGGACGACGAGGAGCTCTTCGAGGTCGGGTCGGGCGACTAGGTCCGCGGTGCGTAAAGCGGCTAGCGCCCGGCGCACGTCCTCCTCTCGCCAGCCGTCCTTTATATCCAGGGCCAGCACGGTAAGCGGCAGGTCGAACTCGTTGGAGACGGAGACCTCCTCCCGCAGCGCCTTCTCGAACGCCTCGACGGTCTGTAGCTCTTTTCTCGTCCTCTTCTTGCCCACGAAACCAGTATACGACGGTGGCCTCCCCCCGGGGAAGCTCCCACTTTAGAGGATGCCTCGGCGCACGTATAATCGCGTCGTGGCCGAAGATCCAGACATCCGGGGCGGGATCGAGGATCTCAGGGAGCGGATCCGCTACCACAACCGCCGCTACTACGTAGAGGACGCCCCGGAGATAACCGACGCCGAGTACGATGCCCTCTACAAGGAGCTCGAAGCTCTCGAAGCCGGGCACCCCGAGCTCGTAACCCCCGATTCCCCGACCCAAAGGGTAGGCGCCGAACCCCTGGAAGAGTTCGAACAGGTCCGCCACGCCGTGCCGATGCTCTCTCTGGCGAACGCCCGCAAGCTCGAAGACCTCCGTGAGTGGGACGCCCGCGTGCGGCGTCTCCTCGGGGAGGACGAGGAGCCCCAGCTTCGCTACGTCACCGAGCTCAAGATAGACGGTCTCGCGGTCTCCTTGCGCTACGAGAAAGGACTCTTCGCGCGGGGCGCCACGCGGGGCAACGGCGCCGTCGGCGAGGACGTCACAGCCAACCTGAGGACCGTCAGATCCATCCCCGAGAAGCTCTCGGACGATCCGCCGGAGGTACTGGAGGCGCGGGGCGAAGTCTACATCCCGCTGGACAGGTTCGAAGAGTTCAACAGGCGGCAGGAGGCCGAAGGTAAGCGGCCGTTCGCCAACCCGCGCAACCTGGCGGCGGGCTCCATCCGGCAGCTGGACCCCAGGATCGCCGCTTCGAGACCCTTGAGTGTCTTCTGCTACGGTGTCGGGGAGGGCGGCGAACGGTACGAGAGCCATTCGGCGACGCTCGACGCCCTGAGGAGCTACGGCCTGCGGGTCAACCCGTACAAGGTCCACGAAGAGATAGGATCGGTCGTCGAGGAGTGCGCGTACTGGACACGTGAGCGCGGGTCGCTCGGGTACCAGATCGACGGGGTCGTCGTAAAAGTCGACTCCCGAGAGCAACAGCGCGCCCTCGGGTCAGTGGCGAAGGCGCCGCGCTGGGCGATAGCGTACAAGTTCGAGCCGCTCGCGGCCCATACCAGATTGGAAGACATCATAGTGAACGTCGGCCGCACCGGGGCCCTGACGCCGCAGGCGTTGCTCGCCCCGGTCAACGTCGGCGGCGTGACCATCTCGCGCGCGACGCTGCACAACGAAGATTACGTAAAGGAGAAAGGCATCCTCGTCGGCGACGAGGTCGTGGTCGAGCGGGCGGGGGACGTGATCCCGCAGGTAGTCCGCGCCATCCCCGAGGAGCGCACAGGCGGAGAGCATGCCTTCGAGATGCCCAAAACCTGCCCGGTCTGCGGCGAGCCCGTCGCCCGCCCCGAGGGCGAGGCCGTGACCCGCTGCGTGAACGCCCGCTGCCCCGCCCAGGCGTTGGAGCACATCATCCACTGGTCCTCGAAGGCCGCGATGGACATAGAGGGCCTGGGCGAGAAGGTAGCCACCAAGCTCTTCGATCTCGGCCTCATAAAGGACGCGGCGGACGTCTACGGGCTGCGTCCGGAGCAACTCGAGCCCCTGGAGGGCTTCGGCGAGAAGAGCGCCGAGAACCTCGCCCGCGCCATAGAGAAGAGCAAGGAGCAGCCCTTCCCGCGCGTCCTGTACGCCCTGGGCATCCGGCACGTCGGGACCGTCACGGCGGGGCTCATCGCCGGGAGGTTCGGTGGCGAAGACCTGCTCCGCGGCGTGAGCGTGGAGCAGCTCGCCGAGATCGAGGGCATCGGCAACGTCGTAGCTCAGGCCGTCGTGGACTACTTCGCGCTGGAGGACAACCGGAACCTGGTAGAGCGCCTGATGGCGGCGGGCCTGAACTTCGAGCGAGAGGCAACCGGTCCCTCCGAAGGCCCGTTCGCGGGCAAGAGGGTCGTCATCACGGGAACCCTGAGCCGGCCGCGCGGCTACTTCGTCGAGAGGTTGGAGGAGGCCGGCGGGACGTTCACCTCCTCCGTCAGCAAGAACACCGACTACGTGCTCGCCGGCGAGGAGGCCGGCTCCAAGCTCGAGAAAGCTAACGCCCTGGGCGTACCCGTCCTGGACGAGGCGGCCTTCGAAGAGTTACTCCCCTGAACGGAGGCGTCGCCTCCCCTTTGCGGTGACTACTTGCTATTCGTTAGGTGACTATACCCTCACAGCACATATCAGGGTCGGGACGAGGAAAGGCCGGGGGTGTGAGCTCCCGGCCTTTCCAAGATGCTTCTAGTAGGCGGCTAGGCTTACACTCTGGCCCTTCTCCCCCCCAATAGGTAGCCCAAACCCACCGCTAGGATTAACCCGACCACCAAAGAAAGCGGTAGGTTTGCACCCATGGAGGACACGGTACTCGTGTCCGTCGTGCCGCCGCCCATCATCGAGTTCATCATATCCATGCACTGCTGCATCATGCCCTGATGCCCCTCGTGTTCACTTCCCATCATATCCATCATCGCGTTCGCCTCCCTTTCCGAAGGTTGCCACCTAGCAATTCTATCCCATCCACGCCGTACGTTGCGGGGTGGTCGTGGGCTCGGATCGCTGAGGTTCTGGGGGTGAGCAAGCAGGCCGGCCACAAAAAGCACGCAAAGCGGCTCCGGGAGAAGTTCTCCGGGGAAGGACCGGGAGCCGGGGGCACACGATGATCTTCAATCGCTTCACCAGGGGCGCCCGGTCGTGCGTGGAGTCCGCCGTGGAGGAGGCCAGATCTCTGGGGCACGATTCCGTAGGCGACGAGGACCTGTTGCTTGGGGTTCTCGAGTCCGACGACGGGAACGCCGCCGAGGCGCTACTCTCGCTCGGCGTGACCCTGGAGGCGGCACGCGAGGAAGCGAACCGGCTATTCGCCGATGCTCTCGCGTCCGTCGGAATCTCGTTGGATGAGATCCGCCAGCAGGCCGGTGAAGCGTTCGAGATGCGGAGCCCCGCATCCGGCCGGCTTCCCTTCTCTCCATCGGCGAAGAAAGCTCTCGAGAACGCGTTGCGTGAGGCGCTAAGGTTGCGCGACAACAAGATCACCGCCGAGCACGTCCTTCTGGGAACCCTGCGCAACGAGAACGGCGTGGCCGTGCGGCTGCTGGCCGGAATGGGCGTCCCGGCGCGAGAGGTGGAGGAGCGCCTGGATCAACTGCGTTCCCGGTCGCCGCTGCAATAAACGGGCGCTCATCCTGTCGCCCGGGGGTTCGATGGCCAAAGGCGTGAGACAGGTGCCGGTTCATACTTCTGGTTGGTAGGAATCACCCTTTCGGAGGATGCGGAAGCCGTCCCGGATTGAGAGCATTATCCATGAATTAAGATTGTTGGGTAAACCAGTAGAGAAAGACGGAGGAATGCGATGAGACGAGCGGTTTTGACGGTAATTTGGGGATCTATGATGGTGTTTTTAGTGACCGGAGTAGCATTCGCCGCCAGTTTCTACGGCACCGGCGAGGACGAATATCTTTACGGCACCAACGAGAACGACTTCTTGTCCGCCGGACCTGGCGACGACGGCATCTACGGCTACGAGGGCGACGACGTGATCTACGCCGCCGACGGCACCTACCCAGGGTACGGCAGCACCGACACGATCTACTGCGGTGAAGGCAACGACTTCGTCGTGATCGACGCTAACGACCTGGTAGCGGAAGACTGCGAGGTCTACGAGTTCGACCTGGCAACCTACCCGGCTACCTGAACCTCGTGGCCCTCCTCAGCCAGTCACCACACGACGCGCACGCCCCTAACCCTCGCCGGTCAGCACCGCCACCTCGCGGGGGGTGAGGGGTTCGCGGTGAGGGGTTCCGAGCGTGACGCGCCGGACGAACCCCGCGCCTTCGAGACGGGGGCGGTAGGTGGGGAAGGTCAGGAGCGCATAGCGGCCGGGGCCGCGGCCTCTGCGGGAGGGACGGTGCTCGATCCACAGTACGGGGCGCGGCAGGTCCGGGAAGCCGGATGCGAAGCGGTCCCGGATCACCTCGGCGGCCAGACGCTCGACCATCTCGGCGCCCCGGTCCTCGGGCAGCTCGCTGCACAGGACCACGGGGGCGTCGCCGGCGGCCTCGCCCGGGTAGATCCGGATCCTGCACCAACCGACCCCATAGCGGTAGCACCCGCCCTGGTGAATGTAGTCATACAGGGGCTCCACCCTGCCCGGCCTCTCCTCGCGCGAACCTAGAGACCTCTAAGACCCACCGGTTACCCGTTGTCGGGGACGAGGCCCTCCCCGGGACGGCTGACGACCCGGTCTATGACGCCGTACTCGACAGCGTCTTCGGCGCCGAGCATGTAGTCGCGGTCGGTGTCGCGCTCGATCTTTTCGACGGGTTGGCCCGTCATCTCCGCGAGGAGCTCGTTCATCCGCTGCTTGGTCCTCATAAGCTCCCTGGCGTGTATCTCGACGTCCGAGACCTGGCCAGCCAGGCCCCCGCTCGGCTGGTGCAGCAGTATCCGCGTGTTCGGGAGCGCGCTCCGCTTGCCCTTCGTCCCGGCAGCGAGCAAGAACGCCCCCATCGACGCCGCCATCCCGAGGGCCGTCGTCGCCACGTCGCACTTGATGAACCGCATGGTGTCGTAGATCGCCATCCCCGCGTAGACGCTCCCACCGGGAGAGTTTATGTAGATGTTGACGTCCTGCTCGGGGTCCTCGCTCTCCAGGTGCAAGAGCTGCGCCATGACGACGTTCGCGATCTGGTCGTTCACCGGCGTGCCGAGGAAGATGATCCTGTCCACCAAAAGCCGCGAATATATATCCATCGTCCGCTCGCCACGCGGGCTCTGCTCCGTCACGTAAGGGATGACCAACCGCGGATCGTACTCCATCACTAAACCTCCTCGTCGACCGCCAACACGCTATACTCTATCAGAGTAGCATTATTGTAGTGTTTTTGCAAGTTTATTGTAGTATTCGGAGGTGAGAGGTGGAACTTCCGCACCTGCGGGGTCTGCGTCAACGGGCGGTCTTGAGCCAGGAGCAGTTGTCGGAGAGGAGCGGGGTGGCGCGGGACACCATCTCCAAGCTGGAGACGGGCCGACGCAAGGCGTATCCGACGACCATCCGCAAGCTTGCCGACGGCCTCGAGGTGGAGCCACGGCTGTTGCTCGGCGGCATCGAGTACCAGGATGCGGAGCAGGTGGAGGGTGTCTCCGAGGAGCCGGAGGGCGACAGGAAGATAGGGTTCTAGTACCCCGCTCCGTCACGTCTCCGGCCCCGGAAGCACGACGGCCGGCGATCCGGGAATACCTCGTGGTTCGTCGCTCTCCGGGACTTCGCCCGATGGGCCGAAGCGCGATCCGGCCGCGGCCGGTTCGGAGCCGCGAGGCCGCTGTCTCCTGGCCGGCGAGAGACCGGGGTCGAAAATCATACTTTCGGCGGTCTTAATCATACTTTCGGAGGACGCGCTCCCCGCCCCGATCCGGGAGAATCTACCTGGAGCTGTAAAGTGTGCGGCGGAGAAGTGAGGTGAGAGATGAGGCGAGCGGTACCGGCGAGGAGCTCTACGGCTTCCGCGCCGGCCCGGAAGAGGGAGGGCCTTCCACGGGAGTGGCGCTGGTGGAGTCTCCGGGCTCTGCCGGACGCCTCGCGTCCGGCCGCGAGACGGTGGAGCGGCTCGAGGAGCCGGGCGTCGTGGGCCGGTGCGCGGGAGCAGAGCCCGGTACGCCTTCCGTGGGTCCTGGCATTGTCAGGTCAACAAGATTCAGCGCTTCGCCGAGAATTCTCGGCTCGTGCCGCACGCCGCGTCTCGTATCGGGATATATTCACGGGATGGCTCCGTCGTGAGACTTTGTATACCGGTTTCGGGGAGGAGTAGGATGGGAAGCAAAGCCGCGGGTAAGAGGATACGGAGGCTGCGCGTGCTGCCGCTGATCGCGGCGTCGCTGGCGATGACGTTGGCGGCCGTCCCCGCTCTGGCCGCGCAAACCCCCGATAGTGTACCCGCGGAGCCGGCAGTTTCGCCCGGCCAGTACGAACCGGCGCCGGGACCGCCGGGGGCCGCTCCCGGGGTTTGCGATCACGCCCCCGGGGAGTTCCTGGTGGGATACGTCTCCGAAGAGGCCTTGCGAGCGGCCCCGCCGGAGAACGTGGCCGGGACCTTGGACGGGATCCTCGCGCAGCACCTCGTCTTCGAGGAGATAAAGAACATCCCCGACCCGGCCGAACGATTCGCCGCCGAAGAGGCCAAGAGGCAAGAGCTGTCGGCCCGCCCCGGCGTGGACTACGCCGAGTACAACTGCGTAGCCACTACCCAGGCAGCGTCAGCAGAAGGGGCGTCCGACCTGCTGCCGCCGGCGCCGGCCAGCTGCGGCGATTGCGGCAGGTACGTCGTCGATCGCGCGAAGAAGATCATAGCCGACGGTTTGGGCGACGCCGAGGGCAAAGACGCCTTTAACGCGGCCCTCGAAGCCGCCCGATCCGCCGGCTCCGACGACGACAACGTGGCCTTCGCGTCCGAGGTCGAGCTCGACGAGGAAGCCAACGAGGAAGCCGGTGCCGGTAGCGGTTCCGACGGTGGTTCCGAAGACGGCGACTCCTCCGGCGACTCCTCCGGTGATGATGACGCGGATGATGGCGCCGGCGACGATGCTGGAGCCGAAGCCGAAGGGTCAGGGTCCGGGGGGAGCGGGAAGAAAGCCGCGGGCGACGAGTCCGGCGCCGGGGAGGAGGCCGCCGACGGCGAATCCTCTTCCGGGGATGCCGAGGACGAGCCTGAAGAGGAAGATACCGGTACCGAGTCCGCCGCGGAACCCGTCTCCGGAAAGAACGCGGCCGCGACGAGCGAGCCCCGCGAGGCGGGCGGCTCCGGCGGCAAGGTTATGGCTCTGGGCGCGGGCGCTCTTCTCCTCGTGGCCGGCGTCTTCGTGGCCCGCAAGACCTTCTGGGGATAGTCTCCTCGGGGAGGAGAACTGGGACTTTATGGTTCCAGGCGGATGATGCCGCGTTTGAGGGCGGCGGTCACGGCGGCGGTGCGGTCGGCGACGCCGAGCTTGTCGAAGATGTGGAGCATGTGGCTCTTGACGGTGGTCTCGCTGACCCAGAGCTGTTTGGCGATCTCCTTGTTGCTCGTGCCGCGCGCTACGAGTTCGAGAACCTCGATCTCCCGGGTGCTCAAGCCCTCTTCGTCGGTGCCCCGCATCCGCTGCATGAGACGGGTAGCCACGCCAGGATCCAGGGGAGATTTGCCCTGCGCCACCAGCCGGATGGCCCCGAAGAGCTCCTCGCGCGGGGTGTCTTTCAGCAGGTAGCCGGTAGCCCCCGTCTCGATGGCCCGCAGGATGTCCGCGTCGCTCTCGTAGGTGGTCAGGACCAGTATCTGTACGTCCGGGTAATCCGCCTTGATGTGCCCTATCGCCGTGACGCCGTCCATCTCCGGCATCCTGAGGTCCATCAGGATGACGTCGGGCTTGAGCTCGCCGGTCAGCGCCAGGGCCTCCTTGCCGTTCTCCGCCTCCCCGATCACCTCGAAACCCGGCTCGCCGGAGATCATGCCGCGCAGGCCGGCCCGCACCACAGGATGGTCGTCGGTGATTATGATTCGTATGCTCCCGTTCATAGAAAATCCGGGCAGAAGACCGCTTCTTCTCTGGAGGAGCGGATCAGGATGCCCTACTCACCACCTTTCTCTGATGCGTCTCGCACAAGGCACTCTCCGAGCGGAGAGCAAATGATCTTACGTACCCTCGTTGAGGACTCTTCTTGAAAACCGAAGATTTCATAAAGGTCCCGAATAGGAGACCTTCTCCGCGCAACCTCTTCGGGGTCAGCGAAAGCCAGCGAGGTCGGCAACCCGTTGCCACCAGGCGCGGCGAGGATGCGGCCGCCCACCCAAACCCCGTCCGTCGTAGCTTTGCTGGCGTACGCGGCGTACGAGATCCAGAATAGCAAGCCGGCTCTTTCAAGTGTCGGTGGTCGACGCGACCTCCTCCACGTCCCGCGGGCTCTCTACCCGCGAGGAGTCGGGCGGGACGACCGGCAGCTCGACCGTCAGCGTCGTGCCCTCCCCGGGCGCGCTCTCCACCGAGAGCGCCCCGCCTACCCCTTCCACCCGCTCGCGCATCCCCTTCAGCCCAAAGCCCCCGGAGTCTCGATCCCTCACTCTTCCAGCCTCGCGGGCGGGGTCGAAGCCCGCCCCATCGTCGCGCGCATCCAGCGCCACCACGTCCCCCATGTACGAGAGGGTCAGCGCCACCCGGCTCGCCCCTTCGGCGTGCCTGCGCGCGTTGTTCAGCGCCTCCTGGCCTACCCTGAAGAGCGTCGCCTCGACTTCGGAGGGCAGGGGGCAAGGAGTGCCGGTCGTGGCGACGCCCGCGGCGATGCCGCTCTGCGTGGACCAGCGTTCAGCGAGGCGCTCTAGGGCCTCGGGCAGCGAGACGCTCTCCAAAGCCTCCGGGCGCAAGGCCCAGACCAAGCGCCGCGCCTCCGTAAGGCTCTCCCTGGCGGTGAGCCGCGCCTGGTCGAGGTGGTGCTGCGCCCGGGTAGAGCTCGGGGGCACGTCGCCTTCGGCGGCCTCGAGGTTCGTGACGATGCTGGTGAAGCCCTGGGCAAGGGTGTCGTGGATCTCGTGAGCCATGCGCTGGCGTTCTCTGAGGACCCCGGCCTGCCGTCCGGCCTTGCGTGCCTCCTCGACGAGGCGCAGGTTCTCCAGCGCGAGCGCCGCCTGGGCGCCGACGGTCTGGTACGAGCGGATGGCGCTCCTGGAGAAGCGCCTCCCGGAAGAAGCCACGGCGAGCAGACCGATGCTCCCTCCCGCGGGCGCGACCAGCGGCACCAGCAGGACCGAACGGACGCCCCTCTCCCTCCACGCCGCGCGCTCGGGGGCGGGCAGTTCCCCGGGCCGCAACGTTCGCGGAGCAGGCCGACCGGAGCCCGCCAGCGCCAGGACGTCCGCCTTGTCGAGGCGGAGACCGTCCGGCCAGCCGCGCAAGAACCACGGCGTCCAGGCCTCCGGCGTCGTGGGGAAAGGTGTGGTCGCTTCCCCTTCCGCAGGAGAACCGGCCCACCACAGAGCGGTCCCGCTCGCCTCCAGGCTCACCGGGTTGTCGCCGACGGCGTTCGCTATGGCCTGCGGACTGTGGGCCTCGCCGATGCCCCGGCTAGCCTCGTAGAGGGCCTCCTGCCCGGCCAGAACGCTCCGGCCCTCGATCCCACCCAGCAAGCCGCCCGCCAGCGCCAGCGCCAGGTACTTCACCACTTCGTCCGCGTCCAAAGGCCCATAGTACAGGCCGACCGTCTGGCCGACGATCACCGAGACTAGGGCTATCAGCGCCCCATGCGCCACCGCCACTCCGCTGCCAGCCCTGCGCGCTACCCAGGAGGCCGCAAGGAAAGCCAGCAGCATGTGCGTAACGGGCAGGCCCCAGAGGCCCACCACGTTCCCGAACTGCTCGGGCTGTACATCCAGATCGAACAGGTAATAAGCTACAAAATATATAAAGATCACCGGGTACAACAGCAGTTGGGTGATGCCCCCGACCCCGGCGCCGGCCGCGAGGACCCACCGCCACCGCACGTCGTCCAGCGCGCCGATCCTAGGCAAGCCGATCCTGCCCCGGCTCATCAACGTCTCCCCGTAGTCGGGTTTCGACGTGGGTGCGTGAAACGCGAAGAGAGATCCCAACCTCCTGGTCCTCGCCCTGACGTACCCCATTATAGTGCCGCCGCCGTACGCCGGGGAGCGGGGAGCCCCGCCCGATGTCTTCTCCGCCCCGTTGAAATGCTCCAGCAATCAAATCTCATCGCACCATACCCTTCGAGTGATCGTACCCAAAGCGTCTCGTGGTTGGATAATTGCAGAGCAAACCCGGCCCTACAACCCCTTTTGGGCCACTATCATACTTTCGGGCGGCCGAACTCATCCTTTCGGAGGATACGAGGGCGTACCCTTCGTGCCAGAATTCGTCCGGTTTCGCTACACTCCGAGAAGGAGGGCACGATGAAGAGGTTTGCGGTCTTGGCGGCGATGGTGATGATGGCGCTCGCCGCCCCGATCCTGGCTCAGGAGGGCGTGGCGGCGACGGGAGCGGTGGAGAGGCTGGACATTACGTCCTACCAGTACGGCACCCACGCCGTAACCGACGAAGCGTCGGGCGCCTTCTACGTGCTGAACAGCGACGTCGTGGACCTGGATGCCTACACTGGCCAGCGGGTCACCGTCTACGGTACCCTGGTACCCGGGTACGAGTACGGCCAAGTCGAGGGCGGACCGCCCCTCGTGGACGTTACCTGGGTCGAGCCGGCGCCTCTCTAACTCGCGAGTAGCGTTCGTGGGCATTCATGAGCACACTGGCCGGCCCCGCGACGACGTTGTCCTCCGGGTAATGTGCTACCGCTGCTCACCTCCCCGCCGAAACTCTTGAGCCGGCTCTACGTAGAGGATGTATTAAGGGTCGAGGCAGCTCTCCTCGACCGTCGGAAAGGAGGCGCCGGTGCGGGCCGCTACAGTGATTCGCCACTCCTCTGAAGAAGTAAAGACCGTGGGTCTAAAGATCGGAACCTTGCTCGCCGCGCTCCTGGCTGTGACGCTCCTGGCGACGGGTTGCGGCGGAGATGAAGAGACGCAAGACGACCGCGCCGGGGAGCAAGACACCCGCGAGCAGACCACGGAGCAGACCGCGAATAAGGGAGACGAGATGGAGGATACGAGAGCGGGAGGAGAGAGAACAGATGGTGGGGGTTCCGGCCGGGAGGTCACGCTCAGCATAGAAGGCGAACCGGGCACCGGGTTCTCCGGCACGTGCAGCGTCGGGGACGAAGAGAACGAGCTCGACGGGCAGGTCCCCGAGAGCTTCGGCTACGATCTGGAAGGCCGGCAACTCGAGTGCAAGATCCGGCAAGAGGGCGCCGGCAGCCTGGAGATCCTCCTCACCGGTCCGGGGGATCGCGTCGAGCAGCAGATCAACAGCCCGGGCGGCACCATAAGCCTGGCGTACTCGGAGAACGGCGTCTCGTCCTCGACCTCATCCTCCGGGGGCTCGTCCAGCTCCGTGAACCAGGTAGTCTCCAACTCCTCCGGGGGCTCGTCCTCTTCATCCTCGGTGAGCTCCCGGTAAGAGGAGCGAGGCGGCGTCGCGCTCCGCCGCCCGGCGCGGGTTACTGGAGGAGCTTCTTGAGCTCGTCTTCGAGGTAGGCGGCGGTGACCGTTCCTTCGGGTGCGTAGGCGACGGCCTCTTTGCAGAGGTGGTAGAGGGCGAGGGTCCGGGTCGGAGAGAGACGGCGGCTCCCGGCCTGATCCAGGACGAGCCGCATCAACTCCAGCGCCACCTCCGCGTCCGTCTTGCTCTGCTCCAAGGTGCCTCCCTCTTACGGCAGCTTGTCGGCTGGCCGGCATTTCAGCCTGTCAGCTCCAGGGTTCGCCGCCGGCACGTACTCACGAATCGTTTGCCTTTTTTCTGGCCGTTCCCTCGAACCAGCCGCCGCTTCGTCGACCGTGACCCGGCACCGGCAGTATATAGGGAAGGCGGGCGGCGTTATGGTAAACTCGAATCGCTTTGGTCTCCCGGGACAGATCCTCGCACAATACGCGCGATATTTTAAAGGCTACTCGTGGGTAAGGTCAGGCGGGTCTACACCCGTTGCCCCATGTGCCGGTACGTCTTCCGGGCGCCACGCGCCGGCACCTACGTAACCGTCGGGCGCGAGCCGGATCTCTGCCCCAAGTTCCCCGGCCGCCAGGTTGATGGATCCCGCGTGATCCAGAGCGAAGTAACGATGTGCCCGGCCTGCTCCTTCGCCGCTCGCGAGGACTTCGACGGCCTCGACCTCTCCCCCACCGAACGCCACGGTCTCGAAGAGCGCCTCAAAGACGACGGCCTCTTGCGCGTCTTTCGCGCGAGCCCGACGCCCTGGCTCGCCTTCCACGCCGCCGAGGTCTGCGGTCAGGAGCGCGCCGCTCCCTCCCGCGGGCTCGGCGACCTCTGCCTGCGCGCCTCCTGGGTCTGCCGCAAGGAGAAGGAGCACCCCTTCGAGAGTACTTTTCAGCTGCGCGCTGTCCGCTACTTCCTGCGCGCCCTCGAAGAGGAGGGCCTCCACGGCCGCGAGCTCTCCGTCACCACCTACCTCGTCGGCGAGCTCAACCGCCGCCTCGGCAACCACCGCGAGGCCCTCAACTGGTACGTCAACGCCGGACGCACCATAGAAGGCGACGAGAGCCTCGCCTGGCTCGACCGCCTCATCACCCAGCAGAGCAAGCTCGCCAAAGAACAAGCCGCGTAGAGAAACTCGCCAGCCAGTCGGCAAAACGGAAAGCTGAAGTGCTCAACGCCGCTGTCTGGCGGGGAAGCGGTTAGTGGCTTCCGTAGGTGTCGATCTCCTCTGTAAGGAGCCGTTGGTACTCTTCGTCCATCAGGGAAGAGGTGATCATGAAGTCCGCCGAAGCCCTGTTGCAGGCTACGGGGATGTTCCACAGCACGGCCATCCGCATGAGGGCCTGAACGTCTGTATCGTGGGAGACGGGTGTGAGAGGGTCCAAGAAAAAGATCAAAAAATCGATGTCCCCCTCGCTGATCTTCCCCCCGATCTGCAGGTCTCCCCCCAAAGGACCGTGCAGGAGTGTGCGAACCTCAAAGCCGAGTTCGTCCTCCAACTCTTCGCCGGTCGATCCCGTAGCGAACAGCTCGTGGTGGGCCAGACGCTCTTTGTTGTCTTTCGCCCATTGGACCAAGTCGGGCTTCGTGTTGTCGTGGGCCAGGAGGGCTATCCTCTTTTGCCTTTCCATCGGAAAGGTTTTGCGTTCCATGCGGCTTGTTGCCTCCTTTTTGCGGGACGGGCGCATTTTAGCAAGATGCTCCAATACCTTAGGGGTCGCGCCAATGGGCGGGTAGCGAATGTATCGACCACCAGTGAAACGCCTGTTTATTCGTCTGCTCTGAGCAGGCAGCTTCGCACTGCTGATTGCCGAAACCGAAAAATCCGTTTGAGTTGCAGCCGGACCAGCGGGTGGAAGACCTCGCTAAACGGCGCAAACGGCAGTTGATAACGCACAGCGTCTTCTATGATCGTCTTACCTCCATCTTCGTAGAAGTGGTGGGTGTGTTCCCAGAGTTGATAGGGTCCGCGCACCTGCTCGTCCACGAATTCGGTTGGTGGTTGCCAGCTTGAGATACGCGCCTGCCAGTGCAACGGAATCCCTAATAAGCGAAGTTTATAGTCGATCAGGGTCCCTTCTCGCATCGGAACGGGTTGGGGCGTGAGGATGCGGAAGTGGAGTTCAGGCGGGGTGATGCGCTGTAGGTTGGCCGCATCCGCGAAGAAGGCGAAAACCTGTTCACGCGGCAGCGGCAGGCTCATAGATGTCTTGAGAACGTGAAGCTTCACGTTTCAATTGTAGTCGGTGGTGTTGCGATCACTTCGGGGAGTGAGCTTGAAAAATACTGCTCCCTCCTGCTACGCCGCAGGCTCCAAGACGCTAGGTTCGTTGTTGGAGGGCTTGTTCACCCTTCTGCTCACCGGATAAGCCTCCATAGCATCGGCAGGGTAGGGCTTCAGCAGCGGCGTTAGCGCGTCCTTCTCGTCGAAGTCGGGGTCTAGCCACAGCGCGTAGTCCTCGGGGTGGAGGATGACTGGCATACGATGGTGGATTTCGTCCATCAAATCGTTTGCCCCGGTGGTTATTATGGTGCAGGAACGGATCTCTTCTCCGTTCTTCCAGATCTCCCATAACCCTGCAAAAGCGAAGGGAGACTCGTCCTCCATCTTGACGTGGTAGGGCTGCTTGCCGTTATCCGTCTTCTGCCACTCGTAGAATCCGTCAGCGAGGATGAGGCACCTACGCACTTTGAACGCTTTGCGAAAGGATGGCTTCTCCGAGACCGTCTCTGCTCTGGCATTGATCATCTTGTTTCCTATGGCAGGATCTTTCGCCCAGGAGGGAATGAGACCCCAGTTAAACATCTCCAACTTCCTCTTTTCGTCCTCCTCGACCACCGCAGCGACTTCTTGGGTGGGGGCGATGTTGTAGCTAGGGGTGATAGAAGACGGGTACTCCTCGATCTTGAACCGCTCCACCAAAGAATCGACGGGTGTTCTCAAGGTGTATCTTCCGCACACGGTTACCGACCTCCCCTGCTGCTAAATAATCCTGTTCTTAGCCGATTCTACTGGAGTAGGCACCGAATTCCTGCATCTGTTTTTTATAAGATCTAGAAGCTTTACTCTCGGTAATCTCGGTGGCCTGGGTTATAGATGATGCCGAGAGTACCTAGAGTAAAGGGTACCATACCTTCAGGGGATCACCCACCAAGAAGCTTTAACAGCCAAGCTTATTACCTAGCTCCTTCTTGAAAACCTCGTAAGCCTTTGGGTACTTGTTCCTGAGATTCGCCATTGCCAGACCAGTCCGATAGCTCCCGTACCCCATTCGATAGGATCATCAAGTCCTCACCGCTTCATTCTGGTAACTCAGAAAACTATTACCGAACTGTTATCTGCTCTTTATCTCCCAGTAACATAGTCCGGCGATAATACTGTCAATATCCTGGTGCCCTTGATACTCCTTTCCCCTTTCTCTCATACTCCTCTTCAAGGGCACCGGGAACCCCTTTTCAATCAATACCGATTTTTTCATAGAGAGAGAGAATGCCCTCCAAGGTTTGATGTTTGTGCCAAGGGGTACAACTCCCCAAGGGAACGGTCGAGGAAAGGAGGGCCAAGTGCAGACGATCATCAAGAGCGAGATGTACATCGATTACGGGTTGTTTAGCGGCTTGGCAGCCCAGAGCGAGTTGAGAGAACTGCTGGACGAACTCTACGGGAACCTTACCTGAGTGTTCCACTAAAAGGACGATCCCGTAGGGAGAAAGAGGGCCAGCGTTTCTACTCCCTGGCCCTCTTCGTGCTCTTGGATTACTACAAGATGTCCTCCATCGCCCTCACCCCTCCTCTTGGTATTCAGGAGGAGAAGGCCCTGTCGATCCGCATATTAGGAGGACAACCTTACCTCCTCGACGCAAGCTCCTTAGCATCTGCTCTGGAAGTCTCGCGTCAATTCGGCAGATGGGCGGGTGGTGCCCGACCAGGAGAGTACTAGCGGACTTCACTCATTCACGGCGAGTTGGAACCGATGATAGAGAGCACGTCGCGAGGTTGCAGCCTCGAAGAAGTCGTGGGCTGCGGCTATCAGCGCCTTCACGTTCGGGAAGAGCTCGCAGTGAGTCACCTCGCGCCTAAAGTGGCGCCAGAGCATCTCGATGGGGTTGAGCCAGGGGCTGTAGGTCGGCAAGTATAGGAGGACCAACCTGCCCGCGGCTGCGCGTCTCTTGACCTCGTCGTCCTCGTGGGTGTTCGAGTTGTCCCAGGCTACGTAGACGGTCCCTTGGTGCTTCTCCAGCAGCGCTTTGAGTAGCTCGGCTACCTCCGGTCTGCGCTTGCGGCGGCGGAGAGGACCACCGTCTCGCCGTTGTGGTAGTCCACCGCGCCGATGCCGTATCGCCCTGGGAGGGGGCGTCTGGATATCACCTGCCGACCCTTCGGGCTCCACATGGCCTTCAAGGTCGGCATCATCTTGAACTCGTCGGCGTAGTAGAAGACATCGCCCGCTCCGAGGTTGTCGCGGGTCCCTTCAATCGCCTTTTTTTGAGGGCGTACTCGGGGTCGGGGCTCGTGATGGTGTGCTGGGGACGGCTGAGCACGATGCCGGCAAAGGCGCAGCCGGACGGTCTCATACTCTACCCGGATGCCGGTTTGCTCCGCCGCACCAAGCGCCGCAAGGTCCACAGCGAGAACGGCAGCCCCAGGCTACGGGAGCAATCGCTCCTTGTAGTCTGCGGTCACCTTGCGCGGCGCAACGAACGTCGCGCAACCCTGAACTCCTTCGGCCAGGTAACGCTTGACCTCTTTCCGCGGACGATCTTCGCACTGGCCAATAGGACCATCTGGGCATGCTCTCTGCGCGTCGCGGGTGGTACCACAACCTCCAAAGCGCCGAGCTGCTCCGCGTTGAGCTCTTGCCGTATCCCCTCCGGCCCACAGCTTACACCCATCAGGATTTATCTTCGTACTTAGCGGCCCTGTGCTCGGAGGGGCGCTGGTATCGCCAGGGGTGGAGGTCTTCATCTTTCTCCAGCACCTGGAAAACCAACTTCTCCCGCAAACGGGCGGTATGGTCCTTGCCGCACTCCGCAGGTGATCAACGAACTGATAAGGGCAGAACGAGTCCCTCTTTCCGCACTCTTCGCACTGAACGTAACGCTCTCTGGGCACCACCTGTAGACCTTGCCGTACTCCACGTCCTGCCTCGTAGCGGCCCTCAGTGTGCTCGATTATCCTCATGGCAAAAAAACATCCTCTTTCCCTGCCTTCCCCAAGGCAAAGGGATGATGGCATTGCCCCTCGTTGAGGTCAAACGATGGAATCGGGTTCCAAACAACAGCTAACACTTACTTAAACAAATCTCCAAAAACCTACCCCCGGTCATCGAAGGTAGGGGTTTTGAAAGACTGTTCTGCCACTGCTACATCGAAAGGTGCAGAAGAAGATACACACGAAGACGTAGGAGTAATGAACAGCAGCGGTTTAGGAATTATCGAGCCCTCCTGCTGCTTGACAACAGAATATATGTGTGTATAGTATATAGATATTATTTGGTGCCCTGCTCCTCCTTTCCCTTTCCCCACTTATGGACGGGCACCAAGCTTTTCTTTACCGGGGTCACTGTTGGTTCAACGATGAATCGCTGAGAGGGATCATTCGAAGATGTCCTCCATTGCCCTCACGGCCTTCTCCTGTAAGTTCGGGAGGACGTGGCTGTAAGTATCTAACAGGTCGGAAGAGAAGCTAAACAACCTGCGAGAGTTGACCACAACCTGACCCCTACTGTAACCACCACCGCACCCGCAATTCAATCCATTAGGTCCGCTAGGTCATAGAGTAGGCATTGCACCCTTGCGTGTAGCTTAGGGAGTGTTTATGCTGCTAATGTTGACAATTGGTCTGGCTATTCGACCGTAGCCTCCACTACCCTTTGTCCCGTCGCGGTATCCGGCACCCAGTAGGAGACGCCGTTTATGTACTGGGGGCGCCGGGGTAGAGTTCGGCGTTCGATGCGCCCCCAGAGAGGGCGAGCCGGATCGCGAACCGGGCTGCCTCGAAGGGACCCATGTTGGTCTCGACGTTACGCCAGATGACCCGGGCCGTGCCCGGAAGACGGGGCAGGTTCTCCGGCGAAGAGACCTCTCCGGCCAGCGCCGCGAGAAAGCGCTGCTGGCGCCCGATGCGCCCGATATCCGCCGTGGGTCCGCCCCGGTAGCGGACGTAGGCCAGGGCCTCGCCGCCCGTCAGCTCCCGAACTCCGGCCGGAATCGAGAAAAACTCGCCGTCCTGCTCGGTCTCTATCGGCTCCTCTACGTTTACCGTGATGCCGCCCAGAGCGTCCACTATCTCCTCGACCCCGCCGAAGTCGAGCACCACGTAGTTCTCTATCGGGAGCTCCGTGAAGCTCTCCAGCGTCTCGACCGCCAGCCCCGGCCCTCCGATAGCGAACGCGGCGTTCATCTTGTCCTCTCCCACACCCGGTATCTCTATCAGAGTATCGCGCGGCACGGCTAGCAGGCCGCCGCTGGCTTTGGCGATCATGATCGTGTCAGAGCGCGAAGCCTCGCCCGCCCGCGCGTCGCTCCCCAAGAGCACCGCCCGCCCGGTCCCGAACGGCAGGAACAGGTAGAGGAGCAAGAGGACTAACAACGCGAGCAAGACGAAGAAGACGCCCCGTAAAAAGCCGCCCCGCCGCCCGCTCCCGTATACCTTCGTCGCCATGACACGCGTTAAACCACATGCCGCTCGCGATTTCCATTACGCCCCAGAACAGAGCATGTAGGTCGCATCATGCGCGTAGCATATAATGCGACTAGCAGGCGCCGAAACGAAGGAGACCGGGTATGCGCGAGTGGAGTTACGCCCTTTACTGGCTGGTAACCGGAGCTCTTATGGGCTTCGGTTTTGTCGGTATGTTCAGCATCGGTCTCCCGTTTCTCGTAGTCGGCATGCTGATGGGCGTGTTCGGTTTCTTGAAGTTAGGGGGTCGTGGTTCCTGGGCTTTTCTGGTCGGGCTAGGCGGGCTCCCGGCGCTCGTCTTGCTGATCAACATAGCCGAGGGTATCCGGAGCGCGCTGAACCCATACTGCGGCGTTTCGGATCCCTCTGGCGGTGAGGCCGGCAAGACCGAGGTTCCACCCAACGCCGGCCCGGTCGAATGCTCCTTCATCCCCGCCAGCTACTACGTGCTATTCGCGGTGTTCACGGCGATAGCGCTATCGGGGGTGGCCGCGCGGCTCCTGCGTGGCCGCGTCGGGCGCGTGCCGGGCGTCAGATGGGGAGCCGTGACCGTGGGGGCGGTGGTGGCTATTCTGGCAACGTTGACGATCGAGGTGGTCCTGGATCTCTCCTATCAGTTGTTGAGCGAACCGTTCGGCGCTGCCTTCGACAGGAGGGATGGTCGACCCACGGAAATAGGCATAATCATCGGCACGATCACCGTCTCCATCGCCACCTTCCTGGCCTTCTTCGGAGGCGGTACGTGGCCGGCAGGATGATCGGCTCGCTCGGAGGACTGGTGGGGGTTTCGGTAGCGGTCCTCGGCGTGCTGCTGGAAGGAGTTATGGCTACCGGCCCCCTCCTCGACGTACAAGAAGGGGACGTGCTGAGGGGATTTTTCTTCGTCTTCCTCACCGTGCTGGGCGGCTGCCTTGGCGGGTGGCTCGGCGTACGCTCCGGCCCCCGCACAGTTCAGCCGGCCGGGTAGACGAGAGTGCGTTTCTCGTGATCCTTCACCCAGCCCACAACAGAAGATCGGCGGTATACTGCTCCGCGTGGAAAGGTTGCAGACAGCGTCGTTCGGCCTCGACGAGGAGCGGATAGCGTGGGAGGGTCTGGCTTCCGCCTGCTCCCCGCCGATAAGGAGGCTTGGGGCGTTCTTGCTCGTCGGGTTTGCGGCCTTTATCGCGATGACGACCGCGCTTGTGCTGCTCTACAACCTCCTCGGGACACGCAGCGTCGAGGGCCAGGGCGTCTCTGTTCCGGCGGCGGCGTTCTACGGGACCATGGTCTCCAGCCTCGCGCTCGGTATCGGGGGATACCTTTTCTGGCTGTTTAGAAGCCTTCGCCTGTATGGCGCGTTCTCGAGGGTGCTACGCCGGGGCGGTCTCTACCCGAAGCGGCCGACCGCCAAGGGGCTCAGGGCTTACTCCGACGAGCAGCTTCTCGCCCTCCGCTCCCACTACGAGAACCTCGGAGAAGGGCGCCTCGAGAAGCTCTTCGAGGCCACGTTCGGGTTCCACACGGACGACTCGTTCTCTTTGGGGCCCCTGAACGTTCTACCGGGCACGTTTGAGATGAACGCTCTGCGGGTCGAATGGGAGACGTACCTGATCCTGCGCTCCGAGGAACCGCAGCCGGAGATCGGGTGGTGGACCGAGAGCCGCCACGGCCTCCTTCCCCGCAAGGCCGACGAGATGCGCAAGCTCGTCTACGCCCTGCGTTACACCGAGGACTCCGTCCGGGCCCTCAAGCGACGCTACGGCTACCGAGCCGACCGCTGGCACACCACCGTCCCCGAGGGCAAGCTCTGGGACGCCGTCCGCGACTACGAGGACGCCCGCCGCATCCAGGCCGCCCTCCACCGCAGATCCCGCGTCAGGTAGGGACCGGCCCCTCCGGTCCTTCTCCCTTCTCACCACCGCTGCCCCGCATCCTACGTCTATGTATACTGCCGCCAGGGGAAAGTCACGACGACCGAGAGGAGGAGGACATGAGCGAGGCGGCAAGGCCCGGAGGCACTTACCAGACCCTCGACGAGCAGAGGGAGAGGCTCTCCCCGGCGGAGGAGCGCTTCGAGCGGTTTCGGCAGACTATAGGGCTCTTTCTCGGGCCTATCGTCTTCCTCGCGCTGTACTTAATTCCCCTCCCGCTGGAGCCGGCACAGCAGGCCTTGGCGGCGGTCTTCGCCTTCGTCATCGTCTACTGGCTCACCGAGCCCATACCCATCCCCGTGACGGCGGTGCTGGCCCTGGCGATGTGCGTACTCTTCGGGGTGGCCTCGGCCGACAGCGTCTTCGGGGCCTTCTCGTCCGATACGATCTTTTTGTTCATCGGGGCGTTCATCATCGCCCAGGCCATGATGACCCACGGGCTCGACAGAAGGTTCGCCTTCCGGGTGCTCTCCATCCCTGGCGTCAGCAACTCCACCTACGGCGTCATCGTCGCCTTCGGCGCGATCGCCGCCCTCTTGAGCGCCTTCATCTCCAACACCGCCACCGCCGCGATGCTCCTCCCGATAGGTTTGGGCATGATGGGCGCCCTGGCCGGGCTGGTCGCCGACCAGGCCGAGGGTGAGAGGGATCCAAGTCGGCTGCGTTTTGGTACCGCCTTGATGCTCATGATCGCCTACGGCGCCAGCGTGGGCGGCCTCTTGACGCCTATCGGCAGCCCGCCGAACCTTATCGGAATCGGGTTCATCGAGGAGCAGACGGGGACGACCATCTCCTTCTTCACCTGGGTCATAACGGCCGCCCCGATCGTGCTCCTCATGTTCCTGGCCTTGTGCGTGATCCTGATCCTCCTCAACCGTCCGGAGGTGCGCCGCATCTCGGGCGCCGACGAGTACGTAGCCGAGGAGCGCAGCAAGCTCGGCGGGATCTCTGCCGGCGAGCGCAACACCCTGATCGCCTTCGCGGTCGCGGTGACCCTCTGGATCCTGCCCGGCATCGTGAGCCTCATCTTCGGCCAGGAATCAGCGCCCGCGAGCTTCTTGAGAGGGCACCTGAACGAGGGGGTCGTGGCGATCCTCGCTGCGGCGCTCCTTTTCTTGCTGCCGATCAGCTGGTCCGAGCGGCGCTTCACCCTTACCTGGAACGAGGCCGTCCGCATAGACTGGGGCACCATCCTGCTCTTCGGCGCCGGCATAACCCTGGGCTCCTTGCTCTCGAGCACCGGACTCGCCAGGGTCATAGGTCAGGCGATAGCGGAGGGCCTCGGGTTCACGAGCCTGCTGGCGGTAACCATCCTCGCCGTGGTGGTGGCAATACTCATCTCCGAGACCACGAGCAACACCGCGAGCGTGGGGATTGTCGTCCCGATTATTATCCCCATCGCCGTCGCCGCGGGGGTGCAACCCCTGATCCCGGCCCTGGCCGCGATCTTCGGCGCCTCTTACGGCTTCATGCTACCAGTCTCGACGCCCCCGAACGCCATCGTTTACGGCTCTGGCCTGATCCCCATAACCAAGATGGTCCGCTCAGGTGTCTTCTTCGACGTAATTGGCGCCGTCCTCATAGTAGCAGGCGTCGTGGTGATGGTCCAGCTCCTCGGGCTCGCGTAAACGAACCCGATACGGGGAAGACTTCCCCCATGGCTACCCTCGTCCTCGGCCCGCTCCTCCGGTACACCGGAGAGTATGACGCGACCATCTGGGTCGAAACGGATGCCCCCTGCGAGGTCGAGATACTCGCGGGTGGTAGCCACCGCTCGCGCACCTTCTCGGTAGAGGGTCATCACTACGCCCTCGTGCTCGTCACGGGCCTCGATCCCGGTTCCTCCTACGAGTACTCGGTCACCCTGGACGGCGAACGGAGCTGGCCGGAGCCGGGCGCGGGACACCCGCCGAGCTTCATCCGCACCCTCGCGCCGGAGAGACCGTTCAGGCTCGCGTTCGGCTCCTGCCGCATCACGCTGCCCCAGAAGCCCCCGTACACCTCGAAAAAGGACCAGGACAAACGGGGCCGCGGGTTGGACTCCCTTTACGCGCTCGCGCAGACGATGCGCCACGAGATGCGCTGCGGGCTCCAACCAGAGACGGACGTCTGGCCCGACGCGCTCCTCCTGCTCGGGGACCAAGTCTACGCCGACGAGGTCTCCCTGGGCACGCTCGAGTTCATCCGCTCCCGGCGAGATACCAAAAAAGCGTCCGGCGAGACGGTAGCGGACTTCGAGGAGTACACTCACCTCTATTACGACTCCTGGAGCGATCCGGCTATCCGCTGGCTTCTCTCCACCGTGCCGAACGCCATGATCTTCGACGATCACGACGTCCACGACGACTGGAACACTAGCCAGGCCTGGATAGAGAAGATGAGAGCTACTCGGTGGTGGGAAGAGCGCATCACCGGCGGGCTGATGTCGTACTGGATCTACCAGCACCTCGGCAACCTCTCCCCGCGGGAGCTAGACGAGGACGAGTTGTTCCAAAAGATCCGCGAGGCGGAGGAGGACGCGGGACCCCTCCTGCGCGAGTTCGCCCGCGAGGCCGACCGCAAAGCCACCGAGAAACGCTGGAGCTACTACCGGGACTTCGGCAGGGTCCGCCTCCTCGTCATAGACTCTCGGGCGGGGCGCGTGCTCGAAGAAGGGCGCCGCTCGATAGTGGACGACGAGGAGTGGGCCTGGATCGAGGAACACGCCTCGGGGGACTTCGACCACCTCCTTATAGGCACCTCGCTCCCGGTCCTCCTGCCCCCCGCCCTGCACCACGCGGAGACCTGGAATGAAGCCGTCTGCGGCGGCGCCTGGGGTTCTCTGGCAGCGAGGCTCGGAGAGATACTCCGCCAGGGCGTGGACCTGGAGCACTGGAGCGCCTTCGGGAAGTCCTTCGAGAAGCTAGTCACCCTTTTGAAGACCGTGGGTTCCGGTCATACGGGCGACGATCCGCCGGCCTCCATCCTCATACTCTCCGGCGACGTGCATCACGGCTACCTGGCCGAGGCAGACCTCCTCCACGCCGATGCAAAGAGTGCCGTCTACCAGGCGGTCTGCTCTCCGCTGCGCAACACTTTGGGTCTCCCGGAACGCCTCGCCATGCGGTTCGGCTGGTCGCGCCCCGGGAAGCTCCTCTGGCGGACCCTGGCCCGGCTGGCCAGCGTAAAAGAGACAGACGTCGCCTGGCGCCTGACCCACAAAGAGCCGTGGTTCGAGAACCATATCGGTATCCTCGAGCTTCGCGGACGAGAGGCCACGTTGAAGATCGAGCAACCCTCCCCGCAAGACTCCAAAAAACCGCGCCTCTACAAAGTCTTCGAGCGCCGTCTGGCATAGAGAGCTGCTGCCTGCTAAACGATCGGCAGCCAGCGAAGCCCACGAACCGGGAACTAAACAGCAAGGAGGCGATCATGAAGGTAGTTTCGACAAAGGACGCAAACACCCGGCGTGGTCCGGAGGAGTGGTTCACCGGCGCCGTGTGGATGGACGCGGTGCCCGCGGGCCCACCTCCCGACGCCGGGGTCTTCCGCGTGCTCTTCGAGCCCGGGGCGCGCACCAACTGGCACACGCACCCCGAAGGCCAGATCCTCCACGTCGTCACCGGAGAAGGGCGGGCGCAGAGAGAAGGCGCACCCGTAGTCGAGATAGGTCCCGGAGACGTCGTCTACTTCGCGCCCGGCGAGAAGCACTGGCACGGAGCGGGGCCGGAGACCTTCATGGTCCACATCGCGATCAACCCGTCCAACACCACCGGGGGCGGCACCGATTGGATGGAGCCGGTCACCGACGAGGAATATTCAAGCTAGACCATCCGAGGATCACGAAGAAGGGGGCCGGGGCTTTTAGGACCCGGCCCCCTTCTTCTGTCGGCTCTCTCCGCAGCTTAGATATTGTCCTGTGGCTCTACCACGTTCTCCTTCTTGGCGAAGGAGAAGTACGCCTCGGGGTCGTCGGCGCTCTCGCGGCCGGCGAGGACGACGGCGAAGCGGAAGGCCAGGCCGCCGAGCAACGCGAGCACCGAGGCGAGGATGCTCTTGCCCCGCGTCTCTCTCCCGAAGAGCAGCGCGAAGGGGGCAGCGATGCCGGCGAGGAGGGTGCCGCCGACGAAGAGCGGCGCTATCTCCTTGGAGAAGAGCGGCTTGCCCCACTTACCCATCCGCACGAGGGAGGCGGCGATCAGGGCCGTCTCCACGAGGATGGTGAGCCGCTCCGCGCGCCGGAGCACGTGGTGCGTTTTCTTCTCTCCCCAACGGCCCAGGTGCAGAACGAGCGAGAGGTACGAGAGCGCCGTGGAGACGCCCGAGGCGAGGAACGTCGGCCCCATAAACGCCCAGTTACGCGCCCATATCGGGACCGAGGTCGCGCTCAAGAGCGTCCCCGTGTTCGACCCGACGAACAGGGCGACCGGCAGGGCGAGGACGCCGAGAAGGCGCGCCGGTATGAGCTTCGTCAGGAGCCCGGAGAGGAAGTTGCGCCCGAGCAGCCCGTCCTCGGCGGCCTGGCGAGCCGCTATGAGCCCGCTGAGGTTGCCGTACACGAGGAGCGCCCAGCTCTGATTGGACATCGGCGAGCGCAGCTTCCAGATGCGCATCATGTTGTAGAAGCGCTCGGGGCGACCGAGGTCCCAGATCAGGAGTATCGGACTCAGGATCATGGTGATGAGCGCGGTGTACCTGCCGATCCTGGTCAGCGCCTGGTCTTTGTGACCCAGAACATTGGCGAGCGTCGTGAACAGTTGCACCCCGGCGGAGATACCCCCGATCCAGAAGTAGATCGGTATCTGCCACGTCCAGTGCGCCTTCTTTATCGGCGGTATGCCGTAGTAGTTCTTGTCCTGCCTCTGCGAATCGGTCTCTGGATGGTGGGAGGACTCGATCCTCCCGTTCTGCTGCTGCCGGGACTCTTGCGAGACGTCGGTCATCCTTCTCTCCTCTCTAGTCCCGGAAGGCGAAGGCCACGACCGCGCCCAGGACGCCGGCGGCGATGGCACTGGTCACCAGGGCGCCCTTGACCTTTGCCTGGGGCAAGAACGGGTGGCTCGCCAGGTTGTACGTCTCCGGGTCGTCGAGGAGGATGAACTTGGAGTGGTTCCCCCCGATGCCGCCGGTCCCCCCCACCTCGGGCGTCCCGTAGACAAAGGCCTCGGTGTAGCCCTTGTCGTGCAGGGTGGCTACCCTCTCCTCGGCTACCCTCTTCAGTTCCTCGACCTCGCCGAACATGATCGAGTTGGTCGGGCAGGCCTTGGCGCAGGCGGGTTCAAGGCCGTCGCGCTGGCGGTCGTAGCAGAGGGTGCACTTGAAGGCGCGGCCGTCGTGCGGGACCTGGCTTATGACGCCGTAGGGGCAGGCCGGGACGCAGTAGCCGCAGCCGTTGCAGATGTCCGGCTGGATGTAGACGTTGTCGAACTCGTTGCGGATGATCGCGCCGGTCGGGCACGCCTGCTGGCACGGGGCTTCGACGCAATGCTTGCACACGTCGCTCATGAACGTCCAGCGCCCCAGAGCGTCGAGTTCCGCCCCGCCCGGAAGCTGCTCCCGCACGTCCTCGGCGAGTGCTACGAGGTCCACGTCGCCGGTCAGGCGGCGCTTCTTGGGGTTCTCGATAAAGGCCACGTGGCGCCAGGTGGTGCCGGAGAGTTGCTTGGTATTGTCGTAGGAATCGCCGGTAAGCTCGTAGCCGTCGGCGGGGATCTGGTTCCACTGCTTGCAGGCAACCTCGCAGGCCTTGCAGCCGATGCAGACCGTGGTGTCGGTCAGGAATCCTGTCGCCACTTTACTTCCCTTCTAGCACTCGTCGCCGGATCTCCTCGACCGGTGCGGCCGGGTCTCTCTTTACGCGGAACACCCTGCTACCGAGAGCCATGTGCTGGGGAGCGTAGATCCGCTCGACCATCCCCGTCCCTATGTTGTAGTAGACCCCCGGTTCGAGGAGCACGCTACCGCGGATCGGCTTGAGGTTCTTTTTGGCGGCCTTGGGGTGCTCGCCGAGCCACACCCCGAGGTTCATGAGCTCCTGCTGCATCGCCTCCCGGCGAGACGGGTCTGCCTCGTACGTCTCGCTGCGCGTATCGCCGCGCTCACCACTCTCGGGCGAGGAAGGCGTCTCCTGGATGTGTCTGTCCCTGCGCCTCCCGCCGCGTGGGTCGCTCATACGCGCCCCTTCTCCAGGTTCGCGGTAAAGGCCTTCGCCTCGTGCATCGCGACGTTCGCCTCGAGCGAGACCGGCATCAGGTTGTTGACGATGTCACCCTTGACCAACCCGTTAGGTCCCCAGTGGTAGGGGAGCCCGATCGTGTGGATATTCTGCCCGTCGTGCTTATAGATCGGGATGCGGTCGGTGACGAGGGCCTTGCAGTGGATCTTGCCGCGGCTCGTCGCGATGGTGATCCAGTCGGTGTTGCTCACGCCCTTCTCCTCGGCGAGCTCGGGGTTGATCTCGGCGAAGAGCTCGGGCTGCAACTCGCTGAGCCAGGGGATCCAACGGCTCATGGCGCCGCTGGTGTGGTGCTCGGTGAGCCTGTAGGTAGTCACCACGTACGGGTACTTGGGGTCCTGGGGCTTGTTGTACGGGTTGTCGGGCCGGTCGAACTTCCTGACCGCCGGGTCGTACTGCTGCTGGTACATTGGGTTGTGGACCGGAGACTCCAGGGCCTCGTAATGCAAGGGCAGCGGTCCGTCCACGAGGCCCACGGGGGCGAAGAGCCAACCCTTCCCGTCGCCCTGCATGATGAACGGGCCGTTGCCGGGGATAGCGTCCATCCCCTCGTCGCCGGACTCGGGGCGGTAGTCGGGCCGCTTGGTCGGCACGAAGTCCGGATTATCTTCGCCGACCCACTTCTCCTGCTCCTCGTCCCACCAGACGTACTTCTTGCGCTCGCTCCAGGGCTTGCCCTCGGGATCGGCCGAGGCGCGGTTGTAGAGGATGCGCCGGTCCTGCGGCCACGCCCAGCCCCCACTCCCGGGCCTGCAGCGACTGCTCCCGCCAGGGCTTGCGCCTACGCGCCTGGTTCACCCCGTCGGCGTAGACGCCAGCGTAGATCCACCCGCCGCAAGCCGTCGAACCGTCATCCTTTAGTTCGAGGAAACCGCCCACCGGCTTACGGTCGGCCACAGTGTAGCCGCTGACCTCCTTGAGGATGCTCTCTATGTCCGGCTCCTCGTGCTCGCCCTCGGTCGGGTAGTCCCAGGTCATCGCCTTTATTAGCGCGTCGCGCGGCTCTTCGGAGTCCTTGTAGAGCTCCTTTAGCTTGCGCCCGAGGTGGAAGACGAACCACGCGTCGCTCCTGGCGTCGCCGGGCGGCTCGACGGCCTTGTCGTGCCACTGCAGCATCCGCTGGGTCTGGGTAAACGAGCCATCCTTCTCGGCTATGAGCGCGCAGGGCATGAAGAAGACCTCGGTGGGGCACTCCTTCGGGTCCACCCCGTCCGACTTCCAGGCGGTCGCGGTCTCGATCTCGTAGGCGTCGAGGATGACGAGCCAGTCGAGGTTGCGGATACCGTCGCGGGCCATCCGGGCGTGGGGGCCGCCGACGGCGAAGTTCTGGCCGAAGACGAAGCAGCCCTTCACGCCGCCGTCCTTCATCTCCAGGATCGTGGGGTAGTAGGAGTGGTCGCCGGAGAGGCGCGGGAAGTGGTCGAAGAGCTCGCCGTTCTCGGCGTCGAAGGCGTCCCCGTACCAGGCCTTCATTATGCTGGTTATGTACTTGGGGAAGTTGCTCAACCACCCCGTCGAGGCGGTCTCGTCCTCTACATAGTCCTCCCACGTATCGTGGTCCTTGTTCACGTCCGGCATCGTCAGGTAGCCGGGGAGGATATTGTAGAGGGTGGCGATATCCGTCGAGCCCTGGATGGTGGCGTGACCCCGCAAGGCCATGATGCCGCCGCCGGGCCGGCCTACGTTCCCCAAGAGGAGCTGCAGGATGGCGGCGGTGCGGATGATCTGGACGCCTTTAGAGTGCTGGGTCCAACCGACCGCATAGCAGAAGGCCGTCGTCTTCTCGCGCCCGGAATTCTCGCAGATGACCTCCGCAACCTTGAGGAAGGCCTCCTTGGGGCAGCCGGTGACCTTCTCGACCATCTCCGGGGTGTACTTGGAGAAGTGACGCTTGAGGATCTGGAACACGCTGCGCGGGTGCTGGAGAGTCTCGTCGGTTGGCCGGTCACTCTCGTTTATCCCGCTCTCCGTACCGCCGGCCTCGCCGGTAATGGCGCCCTGGCTCCCCCCGACGGGCGAGTAGTCGATAGGCGCCCCCTCGTAGCGCCAACTCGTCGGTTCGTACTGCTGTTGTTCCTCGTCCCAGCCGGCGAAGAGACCCGTCTCGTCCATGTCCTCATAGTCCTCGGTTATGAGGGTGGCCGCGTTGGTGTAGTTGACGACGTACTCCTCGAAGTACTGCTCGTTCTCTATGATGTAGTTGATCAGGCCGCCGAGGAACGCTATGTCCGTCCCCGCCCTTATCGGCGCGTAGATGTCGCACATTGCAGAGGTGCGCGTGAAGCGCGGGTCTACGTGGATGAGCTTGGCGCCCTTCTCTTTCGCGATCATCGGGTGCCGGAAGCCGACCGGATGGGCCTCGGCCATGTTCGAGCCCTGTATCAGGATGCAGTCGGCGTTCTGCAGGTCCATGAGGTTGGTGGTGGCGCCGCCCCTACCGTACGTGATGCCCAGACCGGGCACCGTCGCGCTGTGTCATATTCGCGCCTGGTTCGTAATTCGCACGAACCCCATCGAGTGGAGGAGCTTGGTGATGAGGTAGTTCTCCTCGTTGTCGATGGTGGCCCCGCCTACGCTGGCGACCGCCATCGAGCGGTTTAGCTTCCTGCCTTCCTCGTTCTCGTCCTCCCAGTGCTCGTCGCGCGTCTTCTTGACCCGGTCGGCGATCATGCCCATCGCCTCGTCCAGGGAGAGCTCCTCCCAGTGGTCGGAGTAGGGCCTGCGGTACTTGACCTTCGTCCAGCGGTACGGGGAGTTCATCATCCCGTAGATCGCCGAGCCTTTGGGACAGAGGGTGCCGGCGTTTATAGGAGAGTCCGGGTTGCCCTCGATGTCTATGATGCGTCCGTCGCGGCTGTAAACGAGCGTCGAGCAGCCCACCGCGCAGTAGGGGCACACGCTCACCGTCTTCTTTACGCCGGGGTCGTTGATGCGTGCCCTAAGCTCGCGGGTCGCCGGGCTAACCGGATGCTTCACCTTCACTCCGACGTGGTTCTTGATCTTGGACCATAACCCGTCAGCGTCGGTCAACTTGAGGAACATGCCCCACTCCTTCCCTTCTTGGCAGCTATTCATCCCTATCTATAGTTCTCCCCCACGAATTTTAAACGTATTGTCTTCGATGCGAAACTGTTTCCGTTCACAAGAACCTTGTTTTCGTACTCGAATTCCCGAAAATTGCCGCCAGAGCTCCTTGCGGCGGCGAGTTAGGCGCAAATGGTGTTGTGCGAGGTTTGGGCATTTGGTACGGTGGGATATAAGTAATCAGCAGAGCTCAGGGAAAGGAGGCCTGCGAAGAAGCGGTTAGCTGTAGGACGTTTTCCCGTCCCTAGTTTGTGGTTTCGAGCAAGACTCTTCGTTAAAGGAGTAAACAGTGGCTGAAAACAGGTGCGTGGTCTATCAGGGACCGGGCGAGGTAACGATCGAGGACATCGGCTACCCGAAGCTCGAGGTCCCCGAGTACGTAGCGAGCAACATGGGGTTCAATACCCAGGAGGCCCATCACGGTGTGATCCTGCGGATCGTCTCGACCAACATCTGCGGTTCGGACCAGCACATGGTCCGGGGCCGGACGACGGCGCCCAGGGGCAGACCCTGGGGCACGAGATCACCGGCGAGGTGATCGAGGTCGGCAATGACGTGCAGTTCATCAAAGAGGGCGATCTCTGCTCCGTCCCGTTCAACATCGCCTGCGGGCGCTGCCGGGCGTGCAAGGAGCGCATGACCGGTATTTGCCTGAACGTCAACCCGGAAAGGCCCGGTTCGGCGTACGGCTACGTGGACATGGGCGGTTGGCCCGGCGGGCAGGCCGACTACGTGATGGTCCCCTTCGCGGACTTCAACCTCCTGCCGTTCCCCGACAAGGACCAGGCGATGGAGAAGATCCTGGACCTCACCATGCTCAGCGACATCTTCCCGACAGGCTACCACGGCGCGATCAAGGCGGGCTGCACCACGGGTTCGACGGTCTATGTCGCGGGCGCCGGCCCGGTCGGTCTCGCGGCGGCCCACGCGGCGCAGCTGCTCGGCGCGGCGGTCGTCATCGTCGGCGACGCGGTCGAGGCGCGCCTGAACCAGGCCCGGTCTTTCGGTTGCGAGACGATAGACATCACGCAGGACACCTCTATAGAGGACCAGATTACCGAGATCATGGGCGAGCCGATAATCGACTGTACGGTCGACGCCGTCGGCTTCGAGGCCCGCGGACACGGCTCGGGGGAGGGAGAGGCCCCGGCCACGGTGCTCAACCAGGCCATGAGCATCACACGCGCTGGCGGGAGCATCGGCATACCGGGTCTGTACGTGACCGAGGACCCCGGCGCGGCCGACGAGGACGCCAAGCACGGCGCACTCAAGATGGACTTCGGCCTCGGCTGGGCCAAGAGCCACGCCTTCTACACAGGCCAGTGCCCGGTCATGCAGTACAACCGCGAGCTGATGATGTCGATCCTGAACGACAAGGCCCAGATCGCCAAGGCCGTCAACGCCACGGTCATTCCCCTGGACGACGCCCCGCAGGGCTACCAGGAGTTCGACAGTGGCGTCGCCCAGAAGTTCGTGCTCGACCCGCACGGCGACCTGCAGGGCGCATCGAGAGCTTAGAGTATAGGCCGCCGTCAGGCAGTAAGTCGGTAGCCGTAAGACGAGGGGCCGGGAGAAATTCCGGCCCCTCCTTCTTCCGACGTTCAGATGGAACTATACTTTCGGTCGGCGAAGGAGCGGAACGGCTCGAGAGGTCAGCCTGGAAACGACGAAAAAGAGCCCGTCGGAGCAGAGGGTGCTCCTGCGAAGCATAAGCTGGGGAACCTACGAGAGCTTACTAGCGGGCCACCTGGACAGCAGCGCACCGCGCTTCGCTTATGATCAGGGGTGCTAGAGATAGCGAGTCCAAACCCCGAGCACGAGAAGATCAACCGCCGCACGGCGCAACTCGTGGTGATTTTGGCCGAGGAGATGGATCTTGAGTTCGAAGATCTTGGCTCTACGACCTTCAAGCGCGAGGATCTGGGGCGCGGCTTCGAGCCTGACTACTGTTTGCTACACACAGAACGAGGAACGCATCCGGGGCAAATCCAAGATTGACCTAACCGTGGATCCACCTCCTGACCTCGTCGTCGAGATGGATATCACAAGCCCCTCTGAACAAGCTCCCCATCTACGCCCGGATAGGCGTCCCGGAGGTCTGGCGCTAAGATGGGGAGCGGGTCGTGATCTATAAGCTGGAGAGCGGGGAGTACGTTGAGGCTGCGGAGAGTACCGCCCTGCCGCCCAGGCGAGCAGCATTAGCCCGGCCACTTCTTCGTCCGCGGCGTTCAGGTACTTTAGAGGTATACCCATCGTCTGTCCCATAGGTCGTGTGCGTCCATGCTAACGTGCGCTGGTAAACTTGCCGGTGGGTACGGCAAGACACGAGCGGAGCGCGGATGCTAGAGAAGCCCAACATGAAGAAGGCCCGGCGCGGGAGCAAGACGAAGGTCCGGGTGCGCGTGGTCGAGGAGGGCCGGGCGCGGGTGCGGCCGGACGCTCTAGCGACCGAGGAGCCGATGGAGATACGCCTGATCTCCGGCGACACCAGACAAACCGTCGCGGTCACGATGCGGACACCGGGGGCTGACTTCGAGCTCGCCGCCGGGTTCCTGTACGGGGAAGGCATCGTCTCCTCGCCCGAGGACATAAGCAGGATCAGCTACTGCGTGGACGCCGACCTCGACGCCGAGCAGCAGTACAACATCGTGAACGTGGAGCTCAGGGGCGGCCGTTCCTACGACCCCAGGCCGCTGGAGCGCCACTTCTACACCACGAGCGCCTGCGGGGTGTGCGGCAAGGCGAGCCTGGAGCAGTTGGAGCTGCGTGGCTGCCCCGTGATACCACCGGGACCGGAGTTAGCGCCGGAGACTATCTACGCGCTACCGGAGAAGCTCCGGGAGGCGCAGGGGCTCTTCGACGCCACGGGCGGGCTGCACGCGGCGGCGCTCTTCAACAAAGAGGGCGAACTCGTGGCGCTCCGGGAGGACGTGGGCCGCCACAACGCGACCGACAAGCTAGTAGGCTGGGCGCTCTTGGAGGGGCGGCTGCCCCTCTCGGATCACATCGTGATGGTCAGCGGCCGCAGTAGCTTCGAGATCCTGCAGAAATGCCTGACCGCCGGGGTACCCGTCGTGTGCGCCATCTCCGCCCCGAGCAGCCTCGCGGTAGACGTAGCCCGGCAGTTCGACATGACGCTGGTGGGGTTCTTGCGGGGAAACCGCTTCAACGTATATAGTGGGCACGAAAGAGTCCTCGCGTAATCTCGGATAAGGAGAAGCGCACGGCTTCCAAAGATTCGCGGGGAGGAAAAAGGGAATACTGACGTCCTAGTTGGATGCCGATAAGGCACTTTAGGGAGAAGGAGGAGTTGAGTGTCTAGTCAGACAGCAAGTGCGCCTACCCCAAACCGGTGGGTGGTTGCCGTGGCCGCAGTGTTGATGCAACTCGGGCTGGGAGCCGTCTACGCTTGGAGCATCTTTAGGGTGCCGCTCTCGGAGAACTACGGCACGGGCATCACCGCCGTTAACTGGGCGTTCTTTATCACGATCCTTTTGATCGGCTTCGCGGCCTTTGCCGGCGGCCAGTTAGCGGGACGGCTGGGGCCCCGCATCGTCGGTGTGATTGGCGGCGTGGTGTACGGTACAGGCGTTGCCCTGGCCTACTTCGCCCAGAATAGCCTCGTCGTCCTGTACCTGACGTACGGCGTCATCGCGGGGATCGGTCTGGGGCTAGCCTACATCATCCCGATTCAGGTGCTCCCCAAGTGGTTCCCGGACAGGCCCGGCTTCGCCACCGGCATAGCGGTGATGGGCTTCGGTGGCGGGTCCGCGGTTACCGTGCCTGTCGCCGGGTACCTGGTCCCGGCCGTCGGGCTGTTCGGGACCTTCGGCATCCTGGGGCTTGCCTACATCGTCTTCGTCGGCGGCGCGGCCTTTTTCATCACGAACCCGCCCGAGGGCTACAGCCCAGAAGGACACGAACCCTCCGAGGAGGAGAGCGGCCAGGAGGAGGAGCGCACACGAGACTTCAGGGGCGCCCTTAGCACGTGGCAGTGGTACGCCCTGTGGGCCATGCTCTTTTTGAACGTGACCGCCGGACTCTCGATCATCTCCGACGCCAAGGCGATTGCCTCCGAGCTCGGCGGAGCCACCGCGACCCTCGCCTCGATCTTTGTCGTCCTCCTGGCCATCGCCAACGCGGCGGGGCGGCTCGGCTGGGCCACTCTTTCGGACTACATCGGCCCGAGAAACGTCTTCCTGACGATGTTCCTCATTCAGGCCGTGCTGTTCCTGCTGATACCACTGGTGGGTAGGGACGTGTTCTTCCTCCTCACCATCCTCTCTTTCATCATTCTGACGTGCTACGGCGGCGGCTTCAGCACGATGCCCACGTTCGCGAGCGCGTATTTCGGGGGCCGAAACGTCGGAACGATCTACGGGGCCATGCTCACCGCCTGGGGGCTCGCCACCCTCCTTGGTCCGCTGATCCTGGCGATCTCCACGGACATAACCGGCACGTACGACCTCGCCCTTTACATCTCGGCCGGTATCATGTTGGTCAGCGCAGCTATCCCGCTAGTCATCAGGCCACCTGAACCTCCCCAAGAGGAAGCTGAGGCAGGCGCCGAGGCGGAGGCTAGGGCATAGAACTAGCCGGGCACACCGGTCGATACCGCCCACTAGAGTAGGAAACTTGGAGGCCCTCCGAAGGTTCGGAGGGCCCCTCCTTTGCGCACAGAACACGGTAGCCGAGACGCGATGCGCCGGCGAGAGTGCTCTATGCATACGCAAGGTTTGATGAGTCTCGCGGAGGGAAGAATTGCGGGTAGTGTTCGGATAGCTCATACCGGGAGAACCCGGAGGAGGTAGAAGTCACAGATCCAACAGGACGGAGGGTCGGTAAAGTCGGAACGGAACAATCAATCTGCGGTAGCAGAGATGGGTAACTTCGTTAGAAGCCGGTGACAAAGGAGGAGGTAGATGTCTAGTCAAGCAGCAAACCAGAACGTTACCAACCGGTGGTTGATCGCCCTGGCGGGCGTGGTAATACAGGTAGCCCTGGGGGCGGTCTACGCCTGGAGCGTCTTCCGTAAGACGCTGACGGACGCGTACGGCGCGACGGTCTCCGAGGTCAACACGGCGTTCAGCATCACGATCTTGGCGCTCGGGTTCGCGGCCTTCGCCGGTGGGCTGTGGATGGCAAGGGTGGGGTCCTCGCATCGTGGCCATCACCTCGGGCGTACTCTACGGAGGCGGGATCTTCCTCGCCAGCTTCGCCCCCCCGACAACAGGGGTCTGATCGTGCTTTATCTCACCTACGGGCTTTGGCCGGTGTCGGCATCGGTTTCGGCTACATCGTGCCCATCGCAACCCTGGTCAAGTGGTTCCCGGATAAACGGGGCTTCATCACCGGCGTCGCCGTGGCCGGTTTCGGCGCGGGTGCTGTCCTGACGGCGTTGATAGCCAGGCAACTCGTCACGCAGGTGGACGTGTTCCCGACCTTCGCGATCCTCGGCATCGTCTATCTCGTCATGGTCGTGGGCGCGGGTTCTTGATGAAGAACCCGCCATCCGGGCTGGACGCCGGAGGGTTGGGAGCCCGAAGAGGACGAGAGCGGCGAGCGTTCGGGCGTGGACTACGAGCTGGGCGGCGCTCTAAAGACCTGGCAGTGGTACGCGCTGTGGGCCATCCTGTTCCTGAACGTAACCGCCGGAATCGCGCTCATCTCCGAGGCCGACCCGCTGGCGCAGGAGGTCTCCGGTCGACGCGACCGTCGCCGCGAGCCTGGTGAGCATCATCTCGGTCGCCAACGGCGCCGGACGGTTCCTCTGGGCCTGGCTCTCGGACGCCATCGGCCGCAAGTGGGTCTTTATGACGATGTTCCTGTTGCAGGCGGTCCTGTTCTTCCTCATACCGGTCTCGGCGCGTCGTACTTCCTGCTGGCCGTCCTCACCATCATCATAGTCTCCTGCTACGGTGGCGGCTTCGGCACGATGCCGGCGTTCAACGCCGACTACTTTGGCTCGGCGAACGTGGGGAAGATCTACGGGCTCATGCTTACCGCCTGGGGCTTCGGCGGCGTGCTCGGCCCGTTGTTGATCTCGCGCGTCGTGGACGCTACCGGCAGCTACGCGGGCGCCTTCTACATCATCGCGGGGATCATGCTGGTGAGCTCCATTATCCCGTTCATCGTCCGTCCTCCCAAGAGGGGAGGCCGAGCAGGCGCCCCAAGCGGAGCGGAGGCCCGGGCGTAGAGCTAGCATAGAGTCACCGAGTTTCGGGGTGGCCAGAGAGATAGCCGCCCGAAAGGTGCAAACCTAGAGAAGAGCCCTCCGGCCTTCCGGAGGGCTCTTCCGTTGCTGCCGGTTCCGGCGTAGCTCCCGCGACCGTTCGAAGGGTTCTGTTAGCGCCTCTGGCTTCGCGCGCTACCCGACGGCCGGCGGGGTCGGCTAGATCCTCCCGAACTCGCGCAGCAGATCCGGGAGAGACATACGCTTTGCTATCGGCCGTCCGTGCGGGCAGATCTCCTTGAATTCGGTCGCCGACCATTCTCGTAGCAGCGAGACCATCTGCTCCTGCGTGAGGCTCTCCCCGAACTTCGTCGAGCCCCGGCAGGCCAGGGCCTTCGCTAGATCCTCGCCCCCCGCGAGCGCCTCGAGAGCCCCGAGGAAGCCTCCCTCGGGGTCCGCCACCGACTCCGGGGCCGCGAGCAGGCGCACCGCGCCACCCCCGAACGGCTCCAAGCGGAAGCCCAGGGCCTCGAGCTCGACCTCGAAGTTCCACACCTCCGGGGCAAGGTCGACGGGGGGCCGGACCACAGCCGGCACCGGGAGGTTAGCGGGCGTGCCCCGGACGTTCTTCAGGAGCTTCTCGTAGAGGATACGCTCGTGTACCCCGTGCTGGTCGAGGATGATCAGCTCTTCCCCGACCTCGGCCAATATACATCTTCCGGCGAACTGCCCGATGGGCCTGAGCTCGCTCTCCCCCTCCGCCGCCGGCCCCGCCCCACCCTCCTCCCTCTCCGGCGCCAGGGCGCCCCGGATGGCGCCGACCACCAGGGGATAGGCGGAGCGGCCACCTCTCAAGCGGACGGCGCTCTTCGCCGGGTGGACGTTCACGTCCACCTCGCCGGGACCGAGCTCGAGGCGCAGAAAGGCCGCCGGGTGCCTTCCTTTAGGCAACAGGTCCGCGTAGGCCTTCGCGACAGCCGGGGCGAAGGAGTCCGTGTCCACGACCCGGCCGTTAACCGCGACGTGCAGGTAGCGCCGCGTCGGGAAGCTAACCGAGAGCGGGCTGACGAAGCCCCAGACCGGTCCACCCACTTCGTCGAGCGGCACGAGGCTCCGGGCCAGCGAGAGCCCGTGTACCTGGGCCACCCGTTCCCTGAGATCGGCCGACGCCGGGAGCGCCAGAAGGCCCCGGCCGTCCGCCCGCAGGAAGAAGCCGGCCTCGGGACGGCTCAGAGCCAGAGCCTCGACGACGGTTGCGACCGCGTTGGTCTCGGCCCGCTCGGTACCGAGGAAGCCCCGGCGCACGGGGAGGTTCATGAACAGGTCGCGCACTTCGACCGTCGTGCCTACCGGGCGGGCGGCGAGCGAGCGTTCCGGGAGTCCGCCGGCGAGCACCCGGACGCAAGTGGCGGGGTCCGCGCCCGCCTCGCGGGTCGTGAGGCTCAGGGCGGAGACCGAGGAGATCGCATGCAGCGCCTCCCCCCGGAAGCCCAAAGAGACGACCCGGGCAAGGTCTTCGGCGGAGCTGATCTTGCTCGTCGCGTGACGGCCCACTGATTTCTTGGCATCTTCGGGGCTCATTCCAGATCCGTCATCGCGGACGCGTATGAGCGCGACCCCGCCGCTCTCTATCTCGATCTCTACGCGCGAGGCGCCGGCATCCAGGGCGTTCTCGACGAGCTCTTTCACCGCCGAGGCTGGGCGCTCTATCACCTCGCCGGCGGCTATGCGGTGCGCCACCTCCGGCGGCAGGACGCGTACTCGACCGCCATACTCCTCTGGAGCCTCGGAGATCAACTGTGGAAAGAGCTTCATCGCGCCTCTTCGTTCGGTTCGGGTAGCACGCCGAAGCCCTCATTCTGCGCGGTCCGGCGCAACCGGTCGTCCAGGCACACGAAGCCCACGCCATTCGTATCGCCTTCGCACCACCTCAGAGCGGCGGCGAGTTGCAGGGTGTCGGCGGTTTTCAAGGGATGGTCTTTTGAGATAAGCGAGGCCAGGAGGCGCACGTCTTCAGTAGGTCGAACTTCTGTCCAATCTTCGGCGAGTTGGTCAAACGCGACTCGCGTCTCTTCCTCTGCCTCGTCTTCCAGCCTGCCTTCACGTCTTAGACGGCTGATCGCTACCGCGCACTCGACCCACGTTCCCCACCAAACGGCCATGTCATCATCCCTCCGGAGCAAGTCCCCGACGGTGACCGAAGCCGCTTCTTCAAAGACCAGGGGCATCACCACCGAGGTATCCCAAAACCGCAAAGGCTGTTAGCGGCCTTCTCTGCGATCTTCTATGAGGTAACGCCGTGCCCACCCTTCGGGGTCTTTAGGCTTGGGCAACTTCCAGAACTCCTCCGAGATTTTACCGGAGCCGGGTTTGATGTCCTCGGGGCCGAGCTTCTTAGCCGCCAGGCGCTTTATGAGCTCCCTGCGTTCTTTGTGCGTCCTAGGCATCTTCATGCTGCTATTTTAACTTAACCCGTCGTTTTTCATCCGGCGAAGTCCTTGACGCCTTCGGCTTCGAGACGGCCCAGGATCTCGTCGGCGCGCTCCGTAACCTGGCGCGGCAGGCCGGCGAGACGGGCGACGTGGACGCCGTAGGAGGAGGACTCCGCGCCCCTTTCGATGCGGTGGAGAAAGACGATCTCGCCCCCCACATCCTCGACGGCGGCTTTATGGTTCTCGCAGCCGGGCAGAATCTCCCGCGAGGCGCGTTAGCTCGTGGTAATGGGTGGCGAAGAGCGTCAGGGACTGGACGTCATCGTGCAGATACTCGGCGATGGCCCAGGCGAGGCTCATCCCGTCGTAGGTCGAGGTGCCGCGCCCGACCTCGTCCAGGATGACGAGGCTCCGCTCCGTCGCGGAGTTCAGGATGCTCGCCGCCTCGGTCATCTCGACCATGAAAGTAGATTCCCCGCTCGCGAGCCGATCCTCGGCCCCGACCCTGGTAAAGATGCGGTCCACGACGCCCAGAGAGGCCTCCTCGGCGGGGACGTAGGAGCCGGTCTGGGCGAGGAGGGTGATGATGGCGACCTGCCGGAGGTAGACGGACTTCCCGGCCATGTTCGGGCCGGTGATGATCTGGAGCCGCGAGTCCCCGTCTACCGCTGAGTCGTTGGGCACGAACGGCGTCGTCAGGTTCTGCTCTACCACGGGATGCCGCCCCGCCGTCACGCGCAGACCCCGCTCTTCGGTGATCTCCGGCCGGCAGTAGCGGAGCTCGCCCGCGGAATGGGCGAAGGAGGAGACCACGTCGACGACCGCCACGGCGCGCGCGACGCGCTGCAGCTGCGGGGCGGCCTCCTTGACGGCGGCCCGGATCTCCCCGAGTATCTGTCGCTCCAGCCGCTCGACCTCGTCGCGCGCGTTGAGCATCCTCGACTCGTGCTCCTTGAGCTCCACGGTTACGTACCGGGCGGCGTTCTTGAGGGCCTTGCGGTGCTCGTAGTGGGGCGGGACATCGTGCCCTTCTTTGCCCGCGATCTCGACGAAGTAGCCCTCGCCGTCCCGGTAGCCGACCTTCAGGGTCTTGAGGCCGGTCTTGAGGCGTTCGTCGGCCTCGAAGCGGGTCAGCCACTCGTGGGCGCCGTCGCGGAACTCGCGGGCCTCGTCCAGCTCGGAGGAGTATCCGGCGCGGATGATCTCACCCGTCTCCTCGCTTATGGCGGCCGCTATGAGCTCCCCCACTCCCGGCGGCTCCTCCATCGCCGCGAGCACCCGGAAGAGCAGGGAACCCTCGGGGGCGACGGACGCGAGCGCCTCTTTTAACGGGCCGATCGCCCCCAGCGCGCTCCTCAGCGACAGCAGATCGTTCGGCGAGGCGGAGAGCCGCACGATGCGGGTGGCGATGCGCTCGACGTCGGGGATGCGCGAGAGGTGCTCGCGGGCCTCCTCGCGCAGCATGTAATCCCCCACGAGAGAGTCCACGGCCTCGAGACGCTGGTTCACACGGTCCACCTCGAGCAGCGGGCGCTCCAGCCAGCGCCTCAGGGCCCTCTGGCCCATCGGCGTTCGGGTCCGGTCGATGGTCTCTATCAGGTCGTCCAGCCCCAGGTTGCGCCGCGTCGCCGCGTCGAGGACCATCCCCGAGCCCGGCGAGTAGGGCCTGAAGCTCACCACCTGCTCCGGCGGACTCCCGCCACGCAATGACGCAAGGTATTGCAACAATGCGCCAGAGGCTCCAACGAGGGCGGGGCGCCCGTCGAGGCCGAAGCCCTTGAGGCTCGAGACCCCGAAGTGCCTCTTTAGCGCCTGCTCTCCGGCGGAGGGCTCGAAGGTCCAGCGGGGGGCGGGGCTTACGGTGGCGCGGGCTCTGGGCAGGTCCTCGGCGGCGGTCCGCTCGGGGACTACCATCTCGCGCGGCGACCAGCGTTCGAGCTCGGCTGCGACTTCCTCCTCGGGGACCTCGGTGCCGGTGAACTCGCCGGTCGAGGCCTCCACTACGGCCACCCCGGCCCGTCCGTCCCGGTAGGCGACGGCGGCCAGGTAGTTGGATTCTCCGGCGGGGAGGACGCCGTCCTCGATCACGGTCCCGGGAGTAAGAATCCGGGAGACCTCACGCGTGAACTGCTTGGGCTTAGTCGGGTGCGGCCGCTGCTCGGCGACCGCTACCGAATGCCCCTTGCGCAGCAGCGTCGCCAGGTGCTCCTGCAGGGCGTGTCCCGGAACTCCGGCGAGGGGGACCCGGCCTTCGCCGGCTGCCTCGCGGCCTGTCAGCCGGATCGAGAGCTCTTTGGAGATCGTCTTCGCGTCCTCCTCGAACGTCTCGAAGAACGTCCCGACCTGGTAGAAGAGGATCGTCCCCGGCGGTAGCTGGGCTTTGAGTTCGGCATAACGTCCTAACATAGGGTTATTCTACGGTGAAGGTCCCCCTCCGTCAGCCCCGAATAACGCGTGGTCGCAGAACGTCGCGCAACCCTTCGCGGTTTGCGCAATGGATTTCGAGGCGCGCTGTATACGCTCAGGCGAGGGCCTGTCGACCATAGGGCACCTTGTATGTTTTTGTTGTGGATAACCGACGGGGTGCCTGAGGCTACGGGCAACTACACCAGCAATCTCGACCACCACACGTACGCTGAGACCTGCACGTCCCCGGACTGGAAGGCTGAGATGCTGGTCAAGCGGAATACCGGCCACGTGTGTAAGCACCTCTTCGCCACTACAATATTCGAGGCCCGTAACTGTAGGCCCACGAACACTAGCGGGCCGAAGATCATACGCCACCAAGTTAGCCGTACAAGTTCTAACCTACAGTATCCGGGTATCGCGCTCTGCCCCTGTGGATTATGATACAGAGAAGAAGCCTGGTGCCCATTCAGGTGGGGAAAGGGAAAGGAGGAGTGAGCACCAGGATAATAACTATATTCTAAACGCACGTATGTTCGTGCGTCAAGCCCGGTAACTGATCGAACTTTTGCGGACCCCACCCTCCTCATTTCCCGCGCGGGTGGCGCACGCGATACAGGTGGGTTCTATTTATGGTGAAAATGGCCCAAAGTATGCAGACGGCCTGCATGATACTTGACAGAATATGTGTAACTATCCGGTGTGGGCGCTTTGCTTTCAACTGGGGATGTGATCGACGGTGGATCAGGGGAAGATAGATCGGGGCATCAAGGATGCGGGATGGGAGCCCGACGGCACCTTCTCAGAACATTTAGCTATTGGTAACTCGGGCTACTTGTGCCTACTGGCCCATTGGAGCACTTGGAGAACCGATGAGCCTACTTACGAACTCTACGACGTGGAACGGCACCTCTCCTACTGGGTCTATGAGATCCCGACGCCCGAGCAAGCTACCAGGCTGCTAGAGGAGCACGGCGAGACACCCGAGGAGTGGGACCTTCGCTATTCTCGGGAGTGCGTGGTAAGCCCACACGCATAGGCTCGGGAGAACGAGTCCAGAACCTGTTGGTACTTCTTACATCCCTCGGCCCAGGAGTCGAGATACGCTGCCCCGGCGTTCGTGACCGAGTACATCCGGCATGCCGGTCCACTCTCTGAGGTTTCCCACTCAGACTCGCAGAGCCCATCCTTCTCCATCCGCCTCAAGGTCCGGTACAACGTGCCTGGGTTTATCTCCTCGAACCCGAACTCCTCTAGCCGCTCTAGCAATTCGTAGCCGTGGGAGGTTTCCTCCCGCAATATCACGAGCGTCACCGGCGTCAACCAGTTTTTGGGTCGCACCCCGATAGCACGGTCAAAAGGTTTCATCATCGTCTCCTCCAAGTCGAGTTGCAGTGGCGTATGAGCCATCTGCGTACGGTACATCTCGCTCAGAGAAGCGACGGACGAAGAAAGCAAATCTTGTAAAGTATATCACTATCTACCCCTGTAGGGAGCCACCGTCGCCACTTATCTGGGTCGGTAACTGATCCAGGCAGGTGATCGCTCTCTAGTTCGAGTTGCCTTGCCTGCAATAACCGTCCCCGTGGGGAGCTTATTGCGGGTAGCACGCCCCGTCTCGTATCTTGGGGAACTCTCGTGGGCAGCTACCGTTGGGCATGGTGGGTACAGGGGGCTACTCGCGGTCCCTATCTATTCTGAGGTGTAACGCTCTCCCGCGATGAGGAGGGGGTTTATTACCCACGAGGTCTCGTACCGCTCCCCGGTGAGGTCCTCGTACCTGCTGGTGGCCGTGATCCCGTTCTCCAACCCCCTTTCTCGGAGCAAGGGTAGAAGATTCTC
>JAUJNO010000015.1:4583-54830 GCA_030448125.1 Rubrobacteraceae bacterium | reverse complement strand
GTTCCACGGTGATCCTGCCGATCCCCATGGATCTGTTCCGCCCATACCTGGGGACTTCGAACGGCTCCGGCGACGGCCACGCCCGTCAGCCGCGGGCGCGTTGCGGGGAGGAAGAAGAGGCCGAGCGCCTCCCCGACGGGCCGTTGGCGAACGGCCCGTCGGGGAGGAACCTCTCTAGCAAACTCGGTAGAGAGTGCGGGCTCCTCCGCATCCTCCACATTTATTCGTCTTTGCGGGTTAAACCTGCTTGACCCCGGGTAGAGATACGTGCGCAGACACAGGGATGAGGCGGCGGCCAACTCTACGGAGACCGTCGCGCCGATCTCTAAAGGCGAACTGATATGACGTGCGAAACTATGGAAGATAGACAAAGGAAAGGGTCCGGTATACCCGAGCCTATCGTACTAGAGCTACCGAGTAGCTCGGAGTACCTCTTGCTCGCCCGGTTGGTCGTCTCCTGCGCGGGACAGCTCGCCGAGTTCGAGCCCGAGGACGTCTACGATCTGAAGCTGGCCGTCACCGAGGCCGCCACGAACGTCGTCCGCCACACAACGGTCGACTCCTTCCAGATCGAGTACAAGATCCTACCCGGGACGGTGGAGATCACCGTCATCGACAAGGGCGGTGGCTTCGACGTCAAGGAGTTGACCGAGGAGCCCAGCGAACACGGCGGCTTCGGCCTCGCGGTGATCCGGAGCCTCGTCGACGAGGTGATCCTAGACTCCTCGGTGGCCGGCACACGCCTGAAGATGATCCGGCGGGCAACCCCACCGGATGCGCTCCCCGAAGCTTAGTAAGAAACCGCGCCCGCATTTTGTCCCTATGGGTTGCGCTACTCCCGTACGGCAATATACTGGTGGCCGTAATCGACGGCGCCCACCAACATTGATCGGGGAGGGTCTTGCTACAGCGGGTAAACGCGGGGAACAAGTCTCTGGCTGACTACCGCAGCATAGTACGGCGGGAGCTTTACGAAGAGTTGCAGGACCTCTCGGATCGTTTGCGAGGCGCCCGGGTCTTGCACGTGAACGCCACGGCCTTCGGCGGGGGCGTCGCGGAGATCCTGTACACCCTGGTGCCGCTGACGCGCGACGTGGGGCTCGACGCGGAGTGGGGCGTGATGTTCGGGGCGGAGCCGTTCTTCAACGTCACCAAGAACTTCCATAACGCCCTGCAGGGGGCGCCGTACGAGCTGAGCATCGAGAGCCGGGCCATCTACGAGGAGTACAATCGCCAGTCGGCGGCGGCTCTCGTCGAGGCTTCCGAACACTGGGACGTAATCTTCGTACACGATCCGCAGCCGGCCCTGCTAAAGCACTTCTCGGATGGGCTCTCGCCGGAGACGAAGTGGGTGTGGCGCTGCCACATAGATACCTCGACCCCGAACCGCGAGGTCCTCGACTACCTCTCGCCGTACGTACAGGACTACGACGCCCAGGTCTACACCATGGAGGAGTACACCCCGCCGGACCTCGACCTTCCGGGACTGGTGATCGTGCCTCCCGCCATAGACCCCTTATCACCGAAGAACATGGCGCTCTCGGCTGACGACGCTCGCTACATAACCAACCAGTTCGGTATCGACGCCGGGAGGCCGTTCCTCCTGCAGGTCTCACGCTTCGATCCGTGGAAGGACCCTCTGGGTGTCATAGACGCCTACCGCATGGTTAAGGAGAAGGTCCCCGAGATACAGCTCGTGCTCATCGGCTCGATGGCCCACGATGACCCCGAGGGCTGGGACTACTGGTACAAGACCGTGAACTACGCTGCGGGCGATCGGGACATCTTCCTGTTCTCCAACCTGACCAACGTCGGCTCGATCGAGGTCAATGCCTTCCAGTCCGTGGCGGACGTGGTGATCCAGAAATCCATCCGCGAGGGGTTCGGGCTTGTAGTAACCGAGGCGCTCTGGAAAGCCCGTCCCCTCGTCGCCGGCAGGGTCGGCGGCATCCCGATGCAGGTCGAAGGCGGCGGTGGCATTCTCGTAGACGGCGTCCCGGACACCGCCGCCGCCTGCGTCAAGCTTCTCGAAGATCAAAGCTTCGCCCGCCAGATAGGCCGACGCGGCAAGGAGCACGTCCGGGAGCACTACCTCACCCCCCGCCTCCTGCGCGACGACCTCAAGCTCTTCGCCAAGCTGCTAAACGTGTAATGGCTACGCAGGACGCGAACACTGGTGGAGAGATGGGGGTCGTCATAGTCTCCAACCGCGGGCCGGTGACCTTCTCCCGGAACGAACTGGGCGAGCGTGAGCACTCTCGCGGGGCCGGCGGGCTCGTCACGGCGCTGAGCGCCGTCTCGCGCCGCGGGAACGATACCGTCTGGATCGCCTCCGCCCAGAGCGAGGAGGACGAACGCGTAGCGAAGGAGAGCCTGGACGAGCCTTACGAGGTCGAGGGTTTGAAGATCGTGCTCGTCGAGCACGACGGAGAGGCCTACGACCTCATGTACAATCGCCTGGCCAACCCCCTGCTCTGGTTCGTCCAGCATGGCCTCTACGACCTCCCGTACACTCCCGAGCTCGGTGACGATACGAAGAGGGCCTGGGAAGAGGGCTACGTACCCGTCAATGAGAACTTCGCCGAGGCCGTCGCGCGCACGCTCCAGGCCCAGGAAGGCGTAGAGGGGGAGCCCGTGATCCTCGTCCACGACTACCAGCTCTACATGGCCCCGCTCGCCCTCCGAAAGCGCCTCGGCGACGGCGCCTTCATCTCCCTCTTCGTCCACATCCCCTGGCCCGAACCCGAAGGGTGGCGCGTTCTCCCAAGCTACGTGCGCGAAGGCGTCCTGAAGAGCCTGCTCGAGGCCGATGTCGTAGCCTTCCACACCGAAGGCTATGCCCGGAACTTCGTCCGCACGGCCTGCGAGGTGCTCGGCGTCGAGGCGGACGAGGAGGAGGGTATGGTCCGATCCGAAGAGGGCCGCGAGGTGTGGGTGCGGGCGTACCCGATCTCCATAGACCCCGGCGAGTTCGAGGAGCTCGCCCGTAGCGACGAGGTCTTACAGGAGGAAGAGACCATACAGAGCCTCCCCGGCAAGCTACTTCTCCGGGTCGACCGGATGGACCTCTCGAAGAATACTATCCGGGGTTTTCACGCCTACGAGCGGATGCTCGAACGATATCCCGAGACGCGAGAACAGGTCACCTTCCTCGCCCGGCTCCAGCCCTCCCGTGGCGACATCCCCGAGTACGCGAAGTACGCGGAGGCTATCCAGAAAGCCGTCGAAGAGGTCAACGAGAAGCACTCCACGGACTCCTGGCAGCCCATCGTGCTCTCAATGGAGGACAACTTTCCACTCTCCGTCGCCGCCTACAAGAATTACGACGTCCTCCTCGTCAACGCCGTCCGCGACGGCATGAACCTCATCGCCAAAGAAGCCGTCGTCGCCAACGAGAAGAACGGCGTCCTGATCCTCTCCGAGAACGCCGGCGCCCACGAGGAGCTCGGCGAGCACGCCCTAACCATCAACCCCTTCGACATAGACGAACAAGCCGAAGCCCTCCACAAAGCCCTCAACATGCCCGATGAAGAGCGCGCCCGCCGCGCCGAGGCTCTTCAGGAGACCATCCGAGCGAACACCATAGAAGAGTGGGCGGAGGCGCAGCTGGAGGACATAGCAGCTTATCGGGAGCGGCGCGACTGAAAGGAGAGCCGTGACCACCTCTTCGAGAATCGACGCGAGCGGCGCAGGCAATAGGTCTCTTGCCGTCTTTGCAAGGTTCTCGGCCGTCTTCGTCGGACTGGCGAACTTGACCGTTCTAACCGTCCTGTCCAACAGCGATTACTCTGCCTGGAGGAGCGTGACGTGGACCGAAGCTCTTCCGTTCGTGATCGCCGTGGTGGTCGCCGGACTCGTGACCTCGGAAATCTTTCTGGGAAGGTTCAAACCGCTGGCTCTCAAAGAGGAGTTTTTTGACCGCTACCGTGTCATGGTAGGCACAGTATGCCTCGGAGGGGTGGTATCAGGTGGGTTGGTAGGCGGGCTGCTATTGCTTGGCGACTTGCCGGCTGGCGGATCGCTCACGATAACCGGGCTAGTATCGATGGTGTTGACGGCGGTGCCGGTGGTGTTGCTGTCAGGCTTTTTCGGCGCCTTGTATGGAGCGGCGCTAGGTTTTATAGAAGGTCTGTTTCTCGCCTTCCCCCTGGCGGCCATACTCGGGCGAATGAGAAACGGGAGCTAGCTCTCCCCGGCCAGCACTCGCAACACCTCTTCGACCCCCTCGGTCCCCTCCACGACGAGATCTGCCTCCGAAACCATCTCCGGCGGCCCTTCCTCGCTCTTCACCCCGATCCGCAGTATCTCCTCTAGGACGCCTTCTTCGCGTAGCTTCTCCAGCTCTCGGAAGGCGTCGAGGTCGGTTGTATCGTCGCCGATGAAGAGCGCATTCTGGGGCTCGTATTCCTCGACGACTTTGCGCGTCGCCGTGCCCTTGTCGGCGCGGATGGGGGGCCGGGCCTCGACCACGCCGCGCCCGACGGTGACCCTGAGCTCCAGCCGCTCCCCCTCGCGCTCGACGAACTCTTTACAGCGCTCGCCGACATCAGGCGAGACGTTCCTATAGTGGATAGAGGCGGTGATGCCCTTCTCTTCGACGAAGGCGCCGAGAGGCTCTAGCTCCTCCCGCGCTCTCCTTTCTAGCTCCTCGACCTTCTCTTTGTAGGGCTCGGCTTCGGGCACGATCTCCACCTCGCCCTCCGGGCGCAGGATCTCGAACCCGTGGTTGCCGTAGTACACGATCTCCTCTAGCCCGACAAGCCGCAGGGCGTCCTCCGCGGCCCTGCCGCTGATACCGGCCACGACCCGGCACCTCCCGCTCAGGCGCCGAAGAAGCTCCCGCAGCTCCTCGGGGACCTCCGACATGTCCGGCGTCGGGACGATGGGGGCGAGTACCCCGTCTATGTCCGTCAGGATGGCGGCCGTACCCGGGTCCCGGCCCCAACTCCTGAGCTGTTCCCACGCCTTATCGCTCACGGTAGGTAAGGATATCTACCGGTAACTCGTCTTGCCGGAGACGAGCACCACGCGCAGGTCGTTGACGTTAGTGCCCGTGGAGCCGGTGGAGACGAGTGCATCCCCAGCTTCGAGCGCGCGGTACGCGTCGTTCTCGTCGAGAGCTTCGGACGGGTCTATACCATTCTCGCGGATGGCGGCGGCGGTCTCGCCGGTCACGAGGCCTCCGGCGGCGTCCGTCGGACCGTCATTTCCGTCCGTGTCCACGGCGAGGGCTGCCCAGCCCTCTACGCCCTCTAGTTCGACGGCCAGGGCCAGCGCGAACTCCTGGTTGGGACCGCCCGTGCCTTCTCCGCGCACCACGACCGTCGCCTCCCCGCCGGAGACTACGGCGCATGGCGGAGCCAGGGGGTTGCCGCTCTCCAGGATCTCCTTCACGACTGCCGCGTGGAGGTTGGCCGCTCCCTGCGCCTCGCCGGTGATGTACGTGGAGAGCAGGAGGGGCTCGTAGCCCAGCTCGCGGGCCTTCTCTGCCGCTGCTGTGGCGGTCAGGCGTCCGCCGCCCACGATAAAGTTCATGAGCTTCTCGAAGGCCGCGTCGCCGGGCTTGGGGGTCTCACGGCCCTTCTCGAGGTGCTCCGTAACGCTCCGTGGCGCTTCGATCTCGTACCGTTCCAGCACCCTCCGGGCGTCTTCGAGCTTCGTCGGGTCCGGGGCGGTGAGGCCGCTGCCGATGGACGAGGGCTCGTCGCCGACGACGTCCGAGAGCAGGAGCGCCACGACCCGCGCCGGGGCGGCCCGCCGGACGAGATTGCCGCCCTTCAAGGTCGAGACATGCTTGCGGACGGCGTTTATCTCGCCGATCTCCGCCCCGCTCCTCAAGAGTGCTCCGGTAAGCTGCTTCAGGTCTTCGAGGGTGATACCGGGCGCCGCGTCCGCCAGGAGCGCCGAAGCCCCGCCGGAGACGAGGACCAACAGGAGGTCCCCGTCCTCGAGTCTGTCCAGAAACTCCTCTACTCTTTCGGCCGCCTGGACGCTTCGCTCATCGGGCTCCGGGTGGGACGCGGCGACGGTCTCGAAAGGCTCGGGCGGCTCCTGGTGTCCCGCCTTGATCACGCACAGGCCGCCACCCAAAGCTTCCCCGAGGATCTCTCCGGCGGCCTGGGTCATCGGTCCCGCGGCCTTGCCGACCGCCAGCACGAAGACGCGCCGCGACTCGAAAATCTCATCGCCCACCTCTACACGCCCGTCCTCCATGCTCAAGAACTGGCGCACCGTCCTCCCGGGCTCCGCCGCCGCCAGCGCCGCGTCCAGGATCTCCCCGAGCTCCTTCTTCATAGCCCGATATCATAAACGCTCCGGACACCAGGCAAAAGGACGCCACCGAACCCACCGAACGAAGAAGCGGCCCCCGAAGAGGCCCGCTCGCAAAGCTGAATGTGTCCGGTGTCTAGCTGACCCTGGAGGCCCGTGCTCCCCCGCCTCCGCCGCCGCCAGCCTCGCCGAGCACCTGATGGTTGCTAAGGAGCAGGAATCCGAAGCCGACTTTAGCCAGGAGGTCCAGCACCAGGAACAGGAATATCTCCCATTCCTGACCGACTGCCCTGAAGCCCTCGGTCCCGAGCAGGAACACTATGGGGTATAGGATCCACAGCACTATCGTGAGTACCGCCAGCCTGTTGAAGATTTCAGATACGCCCGGCGAACGGGTGCGCGCCGCCGCGAAGAACCGCGTGTAGAGGAGATATAGCACCCCGATCAACGCCGCCGTGCTGACTATAAAGAACACAACCGTAAAAAAGGCGTTGGTACTAGAGCCTGCTATCAAGCCCGTGACGATCATAAAGACGTCCAGGCCGAGGAGGCTGGCGATCAGCCCGATGTTACGCCCGGGACGGGCCAGCGCCAGCAGAGCCAGATCGAGCAGGAGCAGCGGGGTGGTGATGAGCCAGTCTATATACCGGAAGTAGTAAAACTGCCTGCCGTCGTTCAGGATGGTCGAGCCCGCGCCCGCGGCCATCGCCAGATAAGAGACGAACGCGACCAGGGTGATGGCGGCGGTGATCCAGTAAAAATATTGCGCCCCCTGAACCTGGGTGCCCCGGTATACGAAGTATACGGTGCCCAGGCCCATGCCTAGTACACCCACGATCAACCAAAAAGTTTCCATGCTGCTCCTTGCCCGTACCCGGCTTTGTTAGACGCCACCCATGATAGGGCGTACTTTGCGGCAGAGAAAGTAAATGCGACTACCTACACCTCACGCATTTGCCTAGCGTGGCTGCCTGCTAGCACGGGTGCCCTGGGCTCGCTGCCGGATGTCTTCGACGTCGAGCTCGCCGTCCAGGAAGCTGCCGACGAAGTAGCCGACGACCCCGCCGAGGACTACAAGGGCGGCCGCGCCGAAGCCCAGCCACGTTATTACCAACAGGAGCAAGGCTCCGATTAAAGCTCCCCAATGCTTGTTAGTCCAGGTAACCATTTTCCTCCCTTATTCTTGAGATGCAGTTCCTTGCACCGTGACTTCGACATCTCTTACCGGCACCTGCTGTTCTTCGAGCGCCCTCCGAATGTTGTCTCTCGCGCGGGTCGCGAGTTCGGTGAAGTTCTGCGATCCCGGAACCCGGATGTCGCACGCCACGTCGTAGCTGCGCTTCTCGGTCGCCAGGCGGCAGGTGGGGGAGTCGGCCCCGGCCTCTCTGGCAGCGGCCTCGGCGAGCTGGCGCACGGCCCCGGACGTGATGGCGGTCTCCCGACCCGGCTCCTCCTCGATGAGGGTACTCCTCGCGATCCGCCGCCCGAGGGGGATCTCCTTCAGGAGGAGAAACAGGGCCACGAGGAACACGAGGATACCGATGAGCCCGACCACGGTCCTGGCTCCGGCATCGTAGCTGAAGACAGAAGCGAGCCCGCCCAAAGACTCGAGCGCGGGCCGGTAGTAAGGGCTTATTTGGTTTGCCGGAAGGATGCCGAAACCGATCAGGAGCAGCAGCACCGGCACGGCGATCAAGAGCAGGGCTATGAGCAGCATGATCAGGCGATTGAAAGCGTTCACTTTACCCTCGTCTTGGTATGGCGTGGGTCGGACTCGGCGACCTGCACCTTGAGGTTGCTGACCGGTATACCCACCTCGGCCAAGTGCTGTTGCACCCGGTTTTGCACCTCCGACTGAACGCTCCGCGCGTCCTCCCCGGACCGGACGCTGGCGCTGACGTCGACCCTGGCTCCCGGTTTCCTCTGGGCCTTGACCTTGACGTTTGACTGGAGCACCTCAGGTTCCTGCTCGACTACCGGAGAGACCTTGCTCTCGACGGCGCGCCGGGTGATGTACGTCCCCTGCTGCATCCGCACCCTCCGGGGGGTCGGAGGTTTGAGCTCGAAGATGAGCAGCACCAACCCCAGGAGCGCGATGGCTACCAGAATGACCACGTCCTCCACGCCTAAGTTGCCGCTCTCTATACTCGTGACGTAGCTGTTCAACCCCTCGTAGAGGCCGCTAAAGCCGAGCGCGTTCGGCAAGTCCGAGAGCTGGTAGGGACCCAGCTCGAAGACGTAGACCACCGTGGCGATCCCGAGGTACACGAGCCCGGCGAGGAGTAGGATGACCACTATCCTGTTAAAGATTCTCATCCCGCACCACCTCCAGATCCTCCACGACCACCATCGTGGCCCGCCCCCCGGCACTCAAGGCCGCTCGCTCGCGAACGCGTTCGGCTAAGGCCGGTATCGACTCGGAGAGTGGGTAACGGACCACGATGTGAACCCTCACCTCGTCGGGACCGACGACCACCCCGATCACCTTCTCGCCCGGGCCGTAGGTTGCGGCCTCCGCGTAACGGCCGGTGCCCAAGGAGTAGACGCCCTCGGTGGTGAGGGCCGCTTCGGACACAGCCCTTGCCAGTTGCAGGTCGTTATCCAAAGCCCTCGTCTACCCTCCGTTCGTCTTCCCGATCCCTACCGGACCCTCTGCTCTTGCTCGGACTGCCGCTGCTGCTCGAGCTGCTGCTGCTCCTGTTGCTGCTGCTCTTGCTCGGGGAAGAACACGTCGTTGACCGCGATGTTGACCTCCGTGACGTTGAGGCCCACGAGGTTCTCGACGCGGTTGATGATGTTCCGGCGCACGGCCTCGGCGACCTGCGGGATGGACCTACCGTACGCGACGGTCAAAGTCACGTCCACCGCGGCCTCGACCTCGCCGACCTCGACGGAGACCCCGCGAGACTGGCTGCTGCCGCCGCCGGTGCTGCCGCCGGTCACGCTGCTCAGGAGACCGCCGATCGCCTGGCTCGTACCGCCGCCCATCCGCACGCCGTCGACCTCCTGCGCGGCGATGCCGGCGATCTTGGAGACGACGCTGTCCTCGATCTTGGTGCCGCCGCGCTCGGTCTGTAGCGGGCTGTCCTGCTGTTGCCGCTGCTGCTGGGTTCTCTCCTCGCTCATGCTTCGTGCTCCCTTCCTTAAAGAGATTTGTCCGACCTGCTTCCAACGCCCGGCGAAAGCCCGCTCGGGGCTCTACGCTGTCCGGCGTGTGACCAAGCGGTATACGGCCAGGAGAATGATGGAGCCAAAAGTCGCCACCAGGATGGACGTCAGATTGAAGCCCTCTACGTTGGGTCCGCCCAAAAGCGTGTTGACGACGAAGCCGCCTATAACGGCTCCTACGATACCGATAACGATGGTCAGGATTATTCCGCCGGGGTCCGGTCCCGGCATGGCGATCTTGGCCAATATCCCGGCGATGAGTCCCACCAAGATCCAGGCTAAAATACCTATGGTTCTCTCACCTCCCCCTTGCCACCGTACGTTCCCATACCGGTACGGGCAATATAGCCCAGTACCCTACTACCTGCTCTCGGGGGCTTCTACCCTGCCCCCGCGTGCCGTAAACGCAGCGTCGGCGCGCGGGGGCTCGGAGGACCAGGAGGGGAGTGTTACTCGGGGACCAGGAAGGCCAGGGCGAAGAGGATCGCCACGCCGTAGAGCAGGGGGTGGACCTCGCCGGGCTTGCCGCGGGCGAGCTTTATGAGCACGTAGGAGATGAACCCGAAGCCGATGCCGTAGGAGATGTTGAAGGTCAGGGGCAGGGTCAGGATGGTGAGGAAAGCGGGTATCGCCTCGTCCACCTCCTCCCAGGGGATAAAGCGCACCGCCGTCATCATCAGGAAGCCGACCACTATGAGCGCCGGCGCCGTAACGGGAGAGACGAGGATGTCCTGCCCCCCTTCCGGATTGGGGATCGGGACCGCGCCGCCTATCACCGAGATCAGGGGCGAGAACGGCAGCGCGAGCAGGAAGAGGAGCCCGACCACCACGCTCGTCATTCCCGTCCGGCCCCCCTCGGCGACCCCCGAGCCGCTCTCGATGTAGCTGGTGACGGAGCTCGCGCCCGCGGCCCCGCCTCCGACCGCCGCGAGGGAGTCGACTAGCAGTATCCTCTTGGCGTCCGGCAACCGGCCCTCCTCGTCGAGGAGCTTCCCCTCCTGGCCGACCGCTATGACGGTACCCATCGTGTCGAAGAAGTCCGTCATGAAAAGGGCGAAGATTATCGGCACCAGCGAGAGCCGCAACACGTCCGGCAGCGCCAGGACCCCGCCGCCTATCGTGGAGGTGTCGAAGGCGAGGCTTACGACCCCGGTAGGCAGGGGCACGAGCCCGAAGATCATGCCGACCGCGCCGGTTAGGAGAATGCCGATGATCAAGCCACCCCGAAAGCCGCGGGCGACGAGCGCGAGGGTGAGTGCAAGCCCGAAGGCCGCGAGCAGGACCGGCCCCTGCCTGAAGTCCCCGAGCCTGAGATAAGTGACCGGGTCCGCTACCACCATGCCGGCGTTCTTCAGGCCGATGAACGCTATAAAGAGCCCGATGCCGACGGCGATCGCGAACTTCAAACCCAGAGGGATGGCGTTCAGGACGGCCTCGCGCAGGTTCGTCAGGACGAGGATGGTCACGAGGAGGCCCTCCACGATCACAGCCGCCATCGCCGTCTGCCACGGGAGTTGCTGGCCCAGAATCAGGGTAAAGGCCACGACCGCGTTGAGGCCGAGCCCGGAGGCCAGGGCGACCGGGAAGTTCGCGAAGATGCTGTGAAGAACACCCCCTCGGAGAAGCCTGTCCTCTGCTGCCGAGGATGGAGGGGTTGACGAAGATGATGTAGGCCCGTCGCGCGCCGTAAGAACACCCCCAAGCGTCGGCGAGAGGCCACTATAAGCAGACCTTCGATGAGGTGTCTTCATTGAGCTGACCGAGGATGGCCGGGTTGACGAAGACGACTTGTCCAGGGCGAAGAGAATCCATATCGCCTTCAGGTGTCAAGACTCCGCCTCCGCCGTCCGGAGGTGATCGCCGAAGCCGATACGGGAGAATGATGAAGAGGCCCATACAGTCGCCATTCCCTCTGAGGCCAGTAACGCTCGATACCGCTGGGCCTGCCAATATAGGCCAGACGGAGGACAAGACTATAATCGCCGACAAAGCGCCCGCCGTCATCATTAAGAGCTTGCGCCACGGTAGATGAGCGCCGGATGTAGAACGGGAGAAGGCGACGGAGGAGACCGCGACTAATGATCATTCGGGGTTCGGTACACCGGCCGCTCTGCCCTGTGATTATTCCTGGAGCGAGAACGTGGCGCATGGTGCCCATCGTGTCACGCAGACATCCTGTCATCACGTGTATCCATCACAGTCTAACGACGCCCGCTGGCGCCCGAGAGAGATCAACGATCGTCCGCTGCGCCGCCACGCGCCCCGCCTACGGGAGCGCCCGCGCTCGATCCGCGGAGGAGGCACCCGAACAGGAAGGCGAAGACCCAGAGCCCCGGTATCGCCACGCCTAGAGCATCGTCGTGCCCTCCATAGGCCGACCTCGTCGGGCCTCCGCTGGGGCCGACGATGAGTTCCGAGATGAATCCCCCTTCAGTGTCGACGAAGCGCTCAGGGTGATGCGCGAGGGAAGCCTTTAGAGCCGCGAGCTTCTTCGGCCCAGCTGACGAGCTCGCCAACCGAGATGGTGCCAGGGAAGCCGCCTATCGACGGCCGGCGGCGCCGTACGACTTCAGGCAGGGACGATGATAGCTCGGCACCGGCCTTGGGGTTCGATGGGAATCGTGGATCGCGAACTTCACCGAGGATCGGGGCCGAACCTTGGCAACATAGCCAACTAGCGGGGAGAGGATCCTGCAGAACGCGGCGCAGGCCACCTCGACGTCGGGATCCCCTCGTAACGCAAGCCCGAAGGATCACAGCTGGACAACGACGGGCATCGAAACCTGGCCCGATCCGCGGTATGGCCACGTCGATGCGCTTGGAACCAGCGGGGCCAGATCCGTCTTGGTTAAGTGACCGGGTCCGCCCCCATAGGCGATCTTCGACCGAACGCTCGTGCGATGGCAGGTAGACCACGGCACCGCGCGAAGATCACCGTCCGGGGATCTCTGCCCGAACCGGCGAGAACGCCCCATCTATCTGACCGCGGCTCCCTCCGGACGATGGCGTTCGGCGACCTCACCCGCAGCAGTTGGTCCAGGAGGATGGTCAACGCCAAAGGCTCCACGACCAGGGAGCCGTTCGCGCCCACCTGGGGTGCCCGGTGCCAAGCCCGAGGATCACTACAAGCTACGTCTACGCTGTCGGGAGAACCCCAGAAAGCCGCGGGCGAGAGCACGAGCCCGACTCCTCCTGGAATAAACCGTTGCCAATATGGGAAGCGGTGTGGTGCGACTCGCCGCGATAGACGATAAGGCGTCAGTTCCGCCATGCCGGCTACTACGCCGCGATATGTCGCGAAGGGCCGGCGATGAGAAGCCTGGCCTCGGTCACCGGTAGGTGGGACCAGAGGAGTTGGATTACTCGAAGACCTACGACGTAGAACGCTGAAGGCTCTCGACCGAGCGGCAACGCCCGGGAGTCAGGCCGAGCCCGGAGAACAGGGCGATCAGTAGAGTTCGCTGGATGCCCAAGCCTTCGCTGTCAATACATATGTTCCGCATTCAGCGCCCAAGATTACCCCCGGTATCGCAGAACGATGGTTCTTCGTCAGGCTTCAGCGGGGGCTACGAGCAGCGCAGATCGGGCAGAACTCATAACTGAAAACCACTATAGAAAACTACGAACATAAGTAAGAGGTAACTAAGACGTTCTTCGCGCACACGCAATTCGCCAATATGTTCGGCGGCAAGGTTCGGCGCGGTCCCATTACCGGTAGCGCAGAACGAGGCTTTTCGAACGCCTGGTACAACGTGTGAGTGGCGTACGAAGGTGCTGCAGCCTTCGCATGTCGCATACATGATGATCGACGCGGTCGCCTGGTACCGCGTCGGAGAAGGCGACCGACGATGGTGCCGCTTGCGCACCGCTTCATAGGAACACGGTTCTTGTCAGACTTCAGGCTACTTGAGCAGCGTAGGAAGCAGGGAGGTACGGACTGGATGGGGCACGAAAGCTGAAACTATTAACTAAGCTGTCAGTTGTTAGTTTTCAGTAGAGTTAGTCTGAAGTAAGCCTTCGCTGTCAATACATATGTTCCGCATTCGGAGCGGTCCGATTACCGGTATCGCAGAACGATGGTTCTTGTCAGACTTCAGGCTACGAGCAGCGCAGGGCAGGAACTGATAACTGAAAACTATTAACTAAGAGGTAACTAAGAGGCTTCGCCAATAGGCTACGGTCGGCGGCAAGGTCGGCCCTCCCAGCGGTAGCGAGTCCAGGCTTTTCGAACGAGCCGACCCACGATGATGACCACCTCGGAGAAGGCGACCCAGAAGTCAATGACCGGCTCACGCCGTTCGGTACACCACACAAGCTTCTTCTTGTGGGCATTATTCCAGGAGGAGTTCGTGCGCTCCACCACCCACCGCTTCGTGGCCTACAAGGGAGCCGGATTGCCCTTCTGAGAGATCACCGCGTCCCCAGGCCGCGATCCTCTAGGCGCTTGCGCGTGGCCTCAGAGTCGTAGCCGCGGTCGAGATGCACGCTCACCCGCTCCTCGGGCATCGGGCCCAACGCCTCCCCAGGGTATCCCCAAGGTCTCGCCCAACAGCGGCGAGTCGTGGTGGCGGTTGGCTGGGGCCGTGATGGTCCCGAGTGGTATGCCTCTTCCGCATCGACGGCTGTGAAGCGCTTGATGCCCCGTTTGCCCCTATCGACCACCGGGCTTCTTCTCCCCGCTTTCTCGCCACCGCAAGGAGCCTTCTCTGGATGCAGCAATCGACGGCCACGTCGGTCAACCGCAGACTGATGAACTTGTCGTAAGCTTCGAGCGCCATCCCTCGCAACTACTCGTTCATCACCCCTTGAGCGATCTCCACTCGTCGCGCCTGCGGCGCAACGTGGTGGCCGAGCAGGTCTCGTCGGCGATCCTCTCGTAAGCGCAGCAGCCGAAGACCAAAACCTGCACCAGCTTCTTCTCGAAGACCGTCCGATCCGCGGTATGCGGGAGCGGTGGCAGCCGAGCGGATGGTCCACCCGAGGCACTGCTGAGGGCAGTAGCGCGACGAATTGTGCTTCCAGATGGGCTCGACGATGTATGCTGGGAGCGCGGGCACGGGCGGACTCCTTTGCCAGGAAGCTTCGAGAACTCCCCGGATGATCGAGCAGCCCGCGCCCGCCTTGCAAGCAGACTACCTTCACCCCTAGTGGCGGAGCCTCTAAGAGCTTCCGGCGTAGGTTGTTCGGGGGTGAGGGCCGCGAGACGCTTCCGAGACGGCCGGAGGGCACGGATAGGGGTGTCGTAACCCCGGAGCCGCGAAACTCTCGCGAGTCGAGCAGTAAACGAGTTTACGGTATGGTCGATACTCGCCGCGATAGACTATTGCGGTCTATGACAACTTCCAGAGACGATAGGTCCGCTCTCGGAGAGTATTCCGGCGGTAAGAGCACGCCCGCCGCTGTCATAGAAACCAGAGGGCTTACCAAGACCTACGGGCACGTAGTGGCGCTGAAGGCGCTCGACCTCAGCGTGCCTAAGAACTCGATATTCGGTTTTCTCGGACCGAACGGGGCGGGAAAGACTACGACTATGAAACTCCTGCTGGGACTCGTCCGTCCAACCTCCGGCTCCGGCTCGATCTTCGGAAAAGACATCCTCTCCGAGGACTTCCAGATTCGTAGAAGAGTCGGCTACCTCGCCCAGGACCCGCGCTACTACGGTCACATGACGGCACGCGAGACGCTGCGGTTCGTGGCGCGCTTTTTCTACTCCGGCCCGGAGTCGGCCATCGAACGGCGCGTCGACGAGTCGCTCTCTCTGGTTGGACTCTCGGATCGGGCGGACCGCAGGATCAGGGGCTTCTCCGGCGGCGAACTGCAGCGACTGGGGCTCGCACAGGCCCAGATAAACGATCCGGAGCTATTGATCCTGGACGAACCCGCCGCCTCACTGGACCCGATGGGCCGCCGCGACGTGCTGGAGATCATGGCGCGGCTACGCGACGAGCAGAACACAACGATCTTCTACTCCACCCATATACTCGACGATGTTCAGCGCGTCTCCGACTCGGTGGCGATCCTCGAGCGCGGCAGGCTCCTCGCGCAGGCCCCGATAGATGAACTCCTGACGACCGGCGGTGCCGGAGGCACCGTCTACGAACTCGCTCTCAAAGGTGAATCTGGAGCGGTCCTGGAGCAAGCACGAGCACGCGTCCGCTCGCAAAGCTGGATCTCCTCGCTCGAAGAATCTTCGGAGCCGGGCTGGGAGCGACGTTGGACCGTAAGGGCGACCGACGAGTCCGCCGCCGAGGAAAACCTCCTGCGGCTGGTCCTGAAGACTCGCGGCGTAAGAGTTACCGGCTTCGGCCGCAAGCGGCAGAGTCTCGAAGAGGCTTTCTTCGACCTGATAGAGAAGGGCGGTAGCGGTGAAGTCTAGAGAGACGCTAGAGACGAACGGCCGCAAGACCGCTCATAAAGACATGGAGAAGCCCGAAGAACAGGCCGCCCTGAAGCCGGTCGGGGGCCCTCTGAGCGGTTTTCGAAACCTAGTCGGTAAGGAGAACGGCGAGTGGACCGCAGGTCCGTCGCTACTGGCGCACGGCACGATCTGGATGTTGATAGTCGCGCTGATCTCCGTGGCGGTGGCCTTTATCCGGGGCGAGATGGAGCCAGGATACTCCCCAAAAGACATAAACGACGCGGGCGCGCTGATGTTCTTCGTTCTGGGGTCGGTGGCCTCGGTCATAGCCGTGGTTGCGAAGACGCAAGGCTCGATCATAGGTGAGAAACAGCTCGGGACCGCCGCCTGGGTCTTGAGTAAGCCTGCGTCGCGCAGGGCGTTCGTCCTCGCCAAGCTCGTGGTGCATTTCCGGTGGCTCTTGACAGTCACACTGCTCTTACCGGCAGTCGTGTTCTACGTCCTGATGACGGCCATCGCCACGCTGCCCCCGCCGCCGTTGCTCTTTCTCGGGGGCTTCGCGATACTCGCTCTGGGGTTGCTCTTCTACCTTGCGCTGTCGTTGCTGCTCAGCACGGTCTTCGAAAGTCGCGGGTCGCTGGCCGGGAGCGTATTTGGGTTCATGGTCGCGGGATTCATGATCGCCAACTACGCGCCCTGGCTGACGGCAGCCTTCCCTTGGCTGTTTTTCCAGTCCGGATACTACCTGGTAACGCAGGGCCAGATTCCCGTGTACGGCCTGATCTCCATTCCCGCCACGGCGCTCTGGGCCGTCCTGTTTATCTTCCTCGCCCTGCGCAGGTTCGAACGTGCCGAACTCTAGAAGATTTCTAGTAGTCGTAAGCAGTTTTCGAGAAGGGTAGCTGGCAATCTCCAGGTTCCTGCATTTTTATTCGGACCCACTACATATTGTGGTCGGTGGTCCACCACATAGCGCCTTAGAGGCTCTGCCAATAGGCGAGTAGCGCATGTATCAAGGAGAACGATAGGAAGGCTGTTGAACCACTCTGAGAGTTGTCAAGTATGAAAAGTGGCTAGCCTATTGGCGGAAGCTCTAAAAACTACAACCCCAAAAACGGCTTGTTCCTCTTCCAGACGAGCCAGACGATGGAGAGGACCCAGAGCCCGATAATGGCCGAGTAGGCCGGAAAGATCTGGCGGTAGTACTCTGGGGTATCTCCGGTCTCTATGACGGGGATCGCCTCGTCCTGGGGCAGGCCGGCGATCTCGAGCCCGCTCTGGGTCGTGTCGTGGAAGATCACGGTTCCCACCGTCGCGAGCTTGCCGCGCCAGACTTGCTCGCCGTTCTCCATCAGACCCGGATCGGTGGTCTGCTGAATGAGAAGGTTCTCTCCCGTCTCTTCGAGCCTGAAGTAGTAGTAGGAGACCTCGTAGCGGATGGAGACGCCTATCTGGGGTTGTCCGGTGTCGGGGTTCGTGCTGAAGTCCGGGGTGCCCGTGACCTCGACATAGTCCCCAAGTTCTATGCCCGACGGTAACTCGCCGCGGTTAAGTTGCTCGACGCTCAACTCTGTCAGCTCGCTCTGGAGAGCGTAGGAGAAGTTGGCTGCGGTGGTAGTGGCGCTGAAGGCAAAGACCATGACCATAAAGAGGCGCACGAGGAGCCAGGGGTTCCGCTTGAGCCAGGCTCCGAGCCCCGGCTCTTCGTAGTGCTCGTCTGGGGGACGGGCGCCGTGGTCCGGGAGCTTCTGCTGGTTGCGGGTATCCACCGTGCTTATTCTACCCGTCTGCGGGGAATGATATAGGCGTTCTTTCACAGCGGTCCTTCGACGGTGGACGAAATAATGTGAAAGCGATACCGGCGAGGCGCGGACCGGGCTGGTGTGCTGGAACGCGAAAGAGTATGCTGGTGTGCGGCAAAAGGACGCCAGGGCGGACGGCCCGGACGACCGGAGATCCTCCGTAGAGACGGGTGGAGGTAGCAGCTTGGAGAGAGGGCGGGACGTATCGGAGACGACCTCCGACGGGGCGAACCCGACGGAGCAGAGGACCGAGTACACCGTGGTAGGGATCGTGGACGACGGCGCCGCGCTCAACCGGGCGGTCCGGGAGATCCGGGACCTCGGTGTAACCAGGGATGACCTGATGGTCATCCTCAAACGCCAGGATCCCGACGAACCCGAGCCGTTCCCGGAGGGGATGCTCTACATCGTGGTCCCCAACGACAGGCGGGGCCTCGAGGTGCCGATCGGATTCGCGGTTGCCTTTCTGGTCCTGGGGGCGTTCTTCGCGATCGCCGTTCCCTCCATAGGGGTGCCGACGTTCCTGGTCTTTATCTCGCTGGCGGCGGTCCTTCTGGCCGGTTCGTTCACGAGGGTCGGGGCCGTGCCTATACTTACGGACATGCAGGCTCCCAGGGAGGAGGCGGGCGCCTGGAACGACCAGTTCGAGATGGGGAAGGTTTTGATCTTCGCGATGACCAGGGAGCGGCGGCTCATAAGACCGATACGGGAGATCATGCAGGCCAATGGGGTCTCCGAGGCCTCCTACTACATAATAGACGGGCGGCTCGAGCCCCGGGCGGTGGGCCAGGCTGTCATACACCGAGCGGGCCCGAACGAGCAGCAGTCGGTCTTGGACGCTCAAGGTACCTAGAAGGAGTTTGATAGAGGGATGAGTTCGGTTACCACTTTCACGGGCCTCCAGTTCCTACTGGCCCAGATGGACCTCTCGAGCTTCGAGTTCCCTGGCGGCGTCAGGGGCTTCACGGGTTTCACGATGCTCGTCCACATGTTCTTCGCGGAGCTGTTCGTAGGGTTCGCCATAGCCGCCCCGGTCTTGCAGGCCTGGGGCGCGCGCACCGGGAGCCCCCGAATGGACCGCCTGGCCCACTCGATGGTGCGCTTCAACGTCCTCACCTTCTCGTCCGGCGCCACCTTCGCGGTCCTTTTCCTGGTCTTGCTCGTCGGGTTCTACCCGCAGGTCACGGCGGCGCTCTTCACGCACTTCTTCTACTTTATCGTCATCGCGATGGCCTCCATGATCCTCGCGCTGTGGGGGATGTACTCCTACTACTACAAGTGGGACCGCTACAGCGTCCTCAACAAGCGGCGTCACGCGCTCCTCGGGTTCACGATGGGCGCTTTTATCTGGATCTGGATGGTCATAATGACCGGCATAGACACATTCATGACCACCGGCGGCGGGCCAAACGCCACGCAGATAACCGAGGGAAACGTCAGCTCCTTCGGGGCGGCGCTCTCGGGGCTCTTCAACCCGATGTTCGTCGAGATGATCCTGCACCGCACCTTCGCCAACCTCTCCTGGCCGGCTTTCGCCCTCGCCGCGTGGGCCGCTTTCATGTACATACGGTCCAAGACCCAGGAGGACAAGGCGTTCTACGATTGGTCTACCTCGGTGGGGCTGACCTGGGGGACCGGCTTCCTGCTTATACAGCCGATCTCGGGTTTCTTTATCGCCTACGCGATGATGTCCGGCGGCGGCTACGCCAGGCTCACCGGCGAGGGGGGCGGCACCACCACCTCGAACCTGCTTTATTCAAACCTGGTGATGGTCGTGTTGCTCTTCGTGTTGTCGAACGTCGCGATGTACATGGGGGCGGGGAGGCACCCGGACCTGGCGGGTCGACGGCCCATACAGTTTTTCACGCTCATCGCGGCGCTCGCGGGTGTATATTCGATCTCGCCGCTCGCGGACTTTCCGGTCTTTTGGATACGCTACGTCGCGATGCTGATCATGGTCCTGGCGACGGTGGGCTCGTTCGTGACGTACGTGCGGGGCAGGATGCGCTTCAGGTACGGCAGTCCGGGCGTGGGCTACCGGGTCGTGCTGCTGTCCCTGGGCGTGATCGCGGCGGTGACGGCGCTCAACATGGGCTTCATGAAGTCCAATTCTAGGGTCCCGTACACGGTATATAATCAGTCCGAATTCACGGTAGAGGCCGAGAAGCCGCCGAGCGGTTTCGGCGGGTAGCTGAGAGGAATTCCTAGAAGGGGCATACAGGTTGGCAGAGCTACAGAAAGATCCTATGACCCGGGGGGACTTCCTGGGTTTCGGAGTCCTCGGGGCGGTCGTCGGGGCCATACTGACCATTCCTCCGGCGGCGTTCGTTCTGGGTCCGCTCATCGACACGGACGTTCGGGGCCAGTCCGACGTTCCCTCCGGGCCTGACGATTGGTTCGAGGTAGCCCCGATAAGCGAGGTACCGGCGGGGACCGAGCCGAAGGTCTTCACGGTCGAGTTCCCGGTCGAGCAGGTCTACGGCAAACCGGAAATTCAGGAGGAGAGCGGTACCTCCTCGAAAGAATTCACGGTACCGAGCGCCATCTGGCTCTCGTGGGAGCACGAGATCAACGCGGACGGCACGTACGGGCAGAACCTGCGTCCCTCCTTTCTAGATGGGAAGAGCGAGGGACTCTCAGAGTCCGAGATCGAAGAAATCCAGAGCACCCTCAACGTTTTGAGCAGTTCCTGCGCTCATCTGGGGTGTCCGGTGCGCTGGCTCATAAGGGAGGGAGAAGGGGAGTTCCTCTGCCCGTGCCACGGAGGGATCTACAATATCAACGGCGAGTACGTCGCGGGGCCGCCGCCGCGGGACATGTACAGCTACGATTTCGAGGTCCGCGAGGACGGCATCGTATACGCTAAGCATCAGTTCGATACCGGAGGCGACAACGGGCCCCAGGAGCCCTACGTAATTTAGAGAGGGAGACCGGAATGATAGGTAGGATCAGGTCCCAGGCGTTCGAGACCGGCAAGTTCCTGACGGACTGGATGGAGCACCGGACCGGGATCGTTACGATGATGGAGCACTTCCTGTACGAGCCCGTCCCAAAGAGGGGGGCCTGGCTCTACACGTTGGGGAGCGCGACACTCTTCTGCATCTCGCTCCAGTTCCTGACCGGCATTCTCTTACTTTTCTACTACGTGCCGACCACCGACCACGCGTGGAACTCGATCTACTACATCATGAACGAGGCGTACTTTGGTACTCTCATCCGGGGCATCCACTACTGGTCGGCCAACTTCCTCCTGGTGGTGATAGGCCTCCACATGGCCCAGGTGTTCTTCTCGGGCGGCTATAAGGCGCCTCGTGAGCTTAACTGGGTGGTCGGCGTGGCGCTCCTCTTACTCGTGGTCGTGCTGGCGTTCACCGGCTACCTCCTTAGGTGGGACCAGGACGGGTTCTGGGCCTCCGTGGTTGGGATGAAGATCGGCTCCTACTCGCCGTTCGTCGGGGGACCCACCATCCGCTTCCTCATGGGCGGGGACGTGATTGGGCCGTCGACGCTCTCTCGCTTCTTCGCGCTACACGTGTGGCTCTTGCCGGCGGCTCTGGCTCCCCTCATCGGCGCTCACCTGTACTTATTGCGCAAGCATGGGGTCTTCGGGAGCGAGTTCGAATACTCAGACCGGCTGGCGAAGCTGCACGAGCGGGAGCGCCTGGAGTCGTACGAGCAGTACGAGGAGGACGAAGGCGAGCCCTTCACCGGACGCCGCGACCGGGAGGACCGAGAGTAGAGTAAGAGCATTTACCACTTGCAGGGACGCGTTACTGCTATCATGCGGGCACAGGTACTCAGGAGAGAGGTGTAGAGATGTACGCACCGGCAACAGGACAGGCCAAGCCTCTCGAAGAAGAGGTAATCACCGAAGAGAACGTTTACGAACGCCCCGACGAAACGATAGCGTTCTTTCCGAAGCAGGTCCTGTATGACCTGTTCGTCTCAACGCTCATCCTCCTGGCCTGCTCCGTGCTCTCGTACGTCGCGCCCGCGCCGCTCTCCGAGCCGGCGGACCCGGCGACGACCACGTACATACCAAGGCCGGAGTGGTTCTTCTTCTTCTACGAGCAGATGCTGATGTTTTTCCCCGGGTACGCTTTGATCGGCTTCGGGGCCGTGGTGGTGCCGACGATCTTTATTATCTTGCTCTTCGCGCTGCCGTGGATGGATCGGGGGCCAAACTACAGCCCCTTGCAGCGGCCCTTCGCGACCGTCATAGGCCTCTTGGTCGTCATCACGATAGTGCTTAACATGCTCCTGGCACTCGCTCGCATCATCAATTTCCCGGGCGCGTAGAGGTAGGTAACGGATGCCGATAGGAGACATTCAGGTTCCTATAATCGGTAAGAACGTCGTCATCGCCGTTCTTGTCCAGTCGCACATACTCTTCGCCGCGTTCATCATCGGGGCGGTCCTCATTGCCGCGACGAGCGAGTACCTCGGTGTGGTTACCAAGCAGCCGAGGTACGAGCGCTTCGCCCGCAACCTGGCCCGGTTCGTGGTTCTACTCTTCGCCTCTTCTTCTCTTATTTGCAGAACGTATTCTTCTGGGTGTTCCTGGTCGAGGCGTTTATGTTCCTGGGCCAGATCATCATCGTTTACGCCTGGTACAACGTCTGGGACAAGCTAGCCTATCGAAAGATCCTACACGTCACCTTCGGCATGATCGCGGGCTTCTTCGGGCTCATGGCGATGACGATGATCGACGCGGTGGCCTCGTACATGCTCACCCCGGCGGAGGCGCCGGTAACCGAGGTGGCGCGCACCTTCCTAAACCAGACGATGATCCCGCTGAACATGCATCGCTTCGTGGGCAACTTCTCCTACGCGGGCTTCATGATCGCCGGGTGGGGCGCGTTCAGGTACTTGAGGAGCACGCGGGAGGACGACCGGGAGTACTACGACTGGATGGGGCACTGGGGGCTGATCTGGGGGTTCGGGTTCCTGATCCTGCAGCCGGTGATAGGCTACGGGTACCTCAAGGGTATCCGCGAGAGTTCGCCGGAGGCGTTCGACACCATCATGCTCGGCGACAAGTCCTGGGTCTTCCTCGCGCTAATGACGGAGGTCGCCTTTATGAGCATCGCCGCCACGGCGTACTTCGTACATAAGCTGAGGTTCGCCGTAAAGCCGATGCCCACCCTGCACAAGCTAGCCGTGGGCTCTCTGGGCTTCACGGCTCTGTTCACCGTGCTCAACATCATTCCGGCCGATGCGAACCTGGTACCCCAGATCGGGCTGACGTTCCTCGGCGGGGAGTCCACGAAGATACCTCTAGGCCAGATGTACCCCTGGAAGTACATTGGACTGATTGGGCTGATGCTGGTGGGCTTCTTCGTCACCGCGCTGTACTTGAGAGCGACCGGCACCGGCTTCCACTGGGGCCGCGCGAGCCGATGGAGCCAGTTCGCGTTGATGGGCTGCGCCGTGGCCGTCGTGCTTACCATGATAACCATGGGCTACACTCGCGAGACGGCCCGCAGGGTCGACAACGATCCGGGGTACCTGATCTACAACTGCATCACACTGGAGCAGGAGTTGACACCCGCCGAGACGTGTCCGGCCGGTGACTCGTTAGGGGGAGGAGGGTAGTTGATGCTCGCCTTGCTGTTACAAGAGTCCCCTAGCACGGTCGGGGTGCTACGCTTCTTCGCGGCGTTCCTCCTTATTCTGATCGTCTACTCCGGAGCTTTACTGTTTACGTACTGGATCGGCAAGGACGAGTAGAGAGCTTGAAGAGAGCTTTTGAAGGGGTGCCTTCGGGCGCCCCTTTTTCGTGCCCCTTGAGGTATCCCTTCCCGGCGGTACGGTGGCGGGGGATCGGACGAGGTAAGATAGAATTGGTTTCGAGAGACCGGAAGGAGCGCGAGCTTTGGCGGAGATACCGCTTTTCCCGCTAAATGTGGTGCTGATGCCGGGGACTCCCCTGCCACTGCACATCTTCGAGGAGCGCTATAAGCAGATGGTGGACGAGTGTCTGGAATCGGAGTCGGAGTTCGGAATGGTGCTGGCCGACGATTCCGGGACGCGGCGGGTGGGGTGTACGGCGAAGATCGTCGAGCTCGTGCAGCGCTACGAAGACGGGCGGATGGTGATCCTGGTCGAGGGCTCCCGGCGCTTCGAGCTGAACAACGTCCTTACCGGCAAGCCGTACTACGTGGGGGAGGTCGAGTACCTCGAAGATAAGCCGGGTGAGGATGTGACCGCCCTCGCCGAGGAGTGCGTGGCGCTCCTGGAGCGGGTGATCGAAGCGGCCACCGAAGGGTCGGTAGGCATAGAGATAGAGCCACCCTACCGCAACCTCTCGTTCGCCATTGCCGGACGCATCGAGTTCGAACTGGATACGCGACAGGAGATCCTGGAGCTCCCGACCGAGAAGGAGCGCCTCGCGAAGGTCAAGGAACTGCTGACCGAAGCCGTCGAGCGCCTGGAACGCGACAAGGCCGCCCGCCAGGTGGCCGAGACGAACGGGCACCTGCGCGGGGACTGGAAACCTAAGAACCCTCCGGAGGAATAAACTCCCTCAGCCGCCGGACGTTGCGGCTGTCCACCTTGTAGACGAGCGGATCGGCGGCCAGGCTGTCTTCGCCGGCGGCGGCCTTTATGCGTTCGACGAGGTTCTCCTCCACGAGCCAGGCGGTCGAGGGGAGGACGACCGCCAGGAGTCTGAGACGCGGGCCGCCCTCGGTGGTCTCGTCGCGCTTCACGAGGCGCGGCGGTATCAGGTAGAGCTCGTGTCCTTCTTGTATCTCTTCGAGGACGCGCTTTTCGGCCTGCTCGTCCTTCAGCTGCACCTCGACGGTGAAGCGTTGCTGGCCGGAGACGTAGTTCGTCACGCCGGTGAGGGAGCCGTTGGGGATGTAGATGATCTCACCGGAGAGTGCCCGGATGGTGGTGGTCCTCAGCCCGAACTCTTCGACCATCCCCGAAGCCTTGGTTGGCTCGACCGCTATAAAGTCTCCGACGCTGTACTGGTTCTCGAAGAGTATGAAGAACCCGGCGATAATGTCGCGCAGGAAGCTCTGCGCCCCGAACCCCACGACGGCCGCCAGGATGGTGGCTCCCGCGATGGCCGGTAGCACGTTTCGGAGAAAGATGCTGAAGACGAAGAGCGCGACGAGGGCGAAGGTTACGTACCGCAAGGTCTGGCGGAAGAGCGTTACGGCGGTATCCTGACGCTTTATACGGGCGAGGGCGGTGGCATCCAGGCCCTCTTCGTCCTCCGGTCTGCTCCAGCGCAGGACGCGAGGGATAAAGCGAACCGCGATGCGGTAGAAGACGGTCGCCAGTAAGACCACGATGACCGTCGCCACCACGTTGGCGACGAAGGTCGCGTTGATCAGGTACCCCACGATGCCCTCGAAGAAGTCCCTGACGGTCGTCTCCAGGATGTTTCCAGTTTCCTCGGGGATTTGTTGAGCGGCCTGTCCGACCTCTTCTATGACGCCGGTGGTCTCGCCGGTTTTCTCGCCGCCGGTGGTCTCGCCCTGGAGCATCGCGGCCAGGGCCGGTAAGAGGGCCATCTAGAAGCTTCCGTGACGCTCCAGCGCCAGTTGTATGAGGCGGTCGAGCAGCCGTTCGTAGGGGAGGCCGCTGGCGGCCCAGAGCTTGGGGTAGACGCTGGTGGGGGTGAAGCCGGGGATTGTGTTGATCTCGTTGAGGAGCAGCTTCCCACTGCCGCGTTCGAGGAAGAAGTCTACCCGGGCCATGCCCGCGGCGTCTATGGCGTTGTAGGCGGTACGGGCTACGTGCTGTAGCTCCGCCGTCGTCTCACCGGATATTCGCGCGGGGGCGTGGAGTTGCATGCCGCCCTCGGTGTACTTGGCTTCGTAGTCGTAGAACTCGTGCTCGGGGACGATGATCTCGCCCGGGACCGAGACCTCCGCCTCCTCGTTGCCGAGCACGGAGACCTCTATCTCACGGGCGTTCACGCCCTCTTCTATGATGAGGCGACGGTCGAGGACGGCCGCGGCGTCGAGGGCGTTCTCGAGCTCCCCGGCGTTCGTGGCCTTGTTGATGCCGACGCTGGAGCCGAGGTTGGAGGGTTTTACGAAGCATGGGTACCCCAGAGAGGTCTCTATCTCGTGGATCCGGCTTTCGCGGCCGCTCTCCCAATCTTTGCGGGTTAGGCCGAGCCACTCGACCTGCGGGAGACCGTGGAAGGCGAAGATCTTCTTCATCGTCACCTTGTCCATGCCGGCGGCGCTCGCGAGGACGCCCGAGCCCACATAGGGTACGCCGGCGACCTCGAGCACGCCCTGGATGGTGCCGTCCTCGCCGTGGGGGCCGTGCAGAACGGGGAAGACCACGTCAGCGGCGTCCAGATCCGCGGGCAGCTTCTCGGAGACCGGCGCCGCGAGCTCCGCGACGCTTTTGGAGGAGCCTGCGAGGGCGGAACCCGCGAACTCCCGGGCGCGCGATTCGAGCTCTCGCATGGGGTCGCCGGAGGAGATCCAACGTCCCTCCCGGGTTATGCCGACTGGGAGGACCTCGTAATGCCCGCTCCCGCGCAGGGTCTTCACGATGGCGCTGGCCGAGGCCAGAGAGACCTCATGCTCCCCGCTCCGCCCGCCGAAGATCACCATGACCCGCACCACCGCGCAAACTCCTCTCGTCCGCCTAGCACCATCCTAGCAAAGAGAGTGCGCGGTTTGGCCGGAGTACCGGGGTCGGGTAGAGCTAGCCTACAGAATGGGGCGTGAGACCTGGAGCGCCCGATCTTTCGCGCAGTGCCGCCGCGACGAAGTCTATGTGCTCGTTCAGGTCCACGCCGAGCTCCCCGGCGCCGCGGAGGATGTCCTCCCGGCTCACGTTCGCGGCGAAGGACTTCTGCTTCATCTTTTTGCGGACGCTCTTTGCCCCGAGCCCTTCAAGACCCTCGGGCCTGACCAGGGCGTGGAGGGCCTTCGCCAGCAACGTCTCGCGGGGCACGTGGAGGTAGCCGGCGTGGCCCTTTATAGCCTCCAGCACGTCCTCCGGGTAGCCCCTGCGCTCTAGCCTCGCGCACGCCATAGGATGCTCGTCCGAGGTCGGGTGCTTCTCGTAGTCCATGTCGTGCAGCAGGCCCGTGATCCCCCATTTCTCCTCGTCCTTACCGAACTTGCGGGCGTAGGCGCGCATGGCGGCCTCAAGGGCGAGCATATGCTTTCGCAGAGAGTCGCCCTCCGTACACTCGCAGAGTACCTTCCAGGCTTCTTCGCGGTTCAACGGCGCCTTCCAAAGCTATCTACGCGGTACGGGAGCGACCATTGTACCGTTCGGCAGGCAACGGCGACCCTTATAAGCGCGGCCTCTCTGTGCCGTTCGAGGACCGGGTAGGTACCGCCGAATCCCTGCAAATGAAGAATCTGCGTAGTAGCCTCCGACCGGGCCGCCGCAACATCTTGCGCATCGAAGAATTCTTTCTTTGCTCTACATGAAAAATGCTTTACGCTGCCGACGATGCTACAGCGCAACGAGGAAAACACGGCACGCGTGTTGAGGGCCCGAAGAAACGGGACATCCCACGAACAAGACCGCGACGCTCTTCTCGAAGCCAAAAACGGGATTATCGCCGAGCTGAAAGACCAGATAGCTCTCCTGCGCAGCGAGCTGAAACGCAAGAATGCCGTCTTGGTGCGCATAACCGAGAGCATTGGTGAGTTGTCGGCGCGGGCATTAGAAGTCGCGGACGACCCCCGGACGGTTGAGCCCGGAGATGCGGTACGCGCTGACAACCCGGCGCCGGATGGGTGGTGGGGACGGGAGGAGCCGGAGAGGCCGAAGCTGCCCGAAGGTTACAGGGTGGTAGCCGTCGCCTCCGATGCCTGGGTGCTGGTGACTCCCAAGGGTGTGCGGGTAGCAGGATACCGGGGCGATCTGGATCTCTGGAGGGTGGCGCTCGACGCTCGGGGGCATCACCAGAGCGCGGAGTAGGGTCGTAGTTCGCCCATGCCTCTCTCCTGACTTCATTGAGCCGAAGCTTCGCGCAAAAGTTCGCCCTAACACAGGTGGTTGAGGTTCCTGGAGAAGGAACACTCGACATCTTGCGGTAGAGACCATTCTCGGTGCAAGAGCCTCCTTGCTATACGACAACGCTCGCTGCTATAAGTGCCGGAGAATACGGCGTCCTGCAAGTTGTCTGAGGGAGGCACGATACATGATCAAGGCGTTGCGTTTCGTCGGCGCCGGCTCTCTTCTCTCGTTCGGCGCCGCGACTCTCACCACCGCCGCTCTCACCTTGAAGAACGCGCGGAGGTACGTGGAGGTGGCCGAGGAGCGCATGGAGTACCTTCGCGAGGAGCAAGCCAGTATCCTGAAATTCCTGCGCGAAGAACATCGAGCCTTGAAGGAAGAGTCGAAGCGGGAGCGAGAGCAGCGCCTGGAGCTTCAACAAAACGTCGGGCGGCTGAACCGGGAGTTCAAGCAACTGCAACGGGAGCAAGGGCAGTTGGCGGAGAAGTTCGAGCGGGAGCGCGCGAGACGTCTGGAGTACCAGCAACAGCAGGCCCGGCAGGAACGCGAGGAGCGAGAGCGGGAGCGGGAGCGCCGGGACTCCGAACAGAAGATCGAGCACTTGAAGCGAGAGCTCCGGGAGCTACGAGAGGCCCAGCAAGACCGGAAGATCGAACGGGACAGCCCCCCGCCCGTTCCGGCGGGATCGCCGGAGGGCCTACCGGACGGCCGCGAGCTTTCGGGGGAGGAGCTATTGCCGGCGCAGAGAGTACCGGAGACCGGCAAGACCCCGCAACCGGCGAGTTCCCCCGGAAAGAAGGCGCCCGCACCCGCGAAGATCCCGCCGACGAACAAGAGGCCGCGCCTCGGGGTGCGGCTGCCGCATCCCGACGACACGGCCGATCAGGGGAGGGCGCCGGCGGGACGGGCCCGGAGCGGCGCCCAGGTCGAGATGTTTCGCAAGCACTACGACAGGTACCTGGAGAATTACCAGGGCTACGTCGAGCTGGCCGAGGGACTCTACCAGGCGCGGGACAACGGCGAGGTGGCGACCGGTCCTTGCGGAAAACGCGAGTGGGAGGAGAGGCTGCGTCGGGCGAACGACGGTATAGAGAGGACGACCGTGAGGTTGGATATCCTGGAGGAGCATAACCCCGAACTGGCGACCGACGACCGCATCTCTCGCCGCGCCAGCGTCGCCCGAAGGCACTCGGAGCTAGAGAGAAGAGGCGGGGCCGCGTAAGATCAAGAACTTACGGCCCCTCTCGGCTAGACGAGGCGACGATTCCCTCAGTGTGGTCGAGGGCGCGAACCTGCGGCTGCGAGGGGCAGCTCTATCCCGGCCGGTTTTGCGGCGCCTGTCCTTTCTCCACCATCTCGCGCGCCCGCAGGAACAGCGCGTCGAGCATGGGCTTGGTGAGGACGCCGGTGAAGGTGTTCTGCTGGGAGGGGTGGTAGCAGCCGAGGAGGACGGGGCCGGAGGGTAGCTTATGCTCGGCGCCGTGGGCGAACTTAGGCTTTGGCCGGACTTCGTAGAGGCGCAGGGCGGCGTCCCAGGCGAAGGCGCCGAGGCAGACGAGAACCCGCGCGGCGGGTAGAAGCGTGAGCTCGCGGGCGGCGTAGGGGAGGCATCGGTCGCGTTCGGCGGGGGTTGGTTTATTCTTCGGCGGGGCGCAACGGACGGCGGCGGAGATCCAGAGCCCGGAGAGGCGCAGGCCGTCATCTACTCGCCGGGAGACGGGGGTGTTCGCGAAGCCGGTGCGGTGGAGTGCGCCGAAGAGGAAGTCTCCGGAGCGGTCGCCGGTGAAGAAGCGGCCGGTGCGGTTGGCCCCGTGGGCGGCGGGGGCCAGGCCGAGGACGATCACGCGGGCTTCCGGATCCCCGAACCCCGGAACGGGGCGGCCCCAGTACTCCTCACCGGCGTGGGACGCTTTCTTCTCGCGGGCGATCTTCTCGCGCCACTCGACGAGGCGCGGGCAGCGCCGGCAGGAGGTTACCTCCTCTTCGAGCCGCGCGAGCGCATGGAGGCGCTCCCTCTCTTGTTCCGTCTCTTCGATGGGTCCTGCTACGCGCCGTAGCGGTTGAGCTTCAGGGCATGGCCCATGAGGAGGCCCATGATCTCCTCCGCCGCGAAGACGCCTAGAGAACCGCCCGCGCAGGTGCGCTCGCCGAAGCTCTCGCCGGTCGGTAGGGTGTACTCCGAGGAGAGGAGGAACGGGACCCCGTGCCAGGAGTGGCTCTCCATCTTCGCGGGTGTGGCGTGGTCGCCGGTCACGGCGAGGGCGGCCGGGCCGAGTTCCAGCAGGTCCGGCACGAGGGCGTCTACCTCCTCGATGGCTGCGGACTTCCGCTCGAAGTCGCCGTCCTCGCCGGCGGCGTCGGTAGCCTTGACGTGGACGAAGAAGAAGTCGTGGGAGTCCCAGCTGTCTCTAAGCGTCTCGAACTCGCCGGCTATCCCCTCGCCCTCTTCTAGGACCTCCATGCCGGCGAGGCGGGCGAGGCCTTTGTACATGGGGTAGCCCGCGATCGCCGCCGCGCGGAGCTCGTAGATCTCGTCGAACTTCGGGAGCGCCGGGTGCATCCCGAAGCCGCGCAACAGCACCGTGTTCGCCGGGTGGTGGTCCGCGAGTATGCGGTCCGCCTCCTCGATGAAGGCGTTGGCGAGCTCCGCGCTCTCTTTGGCCGCGCCATCTGTGCCGTTCGTGGGCTCAACGGGGAGGGGTTCGAGCCCTACCCTTTGGGGATCGGAGTCCGAGAGGGCGCCCGAGAGGCCGTCCGCCCGGAAGACAGCCACGGCCCGGTGTTCTTTCTCGTGCGTGACGAAGACCTCGGCGCCGTCGAGCTTCACGTTCTCGTTGAGGAGGTCTACGAGCTTCGCGGCGTCGCTTGTGGCGATGCGACCGGCGCGGCGGTCGGAGATCTTTCCGGACTCGTCTTTGGTAGCGAAGTTGATCCTGGCGGCCAGGTCCTTCTCGCCGAGCTCGGAGCCGACGCCCAGGGCGCTGAGTACGCCGCGCCCGACCGCGTACTCTAAGGGGTCGTAGCCGAAGAGGGCCAGGTGCCCGGGACCGCTGCCGGGGCTGACGCCGGCGGCTACGGGCCGGCTCAGGCCCAGGTCGCTTCCGGCGGCGAGGGCGTCGAGGTTTGGGGTGTTCGCGGCTTCCAGCTCGGTCCTGCCGAAAGGGTCCATCGGCAGCCCGCCGAGCCCGTCCAGAACGAGCAAGACGATCCTGGAGTCCGTCGAGACCGACAGCTCGCGCATCAAGTTCAGGTCCAAAGCGGCATCCTCCCCTCGCGTTTCGCGGTGCGGAAAAAGTCTAGCAGAGAAGGTCTGTATAATTCCCGGTTCGGAGCGCGTAACGGCTGCGGAGAGCTACCTACCGGGGAGTGGCGGATGAAGATAGAGACGATCGACCTGGGCTTCATGGATACGGAGGGGATCATCGCCTCTTTCCTCCTGACGGGGGAGGGGTCTGCCGCGATAATAGAGACCGGCCCGACGACCTGCATCGAGAACCTCATGCGGGGCCTGAAGGGTAACGGCGTCGCCCCCGAGGACGTGCGGCAAGTCTTCCTGACTCACATTCACCTGGACCACTCAGGGGCGTCGGGGCACCTGGCGGAGAGGTTGCCGAACGCCGCCTTCTACGTGCACGAGGTCGGCTACCAGCACCTCGTGGACCCATCGAAGCTTCTGAAGAGCGCCGCGCGTATCTACGGTGAGGAGAACATGGGCGAACTCTTCGGCGAAGCCAAGGCCGTCCCGGAGGACCGCCTCGTTAAGTTAGAAGGCGGCGAGGAACTGGAGGCGGCCGGCGGTCTCCTCTCGGCGCACTACACACCGGGACACGCCTACCACCACCTGGCATACCTCGAACCCCAGTCGGGGACGCTCTTCGCCGGGGACGTGGCGGGGGTGCGTCTGCTCGGCCAGTCGTACGTCAAGCCGCCGACGCCCCCGCCGGAGATCGACATCGAAGCCTGGAAGGGGAGCATAGGGACGATGCGCAAGCTCGAGCCAAAGGTTCTGTGCCCCACGCACTTCGGCTCCTACGAGGACGTCGAGAGACACCTGAGCGAGCTCGAGCAGCGCCTGGAGGACTGGCTGCTCCTCGTCGAGGAGCGCATGGACGAGGAGCGTTCCCAGGAAGACATCGCCGAGGAGCTAGAGGCGAGGGGCGACGAGGAGATGCTGCGCGAGGGGGCCGGTACCGAGGATTCCGAGCGCTACGAGCTGGCTGCCAACTACGAGATGCTCGTCGCCGGCCTGATGCGGTACGTCTCACGACAACGCGAGGAGGCCTAGGGCACTTTAGCAAGCTAGGTCGAGAGGCGACCCTCTACCACGAGCTTGACGTGCGTGCCAAGCTCGGCAGCGACCCGAGAGTCTCCGCTTCTTCCACGAGGCCGGCCTCGACTATACGTCTCCTGCTTCGTCCGCTGACAGTTAGCAGCTTACAGCGAGACGCTGTCTTTAGCTGTACTTCTTGCGTCGGCGTATAATGCGGCATGATCGTCGATAGCGCCATCTACACCGATGGTCGTCGGACCACGTCGGATTCGTTGGAAGAGGCTTATAGAGCCTGCCACGGTCCGGATAAGTTTGCCTGGGTTAGCCTCTACGAGCCTACGGAGGAGGAGTTCGTCTTCGCCGCCAGGGAGTTTCGGCTGCACGAGCTGGTGGTCGACGACGCGATCCAGGCTCACCAGCGGCCCAGGTTAGAGCGCTACGGTGACTGCCTTTTCACTGTGCTCAAGTCGGCGCGTTACCTCGAAGACGCAAAGAGGATTGAGTTCGGCGAGATCCACGCTTTCGTGGGAGAGGACTTTATTATCACGGTCCGTTATGGAGAGGACACCGCGCTGGACGAAGCGCGCCGGAAGATGGAGGGTGAGCCCGACCGGCTCCGGCGAGGCCCGACCGCGGTCTTCTACGAGATCATGCACCAGGTCGTCGAAGGATACGTCCCGGTGATCGAGGGGCTGGAGAACGACATCGACGAGATAGAGGCGGAGGTGTTCGGGGGCAACGTAGGAGCTTCGCGCCGCATACACGAGACCTCCCGCGAGATCGTCCGCTTCCACCAGGCCACGAAGCCGCTGGTCGGGGCGCTCGAACGAATGACGGAAAGCGAAGCTGCCGGCAGCTTCGCTCCCGAGGAGCGCGAGCACCTGCGCCGCGTCCAGGAGCGTGTGCTGCGGGTGGCGGAGCAGATCGAGGGCTTCCGGGACCTGCTCTCCAGCATGATGGACGTGAACCTTACAACGATCGGCGTCCAGCAGAACGACCAGATGCAGAAGATCTCCGCCTGGGGGGCGGTCCTGATCGTCCCGACACTCATCGCGGGGATCTTCGGTATGAACTTCGAGAACGAACAGTGGCAGCAGTTCAAGAGTATCGATCATGGGTTCGAGATTTCGGTCGCCGTGATGGCCCTGATCTCGTTCCTGCTTTACCTGTGGTTCAAGCGTTCAGGCTACCTGTAGCGCACGGGCTTTCGTCGCAGGCGCCCTCTAGCTTTCGACCGTTAGCAGCGACGAGAGCAAAGAACCGGCTGCTGACGGTCGAACGCTCTTTACGCGTTCTTTACGGCTTCGGAGATGTCTTCTAAGCCCTGCTTAGCGTCGGTGAAGTACATCATGGTCTTGTCCTGGTCGTAGAAGAGAGGGTTGTCCACGCCGGCAAAGCCGGGGCTCAAGGAGCGCTTGACGAAGATGATCCTCTCCGCGTTCTCGACCTCGAGGATGGGCATGCCGCTTATGGGGCTGTCCTTCTCTTCGTCCTTGGCCGCCGGGTTGACGACGTCGTTGGCGCCGACGATTATGACGGCGTCCGTCTCTTCGAACTCGGGGTTTATGTCTTCGAGGTCGTAGAGCTTCTCGTAGGGGACGCCCGCCTCGGTGAGGAGGACGTTCATGTGCCCGGGCATGCGTCCGGCCACGGGGTGGATGCCGAAGAGAACCTCCTTGCCCTGCGATTCGAGCGTCTGCATGAGGTCGTACATCGCGGACTGGGCCTGGGCGACCGCGAGGCCGTAACCGGGCACGAACACGACCTTTTCGGCCTCGTTCGCGAGGTACGAGCCCGCCTCCTCGGCGCTCACGTCGTTGACCTCTCGCTCCTCGTCGTCCTCGTCGTCGCCGCCGCCAGCGGCGGCGATACCGGCGAAGATGATCTTGCTCAAGGGACGGCCAAGGGCGCCGCTCATCTGGCGCGTGAGGATCGTACCCGAGGCGCCGACGATGGTACCACCGATGAGCAGGGCGTAATTTTCGAGCACGAAGCCCGACAACGCCGCGGCGAGACCGGTGAAGGCGTTCAAGAGCGAGATTACGATCGGCATGTCCGCCCCGCCTATGGGTATCACGAACAAGACGCCCAGGAGGAGCGAGGCGGCGAGGAGAATGTACAGGGAGATGATCGGCGAGAGGAACGGCACTCCTACGGCCTCCGCTATCGCTCCGTCTACAAAGACGTTGGCGCTCAGGAGGATTATCCCCAGGACGATGAGGGCGTTCACCACCTGCTGCAACGGAAAGACTACCGATCCGCTGAAGGCGATCTCCTGAAGCTTACAGAACGCTATGATGCTTCCCGAGAAGCTAATCGACCCGATGATGACCGTTAAGAGCCCCGTGAGCGCGGCGACCCAGGTCTCCGCCCTGCCCTGATAGAACTCCGAGAGCGCCACGAGCGCTATGCACCCGCCGCCGACGCCGTTGAAGGCGGCGACCAGCTGGGGCATACCCGTCATCGGCACCCTTTGGGCCGAGACCGCCAGCTTCGGTGCCTCGGCACCCGGCACGAGCGCCGTGGTTATGACGATGTCCATCTCCTGTATGCGCTCGCGGATGAGCTTCTGGTCCTCCTCAAGCTTCTCGTTGGACCAACCCTCGTCTTCTTCTTCCTCTTCTTCGGAGTCCTCCTCCTCTTCCTCTTCGCCCTCCACGATGTATTCGTCCCGCGAGGGTTCGGCGAAGGAGTAGAACCCCAAAGAAGCCATCAGCTTGCTGAAGCCCCCGGGCTCGTATTCCTCGAACTCATCTTCTTCTTCCTGCTCGTCCTCCTGCTCGTCTTCGGAGTCTATAAAGGTGGCGCCCAGGGACTCGGCCTGTTCCTTGGTCTCGGGCCGTATGTCGTAGGCGGAGACGTTCGCCCCGAGCTGGTGCATGATGGAGATGGCCTGCAGCCCCGCGACCGCGATGCCGAAGACCAGGACGTTTGCCGCCTTCGTGGTGCCGGCGGCCGTAGTCAGCATCGGGACGTACTTGCCTAAAGTGTCCGCTCCTATGAGGGCGCACTTGTAGCCGGCGAGGGAGCCCATCGAACTGAGAGCGTCCATAGCCTGCGCCACGCTGGTACGGGGGACCATCTCGTTGGAGAAGACGGTTACCTCGGCGTTGGCGAGCGCTTCGACGGTCTCCGGGAAGATGGGACCGTTCAGGAAGCATACGAGGACCTGGCCCTCGTGCATCTGCCCGATCTCGTCCTCCGTCGGCTTGGCGACCTTAACTATGAGGTCGGCCTCGCCGTAGACCTCCCCGGCGTCCGAGGCGATCTTTGCCCCGGCCTCCTCGTAGTTCTCGTCGATGTTGTAGTTGCGGCCGGCGCCGGTCTCGACGAGCACCTCGAAGCCGTCCTTGACGAGCTTGCCGACGGTCTCGGGCACGAGGCCTACCCGGGTCTCGTCCTCCGCTATCTCCTTAGGTACTCCTACCTTCATCCACTCTCCTCCATAGGCGCCCACCCTTTTCCTGGTGCGATTAGCGCGATTATAGTGATGCGAAAGCGCTCCTGCCACCACATATGGGACCGCGCCGTCGCCGTGTCCGGGGGAGCCGTTGCGAAAGGGTGATCTTACTGTAACCTATACGTCATCTTCGAGGCGTAGGTTGTATAACTAGGCGCTGGGCCGCGGACGAGCCTGGTTCGAAGAAAGGTGATGGCTTTGAAGGTATACCGGTCGAGACGAATGTATCGATCGAGGCGCAGGGACCTGAAGAAGCGGACGAGATCTCGGGTGGTCTCGGTGCTCGCCCTGCTCATCGTGCTCGCCGGTCTGGGCCTCGTGGCGTACTCCCTCTTTGGCGAGAACTCGCCGCTGTCGAAGGCCGTCTCCACCGCCACGAGCGACGAGGAGGTCGCCGCTTCCGCCCCCAAGGAGACGACGCTCAAGCTGACCGTCCCCAAGATGGAGCGGGTGAGGGACTTGAACGTCTACGATACCCCGTGGGACGACGAGTCCGCCCTCGAGGCCGGCGCCCAGCACGTACAGGACACCGGTTTCCCTTGGGAGGACGAGGCGAACGTGTTTATAGCCGGCCATCGGCTCGGTTACCTCGGCACGGACAGCTACCTGGTGTTCTGGGACCTGGACAAGCTGGAGGAGGGGGACGAGGTCTTTCTGACCGACTCCGAGGGCACGCGTTATACCTACGAGGTCTTTACGAACTACGTTACGGGACCCTACGACTGGAGCGTCACGGAGCCCGTCTCGGGCAAGGACATCGTGACCCTCCAAACCTGCACCCTCCCCGACTACAGCGATCGGATCATCGTCCAGGCCGAGCTTACGGAGGTCGAACCGGGAGAAGGCGCCGAGCCGGAGGAGGACGAACCGGAGCGGGACGAGCCGGCGCAGTACGAGCCCGAGCCGGTACCGGTAGAGCAGGCGCCCCTGGAGCCGGGGGCGGCCGAACCTTTGCCGGAGGAGCCATTGCCGGAAGAGCCCCTGCCGCAAGAGCCCCTGCCAGAGGAGCCCCTGCCGGTCGAGCCGGAACCGGCCGCTCCGGTGCAGGAGGTCGAGCCGTTACCGGTCGGGCCCGCGCAGGAAGCGCAGCCGTTGCCCGCCGAACCGGCGCCCGCGGCGCCGGCGCCGATCGGCTAGCCGCGTTCCCGCCGGGCGCCTACCTTTTTGCCTTTCTGGCCTTGCGGGGGCGCCGGTCTGCCGCGAGGTGCTCGACGGGCTCGCCGTTCTTGAGGTGTTGCTCGACTACCTCGGGGACGTCGTCCTCGTCGAGGCCGAGGTACCAGGCGCCCTTCGGCTGCGCTTCGTCGTAGACGAGCACGTTGGGCCCGTGCTTGCACAGGCCGAGGCAGTCGACGGTGTCGATCCGGACCTCGCCGAGGAGACCCTCCGAGCGGATCTCGTCCTTTAAGGCCTTTCTCGTGTCCTTCGCGCCGCGCTTTTTGCAGTCGCCGCCCGTGCAGACGAAGACGTGCGACTCGTAATCCCGGACCTTCGCCACGGGGTTCGTCTCCTCCATCACCCCGGCGCCGTTCGTCGCGGCCCGGATCTTCTCCTTGAGCTTCTTTTTTTTCTTGGAGATGATCTCCTCCGTCCCCTACCCCCGGCCTCGCGGGCCGGGTAAATTTTCCGTTAAATGAGAACCGTTCCCGAAAACCTTATACCACGTATGGGGCGCGGATTGTATGATTGGATGTCGTAGAGATCACGCCCGCAAGGTGGCGCGAGAACGGGAGGGCCGATTGCGCACGGGATGCTCAGGGACACGGACGGGGGTTGTGTGAGCCCGCACGCGGTCATCGACGTGGGTTCGAACACCATACACCTGCTCGTCAGGCCGAGCCGGCACCGGCCGACCCGCCCCTCCTGAACGAACCGATACCGGAAGGCCCTTACCCGATCGATCCTGTACCGCAGGAGCCGGCGCCGATCGAGCCCATACCGGAGCAACCGGCTCTACCGGAGCCGGCGCCGATTGACCCGGCTCCGATAGAGCCGCCGGCACAGGCCGCTTAGGGTGTGCCTGGCGAACGAGGGCGTCTTTGCTAACTTCGACTCACAGAGCGTTCGCGCTCACCCCGAGAGCAGAGCGGCGACCAACAGCAAGATGCCGACCGTCGCGACGTTCCAGACGAGCGAACGGATCAGCGGAACCCCGGCGGCATAGAGGGGCACGTACGCGACGCGAGCCCAGAAGTAGAGCCGCGCGCCCCACTCGCGCGGTGCGAGCCAGACGAGCGAACGGATCAGCGGAACGACGGCAAATAACGCTCCGTGAAGTTGCGGAGCGCTCGATCCAAGCGCTCGGCTACCTCCCGCAGCGGTGGCGTCTTCCCGTCTCTGGGGCCGACCGACCATCGATAACCACGCTGTAAGCTCGCGGCGTGAGACACCGCGACGATCTGGACGATGCCCAGCACGACGCTGAACACCAACATCCTCAACTCGATGGTCACGAGCGATCTCCTCGTTTCCAGGGTCTAACCGGTTACCACACGGCGCCTGGCGCCGTGTGGCAGCCGAAAAGGGGTTATACCGCACCGTCCAACACACCAACTCCAGCCACGACCACCCTTCGAGCTATCTCCCCGTTGCCCCGGCGGCTTCGATAATGGGGGACCAGCAGAGGCCGAACTCTCCCACCAGACGCGACCTGGACACTCCGTCGAGAAGAGGGCTCTAGAAGAGGCTCTACTTCTTCTTCGACTTGCGGGGGCGCCGGTCGGCGGCGAGGCGCTCGACGGGCTCGCCGTCCTTGAGGTGTCGCTCGACTACCTCGGGGACGTCATCCTCGCCCAGGCCGAGGTACCAGGCGCCCTTCGGCCGCGCCCCATCGTAGACGACCACGTTTGGCCCGTGCTTGCACAGGCCGAGGCAGTCGACGGTGTCGATCCGGACCTCGCCGAGGAGACCCTCCGAGCGGATCCCTTCCTTTAAGGCCTTTCTCGTGTCCTTTGCGCCGCGCTTTTTGCAGTCTCCGCCCGCGCAGACGAAGACGTGCGACTCGTAGTCCCGGACCTTCGCCGCGGGCTTCGTCGCCTCCACCACAACGCCGTTCGCCACGTCCCGGATCTTCTCCTCGAGCTTCTTCTTTTTCTTGGAGATGGTCTCCTCCGTATCCAACCCCCCGGCCTCGCGGGCCGGGTAACTTTTCCGTTAAATGAGAACCGTTCCCGAAAGTCTATATACCACGCGCGGGGTATGGATTGTATGATTCGGTGTCGTAGAGATCACACCCGCACGGCGGCGCGGAGAGGAGGACCGGTTGTACGCGGGACGCTCGAAGATACGAACGGAGGTCGTGTGAGCCCGCACGCGGTCATCGACGTGGGTTCGAACACCATACACCTGCTCGTCGGCGAGGTGGAGAACGGCGCGGTCCTGCCAATAACGGGGGAGAAGGTCTCGGCTCGTCTGGGGGCGAGGGTCGACGAGACTGGGAGCATAGAGAAGGTTCGCATACCGCTGGCCGCCGACGCCATAAAGCTCTTCGCCCGGCTGGCGACCCTGAACGGCGCGCCGGAGCCCGCGGTGCTGGCCACGAGCGCCGTCCGGGACGCGAAGAACGGCCCGGCGCTCGTCGAGGAGGTGCTGGAGAAGGCGGGGCTCGAGATGCGTTTGATCTCCGGCGACGAAGAGGCCCTTTTGGGCTTCCGCGGGGCGGTCTCGGCCCTGGGGCCGGACTTCTCGTGGGACGACAAAAAGGCGCTCGTCGTCGACCTCGGCGGCGGCTCGGCCCAGCTCATCCTCGGTGACGGTATGAACGGCCCCCAGAGACAGGTCTCCCTGTCTTTAGGCTCCAACCGCACCACTGAACGTTTCGTGCGCCACGACCCCCCGAAGGCAAGGGAGCTCGAGAATTTGCGCGGGGCGGTGTTCGGGATGCTGCCGGACTGGGAGCTACCCGAGGACGCGGCGGTCGTGGCGATCGGGGGCTCGGCCCGGGCGATCTTGAGGCTGACCAGGGACTCGCTCACCGTGGAGCGTCTCGGGAAGTTCGCGGAGGAAATGTCCGCGAAGCCGTCCGCGGTGCTGGCGCGGGAGGAGGGGTTGGCGCCGGAGCGGGCGCGTGTTATGCCCGCGGCCATCACCACGCTCGCGGCGATCCTCGAACACTTCGGCGGGTCCCGCCTCACCGTGGCTCGCGGCGGTATAAGGGAGGGCGCGATTCTCACCATGGCTGATGAGGCCGGAAACAGAAGCAACTCCAAGGGGTAGAGCAAGGATGGTAAGGTAGAGCAAGGATGGTAACCAAAGAGCAAACAGTAAACCTCTCCGACCCTTCATTGTACTTAAACCGGGAGCTCTCCTGGCTTGGCTTCAACGAGCGCGTCCTGGCGCAGGCCAAAGACGAGCGGCATCCTTTGCTAGAGAGGATGCGGTTCGTCTCCATCTCGGAGACCAACCTCGACGAGTTCTTCATGATCCGGGTCGCGGGTCTCCAGCAGCAGGTCGCCGCGGAGCTTCCGAACCCCGTCCCGGATGGGATGACCCCCGAGGAGCAGTTGAGCCGCATACGCAACCATACCAAAGACTTCTTCGCCGACCAGCGGGCGGTGCTGCGGAAGGATCTCCTCCCCGCACTGAAGAGAGAGGGCATCGACCTCGCCTCCCACGACGATCTCCAAAAAAGGGAGCAGCAGCAACTCCGGGAGCTCTTCGCCCGGGACATCTTGCCGATCCTCACCCCGCTCGCCGTGGACCCCGCGCACCCCTTCCCGCACATCTCGAACCTCTCGTTGAACCTCCTGGTCGTGATCCAGGACGTGGGCAGAGAGGTGATGGCGCGCATAAAGGTGCCGACTACCATAGAGCGCTTCGTGAGGGTACCGCCGACTGAGAGCCCCGAGGAGACAACGGCCCCCGGTGTACACGAGGAGATAAAGCTCGTTCGGGTCGAGGAGGTTATAGCCGCGAACCTGGACGAGCTCTTCCCGGGGAAGGAGATCCTCGCCTCTTACGTCTTTCAGGTGACGCGCAACGCGGACCTCGTGATCGAGGAGGACGAAGCGTCGGACCTGTTGCAGACGATAGAGGACGAGCTGGCGGGCCGCTGGTTCGGGCAGAGCGCGAGGCTCATGGTGACGGACTCGATGCCGGATGCCTTGCGCGAGTGGTTGGCCGAGAACCTGGGCGTGGACCAGAGCTCGGTCTACGCGACGCCGGAACCTCTGGGCCTGGGGGACTTCGAGGAGTTTACTCACCTGGACCGGGGGGATCTGCTGTATCCTCCGATAACGCCGCGCATCCCAGACCAGATCCGTACATCCCGTTCGATTACCTCGGCGATCCGGGAGGGGGATATCTTGCTCTACCATCCCTACGACTCCTTCGCCCCGGTGGTGGAGTTCGTCCGCGCCGCCGCCGACGACCCGGGTGTTCTGGCGATAAAGCAGACTCTCTACCGGGTCGGTTCGAACTCCCCGATAGTCGAGGCGCTCTCGGATGCCCGCGACGAGCAGACGCAGGTCGCCGTACTCGTGGAGCTGAAAGCGCGCTTCGACGAGGAGCCGAACATTACCTGGGCGCGCCGGCTGGAGGCCCAGGGCGTACACGTCGCGTACGGTATCGTGGGCCTGAAGACGCACGCCAAGATCTGCCTAGTCGTGCGTCGCGAGGGAGGGGGCTTGAGGCGCTACGTCCACCTCGGCACCGGCAACTACAACCCCTCGACCGCCAGGCTCTACACGGACTTTTCTTACTTCACCGACGACCCTTCTTTTGGCGAGGATGGCTCGGACCTCTTTAACTACCTGACCGGCTACTCCGAGCAGGAGGAGTACCAGGAGCTGCTCGTCGCCCCCCTGACCATGCGCGAGAAGTTCGTCGAGCTGGTACGCGAGCAGGCGGAGCGTGCCGGGAGAGAGGAACCCGCCCGCATCTCCTGCAAGATGAACTCCCTCACGGACCCGAAGATCATCGAAGAGCTCTACCTGGCGTCGCAGGCCGGGGTGAAGATAGAGATGGTGATCCGGGGCATCTGCTGCCTCAAGCCCGGCCTCGAAGGGATCAGCGAGAATATCCGCGTGGTCTCGCTGGTGGGACGGTTCCTGGAGCACGCGCGGATCTACGCGTTCGGGGAGGGAGAGGACGAGAAGATCTACCTCGGTTCCGCCGACCTGATGCAGCGCAACCTCGACCGGCGCGTGGAGCAACTCTTCCCCCTGCGCGAGGCCCGTCACCGGCAAAAGACCCGGCGCCTCCTGGACCTCCAACTGACCGATACCGCCAACGCCTGGGAGATGAACTCCGACGGCGACTACACCTGCCTCCGCCCGCAAGAGGGCGAAGATCCCCTGGACAGCCAGGCCCTGCTCCTCGAAGAGCCGTTCTAGCGAGAGGCTGGATTTCTCCTGGCGTCGCCCGAGGCATGAAGGCGTCGCGCCCGCGCCGGAGTCCGGTGATTTTGAGGTTGCCCGAGAAGGGGATTTCCGTCGACCCTATGTTAAATGAATGTAAACTCTGTGCAAAATCTCTGGTCTCTAACTATGCACTGATCGAGGGTTCGTAGATAGTATCCGGGAGAGTAGCGCACGTGGAAGGACGAGCAATGGTACAAGAGCGAGCAACTGGTGCGGAGCGACCCTCCGGCGCGGAGGTGGGTTCCGGCAAGAAGAAGAGGCGGGCGGGGCGACCCTCCGGCATGGACGTCCAGGAGATCGAGTGGCAGTTCGACGCCGGCGATCTCGAGGTGGTCGAGGAGTGGCTCGAGGAGTACGACTCCGGCTCCGGCTTCTCCCTCGCCCCCGGCTCGACCAGGGAGCTCACCGACACCTACCTGGACACCGAGGACTGGCGCCTCTACCGGGCCGGCTACGCGCTGCGCGTGCGCCGCAAGGGCTCCAACAAGACCTCCGAGGTCACGATGAAGTCCCTGGCGCGAGCCGAGAACGGCGCCGGGGGCCAGGTTCGGCGGCGGGAGATCTCCGAGCGCGTCAGGAACGGCGACGGGGGCTTCCCGGACCTCTCGGAGGCTCGCGGTCCGGTCGGCGAGAGGCTACGGGCGCTTGTCGGGTCCCACGGGACGCGTCCCCTCTTCGAGATCCGGACCCGCCGCCGGACCTTTAGCCTTCGGCTCGAAGTGCAGGACGACTCCGTCGAGAGCCGGACCGACGGAGATGGCTCCCCGGGGGAGATCGTTCAGGACGCGTCGGGGAACGTCCGGCGGAGCGGCGATGGTCTCCGCCTCGCGGAGATTGCGCTCGACGCCACGGAGATACGGTTCGATAACGGGGAGGAACCGGCACGTCTCTCGCGCGTCGAGGTGGAGGTGGAAGAGGAGATTGAGGAAGAGGCCCTGGCCGAGGTCTCCCGGTTCGTGGAGGAGATGCGGCGCTCCCTGGAGCTTGAACCTGCCACGACCTCCAAGTACGAAGCCGGGCTCTTCGCCGCCGGCCTGAGCCCGGACGGGGACCCGGAGTTTGGAGCGGATGGGGTCGACGCCTCGATGAGCGCAGGCGAGGTCGCGTTCGCGATCCTGCGGAAGCAGTTCGCCGCCATGCAGGCGCATGAGCCCGGCACCCGGCTCGGCGAGGACGCCGAAGAGCTGCACGACATGCGCGTGGCGACGCGCCGGATGCGGGCCGCGCTGAAGCTCTTCTCCGGCGCGCTTCCGCAGCGGGCCGGCTTTTTCCGGGATGAGCTCAAGTGGGTCGCGAGTTCCTTAGGGGAGGTCCGGGACCTCGACGTGCAGATCGAGCAGCTCCAGGCCCTCTCCTCCGAGGAGGAAGAGGACCGCGAGACCTTTGGCGGCATCATCACAGCCGTGAAGAACCGCAGGGTGGAGGCTCGCGAGCGTATGCTGGAGGCGCTCGACTCCGACCGCTACGAGCGCTTCGTCTCCTCCTTCGCCGAGACGCTACGCCGCGGCCAGGAAGGGGAGGAGCACGGGGAGGGTCTGGCAAACGAGCCCATCACGGCGGTCGCCCCGGACCTTATCTCCCGCCGCTACAAGAAGTGGCGCAAGGCTGGCAAGCACCTCTCGGAGGAATCCCCCCCCGAGGAGTACCACGAGCTCCGCAAGGAGGGCAAGCGGCTGCGCTACGCCCTCGAGTTCCTCACGGACGTGTACGGCGAGAAGCCCACGGGCAAGCTGGTCAAGCCCCTCAAGGAGCTGCAGGACGGCTTGGGGAGGCACCAGGACTTGATCGTCGCCGCCGAACTGCTCGAAAACGTCGCCGCCGATGCCCGGAGGCTCCCGCCGCGGACAGCCTTCGCGATGGGCTCGCTGTCCGAGCGTCACCTACAAGAAGCCGCTGGCCTGAGGGCATCTCTGCCCCGCTCGAAGCCGTATCGCGCCCTGACTAAGGGCAAGGAGTGGGAGAGGTTCGAGAAGGCGATGGAGAAGCGGCGACGCTCCGTCGAGAAAGCCCGGGCGAAAAAAGCCGGCAAGAAGAAGTAGGGGGCGTGGACCTCTACGTGGTACGGCACGCGGTAGCGCACAAGCGCGACGAGAACCGCTGGCCGGACGACGCGAAACGTCCGCTGACGGACGAGGGTGAAGAGCGCTTCCGGCGCGCCTCCGGCGGGATCCTGCGCCTCTTGCCCGAGGTCGGGCTGGTCTTGAGCAGCCCCTTCGTCCGGGCGTGGCGGACGGCGGAGATCCTGGAACAGGCGGGCTGGCCTGCTCCCGTATCCTGCGAGGAGCTCGAGCCCGACTACCCGCCTCACAAGGTCCTGAACGTCCTCGCGCTCCACGAAGGTTTGGAGTCCGCGGCGATCGTCGGGCACCGGCCGGGTCTGCACGAGTTGGTCTCGTACCTCTTGACCGGAGACACTATAGGCGAAGACTGCGGCATGCGCGTCCAGATCAAAAAAGGCGGCGTGGCCCGTCTCTCCTTCGACGGCGCCCCCGAACCCGGTGCGGGCTCCCTCGAATGGGTACACACACCGAAGGCGCTGCGGGCCGCCGGCCGCAAGCACCGGCCGCCTACGGTGGAGAGCTAACCGCCCAGCGGAATCCGCGCGAAGGTCTCGAGCTCGGGGTATGTGGAGGAGCCCAGGTTTAGCAGGGTGATCTCGACGCGCTCGACGGAGAACTTCCCCACGGGCCAGTCGCGGTAGCGCTCGACGGCGGCGACGAAGTTATCGGGGGCGAGCGTGCCGTTCGCGGCCTGGAGGTAGGCCAGGGTGAGGTGGAGAGGTCCGGAGGTCTTTTCGAGCCCGCATCGCCCGCAAACGGCGTCGCGTATCTTCTCCAGCATCCCGCCGTCGTGTGCCTCGACGAACGCCGCCCCGGGGAAGACGTTGAGGTTCGCGAGCTCCACCTCGAAGGGCGGGAAATTCCGCAGCGCCTCCCTGGCCCGTGCCTCCAACTCCTCGAGCCGCTCGCGCGCGAGCTCGTTCCCGGCTCTGGGCTTAGGGACGAGGAAGCCTAAAGGGAGCAGCGTCAAGTGCATGAAATAGTCGGGGTGCAGCGAGACGAACGGGAAGGGCCGGAGGACGTCCCTCAGAGGCTTCAGGCCCTCCCGCAGGCGCGGTGCCTCGACGGGCACCACGAATGAGGCCGAGAGGGCGTGCCCGTCTCGCCACTCCGGGTCCGTGTGTCCCCCGAACTCCAGGTGGCGCTCCCTCTTGAACCTCTCCCAGATCTCGGCGTAGCCCTCCACCCTTATTACTGTAGCAGACGGGGTACAGAGTCCCTCGAAAAGGCGGTACCGGACGGCACGGGGAGGCAAAGATGCTGGTTCACATAGTCGCGGACTACGGGCACGGAGACCTGGCGTTTGCCGAGGTCGTCCAGCGCATAAAGTTGCACTTGCCGGACGCCGAGCCGGTCCTGACCCCCGTGCCGCCTTTCTCCACGCTCGCGGCCGGGTTCTGCGTGGCGCAGCTCGGGCTGAACGAAGCGCCTCCCGGGACCATCGTCTACCACAACGTGGCGCCGCGTGCGGACGAGGAGGAGGCGCGGGCCGGGAACGAGGGAGAGCGGCTGGCGTTCGCGCTCCTACCGACGGGCGTGCGCGTCGTAGGGGTACACGCCGGTTACGCCTTCTCCTTCGTGCGCGACGCCGCCGAGGAGCTGCGCTGGGCTTCCGTGGAGGCCGAGGGCTCGCAGTTCCGCTCGCGCGACCTCTTCCCGCGCGCCGCGGCGGCCATCGCCTCCGGCCGGCCCGATGCCCTGGCCGGTAGCATGGACCCCTCCGATGTCCCCGACGTGCCGCGGAGCCGCGTCGCCTACGCGGACGGTTACGGCAACCTGAAGACGACCATAAAGAGCGGAGAGGATGGAGGCCTGGATCTCCCGTCCGGTTCGGTCGCGCGGGTTGAGATCGGGGACGTCGAGCGTGAGGCGTACGTGAGCGACGGTAGCTTCGAGGTCGAAGAAGGAAAGCTTGCCTTCGCGCCGGGTAGCAGCGGCTGGATGGATACATCCGGCGGAGAGACCTTGTGGATGGAGCTCTTCTTGCGCGGCGGCAGCACCTGGGAAGAGTTCGGCCGCCCCCCGGTCGGATCGGAGGTACGGATCAAAGCTGGCGACTAACGCGCCCGAGCCAGTCCTACCGCTTCTTCCTCGTCCGGCGCCTCTTCGTGGTCGTAGGCACCATCGAGAAAGTCGACGAGGTCCTGAGAGCGGGCAGCATCGGCGCCGCCCTGACGGTCGTCTTGACCCTTACCTTACCCGACGGCGTAAGCGTCGTGTTCGTCCGGATGCGAATGGTTCCTCCCGAAGTCGGATTGCTCTAAGCAACTAGTTTACCCGAAAGCCGGGATATAAAGCTGTCCACTACTTCGCGTAAGTAGGTTTTGATCGGCTCTCGCGCCCGACGTATGTACCCGCGCTTTCTCATGCCGTCGTGTACATTATGAGCGCGGAGTATTTGGAGGGCTTTGAGATCACCCCGTACTTTCGGGATCGGGCCTCGGGTGACCCGGCGAGGGCTCGGCTGGCATCCTATATTGCGGAGATGGTGAACAGTTTCGAGTACATGGAGGCGCGGGAGGACGGTAGGGTCAAGCACTGGCTCTACGTACCGGAGCTGAGACGTCATTTGCTGGTCATAACGACGGCGGACGGGGCGCTATTCAACGCCTTTGACGACTCTAACTTCACCCGCAAGCAAAGGAGGCAAGGATGAGTTCAGTCACTATCCGGACACCGGCTCGCTATACGTAGAGTTGAAGCCCGACCACGAGCAGGCGGGTGGGCGGACGGTCGTGGTGGCCGACGAGATGAACGTGAACGTAGACGAGGACGGGACTCCGGTGGGAATCGAGACTTACCAGTACGCCTCCAGGATCGCGGACCTCTCCAGGCTGGAGGTGGAAGGTCAGATCTTCGGCCTCGTGCCCGCCCCCGAAAAATGAGAATCCGCGTCTGATGAGGAACCTATCGGAGACTAATGGCCGCCAGATACCCACTCCCGCGAGAGCTGACACGATACGTTGCTGGAGATTCATTTGCTCCCGACGAGCTGCGTAAAGCTTGCCAGGAGGCAGGGGAGGGTCTGGGGCGAGACGACGCCCGCGAGGCCCGGTTCCGGTCGGCGGCGGAGATGGTGGAGATGTGGCGGGGATTGGACCTGCCGGCGTGGGTTGCTCCCTACGTCCTCCGTGATGCCCGCCTCGGTTATCTGGCCGGGTACGGTGAGGCGCTCGTCTCCGGGGAGCTGGCGGAGGTACGGGTGAGGGCGGCGGCCGAGGTACGCTGGGGAGAAGGTTGGCGGGAGAAGCTCGCGTCGGCCCGTGAGAGAGAAGCCGGAGGCTGAGAGCTATCTCCCTGTGCTACCATCGATTTTCGAACGCGATATTCGGAGGTGGGCCGTGGAGCTCAAGCTATATAACACCCAGAGGTGACCGTACGCCCGGCGGACCAGGATGGTCCTGCACGAGAAGGGTGTGGGCTTCGAGACTTACGAGGTGGATCTCGAGAACAAGTCCGAGGAGTTCTTGAGCGTCAGCTCTACCGGGAAGGTGCCGGTGGTGGTAGCGGACGGCGATCCCCTCTACGAGTCGAACGTCGTCAACCAGTACCTCGACGAGGTCTTCGAGTCTCCGAAGCTCTTGCCCGAAGACCCGAAGGAGCGAGCCTACGCCCGCATCTGGATGGCCTCGGCCGACGACAACTTCTTCCCGGCTGTGTTCATAGCGAGCGTAGGCCATGAGCGGGGGTTCTCGGAGACCCAGGTCTCGGAGGCGTTGGAGAAGCTAAAGACGGTGCTAGCCGCGCTCGAGGAGCGTCTCGGGGACGGGCGCGAGTACCTCGTGGACGTGTTTTCTCTCGCCGACATCGCTCACGCGGGCAACTTCGTCAGGCTGCGCGAGCTCGCGGAGGAGGGCGAGATCGGGCTCGCCGGCTACCCGAACGTCGCGGCCTGGATGGAGAGGGTCGAAGCCAGAGAGAGCTTCAAGGCCGCGGGGTGATCGGCTGGTGCGGCGTCGCCCGCCTTCACGACGGGCGTTACGCCAGCGCCTCACGCACCATCGCCGCGGTCGGGTGGTTCTTCGGACCCTCGGGCGTGGCGTAAATCCTGCAGCTCGCGGCGCGGCCGAGGTCGTGGCGCTCGACGGGGAAGAGATCCTCGCCGTCCACGAGGATCGTGGGGCTGCCGGGGAAGCCCGACCAATCGTCGGGGTCAGGTATTACCGGTAAGATCTCGGCGGCAAGCCCTTCTTGGGCGACCACGTTTTCGAGGATGCCCAGGGTCTCCGCGGAGCCCGGGCATCCCTCGAAGTACAGCAATTCTATCTTCAAGAGGCGGCCATCTTGGTTAGCAGCCTTCCTCAGTTCTTGATGGCGTGGCAGGCCTCGACGTGCTCGAGGTTGTCCCGGAGCATCGACTCGCCCAGGCGCAGCATCTCCAGGACCCGGTCGTCGGCTATTGAGTAGTAGGCGTTGCGGCCCTCGCGCCGCACCTTGACGTAACCGCACCAGGCCAGACAACGCAAGTGGTCCGAGACGCGCGGCTGCGGCGCCCCCAGCTCGCTTACCAGCTCGCCCACCTTTGTCTCACCCCGCTGCGCGAGGAGCAGCAGGATCGAGAGCCGCGTCGAGTTGGCGAACCCGTTGAAGAACCGGGCCAGAAGGCACATCTCCTCGCTCTCCCGGCCGATCTTTATCTCGGGGTATAGTTGGGTCCCCACACCCTGTTCTTGCATGCGCCGCTCCTTTCACGTCACCTACAGTACTTTCACGTCCCCTATACTATACACCCGCCTACGCTCCGCCGTAACGGGCCAGGCGTATAAGATCCGGTCGCCGCGAGCCACCGTATACGGTCCTGTCGTATAAATAAGACGCCTCGAACCGGAGATGCGATACACCTCGGACGCGCCGTATCGCGAAAACCAGGACCCCCCGAAAGGCTGAAGACTTTTCTCTACGCAGAGCGCACGTCGCGCGAACCTTGCAAGAAACCTCATATGACCCTAAGCTACGTTTGTAGGAGAGTGGCGTCGGGAAAGGGGAAGCATGGCGGAGCAAGCCGCGGAGCGGGGCACAAGCGAGCAAGGCGGGTTGCAAAAAAGCCTGAAGATGCGGCACATGACCATGATCTCGCTCGGCGGGGTCATCGGGGCCGGGCTGTTCATAGCGAGCGGACCGGTCATAAACGGCGTGGGGCCGGCTGCCATCCTGACCTACGCGCTCACCGGGGTTCTCCTGGTCCTGACCGCGGTCTTGAGCGTCCTCAACTCGGCGCTGTACATCTCCTCGAGGATGCTCTTCGCCCTCACGCGGCACGGGGACGCGCCCCGGAGCCTGACCGAGACCACCGGGCGCGGCGTGCCGGCCAGGGCTATCCTGCTCGGCACGCTCGTCGGCTACGTCGCCGTGCTCATGGCGTACTTCTTCCCGGACACGGTGTTCTTGTTCCTGCTCAACTCCTCGGGGGCCGTGGCGCTCTTCGTGTACCTCCTGGTCGCCGTCTCGGAGCTCAGGATGCGCGCCCGCCTCGAGCGCGAGGACCCCGAAAGACTGCAGGCGAGGATGTGGCTCTATCCGTACCTGATGTACCTGTCGATCTTGTGCATCCTCGCCGTCTTTGTCTTGATGTTCTTCAACCCCGACCTGCGCACCCAGCTGCTCCTGACCCTGCTGAGCGTCGGAGTGGTCCTCGCGGCCTACGTGTTGCGCAGCCGCTTCGGCGGCCGCGCCCCGAGCCGCGCCGGGGAGATCGCGAGCGGCGAGCCTGCGAGGTAGCAGCGTATCCCGAACCCCGCGCGGGGGCGACGGGACGACCGGGGAGACCGTCGCGGCGGTCCCCCCGAAGGAGGTGACGACCGTGGGAATAGTAGACAAAGCGATAGCCAGCTCCGTGGCCGCCATCCCCCGGCCCATAGTCCGCAGGATCGCCGGCCGCTACATGGCGGGGGAGGAGCTCGACGAGGCGATAAAAACTATCCGGGACCTGAACAGGGAAGGTTGCGTGGCCACGGTGGACGTCCTCGGCGAGAGCACCGCGTGCGAGCGCGACGCCGCCGAGAAGCTGGACCAGTACAAGCAAGTCGTCGACGCACTCGACGAGCATGACCTGAAGAGCGGCGTCTCGGTGAAGCTCACCGGTCTCGGGCTCGCCCTCGACGAGGAGCTGTGCCGGAGGAACCTCGAAGAGATCATCGCCCACGCCGGCGAGAGGGGCCGCTTCGTGCGGGTGGACATGGAGGACTCGCCCTACACGCCCACCACCCTCGAACTCGTACTCGAGATGCACGAGCGTCACGAGAATACGGGGGCCGTCATCCAGGCTTACATGAGGCGCAGCCTCAAGGACGTGGTGCGCCTGGCCGGGGCCGGGGTCTCGGTGCGTCTTTGCAAGGGCATCTACGACGAACCGCGCGAGATCGCCTACAAAGACTTCGATACCGTCCGCCAGAACTACGTGCTGCTCCTGGAGGAGTTGCTAAAGGGCGGCTCCTACGTGGGCATCGCTACCCACGACGAGTACCTCGTCTGGCACGGCCTGCGCGTAATCCACCAGATGGGTCTCTCCAGAGACCGTTACGAGTTCCAGATGCTCCTCGGGGT
>JAUJNO010000015.1:0-4483 GCA_030448125.1 Rubrobacteraceae bacterium | reverse complement strand
TCCACCAGATGGGTCTCTCCAGAGACCGTTACGAGTTCCAGATGCTCCTCGGGGTTGATGAGGAGCTGCGGCGTATACTCGTGAATGCGGGGCACAAGGTGAGGGTGTACGTGCCGTTCGGGAAGGACTGGTATGAGTACTCTACGCGCAGGCTGAAGGAGAACCCGAAGATCGCCAGCTACGTAGCCAAAGACGTCATCGGGAGCATCAAGAACGCCATCAAACGATAACCGCTCGCGAGGGAGGTAGACCGTGGGACTGCTACCGTACAAGAACGAGCCGTACCTGGACTGGTCGGACGAGTCGAACCAGAAGGCCATGCGGGCCGCCCTCGAGGAGGTCCAGGGCTCTCTGGGGAGGAGCTATCCCCTGATCATCGGTGGCAAGCGGGTAGAGACGGACGGGGAGATCGTCTCCGTCAACCCCTCGAACCCTTCGCAGGTCGTGGGACGTACCGGCCGGGCCACCGAGCGCGAGGCGGACATGGCGCTCGAGACGTCCACGAAGACCTTTGATTCTTGGAGCAAGACCGAGCCTGAGGCTCGGGCGCGTATTTTGCTGCGGGCAGCGGCCATCATGCGCCGGCGCAAGTTCGAGATGCTCGCCTGGGAGGTCCACGAAGGCGGCAAGCCCTGGGCCGAGGCCGACGCGCAGGTGGCGGAGGCCATAGACTTCCTCGAATACTACGCTCGGGAGATGCTCCGCTTGAAGGACGGGGTGGACATCTACTCCATACCCGGCGAGGAGAGCCGGTACTTCTACCAGCCGATGGGGGTCGGGGTCGTCATCGCGCCGTGGAACTTCCCGACGGCGATCCTCACGGGCATGTCGAGTGCTGCCATCGTTGCGGGGAATACCATCGTGATGAAGCCTTCGGAGTTCACCTCCATCATAGGCGCGAAGGTCGCGGAGATCTTCGAGGAGGCGGGGCTGCCGGAGGGGGTCCTGAACTTCTGCCCCGGCTTCGGGGGCGAGATCGGGGACTACCTCGTTCAGGATGCGCGCACGCGCTTCGTCTCGTTCACAGGTTCGGTCGCGACGGGCTTGAGGATCAACGAGCTCGCGGCGAAGCAGATAGAGAACCAGCGCTGGGTCAAGCGGGTTATCGTCGAGACGGGCGGCAAGGACGCCATGATCATAGACGACTCCGCCGACCTCGACGCCGCCGCCGCCGACATCGTAAAGAGCGCCTACGGCTATAGCGGCCAGAAGTGCAGCGCCGCCTCCCGTGCCATCCTGCACCGGGACGTCTACGACGAGGTGCTGGACAAGGTGGTCGAAAAAGCCCGCGTCCTCAAGGTCGGCGTCCCCGAGAGCGCGGGCATAGAGATGGGTCCCGTCATAAGCGAGCAGCAGTTCGAGAAGGTCTCGGACTACATCGAGACCGGCAAGGACGAGGGCGAGCGCGTCCTGGGCGAGGACCCCGGAGATCCCGAGAACGGCTACTTCGTATCCCCGACCATCTACGGCGGCGTAGACCCGAAGGCGAGGATAGCGCAGGAGGAGATCTTCGGCCCCGTCCTCTCCGTGATACCGGCCCGCGACTTCGACGAAGCTTTGCGCATCGCCAACGACAACCCCTACGGCCTCACCGGCGGTGTCTACTCCAAGAACCGCTACCACCTGGAGCGGGCCCGCCAAGAGTTCAAGGCGGGCAACGTGTACTTCAACCGCAGCATCACCGGCGCTTTGGTGGGTGTCCAGCCCTTCGGGGGCTTCGGGCTCTCCGGCACCGACTCAAAGGCCGGCGGCCCAGACTACCTGCCGCTGCACATGCTCGCCCGTACGGTCGTGGAGAGATTTTAGCGCTTCGCCTCTGACGCACCTAGACTAAAATGGAGTCCGGCACTTTGAGTCGAAATCGAGCGCAGGCGCTAGGCAATACTAGGAGTATGCGGGACAAATGGCGCGACAAACGATTAGCGTAGAGTATTCAAGAGTCTTTAAAGCGTTTTTCATAGTTGGTGATCCCGTAGTGCCGCATAGCCGCAGTGGCCGAAGAAACCGCGGGCGTCCTCTCCGCTAACCGCGCTCAGTGCCAGTGACTTTTTTGAATGTCCAGCCCAGCCTCTGGCGTATAGCCCGGCTCATCGTCGCGATGGACACCCTCACGCCCCGCTCCCTTTCCCACAACTCGCAGTGACGTTCGAGCGTAGCCTCGTCGTTCTCTTCGAGCTGCGCCCACAGAGCCTGCCTTTCCTCGACGCTTGAGAGGATGCGCCGCTTGCGCCCCGTAGAAAACCTTGGCGAGAGGTCTTCACCCTCCCGCCTTTTCTTCAGTCAGCGTTTGAGCGTCGCCAGGGAGATACCGAAGGTCTCGACCACCTCCATCCGCGGGCTACCTCGGTCAGTCGCGACCAGCACTTTCAGTCTCAAGTCCTTCGAGTAAGAGCCCATACGACATCCTCGCACGAAGCTCACTCAATCCGCAAGTCGCTTTAGACGGCCTTCCTGCCTCGCCTCCCGGCTCGCAAGAAGGCACCGGAGGAAGGTGCCACCCTCGGGGTTGGCATCCTGATCTCGGCGAGAATACCCTGCAAGCCCTCTACGCGACGCGCCAGGAAGGGAAACCTTTGCCGGAGGTCTGCTCCACCCTGCGTTCGAGCAGGAACGCCTCTTCATAGTGCAGCAGCAGGTCGCCGTGCCTTTCGTATGCGGATCGAAAGATCGTCGCGTTCCGGCGGAGCGGGGAGCTTTACGACGAATCTCCTCTGCGTATACTGTTGAAGAGCTCGGTGATCTCTCGATCGTCGATGTAGCTTAGCAAGAAGTCGTCGGCCATCAGGTGAGCAACCACCACGTTCTGCTGTCCTTCCTCGTCGGTGCCCGCGTACTGCGGGTTGCCCTGCGCGAGCCATCTCAGGTTCTCCAGCAGCCGTTCTCGGTCCATACGCCTCTCCTCTTACTGTTGCGCCCTGATCGTAGCATTGCCAAGCTCCATAGGCGTGGACGACGTGCCCGCGTCGTACTCGCAGGTGTGGCCGGGCGATGACGGGGGAACAGATGGACGCGTATGGCAGGGAACAACATTTACGCGGAGGGACGGATAACGGCACGTCCGGCGGCGGAGGCGATCTCCGGCGCGGCGCTTATCGGCCTGCGACCGCTGGGGCTCGACGCGGCACGCGACGGCTACCTCTACGTGTCGCCGGGCTCCCGTTCCGGGCGCCCCGCCCCGCTGGCGCTACTGCTACACGGCGCGGGCGAGGACGAACGCGACGGCCTGGCCCTGCTCCGGGGGCAGGCGGATAGAGCCGGCCTGATCCTGCTCGCGCTCGGCTCGCAAGGGCCCACCTGGGACCTCGTCGTCGGACGCGGGCGGTACGGTCCGGACGTCGCCGCCATCGACTGGGCTCTGGAGCAGACGTTCTCCCTGTGCGCGGTCGACCCGGCGCGCGTAGCGGTAGGAGGCTACTCCGATGGCGCTTCTTACGCGCTCTCTTTGGGGATCGCAAACGGGGACCTGTTCACTCACGTGCTCGCGTTCTCGCCGGGCTTCATGGCGCACACCCGGCAGGAGGGCTCCCCGCGCGTCTTCGTCTCTCACGGGACGCGCGACGGGTGGCTCCCCATCGACCGCTGCAGCCGCAGGATCGTCCCGCGGCTCGAGCGCGCCGGCTACGAGGTGTACTACCGGGAGTTCGAGGGCGGCCACGTGGTCCCGCCCGAGATAGGGCGCGAGGCCGCGGACTGGTTCGCCACGGGGCAGGACCGAAGGACGTAGCCCAACCGGCGTCCGCACCACCGCGGATAAGCTCACCGGATCTAGCCTACCAATCGGGCGCAAAGTGGGAACGGGCTCACTCGACGCCGGCGGGGACGATGTTAGGATCGTAGACGTGAGCAAGACTAACGGTGGCGCGGAGGGTGGAGCCTGCGGGCTGTGCGGCCGGAGGGTGCAGAGGCTGACTCGCCACCATCTCATCCCCAGGACGCGCCACAAGAACAAGCGAAACAAGAAGACCTTCGACCGGCGAGGGATCCACCGCACGACGGGCCTCTGCTCTCCCTGCCACCGGCACGTACACACCGTCCTCGACAATAAGGAGCTCGAACGGGAGTACAACACGCTCGAAGCCCTGAAGGCCCACCCCGACGTGAGGAGGTTCGTTGAGTGGGTCAGCAAGAAGCCACACGGTACGCTGGCAGATGCTCGCCCCGGCGGCGGAGAAGACGGCAAGCTCTGGACCGTTACGTAACTGGGGTTAAACGATCACACGCCTATTCAATCAGATCTACAATCACTTGCTAGACGAGATGGATCAGGACGCGGCGAAGAAGCTGCGGGGTTTCCTTTTCGGCGACGATCCGAACGCGGAAACGCTGTAGCAAGCGTGTATCATCACCCTTGTTCCTGCCACCTCCCTGTCAAAGCCCAGATCCGCATTCCGGCCAGACAAGAAAAATCCCTCGTTTGCAGGGGGATTAGGGGCGCGCTCGGCAGGACTCGAACCTGCGACCTTCTGATTCGTAGTCAGACGCT
>JAUJNO010000014.1:36958-72222 GCA_030448125.1 Rubrobacteraceae bacterium | reverse complement strand
CCCTGCGCGAGGAGTACCCGGATCTCACCACCTTCGAGCAGTACCTGCGGCAAAGTGGGTGGGAGGAGGCCTGAACCCCGATGAGTACTCGTCGAGTTTCTTGGCGTCGACCTCAGCGGGGACCCTTCCAGGAGCAGGCGCGTTGAGGAGTCGCCCTGACAAGTTACTAAATATGAGGTATTGTCTTGCAAGGAGTGAGATGTGTAGGAGGCCACGTTGAAGATAAGTAAGCTGGATCACATAGCACTTTACATGCGCAAAAGGGACGCGGCCGCCGCGTTCTTGACGTCGCACCTCGGTTTCCACGTTGTGGACCATACCGACCGCTACACTCTGGTGGGCGCCGGAGGTAGACTCGGTAAGCTCACGCTTTTCGATGCCCCCGAAGGCACCTCGCCTACTCCGGGGACGATCGAGCGCATAAACGTCCGCGTCGCCGACCCCGAATCTGCCGCGGACAGGCTCTCCCCAGAGCTCGCCGTCGAGCAACGGGACGGAGGATACATCTTCTCTGGTCCGGAGGGGTTGCGCTTCGCGCTGGTTTCGGGCGAGGGGAACTTCACGGACTATGACCTCGAAGGTCTCATCTTGCGCTCCGAGGCCCCGGAGGAGTCCGCGCGCCACTTCGTTGGCATGGGCTTCGCTCCGGGTGAGGACGCTAAGACGGTGAGAGCCGGGGAGTACCGGGTGCACCTCGTTCCCTCCGGCCCGGACACGGAGACGCAGGGCATGCTCTACCACCTCGGCTGTCTGGTCGACTCCGCGCAGGATCACCGCAAAGAGGCCGAGGAGCGGGGGTTCGAGATCCAGGACTTCGTCGAGGGTCCCAATACTCTGGCGGTCTTCGTTCGAGGCCCGGAGAACGTTATCGTCGAGTACGTAGAGCACAAGCCGACCTTCTCGCTGATCTAAAGCGCCACCGGTGCGCCTCATCATCGCCGGCGGGGGGCTCGCCGGGTTGGTCGCTGCCTTGCGGGCCGTGGAGCTGGGCGCGCAGGTTAACCTCCTGGAGAAGGGCGGCCATCTTGGCGGTTCTTTCCTCTACTCCAGCGGCTACGTATGGTCTTACAGGGACCTGGAGGCTTACCGCCGCCAGGCTCCGGCCGGCGACACCGTACTACAGAAGCTCATCCTGAATCGGTTGGAGGAGGGCCTGCTCTGGCTGGAAGATCGCGGCGCTCCGGTTCTCTCGCGCGAGACGAACAACCCGCTCACTTTCGGTTTCAGGTTGGACCCTGACCGGACGGTGGCGGCGCTCGCCAAGCGAATCTTCGTCGGTGGCGGTCGGATAAGCCTGGGCACGGCGCTGGACGGTCTAGTTCAGGATGTTGATGGTCGCGTGAGCGGGATGCAGGCGTCGGCGAAGGCAGGGAGGTGGACGGAGGCGTCGGATGCTGTTGTTCTCGCCTCCGGCGGCTTTGCCGGCGATCCTGAACTCGTCCGACGCTACATAATCGGCGGGCCGGGGAGGATGCGCTTAAGGGCTCACCCCCGGAGTACAGGGGACGGCTTCCGCGCGGCGCTGGCAGCAGGCGCGCTCGAAAGCGCGGGCCTCGAAGAGTTCTACGGTCGAAACCTGCCGGCTCCTCCGGCGGAGTTTTCCCCAGAACGATTCGTAGAGGTCTCCCAGCTCTACGGGCGCAATGCAGTGGCGATCAACTCGAACGGGGAGCGCTACGCCGACGAGTCCGCCGACTGGTCAGAGACCACGCTCACTCGAGCCACCGCCCTTCAGCCAGGACTTCGTGCCTGGTATGTTCTAGACGCCGCCGGCCTCCAAAAACGGGTCCGGGAGCGCACCGTGGGAGAGATGGTCGCGACGGCCCGGAGAGTAGGTGGGATCGTGCTGCAGGAGGAAAGTCTGGAGGAGATGGCGGACAGGCTCGCGGAGCGGGGCGTCGTCCGGGAGAATTTTCTCCGTACTATGAACGAGTACAACGCCGCCGTCGTGGACGGCAGAAGCGAAAGCCTCTTCCCTCGCAGAAGCGCTCCGGCCGCACCCGTGCGGACGCCGCCATTCGTGGCCGTGGAGATCGCCCCAACAATAACGCATACCATCGGCGGGCTCGCGGTGGATGGAGGATGTCGGGTACTGCGCCGGTCGGACGGACGACCGCTACTCGGACTGTATGCTGCCGGGGTCGAGGTCGGCGGGGTGTCCGTGGGGGGCTATTCCAGTGGCCTCGCCACTGCCCTGGTCTTCGGTAGAGCAGCCGCGGCATCGGCGGTGAGAGAGGATGCGGCCGCCGCCACCGATTGACGCGGCCGCCTCGCGGCGAGCGATGTTTTCAAGCGTCGGCCGTCGCGGCCACGAGGTAACGGGCAACGTCCTTCGTCGAGTTGCCCTCCGCGAAGACGGCGCGTTGTTTCTCGGTGCCGGTACCGTTCTTCGTTATGTCCAGCACGCCCTCAAGCTCCGCCTCGCAGCCCAGTTCCTGCGAGACTGGGCGTAGCGACCCTACGAGACCACGGGCCGCGTCGCGTGCGCAGTAATGTTCACCAGTCGAGAAGTCGTACAGCTGCGCATCCAGACCGTCGCGGGTGGCGCGCCACTTGTTCTCTTCGGTGAACAAGGGATCTTCGTGGGAGTGTTCGTCGGCGGTCGCGACGAGGCACTGGACGAGGGCGACCAGGGAGGCGGTGCGGGCGACTTCGGTTTGGGCGTCCGGAGCCCGGAGCTCGACGGTGCCGAGATCGGGATGAGGGCGGACGTCCCACCAGCACCGGGAGAAATCCGGGATACTCTTGGAGGCGATGAGCGCGTCAACGTAGCCTTCGAAGTCCTCCCAGGAGCGAAAGCGCGGCGGCAACCCTGAGCGGGGAACCAGCCCGAAGACCTTGACGCGCGCGGAAGAGAGACGCGTATCGATACCGCCCCAGAACGGGGAGTTCGTCGAGAGAGCCACGAAGAGCGGTACGTGGCGCGAGAGAGCGTTCACCGCCTGGATCGCCGTCTCCTCATCCGGAACGGCGACGTGGACGTGCAGCCCGTAAATGGCCTGCATCCGCGCCGTCCAGCCCATCTCCTTGACCACCCTCAGGTAACGCTCGTCCCCCGTGATCGGTTGGGAGATCGCGTCGCTGAACGGGTGGGTTCCCGCTGCCGCCAGCCGTGCTCCGCAACCTTCGACGAGCTTCCGTACCTTCCGTCGTGAGGTGGCCAGTTCCGTCGCGAGCTCCGCCACCGTGTTGCAGACCGGGGAACGCACCTCCAAGCAGGAGGCGGAGAGCTCTGAGGTGATGGAACTAGCCGGAAGCCCGGCGGCGTCGCGCGCGGCGAGTACGGCGTCGATAACCGGGGTCAAACCGAAAGACTCGGCATCCACAAGCTGGAACTCCTCCTCGACGCCGACAGTGTACGGCACCGAAGCGCCGAAGTTGGTCTCCATGCGGTTACTTTAGCAGCGATTCCGGCCCGAGCGTTAGGGGTGAGAGATGCGCCCCCCGTCTGTCTCTGATGTGTGCGTCCGGTATCCTTGCACCAGATGACGCTTTGACGACTACCAGGAGGAGGGCCGAAAGGAGAGATGAACGATGGAAGCCCACGCGGCGTCGAAGGCGAAAAACCACGCCGACTCTCCGTGGTCTCAGGGACGCGCGAACTTCGCGCGGCAGCGCCTCGAAACGGGAACCGAGAGCGGGGTAGCCTCGACTACGATGAGGGCGTCCGTCTGTTCAGGCTTGGGCAAAGTTTGACGCAAGGCGCAGAGCCAGAGAGGCGTACCCGTGCTTCAGGAGCCGTCGGTGAGCCCGGGTTGGTCGACCGTCTCGGTAACGACGGTTCCTGAGACGGTTCGCTCGTGGTACGCTTGGATTGGATCGGCAGGGAAGACGCCATACGGCTCGCAGAATCTCAGCCGCGAAGAAAACTACGGAGAATCCCTGAACTCTCCTCGGGTGACGGTGCCTTCGGGAACGCCGTGATCCAAGGCGACAACCTCCAGGTCATGACGGCGCTGGCTCCGACCCTGCGAGGGCGTGTGAACCTCGCCTTCCTCGACCCACCCTACAATGCGACTCGAGAGCACTGGGTCTTCCCCGACCAGGTGCGCGACTGGTACGGGACCGTGGTCGGCGCGGAAGGCGAAGACCCTCTGCGACACGACAAATGGTTATCGATGATGTACCCACGCTTCGTGTTGCTGCACATCCTGCTCGCGAGGAGCGGCACGCTCTTCGTGACCCTCGACGATCACGAGGCCCACCACGCGAGGGTCTTGCTGGACGAGATCTTCGGGTCAGAAAACTTCCTGGCGAACGTGATCTGGGAGAAGACCCGAACCCCCGGAAAATCCCCCTCCCATTTCCTGGAAACTCACACCCACCTGATCGCCTACGCGAAGGACTCAGGAACCTGGCGTCCCAACCCCTCTGCCGGCAAAATGCCGACTATCTGGAGCGCGGCGGAGGCCGGTGACACCAACGAGACCGGTGTGGTGGAGCCGCGCGACCCCGGCGCTGCGTATCCCTTCGTCCCAAAACCCGTCAGCTACTACGACGGATACTGTGGGCCTTCACCAACCGAAAGGCCCTGGTCCTTGATCCTTTCGCCGGTAGCGGTACGACGGGTCGGGCGGTACTCGAGCAGAACGCGTCCGATGGTGGTGCCCGCACTTTCGTCCTTGTCGAGGCCGACGAGAAGGCCCGCTTCCTCATACCTCGCCGCCTCGCGGAGGCACCCGGCGGATCGCCGGGCTACGACTTCTACACCCTTGCATAGGACCCGAAGGTATGCTTTCGGCAACTCTACTCTCCGGATGTGTTACCCTCGCTCAGCAATGTGCAGAACCGTAGCTTGAGGTTGTTAGGTTAGTAGATTGGGGGCAAAATGAACGAACAGACCGCCCAGTCTCACTGTCGCCACAGAAGGATTCTATCGTGACCACGCCCGCTGCAACGCCCCAGATCAAAATAGGCCCGCTTGTCCTCGAGTCGAGCCCACGTTGGATACGCGCCAAAATCGGAGATGTCACTGTGGCCGACAGCAAGCGTGTCCTTCTGCTTTGGCAAGAAGGCAAAGTCCTTCCCGTTTACTTCTTCCCGCGCGACGACGTCCGCACAGACCTCTTGCGGCCAAGCGAGCATCCCTTGCCCGAAGACTACCACGAGCTAGCCTCCTACTGGGCACTGGACCTCGACGGGCGGGTGATCGAGAACGCCGCTTGGACCTATCCGACCGTTGCGCCGCCCGCGGGTGAATGGGTCGGGAAATATGTAGCCCTTCGGTGGAATGCGATGGACGCCTGGTACGAGGAGGAGGAACGGGTCCTCGGGCACCCGCGCGACCCCTACCACCGCGTGGACACCCGGGAGAGCTCGCGCCACGTGCGGGTGGTCTTGGACGGGCAGACGCTCGCCGACAGCCGCCGGCCTCGGTTGGTCTTTGAGACGGGCCACCCCACCCGCTATTATCTGCCGCCCGAGGACGTCCGGATGGACCTGCTGACCCCGAGCGAGACCAGGACTTTGTGCGCCTACAAGGGCGAGGGCTCTTACTGGTCGGCTAACGCGGGCGACGAGGTCCGCGAGGACGTCGCTTGGAGTTATCCTGACCCGTTGCCAGATAACCCCCAGATACGCGGCCTGGTTTGCTTCTTCAACGAGCGGGCCGAGATCTACGTCGACGGCGAGGAGCTTGAGCGCCCTACTACGCAGTGGTCGTGAAGCCCCTATTCGCTCGATTGACTTCGAGAAAGGTCGTGATCGAACACCAGCGATGTGCGGTGGCGTGTATTGAAGTCCGACGTAGCGCTGCGGCGACCGGCAAGCACGTCCTCTTCAGGCTTGTATTTCGTATGGTTCAGTGAGAGTCGGATTGACTGAAAGTCGCCTGAGTCACCAGCCTCGAGCTGGGCTACCAGCACAAGAGGCGGGAGGTGGAACGGCTGCATCTAATAGTTCGGCTGCTAGGTGTGACCGAGGGAAGGCAGGGATGAGCGAAGAGAAGCCAAGCGGGAGGGCTGGTGGCGCCCTTGCCTAAGTTAGAAGCTCACGCTTATACGTATGGGGCATCCGGTAGTTCCCGAGCGCAGCTGAGGCTCGTGGAACCTGATCGGGGGCAGCCCCGCGCCCGCTCCAAAAGCGGCTTGAAGCTCCTGTTTACGACGTTCTGGGCTTCGAGGGCTCCTTCCTGTGCCTCGCACGGCGGCTGAGGGCCCGCGGCCCCATGTCCGACGCCTTGATGGTGCTGATAGGCTGAGTCAGACGGCGGGAAATGTCTTTGCGGCTCCGTATTCTATGTATTACACTGAATGGCGCAGTGAGATCTGGAGGTTGGCAATGCCGAAGTCCAAGCCATTCACCATAAGGCTCTCCGAGGAAGTGGGGGGCTGGCTGGAACGTGAGAACCGGCGCACGAGGCTGCCCAAGAGCGCCTTGCTGGAGGTTCTGGCGGAGGAGTCCATTCGGACTCGTCGCTTCCCCGGCATCGGTTTCCGGGGGGCCGAGCACTCAAGGCGAGCGTGGGTAATTGGCACGGGGCTGGATGTCTGGGAAGTCGTCGAGCTTTACGAGGGCAAGGGCGCAGAGGCTCCTCTCCGGAGCACAGCGTCTCGGAGCGCCAGCTAGACCTCGCGCTCTCCTACCGCGAGGCATATCCGCGCGAGATAGACGAGGCGCTCCAAGAGAACGCGCGCACGCCGGAGGAGTGGCACGAACTCTCCCCGGCCGTCGTACCATCCCCGCCGGCGCACGGTTAGAGTGCGGCCCTACGGTCTCGCCGGGCGCGGGTGAGGATCTTGCTAGATGCCCATATCTCGCCGGACGGTGGGCAAGACCCTCGTCGAAGGCGGTCATGACGTGCGAGCCCTGGACTCCGAGATAGAGCTCGAAGGGCTCTTCGACCCGGAGGTCCTGGAGCTGGCCGCCGCCGAAGGCCGCGTGCTCGTGACCGCCAACATCAAAGACTTTGAACCTCTTCTGAGGGAGTGGGCGGGCGAGAGCCGCTCGCACGCTGGCGCGATCCTGGTGCCCTCCAGCGTGAGGAATGAGGCCTTCGGAGTCCTCATCTCGGGCGTGGAGAACACGCTCGCGGATACCACGCAGGAGGAATGGGCGGACCGCGTGGAATGGCTCCGGAGGGCTTAGCAAATAGCGGAGAGGGCCAGCGTGAAACGCCTCGCCTGCCACAGTTTTCCGGACATCGTCCGACCACAAAACTTACCGCAACCGTACCGCAACCCGGCTGGCACGGGCTGGTACACACCGGACAAGCCGTCGCTTGAGATCTCCAAAAATGCCTGCAAAACAGCATATTTACTGGACCACCGATACAGGCTGAAACGAGCGGGATCAAACTCATAATGAGCAGGTCAGCGGTTCGAGTCCGCTCGTCGGCTCCTTGCCTTCGCCGCTATCCGCAAGTAAGTAGACTTCTCGCAAGAAGCCAAACTGCGTGGTGGAACTCGTGGTTATCAGAAGGAGTTACACAACATGTTGTGTGTAAGGCTACTTTTCGTGCGAAGACCTCGCGAGGGGTTCCTTTGGCGTAAGAAAAAGGTATAAGATTAAGATATGTGATGATTCTGGACGGATAGTGAGGGGGCTTGTAGGATCCCTGGAGCGCGCGCAGGGCGCGCTTCCGATCCATAGGTCGACAAAAAGAAGAGCCGGGCCGGATTATTCCGGAGGGGGTGATCTTGCCGGTCTGGTCCGTAGTCGCTCTACTCTGTCCGAAGGTACTTTCATAGACGTTCGTCCTGGGACAACTGCCTTGTCGGCAGGGGCTGATTTCCCGTGGAGGGGTACCGATCTGGGGTCAGCATGAGTACAAGAAGACCCAACAGAGGGGAACATGAAGAAGATGATGTTGCTGGCGGCGCTGCTGGCGATGCTGATCGTTGCCGCCGTCCCGGCCATAGCGCAGATCGGCCAGGAGAGTGAGCAGGACGCCGAGAGCGGTGACGTGGACCAGTCGTTCACGATCACCAGTGGTGGCGACAACTCGAGCCAGTGCGTGGGCTTTTCTGGCGTCGCCCAGACCGGTAACGCCCAGAACCAGATAGGCGTCCTCCAGTACGCTTCCGAGGGCGACTTCGAGTTCGAGGAAGTCGGTGGCACCATCACCCTGAGCCCCGAGAGCGTCGACGACGTGCGACCAGCAGGTCAACCAGGCGGCGACGGCCAGCGGCTGATAGAGGCGTTGATTTTGTCGGGAGGCGGGCCCCTTTCGTAGGGGGCCGCCCCCGGCAGTAGAGGATCATCCATCACACGAGGAGGTAAGAGTTGAGGAAGATGATGTTGCTGGTGGCGGTGCTGGCGGTGGCTCTGGTCGCCGTGGCGCCGGCTCTGGCCCAGGACGACCCGGCGGTCGTCGCGGACGCCAAGGCGAAAGAGGCCAAGGCTGGCGGCGCTTTCGCCGAGGCAGAGTGCAAGGACGGTTTCATAGAGGCTAAGGCAGGCGGCGTGGTGGCCAAGGCCCCATGCGAGACCCCGCCGCCCCCGCCGCCCCCACCGCCGGCTAGAGCCGCCGAAGGCCGCCGCCGCCCCCGCCGCCGCCCGCCCCGGCTCCCGCGCCTGCTCCCAAGGAGCTGCCGAAGAGCGGTGGTAGCGGCGCCGCCTCGCTGTTCGCGCTTGGCGCGGGCGCGCTACTGGTCACCGGTGGACTCTTGATCCGCAGGTTCGCCCGGTAGTAGCGGCGAATACGTCGTAAGAGGAAGGGGTGAGGCGACGCAGCCCCACCCCTTTCGTTATGCTCGCTTCGGGATCGGCCTGGTCGGTGTTACGGGCCGCTTCGATGTCGGCGTAGCGCCGGCGCATCTTCAGCTTATTCTCATGGCGGGCGATCTCTACGAGCCCCCGACCGTAGCTAGTGCATGGTGGCGACGGTGAGCATGTCGTTGTCTATGCGCTTGGCTGTAGCATACCGGCGTTAAGGTATTCTACGGCCTCGCGCCAGGCCTTCAGGTTTCCACTGACCTGCACTCGAGACCTTCTCGGTGGTCCAGAAGTGGCCAGCGAGTCTTCGGTGCTCGTGGCGGGTCAGGGAGCGTATCTAACGGGGTGCTCGGGCATCTCGTCGTCTATATTTGCAGCGCGCCTGGGCTTCCATCCGGGGCCGAAGCGGCCGGGGCAAGGCTTACTGGTTATTCCCGGTCACCTGCCGGCCTCGTCCAGTGCCTTTTCGGCCCTACGCCTTTCCTTGTCCAGATCGCTTGTCAGCTCTCTTTTTTCGCAAATTTGTCGTGGGACGCGAAAGCGGATGTTGTAGAGACCAGCATGCCTCAGATTAGGGCGAGGACATCAAGGGACTCTTCCGAGCACTCCCCGACCTTCTTGGGCGAGAGCTACTCCGTCTCCTGGCATACCAACCGGGAAGATCGACATTGTATGGCGGACGCTGGCGGGGGAGAGGCCAGGACAGGGCTTTGCGCGAACGAGGTACTCCTGAATGCGAGAGGAGGCAAGAAGGGCTCTGGGCTCGACATCCCCAGAAGAGCCAATGCTAGTGGGGGCGGGCCTTCTGGCCCGCCCCCACTCGAGGAGTCGTTTATTAATGTTGCTTCAGAACTATGCCAGCGGTTCGGTCACCAGCAGGTCGGTCGGCACCTGCTCCACTGGTATCTCTTCTACCAGCATCTCTTCTCTACCGGCACCTGCTCCATCTCTTCTACCAGCATCTCCTCTACCGGCACCTGCTCCACCGGTATCTCCTCTACTGGCATCTGTTCTACCGGTATCTCCTCTACTGGCATCTGTTCTACCGGTATCTCCTCTACTGGCATCTGCTCCACTGGTATCTCCTGTTGAGCCGGGGCGACTAGCGGCTCTTCCAGCGGCTGCGCCGCGCCAGGACGCACGATACCCAACGGCTCACCAGCAACATCCATGGGGGTATGTGTGACTACTCCCTCCATCTCGTTAGCGTTGACGAGCATGCCGTTGCCCGCGTACATAGTGGCCCAATTCGGGTAGATCACTATGTCGCCGGGCTGCAAGTCTCCTTGGGCAACGGGAGCGTACCTGCCCAGGTACTCCTCCGGCACCCAAGGTGCGTCGGGATCGACGCCGGCAGTCCTCAGGGCATAGCGCATCAGGCCGCTGCAGCTGAAGGTGTCGGGACCGTCAGTCGCCATCACGAAGGGCTTGCCCAACTGCCCCTCAGCCACACCGAGGGCATCAGATGCCGTGCCGCCCCCCGACCGAGCACTCGCCACAACACCCACCGAGAGGACAGCTACGATAATAATACCGAGAAGTATTACAGGGTTGACCCTTATAGGCATACTTCGGGGCTCCTTCCCGCCGTTCGTTATATAAACTTTTCACAACGGGGGATTCCGACGAATCCCCCCTCCTATGACCCGGCACTCTAAAGAACACGTCCGCCTCTTGCAATGCCCCCTCGCCGTTATACAAACCCCCAGGAAGGAGAATTTGGCTTAAACAAAGGGAATCCCTGTTTCCTGGACGAAACGTATATTTAATATTTCTTAATACTCGTAACGCTGGCGCAAACCTTCTTCGCTCTGTTTCGCCATTGTTCGAGAAGGATCCGGGGATAGAGCGAGGCCGAGCGGGATGAGTGAGGGTACGAGGGAGAGGAGGGCTGGGAGGTTGGCCTGTGATCGTTGCGCCGGATTCCTCTCGCCGTTTGAGTGAGGAGGTCGGCGGTTGGAGCCCGCTGGCTGCGCGGCGGTACCGAGCGACGGGATACGAGCTACCTGCCCGGGCCGCCGAAGAAGAACGTAGTCCGGTCAGGATGAAAGCCCCTTGAACCGGCTCGAGGCCGGGCCAGAGACGGCGGGGCACGAGTGGCGAGGTCGCCTGGCCTGCTCTCGAAGGGTGGCCCGCTGTTGTTTTTTGCATCTGGCGGTATACGCTAGCCTGAACAAACGCGACTCTGCGGGGGGCGTACTTTGAGAAGGATATTTTTCGCGGGCCTGATATTCGCGATCCTGAGCTCTTGCGGCACCCAGTCTTCGACCTCGGACGGCGCCTCGCGGGGCAACGATGCCGTCGAAGAGACCACCTCTTCGGCGGAAGCTCGTGCCGTCGAGCCTACCGGATCAAGCACCCCAACGCCCGTAGCCCGCGCTCCGCAACCCACGCAGAGCACGTCGGCCAGTCCGGCTATCGGCGCGTCCGGCATGGTCAGCTCCGCCAACCCGCTGGCCACGCAGGCGGGGTTGGAGATCCTCTCGGAAGGGGGCAACGCCTACGATGCCGCGGTGGCGGTCGCGGCGGCTCTGAACGTCGTGGAGCCGATGATGAGCGGCATCGGGGGCTACGGGGCGATAGTCGTCTACGATGCCGAAGAAGGCGCGACGCGCTTTCTCCACGCTAGCAGCAGGATGCCCGCGACACTGGACCCGGCCGTTTTTCGTCCTCCCACGCCGAACTACGCGGAGAACCGGCGGAGCGCCAAAGCTATCTCCACGCCGGGCAACGTGAACGCGTGGGAGGCCCTGTCGAGGGATTACGGGCAGCTCGAGTGGCGGCGCCTCTTCGACCCCGCCATTGAGTTGGCCGGCGAGGGGTTCGTTCTCGATGGGATCACCGCCGGCTGGATCCAGTCGGAGTTCCCCGCGTTCCCCGAGCACGCGAGGAACATCTACGGGAACAACGGCACCCCCTTGAGCACGGGAGAAACCCTCGTTCAGGAGGACCTGGCAAACTCCCTCGGCTCGATCGCCGAAGGGGGCGCCGAAGTGGTACACGAGGGCGAGCTGGGAGGGGCCATCGACGCTGCGGTACGCGAGAACGGTGGCTTCCTGACTATCGACGATTTGCGCAACAACCGCGCCGAGTGGCGGGATCCCATCAGCATGGAATATCGGGACTACGAGGTAGTTACGGCGTCGCCGCCGGCTACTTCGTGGGGCACGCTCGTCCGGTTGGGGGTGATGGGCCAGCTCGACCCGGAAGCGTTGGGCCACAACAGCGCCGCTTACCTGCACCGTTACGCGGAGGTCACCAAGCGGGCATATTCGCAGCGTATCGAGTACTCCAGAGACCCGGACATAAGCCCGACGCCGCTTGACCGCCTGCTCTCGGAAGAATACTGGGCCGACGAGGCCGCGCTGATAAACACCCTGCGGGCTACGCCTTACCAATCGCCCACGAACTTCTCGCCCACGACCCTCTCCAACCGGCAAGAACACACCACGCATTTCGTAATAGCGGATGGAGAGGGCAACGTAGTCTCCGCGACACAAACTCTGGGCAACGTCTTCGGGAGCAGGGTGATGCCGGAGGGGACGGGCATCTGGCTCAACGATTCCATCTCGTACTCCACCTTCGAGCCCGAAGGCAACCCACTCGATGCCTTCCCCGGACGTTACAGGCTCGTGGGAGTCTCCCCGATCCTCGTCATGAGCGAGGGGAGACCCTGGGTCGCGCTAGGAACACTCGGCGGCTTCACCATCCTTCAAACGATGCCGCAGATGCTGATGAACCTGATCGACTTCGACATGGACGTCCAGCAGGCTATCGCCGCCCCGCGCCTCAGCTTCGTGGAACCTGACGTCATCTCGGTCGACGCCGGCCTCCCGGAGTCTATCCGCGACGAGCTGTCCGCCCTGGGTCACAACGTCAGGGTGGATGACGGGCGCGGGCTCGGCAACGCTTACGGCCTGACCGTCGAGTACGACGAGCAAGGCAAACCGGTCCGGTTCACGGGAGGAGCCGACCCGCGAGGCGTAGGCGTCGCGGCTGGGTACTGATCAACACCGGGGGATGCAAAGGAAGATAAAGTCCGATACGTAGTTGCAGCGGAATGCACGAAAAGGTGTAACGGATAGAACGATGGCACCATCTCGGCCGGAAGGAGGAAACCAGCATGTCACTTACGCTCACCGTAAGTAATCGACTAGCTACCGCCGCGTTCGTATGCGGTGTACTTGGATTCCTACTTTGGCTTCTCTCCTATGCTTGGGTTCCGTTTGCGCTCATGGGCAAAGAATCAGATGTCATCGTGTATGTTGTCGTGGCGGGCGAGTTGGGCGGGTTGCTTGCAAGTCTGTGCAGCATCGGCTGTGGCGTTCTCGGACGTAAGCTCCTGCAGCCTGGAAACAGAGCACATCGGCTAGCCTGGCAAGGCTTCGTAATGGGTGTAGTAGTTCTCGTACTCCTCGTTGGACTGAACATCCTGGATGCAATCATCTCTTCGTAGGCTGACCTACACCGAACACCAAGCACATCAAATATCGTTGCGGAAAAGTGCGCGAAAGCGAGTTCGCTTGGGCTGCGCGCGTATCTTGCTACTCGGGTGTTTGCGAGATACTCCTGGTCTCCTGGCAGTTACCCATGATCGTTGAGGAGCTCCCGGCAAGATTGCCAGAAACCTCGTGAAAACCTTTCTTTTGCTTTCGCTGTCAACTCTTAGCTCTCCGGCACGGCGAGCAGCGCGGTCGAGGCTGCGGTCAGTTGGATCATGGCGTGCAGGTAGGGGATGTTCAACTTATCTACCGTGTCTCCCGACTCGTGGTACCAGGGGTAGTCGTCGTACTTAGTGCCGTCGGTCATTATGAGCGCGGGGTAACCGGCGTCCCAGAAATTCTGGTGGTCGGAGCGAGCCAGACAATCGTCGTCGAGGTCGAGCGGCGAGTCGATCGCTTCCGAGGCGCGCAGGATGGCTTCGTCGAGAGGACCGGCCTGGTTGCAGGTGCCCACCACCGCCCGGAAACCGCCTTCGTCGTAGCCGACCATGTCGCTGTTGATGTTCCCGATGATCGCGGACTCGCCTTCCCGCTCGCGGACGTCGCTCACGATGGTGTCTACGTAGCGGGAGCTCCCGAACAGACCGATCTCCTCCAGGTCGTAAGCTACGAAGTGAACGGTGTGCTCCGGCTCCAGCTGCGCGAGCGTCTTCGCGGTCAGAAGGATCGAGACCAGGCCGCTCGCGTCGTCGCTCGCCCCGGCGTTGTAGACGGAGTCGAGGTGTGCCGTCACCCATAGGTGCTTCTTGCCCTCGGTCCCTCGTAAAGTCGCCTCTACGTTGAACCCGCGCCTATCGTCCAGGGTGAACTCGATGATACGCGCGGGGATGCCCGCCGCTTCGAACGACTCCTTCATGTACTCGGCGGCCGTCCTCCTTCCGTCCTCGCTCCCGCGCTCGGCTATGGTGATCTCGCCGCTCGCGAGCGGGGCGGGGGAAGCGCCCGTCAGGTGATCTAGACTCGTGCGGATAGAGGCCTCGTCGATACCTGCCGCCGCGGCCTCGGCAACGCCCAGCGTACTCGGCTCCACGGTTGAGGCTTCTCCAGCCTGTTGCGCGGTCGCGTTCGGTAGGTCGTCACCGGCCCCTTTCTCCTCGGGGCCGCCGCAGCCCGTAAAAAGCGCCCCGAGGGTGAGCACGAAGACGAGTTGCGCCACGAGCATGGCGGGCGCCCTGCGTCCTACGAGTGTTTTACTGCTCACCTTCGTCCCCTTGTACGATCTGCATCGAATAACGCGACCAGAACATCCACCAATGGGCTCTGAGTTCCGGCTGCGCCGTTTCTTCGCCTTCTTTGTACACCGTATCTTTCTCTGCGTCTTCACCACGCTATTGGAAAACATTGTTTGGTCGGGAAACTGTGTTGGTTTTTGCCGCCGGTCGGCGCGGTTCCTGGGGGATGGAAGGGAGCGTTTTGCCGCCTACAATTCCTTTGAAGGTTGCGTGTTAAAGGGCAGAGGGAGGTATAGGGATGTGCGGCAGGTATACGCTCTCTACGCCGGTCGAGGCGCTGCCCGGGGAGTTCGGTCTCGCTGGTCCGTTGCCGGAGTTGCGGCCGAGCTACAACGTGGCGCCGATGCAGGAGGTACCGGCCGTCGTGACGGGTAGTGGTGAGGGGCGGCGGTTGGAGATGCTGAGGTGGGGTTTGACCCCCGCCTGGGCCGACGACCCCGGGATCGGCGCCCGCATGATAAACGCCCGCTCGGAGACCGTCGCCGAGAAGCCCTCTTTCAGACGGGCCTTCAAGGAACGCCGCTGCCTGATCGTGGCGGATGGCTTCTACGAGTGGCAAAAGACGAACAGCGGCAAACAACCGTACTACGCCAGGATGAAGAGCGGGCGGCCCTTCGCCTTTGCCGGACTCTGGGAGAGCTGGAATAAAGATGGGGAAGGTGGGATCCGCTCCTGCACGATCCTAACCACGGACGCGAACGATCTGGTTGGCGGGATCCACCACAGGATGCCGGTCATCCTGCCTCCCGAGTACTACGAGCCGTGGCTGGACCCTGACCTCCGGGAGCCGGACCAACTCCTACCCCTCCTGGCCCCGTACTCCACCAACGACATGGAGGCCTACCCGGTGAGCCGCAGGGTCAACAGCCCCTCCAACGACGGGCCGGGCTGTATAGAGCCCGCGGCGTAAAGAGCTCGACGCTGTCGCTCGACGCCGTCTTTATCTCGAAGCGACCGCATCGTCTGCTCGTGTAAGCTGTGGCGGTGAGGAAGCGCGACACCGCGAGAGTTAACGCTCCGCTCGGGAGCTTGGAGATAGGCGACGAAGTCGCGGAGGCCCTGGGACGGGCGGTCCCCGTGGTGGCCCTGGAGTCGACCCTGATCTCCCACGGCCTGCCCCGCCCCGACAACCTCGAGCTGGCCCGCGAGGCCGAGGACCTCGTCCGCCGCGAAGGAGCCGTGCCGGCCACGGTAGGGATGGTCGGCGGGATACCGAAGGTCGGCCTCGATGCCGTGGATCTGGAGCTGATAGCTACCAGGGAGGGGATACCGAAGCTCTCGGTGCGGGACCTTGCGTTAGCCGCCGCCAAAGGGTGCCACGGCGCTACGACCGTTGCGGCGACTGCCCACCTCGCGGCCCAGGCCGGAATAAAACTCTTCGCCACCGGTGGCCTGGGCGGGGTACACCGGGAGGCGCGCGAGTCGTGGGACGTCTCGGCCGATCTGGCAACGCTGGCCAGGACGCCGGTGGCCGTGGTTTGCTCGGGCGTCAAGTCGATACTGGACGTCCCCGCGACGCTCGAGCAGCTCGAAACTCTGGGCGTGCCAGTTGCCGGCTTTCGTACAAGGCGCTTCCCGGGCTTTTACCTGACCGACTCCGGCTCCCCCGTGGACTGGTCCGTGGAGAATGAGGAGGAGGCCGCGCGGGCTATCCTCACTCTCGAAGAGCTGGGCCCCGAGCGTTGCGGGTTCGTGATCGGTAACCCACTGCCCGAAAGGGAGCAGCTAGATCCCACCCTCCACGACCGGGCGCTCCGGGCCGGGCTCGAGGAGCTAAAGCGTCGCAACGTGCGCGGGAAGGACGTGACGCCGTTCTTGCTTGAACGCTTCCGTGAGGAGACGGGAGGGGCGAGCCTGGAGGTCAACAAGCGGATCATCCGGAACAACGCGCGTCTCGCCGCCCGTATCGCCGTGGCCTTAGCCGCCCTCCACACCGGAGAGCGCGACTGGTGAGGCTGCATGGGGCAGGAGACGGTCACGGCCTGCCCCCTCTACTGTGTGTGCGCTTCGCGCCGCGGCGCTTCGGAAGCGTGGGACCTTCGACCCCGCTTAAGTTTCCGCCTGGCACCTACGGCAAGGCCGTCGGCGATCACCCGCCAGGTTGCCTCATTCTGGGAAGCTGGGACTCGCGGTTGAAGTCGTGCGGTCGTTCTGGCTCCTACAGGTGACCCTACCCGTGAGCAAGCCACCTGTCTCTCCGCTCCTTGAGCCACGTCGTCCGCAACCTGTTGGCCGCAACCCTGCCCGGCATATCCTCTTCTGAGAGCTCTTCTACGTTCTTGTAGAACACCTTCCCGCTGCTCATTAGTGCCACTAGCCCTTCTTCGGCCTGTCTCCGGTCCTCGGAGACCAGTCGCAGCACCGCCGCCGGTGACTCCCCCGGCAGCGGGTCGCCCAGCTGCCTGGCGAGCTGCCCGGCCTTCCGCAGCTCCAGCTCTCGCAGCTCCGCCTGCATGAAAGACTCCCAAGCGATGAGTCGGGTTCGGTTGAGCTCCTCTTGCCGGGCCTGGCTACGGCGCTCCTTGGCCCGTTCCGGCGCAAGGTCCTCCTGCCACTGCTGCGCCTTCTCGTCGCAGTGTGGTCCATCGCGCAGCTCCTCGAGTTGCCGGCCGGCCTCGGTCTCTAGAACGCCCTTGAGCGCTCCTTCGAGCGGTTCCCCGGTACGTTCGGCGCGGGCTCCCGCCTGGCGCGCCAAGACCTCGACCGCCATGTTTGCCACCCGTTGCTTCTCGTGCATGTCCTTCACCTTCCCGGGAGATCTCCCCCCATGTGACAGTAATGATACTATCCTTTCCGGTCCTTCGACGCCCCCGGCAGGACGTGGCCTCCCCGCCCACTTCGCTTTCGTAGTACTTATTCACCGGACTGCCGAGAGAGCCTCAGAGGCGGCAGCCCGTTTTTATGGGGTCCACGGGCGTCTCATGGCACCGGGTCGATTTCTCCGGCAACCGGCCACCTTGCTACGCGCTTCTTTGAATTACCCCGTCTCGTGTCCGGCCCACTCTTCGACGAGCGTCAGTAGAGCGGAGTGGTCCCATTCGCTGCGCCCTTTTGCCATTAGGGCCCCGAACATACCTTCCACGATCGCCGTGGCCGGGAGGGGCACCCCGTGCTCCCGGCCCGCTTCGAGGGCTATCCCGAGGTCCTTGTGGTGGGACTCGACCTTGCCGCCCGGCTCGAAGCCGCGCGATAGGAACTTCTCCGCCTTGGCCTCCATCACGCTGTTGCCCGCCAGGCCCCCGGAGAGCACCTCGATCACCTTCGCCGGATCCACCCCCGCCTTCGATCCGAGAACGAGTGCTTCGGAGACTGCCTCTATGATGAGTGCGACCACGATCTGATTGCACGCCTTGACAGTCTGGCCGGTTCCGCTCCCCCCGACGTGTATGACGATATTCCCCATGACCTCGAAGAGCGGCTGTGCGCGCCCGAAGTCCTCCTCCTCGCCGCCGACCATGATCGAGAGCGTCCCCTCCCTCGCCCCGACGTCTCCTCCGCTAACCGGAGCGTCGAGCATGCCGGCCCCCTGCTCGCGGGCGGTCCGGGCCAGCTCCCTAGCCAGGACCGGGGAACTGGTGCTCATATCCACGAGGAGCGAGCCCTCTACGACTCCCTGCAAGAGCCCGTCCTCTCCGGCCACGACCTCACGCACCTCTGGCGGGCCAGGGAGCATGGTGAAGACGATGCTGGAACTTTCGGCCACCTCTCGCGGGCTTTCGGCGGCTTCGGCGCCTTCGCTCATCAGCTCCTCGACCTTGCCCCGGCTCCGGTTGTGGACTACGAGATCGTACCCGGCTCGCATGAGGTTGCGGGCCATCGGTCTTCCCATGAGCCCCAACCCCACGAAGCCTACCTTCTCCGGCATTGTCTCTCCCTTCCGCTAGCTCCGGCTCTTGGGTGTTAATTCTGAAGACGCGCACGACTTCACGCTGGATGGGGGTCGCGTGCGCTCACTACGTTCCGGGCGTAGAATCTGGTGGTGCGTGAGGAGAAGGGCAAGGCGGCTGTTCTGACGGAGGTCGCCCTTGTCTTCGCCGCCCTCTTCTGGGGCCTCAACTTCGCCGCCACGAAGTACGCAGCAGATTTCCTTCCCCAACTCTTTATCGTGGCGTTCCGGTTTATCGGGGGCGGGCTCTTGCTCCTCCTCGTCCTCCGTCTCCTCGAACCCGAGAGCAAGCTGAGGCGCAAGGACGTCCTCCCCATGGCGGGGTTGGGTTGTTTCGGTATAGGGGCTGCCCAGACAGCCTTCACTTTCGGCATAAGCCTAACGAGCGCCGCCAGCACCGGCCTCGTCTTCACCACCGCCCCGGTGTGGGGCATGCTCCTGGGTTTCGTGCTCGGGCTAGAGCGTCCTGGCTGGAGGGGCGTCATTGGGGTCGGGCTCTGCATCCTGGGGGTCGGTATCGTCTTCTACGGGGGCTTGTCGAGCGAGGAAGACAGCTTGTTGGGCGATCTCGTGATCCTGCTCGCCGCCGTCTGCGTCGGTGCTTACACGGTACTGAGCATGCCCATGCTCGAACGTCACTCGCCGCTGGCGGTGGCGACCTACCCGACCCTCTTCGGCGGCCCGGCTATCCTGCTCCTCTCGTTGCCCTACCTCGGGGACGTGGAGTGGGGGAGCCTGGGCGTGGGTCCCTGGGTGGCGTTGGTCTACTCAGCCGTCCTCGCTACCGCCTTCGCCTTCGCCGCCTGGCAGAGGGGCATAAGCCGCATCGGGGCGAACCGGGTGCTCGTCTACCAGTACCTCATCACCCTCACGGGCGTGACCTCGGGCATAGTCTTCTTCGGGGAAAATCTCGGGTTAGAGAAGATCGTGGGCGGAGCCGTCATCCTCCTCGGCGTGTACCTCGCCCGTCGCCAATAGGGACTGCCTAAAGTCAGGCGTCCCGGACCATCGGCGAGCGGCGTCTCCAGAAGCCGGTGGCCGCTTCGAAGGCGTGACCCAGCTGCAGCACGCCGAAGTCGTCCCCGTGGCGGCCCACGATCTGGACGCCCACGGACAAACCTTCCGTGGGCGTCATAAAGCAGGTCTCTGAACCTGGCATGACTCCTCCTCTCGCCTCGGGACAACATAGCCGCAGCGGCCGTCTCCGGCAAGTAGGCGCGCCGATAGGCACACCATTCCGGCCTCGTCCCTTTCGGGTTGCAGCAGGGACCACAAGATGAAAAAATGAGCATGTTGGGGAAACGTGCGAAAGGAGTTGTATGGCAACCGCGGCAAACGGGCAGCAGGAGAGCCTGGATCCTCGAGCGAAGCACGCCATCCGGGGAGCGTGGTTCGGGTTCTTCGTCGACATGTTCGACATCTATCTGCCGATAGTGGTCCTGGCGCCCGCTATAATCTACTTCGTCCCGCCCAATTTGGACGCGACCACTACGGCAGTCGTCTCGGGTTCGATCTTCGCGGCGACGCTCCTCGGCAGGCCCATAGGGTCCGTTATCTTCGGCCACTTCGCGGACTCGATAGGGAGGAAGCGCACGACGATCATATCCGTCAGCGGTTTCGGCGTGATAACGGGACTCATGGCTCTGCTGCCGGGCTACCAGCAGTGGGGCTTAGCGGCCGTGATCCTACTCATCGTCCTGCGCCTGGTGGACGGCGTCTTCCTGGGCGGGGAGTACACCTCGGCGAACCCGCTGGCGATGGAGTACTCTCCCAAGGAGAAGCGCGGGTTCTACAGCGCGTTGATCATGAGCGGCTACCCGCTGGCCTTCGCCACCATCTCAGCGATCACGACGGTCCTGCTCCTCTTCATACCGGCCGGCGACATAAACTCGCCCTACGTGCAGTGGGGTTGGAGGATACCCTTCGTCATCGGGTCCCTCCTCGCCTTCGCCCTCGTCTTCTACTACGTCCGCTTCGTGGATGAGTCGGAGATCTTCGAAGAGAGCGGGGGGGGTGGATCTCCCCTCAGGCAGTTGTTCACCGAGCGGGAAAACCTGCTGAGCTTCCTGCAGGTCTTCGTGCTGATGACCGGCTTCTGGTTGACGCTGCAAACGGTCGCAGCGATCCTCCCGGGTCTGCTCGGCAGCCAGGTCGGCCTCTCCCAGACAAACACCACCATAACGCTTGTCGTCTCCAACGTCGTGCTGGTCGGGGGCTACATCGCCTCCGGGGTGATCAGTCAGCGCGTGGGACGCCGGCTCTTCCTGATCGTGTACGGCCTCATCGCGGCGGTGGCCGGCACCTTCCTCTACTACCTGCTGTTGAGCGCGCCGCCGCAGAACCTTTTCCTGGTAATCCTACTGACGACGATAATCACGCTCCTGGTCGTCTCGTGCTGGGGTATATCGACCGCCTACATCAATGAGCGCTTCCGGACCGGCATCCGGGCCTCGGCCTTCGGCATCGGCTACAGCCTCGCGGTGGTCCTCCCTTCGTTGTATGCCTACTATCAGGCAGGTCTGGCGGCTTTCATGCCTTTCGAGTACACAGTGCTCGTCCTCCTGGCGGTAGGCTCTCTCCTGATGGTCGCAGGGGCGGTGTGGGGACCCGAGACCAAAGACGTGGATTTCTCGGAAGACGTTGAGGCGGCGCCCGAGCGTGAACGGGCACCCGAGACATCCCCGGCCGAACCGAGGACGGCTCCCGGCACCGACGGCACGGTTGGCAGCTCTTGAGCTCCCTTTCCGGGCGGGCCGATTCTTTGGCTCGGCCCGCCCGGAATCCTTACTGCCCTTGAAGAGCAAAACCGGCGCACCAGCGTGACAGATAACACGCGTATCTTCGACCTGGAGCAACCGCGCACCGCGGAGATGCCCATACACCTCGCCCACCAGCAGGCTGGCTACTCCTACCTCTTACACCGACACCACGAGGACGAGTACCGGCCCGAGGAGGCCGGGCCGCGCACCGGGGCCGCCGGGGTCATCATCTGCGGGGAGCACACCGGCACCCACATAGACGCTCTCTGCCACCAGTCGGACGCCCTCGTGCTCTACGGCGGTATTTCTGTAGAAGATGTCCAGAGCTCGCGCGGCTTTACCCAGCGCGGCGTCGAGGAGATACCGCCGATAGTCGCACCCGGCGTCCTCCTCGACGTGGCCGCAAAGGAGGGCGTCGATTCCCTGGAGCCCGGCCACGCCGTTACCGCCGAGGACCTCGAAGCCTGCCGCGAGGAGCAGGGCGTCGCGATAGCGCCCGGCGACGTCGTGCTCGTGCGGACCGGGAATGGCCGGTACTGGGACGATGCCGGGCGTTACCTCGCGGGGCCGGGGATGGACGCGAGCGCGTCTTACTGGGTGGCGGATAGGGGCGTTGTGGCGGTGGGGGCGGACAACATGGCCTGGGACGTTCCGGGGCTGAAAGACCCCGAGCTGGGTTGCATGCTCCCCGGGCACCTGATCCTGCTGGCACGTCGCGGCATCTACATCATCGAGAACCTGAACCTCGAAGAGTTAGCTGTCGCGCGCCACTACCGCTTCGACTTCGTCTGCACGCCTTTGAAGTTCGTCGGAGCGACCGGTTCGCCGGTCGCTCCTCTGGCGATCGTTCGCGATGAGACGACGGTCGGCGCATGAAGAAGATAGGCTTCGTCGGGCTGGGAAATATGGGGGAGCCCATATGTCGGCGCCTCCTCGAAAGCGGTTTCGAAGCCTCGATCTACGACGTAAATACGGAGGCTGTATCGAATCTCGGGGATACTGCGGCTGAACCTGCGGAAAATCTCAAAGCTCTGGCCGCGTCCGCTGATGTGGTTCTCCTCTCACTTCCGGACTCGGACGTGGTGGAGAGAGCCGTTCTGGGGAATGAGGGGCTGGCGCACGGACTCTCCTCCGGCAAGGTCCTGATCGACACCTCCAGCTCACGGCCTTCTTCGACCAGGACCATCGCGGGGAAGCTCGCCGAGGCGGGGATAGAGATGCTCGACGCGCCGATCAGCGGTGGCGTCCTGCGAGCCGAGGAGGGGAAGCTGGCGGTGATGGTCGGAGGCAAGAGGGAGGTCTTTGAGAGATGTTATGAGGTCTTTCAGGCGTTCGGCGAGAAGATATTCCACGTCGGTGACCACGGCGCCGGACATCTCGTCAAGTCTCTCAACAACCTGCTCTCGGCGACGACGCTCGCGAGTGCCGCCGAAGCGGTCATCCTCGCGAGCAAGGCCGGCATCGCCCCGGAGACGCTCCTCGAGGTGCTGAACGCGGGCAACGGGAGGAGCTACTCGACGGAGGTTAAATTCCCCCGCTTTATCCTCAACCGGGCCTTCGACGACGGCTTCGCACTCGACCTCATGGCCAAAGACCTGAAGCTCGCGCTCGAGACGGCGGCCGAGATAGACCACCCCATGTTCTCGGGCTCGGCCATCGCCCAGCTCTGGCAGGCCGCCGCAGCCCAGGGTTACGGCCCGGAGGGGCATACCTCGATCTACGCCTTTTTGGAGAACTTGAGCGGGGAAGTTGACCGTACGGAATAGCACCAGGCCGGTCTTCCCCGAGCGAGGCTGGTTCGAAGCCCTGCGCGAGGCCGTCGCGACGGACACCGAGCTGGCGGTGATAGGTCGCTGGTGTACGCTCGACCTCGCTCTCGTGGCCTGTGAGGAGACTATCCTGCTCCGCTTCGAAGGAGGGAAGATAGCCGAGATCGTCCTGGAACCAGACATCGGCGCCTCGTGGAGCGTCACGCTTCGCGGAACGCGCGAGGACTGGCTGACCTTCCTCCAACCCGTTCCCCCGCCCTTCTACCAGGATCTCCTCGCGATGAACAGTCGCGTCCCTTCGTTTACCATAGAGGGTGATCGCAAGGTGTTCGTGCGTCACCTGCGTGCCCTGGCAAGGATCTTCAGGATCGCTCGGGAGATCGGTGGTGGTCTTGCCTGAGCTGGATCCCATAACGGGGAGATACGTCTACGTCGAGGTCGCGGGCGTGCGCAACCGCATCTACTTCGAGGAGAGTGGCCGGGGACGTCCGCTCGTCTGCCTGCATACTGCGGGGGCCGACTCCCGCCAGTACCGGCACCTGCTCTGCGATGCGGAAGTAACCTCCCGGTGGCGCGTCGTCGCCTTCGACCTGCCCTACCACGGTCGCTCGCTGCCGCCCGAGGGATGGTGGGAAAAAGAGTACCTTCTCACGCGCGACGCCTACGTCGAAACGATCATGGCCTTCCTGAAAGCTTTGGACCTCGAACGGCCGGTAGTGCTCGGCTGCTCGATGGGAGGCGCCGTCGTGCTCGAGCTGGCGCGAAGACACGCTTTCAAGGTAGCGGCCGTGATCGGGCTGGAGGCGGCGAACAAGATAGAGGGTCGGTTCCTCGACTGGACCGTCATGCCCGACGTAGACGGATCGGTGATGGCAGCGTCCTGGACTTACGGCCTCATGGCGCCCCAGAGCCCCGAGGCTTCCCGACGCGAGGTGTGGTGGGTCTACAGCCAGGGCGGTCCCGGCGTCTACCGGGCGGGCACCTACTTCTACAGCGTGGACTGGGACCTCCGGGGGCGCGAGGAGGAGATCGACACCTCCCGGTGCCCGGTCTACCTGCTGACCGGCGAGTACGACCACGCCTGCTCCCCCGAGGAGACCTCCACGACGGCGGCCTCCATCCCGGGCGCGAGGAGCGCCAAGATGGAGGGCATAGGGCACTTCCCGATGACCGAGAACTACCCGCGCTTCAGAGAGTACCTGCTCCCCGTTCTCCGGGAGTTGGCAGAGACGGCGTCCGCGTAAGCCCAGAACGAAGGAAAGGAGAGGCATGGCGACTCGAGAAGATAAGCAGGCCTACATCGACGAGATGGCTGAGAAGAGGGGCTACGTCCTCGACTACCACAAGGTGATGACCGAGTACGACTTCGACGTTTTGCAGGCGACCAACAACCTCGTGAACGCGGCTTACCTCGAGCAGCGCAGGCTGGATCGCAAGACCAAAGAACTGCTCTTTATCGTCAGCCTCACGGTGATGCGAGCGAGCAAGGGACACATCCAGAGCCACATCCGGGTGGCTCTCGACCTCGGCCTCTCGAAAGAGGAGATTCTGGAGGCCATAGAGATAACCCTGCCCGAAGCCGGCGTCGTCGTCTTTCAGGAGGGCTTCGAAGCCTGGCGGGAGGTCACCGGCGCCGAAGGGATAGAGCCGACAGTCGAAGCTCACCAGGGCGGCTCCGGGTCGCGGTAAGCGCCCGAAGGTTGGGTACCTGCTAGACCTCGTACTCCGAGTGCCGACGGTCGGTGATGAACATGTGCCCCGGGCTGTGGGTGATCATCAGGGGAGGACGCGCTTTCATTGCAACCGCCTGGGGCGTCACGCCGCAGGCCCAGAACACGGGTAGCTGTTCTTTCTCGAACGCCACGGATTCCCCGAACTCCGGGTTGGCCAGGTCATCGATCCCTAGAGCATCCGGGTTACCTACGTGCACCGGAGCGCCGTGCATCGTTGGGTAGCGTCCGGACGCGCTCACGACCAGCGGCAGTTCTTCCGCTCTGTAGGGCCGCATGCTCACCACCATAGGCCCGGCGAAGGGACCGGACGGGACGCACTCTGTGGCGGTGACGTACATGGGGACGTTCCGGCCTTGCTCCACGTGCGCGATGCTCAGGCCTGCGGCGAGCAGCGCCTCCTCGAAGGTGAAGCTGCACCCGATCAGGAACCCCACGAGGTCTTCCCGCCAGCGGTGCAGAATGTCCCGCGGCTCCTCCACGATCTCCCCGTGCTCGTAGACGCGATACCTGGGGACATCCGTCCGCAGATCCGCATCCGGCGCCGTGATCACGGGCTCCGGAGAGCCTGCCTCGGTGACCTCGAGGACCGGACACGGCTTCGGGTTTCGTACGCAGAACTTAAGAAAGTCGAACGCATACTCCTCCGGCAGCACGACGAGGTTGGCCTGCGCGAACCCGGGTGCGAGTCCGGCCGTCGGCCCCTCGTACTCGTTGTCGCGGATGCGGGCGCGCACCTCACGCAAGTCCAAACCGCGCATGTCCAGTTTCTGCTCCATAGGATCCAAACCCCTTTGCTCGCTGATCTCCATGATACACCCATGGCCTCTCGCGAGGTGATCGGCCCGTGCGCGATAGCGCCCCGTCCTAAGCGATACGGGCGGCGACGCCTTCGAGCCCTTTCTTTGCCGGTGGGAACCGTTGCATAACCAGAGGGTCGTGGCCCGGAATTATGTGAGCCGGGGAATCGGCGAGGGAACGCACGAGATCGAAGGCGCCGTACATCCTCGCCAGGTCGGCCACGATGCTGAACGGACGATCCTGCTCGATGTTGGCATAGAAGTGTGTCGCGTCGGAGGCGAGGACGACGTTGCCCCGAGCGGTCTTTACCCTCACCACCTGCAGTCCTGCCGCGTGTCCGCCGGCTTTGTGCACCTCGATGCCGGGCAGGATCTCCTCGCTCCCGTCGACGAAGCGCAACCGGCCCTCGAAGTTCTTGCGTACCAGGCCTACCACGTCCTCCATCTCCACGGTGTTCCGGAAGTGCTCCCTGCTCGCGTAGCGGCCGGTCCAGAAGGCCATCTCCTCGTCCTGAAGAACGAACGTGGCCGCGGGGAACTTCTCCAGGTTCCCGACGTGATCGTAGTGGAGGTGGGTAAGGATCACGCACGGAACCCGCGTGCAGTCTATGCCGAGTTCCCGTAGCCCCTCCGTAGGGCAGCGCAGATGATCTCGTCCTCGCCTCGCCGCTACCTCCGCCGTAAAACCCGCGTCCACGATCACCGTGTGCTCGGGCGAGATGGCGGCCCAGACGAAGTAGTCCATCGGCATCGGCGCGTTGTGCGGGTCGTAACCAGAGTCGCCGCCGTGGAAGTGGTCTCCGCGGCGAGCCTCTCGGGTCGCGTACCTGACGGCGTAGACCTCGAATTGTTGATCTATTGTTCCTCCCTTCAGCAAGAATTGTACGTTCGGGTCGTCGAGAGGCGCCACCCGGGGTTTTCTAGCTCTCGTGTGGAAGGTCACGCTCTTCGAGAGATCGGTGGGTTCCAAACGTTTGGCTCGAGACCGCATCGGGAAATGCTCGTAGCAACTAAGGGACTAGAGGAAGGAGGACTTGTGGCGGTAGAGGCGGCGGTAGAGAACGGCTGGGTAGACGCTTTCCGGCGCGCGAGCGATGAGGATGCCGAGCTTCAAGCGCACGGGAGGTACTACTCGTGCGCATTCTTGCTCGACATGGAGGAGCACCAGTACCTCGTCAAGATGCACGCGGGCAAGGTCGAAGAGATCCTGGTGGACCCGGGGCCTTTGGACGACCGCTACCAGTTCATCATCCGGGCGAGCGCCGAGACCTGGCGCGGTTTCGGGCAGGAGACGCCGCCGCCGATGCACCACGGCATCTTCGCGGCCGCGTTCCGCACCGACCTGAGCCTCGAAGGGGACTTGCTGGTGCTCATGCAGAACCTGCGCTGTGTGGTTCGGCAGATAGAGCTCCTGCGGGTCACCGGCGTGCCAGTGTAGTTGTTAGTGTTTAGTAATCAGTTTTCAGTGGTCAGCAAAATCTTGGGGAGCGGAAGGCGAGGCGCGACGATCTCGACAGAAAAACCGGCAACGCTTCGTCCCGCGCCACCGGCACCCGCCCATCTAAACCTTGACTAAAAACTGACAACTAAAAACTTCAAAACTTCGAGAGGAGAAAAGGATGGCACATTTTTCGCCGGTCACGGGCCGCTACGTGACGATTGACGTCATGGGCGATGAGTGCAAGGTTTTCTTTCTGGAGAACGGTACGGGGCAGCCTCTAGTCTGCCAGCACACCGCTGGCTGCCACAACCACCAGTGGCGGGACCTGCTCGAGGACGAAGAGATTACCCAGAACTACCGCGTGATCGCTTACGACCTCGTCCGCCACGGTAAGTCCGACCCGCCAAAGAACAGGGAGTGGTGGAAGGAGGAGTACAGGCTTACCACCGACTACTACACCGCCTTTATTACCGCCTTCTGCGACGCCCTGGAGCTCGAAGATCCCATCTTCACGGGCTCCTCCTTCGGAGGCCAGGTCGCACTGCAGCTCGCCCTACGCCACCCGGACCGCTTCGCGGGGGTCATCCCGGTCGAGGCGTCGGACTACTCACCCGGCTTCTTCCTCGACTGGTGGCAGCACCCGCACGCGAACGCCGCACAGGTCTGCGCGAGCGGGGTGTGGGACCTGATGGCCCCGCAGTCGCCCGACAGGGACCGCTGGGATACGTGGTTCTACTATACGCAGGGCTCGGAGGCCTTCAGGGGGGACCTCTATTTCTACTCGGTGGACCACGACTTACGCGGCAGGCTCGGGGAGATAGACGCTGAGAAGTGCCCGGTGGTGATAATGAACGCGGAATATGACTACCTCACCACCCCCGAGGAGGGCCGGCAGACCGCCGAGCAGATAGAGGGCGCGGAGTTCATCGAGATGGAGGGCATAGGTCACTTCCCGATGAGCGAGAACTACCCGGTCTTCAAGGAGTATCTCCAGCAGGCTTTGCAGAAGATCGACAGCAAGCTGGGGGCTCGCGCGGGATAGCGGCCTTCGACCTTTTACCAGCCACCGGGCGAAAGGACCGAGGCATTGACCGGGTTCGGCCCTTTAGCCCCCGTTAACGCCGTGTCGGCGCGGCAGGTTGTGATCCGGACCACGGTTTTCGAGAGGACGGGCAGATGCGAAACAAAACGAGTATTGCTCCGGGCGCCCTAAGCGGATCGGCCGAGGAAGTCGCCCCCGGGTTAGCGCGTACGGAGATCGCCTTCGTCAACGCCTACCTGGTCGGGGCGCCGGGCGGGCCCTGGGCGCTCGTGGACGCCGGCCTGCCCCTGTCGGCTGCCCTCATCCGCCGGGCGGCCGCGAAGCGCTACGGAGACGGGGCACGGCCCGAGGCGATCGTGCTCACGCACGGGCATTTCGACCATGCCGGCGCGGCGCTGGAGCTGGCGAGAGGGTGGGACGTGCCCATCTACGTGCATCCGCTCGAGATACCTTACCTGACGGGTAAGTCCGACTACCCGCCGCAGGACTCTACCATGGGCGGCGCGATCGCCCAGATGGCGAGGCTCTTCCCGCACGGCGGCTACGACTTCGGAGATCGCGTGCTGCCGCTGCCCGCGGATGGCGACGTTCCGGGGCTTGAGAACTGGAAGCCCTACCACACGCCGGGTCACACCCCCGGGCACGTCTCTCTGTTCCGCGAGACCGACGGCGTGCTGCTGGCAGGAGACGCCTTGACGACGATGAACATGGACTCGTGGACCTCCCAGGTCATCCGAGAGCGAGAGTTCCACCGGCCGCCGGCGCCATTTACCCTCGACTGGGAGGCTGCCCGCCGGAGCGTCGAAACCCTGGCCGGCCTGGAACCCTCCGCCGTCGCCGCCGGTCACGGCCTGCCCATGTCGGGACCCCACGTCGCCGAGGAGTTGCGCAGCTATATCGCGCGCTTCACCCCGCCGAGCACCGGACGGTACGTTGGCCGGCCACCTCGCGCCGACGAAGAAGGCGTCAGGGAGCTTCCTCCACCCGTGCCCGATCCGCTCCCGAAAAAGGTCGCGGCCGGAGTAACGGTGGCGGTCGCGGCGGGAGCGGTCAGCATTGTCCTCGCGCGCCGCCGCGGGCGCCGTAGGTGAGAGCCGCACCGCCGCCAGCAATGCTGCTATGTCGTCGGCTTCCTTGGCGCTACGTCACGCAAGTGGATGCTGTACCTGACGCGAGCCGGCTCCCCGCCCGGCGTCTTGTACTCTCCGTGGATCTCGATCTTCCAAATCGAGTGTCCGCGCCGCCCCGTTGGTAAACTCTCCCGGAACCAGGCTTATTTATAGGCTCGAAGGAGACGACGAGGAGTCGCGATGGATCTTCTCTTGCCCGGACGATTCGAGGATCCGGGGACGGCATACGCTTATGGGAGGCTCCTCTTCGAGGAGGTAGCGGCGGGCGTACGGCCCGCGACCGTCTCGATCACGCCCTCCGTCCGGCACGTCGGGGTGACGAGGAGGGACACGCTCAGGGTCGGCTTTGGCGAGGCCGTCCGGGCGGCGCACGAAGATGGGTATCCGGTCCTGGTCCGTGGCGCAGGCGGAGGCACTATCGCCGCCTCAGAAGGCACCTTCGGCTTCTCCATCGTCCGGCCGGCCGAAGACGCGCGGCGGGGGATAAGGGAACGCTACGACGAGGCCGCCGCCCTGGTGCTCGGGGCGTTATCGCGCCTCGGCGTAGAGGAGGCAGAGGTTGGCGAGGTCCGTGACGAGTTCTGCCCCGGGGACCACAGCATCCGGGCCGGCGGCTTCGAGAACGGCATGAAGCTCGTCGGTATCGCCCAGCGCGTAACGCGTAGGGCCACGAGCGTCGGGGGCATCGTGCTGGTGTGGGGCGAGGAAGACCTGGCCCGGATCCTCTCCCGCTTCTATGGTGCCATGAACCTCCCGATGAGGACCGGGAGCGTCGGTAGCCTGCGCCGTACCGGGAGCAAGGTCGAGGTCGAGGACGTGATAACGGCACTCGCCGGGGAAGCGAAGCTCCGGTACGGCGCGGAGCCGGTGCCACTCGACGAGGGGACGCTGCGACGAGCCGGAGAGAATCGCGCCGAGTACCTGGTCCCACCCCCACCGTAAGTGAACCTTCCCGGAGATCGGGGTAATACGTGCTACAATCGAGAAGTATGCGACTGCTGCTCGTTTACAAGGTGGGAGGGGTGTGTTGGCTCCTTCTTCGTGCGCGCGTGGGTGGTTGCCGGTGAGTTGGGCCGGGGCAGCTTTGATCCTTCTGGCGCTCGCGTTCTTCGCGGTGGATCTCGTGGTAACCAACCACGGGCTGCCGACCGTGGCGGCGGTAGTGGCCTTTGTCTTGGGAATCTTGACGCTCTCCGGCGCGACGGCTGCTTACTCCTGGGCGGCGCTGGTAGTCCTCGTGGCGCTTGCGGTTCTCGCGGGGGTTGTTTTCGTAACGGGCTCGAGCGAAGCGCTCGCGGCCAGGGGAAGACCGGCGACGACCGGGGTGGAAGGGATGATCGGGGAGGTAGGAGACGTCCTGGAAACGGTCGGGATCGACTCTCCGGGCTGGGTGTTCGTGCATGGCGAGCGGTGGCGCGCCGTCCCCGCCGTCGCACCCGAGGATGCCTACGAGCAAGAAGACCACGAGCAGGTCATAGGGGTTGGGGATAAGGTGCAGGTGGTAGGTTTTCGAGACGGAAAAGTCGTGGTGCTGCCCTTCGAGTCAGCCGGATTCGAGCATTCGCCCAAGAGCTAGGGTAAGGAGGACTTTATGGAGACGGGTTTGGGTTTGGTACAGGTGGCCGGTTTCGGTTTCCTGGTCGTCGCTTTCGCGGTGTTGTTGTTCGTGATCTTTCTCGTAGCAAGTGCGGTGCGCATCGTCAACGAGTACGAGCGGGGTGTCATCTTCAAGCTCGGGCGGGTGCAGGGGCCGGCGAAGGGGCCGGGGCTCTTCTTCCTCGTCCCCATACGCGACAGGATGGTCAAGATCGACCTGCGTACGGTGAGCATGAATGTACCTCCTCAAGAGGTCATCACCCGCGACAACGTACCGGCCCGGGTGGACGCGGTGATCTACTTCCGCGTAGTGGACCCGAACAGGGCGGTCGTGGAGGTCGAGAACTACGTCCTGGCGACCAGCCAGATCAGCCAGACTACCCTCAGGAGCGTCCTCGGCCAGAAGGACCTCGACGATCTCCTCACCGACCGCGAGGCCATAAACGAAGAGCTGCAGACGATAATAGACGATCACACCGAGCCTTGGGGGATCAAGGTAAGCGTCGTGGAGGTCAAGGACGTCGAGATACCCCAGCAGATGCAGCGGGCAATGGCCAGGCAGGCCGAGAGCGAGCGCGAGCGGCGGGCGAAGATCATAGCCGCCGAGGGCGAATACCAGGCCTCCCAGCGCCTGCGCCAGGCCGCCGACAGGCTGGAGAGCCCGACGGCGTTGCAGCTGAGGCTCTTCCAGACGCTGACCGAGATCTCCAGCGAGAACAGTTCCACGGTGATCCTGCCGATCCCCATGGATCTGTTCCGCCCATACCTGGGGACCGGAGACGGTTCCCAGTCGACAAGACAGCCCGAGGCTCGGAGGGAGGAGGAAAAGGAGGCCGAGCACCTCTACGATGAGGCCGTTGGGGAGACCAGGGGCGTAGAGGAAGTTCTCTGATGATTCCCCCCGGCCACGGAAGGAGCCGACGCATGGGCACGTCACGAAACGGCCTCTCGGCTGGAGCCTCTGGCGTCTCGCCGGAGGGCCGGGAGGGAGGGCTGGATCCCACCCCGCCCGAACGGGGCTACGAACTCTACAGGCACAAGAATGCCGAATTCATGAAGACGAGGAACTGGCACGGGTTCTACTGGGCCAGACAGAACGAAGAGGGCGACTACGAGATCCGCAGCGTGCCCGTCTCGTCCGGGGAATACTCCGCGCCGGGGGGCGTCTGCCCCAGAGAAGGCTTCGAGAAACTCTACGTCAAGGTAGCCCGGTAGAGGTTACACGAGCCTGGCGCACGCCTTCTCCAGGCTAAGGGCCATCCCGGCTCCCCTACGAGCCTCTGCCGGTGAGCGGATCGTCGAAGTTCTCCTCCAGGTATTTCAGGGCGTCGGCGTGAGACGAAAACTCCTCCCCGTGGCTCCTCTCGGGTCCCTCCCCGGAGCCCGATGCGGCGACGTACTCCCACTCGGCAACGAACCCGCCGTCCGAGGGGAGAACCCTGTAGATCACCTCCGCACCGTCGTCCAAAGCCCTGGCGTAAGAGCCCGGCTCCTCCCTCAACGTATGTACCATCGTCGCCCTCTCGTCGGTCGCGCTCACGTCGCTTTCCTCCCGTCGTCTCCCTGGCTTCGTCTCTTCCATGACCTGCTGGCCTTTCAACCTTCGCTTTTACCCGATACGTCCCGGCTTACCCACCCCCCGATCCCGGCGCGCTCCGAGGTTCGTTAGAGCGTGCGGTAGCGAGCCGGGTCGAGCGCCGTTCGGCTTCTCCTACGCCAACACTGTAATATGAGCCGTCTCCAGTGCGGCGGTTCGTGCTACGGCTCGCGAACGACTGGGACAGAAGAATTTATTGAGGCCTTTGCGAAGGATGGGGTAGAGTCTCCATGGGTAGCAGGACTTGACGTTTCGTCTCTTGTTTATAGGGGACGTAGTCGGCGAGGCGGGTCGCGCGGCGGTCCGGACGCTCGTCCCCGCCTTGCGGCGCGAGCTTGGGCTGGACGCCGTCGTCGCCAACGGGGAGAACTCAGCGCCCGCCGGACGGGGCATAACACCGGAGGCCGGCTCGGATCTGCTCTCGGTGGTCGACTTCCTCACTTTGGGCAACCACGCCTTCGACGCGGGAGGAGCCGGAAAGTTCCTGGAGTGGGAGCAGCGGATAATAAGGCCGGCGAACCTGGAGGTAGACTCGCCGGGGCACGGATGGGGGACGTTCGAGGCGGGGGGCGTACGGGTCGGGCTCGTAAACACGCAGGGCCGGGTGTTCATGAGGCATACGCCGCGCTCACCGTTCCTGGCGGCGGAGAGGGCGGTCGATGAGGCCGAAGCCGCCGGGGCGGACCTCGTCCTGGTTGACGTACACGCCGAGGCCACGAGCGAGAAGCAGGCAATGGGCTACCACCTTGCGGGCAGGGCGCAGGCCGTCGTTGGGACCCACACTCACGTGCCGACCGCCGATACTCGCATCCTCTCCGGCGGCACGGCCTACGTGTCGGACGTGGGCATGACCGGCGGCAAGGAGAGCATCATAGGGTTCGATAAGGAGGACTTCATGGGGCTCTTCCTCGAAAAGGGGCCGGCGCGCATCGGGGTGTCGAAGGGACCCGCCGTCCTCAACGCCGTCGTCATCGAGTTGGAGGTCGAAGGCCGCCGGGCGGTAAGCATCGAGCGCGTGTATAGAGAGCATCCGTAGGACGTCGATTTTACGGACCCGAAAAGGACCGTGCGGGCTCGTCGTCGACCACTATTACCAACCGTAGACCACGGGGATGGAGTGGCTCCGTTGATCCGTTTCTCGACGCGCTGTAAGATTGGATGAGACGCTCCCGTGCGGTCGCGTGTCGTACGCATGCTCCCGCCGAGAGCACGGGGAGAAAGCTCGGAAGGAGGGGTGCCATGCAGTTGCTGTATATAGTCACCAAGGGGACGGGCGACGCCACCCTGGCCTCGGTCCCGTTGCACATCGCGGCCAACGGCTCGCTCGAGGTCGGTCAAGAGGTCTCCGTGGTCCTGGCGGGGGACGCGACGGACCTGATCGTGGACGACAACGCGCGGCGGGTGGAGGGCGTGGGCGTGCCTCCCATGCGAGATCTTCTGAGCAAGCTCGGGGAGCACGAAGTCCCCGTCTACGTCTGAAAGGGTTGCGCAGTCGCCCGTGGGGCGACGGAGGAGAGCCTGAAGGCCGTGGGCGGCACGTGGGCGGGTCCGCCGGACGTGGCGAGGCTGTGCGCGGAGGCCGACAAGGTGGTCACCTTCTAGACCGGAAACACTGTCCGTTCCCCGGTTATAATCGCGACCTAGCTTTTTACTACGATCCCTGGAGGGGAGAGGTATGAGAAGAAGAAGGTTCGCGGGTCGCGGCTTGCCCTCTACGCTCGGAGCGATGCTGACGGTGTTTCTCTTAGCCGTCGCCGCGCTCGCCGGCGGGTGTGGGGGAGCAGAGGACGCCAGCTCCTCGGCAGACGAAGCAGCGGAGCAGGAGACGGACACCGTAGAGACAGAATCCACGGAGGAATCCGTAACGACGGAATCCGAAGAGGGATCCGGGCCCTCTATCGGAGAGACCGTCGTAGTAGGAGATGTGGCGTGGGCTGTGACCGATGCCAAGGAGTCGGAGATTCTCGTCTCGCGCCTGGGCAGCGAGGAAGGAAACTTCGTCATCGTGGACCTTGCCTTCCAGAACAATTCCAACCAAGACATCACGTTCGCTACCCCGTTCGTGACCCTCGTAGACAGCGAAGGGCGTGAGTTCGAGGCCGACATCGAGAACAACTTCACCCACGTCGAGCCGGAGAACAACATGTTCACCGCCAACGTGGAGCCCGGCGTGACTAAAGAAGGAAAGATAATCTTTTCGGTAGAGCCAGATTCCTCGGGGTTACAGCTTCGGGTGGGGGAAGCCAAGTTCGCCTCGGACGAATCCGCCTCCATAGACTTGGACCTTTAAGTACGCGTCACCGAAACGTCCTCTGCCTCGTCATGACGGGTCGTACGAACCTGCCGGGCAGTGACGGCCCATTCACGCACGTAGCTTTGTTCCCGAAGGGTGGCGGCAAAAGGCGCCCGCTTGCTTCGACTCTGCTTACGTTTGGCGTTATGGGGGTAAACGAAGAGGCGGTAAGCACGGGCTGTGCCTACCGCCTCCTTTTGTGGCCCTTGCACTACGTTCGTGGTCTCGCCGCTCAGCCTTTCTTGTCGTTCCAGTTGGTGGTGTTACTTTCGTCTACCCAGCCAGAACCTCGCGGCTCGTTGGTCTCGTGCTTCAACTCCGGAGGGGTAGGCGGGTTGTAGCTGTAGAGGGTCTCGTACAAGAGGCCGTCCTCGAGGACCTGTCCGTCGTTGTCCGTCACCTTCTTATAAGTGGCCCACGTGATCCCCTTGCCGAGGTCCTCCTCGACCTTCTCGGAGTCCATGCTCACCACCTTATCGGCGGGCTTCTCTCCGTAGATCTGGGCGATAAGGAAGCCGTCTTCGTTGACGAACTCCTTGACGAGGATGTTTCCGTCTGTGTTGTTCTTGAACCTCATGTCCAGAGCTCCCCACCCGTCGTCTTCGCTCCCGAACCACACCGTCGCGTCGAGACCGGGGCGGATGTAGGGCAGTTCGGCGTAGTGCGGGTTGCGCTCCACGATCTCGAGACCCGCGTAGTTGGCAGCCATGAACAGGGTCGAGGAGATCTGGCACAGACCCCCGCCTACCTCGTAGTCAACGCCGCCGTTGGCGAAGACCTTGGCGGGTTGGTATTCGAGCGGCGACAGTACCTCGAGCGCCGAGAACTCCTC
>JAUJNO010000014.1:20043-36858 GCA_030448125.1 Rubrobacteraceae bacterium | reverse complement strand
TCGCGCCTCCGGGGAGGATGCGACCCGTCCCTCTTTTTGTATATCTCTTTCACGATATTCGCCCCTCCAGCAGAGTGCCGACTCGCTTGACCCGTATTTCGGGGTCTCACCGGCTAGCCGCCAGTTATTATCCTTTAGAATCGGATGGCTTTCAACGCCTTTGGCAATCTTAACAAATCTATAAGACAGTTCCAGGTCCGAAGCCGTTGTACGGCAACAAATATGCTTTCTTCGAGGGCCGCGGGGCGAACCGGGTCTCTCGATGCTCTGCGTCGCGTAGTAAGCTGTACGGGCCGGATTCTGGAGAAGGCGTCTTCTGGAGGTTTTGGTGCTCGCCGAGCGTCGTTTCGCGATCCTGGCGTTCGTGTTCTTGATCTTGTTCTGGAGCTCGGCGTTCGGGGCGATAAAGGTCAGCCTGGAGTACGCCCCGCCGGTACTGTTCGCCGGGACCCGCACGCTCCTGTGCGGCGCGGTGGTGACGCTCGCGGCGCTCGTGTGGGGCGGGCAAGCGAACTTGCGCCGCGAATGGCCGGTCTACCTCCTGCTCGCGGCGTTCAACGTGGTGCTCTTTATGGGGCTGCAGACCTTAACCATCCTGTACATGCCGTCGGGGTCGGCGGCGGTGGTCATCTACCTGCAACCCATCCTCGTGGGCTTGTTGTCTTACCTGATCCTGGGCGAGCAGCTCTCGGCCGCGAAGGTCGTGGGCCTCGTTTTGGGCTTCTCGGGCGTCGTCGTGGTGAGCGCGGGGAGCCTCTCCGGGTCCTCGCTCGGAACGCCGCTCGGGGTGGCGTTCGGGGTCGGCTCGGCCCTCTCCTGGGCCCTCGGGACGGTCTACTTCAAGAGGTACGGAGAGGGTGTCTCGACGCTGTGGGCGGTCGCGGTGCCGTTCTCGGCCGGGGGCGTCGTCCTCACGGGGCTGGGGCTCGTGCTCGAACCTCTCTCGGGGATCTCCTGGACCGGTACCTACGTCGCGGGCTTCCTGTACACCGCACTCGTCGGGACGGCGCTTGCATGGATACTGTGGCTCGGGCTCGTGAAGGCGGGCGAGGCGAGCCGGGTCTCGGTCTACGTTTTCTTCGTGCCGCTCGTCTCGGTCCTGCTGGGGGCGATCTTTCTGGGGGAGATCCTGAGCCCGCTGCTCCTGGTCGGCGCCGCTCTCGTCGTCTGCGGCATCTATCTGGTTAATAAGCAGTCAGTTATCAGTAGTCAGTCATCAGTCAAAGGTTGAGAGATTGCCCACTCCAGTTCGGTACACGGCAGATGGCGCCTTTCGTATCCGTGTGCCGTTGTTCCGATTCGCCGGCTGGAGAAGAGCCATCGGCAAACAGCTGACAACTGAAAACCAATTACTGGCGACTATTAGTCCATCTGCGCGGCGGAGGAGTTTTCGGGCACGATCACGTGCAGGGCGTTCGCGGCGACGGAGAACTCCTCGGGCGTCTTGGCGACGAGCTCGCCGTCCACGTTGACTGGCATCTCGGGCTCGGTTTCGAGGAGCACCCGGCTGGTACGGAAGTGGTCTACGCTATCGTTCTTCACAAAGTCGCCGCTCTTGAGGTACCGGGCGACGCCGAGGAGATCGCGCCTGCGCCCGAGCTTTATGGCGTAGATGTCGAGGGATCTGTCGTCGATGCCGGAGCCGGGAGCGACAACCATCCCCCCGCCGTAGAACCGGCCGTTGCCGACCGCTACCTGCAGCAGGCGGCCGTACCCGATCGGTTCGTGGTCCCCGTCCGGGAAGGAGAGCCGGGCGGTAAAGGGCTCGTGCTTGAAGAAGGCCGTGATAGCCGCCGCAGGGTAGGCCAGAGGACCGATGCTCTTCTTCAGTTGAGGCGAGAGGGAGCGGGTCGCCTCGACGCCGAGGCCCACCGAGGCCACGTTCACGTAGAAGTTGTCCCCCGCGAGGCCGAGATCGATGTCCACGACCTTGCCGTTGGCGATAGTCCTGCAGGCCGCTTCCAGCCCGCTAGGGATCTCGAGTGTCCTCGCGAAGTCGTTGGCGGTGCCCAGGGGCAGGAGACCGAGGGTAACGTCGTGGTGGGCGAGAAAATCCACCGTCGAGGAGACCGAGCCGTCGCCGCCGCCGAGGATGATCGGGGCGTGTCCCTCGCCCACGGCCTCTCTGACCGTCTCCGGGAGGCGGGCCGCGTCGTGCAGGGCGTAGCTCGCCCCGACCTCGACGCCCAAAGAGTCCAGGAGCTCCGAGGCCCTCTCGAAGGCCTGCTCCCCGGTGCGCGAGCGTGCGTTTACTATGAGGGCCGCGCCTTCCATACAATAGATTGTACTCCCGATCACGCAGAGCGCGTACGAACGGGTTTGATCCTGCAAAGAAACGTCTGTACATTGGTGGCGGGTATAGAAAAAGGGCGCGCCGGGCGTATCCTGGTCGCGAACAAACAGCGTTAGCAGGAGGAGATTCATGACTAGACCACCCGTCCCGCCGTTCGACGAGGAGAGCGCCCGCCAGAAGGTAAAGGCCGCCGAGGACGGCTGGAACACCCGCAACCCCGAAAAGGTCGCCGGGGCGTACACCGAAGACTCCCAGTGGCGCAACCGCGACGAGTTCTTCAAGGGGCGCGAGGAGATAATCGCCTTCCTGACGCGCAAGTGGGAGCGCGAGCTCGACTACCGGCTGATGAAGGAGCTGTGGTGCTACGCGGGGAACCGCATCTCCGTGCGCTTCGAGTACGAGTCGCGCGACGTGGACGGCCAGTGGTGGCGCAGCCACGGCAACGAGCACTGGGAGTTCGACGACGAGGGGTACATGCGCCGCCGCGACGCGAGCATAAACGACTACAAGATAGACGAGTCGGAGCGCCGCTACCGGTGGGAGCGGTAGGTCGTGGGGAGTCAGGCGGCCATCTGCTAGACTTGTAGGCTCTGTTAGGGAGAGCCGCGTTCGTAGCGCACGAGGAACTGGGAGAAGAACTTGGTAGATCATCTGGTGCTCTTCGCGGTGAAGGACGACGCGTCGGCCGAGGACGTCCGGGATCTCCTCTCGAGCATCCGGGACTTGAGGGGCAACATCCCGAACGTCATGGACCTCTCCGTCGGCGAGGACTTCAGTGGGCGGGCCAAGGGCTACACCCACGGTCTCTTCGTCCGCCTGCGGACCGCCGACGACCTGCGCGCGTACCTGGATCACCCCGACCACCGCGCCGTGGTCGAGAAGCTCGACTCAGTCACCTCTGGCCGTCTCGTCGTCGACTACGACTACGACTACGAGCCCTAGCGAACGCTCTCTTGCAAGAGCCGGACTACAAGAACGTCACCGCGCGCGAGCTGAAGGAGAAGCTCGACCGGGGTGAGGACCCGGTCCTTCTCGACGTGCGGGAGCCGTGGGAGTTCGCCCTCGCCCGGATAGAAGGGGCGAGGCTCATGCCGATGGCGCAGATCCTCGACCGCCTCCCCGACCTCGACCCCGAACCCGAGACCGTCGTAATCTGCCACCACGGCGCCCGCAGCGCCTATGTGACCCGGGTGCTGGACCGCTCCGGCTTCGAAAGCGCCTACAACCTCGAGGGCGGGCTCGACGCCTACTCGTTCGTGGATGCTTCGGTGCCGCGTTACTGAGCGTTAACCGCCGCTTCCGGGGAGGGATTCCTCGATGTGGCGGTAGAGGTTCGCGGCGAGCCCTTCGGGCGTTGCGGAGCGTTCGGCGAGCATCCTCGCGGCCTCCGATGCTTCCGTGTCGCCGGAGAGCTCGAAGTTCAGGACGACGGGTTCCGGATCTTCGAGGCCGAGATCCTCTTCTACCACGCGCCGGACCTCGTCTTCTTCGCGTCCGGTCTTGTGGGAGATCTCGCGAGCCATCGACGCGGGGTCGAGCTCCTGGCAGACGGCTATGCCTCCCCCCAGGCGCCGCTCCCACCACCACTCCGCACGAACGCCGGTGAAGTTCTCCTCCACGAGCATCGTAGCCTTGTCGGCCAGGAACTGGTTCAGGTACTCGGGCATGCGCTTATACTACAATCGGGATCAGCCTCTTGCCGCAGAGATTACTCGGTACACCGGCGCGAAGGAGGGGTGCTCCATATAATGCGTGGTGGTCTTCGAGGGGCGCTCGAGTGTCCGGGAGAGGTAGAGATGCTGCTGGTTCGGGATTCTATGACGCGGGAGGTCGTGACGGTCGGGCCGGAGACTACGGCTGCCGAAGCTCTGGCGCTGTGCCGGGAGAACAGGATCCGGCACCTGCCGGTCCTCGAAGGAGGACGACTCGTCGGTGTGATCTCCGACCGCGACCTGCGCGCGGCGACACCCGCCCTCGGCGATCCGACCCGGGCCGAGGCGCTCCGGCGTATCCGGGTCGCCGACGAGATGGCCTGGGACGTGGCGACGGCACGGCCCGAGGACCCGATAGAGGACGCAGCGATGGCGATGTACGAGAGGAAGATCGGCTGCCAGCCGGTCGTTGACGGGGAGGACCTCCTAGTGGGTATAGTGACCTCCTCGGACGTCCTGAGGGCGTTCGTGCATCTCGTTGGCGCCAACGAGCCCGGCAGCCGCCTCGAAGTCGCCCTCCCGAACCGTTCCGGCTCCCTGGCAGAGGTGGTCGAGATAGTCCGGGACGAGGGGGTGAACCTCGTGAGCGTCCTGGCCTCCTCTGAGCACGAGGACGAGGCCGGAGAGCGCGTCGCGATCCTCAGGCTTGCCACCATAAACCCTAAAGGCGTCGTAGAACTCCTTATAGGGGCGGGGTACCCGGTCCTCTGGCCGCCGGCCGCGCCCGACCCGGGACCAGATGCGGGGGGCGGGTGAGCGGCAGAGCCGCCTTCGTCCACGACGAGGCGCTGGAGGAGTACGGGTTCGGGGGCGACCACCCGTTCAACCCGGTGAGGCTCAGGATGACCATCGAGCTCTGCGAGTCTCTGGGGCTCCTGGAAGGGTACCCGTTCGTCGGCCCCGAGCCGGCGACGGACGAGGACCTGAGGACCGTGCATTACGCGAGCTACGTGCGCCGCGTGCAGCTGGCCGGCCGGGGCGAGGGGGATCTCGCGGAGCTCGAGCAGTACGGGCTCGGCACGACGGACAACCCGATCTTCCCCGACATCCACCGGGCGTGCGCCCACGTGGTAGGCGGGACGCTCGAGGCGGCGAGGCTCGTAATGCACGGCGAGACGGAGCACGCCATGTGCATCTCGGGCGGCCTGCATCACGCCATGCGCTCGAAGGCGAGTGGCTTTTGCATCTACAACGACGCCGGGGTCGCCATCGCGCGCCTCAAGGAGGAGCACCCCGGCATAAAGATCGGCTACGTGGACACCGATGTCCACCACGGCGATGGGGTGCAGTGGATGTTCTACGACGACCCGGACGTCCTGACGGTCTCGATGCACGAGTCGGGGCGCTACCTCTTCCCGGGGACCGGCGGCATGAAGGAGTCCGGCCAGAGGGACGGCTATGGGTACTCGGTCAACCTGCCTTTGGAACCCTTCACTCACGACGATTCCTTTATCGAGTGTTTCGAGGCCATCGTGCCCGAAGTATTGAGGGCCTTCGAGCCCGACCTGATCCTCTCCCCAAAACGGTTGCGACGCCCACGCCCTGGACCCCCTGGCGCACCTCTCGGTGACGACGCGCGTCTACGAGCACGTCCCCCAAAGGGTCCACGAGCTCGCCCACGAGCTCTGCGGCGGACGCTGGGTCGCGACCGGCGGCGGCGGCTACGACATCTGGCGCGTCGTACCCAGGGCGTGGACCGCCCTCTGGGCCACCCTCTCCCACCAGGAGATGCCCGAAGAGATGCCCGAGGACTGGCTCGAGAAGTGGGGCGAAGAGAGCCCCGTGAAGCTCCCGCTCCTCACGCGCGACGAGGCGAAAGACTACCCGCCCATCGAACGCGCCCGGGAGATAGAGGACCGCAACCGCCGAACCGTCGAGGAGCTCTTAGACAAGGTGCTGCCGCTCATACGCTAAGTTGCGGGACGAGTCACCGCCCGACTCTCATGCCGAGTCTTCAACCGGCTGGATGAGCCGCCGGCCCGGATTTTCGGCCTGGTCCTCCTACAAATCTCACCTTCGGGCTGTTAACCTTGTACGGTGTCAGAGAAGTCGTTGGAGTGGCCGAGTTGGCGCGGAAGAATCTGAGAAGAGCATGCCCCCCTTAGGAGAATCCATAGAGACCGTCCCCAAGAGACGAACCGAACGCGAGTTCACCACGGAGCCACCTTACAAGGTCATCCTGCACAACGATGATTACACCCCGATGGAACACGTAATCAAGGTGCTCCGCAAGGTCATACCGCGCATGAACATGCGGCGGGCCGTCTCGATCATGCTCGAGGCCCACACCAAAGGCAAGGCGGTCGTCACCAAGTGCCACAAGGAGCTCGCCGAACTCTACCAGGAAAACCTCAGGTCGGAGGGTCTGATCGCCACCATCGAGCCGGATTGACCGATCAGCGTAATCGAAGACTGTATCGAAGTCCACGCTGATCATACCGAAAGGTGACATTGCGTCAGTGACGCTTCTTATCAGGCGAGTTGAACCTATGGGCAAGAGTTATCTACTGGCTTCGTATCGCTAGAGCTTCCAAACTTTATGGTGCGATCTGCTCATCTACTATATTGAGAAGAAGTCGCTATTTTCGTGATGAGCCCTCATCCTTACGCCCGAAAGTTCGGGGGTGAGGAGGTTCGACACCTCTGTGTGCACTGTGTCGAAGGCTTGGAGGCGAAGAACTTTTATCAAGAAGCGCCTCCTACAAACTGCGGCATCTACAATTACAGTTAACTCTCCCGCTGGGGGAAGCTCTAGTTCGGCGTACTATAGTGCAGTTGATAGAGTAACTCGGCACTTACAGCGTCTGTCATAGCAGTTGACCCAGACTGTACTGCTCGAAGAAGCCTCGATCGAAGCCGAGATCGCCTCCCAGCACCTCGATCAGCGCCTTCTGTGTGCGCAACAGCCCCTTTATCTTCGAGAACGCCTCCTCTATCGGGTTGAGTCCGGCGGTTGAGAAAAAGCATCTCGCAGCTGGATCAACTCGCGTACTTCCTTGCTCTTGTGGGCGCTTAGGTTGTCCATAACCACCACCTGCCCGGCGGCGTCGGCGCCAGCACCCGCTCGAGACGCCAATTACAGTCGTGCCCCTTTGGGCCCCATCCCCTCCGATGCTCGTAAGTCGTGTTCTTCTGCGGTTGCGCGGCGCACGCACCTTCGCCCCGACGCGACCAGGCGGCAGGGGTGCGAGCGAGGTGTTTCTTAGAACACCAAGCGTCCCACCTCAGGGCCTTACCAGCACTCGCCAGGCCGCTCTCAGCCACTCGTCGCGTTCGCCTGCACCCAAAGTCCTTTTTCGTTTCAAGTCGCGGGTCCAGGGCACCCCGACCCCAGAGGAACTCGCACTTGTCTGCGAGCGTAGCGGCCGGGCGCTCAGCCGACCTCCAGGCCTTGCGTATGGTCCGTCTTGGGTTGGGAGCCGGGCCTCTTCTTCGGGACGAGCGGGCGTCCTCCTCGGCCATCTTCGCGTAGCGCTTGACCGAGGAGAGGCTCACGGAGAAGGTTCTGGCGGCTGGGCTCTTCCCATGCCGCGACGGAGGGCTTCGATTATCTTCTTGCGCAGGTCTTCAGAGTAAGCGTTCATATGCTCATGATGCCACTGGTTCATCTACTCTGCAAGACGCTGTAGAACCAAGTCACTGATGAAGAGCTACATCGTTTCCTGTACGGTCTCCATCCCGAGGAGTTTGAGGGTGCTAGATCGCCTCCTTGCTATGGGTATGGAGGCGAAGCGGGTTGGACATACGCAGCCAAAGACGGTGGTGTTGACATAGTATTTTGGCCTGGCGCGTCGATCCGGCCTACTTGGGAGCAGTACAGGTTAAGCACACCCGGTCTCCTGTGAAAAAGATAGGGCCAAGGGCCGTGAGGGAATTGGCGGGGGTGCTAACAACCAGCCATTCCAGGTTGGAATGGTGGTGACCAATACTTCTTTTACACCTGATGCTGAATGGTTTGCCGAACAGCAGCGTTCTCTGATAAGGCTCCGAGATATGCACGATTTGAGGCGTTGGATAGCTGCAGAGTTCACAGATGAGGCAGAATGGCGCGAAATGCCTCGTCAAATAGAGCTGTGTCCAGGAGTTACGGTAGACTTGCCGTACCATTTTGGTCGGACTCCGCGAGTGGACTAGCGTATTCCTCTAGCTTGGAAGCAGATACTTAAGAAGTCCTTAGGTTACCCTGCTTGGCCTGCATCTACCCCCCGATCTGGCTCATCGTGCGGTTGCGCGCCTCTTCGGGGAGGGTCAGCCCGGCAGGCGGCTTGACGCGCGCGGTGTGCCAGAGGACTTCGTGGATGGCGGGGATGGGGTCTGCGGAGCGTATCGCGTCCTTTACGGGACGTCCAGGTCGGTGAGGAGGCACGGGTGGATCTTGCCGTCCGCCGTCAGCCTGAGCCGCGAGCACCTCGCGCAGAAAGGTTCGGAGACGGGCGTTATGACCCCGAAGGTGCCGGGCGCGCCCTCGAACTTGAACTCGTCGGCGGGCGCCGCCGGGTCGTCGGGCTCTATCTCGGTGAGGTCACCGAGTCCTCCTGGGCCCGCTCCAGGATCTCCTTGCCCGGAATGAACAAGGACTTGAAGCGCGAGCCGTCGGTGTCGCCGTTGAGGGGCATCAGCTCGATAAAGCGGACGTGCATGGGATAATCCAAGGTGAGCCTAGCCATGTCCGAGATCTCGTCGTCGTTCACCCCGCGCATGGCAACCGCGTTGATCTTGACCGGCGAGAGCGGGGTCTCGAGCGCCGCCATGATGGCGCCCCACACCTTCTCGAAGTGGTTGCGGCGTGTTATGAACGCGAACTTCTCGGGCTGCAGGGTGTCCAGGAGATGTTGATCCGATCGAGACCCGCCTCCACGAGCCCTTCGAGGTTATCCTCGAGGAGGAAGCCGTTGGTGGTCATGGTGACATCGTGGAAGCCGAGCTCTTTGAGCTGCTCGACGAACCAGACGATGCCCCGGCGTACCAGCGGCTCGCCGCCGGTGACGCGCACCTTGGTGACGCCGAGCTGCAGACAGGCCTCGGCGAAGGTGAGCATCTCTTCCAGGGTGAGGATGTGGCTCTTGTCCTGGAACTGGATGTCCTCCGGCATACAGTACTGGCACCGGAAGTTGCAACGGTCCGTCACCGAGATGCGGAGGTAGTCCATCTTGCGATCAAAGCTGTCCGTTAACTGAACCATGCCCACCTAGCTTAGCTTTCCCGAACACCTATTGTACCCCGTAAACCGGGCTACAACGTTCCGCGATGGCCTCGACCATCTCTTTGTACAATGTTTTCTTCCAGATAGCGGCCGGGTAGTAGGAGAAACGTCCCGGCCTCGATAACTTCACTACCCGTTTGGAGGAACTTGTAATGTACGACAGCCCACCGGCCCCCTCGGGGAGAGCCCCTGACGGTGCTCGCGACGCCGGACTCCCTAGCGGTGCTCTTGCCGCTCATCGTGGCCCCTGCTCGCAGCGCCCGTGGTGGTGCTCGCGGGCGCCTGGAGGCCTCCTCTGGCGGCGCCGGTGGGGGCCACCTTCGCGGCGCTCGCCTTTCTCGCGACGGCTTTTGCGTGGTATCGGGGCGGGGGAAGTGTGGACGTCGCGTGGGCGCCTGCGTGGGACCTCCGATTCTCCGTCGCGCTCGACGGGCTCGCCGCCCTCTACGCCTTGCTCGCGACCGGGATAGGATTCCTGGTTCTCGTCTATTCCTCGCGCTACCTGCGGCTGCACCTCGGACACGAGGGGCGTCCGGAGTCCGAGGAACGAGGTTCTACGGCTTCATGCTCTTCTTCATGGGCTCGATGGTTGGGCTTGCGATGGCCCAGGACCTCGTGCTGTTGTTCGTCTTCTGGGACCTCACGGCGGTCGCGTCTTATTACCTGATCGCCTACGACCGGCACGACCCTGACGCCCGCGCCTCGGCGCTGATGGCGCTCGTCGTCACCGGTGTTACCGCAGTCCTGCTGCTCATCGGCACCCTCGTCCTCTACGCCGCCTACGAGACCTTATCGGTGCCCGAGCTCGCCGGGAGGGTGGAGCCGGGTTTGCTCCTGGACGTCGCGGGACTCCTCATCGTCGCGGCCGCGCTCGCCAAGAGTGCCCAGGTCCCGTTCCACTTCTGGCTGCCACGGGCGATGGCGGCGCCGTCCCCGGTCTCGGCCTACCTCCACTCCGCCGCGATGGTCGCGGCCGGGGTGCTGTTGCTCGGGCGGGTGTATCCCCTCGTCGAGAAGAGCCAGCTCCTCCTCGACGTCCTACTCGTGGTGGGGCTCCTCTCGATGGCCGTCGGCGGCGTACTGGCCCTCACGCGGGACGTACTCAAGCAACTCCTGGCCTACTCCACGATCTCGCAGTACGGCTACGTCGTCTTTATGTACGGGCTTGGCGGGGAGTACGGCGCCGCGGGTGCTGCGTTCTACGTGATAGCGCACGCCCTCGCCAAGTGCGCCCTCTTCCTCACCACCGCCGGCGCCGTCACCGAAGAGACCGGCGAAGACCATCTCAGCAACCTGGGCGGCTTGCGTAAACCCCTGCCTCTACTCGCGGCCGCGAGCGGCGCCGCATCCGCTGGCCTCGCGGCGCTCCCCCTCACGATCGGCTTTTTCAAGGACGAGCTCTTCTTCGAGGCGGCGCTCGAACGGGGCCCCTCTTCGCCGGCCTCGCCGTTCTCGGGGCGGCGCTGACCTTCGCGTACACCTGGCGCTTCTGGGGCGGCCTGTTTCTCGGGGAGGCGCGCGAGGGGGCGAGTGAGCTCCCGGCCGTCCTCGTCTGGCCTGTCGCCGTTCTCGGGGGGCTCGTGCTCCTCGGTGGATTTCGTCGAGCCATTCGCCCGCCTGGCCGAGGCGGCTGGCGCCGCCTCATACGGGGCACCGACTCCTATCGAGCCGGCGTACCACTTCGACCTGCGTCCGGTGAACCTGATGGCGCTCGGGACGTTCGCGATCGGAGCCCTCCTCGTGATCTCGAGGCCGGTGTGGGAGAGGGGGCTTTGGCGGTCTCGCGGCTCGGAGAGGTTGCGGGGCCGGGCAGATTGTACGAAGGGGCCATCCACGGCCTCAACCGGCTCTCAGATTACGTCCACAGGGGCGAGGTGCGGGACCTCAGAAGCCGGGTCGCGGCGATACTGTTGCCGGCGGGCCTCCTGGTAGGGGCTGGGATCTTGTTGACGCCCACCGTCGAGGCGTACCGGGTTGGGGAGATCACGACGCGGGATCTTCCGCTGTTGTTGGCCCTCGTCGCGGTGGCGGTCGCGGCGGTCACCGCGACCTTTACGCGCCGGCACGTCTCGCTGGCGCTGGTGCTGTCCAGCGCCGGGTTCGTGCTCGCGCTCGTGTACGCCTTTTTCGGGGCGCCGGACGTGGCGCTCGTGGCGGTCCTCGTCGAGACGGTCTTGACGTTGCTCCTACTTGGCACCTCGAAGTTGATCCCCTACAAGGTCCTGCACAGCCAGGCCGAGTTGCCGCTCGGAGGAAAACGGTGGCGTAGAATCTTTTCTCTTCCGTAGCGGGCGCCTTCGCCTTCGCGGTGGTGTGGGGGGCACTCTCCCAACCCGCCGCCGAAACTACCGTTGCCGAGGAGCACATCCAGCTCGCCCCCGAAGCCCACGCCAAGGACGTGGTGACGGCCATACTCGCCGACTTCAGGGGCCTGGACACTCTGGGCGAGATTACGGTCGTCGCCCTGGTCCTTTTGGGTATCGCCACCCTCCTCAACCGGGGACGCCTGCCGTGAGAGACGCCACGAGTACTGGTTCCAGGGCAATGGGCGTGATGCCACGGACCGTGGCAAAGCTGCTCTTTCTGCCGACGCTCGTCGCCGCGGTGGCGATACTGGTCAAGGGCTACGCCCAGACCGGGGATGGGTTCTCGGCCGGGGTCGTCGCCTCTTTGGGGATGGTACTGCAATACCTGGCCTTCGGACGCCGGGAGGCGGAGAAGCTACCGCTCGTCGGGTTCGCCGGGAGAGGCGCCTTCGTCGGGCTTCTCATCGGGCTCCTCGTCGCGGCGGTGCCCGTGGCTCTGGGCGATCCGGTATTCAACCACTACCCGGGGCCCGGCGCGCACGTCGTATACCTCGGTACCCTCGAACTCATAACCCCGGTCCTATTCGACGTTGGCGTGTTCTTGCTGGTATTCGGGTTCGCCGTCGGGTCCGTGAGGGCCATCGCCAACACCATCACCAGGGAAGAAGAGTACCGGGGGCCGGACGCCGACGACCTGGGCGTGGAGGACCTCGCGAAAGGGGAGCGGCGGTGATACTCGCGATCTCGTTGGTGGTAGCGGTGGTGTTCGGATCGGGGGCTTTCCTCGTGTTGCAGCGCGACCTCTTCCGGGTGGTGGTGGGGCTTACCCTTATCTCCAACTCCGCCTTCTTGTTCATAATCGCCGCCGGTCTCACCCGGGGGACGGCCGGCTTCGCCCAGGGGGCGGTACCGGTTCTGCCGATCCCCGAAGGTTCAGCGGCGAGCGACCCCCTGGTGCAGGCGATGGCGCTCACCGCCCTCGTCATAAGCCTGAGCACCATCGCTCTGCTTTTGAGCCTGATCTACCGGCTCTACGTTGCCCACGAGACCGTGGACCTGGAGGACATCTCCGAGGCCGAGATGCGCCTGGCCGAGGCGCTAGAGCGGGAGGAGGAACCCGAGGAAGAAGAGAAGCCGGAAGCGGGGCAGGAGGAAGAAGAGATCGAGAAGAGGTCGCGGTGACGGGTTCGACGCTGCTCGTGCTCCCGGTCGGCCTCCCGTGGGCGCTCGCGGTGGCGCTCGCCCTCCTGAACGGGCGGAGGCCGTGGGTTGGTTGGCTCGCCGTCGCGGGCCTCGGGGCGAGCCTGGTCTCGGTGGTGATGCTGACCTTCCGGGTCTTGCGAGAAGGGCCCGTCGAGACGGTTACCGGCGGGTGGCCCGCCGGCGTCGGCATCGTTCTGCGAGCCGACGTGCTCGGGGCCACGTTCGCGGCGGTCTCGGTCGGCGTGATACTCGTCTCGCTCGTATACGAGGTCTTCGTGGGGGTGCGCTCGCGGACGTTCCCGGCGCTGGTCCTCTTTCTGGCGGCGGGACTCTCGGGGCTGTTTCTGACGGGGGACGTCTTCAACTTCTACGTGTTCTTCGAGGTCTCCATGACCGCGGCGTACATCTTGACGGGATACAGGGAGCAGGACTACCAGGTTCGGGGGGCGTTCATCTTCGCGGTCGTGAACCTGTTGGGTTCGGTTATCTTCCTTATCGCCATAGCCGCCCTCTACCACGTGACGGGCACGCTCGAGATGGCGACCGTCGCCGAGAGGGTGCGCGAGGTGAACCCGAACTCCTTGATCACCATCGCCACCGCGATATTCGTCGCTTTCTCCTTGAAGCTCGGGCTCTTCCCGTTCCACTTCTGGCTGCCGGTAGTGTACGTGGGGAGTCACGCGCCGGTCGCCGCGATCTTGAGCGGCGCTCTGGCGAACATCGGAAACTACGGCTTGCTCCGTTTCGGGGGTGACATCCTCTCGGAAGAGCTCGCACTGGGAGCCACGGCCGTCCTCGTGCTCGGCTCCGCGAGCATAATCTACGGGGCGCTGCAGGCGATCTCGCGCCGGGAACCGTCGGAGGTCCTGGCGTACTCGACGATTGGGCAGGTCGGGTACGTCCTCGTGGCCCTGGGCATAGGCGGAACGGTCGGATTTTCGGCGGCACTCATCTACGCGGTCGTGAACTCGTTGAACAAGGCGCTGCTCTTCCTCGTCGCGGGGCTTCGCGGCCCGTTCGTCGCGGCCGCGTTCGCGGTCGGAGCTTTTAGTCTGATGGGGGTGCCGCCGGCTGTGGGGTTTATTGGGAAGATCGCCGTGTTCAAGGCAGGGCTCGCGGCGGGTGGGGTGATTCAGGCCACGCTCCTGGTTGCCCTGATCTTTTTGGGCAGCGCCTTGTCTTTCGTGTACGCGTTGCAGATTTACCAACGCGCCTTTCTGGCTAAAGAACCGCAAGGTGGTCTCTGGGACAAGACGAGCCCGTGGACCGCGCGGGCGCTCGTCGTCGCTCTGGCGGCGCTCGTTCTGGCGATGGGTCTCTGGCCCGAGCCGCTCCTCGTACTCGGCGAAGAGGCCGCCACGAACCTGATCGAGAGTGGTGGTTCGCCGTGAAGCGGGCGGCCTTCGCCGTTCTGTTCCTCACCGGCGTTTACGCAATGGTGCTCGCGAGCTTCCACCCTTGGGATCTCTTTTTCGGCGCGGTGGTCTCGGGGGCGCTGGTCTACGCCTTCCGCTCGTTCGTGTTCGGCGGCCGACCGGACCCGTTGACAGGTCTTGCCGGGCGTTGCGCGGCGTTCTTCCCGTTCGTGGTGGCTGTTGTGTGGGACGTGATCAAGGGAACGTGGGAGGTCGCGCTCATCACGCTGCACATCAAGCCGCTCGTCGAGCCCGGCGTCGTCAAACTCCCGGTTGGGGAGCGGACGCCCACCGGCGTCGCGGTTTTTGGGCTGGTGACGACGCTCTCGCCGGGGGCGTTCCTGATCGAGGCGAACGACGAGTTCATGCTGATCCACGTTATAGACGCCAGCGATCCGGACGCGTTCCGCGAGGAACGCGAGGATTTTTACCAACGCTATCAGAGGAAGGTGTTTCCGTGACGGAAGTAGTTCGACGATTCCTTGGGGGTGGCAGGTTTGCATGAGTTGGTCTTCTACGTGGCGACGGCCTGGATGACGGTGTTGCTCTCGGTGGCGGTGGTGGCGGTGATAGGGATATCCTCGACCGCCGGACGTATCCTCGCCCTGGACATGCTGACCCTGATCCTGGTGGTCCTCCTGGTGCTCTACGGCGACGCGGAGCGTACTCCCTACCATCTCGACGCCGCCCTTATCCTCGCCCTTCTGGCGTTCATCGGCACCCTGGCCGCTGCCCGATACTTCGCGGAGAGGAAGATTTTCTAGTGGCGTTCCCGTCTGCATACGAGGCCTCGGTTCTCTTCGCTGTTGCGTGGGATGCAGCGTCGGTGGTCCCCTGGGTGGCCGACGCTCTGGTGGTTCTAGGGATTCTGGTGATGACGGTCGGCGTGTACGGGGTGGTGCGGATGCCGGACACCTATACCCGGCTGCACGTGGCGAGCAAGATGGTCTTTCTCGGGGCGATGCCGCTGCTCCTGGCGTCGGCTCTAACGGGAGGCCAGGAGGTGACCTTGCGGGTGATCCTGATCGGCCTCTTCCTCCTCCTGACCACACCGGTCTCGGCGCACATGGTCGGGCGCGCCGCCTACCTCAGAGGCGAGAGGATGAACGCTCCCGAGCCCGTAGATGAGGAGGCGAACCGCGACCTCGCGTAATCTGGGCGGGTCTCCCTAACCCTTCCCGTTTCCCCCGGCGAGCTCCGCTACCCGCCTGGCCAAAGCGACCCAACTCAAATCCTCGACGCTGTTGAGACGCACGATCTCCCGACACCGCTGCCGTTCCTCCGCCGGAAGGGCGAGGTAGCCGGCCAGCGCCCGGGCGAGGTTCTCCCCGAAGTCCCCCTCCAGGCTAACCCGCGTGTCGAAGGGCAGATCGCGACCGACGAAGCCGCCCGCCTCCCTCAGGCCCGAGTGGTCCGCCACGAACGGCGGCACCGACGAGGCGCCCGCCTCCGCCGCCACGAGGCCGAAGGTCTCGGGGAAGATCGAGGGTACCGCCGCGACCTCCGCGGCCGGCAGGACGCGAGCGAGCTCCGCGTGGTAGAGCGGCCCCACGAACTCGATCTCCCCCGCCATCCCCCCGGCGTCGCGCAGGAGCGCCTCCGTAACCTCGAAGTGCTCCATCGCCGAAGGCGCCCCGCCTTCGAAGAGCCTTCCTCCTTCCGCCAGAAGCTCGACGACCCGGCGGTTGCCGGTCGAGAGGGCGAGGGCCAGGGCTTCGAGGCCCTCCCGGAAGGTGCCGTAGCCGATGACCAGGAGGCTTGCATCGTGGGTTTTGCGGACGCGCGCGAAGGCCGAGAGGAGGCAGTGGACGCCCTTCGAGTGGATGAGCTTCCCGACGTAGAGGATCACCGGAGCGTCCCCGTCAAGCAACCGTCTTATGCGAACGCCCGCGTCCACGTCGTGCCGCCGCGGCTGGTACCCATCCGAGAGGGTCTTCAACTCTCCGGCCAGGTCTCCGGCGCTCCCCCTTTCGGAGAACGCGTCGAGAACCTCGCGCAGTCTCTCTGCCTGCTCGGGGCCGCGGCCGGGGCCACCGATGAGCGTCCCGGTCACATGCGCGTCCAGAGCGTCGGGGCGGAAGAGGTCCGTATCCACGCCGCCGGGGAGGGAGACGGTTCTCTCCGCTAGCTTCGGGAAGTCTTCGGCGATGGTGCCGGCGCTGTGGGTGGAGAGAGCGATGATGCTCGTGGCTCCCGAGAGGCCGTTGCGGGCGACCTCCATGTATCTGTCGCTCCTGCGGGCGACGTACTGGAGGCAGCTACCGTGGACGATGCTCGCGTATGGGACGCCCGTGTCGTAAAGGGCTTTGCGCATGATCTCCGGCCCCGGAACGGAGTGGTTCGTGGCGGCCCCCGTGGCCTCCGAATGCTTCAGCACCGCCCGCACCGCTGCGACGTTCTTCGTCACGTAGTTCTCGAACTCCCCGGCTGAGAGGTCCAGAAAAGTCTTCACCCGCCAGCCGGGGTAGTCGTCGTAGACGTAGACCGGGAGCAGCCCGTCTATCTCCGGCTGGTAGACGGAGCAGGAGCCGGGGAAGGGCGACGGCTTCTCGCCCAGTAGCGCGACGCCCCGTGCGCTCGCCCGGTAGTGGGCGTTAACGAAGTCGTAGGAGAGGGGGTTCGGCTCCTGGCAGAGGAGGTGTACGTCGTGGCCCATGCCGGCCAGCGCCCGGCAGAGGTTCTG
>JAUJNO010000014.1:0-19943 GCA_030448125.1 Rubrobacteraceae bacterium | reverse complement strand
TTCCGGAGGTCGGGGGCGAGGCCCCGGAGTTTCAACTGCCTTCAGCCCAGGGGGGGCAGCTTCGACTCGACATGAGGACCGCGCGTGGTCCCGTGGTCGTGGTCTTTTACAGCGGCGGATGGTCCGGGGAGGACGTGGCGTACTTCAAGGACCTGGCATCAAAGGAGGACGAGATCAACCTGGCCGCCGCCTCCGTGGTGGGCATCGGACGCGGTGAGCCCCAAGAGGCGCGCGACTTCGTCCGCGAGACCGGAATAAAATCCTACGTCCTCTACGACTACGCGGGGGTTGCCACCCGCGAGTACGGCCTGCTGGAGAAGGACAAAGAGCACGGGGAGCACGCCCGTCCGGCGACGTTTATCGTCGACTCCGATCACAAGATCGTCCACGCCTGGGTGGGGGAGAGGCCCAAGGCAGAGGAGATCCTGGCGAAGGTCTCCGGGATCACCGGCCTCCCCAAACCGGCCGAGGAGGAGACCGGGGAAGACGAAGCCGGCAAAGCCGGTGAGGAGAAGCCGAAGAGGCCCCGCGGGGCCGCGAGCAAGGCGGGCGACGGCGCCGCCGGAGAGGACGAAGCCGGGGAGCGTGAGAGGCCCTCGCCGGAGGAGCGGGAGAAGCGCCGCGCGGAGCGCAAGGCCGCCCGGGGAGACGCCGGGTCCAAGAGCAATGACGGGGAATCCGGGAGCGGGGAGTAGGGCGGAGTGGAGGAGCCGGAGCGGCGAGGGACGAACGAGGACGCCGAGGGTAGGCCGGAGGGCCAGGACGAGCGCGAACGAACGGACGGGTCGCCGGACGATGCCCCCGCGGTGGATGAGGAGCCTACCGAGGAGGCCGCTCCGGGGGAGGACCTCTCGGAGAATGGCGAGGGGCCCGGTGTGGAGGTTGCGGAGCGCGACGATTTCCGGAGGCGGTTGGGGGCGAAGGATCGGCACATAAAGGAGCTGTATGACGAGCTCGCGGCGGTCAGGCTCGCGGTCGACGAGGCGGGCGCGAAGGTGGAGGCGGGCGAGCTGCGCGTGCGGGACCTCGAGGAGGAGCGGGAGCGGCTCAAGGAGCGGTTGCGCGAGCTCGAGGACGAGGAGCGCGGGCGGCGGCGCTGGCGCGAGGGGCAGGACCGGCGGGTGGCGCGGCTGGAGCGCGAGATCGAACGCCGCGAAGAGAGCATCAGGGACCTCGAAGACCTGCTCGAAGAGAGGGAGAACGAGGGGATCGTGCAGAGCAGGGAGGCCCAGAACATCGCCGCTCGCAAGGACGCCGCCCTCGAAGACGCCCTGAGGAGGGTCGAGGGCCTCGAGCGCGACCTCGAAGAGCGCGAGGAGGTGGCCGCTGGGCTAAGAGCCACGATCGAGGATGCGGGCCGAGATGGACCTCGAGTACGAGTCCCGGCGGCGCATGGCCGAGCCGGCCAACCGCTTGCGGGCCGGCATAGACCTCTTCAACGGCTCCGAGCAGCTTCAGGAGGTAGGCTCCATCTCGAAGTCCCTGGGCCAGCCGGAGGTACACGTCGCTCTCGAAAGAGAAGGCGACGAACCGCCGGTCATCCTCACCTTCACCTGGGGTGACGTCACCTGGCGGACCTACGCCGCCAACCCGGGTTTCGCTGTAGAAGAGCCCCGCGTCTATCAGACCGGCGCCGGCGAAGACCTCTCCGGCGTGGACCGCGAACCCTCGAACGCCCACGTGGGTCCCGGAGGACGGGTAGTCCTGGGGTTATAAATAAGCACGCCGGCCCCGAGATCCCTTACCTGGTACTCCAGCGACTCCAAAGCCTGCTCGCCGGTGAAGATGTCGGCCGACGCATACCAGATGGTGCGATCCGGGTAGCGGCGCTTGAGGTCCGCCCCCTTCTCCACCGAGATAAGGCCGTCATAGTAAGCGTCAAAGATGGGGTCGAGTGGACGCAGGCCATATCGGTGTCGCTCTCGGGGAATATCGTCTCGAGGAACTCGTCGTTCTGCCAGTCATGTTGCCACTCGTCCTTGCTCAGAGCGGTCTCGGGCGGGTTCAACAGCGGGTGGAAAGCATACAGCACGTCGTTGAAGATGCGCCCGAAGCGGCCCTTCAGGTTCTCCTCCGAGAAATTGTAGGGATGGCAGATCCCATCGATCACGAACGGTCGTTCCACTTGTTTTCTCCTTTCCCCTTGTGCCCATCAAAGTATCTCTGGCTGCCATATGTCCGTGTCAAACCTATCAAAGCGGATGCTTGGGGGTCCGGGATGTGTTCGGGGATGCTTGCGGGGATGGAAACATGCCGGGAAGGCGCCGGTTAGGGTCCTTCTAGGGATCTTTGCGGTGGGTGTTCTCCCGTTCTTCGTCGGGATCCTTGCCGCCTCCCAGTTCTTTATCTTTCTTGTCACGGCCGAACTCGAGCTTGAAGTCGCGGACGCCGCGGCCCAGAGAGCGGCCGAGGTCGACGATGCGGCGCGGGCCGATTATCAGGAGCACGACGAAGAGGACGAGCAGGATCTCCAGGACGCCAATGCTCATCAGTAGCGCCTCGCTTCCATGAGGTGCTTGAGCCGGAGGAGTGAGCGCTCGCCGTTCCTACGGGCGAAGCGTTCCATGCCGACGAAGCGCGCTGCCTGGTTCAGGACCTTGCCCTTCAGCCGAAAGTTGCTGATGTAGGAGACGAGGCACGAGGAGCCGTCCTCCGTTTCGGAGACCGTTACCTCGCCGCTGCCTTCGATCGCCGAGGTGTAGGTCCAGCGTATGACTCTGTTGCCGTGCTCCAGTATCCTCACCTCCGGCTCGAGCCTGCCGACCGGGCTCTCGAGCATCAGGCGGTACGAGTCCTCGGAGAGCGACTCGACACCTTCGACGCCGACCATCCACTCCTTGGCGTTGCGGAAGTCCCCGATGTAGGACGCCACGGTCGGAGCCGGGGCGTCTATGAGCTGCTCGATCGCGACAGATCCCGCCTCCTGCGGTTTCATCCCCAACCCAACTCCTCTATGCGGTCCTCGTCGAAGCCGAAGTAGTGGGCGATCTCGTGTACCACCGTGATCTTCACCTGCTCTTCTAGCTCGTCCCGCGGGAAGTCCCGCTCCAAAGGGCCCCGGAAGATGGTGATCTTATCCGGCAAGAACCCATAGTACCCGGCCGTCCGCTCCGTCAGGGGTATCCCTTCATAGAGCCCGTAGAGCACGTCGTCTTTCTCGCCGCCCACGAGCGGTGTCGAGTACTCCGGCCAGTCCTCCACGACTATCGCCACGTTGTCCAGAAGCTCGGCGAGCTCCGGCGGCAACCCCTCCAACGCACTCTCGACCAGCTCGTGGAAATCTTGCTTCTTCACGCGGGTTATTGTACACGGGAGCTTCGACGCTTTACTCGCTCTCTCCGCGCTGAGCGTCGCAGAGTGGACGGCCAGGTATCTACTGCTTGGGTAGAATAGCTTCTCTAGAGATCATCCACGGGAGGTGCAGTCTTTGAGGTTCTTGTCCGCTTCGCGCCCCGGGCGCTGGTTGGTATGGCTAATCTACCGCGTGCTCGACAAGCCGCTGCCGGTCCCGCACGCGGCTGAGTGGATGATGATCCCCGAGCACTCCGTCGAGCAGGTCCTGGAGACTGGCGCTCTGGAGAGCCTTCATCCTCGGGACGTCCTCGAAGCCGCCCGCCGCATGGACCGCCAGCGCCGCGAGCACGACGAACGCTACTCCGGGGAGGCCTAGAGCACGATGCCCTACGACAAGATGCGCGCGATCGTGACGCGTGGACATGGAGGACCGAAGGTACTCCGGACGGAGGAGATCGAGAGGCCCAAGGCCCGCGGGAGGAAGATCCTCATAGAGGTCCGCGCCGCCGGGGTCAACCCGGTGGACTGGCGCATCAGGCGCGGCGAGCTTCGCCCCCTGAGCGCCCTCGCGCCTCGCCGTGTACCGGGCCGCGACGTGGCAGGTGTTGTGGTGGCCGTAGGCGACGAGGTGCGCGGCTTCGAGGTGGGGGACAGGGTCTTCGCGATGCTCGACGGCATCTCCGGCGGGGGCTACGCGGAGTACGCGGTAGTGGGCGAGGACGCGGTCGCGCTGATGCCGCGGAACCTCTCCTTCGAGGAGGCCGCCGCGGTGCCGCTCGCGGCGCTCACCGCGGCACAGGCGATCCGGGACGCCTTGCGCGAAGTGGTCCGAAACGCCCCGCACGCCTGTGACACCGGGCAACTCGTGCGCCGCAAAGTGCTCGTCAACGGCGCCTCCGGCGGGGTCGGGACGTTCGCCGTGCAATTCGCAAAGATCTCCGGCGCGGAGGTGACGGCCGTGTGTAGCGCCGCAAACGCTGGGCTCGTCGGAGAGCTCGGCGCGTACCACGTCATCGACTACGAGGAGGAGGACTTCGCCCGGTACGAGGAGCGGTACGACGTGATCTTCGACGTCGTGGGCAACAGGAGCTTCGGGGCCTGCAAGGGGGCGCTCCGTTCCGCCGGCGTCTACGTCACCACCGAGCCCGGCCCCCGGAACTTTCTGAGCCAGCTCGCGACCATGCCCGCCCACAAAAAGGCCCGCATCGTCCTCGTAAAGCCCTCTGGCGAGGAGCTCTCCCTGCTGAAACAGCTCTTCGAGGTGGGGAGATTGCGCGTCATCCTCGACAGCGTCTACCCGCTAGAGGAGGCTGCGGAGGCGCACGCCCACGGGGAGACGGGTCACGCGAGAGGCAAGATCGTGCTGAGAGTAGACCGCTAGCCCCCGATGGACCTCTTCGACGCACAAGGCGCCGACTCCCTCGCCCGCCGGGCGCCGCTGGCCGAACGCCTGCGCCCCAGGAGTCTGGACGAGGTGATCGGCCAGGATCACCTGACCGGTCCCGGTGGATCGTTGCGGACGGCGGTAGAGAAGGGGCGGCTTGGGGCCATAGTCCTCTGGGGGCCGCCGGGGACCGGGAAGACGACGCTTGCCCGCGCCCTGGCCTCGGAGATAGAGGGCGAGTTCGTCCCCTTGAGCGCCGTCACGAGCGGGGTCAAGGAGGTGCGGGCCGCCCTGGACGCGGCCCGCGAGCGCCTCAAGTACGAGGGGCGCGGCACGATCCTCTTCGTGGACGAGGTCCATCGCTTCAACAAGGCCCAACAGGACGCCCTCCTGCCCGCTCTCGAAGAGGGTCTCGTGGACTTCGTCGGGGCGACGACGGAGAATCCGTCCTTCGAGGTCATAGCCCCGCTACTCTCGCGCTCGCGCGTCCTGCGGCTACAACCCTTACCGGAAGAAGACCTCGCCTCACTCCTGGATCGGGGACAACGGGCGCTCGGAGTGGAGGTGTCGCCCGAGGCCCAGGCTTACCTGCTGCGGCTCTCTGGAGGCGACGGGCGGCGGTTGTTGAACGCTCTCGAAGCCGCTGCCGGGTCGGGGCGGGTCGAGGTCGCGGATGTCGAGGGAGCGGTAGGCGAGAAGGCCCTGAGGTACGGGCGGGAGGAGCACTACGACGTCGTGAGCGCGTTCATAAAGAGCGTGCGCGGTGGAGACCCGGACGCGGCGTTGCACTATCTCGCACGCATGATCGAGGCTGGCGAGGACCCGGTCTTCATAGCCCGGCGGCTCGTGATCCTTGCCTCGGAGGATATCGGCAACGCCGACCCGCAAGGACTACCCCTGGCGATGGCGGCGGCGCAGGCGGTGCAGCTCATCGGCATGCCCGAGGGTCGCATCCCGCTCGCCCAGGCCACGACCTACCTCGCCTCCGCTCCCAAGTCCAACGCCTCCTACGTCGGTATCAACAAGGCCCTCGACGACGTCCGCCGCGGCTCCGTCCCCGAGGTACCGATGCACCTGCGCAACGCTCCCACGAGTCTAATGAAGGACGAAGGATATGGGGCGGACTACCGTTACGCTCACGACGACAGCGAGGCCGGGGGGATGAATGATAGTTACCTCCCCGACGAACTCGCCGGACGCGTCTACTATGAGCCGAAAGAGAGCGGCGCGGAGGTCGGGACCAAGGAGCGTCTCGACAGTTGGCGGCGGGAGCGGGAAGAGCGCGAGCGCTGAAGAGCGGTCAGCTTGTGGTCTCCGTCTTGGGTTGTTCGCTGGCGGCTGGCTGCTTATCGCTTTACTGTTGATCGCTCTCGCTGTCGAGCGCGGTCTTGGTGTTCGTCTCGATGAGGAGCACGAGGAAGACGAAGGGCTCGAACCAGATGACGTAGGGGTAGAACCAGTAGTTGACGGTTAGCTCGAAGGCGATGATGAGAGCCGCCGAGAGCGCCGCCAGCCTGCGGATGGTTCTCTTTCTGGGAAACACGGCGACGATGAAGGCGAGCAGGATCGCGAGCGCTGTGAGCGGCTGCTGCAGGACCCTGAGACCGGGAACCTGGGCGAAGACGCTCCACGGGGTCTCGCGCTCTCCCTGGAAGGCGAGGGTCTTCTCGTAGAAGATCCTCAATCCCTCCATGGGGTCGCCTTCGAGGGCCAGGACCCAGAAGGTCAGCAGCACGACGCTCATCCCTCCGAGGAGGAAGTCGAGGATGGAAGCCCTCCTTCTGGGGCCGTCGTGGAGCATCCACAGGGGGGCGAGGACGATGGGGAAGAGCTTGATCGCGAACCCCGCCGCGACGCTCGCCCCCCGCGCCAACGGCGAGGCCGCCGCCGCGAGCCCCACCGCCACGACCGCCGCCACGATGACGTCGTTGGTATTGTTGTTGGTCGAGTACAGCGTGTAAGGAAAGACCGCCCACGCGAAGAACATCGCCGCCGCCCCCCGCGCGCCCGCGTACCTCAACCCCGCGACGAGCATGGCCAGCGCCCCCCCGACGAACGCGAAGGCCGTCACCGCGTGGGCCGCCGGCAGGTAATCCCACTCCCCGGACCACCCGAAGAGCCACACGAAGGGTACGTAGAGCAGGTAGTTTAAAGGTCCGTAGGTGTCGCCCGTGCCCACGGAGTCGGGCATGTTCCCGTAGGGTAGCATCCCGTTCGTGATGAGGTCCGCCCCGACGACGCCCGCGTAACCGACGTCTATGACCCGCGAGTCGAGGTTCAGACCGAGTACGAGGGCGCTCCCCAGGGTTCCGAGCGCGAAGAGTACCCACGTCGGGAAATTGCTCGTCTTCTCGATCCTCTCGCCGACCCCGAAGCCCATCAAGAGCGTCCGCGCGAGCAGGTACAGGAGCGGCGGGTACCAGAGCAAGACGGCAGGGTACGTCTCGCCAGCCCGGAAGAAGCCGTGCGAGACGAGGAAGCTCAGCAGGGCCAGAACGTCGAGGTTGCGCAAGCTAAAGAGCCTGTCGGTGCGCCAGAACGCCAGGGCGAAGATCAGGGCCAGAGGAGCCCAGACGTAGGGGTAGTTGGCCTGTTTGCCGTAGGCCCCGTAGTCGCCGCGGGCCATACGCCAGCCGACTTGATCTCCGGTCCACACGTAGTTGAGTTGCCAGGTCTCGTCGTCCACCCCGACCCGCGCGATCTCCTTGCCATTACCGCCGTCGACCGGATACCCGCCCACCGAGCCCTCCTCCTCGACCTCGATGTGGACCGTCCACTCCTCTCCTTCGTACTCGGCGTCGGAGGTGTACGGTCCGTGCCTGGTCAGCTCCTCGCGCACCTCCGGGTCGGCGAGGGCGAGCTTTATAGCTTCGGACTCGGAGGTGTTCGGGTAAGTCAGGGTGTCGGAGACGGGGTAGGTCTCCACCTCCGAGACTTCCTGAGTGTCGTCCTCCACCGTAAGCTTCGCGACCGCCGTCCCCGAGGCGTCCTCCCTCAAGAACACGCGCCAGGAGTCGCTCGCGGAATCGTAGTCTGCCGAGCTCTCGACCGTCGGGTGCGAGAGGATCTCCTCCAGTTCCGGCGCGCCCTCGGCCACCCGCCGCGCCTCCTCCGAGTTCATGTCCGCGCCGGGCCCGAACCCCAGAACGAACGAGAGCAGCGGCAATAGGAGGAGGAGAAGCAAAAGGCGGCAGCCTGGACGGAACCGCTTCACGATGAGCTTCCTCTCTCGGACACGGCTTCCCCTGCTGGTCCTTTCGCCGGGCTTCCGGAGGGAAGGGAGAGCATCAGGCCCCAGAGCACGATGAGGAGGAGGTTGCGTCCCAGGAGGATGTCGGTGCCGGGGGAGCGGCCGGCGGAGACCTCCAGGTAGTGGTACGGGAAGATCTGGGTGGTCATCCAGCAGACCGCGAGAAAGACCGCCGAGACCCCCAGGCCCCAGACGCCGCCCGCGCTCAGGGGCACGAGGGGAAGGAGCCAGATCACATACTGCGGCGAGAGGACCTTGGAGCCGATCAGGAACGCCAGCACGAACGCCGCCGCGAACCTCGGGAGCTGCTCCGGTCCGAATCTGCCCTCGCGGTGTTCGCGGTACGCCAACGCTGCCGTGAGGATCAGCAGGACCCCCATCACCGGCAAGCCCATGGAGCTCAGGAGATCCACGCCCCGCCCCTGCACGTCGTAGGCGCCGAACTCCAGAAAGACCCTCTCCACGTATCCGAGCTTCAGCAGCAAAGAGGCCCCCAGGCTCTCTAGCTGCAACCCCCGATCCGCGTGATAGGAGAAGCTCTTGAAGAAACGCCCTCCTCCGAAGAGAAAGGCCGGCAACAAGAACGCCGCCACCACGCCGAAGAACACCGCGAACCCCCGCCCGGCGCCCCGGGTTACCGCGCCCAACGTCCGCTCTCCCCGTCCCGCGAGCAGGGCCAGGGGCAGGGTTACGAGTGCCGGGACGAGCTTGGCGGCCGCGCCGAAGCCCAAAGAGGCCCAGGCCGCGACGAACGCCGCCGCGCCCGCCGCGCTGTTCCGGCCGAACGCCGGGCTGCTGGAGAGGGCGATGGTCGCCGCCAGCGCCAGGGCCACGACGGCGTCGTAGCGGGTCACGGCGACGGGGTAGAGGAGGATCGCCCCGGCCGCGAAGACCGCGGCCGGGAAGAGGGGCCAGGGGCGGCCCAAAGTGCGGGCGGCGCAGGCCGTGAGCAGGAGCGCCGCCACGAGGACGAGCGCCATCTCCGAGGCGAAGAGGCTCACGTAGGCCGCCCGGCTCGAGGAGAAGAGGGCCGGCGGCACGAAGACCGGCAGGCTCCCCGGTGGGTACTCGATAAAGAAGTCGCGGTAGGGCACCTGGCCGGCGAGGATGGCCTCCCCGGCCCTGCGGTAGATGGCGACGTCCCGCGAGGCTTCGCCGAGCCGCGGCGTCAGCTCTGAGAACCTCTGCATGAGCTCCAGGTACAGGTACGCCCCGAGCAGGCACAGCGGCGCCCAGAAAAAGACCGCCTCCACCCGGAGCCGTCTCTTGCCGGCGTCCGGGCCTCGTCCTTCCCGGGCCTCGAGCTTCTTCCGGGAGGCGGCCTCGATTACTCCCCCAGCTCCTCGAGCTCCTGGCCGCAGAGCTCGGCCAGGGGTTCCAGACCCTCGGGGGCGCCGCTCGCGAGCAGCGAGTCGCCTCCCTTGAGGGCGTAGGTGTCGCGTGGGCGGTAGGTCCAGCGCCCGCCGCGGTTGACCGCCAGGACGTACATGCCCGTCTCGGTCTCGAGGCGCAGGGAGCCCAACGTGCGGCCGTCGGCCGGCGAGCCGGGGACGACGGTCAGCTTCAGGACGATCTCGTCGGACTCCTCGACGGCCGCCGAGAGGACCGGGTGGACCTCCTCGCCCTTCTCGACGATCCAGACCATCTCCATGGCGCAGTCGGCGATAGCCTCCGAGGCGGTCGCCAGGTGCAGGATACCCCGGAGGCGTGGCGGGTCCTCGATGCGCCGCGCGGCAAGGAGCACCCAGCGCTCGAGGCGGTAGCGCATCTCGTCCATCTCGTCCTCGATAGCGACCACCTCGCGGGCGAGCCCCGCGTCGTAGTAGAGGAGCGCTGAGTAGGCCAGGCCCACGGCCACCTCCGAGAGGTTCTTCATCTCGATCAGGAGGTCCACCGCCCGCTCGAGCTCCGAGAGGTCCTCGCCCTCGCCGGAGGCTCCGGTCGGGCTTTCGCCCGGGCTCGCGTCGGGGCTCTCGCCGGCCGAACCTAAAGGCGCCACTCCCGCGAGTTGCCGGATCTCCACGACCCCCTCGGGCGGGCCCTGCAAAAAGAGGACGTCGCCCTCGCGCAGGACGTCCTCCGGGTCCGGGTCGAAGTTCCAGTCCGAGCCGCTGCGCACGGCGATCGGGCGCATCCCCGTCTCCACGGGCAGGTCCAACTCCTCCAGGCTCCTGCCGTCGAGCGCGCTCTCGGGCTCTATGTACACGCGGCTGGTGATCTCCTCGGCCGCCGGCAGGTCTTGCAAGAGCTCCGGCGGGATGCCGAGCTTCTTCACCACTATCTTGGCGATATCGTAGGCGGCGTTGCCGATCTTCTCTATATCCTGCACGACCTGCAAAATACCGGCCATCTGCTCGGAGTCGGCCGGGCTGCGGGCGGCGAGTATCGCCAGCGTGCGCATGTCGAAGACGAGGTCGTTCAGGCGCTCTTCGAGCCGGAAGACCTCCTCCGAGAAGTCCTCCGAGTTGTAGAAGAGGGCCGCGTAAGCCAGGTCCACCATAAGCTCCGAGGTGTTCTTCGCCTCGGTGAGCATATCCTTGAGGTTGCGTGGGCGATCTTCGCGCATAGCTCCTAACCTGCCAGTCCGAAGATGATCAAAGCTATTATAAGGCTCATGAATCCGAGTAGGTCTACCGCCGCCGTGATGATCGGGATACCGTAAGTGTCGGGATCCAACCCCAGACGATAGGAGGCGACCGAGCCGTAGTAGGCCGCCAACACCGCGGCGGTCGTCGCTATTAGTCCCGCCAGGGTGCTGATACCCATCATCGCCAGTAGTCCCGGGCTCGACCCGTCCGGGAAGAGGACCACGGCGAGCACGTGCGAGGCGGCCCCTATGAACAGGTAGACCCCCGCGGCGAAGGTGTAGATCAAAACGAAGTCCCGAAACGCCGCGACCGGCGGCAGCCCCCGCGGCGCCAGCAGACCCAGGTGTATTTTCGAGGAGAGCCGGCTGGAGAGGATGCCGCCTAGAGCCCCGCCCTCCTGCAAGAAGGCCGGCAGCAGGACGCTCAGGGCCAGCAGCGTCGTGAACTGTTCGCTCCTCTCTTCGAGGGCGACGCCGACGAGGATGGTAACGGTGCCGGTAATAGCGAGTATCGGCAAACTCTCGGCGAGGATGCGCCTGAGGTTCCGGGCACCCAGCCTGAACCCCAGAACGGCGACGGCGACGGCAGCGGCCACGAGGACGAGGGCGAGCCCGCCCGAGAACACGGGAATGTCTATGAGGTAGGCGGCCACGACGAGCGAGGGCAGGGTGAGTATGTCGCCGGCGGCGGTAAGCATCGGAGAAGCGATGTTGTCCATGTCCCAACCGCGCGCGACGCTCGTGCGGGCCACGAAGACGGTAATGACGAGGAGGAGCGCCCCGGCGATAATGCCGCCGACGGTCGAGATCACGACGTAGTCGACCACCGAGAGCTCCGTCGCGACCCCGAGGATGTCGGACAGGTACCGCGCCAGGAACGCCAGGAACACCCCGGAGACGAGCGAGAGGACCGCCGCCGCCTGCACGTTCTCCGCCAGCACGCCGCGCCGGAGGCTGAAGCTAAAGAGACCGGTCTGGATCGAGGTCGAGAGACGGCTGCCCATCGCCCCGAAGATAGCTCCCCGCATCCCGATGGCGGCGGGGATCAGGACCGCCAGGCCCACGAGCTCCTCCAATGTCCCCGCGATGCCCGCGAGAACGATACCCGCGACGAGCTCCCCGACCGACGAGACAAAGAGCGCCGCGAACCCCTGCCGCAAGGACTCCTTCTCTTCCGTAAGATACCCGAAGACGCGCGGCCGGATCCTCGGCCGCTCGCGCAGCCGCCGCCGGATACTCCCGTCCTTGCGGGGTTCACCCTCCTCCCGGACCCTGACCCGGAACCTTCTCTTGTGCTCTCTCTCGGCCACGACAGAGAGGTATAGCCGCTGGCACGGGCATTGTAAAGAGCTTGTTTATAGTTATCAGTTGTCAGCAAGCCGTGGGTGGCGAGTAGTTGGTTTGCCGGAGATGCGGCAGCTGGAGAAGGGCGACGGGTTCGAGGGTTGGCGGCGGACCAGGGACCAGGAAACTGACTACTGAAAACTAATAACTGACAACGGGCGGCTTCCGGCCGCCTAAAGCCAGCCGGCCTTTTTGAAGATGCGGTGGAGCAAGACCGTGGTCAGAACCATCAGCGCCAGGGCGAACGGGTAGCCGAGCATCCACGAAAGCTCCGGCATGACCTCGAAGTTCATCCCGTAGACACTTGCTATCAGCGTGGGCGCGAACAGGATGGCCGCCCAGGCAGAGATCTTCTTGACCTCGTCGTTCTGGTTCAGGCCCACCAGCGTGAGGTTGACGCTGAGGATGTTCGAGAGTAACTCGCGGAAGGCCTCGACCTGCTCCGTTACGCGCAAAGCGTGGTCCTGGACGTCGCGCAGGTACCTCTGCAGCTCGGGATCCAGGTCGTAAACCTCCCCCTCGATCAGGCGCTCGAGCACTCCGTTCAACGGATGGGTCGCCCTCCTGAAGCCGATCACCTCGCGGGAGAGGGCGTAGATGCGGCGCGAGACCGCGGCGTTGCCCCCGAACACCTCAGCCTCGATCTCGTCGATGTCCGTCTCGAGGCCCTCGGAGACCGGGGCGTAGTCATCCACGACCTGGTCCATGATCGCGTATAGCACCGCCGACGGGCCCCGGCGCAGCAGGTCGGGCTCGTTCTCCAACCGCTCGCGTGCTTCGTGCAGCTCGGAGGCTTTGCCGTGACGCACGGTGATAATAAAGTCGGGCCCCACGAACGCGTGGATCTCACCGAACTCGACCGTCTCCGTCTCGTCTATATAACGCGCCGACTTGAGCACCACGAAGACCGAGTCGCCGTAACGCTCGATCTTGGGCCTCTGGTGAGCCGTGACAGCGTCCTCGACCGCCAGCTCGTGCAGGTCGAACTCGCCGGCGACGGACTCGAACTCCTCCTCGCTCGGCTCGTACAGGCCGATCCAGGCGAACCCGTCCCTCTCACGGCAGGCCTCGTGGGCCTGCTCCAGAGAGTCGGGCGTCTCGCTCCGGCGACCGTCCACGTAGATGGCGTTGTCGACGATCATTGCGGCGCATTATACCCCCGGGGCGAAGCCCTACCCTGCCACCACCTGCCGGTAGGTAAGGATCCGCGCAAAGAGACGAGCTCGTAGACGTGGTGGGGGACGGGCTGGCACCCGTGCTTCCACCTTGGGCGCGGCGGGCCCCGCCACACTCATATTCGTTCCAAATGCAACGCGTCCCCGAGCTTCGCTTCTCCGCCACCCTGGGAGGATCCGGAGGTCGAGTGTCCCTCGCCTGGCATGGCCCTCTGAGCCGGTCTGATGCCTCTACCCTATCCACAAACACCCTAAGAGGGCAGCACCCGCTCCGTCCTGGGCCAAATACTGCACCTTACACAGCCCTTTAACCTCCGGCTACCCTTCGCCGGGGCTTTGTCCCTCCGAGGTGATATCCGGGTGGTGGGTGATCGAGGCTTCCACCGAACCGCGCTGGGCGGCCACGTCCCGGATGTGCCCCTTTACGAGCCGCCGCTGCTCGGCGCCTCGCGCCTCCCCGTAAAGGTTGCGAAGCCGCTCGTACTCTTCGCCAAGCTCCCGGGAGAGGCCCAGCAAATCACCGAGTGTGGCCCCCTCAAGGCCCTCTTCGAACTCCTCCTCCCGCGAGGAGATCGCCCACCCGAGCGAGAGCGGCACGGGCCGCGTCCGCTCCTCGGAGACCCGTGGAGAAGAAAGCAACTCTCTCGGGTCCATACCCAGGGCCAGGGCCAGCTTCTTAACAGTGCCGAAGTGCGGGCGTGAGATCCTGCCGCTCTCGATTCCCGATACGGTCGTCGGGCTCAACCCCGCCTCCTCGGCCAACCGCCCCTGGGTCCACATACGCTCCTCGCGGATGATCGTCAGCCTGACTCGTACTTCTTCCCTCATGGCAGACCCTTTCTAACTCTCTGTTCGTACAAATGTACCATAAGTTGAATCAAAAATGGAATTTAGTGTTTTAAATATGTTGAAAAACTGTATTTAGAGGGTACAATGGGGACGTCGGTAAGAGAACGCCTCCGGGCGGGGGCGCGAGTAAGAGGAGGTAGTAAGAGGATGGCTATGAGTCCGTTCAGGGGTCGCGGGTTCTACGACGCGCAGAGCGAGATTAACCGGCTCTTCGACGAGATGCTCGGCGGGCTTACGCGCCGGTCGGGCGGCCAGCAGAGGGCGCAGGTTTCGGAGTGGGCCCCGGCGATGGACGTGGTCCAGAAGGATGGGGACCTGGTGGTGAGGGCCGAACTGCCCGGCGTAAAGCTCGAGGACGTGGATATCACGGTGCACGACCGGGTCCTGACCGTAAGCGGCGAGCGCAAGGTCGAGCAGGAGACCGAGCGCGGCGGCTACCTGGTTCGGGAGCGCAGGCACGGCTCTTTCAGGCGAAGCATGCAGCTGCCCGAGGGCGTCGATCAGGAGAACATTCGGGCTCGCTTTCAGGACGGGGTCTTGGAGGTGACCCTGGAGGGTGCCGCGGCGGTCAGAGAGCCCAAGCGCATCCAGATCGAGAGCGGCACGAGCGAAGGGGAAAGCACCGGCGAACAGCCGGGCCCCGGCGGTCAGCAGCAGGGTTCTGACAGCTAGCCGCACGACGGGTCACAGCATCGGAAACGGACCGGGCGGCGAGCAAGAAACGCCGCCCGGTCCGTCTTTGACAGTCAGTATCTAGCATAAGGAGGTAAGAACATTGGCAACGAAACTTTGTGATGTGTGCGGCGCAAGACCGGCGATAGTCACGATCAGACGCGTAATTCCTGGGGAGCCGCCAAGGACCGAGAACCTGTGTGAGGTACACGCTGCGCAGGCGAGGGGTGGACGCTCGTCCCTCGGGGGCGGGAGCCCCTTCGACGACTTCTTCGGCAGGTTCTTCGACGGCCCCGGAGAACCTTCGGGAACCCCGGCGCGCGGGGTGGCACCCGGTCGGCGAGCGGAGCAAGTGGACATAACGCAGTTCTTCAGCGACTCCACCAACGAGCTGCTGCAGCGGGCGGCGCAGCAGGCCGCCGAGTGGGGCAGCCTGGACCTGAACGGCGAGCATCTGTTGTGGGCGTCGCTTGGGGACGGGGTGGTGCGGCGTGTGCTGACCGGGGTCGACGCCGACCCCGACGAGATCCGGGCTCAACTCGAGGAGGAGGCCAATAAGGGTGGGCGCACGGACATCTCCCCTTCTCTGACGCCGGATGCCAAGCGTGCTTTGCTCGCCGCCTACGACGAGTCCCAGGCCCTCGGCGCTTCTTACATCGGCCCCGAGCACGTCCTGCTCGCGTTGGCGAGGGACGAAGAGTCCGAGGCCGGGAAGTTCCTGGAGCGGTTCGGGCTCTCGCACACGAGGTTGCGTGGCGCCGTGGTCCGCGGGGTGGAGAGGGGCGGCGAGGCACGCGAATCGACCAGCTCTACGCCCACGCTCGACGAGTACAGCCGCGACCTCACCCAAATGGCAAGAGAAGGCAAGCTCGATCCCGTGATCGGGCGCGGCGAGGAGGTCGAGACGACTATCGAGATCCTCTCCAGGAGGACCAAGAACAACCCCGTGCTCATAGGGGACCCCGGCGTGGGCAAGACCGCGATAGTCGAGGGTCTGGCCCAGCGCATCGTGAACGACGAGGTGCCCGAGACCCTGGCTGGCAAGAGGGTACTCGCGCTTGACCTCTCGGGCCTGGTCGCCGGAACCCAGTACCGCGGCCAGTTCGAGGAGCGACTCAAGAAGGTCATAGACGAGGCGCGGGAGAGTTCCGAGGACCAGATCGTCTTCATCGACGAGCTGCACACGGTGGTGGGAGCGGGCGCCGCCGAGGGCTCGATGGACGCCTCGAATATGCTCAAACCCGCCCTCGCGCGCGGCGAGCTTCGGGTCGTCGGGGCCACGACCATCGACGAGTACCGCAAGAATATAGAGAAGGACGCCGCGCTGGAGCGCCGCTTCCAGCCCGTACTGGTCGGGGAGCCGAGCGTGGACGATGCTATCGAGATCCTGCGCGGTCTCAAAGACCGCTACGAGGCGCACCACCGCGTCAAGATCCTCGACGAGGCCATCGTGGCGGCGGCGGAGCTCTCCGACCGTTACGTCACCGACCGCTTCCTGCCCGACAAGGCCATAGACCTCATGGACCAAGCGGGGGCACGCGTGCGCCTACGCTCGAAGACCAAGCCGCGCGACACGAAGGAGCTCGAGGACGAGGTGGCCCGCCTGGGCCGCGAGAAGGACCAGGCGGTCGCCGCCGAGGACTTCGAGAAGGCCCAAGGGCTCAAGGATAGGATCGCGGGGCTGCGGGGTGAGTTGGAGGAGTCCCGCGACGGGCGCCGGCCCGTCGCCGAGGTGACGGCCGACGACATAGCAGAGGTCGTCTCCAGGGCCACCGGCATCCCCGTCTCCCAGCTCACCCAGGAGGAGCGCGAACGCCTCCTCGGGCTGGAGGCACAGCTCCACGAGCGGGTCGTGGGCCAGGAGGAGGCCGTCTCCGTGGTCGCCGAGGCCATCCGCCGGGCCCGGGCCGGGCTCTCCGACCCCAACCGCCCGATAGGGAGCTTCCTCTTTCTGGGACCCACGGGGGTTGGGAAGACCGAGTTGGCGCGCACGCTGGCCGAGGCGCTCTTCGGCGACGAGGCGGCGATGGTGCGCATAGACATGAGCGAGTTCCAGGAGAGGCACACGGTCTCCAGGCTCGTCGGCGCCCCTCCGGGCTACGTGGGCTACGAAGAAGCCGGCCAGCTCACCGAGAGCGTCAGGCGCAGGCCCTACTCGGTCTTGCTCCTGGACGAGATCGAGAAGGCGCACCCGGACGTCTTCAATATCCTGCTCCAGATCCTGGACGACGGGCGCCTGACCGACTCGCAGGGGCGCACCGTGGACTTCAAGAACACGGTCATCATCATGACCAGCAACCTCGGAAGCGAGAGGATACAGGCGCACGCGAGGAGGAACGAGTCCTTCGAGGAGCTCAAAGAAGACATGGATCGACTACTGCGCAACACCTTACGCCCCGAGTTCGTTAACCGCATAGACGAGGTCATCGTCTTCCGGGCGCTCATCAGGGAGCAGATAGCCGACATAGCGCGGCTCCTTTTGGACCGTACCAGGAGGCGCATCGAGCCGCAGGGTATAGAGGTCGAGTTCACCGAAGAGGCGGTCGAGCTTCTGGCCCAGGAAGGTTTCGACGCCGAGTTCGGGGCACGCCCCTTGCGGCGAACCATCCAGCGCCGGGTGGACAACGAGCTCTCCCGGATGCTCCTCGGGGGGTCCGTGAACCCCGGAGACAAGGTAATCGTCGGGGCCGAAGAGGATAGGCTTACCTTCGAGGTTCGCGAGGGCGCGGTCGCCGTTGCGGGTGAGGCCGAGTGACCACCGCGGATGGGGGCTCGAAAGGCTCCGTTAGCTAGAACCTGTTCGCAAAGTCAGGGCTACAGCAGTATCGCGGCGAGGTTGAGCATAGCCCCGTAGCCCTCGTAAGAACAGCCTCGAGTTTCGAGACGCCCCTCCGGGGGCGTCTCTTTATGGAGCCTCTTTGTTGCTACCGTACGGTTCCGTACTCTCCCCGACCACAGCGTAGAGCGGATCCGAGAAGAGGCCACTGGGTGCAGTTAGTTGGCTTTCCGGAAACCTCTATGCACGACCCTGCACGACATTCTGCTCCAGCTGGAACTTCCCGCGTCTTGGCGGTTCCTGCGGGGAGACGTCACAACATCTTGTGGCGTCGCACAAAGTTGCGGGATCTTCTTGGAAGGCGCAGGCGGCTAATACTTGCTCATGTAGTTTTCAAATGCAACGCACGCCCGAGCTTCGTCTCTCCGCCACAATGGGTGAGGAGCCGGAGGTCGAGGTGGCGCTGGTTTAACGGTCGGGCGCTCGTGACCTCCTCTACACTGTACGAACTGACAACGCCCCGAAGATTCGCTTCTCCGCCACGTTGGGCGGGGAGCCAGAGGTCGAGTTGAGGTTGGGTTAGGCGCCACGAAGCTATCCGCAAGACTGCCGGTAGGGGTTCCACCGCAGAGGCTAGGCCGCTGATGTGGTAGAGCCTCGTGTAGAGGAAGGGCCGAGGGGCGTTGAAGGAGACCTTGGTAGAATCATTTCATCAACCTACTAAGACGGTGTTGTACAGTGCGGTGAAGGGTGAACTGTGAACCACTACCACATGCATGCGAGCGCAGACGACATAGATGTCGAGGAGGTCCTGGACGTCGAGGAATTCGACGACCTTTTGGCCCGGACGGTGAACCCGTTGGCGTTGGCCTTTGAGTGCTCGGAGGACCTCGGCTCCTCGTTTAGGCACCTCATGGCGGACATGCTCCGACAGTTCCTGGGGACCCATCGGAGTGTCATATTGCTGATGAAGAACAGCGAGGAGAACCCGGCGAGCATGGCTGACGCAATGTCGCTGGCCCGGGAGCAGGTCGAGAAGGTATACGCGGTAGCGCTCCTGCTGGAGGACCCCGAGGGGTGGACAGAGCGCTACCTCAAGGATGCGTGGCGCAAGAGCTACGAGCGGCACCTGATCGATGCGCACGAGAGGAACGGTCTCCCGCGCTACGCGGATCACCTCAATCAGCGTTCCGATGTCCTTGACCAGGAGCGGCGACTGCTCGGAATTACCGATGAGGAGGAAGAATTCGTAGAGTGGACCTTCGAGAATCCGCTGTGGTTATCGGAGCAGAGACCCAAGACCCCAAAACACCTCAAGGACGCAGAAAAGACCATCGCCAACTTTCCGACCCCGGGCGGGACGATAAAGAGGGTTACGAACGATAGGCTTAAGGAGGCGCTAGTGCGACTGTACAGGGAGTACAGTTACCTCTGCACCCGCACTCTATGCTCTAGCGCCAACAACAGACTACTAATCGCCTTGGGCTTACTCTCTACGGATGACACACCGTGTGTTTAGGTATGTGCAAATGAGGTATATATGTATTTGGCATATAGGTATAAGGTTAGTTCTCAAAAACCACGGTCGGATGACCGGCTGAGGAAGGAACATAGATAATATGGACCAGTTGCAGAAGCAGAACGTAAACCAGGCGGTAGAGCAGTTCACCGATTCCACCCATCAGGCCTTCAGGACGCTGACCGACAGGACGGTTTCGCTCCAGGAGAGTAACCTGAGGCTCACACAGAACTTCTTCCACAACTGGATAGAGCAGGTCAACAACCAGGCCCAGGGCACCCGTGAGGCCGCCCGGTACCTGCGCGATCAGGGCCAGCGCCAGAGGGAGGCTTTCGAGACGCTCTCCCAGGAGGCGACCAACGCCTACACTGAGTCCTTAAACTCGGCTTTGGGGTTCTACCAGGAGGCATTGAGCACGGCCACGCAGGTCGGCCAGCAGAACATCCAGCAGGCCGCGCAGGCGACCCAGCAGGGGATGCAGGCCGGGGTTCAGGCGGCGAGCCAGGCGGGCCAGCAGGCGATGGAGGCGACGAGCCAAGCCACTCAGCAGGCGGTGCAGGCCACCAGTCAGACCGTCCAGCAGGGTGCGGAGGCCGCCAACCAGTCCGCCCAGCAGGGCGCACGGGGTGGAGAGCAGATTGCTCAGGCAGGTGCGTTTGCGGCTCAGAGGGTAGCCACCGGAGTACCCATCAGGGACTACGACGATTTGAACGTCGGCGAGATCGTCGAGCAGCTAGACAACCTCTCTGCCGATGAGTTGCAGCATGTTCGCTCCTATGAGCAGGAGAACAAGAGCCGAGGTACCCTCCTAGAGCAGATCGACCGTAAGATGATGGTGGCCATCGGAGTGCCTATCAAGGACTACAATAGCTTGAACGTCGGTGAGATCGTCGAGCGACTGGACAACCTCTCTGCCGAGGAGCTACAGGCTGCTCGCACATATGAGCAGGTGAACAAGAACCGAGATACCCTCCTAGGGCAGATCGACCGCAGGCTAAACGCCGCTTCGTAAAACGGGTTACTCTAATCGATCGCTACGGGCCGGGGCATACAAGCCCCGGCCTTCTTATTGCCCTCAAAGCTCTCTAGTTTC
>JAUJNO010000002.1:276186-380835 GCA_030448125.1 Rubrobacteraceae bacterium | reverse complement strand
GAGATGGTCCTCACCACCGGCTGGTGCCCGTTCGCCTCGCGCCTTCTGGAGATGGTCGAGGAGGAGGTCGGCGGACTGCCGGGAGTGGAGAGCGTGGAGGTAGAGGTCGTGTGGAACCCGGTGTGGACGCCGGAGAGGATGAGCAACTCGGCGCGCGAGAAGCTCACGATGCCGCTCGAGAAGTTGGCGCCGCTGCGCGAGGCTCGGCTGAGAGGAGAGAGCGCATGATAAAGGACGACGTGCTGGTCTTCGACTGCGTGGCCCACCCGTTCAACTTCGACCCGTCCAACGCCATCGGAAACGCGGGCGAGCTGTTCCGCCAACATCTGTTCGCCTTCCACAACGTCCTCACCCCTGAAGATGAGCCAAAGCTCTCGTCAGACGAGTTCCTCAAGGAGTGGAGCACCGCCGAGATCTCGCGCATGGTCTTCGAGGAGTCGGACACGGACATGCTCGTCGCGATGCCGCTGCCGCTGACGGACCTCTTCCACGACGGGCTCTCGCCGTGGGAGCGGTGCGTGGAGCTGACGCGGGAGAACCCGGACCGAACGGTCTTCTGGGGGACGGTCAACCCGCTGGAGGGCAAGAAGGCGCTGGACGAGATGGAGGTGCAGGTCAAGGAGTACGGGGCGAAGGCGTTCAAGTTCTACAACGTCCGCTACGACTACGGCGAGCCCTTCCCCTGGCGTATGGACGACCCGAAGATCGCGTTCCCCGTCTACGAGAAGGCGCAGGAGCTAGGGATAAACCTCATCGGTGTCCACAAGGGCGTCCCACTAGGGCCGCAGCCGATAGAAGCGACCCAGACATGGGACATGGACGGGGCGGCGGCGAACTTCCCGGACATAAACTTCGTCATCTTCCACGTCGGGCTGCCGTTCATTGACGAGACGTGCTGGCAGCTCGTGAGGTATCCGAACCTGTATGCGTCTATCGCGGCGACGATCAACTTCGTCGCGCGTTCGCCGAGGCAGTTCGCCGAGTGGATCGGTAAGCTCATGTTCTGGTGCGGGGAGGACAAGATCATCTACGGCTCCGAGACCCCGATCTGGCACCCCAAATGGGCGCTCGACGCCTTCTGGAACTTCGAGATTCCTCAGGACATGGTCGAGGGCTACGGCTACCCGCAGCTCACCGAAGAGGCGAAGCGCAAGATCCTGGGCGAAAACCTCCTCCGGCTCTCCAGCATGGACCTGGATGAGACGAGAAGGAAGCTCAATGGAGCTGCATAGTCAGATCGAAGGGCGTCCCGGAGTAGTCAGGACGCCCTTCTCTTTCTTCTACTGGACGATCTCTCCCACCTTCATGGTGCCGCGTTCGACGAGCTCCACCCGGTAACCATCGGGGTCTTTGTCAAAGCTCAGGCGGTAGTCATGACCCTCGACGGTCATCGTCTTCGGCTCCAGCGCCACCTCGACCCCCCGCTCCTTTAGCTTCGCGACCGTCCCTAGCAGGTGTGGATGTAGTTGATCGTCATTCCTCTCCTCTCGACTCTATTCCAAAGACGCGACGACCATGATAGACGTTTTCGACGACCGCCAGGGTTACGGCGTCCTGCTCTACGACCAAATCGTCCCCATCTAACACCTGGATAGAACTCTCCGAAAAGGCCCGCGAACCCTTTACTCTCGGTTAGCGGCGGGGCAATCTCTCCGGTATGGATCGGAAGTACGGCGCCGCTATACGGGCCGGTTACTTGCGCTTGCCCTTCTGCCCTTGCTTGAGAGGGAGTTCACCACCTACGACTTCGAGATCGAAACCTCTATCCACTACGGGCGGATAGTGCGCCTCGACGACAAGGTACTGCTGTTAGCGAACCCCGAGGACGCGGCCGAGCACCTCGCGGCTTCGGATGGTAGCTCCCTTGGGGGCCTGCCACCCTCTTCGCGTTGGCCCGCATTTCATCGGCGAGGGTTAGCCGACCACCACGGTTACGCGCTGGACGACGTTGACGCCGTAGCCGCCCTGATTCCAGGCTCCGTCGTCGGCAGGTTGCGTTCTCCCGGAGGCGTCGGTGGCGCGGGCGCACAGCTCGTACTCACCGGGCTCCCCCGCGTCCCATTCGTAGGACCACGGCCTCCAGGCGTAGCGCCCGACCGGCTCGCCGAGCGTGGCATCGTCCCACGTGCGCCCGCCGTCCGGGCTGAACTCGACCCGCTCCACGGGTCCGTAGCCCGACCACGCGCGGCCCTCCACCAGGGTTCGTCCCGGCGATACGTGTCGCGTGCGGGAGAGGTAATCGGGTATGCCCGGCGGGACCATCAACGCGTGCGGGTTCTTGCGGGTCACCGGCGTACCGGGGTCTTCCTCGGACTGCCGGTAGTGGTAGAGGAGCGCCTGTTGGAGGCCCTCGAACGGTTCGCTGATCGCCTTGATCTCCTTCAGCCACTTCACCGACGCCATCCCGTACCACTCCGGCACGACGAGCCTGAGCGGAGCCCCGTGCTGAGGAGGCAGCGGTTGGCCGTTCATCTCGTAGGCGAGGATCACCTCCTCGCGCAGGGCCTCCTCGAGCGGCAGGCTCCGTTCGTAGTTCTGCTCGACGTCCTGGTCGATGCCCCGGTCGTGGCCGGTAAAGAGGATCTCGACGGCGTCCTCTAGCAGACCCGCCTCCTCGAGGATCGGACGCAGCGGCGTGCCCGTCCACTCGGAACACCCGATCGCCTCGTTGTGCCACGGCATCGAGATCGGTCGTGGAGACAGGTGCGCGCGCCCGATGCCGGCGCACTCCATCATTGCCGGCATCCTGACCGCCGGTCGCGCCTTCAAATCGTCGAGGGTCAGCCCGAGCGGTTTGCCGACGCGTCCCGTAACGGGAAGCTCGTAGGTCGCCGGGTCGATAAAGGGGATGTCGAAGTGGGCCAGGAGGTAGTGCATGCCGATCGGGGTGATGGGATAACGAAGCCCTTCGAGGGGCATTCCCGGGTTCCTGAGGGCTAGCCCTACCTCCTCCCGGGTGAACTCCTGGCTCGTCGCGAACTCGGGCATCTACCCCGTCCTCTCTCCCGCCGATAAAGCGGGCCGTCGTCTTCCATCAACCCATGCGGATGGAGATCTATCCGAAAGGAATGCCCTCCCGCGAGGTAGCTCCGAACGCTCCGGCCTGAGTAGGCTTGCAGTCCCGAGCTCTTCCGCCACGCGCCGCACTATACTCTGTACTTCGTCCGGCTCCGAAACGCCGGCGGCGACGGCTACCGAGCGCCATCCTTTGGCACGGATCTCCCCCGCCACGCCGTCGAGCTCGTCGCCGTTGGCCTCGATGTCGTTGACCGCGACGTCCAGCCCGTCGTACGCCTGCCTCAACGCGATCCCCTTGCCTATACCCATCGCCGCCCCCGTAACGAGCGCCACCCGCGCGGCTCCATTGCTCTCGGCCACGTTCCTCCTCCAGACGAGTTGTCTATTGCCGGGCCTACTCCGCCACGGCGGGCAGGGGTGCCTCCCCCTCTAGCACGGCCCGTCGCTGGCGGCCGAAGGCGTCGGCGGCGAGCATGGCGTCTACGACCATTTGCGGGTAGACCTCGAACGGCTCGTTGTGGATGGTCTCCCCCTCGACACAGGCTAGTTCGGCGACCTTTATGAGGTCCTCGCGGCTCGCGTCCCCGATGCCTATGTCCTCCAGCGCCACCGGCAACCCCACCTCCAGGCAGAAGTCCACGACCTCCTCGACCAACGGGCCGGGACGCTCCTCGAGCATGAGCATCGAGATGACCCCAAAGGCCACCTTCTCCCCGTGCCCGTAGTCGTGGGTGCCCTCCAGAGCCGTGAGCCCGTTGTGGATGGAGTGCGCCGCCGCGAGCCCCCCGGACTCGAACCCGAGCCCCGAAAGCAGCGTGTTGGCCTCCACCACCCTCTCTACCGCCGGGGTCACGGCGTCCTGCTCGACTGCTAGCCGGGCTGCGAGCCCGTACTCGAGCAGGGTGTCGTAGCACAGCCGGGCCAGCGTGAGGGCCGCCTGTGTCGGGGAGCCGCCGGCTATCGCCGGCTTGCGGGTCCTGCTGGAGGCGTCGGCCTCGAAGTACGTGGACAGACCGTCCCCGATGCCGGCCACGAGAAAGCGTACGGGGGCTTTGGCGACGATCTCCGTGTCCACTATTACCGCGTCCGGGTTGCGCCCGAAGAAGCGGTACTCCTGGAACTCGCCCTCCTCGGTGTATATGACCGACAGCGAGCTCGTCGGCGCGTCGGTCGAGGCGATGGTCGCCCCTACGACCAGCGGCAGCCCCGCCGGGTTGGCTACGGCCTTGGCCGTGTCTATCGCCTTCCCGCCGCCGATGCCAACGACCGCGTCCGCGCCTCCGTCGCGGGCCTCCCCGGCAACCCGGTCTATCTCCTCAGGGGAACACTCACCGTTGAAGTCCACGTAGAAAGCCCCCGAGACGCCTTGGAGTGCGTCCCCCACGATCTCCTCGACAACCGCGTCGCGCAGGATCAGGGGCTTACTCGACCCGAGCTGCTCCAGCACTTCCCCAAGCCTCTGAATGGCCCCACGCCCCTGGATGTAGCGCCCCGGCGCCGCAAACGCCGCCGCAACCGGACCCGCGCCGTTCTCCGCCATCCCCGAAAACCTCCTCGCTTCGTAACCTTCACCTTTCCCGTCCAAATCCCCCGATAAGGACGCAAAGGTTGATTGTATATTATGGTTCTACCCACACAGCCGCAAGCAGGCCACGTTCGCGCCCAAACCGGGCATCTAGCCGCCTACAAGCAACTACTTGTGTCTTGCTTAGCAACGCGGAGGCGGTGTATCCTGTAAGAGCTTTAACAGAGGGAAGGAGGCGCCCGACGAAGCATCGAAACGTTCTGGTGTGGGAGCGACGTCGGAGAAAAGGGTTCTTTCGCACGAGAAAGACAGCGTAAAAAAGCAAGTGGCTTTCAGCTATTAGCGAAGTTACCGGGAGCAAAAGCCGACGGACGAGGCAGCGTGGTGGGCTCATCCACACGTTCCGTTCCGCGCCGCCGGCATTCGCCTAGCGGGGAGAAGCCGAAGGCTAAAAAGGAGGTTAAGAGTGGCGCACAAGAAGCTAAGGTTCGACACCAACGCGCGCCGGGCGCTGGAGGCGGGCGAACAAGTCGCCAACGCGGTCAAGGTGACGCTCGGGCCCAAGGGCCAGTACGCAGTCTTGCACAATCCGCTCGTCGCGCCGACGGTCACCAACGACGGCGTGACCATCGCCGAGAGGATACATCTGGGGGACATTTCGAGAACCAGGCCGCGCAGTTGGTCAAAGAGGTGGCGTTCAAGACCAACGACGTCGCCGGCGACGGGACCACCACGGCGCTCGTTCTTGCCCAGGCCATCGTGCACGAGGGCCTCAAGAACGTGGCCGCCGGCGCCAACCCGGTTATCTTGAGAAGCGGCATCGAGAAGGCCGTCGAGGCCGCCGTCGAGGCGATAAAGGTCCAGGCCGAGGAGATCTCCGGAGGACGAAGTCGCGAAGGTAGGCGCCATCAGTGCGCGCTCGGAGGAGATCGGCAACGTCATCGCCGAGGCGATAGACAAGGTCGGCAAGGACGGCGTGGTCAACGTCGAGGAGGGACAGACCCTCGAGATGGAGCTGGAGTTCCATGAAGGGATGCAGCTCGACAAGGGCTACGTCTCCCGCAGTTCGTCACCGAGCAGGAGCGCATGGAGGCCGTCCTCGAGGACCCGTACATCCTCCTCGCCAACCAGAAGATCAGCAACGTACAGGACCTCTTGCCGGTCCTCAACCAGGTCATGCAGAGCACCGGCCCCTTTTGATCATCTCGGACGACCTCGAGGGCGAGGCTTTGGCGACGCTCATCGTTAACAAGGCGCGCGGGGCGCTCAACGTGGCGGCGATCAGGGCCCCGCTCTTCGGCGATAGGCGCAAGAGGATGATGGAGGACATCGCCATCCTCACCGGCGGCGAGGCCGTCACCGAGGAGCTGGGCATGAGGCTCGAGAACACCCGGATCAACCAATTGGGTCGGGCGCGCAAGGTCGTCGTCACCAAGGACGGCACGACCATCGTCGACGGCGCCGGTGACCCCGAGAAGATCCAGGACCGCATAAACCGGATAAAGGCCGAGCCGAGGCTCACCACCTCGACTACGACCGCGAGAAGCTCCAGCAGCGGTCGGCGAAACTGGCCGGCTGGGTGGCCGTCGTCAAGGTGGGCGCCATGACCGACACGGAGCTCAGGGAGAAGAAGCATCGGGTAGAGGACGCCTTGAGCGCGACCCGTGCGGCTCTCGAAGAGGGCATCGTGCCGGGCGGAGGCGTGGCGCTCTTGCACGCCCAGCAACCCGTGGCTGATCTACTCGACTCCCTCGACGGCGACGAGAGGACGGGCGCCAGGATCGTCCACCGGGCGCTGGAGGAGCCGATCCGCCAGATCTCCGCGAACGCCGGCGCCGACAGCTCCATCGTGGTGGACAAGGTCCGATCTCAACCCGGCGCCACCGGCTTCAACGCCCTGACCGGCGAATACGAGGACCTGCTCGAAGCGGGCATCATCGACCCCACGATGGTCACCAGAAGCGCCCTGGAGAACGCGGCCTCCATTGGCAGCCTCATCGTCACCACCGAAGTCGTGGTGGCCGAGCCCCCGGAGGGGATGGGTGCGGCGGCGAGGTCAGAGCCGGCATGAACATGGACGTGCCGGCGTGAACATGGACGTGCTGTAAGGATTCCCAAAAGGACCTTTTCCGAGGCGGCGCCCGGGAGAGAGCGCCGCCTTCCTCCATAAACGCCCCGACCGGCTCTTCGAAAAGCCCCAAAGCTCGGTAGGAAAGGAGGATCCACCGATTCGGAATCTGCCCAAGATGGAGATGGTGGAGCAGGCAAAGAAGGTGCCGGAGCACGGAGACCACGATCCTTGCCCCGGCTAACCCTGGAACCTCAGACGGCCGATTCGTACGGTAAAGAAAGGAGCTAGAGAGATGTCCGAGGACTCTGAGGGAAGAGAAATCCCTGTCAAGGAGTACGGGAAACGGACCCTCAACGCAGCCCGACTGTACTCTCTTCTGCGCCGGGAGGGTAACGTTGAAGACCCCTGGCACGTCATGGTGCTGGCGGTCTGCTCTTTCGAGCAGATGCACGTCAGAGACGGCTGGGAGTTCGCGTTGACCAATCACCAGGACATAGAAGACGTAGCCGGGCTCTTCGATCGAGCTAACTCCCCCCCAGGAGAGTTCAGGGAGGGAATCAGAGAGCTGAAGGAGCGGGACCTGAGGGAGCGGATGGAGAGGGGCGAGCTAGATCTATAAAAACAGGAACCGAACTTGCGCCGTTCGGTCCGTCAGAACCTGCCGGCGATCCGCGGGTGTTTGCGGGCCTTGCCATAGCAGATTCCTTCAAGTCCCCTTGTAGGAAGCTACCATACCCGATCTTTCGCTACCGAAGAAACCGGTCGCTCCGCCGTGAGAAAAGCTGAGGAAAGTCGCCGCTAGCGCTTAGCGTGGGTCAAACTTCCACTTCCACGTCGTCGCCCGTGACACGTACTTCGTAAGTGGCGACGTCCTTCATAGCCGGCAAGCCTCTGGCCTGCCCCGACACGACGCTGAAGCGAGAGCGGCACCGGGGCATACGACCTCGTCTCCCTGAACTGACCCTTCACTCAGCGGTCCGCCATCATCGGTACAGCTATCGTCGATGGCAAAAACCTCGCCGTCCAGGTTGAACAGGGCGATCCGGTTGCCCTCGACCTCGACGAGCGTGCCCTTGCCCTCAACCACTTCGAACGTACCCTCGGTATCGGGAAGCTCCGACTCTTTGGCAACTTTGACGAATTGGGCCATGGCGATTCCCTTCCCTCTTATCCTTTTACCTCTCATCCTATTGGGATGTGCCAGGCTTCTCTACCCGAAAGGGCTTGAAGTATGGTCCTCTGGGACTTCCAACCGGGCTCCTGGCCCGGTAGATCTGCTTGTAACAAGGGGGGCAGTTCGGGAACCGCCCCCCCCTTTTCTGGAGAGCCTCAGCTCGGCGAGGCCCCGCTTCAGGTTCTTCTTCTTGTTCAGTTCTCTGTTGCTCCAGGTCAGGTTCTTCTTCGTCTTGCCCCTCCTTCTCCAGGAGGTCGAAACCGAGCTCTTCCGCCGCATCCTCGGGGTTCGCGAACAATGTCACCGTTTCATCGTCCGCGACCATCCGCCCGTAGTGCGTCGCCATCTCGATCTGGAAATCGTAGGAGGTGAACTCGTCAACGTCGCCTATGGCCTCTTGGATCTCGACCAGATCAAACACGAGCTTGTTGTCGGCGTCGATACGGATCACGGCCGGGTAATGGCTGACCTCCACCCCCTCCTTCTCCTCCATGACCTCCGCGATGGCGTTGCCCTCCACACTCTGGCTCAGGGTAATCCCGACCCTGTTAGACGCGGTCTGATTGCTCTGGAACTGTTCGTCGCCCTGTTGTTCTTCTTCGCTCATAAAGCCACCTCCTCTACTGTTGCACGAGTTCTTGCGTTAATTGCAGCCCGAGGTCGGAGAGGATGTCCTCGAACCGAGCCCTGGACTTCTCGAAAGACTCCTCGAAGCTCCCCACTTGCACCTCTGGCTCCGACCAGATGGGTTCGAGCCCTTGGGCCGCCTTGATGCTGAGGGGGACCCAGTTGTCGAGCCACTCCTGCATGACCTGCTTGTTTCCTCCCCATGCTCCTCGTCTTCTGCCAGGAGGGTGAACATATCCCTGGTCGCAGCGAGGTCGCGTTCGTAGTCTTTCTCGATCAAGCCCATTATCGTGGGTGTCACGAAATCGCCTTGTGCCGGCGCGGCGTGCATCGCGAACCCGCTGCGGAACAGCTCGCCGACGAGCGGCTCGAAGATGATGTTGGCGGCGAAGACTGCTTCGGCCCAGTCCCCGACGACGAACATCCGCTCCACGTTCTCCCGCACGCCCTGCCACATCGGGTCCTCCATCCAGACCTCCTGGTGCACGGACGCATCGAACTTGTCGGGGAGCTGCTCGCTCACCTCCAGGTTGAGGAGCGCGATGTCTTGACCGCCGCGCATCTTGTGGATCGCCATCATGGAGATGGCGTTGTTGTGCATGTTGGACATGGCCTCGCGGTTCGCCTTCACGAAGACGTACAGCCCGATCCCATGCTCGGGGTGCATCCAGGTGCTCACGTGCTTGGCGAAGATTTCGAGCCACTTCTCGTTCCAGTTCGCGAAAACGTTCTCGATCCTGGCGAGCTCCATGGTCTGCTGGATCTGGAACACGTTCCTTGTCTGATGGCGGTACATGGTCCGTTCCCATTCCTCGTTGGGATCGCGGTACGCGTGCCAGTCGGACGACTTCATCCGCGTCCAGTCGGCCTCGAACCCCATCTGGCCGTCGGCGAAGCTGTAGATCCATCCCTGTGTCAGGTACCGATCAGGGTCGGGCTGGACGTCGACGGTCACGTCCTCGTACGTGGTGGCGCGACGCTTTTGGGGCGTGAAGTAGTTATAGGCCCGGCTATCGGATCCCGCGAACTCGGCCGCGCCCGCTTCCGCGTCCGTCAACACGACTTGGGGTATGCTCCTCCCCGGCCTTCCTCCTGCTTCGAGAATTGGTTTTCCTTCTGGCCCTGGTTCGCTCACAAGCGATCTCCTTTCCCCCTAGTTCCCCTTTACCTACGCGCTGCTTGCTACCCTATGTTAAGAGGAAGATACCTCCTTTCCCGTCCTCACTTTGGACTATAGCATGCCTCCTTTCCCCGGGGCAAGTGCCCTCTCTTTTCCCTACTACGCTGCCTATCCACTGAAACCAACCGAGTCGAGCAGCTAGGATTTTGGTCCATACATATAAGGTGTCATATGTGATTCACGCATATAGATATACGCTTCATGCATATGGCTTGCGCATATATGTTGATTTATGTACATGCGAAGGGAGCAGCCGGATAACCCGGCTGCTCCTTTCTGACTGTCCTAGCCCGTTCAGGCCATACTGGACATCTAGAGACTCTAGGAGAGGCTCTGGTTGATGGTGAAGCCCTGCTTGTACTCCTTTATATGCTCCTCGCGCTCCTCGTCCGACATCTCGTTGAGCATCACCTTCGGGCTCGGGAACGGATGCCCCGCACGTTATCCAGCTTCCACATCTTGCTGTCGTCGAATTGGACGTGTGGCTGCGGGACCAGGGTCTCGCCGTCGTTGCGGACGTAGCCGAGGTCCTGGATGATGTCGGCCAGATCCCAGTTGTGGTACAAAGTCTCCCACTCGCGCAAGCCGGTCAGCCGGCCCATGGCGGGCGTCTCGCGACCGTTGTACTCGCCCCGGAAGGCAACCGTGTCGGTCCAGTGGCACGGCTCGGAGCAGTAGGTCCGCCACTCGCCGTCGACCTCGTCGAAGACCGTATCCTCGCGGATCAAGCACGGAACCATGCAGGTCCAGCAGCGGTGCGGATACACGTAGCCGGTGTTCTCGAAGGCTACCGGCATGTGACCGTTGGGCTCGGAGAGAGCGCTGTAGTGCTCCCACCACTTGCCGAACTTGTCGTACCAGCCGGGGTACTTGTGCTCGAACCACTCGAAGTCTTCATCGACCATCGGATCGATGCGCCAGTAGTTGACCGCCAGCCGGTGGCGAAGAACTGGGCCACGAGGTGTATGTAGTCCTTGTTCCAGATCCGGTTCCAGGACTCCTCGACCAGGTCGTGCGGGACCGCCAGGCCGTACTTCTCGAGCGGGGCCAGATAGCTACGATAGTAATCGTCGTAGACCCACCGCCGATACATCTCCGCGTAGCTTTCGCGGTCCTTACGACGGTCCTTGGAGCCGTAGTCGATGAACGTTCCGATCGCCGCGTCCACGACCGCGTGGTTGTTCCACCACGCGTAGCGCAGGTCGCGCTCGAGCAGATCCTTGTTCTCGTCATTGCTCATCGCCATGATCAGCGTGGCGTAGCCGTTGCTGATATGCCGCGACTCGTCGGACTGGGTCGAGAGGAATACGGTGGGCAGCAGGAAGTCGCCGTTGGCCGCAGCCTCGACGGCATCGCCACGAACAAAACGTTCGTGAAGGCGGTCTCGGCCACGGTCTGCAGGTAGACGTTGCCCGCCGTGATCGCGTCGCCGGTGATGAACGCCTCGCCGAACTGACGACCGATGGTTCCCGCATAGTTGTTGTGGAAGGCCTTCTGGGTGATGTCGAACCCGGCGGGGTCGATGTAGTTCTTCATGTACTCGCGCTTCAGGTTCATCTGGAGCGTCGAGTGACGAACCTCATCGATCATCTGAATCGCAAGCCCATTGTGGAGCTCCGGATTTGGCACCGCTTCGGTCAAGAGCGGCATGGCCCGCGCGGCCGAGATCTCGGGAACGGGATGATGCTCAAGAAGAGCTTCTGCCACTCCATCCACCGCGGCTGCACCTGGCGGAACATGTTCCCGCGGACCGCCCCGTCTATGGCCCCGTAGACGCGCTCGTCCTTCTCCTCCTGCATCGGGAAGTAGGACGACAGAACCTGCTTCATCGGTTCCTTCGGCTGAGCCCCCGTGAACGTGTAGTCGGTCTTGTACCTGGGTCCTTCTCGACGTACGTCGGCTCCCAGGACATCTCCTGTATCTTGTTGTAAGCTTTAGTAAGCCACTTTTTCGCCACGAGCTTTACTTACTCCTTTCGATAAGATAGCTCTTCTTCCAGATAGCTCTTAACGATGATTCCCCTTTTGTACTTACCACCCCTTTACCCCGTAGCCTAATCGATGGGCACCATGGTAGAAAGCGATGCCACAAATCACAAGTATCAAAAGGCCTTTTTTCAACAATGTAGTAAAGTTCACTGAAAAGATTGCAAAACGGCCTTGCACTTGGCGAGCGGTGTTCCAAAATGGGGTCTGGGAAGTAGCTTTACCCGTCTGGGGAAGGGATAGAAGTTAGGGCAGTCATAGATGAAGCTAAGTTATTCGGATGGAGACTCTGACAACCTCTCATTGAGCGGGGCACAGACTGGTGCCAAGTTCAAGAGCGTCCAACGGGTCTTCAGGATCATAGAACTCGTCAATCGCCAGGGAGAAAATTTGACGGCGAAGCAGATCGCCCACAAGATAGGGACCAACCTCTCCAGTTGCTACTACTTGCTCAGCATACTCACTGATGAAGGGTACATCGAAAAGCTTCCCCATCGCGGAGGCTACAGGATCGGCCCTACTATTCCCCTGCTTAGCGAGGGTTCCAGGAGCGACTTCGACTCCAAGATTGAGCCGGTCGTCGAGGAACTGGCGCAACGGACTCAGCGGCAGGCCTACTCTGCGGTGCTCTCGGCTGGGAGATGGAGGTGACCCAGGTCAAAGCCCCGCCCAATAGTCCTCCCGTGGGGGTGGTAGAAGGGTTTCGTGGGGGCTCACACGCGCTCGCTCTGGGCAAGGTGCTGTTGGCCAGCATGGGGTCCAAGTACGTAGAGGGTTACATAGAAGATCACGGCGGGCTGGAGGCTTTTACGCCACGAACCATCGTTCAGCCTGCTCTACTGCACACCCATCTGAACAAGGTTCGGATGGTAGGGTTAGCCATAGATTTCGAGGAATTTGCGCAGAACCTCTGCTGCGTGGCGGCACCAGTTTGGAGCAGAAGGCCCAAAGTGGAGGGAGCGATAGGTCTCTCCACAACGGCCCGGCGCATACATGACGAGGGAAGGCGTTTAACCGAAATGGTTCAGTGGGCAGCCCAGGAGGCTTCGGCGCTGCTCAAGGAGGAGTCCTAGCCTGGATCTTCACCAGAGGTCTCTGCCACGTTGGCGAACACACGCCGCAGGAGGTGTCTATTAGCTTACGCCTTAGAGAGAGTGACCTATTGAGTAGTCCCGAGCACCTTTTGAGAACCAAGAAAGCCCCAAAGTGCCCAATATTGAGTACTCTACAGTACTCCAACCGAGGCTGCGGAGCTCGATTGTGCTAAGTGTCACTGTAGGATTACTTTGGCTCCTCGAAGAGGACGACGTCGTACCTCTCTACGCGCGTTATGTCTTGATCCCCAGCCTCCGCAACTTCGCCCCGCAGGCGATCTGCCTCTTCCTCGCTGGCCCGCATGGACCGCGCACTTTCCCAGAGGCTCATGAGCTGTAACTCACCACTCTGGTAGTTAGCGAGGAACATCAGTCCTTTAAATCCGTCCTGTTGGTGAAGTTGTGGTAGGACCTGCTCTCGGACGTTACGTAGTGCGTCGTCCAACCGGTCTGGAGACCCTTCGAAGGTGTTCATTCGGGCGAACAAGGCGCTCTCCTCCTTCCTCTCGCTTTTGTCGGCGGATCGCTTATCTCAATTCAATCATAGTACCTGCTCTGTGAGCAAATCGGAACCCCTATTGTATCGAAGGGATCACGGAAGTAGGCAGACCGGTTTTCCGGGAACAAGTTTGAAACTATCCTAAAAGCAGCTGAGTAACGTCTCGACGCACATTTACTTGCTTGCACAACGGCAAAATAGAACCTCTTCGCCCCGTTTTATCGACTCGTAGGGCTCTGACTTGGAGCCTACCGAGACTTTTCGGACAGTTTCCAAGGGTCCCGGATAGCCGACACCGGCGTTTGTTCAGGAGAGCGAAGAGTGCGAAGGCGATTCCCGCAGTGGTACTCCCCAAAGCGCGAGATATCGCCTCCTCGGCCCGATCGCTCCGCACGGAAGTGTCTGTAGAACGGTTTTTAGTACCCACCGGGCCGCGTGGCCCGAACAAAAATTTCGGCTGATATTGTTGTTGACACGTTTTGGCCGAGTAGCTAAACTGGCACCAGGGAAAGTTTTAGGAACAAGCGTTTCTTAGGGGACTAGTACCAGCGTGCAAGGGTATTAGGACAGGAGGATAGATGACCCATGTAATTACCGACGCGTGCATCCAGGCCGGGATGTGCGCCGCGGTGTGTCCGGTTGACTGCATCTACGACGCCGGGGACCACTTCATGATCAACCCCGAGGAGTGCATCGACTGTGGGCTTTGCAACACCGAGTGTCCGGTCGATGCTATCTACCCCGACTACCAGCTACCCGAGGAGAAGGAGCACTACAAGACCAAGGCTGCCGAGTTCGACTATTCGGGAATGGAGCCCGCCTTCTAGGTCGTACGCGGGTACCGAACTTGGTAGCTGGGCAACCTCCGCTCCCGAGGACTCTTTTATAGGAGCAATGGATTTTGGCTGAGTTGAAACAGAAGAGGACGCTCGAAGAGGTAAAGGCTTTAAGTAGGGAAGAGGCCGTCGAGGCTATACGCCAAGCCGGCGTAATCGGCGCGGGCGGCGGCGGTTTCCCGACCTACATCAAGTACAAGGACCCCCAGCCGCACCTTATAGTCAACGCCACCGAGAGCGAGCCCGGCTACCAGGCGGACAAGTTACTGCACAAGGAGCACCTGGATGAGTTTCTCCAACTCTACGAAGCCATGAAAGCCATCTTCGATTTCGAGCAGGTGAGCATGTGCGTCCACGAGAAGGACCGGGAGTGGTTCTCCGACTACGCCGAGCACGCCGGCGATCTCTACGATATGCGATACGTGCCGGATAAGTACCACGCGGGCGAAGAGAACATGCTCATCAGGTACGCTACCGACACCGAGGTGCCCTGGAGAGTGGACACGCCTGACGGAAAGAGACGCCCGGGGATGCCGCTAGATGTGGGGATCATCGTCAACAACTCGGAGACCTTGCTCAACGTCTACAGAGCGCTGTTCCTGGGCAGGCCCGTCATCACGAAGTTCTTGCAGGTCTACGGTGAGGAGACGGACATAAAGGTCTACGAGGTGCCGCTGGGGGCCTCTGTGGCCGAGGTCTTGCGCTTCGCAGGGATAGACGTCGAGAATTCGGGGCACCTCACCTGCCTCGACGGGGGGCCGTACCTTAACGATATGAGTATCGAGGAGCTAGGAGAGACGGGCGACGCCTACGTCAGGGGGACGACTAACGCCCTCATGCTCATCCAGAAGGGCACGACAGCATATAAGGAGTACACCGACATAAAGACCGATCCCCCCGAAGAAGGCATCGTCTCGCTCGTCGGCCTGCTCCCGAAAGGCGTGAACCTGCCCTTGGGCGGCCGTTACTTGAAGCCTGCCACCCCGCTCGTCTCGGAGGGCGACGAGGTGGCGTACGAGCAGAAGATCGGCGAGCCCGTAGACGAGGGCTTCAGTATAGGCGTCTGGGCGAGCGTGGGCGGCACGGTCACCTCGACCGAGGACAACATCATCGCCATCGCCGGCGGCGCGGTGCCTATGGAGGAGGCCGAGGCCGAGGCCGAGACCGAAGCGAAGAGGCACCAGTGAGAGCACCGGCAATAGATGACCGGTACGCGACGCCCTGGCCCTCCGCGTGCTCAGCAGTCTGTCTATCCCTTAGCAGCCGTGAGAAGAAGCGCCAGAAGAGCCTGATAGCGCACCTCAAGCAGCACAGGGGTATAGCTACGAGAAGACAACGGCTGACTACCTCTGACGATGCTGACCCTCGCGGCGATACTGCCGTGGTTTTGATTCTGTAAGCACGTCCTAGCGCGGTTGAAGGAGCTTGTGTAAAATGATTCGCGGTAGGGAATAGTTCACATTGGGCGGCTGGGGAGGCTTCGGCGCTGCTCAAAGAGGAGCCCGAAACCGATGCGCAACGAGTGCGGTCGAAGAAGACTGGGTAAACTCAGTCCCGATTACGAAAGGAGGAGCTAATGCCTGAGCTGGAAGTGGAGGGCGTGGGAACGTTCGACGTCGATGAAGACAGGCGTCTGGTTCTGGCCATCAAGGACGACGCGGGGGTAAACATCATGCACTCGTGCGAAGGTTACGCCAGGTGCTCCACCTGCCGCGTGGAAATGTTGGAGGGCGATCCGGAGGATATGACCCAGGCGGAGCTGAGGATGCTCGAGATGCGCGATCTTGTGGGGGAGGCGCGCCTCTCGTGCCAGATCCTCGTCGAGCACGACATGAAGGTGCGGGTGCTGATGACCGTAGAAAGTGTCGGAGCCAGCGACCCCGGTGGGATCCCTACCGAGGAGGTCACCCCCGAGGCCATTTTTGATGAGAGGCCGTATTAGGAGCCCGCGTAAGTTCAATCCTGCTTAACGAGAGGAGGAACGAGTGCCTGAGCTAGAAGTAGAGGGTGCGGGAACGTTCGACGTCGATGAGGATCTGCGTCTGGTCCTGGCCATCGAGGAGGAAGCGGGCGTAGACATCATGCACCAGTGCGGAGGTCACGCGCACTGCGCCACCTGCCGGGTCGAGTTTTTGGAGGGCGATCCGGAGGATATGACCGAGGCGGAGCATGCGTTGCTCGAGCAGCGGGAGCTTCTGGGGGAGGCGCGCCTCTCGTGCCAGATCCTCTGCGAGCACGATATGAAGGTGCGGCCGATATTGACCGTAAGTGAGACCGGAGCCAACAGCCCCGGCGGTAAACCCGAGGAAGAGATTACCCCCCCGCCCATTTATATCGAGAGGCCGTACTAGGGAGCCGGAACCCGGGAGTAATAGTGCTCGTCGCTCAACCGGAAGCGCTCGTGTATGAGGGCGCACAAGCGGGTAAATACTATGTTGGTTACAATGGTAACCGGTTTTCCATCTGGGGAAGGAGGCAAAACCGAGGACTAGACCTGTGACGAGCTTTAACGGGTTGGACCTCTCGTACGGAGACGAGAGGATGAAGACCGGACGGTACGCGGGGACTGATCTAAGCGTATCCCGGTACTGGGAAAGGAGAGAATCACCTTGTACGAGAAAGACGGCGAGAAGTATTTTGTGGTGGACGGGCACGTCCACTACTGGGACGGAAGCCCGGAGAACCAGGCCAACATCCACGGCAAGCAGTTCATCGACTGCTTCTACGGCTACCACAGCGCCCTAAGCCCCGAGGAGTACCTCTGGCCGGAGGACAAGTTCCAGAAGTACTCCGAAGAGGACATGATGCACGACCTCTTCGAAATCGGCTACGTGGACGTCGGGATTTTCCAGCCCACCTACCTGAAAGACTTCTACGTAAACGGGTTCAACACCACCGAGCAAAACGCGGTGCTCAAGGAGAAGTACCCGGACAAGTTCGTCCTCCCCGGTTCGTTCGATCCACGCTCCGGCGAGCAGGGCTTAGAGTATCTTGAGGAACTGGTTGACCGTTACAACATCAAGGGTGTGAAGCTCTACACAGCCGAGTGGAACGGCCAATCGAAGGGCTGGAGCCTCAGGGATGAGTGGGCCAAGCGCCACCTGGAGAAGTGCCAGGAGCTGGGGGTCAAAAACATCCACGTTCACAAAGGCCCGACCATCACGCCATTGAACATGGATGCGTTTGACGTCAAAGATGTGGACGAGGTGGCCTCTGAGTTCCCCGACTTGAACTTCATCGTCGAGCACGTGGGGCTGCCGAGGCTCGAGGACTTCTGCTGGATAGCGGTCCAGGAGGCCAACGTCTACGGTGGGCTCGCGGTCGCGATGCCGTTCATCTACAGTCGGCCCAGGTACTTCGCGAAGATAATCGGGGAGCTCTTGTACTGGCTCGACGAGGATCGCCTCCTCTTCGCTAGCGACTATGCGATCTGGCAGCCTAAGTGGCTGGTCGAGATGTTTGTGGACTTCCAGATCCCCGAGGACATGCAGGGCGAGTACGGGACGCTCACCCCGGACATGAAGCGCAAGATCCTGGGGCTAAATGCCGCGCACCTGTACGACCTCGAGGTGCCCTCCGAGGTCCCCCAGCCGGCCGCGGTGGCTGCCGGCGAGGAAGAGTACCCGGAGGCCCCGTATTAATGCCCACCGAGGCAGCAGTCCTGGACGCCCTTTCGGGCGTCCGGGACCCCGAGCTTGACGAGCCCATAACGGATCTGAAATTCGTCGCGGACCTGCGGGTCGCGGAGGGTACAGTGGACGTCCGGCTGAGGCTCCCGACCCCCTTCTGCGCCCCGAACTTCGCCTACCTCATGGTCGCGGACGCCAGGGAGGCGGTACTCTCGGTGCCAGGTGTGCGGCGCGCGCGGGTGGCCCTCGACGACCATCATGCGTCTAGTGAGATTAACGCCGGCATGGTCAACGAGCGGGGCTTCGAGGGCACCTTCCCCGGGGAGACCGAAGGGGAGAGCCTGGACGAGCTGCGCACCATCTTCCGCCGCAAGGCCTTCATCTCCCGCCAGGAGAAGCTTTGCCGGACGCTTCTGGCCGCAGGATACTCCGCAGCGGAGCTCGCGGAGACGCGGCTTGGGGAGGTACCCGCTTCCGAGGCGTTCGAGAAGTACCTGAGCCGCAGGGAGGAGCTGGGGCTGGACGTGTCCGCGGAGGCGCCGCTCGTGGTGGACCCCGACGGAAACCCGATCCCCGAGGAGGCGGTGGTCGAGCATCTGCGGTTCGCCAAGCTAACCCGGCTGAGCATCGAAGGAAACGCTGGCTTCTGCCGGGGGCTGTTGGCCACCCGCTACGGAATCGAAGACCCTGAGGAGGCAACCCCGTGAAAGCGGCGCGACTACACAACTACAACGAATACCTGCATATCGACGAGGTCGACGAACCGAAGGCCACCGGGCCACTCGACGTCATCGTGATGATCGGTGCGTCGGGACTCTGCCGAACCGACCTCCATCTCAAGGACGGAGATTTCAAAGAGATTCATGAGGCGGAGGGTGTGGAGTTGCCCTATACGCTCGGCCACGAGAGCGCGGGATGGGTGCACGAAGTCGGAGCGGCGGTAACCAACGTCGAGGTAGGTGATGCGGTGGTCGTACATCCCCTTATCACCTGCGGACTGTGCCGGCCCTGCCGTGCGGGTGACGACATGCACTGTGTGGAAGGGGTATTCCCGGGACTCTTCGTAGATGGGGGACACGCGGACTTCCTCAAAACCCACGCGCGGTCGGTGATCAAGTTGCCCGAGGGGGTGGAACCCAAAGACATAGCGGCCCACGCGGACGCGGGGCTCACCGCTTACCATGCGGTGAAGAAGGCGGCGGATATCCTCTATCCGGGTACGAGGGTCGTCGTGATCGGGGCCGGAGGCCTGGGTCACATCGCCGTTCAGTGCCTCAAGGCGCTAACCCCCGCCGAGGTAGTGGTCGTCGATAGGCTGGAGCCTGCCCTGGAGCTTGCGCGTGATATCGGCGCCGATTACACCGTCCTCGCCGACGGGAACGAGGTCAACACGGTCACGGAGCTCACCGACGGTTATGGGGCGGAGGCGGTGATCGACATCGTCGCCGAGCAGGGCGTCGAAAAAGTGGCCCCGCAGATGGTCAAAGACGCCGGCACCTACTACGTGGTCGGCTACGGTGGAGCGCTGGACATTCCCACCCAAGAAATTATTCTCAGGGAGATCAGCATCGTGGGGAACCTCGTCGGGACCTACAACGATCTCGCCGAGCTGATGACGCTGGCCGGACAGGGGAAGGTGACGCTGCACACGTCCGAGTATCCACTCGATGCGATCAACGACGCGATGGTCGACCTCGAGAATGGGGATCTTCGAGGTCGAGGCATCTTGATCCCGGAGGGCGCAGCAGCCTAACAGCTGTTCGAGTTAGGAAAGACGACGGCCCGGTCCTCGCGAGGATCGGGCCGTCTCCGGCAAAGAGCATAGCAGGAGGCAAGCAGATGAAACTTAGACCTAACCCAAGTTGTTCCCTATCCTGATAAGCAATATCCTCCCGATCTGAAGGCTGCCTAAAACCTTCTCGAATCGGGAGGACACATTGGACGATACCATAACCACCATCTACTGTTTGTGCGATGACTTCTTGAAGGCCATCCGCCACCGCCGCCGCGACGATCCCCAGACCCGGTTGTCCACCGCCGAGGTCATGACCGTCCCCTTGGTGGCCTCGACCTTCTTCGGCGGCGAGATCGAGAAGACACACCGGTTCCTGCATGAGTTCGGCTACATGCCAAAGATGCTCAGCAAGAGTCACCTTAACCGCCGCCTGCACGCCATCGAGCCCACGCTTTGGCGGGTGCTCTTCGAGCTGTTGGCCCAAGCCTTCAAGAAGCGAGAAACGACCCCGAATTTCAGACATACGCGGTGGACTCTTTACCGGTGCCGGTGTGCGACAACATCCGTATCCGCCGCTGCCGAATTTACCCTCCGGACGAGAGCGGCGGCGGTAGCACCGCTAAGAAGAAAAAGTCGTTCCGGGGCTACATTGCAAGCAAACGGCGCTACTTCTATGGCTTGCGCATGCATCTGGTGGTGACCGGGGCGGGAGAGCGGTGGAGTTTTCCTTGGCGGCGGGCTCGGAGGCCGACGTGGCGATCTTCAAGGAGTTGGACTTGGACCTCCTGCCCGAGGGCTCGATCATCTTAGCCGACAAGGCCTACACCGACTGCGATTACGAAGACCTGCTTGAAGAGGTCGGCTTGCACCTGAAGACCCAGCGCAAGAAGAACTCCAAGAGACCGATGCCGGCATGGGAGGAGTTCCTGGGGAAGCCGATTCGCCAATACATCGAGACGGTTTTCAGCCGACTGACGAACCTCTTGCCCAAGAAGATTCACACGGTCACGCCCAGAGGCTTCGAACTAAAGATTGTCTGCTTCCTGCTAGCCTTCTCCATCCAGTGCTTGTAGGGGACAACTCAAGTTATGTAGTGAGCCGCTTCGCGGCCCCGTGAGTAGTGAGATAGTCGGTAGTGTTTCTCTCGACTCGCTACCGACTACTCCTCTACTCACTGGAGTGAAGCGACCAGAGCGAAGCGGCTACTCCTCATAGCGCCGCCGCCGCTTCTCGACTTCCGCGTTGACCTCGTCTCTCATCTCGTCGTAGCGGTCCACGTAGTCCGAGAAATACTGGTCGGCGAGATCCATCCAGGTCTCCCTGCCTTCAAAGCACTCCTTGCACACGGCGAGCTTGTGCGGGCTCAGGAGGTGCCCCACCCTGAAGTACTCGCTCTCGATCTCCGCCGCAGACCGCACACAGGTGGTCCAAGCCTTCGGGAACCTTCCAGGCCTTCTCGTCGCTCACGTTCTCGTTTCTCCCCGTGTGGGTAATCTCACCGGTCCAGGCCAGCATGCCGCGGATGTCACCACGCGCACCGGCGGGTTCTACCGTTGTGCACCATTCTCCTTACTCTAGTCCGATCTCGGAGGCGGCCGGGAGATCCGGCGTGCCACTCGCGTCCAGCACGGCGCGCAACACGGCCGCCGAGATCATGCGCGCCCCCCATGCCCCCACCACGTCCGGGGCCGCCACGACGCCCACCGGTCCTTCGGGAGGGTCCGCGTCCTCGCCCTCCAGCGGCCCTCCCACGGAGGCGGCGAAGATGGTGTCGCCGTCGATGGAGGTGTGGACCGGCGAGACGGTGCGCGCGAGGCCGTCGTGGGCCATCTGGGCGACCTTGGTCGCGGGGGGCTTTGTGAGGCGGGCGTTGGTCGCCACGATCCCCAGGGTGGTGTTCTCCCCCCACCGCATGAAGCGCGACGCCTCCATGAGGTGCTCCACGGAGTCGGCGAGCGTACCGTCGTCCAGGCGAGGCCCGGCCAGGATCCTGCCCGTCGAAGGATCGCGCACGTCCCCGAAAGCATTGACAACCGCCAGGGCCGCGACCACAAGCCCGTCGGGAAGACTAACCGAGGCGCTGCCCACGCCCCCCTTCATCGCCCGCTCCGGCCCGAGGACCTTGCCGACGGTGGCGCCCGTCCCTACGCCAACGCTGCCCTGGGCGAAGTCCCCGCTCCGGGCCGCGGCGGCGGCTTCGTAGCCCATGGAGGCGTCGGGGCGGGCCGTGGGGTCTCCGGTGGCGAGGTCGAAGATGACGGCGGCGGGTACTATCGGGATGCGGGCGACCCAGACATCGTAACCTACGCCCTTCTCCTCGAGGAAGCGCACGACACCGTCCGCCGCCCCGAGACCGAAGGCGCTGCCGCCGGTGAGGAGGAGGGCGTGAGTCTCCCCGACGCGCCCTATGGGGCTGAGCATGTCCGTCTCACGGGTTCCCGGCGAGGACCCACGCACATCCACGCCAACGACCGCCCCCGCGGGGGCGTCGAAGAGGACCGCCGTGCAGCCGGTGAGGCCCGTACGGTCCGCGGCGTGCCCGACGTGTACGCCCGGTACGTCGCAGAGGTTGCCTAGCAAGGAGGGGCTACGAGGCCGGAGGTTCTGGAGAGTCTGAAGGCTCCCGCTCGTGGGCGGTCCGCGACGGCTCTTCCGGCGCCCAGTCTTCGGGGTACGCCGGCTCGATGCCGGGGTTCTCGGGGGCGAGGCGCCCCAGAGGAACGAGCTGGCGGTCGCTTCTCTTCTGACCGAACTGAACCATGACGGAGTCCTCGACCATCGAGTAGTCCACGACCTGGCCCTCCTTGCCTTCGAGCTTCACGGTCGTGTTCCTGAAGGGGGCGCGCTCCTTGAACTCCTTGTAGACGTCGTGCTCGTAGCGCATGCAGCACTTCACCTCGCCGCAGCAGCCCAGGATCTTCTCGTTCGGCGTCACGCCCTGCTGCTTGGCGAGCCTGACGTTTACGGGTCCCATGCTCCTGGCCCCGCTCCAGGTCGCGCAACAGAGGGGGACTCCACACGTGTCGCACCCGCCGGAGTCGGACGCACGGTCGATAAACGAGAACCGGCGCAGCACGACCCTCGCGTCGTAGAGGCGCCGGAGGCCGTCCCGGACCGGGTCCAGGTTCGGCCAGCCGTTCTCGGAGCCGTACTTGACCTCTACGAAAGAGCGATCTAAAGAGATGTCACAGCCGAAGAACTCGACGTCCTCTATGCGATGATCGCGGGCGAGCTTCTGGGCCTCGTTGCGGATTTCGCGCCCCAACTCCCGGTGCTCGTCGTCCTCTCCTTCGTCCTCGGGGGTAGCGACGCGCAGGATGTCGTAGGGGGGCATGTAGGGCTCGCGGCGCCTCGGCGTCAGGGCGACGCGGCCCATGAAGACGCCGTCCTCGGTCTCGACGACGACCTTGTGGCCGACGCGGAGGTCGAGGTCGCGGGCGTAGCAGAGCTTCGCGACCCCCTTGCCGGGGATGCGAACGTCTACGAGCCGCGGGAGGACTCTAGTATTTTCCGCCGGGTCCGCGATAGCGCCACCTCCAGTATTGCCTCCGGGGAGACATTATACGTGAGCTTGCCCCCCTCTTCCCCAAAGACCCCGGCGGCCCCAGCCCAGTCCGCACCCGGACGCTCCGCGACGCTCGTTCGGATCTCCACCATCCTGTCCGCGTTGACCGCGAGCTCCGGAGCGCCCGCCGCGACCACCGCCGCGTCCCGGTAGAGCAGCGCCAGGAGCTCCAGGGCCTCCGCCACCGCCCCGTCCCGCGCCGCCCTCCCGAGCCGCTTCGCAGACTCTCTGGCCCGACGATTCGGCCCCTCATCGACATCGGCCTCGTGGGCCGCGAGGTACGCCCTCTCGCGCGCCGCCCCAACACCCTCGGCCCGCGCGAAGATGCTCCCGGCCGCCCCGTGCCGATCCTCGAAGGAGCCGTCGAAGGCAAACCCCGCCCTTATAATGGCCTCCCGCAACTCTTTGAGTTCGTCCTCCTCCGCGTAGCGCAGCGCGAGCCCGACGCTCCCCCGGCCCAAGGCGCCCGCGAGACGCGCCTCCCCCTCCGGGTGGCCTCGCTCCATCAGGAAGGAGACGACCTCGCTGCGGGGCACGGGGTCGAAGCGCACCGCCTGGGCGCGGGAGGCGACCGTCGGCAATACAGCCTCGCGCGACGACGCCAGCAGTATAAAGACCGCTCCGCCCTCCGGCTCTTCCAGCGTCTTCAGCAGAGCGTTCGCCGCCTGGACGTTCAGGGTATCCGCCCGCAGGATGAAGACCCTGCGCGCCCCCTCGAACGGCCGGCTCGCCGCCCCGCGCACCACCTCCCGGACCTGCCCGATGGTCGTAAACTGGCCCTCCGGTTCGATCTCCGAGAGGTCCGGGTGCAGGCCCCGCACAGCCCGGTCCCTGGCCCCCTCGCCGCCGCCTGCCACAAGCACCGCCCCGAAACGGTGCGCCACGGTGCGCTTGCCGACCCCGGGCGAGCCGTAGAACAGGTAGGCGTGGGCTACCTCGCCCGAGGCGAGCGCGCCCTCGAGCATCTTGAGGCTCGGCCCGTTCCCCAGGACGCCGTCGAAGGTTTGCCCGGCGTCCGGCTTCATTTTCTCAACTGTGCCGAGGGCCAGCTTACGCTTATCATCTGGCCGATGTCTGTAAGATCCACCTCTCGCCCGAGAGAGGACTTGTAGCGGATCAACTCGTCTTTCAGCATAACCTTGATGTTGACCTTGAACATCCTTACGCTCGCGGAGCTGGCGTAATCGATGTGCTGCCTCTCCCAACGGCCATCCCTGGCGCTGAAAAAGCGGAGATCTGCGCCGTACGCACCGGTGGCCATGCCGCCGACCGCCTGGTAGGGAACGTCGTGTTCGCGTAAAGCCTCGAGGATCCAGGCCAGCGCACGAGCGGTATACCGCCGCACCTCCATGTTCACGCCCTCGTCCGCCACGTTCTGTCTTTGGGACGCCTCTGATCCACGAGCCGGATCAAAGTCGCCAGAGCTTCTCGTTGGCGGTGCTAGAGCGTACGAGTGTCCGTCGCACCGCCTCCGCCAGCTCCTCTGGTGGTAGGGTTGCGTCGAGCACCTTTACCCGGTCCGGCTCCAGGCGGGCTATCTCCTCGAAGCCTCTCTCGACGCGTCGCATGAAGTCGTCGCCGACCTTTTCGAGCCGGTCCAGCGTGGCGCCCGACTCGCGGGCACGCCGGGCGCGTTCCCGCGGCGACAGGCGCAGGTAGAAGGTAAGGTCCGGCGCTACCTCCCCGACAGCCCACGCGTTCAGCTCCCGCACCTCGGCGGCCCCGAGACCCCGTCCCGCGCCCTGGTAGGCGAGGCTCGAATCGAGGAAGCGTTCGCAGAGCACGACCCTTCCGTTCTCCAGGCGCGGCAGGATCTCGCGCCGTACCAGATCCGCCCGGGCCGCCGCGTACAGGTACGCCTCGGTCCAGGGGTCCATCTCGAGCTCCGGGTCGAGGAGCACCGCCCGAACCCGCTCCGCCGCGGGCGTGCCGCCCGGCTCGCGCGTGAAGTGAGGCGGCGGGTCCAGGTCCGAGAGGAGCGCTCTGAGGTTCTTTACGAGGGTGGATTTGCCGGAGAAGTCGAGCCCTTCAACGGTAACGAAGAGGCCGCGGTTGATTCGCGCGACCAGGAGCCCTACGCGGCCGCCCGGCGGAGGGCGTACCGCTCGGCGGCTTCGACGTGTGCCTCGAAGAGGTTGCGGTGCTCGGGACTGCCGGCGTCGCGCATGGCCTCCGCGTGCCACTGCACGCCGACCAGCCAGCGCTCGGAGAGGTTGCGGGCCTCGACGGCCTCCACGACCCCGTCGGAGGCACGGGCGGACACCACTAGACCGCCGGCGAGATTCTTGACCGCCTGGTGATGGTAGGAGTTGACCCGGAGCCCGCCGGTCTCCATGATCTCCGCGATGCTCGAGCCGTCGTCCACCTCGACTTCGTGCGTCCACTGCCACTTCGGCATCTGCTGGCGGTGCGCGATCGAACCACCCCCAAGCTGGCTCGGAAGGTCCTGGTAGAGCGTCCCGCCCAGAGCCACGTTCAAGACCTGTAAGCCCCGGCAGATCCCGAACACGGGTATCCCCCGCTCGAGCGCCTGCTCCACGAGGGCCATCTCGAAGTGGTCTCGCTCGGGGAGCGTCACGCCCAGCTCGGGGATGGGCTCCTCGCCGTAGTAGCCCGGGTCGAGGTCGCTGCCCCCACACAGCAAGAGACCGTCTATCCTCCCCGCCACCTCCTCGGCCGTCCCGGGGAGCGGCGGCAGGACCATCGGTACCCCGCCGGCCTGGGCCACACCGGCCACGTAGTCTAGATCCGCGCGCACGAAAGAGCCCAGAGGGCGCTCCGCGACCGAGTCTGTATCTTTCTTCAGGGTAGCCGTTACTCCAATTACCGGGGCCAAACCAACTCACCTACAACGGGTCTCGTTTACCTCGACTATAGCGCGGCAGAATAGCAAACCACGACGGCTAGCGTCCAGAGGAGAACGTGACCGCCCGCCCTGGCGAGCAGCGAGGGCTCGCGCACCCCAGGGCGCTCCTCTAAGAGAAGGCCCAGGTCCAACCGCTCCTCTAGGTGGTGGACTTCTCCAACTCTTGCGCGCCCGCCTTGGCGCTCGCTTTTGCGTTCGCCTTGGCGCCCGCCGGCTTCTTTCTCGTCTTCGGCGAAGACTTCGAGGTAGCCCTTTTTCGCGTGGTCTTCGATGCGCGCTCACCCCCCTCCGTGCTGCCGTTGCTTTCGCTGGCTCCGCCGGCCGCGGCCTTGGCCTCTTCCTTGGCCGCCTTTGCTTCGGCGGCGGCCTTGCGCCTCTCCTGCTGCTTTGGGCACTGCATGTCGATGCACGTGATCCAGGGCCGGCGGCCCCCGACGACCTTTATCTCCGGCGACCCGCAGGCCTCGCAGAGCGTGCCAAGCGGTATGATCTCGCCACGCGGGGGCAGCGAGTAGGTCTGGTCGCACTCGGGGTAGCCCTCGCATCCGGCGAACCGCTTGCCGCTCTTTCGCGCCCGGCGGATGGTGAGGTTCTTGCCGCACTTCTTGCAGGGCCCGAGGACAGAGTCCTCGCGGATGCCACTCCGCACGATGTCCGCGAACTCCTCCTGCGAGCTCTCCAGGTTGCCGTAGACCCTCCGGAGGACGTCGCGCGAGCGGTCCACCACCGAGTCTTTGGTGATCTTGCCCTCGGAGATCTCGTCCATACTCTGCTCTAGCTCGGAGGTCATCTCGTGGGTAGCTATCTCCGAGGCGAAGTCCTTGAGAGCCTTCGCCACGGCTATCCCGGTCTCCGTGGGCACGAGCGGGTCATCGTGGACGTAGCCCCGGTCGTAGAGGTTCTGGATGATGGACGGACGCGTCGCCTTCGTGCCGAGCCCCAAGTCCTCCATGAGCCGGATCAGGCGTCCTTGTCCGTATCGCCCCGGAGGCTGGGTCTCCTTCGCCAGAAGCTCGGTCCCGGTCACGCTCACCTCCTGGCCCTCCGAGAGCGAGGGCATCTCCTCGTCCGCCCGGCGGCCGTAAGGGTAGGCCGCGAGCCAGCCCTCCTGGGTAACGACCGTGCCGCCCGAGATCAAAGGCTCCCCACCGGACTCGAGGCGCACCGTCGTGCGCAGGGTCTTCGCCGGCGCCGAAAGCGTCGCAAGAAAGCGCCTCACCACAAGCTGGTAGATCTTCCACTGGTCGTCCCGCAGGGCGCCCTTCGAGGCGCGGCCGGTCGGGTAGATCGGCGGGTGGTCCGTGGTCTCCTTTTTGCCACGCGTCGGCGAGAGCTCCCCGCTTGCGAGCAGCTTCTCCGCGTACGAACCCACCTCTTCGACCCTAGAGAGGGTCTCGAGGATCTCGCGCATGTCCAGGCTGCTTGGGTAGACGGTGTTGTCGGTGCGAGGGTAGGAGATGTAGCCGTCGGTATACAGGTCCTCCGCGAGCCGCGCGGCGCGCGAGGGGCTGATCCCGATGTTCGCCGCCGCCGAGAGGAAACCGGTGGTATTGAACGGCACCGGCGCCGGCCGCGTCGCCGACTTCTCCTTGACCTCCGTGACCCTGGCGGTCTCCGTGAGGTTCTCGTACGCCGCCCTTGCCGGCTCCTCCTCCCAGAAGCGCGCCGTGTCGTGGCGGGCGGTGAACGGCTCGCCGTTCTGCAGGGCCACCTCTATCTCCCAGTAGGGTTCCGGGGTGAAGGCGCGGCGCTCGCGCTCGCGCTCGGCGATGAGTGCGAGGGTCGGGCTCTGGACGCGCCCGACGGAGAGGAAGGCGCTCCCGTAGCGCTTCGTCGCCCGCGAGACCCAACGGGTCAGGGTAGCGCCCCAGATCAAGTCTATATCCTGCCGTGCCTCGCCCGCCGCCGCGAGCTCCCTGCTGACCTCGACGAGATTCTCGAAGGCGCGCGTCACCTCGCCCTTGGTCAAGGCGGAGAAGCGCGCCCTCTGGACGTGGTCCAGGAGCTTCGGGTTCGCCTCGAAGGTAAGGCTAAGAGCCTCGACGCCGATGAGCTCGCCCTCCCGGTCGAAGTCGGTCGCGATGACGACCTCGTCGGCCTTTTTGGCCAGCGAGCGCACCGCCTCGGCCACACCCTTCTCGGAGACGTTCTTCAGGATCTCCGCATCTATGAGGCTGGAGGGCTCGACCTTCTGCCAGTTCGAGTACTCTTCGGGGTACTCGAGGTTCAGGACGTGGCCCTTGAGGCCGACCGAGACGCACTCGTCGCCCTTCCAGGCGAAGGTGTGGTGCGGGACCGAACGGTGCTTGCCGTCCTTGACCGGACCCTCGGCGAGGAACTGGGCTACCTTTTTCGCGGCGTTTGCTTTTTCAGAGATTATTAGTCGCATATTGTTACGCTTTATAACACACGGCCACAGAGGCTTTCACGAGCCACTAGGCCTGGGGACAGGAAGGACATAATTATACTACGCCTCGCGGGTCTTAGGTCTCACCGGCGACCGGCGGGTCCGCCGCGTCGGCGGGCTCGCCGATCACGCGCCGCACGACGAAGAGGCCGACGACGCCGAGGAGGGTCGCGAACCAGAGGGTGGCTAGCCGGATCACGAACGTCAGGGCTACCGATATCCCCCCCGAGAGCCCGGCCACGGTCCCGAACATCCCCGCCATCCCCGCCTCGGCCGCCCCGATGCCTCCCGGCAGCATGCTCAAGGCGCCGCCGATAGAGCTGACCACGAAGATAAAGACCACCATGAGAAAGGGCGTACTTACGCCCATCCCCAGAACGCACAGGTAGACGCCCAGGATCTCCAGCCCCCAGGAGCAGAGAGAGATGGCCGTCCCGACCACGAGCGGACGAGCCCCAAGAAGCTCGTTCGAGGCCCCCTGGAAGTCCTTCAGGTGTGGAGCCAGCCGATGGAGGACCGGCAGCTTCAACAGTGCCCTCTCGGCCAGGAGCGAGAGACGTCTGGACCGGAGTACCGCGATGCCGACCGCCGTGAGAGCCACAAAGAAGAGGAGCCCCAACGTACCGAAGCTGAAGGCCAGAGCTCCGATAAGGCCCCAGGCGAGCATTCCGGTGCCGTCCGTTGCCCGCTCGGCGACCACCGCGGGCGCGGTGCGGGCTATCGGGGCGCCGGTGACCTGGCGGATAAAGACGCTCTTCAAGACCTCGCCGAGCTTGCCCGGCGAGATCGTCATCGAGAGCCCCGCCGTGAAGATGGCGACGTCGACTCGAAGCGGCATCGAGACCTTGAGGATGCGCAGGTAGTACGCCCACCGCAGATAACGCACTGCGTACGAGAGAGAGACCAGCCCCAGAATCGCCGGTACGAGGAGGTAGTTAAAACCGGCGAGGGCCGTCCTGAGATCTTCCAACCCACTCACGACGGCGAGAATGAGGTAGACGGCGACGCCAAGACCCAGGGCAAGGACGAGGTTCTTCTTCAAGCGTTCCACGGGGGGCAGTCTCTCAGAAGAAGTAGATGACCGCCATGACCACGGCGAGGAAGAGCAGGAGGTTAACCTGGAGCGGCCGGTCCCTCAAGAGCAGGGTGTCCGGGTCGCCGCCGCCATCGCGGTGTACGAGGAGCATGTAGCGGAAGACCCCGTAGATCACCAACGGCACGCTCGCCATCATGTACGGGCGGAGGTGGAGGCCGAAGGTAAAGGTGTACATGATGTACGCGATGATCGTCGCGGCCACCATGATCATCATCATCTGGTCGAGCATCTCGACGGAGTAATCTTTCAGGTTTCTCCGGTACGACTGCGCCCCTTCGCCCAGGACGTGCAACTCGTAGCGGCGCTTGGAGAAGCCGAGGTAGAGCGTCAGAAGACCCGTGCAGATGACGAGCCACGGCGAGACGGCCTCCCCAACCGCTGCCACCCCTGCCAGGGCACGCAGGACGAACCCCGCGGAGATACTCATGACATCGAGCAACGCCACGTGCTTCAAGACCGGGGTATAGACCGCCTGCAGCACCAGGTAAGCCAGGCCCGCGAGGCCTACCCCGGAATTTACGAAGAAGGCGAGCGCTAGCCCCCCGACGGCGAGCAGGGCCGCGTAGACGACGGCGACGCGGACCGAAATCTCCCCGCTCGCCACGGGCCTCAGCCGCTTCGTCGGGTGCTTGCGGTCCTCCTGCACGTCCAGAACGTCGTTGGCGGCGTACACCGCGCCTGAGAGCGCGCAGAAGGCAACGAACGCCAACAGCGCGGCCACCACGCTCTGCGCCTGCAACGCCTCCCCCGAAAAGACCACCCCGGCCAGGACGAACCCGTTCTTCGTCCACTGCTTCGGCCGGGCCAGCCTGAGGTAGGCCGCCGGGAACCCTACTGTACCGCCCGCTTCCATGAAGGAGGGTTTTACCACAAAAGGCGGCATAAAGTAAACACTAATTAAACACAAAGCTCCCGAACCGTCTCACCCATCGACCCTTGATAAGGGGCACAGCGGAGGACCTGATAGGGTAGCCTGTGCGGCGCTTTCGCGAGCGCCTCGGAAGGTAGCCGTCAGCCTTCAGCAATGAGCTCTCAGCAAAAATCTTCAGGGACGCTGCTCAACATTGATCGCGGAACAAACCCGGGTGAAACCTCTTCTATAACGGTTTGCAGTGTCCTTGACCCACGTGGCAGCACTGGTGTCGCAAATGTTCACAAGACCTGCGCTAGCTTCGACACCTCCCTACGGAGCATGCGGGTCAACTTAACCGCAAGGCGTTATCAGTCGCTGCTAGATGTCTGGTGCGCGGTTTCTAGCTCACAGGTCCTTGCCTCTGCGACGCCCAGGAGGCGGTTGACCAGGAAGGCGTAGGTGTAGGCGGTGATCTTGGCCGCGATCCTGGTCGCCAGCCCCAAGAGCGTCTTCGCCAGTGTCTCCCCGAGCCCCAAGACCCGCTTAAGGGCCGCGAAACAGACCTCGACCTGCTGCCGGAGCGCCGACGGCTCGCTCACGCCACCAGCGCCACTCGTCGAGGGCACTCCTCGTCGTCGAGCTCCCAGCAGCTTGCTTCGTCCCCGAAGTGGCGTCCGCCGAAAAGCTCCCTGACCAGCCGCGCCTCCGCGGCGTTGGCTGGAGCTCGTAAGACGCCGGCGCACAACACGTATGACGCTGACGCCGTAGACGGCGAAGCTCTATCCCCACCTTGCCCACGCCGCCCCGGAAGAGGAACTCCCCCAGCCGCCGACTGCTTCGTCTGGCGCGGGTGCAGGACCGAAAGCAGCGTCGAGTCGACGATGAGCGTCTCCGGCTCGCCGACGAGCTCCGGCACCCACGGCACGCCGCAGCGGCTCCTCCACCCCTGCAAGCACCGGAAGCTTGCGCAGACAATCCGGCGGCGCTTGAAGGAGGAGGGATGGAGGCCGACGACGCCCGTTGCGCGAAGAAGCGGGCGGCGTCAGCTCTCGCTCTCCACGCCGCGCAGTTGCTGGAAGAGCGCGAAATGACCTCCGAGTCCAGGGACGCTGCGTCGCGCGCCCTCGGGGTTGAGGAGGCCGTAGGCGTCGTCCACAGAGGCAAAAGGACATGAAGCGTTACGTCGGACCGTTGGGTATGTTGTTGGGCCATCCGGCTCGTCGGGTAGTTGGCCGGATGGCCCTCTTCTCCGTCAACCATGCACTCACATCTAGGGTGCCTTAGCGAGGTTAGTCCATGACGGATGGTGGCGCACGAACGTTTACTCAGCAAAGCTACCCGGCAAGATGAGACATCGTCGAGTATGACCTGCTAAAGCCCGTGTCTGCACAGGTCAATATTATTGCAAGCTGCTGTAGGCTCGTAAGGTAGGTCGAAGCTTTTCGGTGCCGCGCGGGGAGCCTCGGCTACTCAACCCCTTAGCCGAGGGCCAACAGCTTATTGCTGACTGCTATCAAAGATCCCGCTCCTCCGCGCGGTCCTGGTCGCTGTCATCGTCGGGGAGACGGTCGGAGAGAGGCGATGCCTCCAGGGCCTCCTCGTGCGGGACCACCGGGTTGACGAAGCGGGCGATGATGATGCTCAAGCCGTACATGAGGTACAGCGGGAGCGCCATGAAGATCATGCTGAACGGGTCCTGGCCGGGCGTGAGGGCGGCGGCGAGGATCGCGCCGACGATGAGGGCGTGCCTCCAGTAGCGCCTCAACATAGGCGCGGTGATGAGGCCGAGCCGTGCCCCGACGAGGGTGGCCGCCGGCAGCTCGAAGATTACGCCGAAGGCGAGGAGGAAGCGCGTTACGAACGGCAGATAGGTATCGGCTGTGATGACCTCCTCGTACCGGTCGGGGGCGTAGCCCAGAAGGAAGTGCAAGCCCGTCGGCAGCACCAGGTAGTACCCGAAAGCGACGCCACCCAAAAAGAGCGCGGACGACAGAGAGACGAGCACGTAGGTGGAGACCCGGCCGACCTCACCGACCGCCGGGGCCATGAACATCCAGGCCTGGTAGATGAGAACCGGAAGCGTCAGCAAAAAGGCCGAAAACAAGACCAGCTTCACGTCGGTCAGGAGCCCCTGCGCCGGCCCGAGGAAGGCCAGCTCCGTGAGTCCCGACGGCCTGAGCAGCCAGTAGAAGATGTACTCAACGAAGAAGCCCGCAACGACCGCCACGACGACGAACGCTATCCCCACCCTGAAGATCCTGGAGCGGAGCTCTTCGAGGTGCTCTATGAGGGTCATCCGCGCTTCGTCGCGCGGACGGGTCGGGAGCCGCAATCGCCCGGACATCTAGCGCCTCGCGGGTCTAGAGGTTCTGCTCGGCGCGCCTGGCGCCCTGATCCACGGGCTCGCCAGTGGGCTCGTTAGCACGCTCCTCGCGGGCGTCCTCTTCCTGCATGCGGGGACTAGCCTTGTCCTCACCGGTCCCGCCCGCCAGCTCCCCTTCCTTCTCCTTCTCGTTCAGTTGGTCCTTCTCGGCCTGGCCCGAGGTGCCCTTCTTGAACTCCCGGATGCCGCTGCCGAGGCCCTTCGCGAGCTCCGGGATGCGCTTCGCCCCGAAGAGCAACAGAATTATGGTGAGCACTATGATTAGTTCCGTCGGGCCTACCGAGCCGAGCCCGGGGATCACAGCTAGTGTCATGCGGTCCTCCTAATCGTTTTAACCGGTTTCGTTCGCCATCCGCCTCACATTATACGGCCTCGGGGCGAGGCGTGGATCACTTTTGCTTCTGCTTGGGCCCTGCCGCGCCGCCGGTGGTCTCCTCACCCTCGAGCAGGTTCGCGATGCGCTCCTTGACGGCGTCGGCCTGCTCGCCGTCGGGTTCGAGCTCGAGGTAGTCGTTCCAGTACTGGATCGCCTTGCCCTTCTCGCCGGCCTGCTCGTAGGACTGCCCCGCCGCTAGGTACGACTGGGGCTTCTCCGGCTGGAGCTCCGCGGCGGCGGCGTAGGCGTCCCCGGCCTGCTCGTACGTGGCCTTGCGCTCCTCTTCATCGGTCTGCGCCTGCGCATCCCGCTCGTAGGCCTGGCCGAGGTAGAGCGGGATGACCGGGTCGTCCGGGGCGACCTCGCGGCCCCTTTCCAGGACCTCCGTCGCCTCGTCCGTCTGGCCATTCTGGATGTAGAGTCCAGCGAGGCGCCTGATGATCTTCGGGTTCTCCGGATCCTCTTCGAGCTCCTGCTGGGTCTGGGTGATCTGCTCCTGAGAACTGGTAGTCTGCTGCTGCTCTTCTTGCGCGCCGGAGCTACCGCCCAACAGGTCCAGGAGGTTGAGGTTGACGTTCGAGCCGACGCCCATGAAGACAAACGAGCCAACGAAGATCACCGCCAGCACGATGGCACCCAGACGGGTCCAAAAAGTGATCTTGTCGCGGTCGAGCATCATGGCAAGGTCTCTCTCCTGTTACTCTGTTACGGGCCGATTGTATACCAGTTTCTCCTACCATCCCACGACCGCCACCTTCGAGTAAACATGGTAGAACCGAGAATCGGTTCTACCGGACGCCGCAGCGGTTAGCCCGCGCTACCGCCCTCGACCCGATCGTACACGAGCTCCCCGCCTACCGCGGTCGCCGCCACCCCGGCGCCAGCCGCCGCCTCCAGCACCTCCATCTCGGGGTCCATACCGAACTCGCCCGGCGCCGCCTCGATCACCGCGAAGTCCGCGTACTTGCCTGCCGCCAGGCTTCCCGTCTCCCCCTCGATTCCCAGGGCCCGCGCCCCGGAGAGCGTCGCGAGCTTGAGGCCCATCTCGCCGCTCATACCATGCAGCCTCGTAGCGAAGAGCGTCTCCTCGAAGAGGTTCATGCTCGGGCTGCTCCAGAGGCCGTCCGTCCCCATCCCGACCCGGATGCCGCGTCCGAGCATCTCCGGTACCGGCGAGACGCCGCAGCCAAGATACTCGTTCGACCGGGGGCAGTGGGCGGCGGCGACGCCGGTTTGGGCCAGTACCTCTATATCCTCCTCAGAGACGCCGGTCGCGAGGTGCGCCGCGATCATGCCCGGCCAGAGGAGTTCCACGCTCTCGGCGTACCGGACCGGCGAAACTCCCATGCCACCCCAGTCGGCTCGCACCCCGAAGACGTTCTCCAACCCCCTGCCGGTCCCCTCCCGGACGAACTCGACCTCCTCCGGACTCTCGGAGAGGTGGGTGGAGAGCCGCTCCCCCCGGGTCCGCACCCGCGTGGCCGCGAGCCGCGACGACTCCGGGTCGACCGTGTACGGCGCGTGTACGCTCATCTCCACCCCTATTCGCGGAGGAAGCCCTTCACGCAAAGCGAAGACCTTCTTCTCGATAGAGTCCACCGCCTCTTCAGGAGTATCGAACAGGAACGGGAAGAACTCCGCGAAGACGATCCCGGCGAGCCCGGACTCGGCGAGCTGGGGCAGGCACTCCCCGAACGGCGAGGAGTCGGTTAAAAAGGTCGTGCCGGACTCCAGGGCCTCCCGTGCGGAGCCTCTCGCGGCTTTGGGCGTCCAGGTCTCCTTCTCCGGGAGCCTGCTGACCAGCTCCATTACCCACCCCGAGAAGGACCCACCTGGGGGCGCGTCGCCCCTGCGAAAGCCGAGGTGAGCGTGGACATTTACCGCGCCGGGGGTGATCGTGTGGCGGGGGAAGTAGCGAACTTCGACGCCTGGGTTGTCGCGTTTGACCTCTGAGAGCCGGCCTACGGCGACGATGCCGCCATTCTCGACGAGGAGGGCGCCGTCCCTGATCGGGGGCGAGGAGACGGGCAGAACGAGGCCCGCAGCGTAGATCATGGGTCGCGGCGCCGGAGCGGTCAACCGGACTTCCCCGTTATATGTCCTCGACGGAGATGCCGGGCTCCAGGACCCGGTCGTAGAGCGTGGTGCGCTTGGCCGGCCGGAAGCCGCTGCGTTCGATGACGCTCCGGAGTTCCTCCTCGGTGGTGCAGTGCTCGGCCCCAGCCTCTTTTACGACGTTCTCCTCGATCATTATGGAGCCCATGTCGTTGCACCCGGCGTGCAGCGCTATCGAGGCGGTCTTCATCGGCTGGGTAACCCACGACGCCTGGATGTTCGCCACGTTGTCGAGGATGATGCGGCTTACGGCCGTGGTCTTCAGGTAATCCAGCGAAGTCGCCTTCTCGAAGTTCGGGTGCTTCTTCAGGTAGGTAGTGTTGTCCGGCTGGAAGGTCCAGTCGATGAACGCGGTAAAGCCGCCAGTTCTGGCCTGGAGCGCCCGGATCTGCAACAGGTGCTCGACCCGCTCCTCGTAGGACTCGTCGATGCCGAACATCATCGTCGCCGTGGACTTCATCCCGAGGTTGTGCCAAGTCTCCATGACCTCTAGCCACGCGTTCGTCGAGTTCTTGGCCGGGGCTATGCGGCCGCGTGTCTCGTCCGTGAGGATCTCCGCCCCGCCGCCCGGGATGCTCATCAGCCCGGCCTTCTTGAGCTCCTTTAGCGTGTCTTCCAGGGACAACTCGCTCTTGTCGACGAGGTGCCAGATCTCCGCCGGAGAGAGCGCGTGGACCTGTACCTCCGGAAACTCCTTGCGGATGGCGCGGAAGAGGTCGGTGGTGTACTCCATCCCGATATCCGGGTGCAGCCCGCCCTGCATGAGGATGCCGGTCCCGCCGAGGTCGACGGTCTCCTGTATCTTTTGGAGGACCTGCTCGACGGAGAGCACGTAGCCGTCGCCGTTCTGGGCCTGGCGCTTTGTCCGGTAGAACGCGCAGAAGGAGCAGGCGACCCAGCACACGTTCGTGTAGTTGATGTTCCGGTCCACGATGTAGGTGACGATGTCGTTTGGGTGAAGCCGGCGGCGGATGTCATCCGCCGCCGCCGCGAGGTCCATGAAGTTCTTCTCGAAGAGCTTCGCGAGCTCCTTTTTGGCCTCCAGATCTTCGAGGCCCGCGTCCAGCACACCTTTCTCGAGCAACGCGCCCGTCGCGTTCACGCTAGCGTTCGTCATGCGCTCACCCTTCCGTAGAGACCGGAGGCCAGAAGCCCACCCTCCGCCAGATACCTCTTCAAACCTTCCTCCTCGCGTACCCCGACCCGATAGCCGATGCAAGAAGAGAAGTACGTCCTCAAGTCCTCATCCGTCGCCGGGGCCCCAAGCCGCCGCGCCTCGGCGACGACCGCCCCGAGGTTGGCCTCCGCCCACGAGACCGCCCGCGCCACCCGGTCCGCCCAGAAACCGTAAAGCGCGGGGTCCTCGCGCGAAGCCCACACCGCGTAGACCATCGGCAGCCCCGTGAGCCGCTGCCAGAGTGCGCCGAGGTCGTGTACCTCCATGCCGCCCATGCGCCGGACCTCGAGCGCCGTGTCGCCGATGAACAGCGCCGCGTCGTACTCGGCGAGCGCCCACTCCGGGCGCGTCGAGACCACTTCGTAGCGCGGGGAAGCGCCGTAGACGCGCTCCAGCACGATCCTCGCGAGAACCTGGCTCGTCGCCGACTCACTCGTGAGCGCCACCCTCCGCGCCTCCGAGAGGGAACGACCCTCGCGGGCCGCGAGCAGCACGCTCATCACCGGGCCCTCCGAGGCTATGCCGTAGCCCGGCACCCTCTTCAAGCGGTCGCGGTTCCGCGCCCAGCTCGCCGAGGAGACGATCCCCAGATCGACCTCGCCCGACAGAAGAGCGGCGTTGACCCGCGCGGGCGTCCCTCCAACGAGTTCCACCCCCTCCAGGCCGCCGGTCTCTTCGAGACCCAACCTCAGAGGCAGACAGTTCAGATAGTCGATAAAGCCTACGCGGAGCATCTAGTACTCGCGCACCACGTTGAACTCGGTGTCGCGCTCCAGCGGGGTACGCCTGGCCTCCCGGATCATCTGTGCAAACCGGCTCTTCGTCATCGCGCCTTCGACGTGCTTGCCCCCGGCGGCGTTGATGATCTCCTCGTCTATCATGATGGTGCCGTCCAGGTCATCCGCCCCGAACGAGAGCGCGACCTGCGCGACCTCCGGCGTCTCCGTGACCCAGTAAGCCATGACGTGCGGGAAGTTGTCCAGCAACAGCCGGCTTATGGCGATGTGCTTGAGGTCTTCGGCCCCGGTCGAGCGCGGCAGGTGCTTGAGGCGCGTGTTGTCCGGGTGGAAAGCGAGCGGAATGAAGGTCCTAAAACCCCCGGTCCGGTCCTGCAGGTCGCGCAGACGGAGCATGTGGTCCACCTTGCTCTCCGGCGTCTCGACGTGGCCGTAGAGCATCGTGGAGTTGGTCTTCATGCCGAGGTTGTGGGCCGCCTCGTGGACTTCCAGCCAGCGCTCGCCGGTGCATTTGGTCCGGCAGATAGTACGGCGGATCTCCCAGTCGAAGATCTCCGCCCCGCCCCCCGGCAGGCTCCCGAGACCCGCCTCGCGCATCGTGCCGAGGACCCACTCCGCGCTCTTGCCGGTCTGGTGGGTGAAGTGGTCGATCTCGACGGCGGTCCAGGCCTTTATGTGGATGTCCGGGTAGACCCTATGAAGCTCCCGGACGATGTCCAGGTACACGTCGAAGTCCCAGTCGGGGTGTATACCGCCGACGATGTGGAACTCCGCGACGCCGGTCAGGTCGACCTTCTCGAGCTCGTGCAGGGTCTTCTCGGCGGGCCACTCGTAGCCCCGTTCGTCGCCCTTGCTAACACGGAAAGCGCAGAACCGGCACCGGTAGACGCAGATGTTTGTCGGGTAGAGGCGGTACTTGTGCGAAAAGTAAGCTTTATCGCCGTGCAGCTTCTCGCGGACGTGGTTGGCGAGGCGTCCAATCTCGACGACGTCGTTGGATTCGAAGAGCTTGCACCCGTCCTCGAAGGAGAGCCTCTCTCCCGCGTAGACCTTCTCCCGTATCTCTACCAGGTCTCCGGGTACCCTTGTCTTAAGCATCCCTACCCACCACCTCGCTAGCTATCGCCTCCAGGATGGCCCGCTCCGCCCCATCGGGCAGGAGACCGAGCCCCTCTATCGCCGCCTCGACCTCGCCCAGGGCCCAGACCTCCGTCTTGTTGATCGCGTCCGTCGCCAGGACCGCCTCGATACCGGCCTCCAGGAGCTCCGGTAACGGGTCCGGGGCCTCGAGCACGCGCCGTATGGCCCCGACGGTCGCCTCATCCCCCTCTTTGAGCGCGAAGATTACCGGCAGCGTCACGGTCCCCTCGGCGAGGTCCGCACCGACGCCCTTGCCCATGAGCCCCGGCTTGCCCACCAGGTCCATCACGTCGTCGGACATCTGGAAGGCGAGCCCCAGAGCCTGCCCGTAAGTCGCCAGAGCGTCTATCTGCCGCAGCGAGAGGCCGCCTAGAGTGCCGCCCGCCACGCACGCCGCCCTGAAAAGTCCCGCGGTCTTCATCCTGATGTGCTCCAGGTACGCCTCGACCTCGACGGAGCCGCGCGAGGAGCGGAACTGCTCCAGCTCGCCCGCCGCGAGGCCCATCGCCGCCTCGGCGAAGGCGCGCACCAGCCTCGGGTCTCCTATCTGCGCGAGACCGTAGAACGATTCGGCGAAGAGGTAGTCGCCGGTCGCCACCGCGACCTCGCGTCCGTGAGTCGCGACGGTCGTGGGCTTGCCCCGTCTGCTCTCGGCCTTGTCCACCACGTCGTCGTGGATGAGGGTCGCCGTGTGCAGGACCTCGATGGCCGTGGCCGCCGTGAGCAGCGCCGATTGCTCGGATTCGCCCATCCGGGCGCTCAGGACCAGCAGGATCGGGCGGAGCCGCTTGCCGCCCGCCGTGAGCGCCTCGAGCGCCGGCTTGACGAGCCTCTCTGGGGCGCGCCCGGCGACCTCGACGAGCAGGTCCTCGACCCTCGCTACGGCCTCCGAGGCCTCGTCGGGGAGCGCAGCGCGGAGGTTTCGGGCGCTCTCAGCCAGGTTTCGTCCCGACGTGGAGCGTGATGATGCCGCCAGAGAACTTCCGCCATGTAACGTCTTGTAATCCATTACGCCTCATTATCTCAGCTAATTCACCGGATGCTACGAACTCTTTCACCGATTCGGGCAGATACGAGTAAGCCCAGGCGTCTCCCGAGACTTTGGCGCCTAGCCACGGCACCAGCCGGTCGAACCACAACCCGTAGAAGGCGGCGAAAAACCGTCCTTCGGGCCGCGCTATCTCCAGGCACACCACCTTTCCGCCCTGCCTGACCGCCCGCGCCATCTCCCCGAAGAGCGCGTCGAGGTCTGGTATGTTGCGCGCTCCGTAGGCGATCGTCACGGCGTCGAAGGAGCCGTCCTCTACGCCCTGGAGGTCCGTCGCATCTCCGAGCCGGTACTCGACGTTCGGCGCCGGGCGCTTCTTTGCCACCTGGATCATCTTCTGCGAGAAATCCATTCCGAGCACGTATCCTTCGGGTCCGACTCTCTTGGCTAAATCCCGCGTGAGGCTTCCCGTGCCGCAGGCGAGGTCCAGCGCCCTTCCGCCCGGCTGGAGGTCCGTCGCCTGAAGCGCTTTTTTGTTCCAGATCCGGTTGAGCCCGGCGCTCATGAGCATGTTCAGCAGCTCGTAGCGCCCCGCGATGCGGTCGAACATCTCCCGCACGAGCCGCGCCCGCTCCTCGCCGGTCGGGAGGCCGCCGGGGAACCGGACCCCGGTGGTACCTCTACCCGCGCCGCTTATGGCCCCACCTCTCGACGAGCTCGTGCCCGACGCCCATGACGTCGAGGACCTTGCCAACCACGAAGTCGATCAGGTCGTCCATCGTCTGCGGGTGGTTGTAGAAGCCCGGCGCCGCCGAGACCACGACTCCACCGGCTTCCGTTATCGCCGCCATGTTCCTCAGATGCACGAGGCTGTAGGGCATCTCTCGTTCCAGGATCACGAGCCGCCTGCGCTCCTTCAACGCCACGTCGGCCACCCGATGCAGCAGGTTCGTCCCGGTGCCGTTTGCGACGTTGCCCAGAGTCGAGACACTGGCCGGTGCGATCACGGTCGCGTCCGGCACGCTGGTCCCGCTCGCCGGCGGCGCGAAGAGGTCGTCCGGGGCGTAGCGCTTCACACCGTACGCCTCGGCGAGCTTTTTCGTCGAGAGCCCGCCCATCTCGTAGGCCAGGACCTTCTCCCCCATCTCCGAAGCGCAGATCTCCACGAACACGTCGTTCTCGACGAGCGCCTCTATGAGCCGCACCGCGTACGGCGCCCCGCTCGCCCCGGTTATGCCCACGAAAGCGCTCTCCACGGTCCCCGCGGCCACTAGCCGATCACCCGATCCAGGAGCACGAAGACAAAGAAGATCGCGCTGATAACCCCATTCATCGTAAAGAACGCCATGTTCAACTTCGACAGATCATCCTCCCTCACTAGCGACTGCTCGTAGAACAGGAGCCAGGCAACCACCACGACCCCGAGGTAGTAGACGACCCCTAAACCGGCCGCCACCCCGAACGCGACGAGGAACGCCACGCTCAGAGCGTGCCAGACCCGCGAAACAACGAGCGCCGGCCCGATTCCAAACCTGGCCGGCAGAGAGTTGACCCTGTTTTCGAGGTCGAAGTCGCGGTCGAGGAGAGCGTAGATCACGTCGAACCCCGCCACCCACAACGCCGCTCCCGCCCAGATAAAGACCGGAGTCCACGAAATCTCGCCAGTCACCGCCACCCACGCCGCGCCCGGCGCGAGCCCGTTCGCGGCTCCTAAAGCTAGATGACAGAGCCAGGTGAACCGTTTGGTATAGGGATAGACCACGAACCCCAGGACTACGAGAGGCCAGAGGACACGGGTTATCGGGGCGAGAAAAAAGGTTGCGAGGACCAGCAGGGCTATCGCCGCCACGGTAAAGACCCAGGCTTCCTTTACCCTGATTAGTCCTTTGGGTATGGCGCGGTCCGCGGTGCGGGGGTTCCTGGCGTCTATGCCGGCGTCGATGATGCGGTTCAGGGTCATGCCGGCGGTGCGGGCGCCTATCATGGCGACCGTGATCCAGACGAGGTTGGAGATAGAGAACGGGACGGGTGCGGCGAGCATCCCGGCGTAGGCGAACGGCAGGGCGAAGACGGTGTGCTCCCACTTGATCATCTCCAGGAGCACCCGCAGCTTGCCGGGGTTCACGCCGGGGCGCGAGCCCGTGCTAGTCGAGGGGGATGCCATACCGCTCCCACTTCTCGTCGACGAGCTTCTTGATATCGTCGCTCATCACTATCTTCTCCGGCCACTCGCGAGTGAAGCCCTCCTCGGGCCACTTCTTCGTGGCGTCCACGATCATCTTCGACCCGTAGGAGAACGCCCGGCTGGAGTGGTCGAGCACGTCTATCGGGCCGGGGAGCATCCTTATATCCCTCTCCGGGTCGATGTTGTTCAACGTCACCCACCAGGCCTCGCTCGTATCTTCTACGTTTACATCCGAGTCGAGGATCACGATCATCTTGGCCAGGCTCATAAGCCCCAGACCCAGCATCCCGGCGCCGACCTTCATGGCGTGGCCGGGGTACTGCTTGTCGATCGAGACGAAGACGAGGTTGTGGAAGATCCCCTCCGGCGGCATGTGATAGTTGACGACCTCCGGCAGCATCAGGCGCGTGAGCGGCAGGAAGATGCGCTCCGTCGCATACCCGAGCCACGCGTCCTCCATCGGCGGGCGGCCCACAATGGTGGAGGGGTAGATCGCGTTGCGGCGCATCGTCACCGCCGTGACGTGCATAGCCGGATAGTAGTCGGCGAGCGAGTAGAAGCCGGTGTGGTCCCCGAACGGCCCCTCCAACGTCAGCGGCTCCTCGGGATCGGCGTAACCCTCGATGACGATCTCCGCCTCCGCCGGGACCTCCAGGTCGTTGGTGAGGCACTTGACGAGCTTTACTGGCTCTTTGCGCAGGAAACCAGCGAAGACGAACTCGCTGATGCCGGGAGGCAAGGGGGCCGAGGCCGAGTAGATGGTCGCCGGATCTCCACCCAGAGTAACGGCGACGGGGAGCTTCTGTCCGAGCTTCTTTGCCTTCTCGAAGTGGGCGGCGCCGGTCTTGTGGCGCTGCCAGTGGAGCCCCGCGGTCTTCTTGTCGAAACGCTGGACGCGGTACATGCCGGCGTTCCTCTCGCCGGTCTCAAGGTCCTGGGTGTGGACCATCGTGAGCGTTACGAAGGGGCCGCCGTCCTCCGGCCAGCAAGTCTGGACGGGGAGGCGTTCGAGGTCTATATCGTCGTCGCGATGGACGATCTCCTGGCACGAGGCCTTGCCCGTGGTGCGCGGGGGAACTTGGAGATCTCGCGCAGTCGCGGCAACAGTTGGAGCTTCGCCATGAGGCCTTTACCCGGTCCCTTGGTCAGCTCCAGCAGATCCTCTATACGCCCCCCGACCTCGTTCAGGTCGTCCACACCCAGGGCGTTCGCCATGCGCTTCTTGGAGCCGAAGGCGTTTATAGGAGCGGATGGTCGCTGCCCTGGACGTTGTGGAAGAGAAGGGCGGGTCCGGTCCTCTTCATGACGCGGTCGGCGATCTCGGTGATCTCGAACTTCGCGCTCACGGGCTCGTGGACGTCCACGAGTTCGCCCCCTTTGCGCAGAGAAGCCACGAACTCCTGCAGATTATTCGCCAGCATTCTTTACCTCCCCTATCGCGGCCCGGATGCGTTCCTCCGAACGTTCCTCGTCTTCACCGGAGATGATACCGAGGAGCTGGGCCAGGTGCGGCGTCCAGAGCAAAATGGAGACGGCGTTGCCGCGCGAGATCTCACCGGCCCCGTCCCGGATCATGCGGCTCGCTACCCCAACGAAGCGCGGCTCGTCCAGCCTCGCTATGGTCTCGACCGCCAGGGCGTAGGCGTAATCGCCGACGAGGATAGCGTCGTCGGTCGCCGCCCCGGCCGCGTAGTGTGCCCCGAATCCTCTCTGCAGATAACCCAGAGCCTCGGCGACGACCTCGCCCCGGTAGTCCCTCCCCGCCGGCCCCGGCAAACCTCCGGCGGCGCTCATAAAAACTTCCTTCAAGGAAACCTCCGGTGTCCGGCGCACGATCTCCATCTACCCCTAGCTCCGTCCCGCTTCCGCCGACGCCTTCACGAACCACTCCCGGGCCGCTTCGAAGGTCTTTTCGAAGTCTTCTTCGGAGTGTGCGGAGGAGATAAAGCCGGCCTCGTACTGGCTCGGGGCGAGGTAGATCCCACACCTGAGCATGTGCCAGAAGAAGTCCTTGAACGCCTTTGTATCCGAGCGTGCCGCCGAGTCGAAGTTCGTTACCGCTCCCCCGGTGAAGAAGATACTCGCCATCGAGCCGACCTGGTTTATCGTGAAGGGCACGTCGCCCTCACCCGCAACCTCCTGCATCCCGCGCCGCCAGCGCTCTCCCAGCTCTTCGAGCCTTTCGTAGAAGCCCGGCTCGCTCGTGGCACGCAGCGTGGCGAGGCCCGCCGTCATGGCTAGTGGGTTGCCGGAGAGGGTGCCGGCCTGGTAGATGGGACCCGAAGGCGCGACCTGTTCCATGATCTCGCGCTTCCCGCCGAACGCCCCGACGGGCAGTCCGCCCCCGATGATCTTGCCGAGGCACGTCATGTCCGGTACCACGCCGTAACGCTCCTGCGCCCCGCCGCGAGCGAGCCTGAAGCCCGTCATCACCTCGTCGAAGATCAGGACCGTCCCGTACCTCTGCGTTATCTCCCGGAGCCCCTCCAGGTATCCCTCCGCCGGCGGCACGCACCCCATGTTCCCGCACACCGGCTCGAGGATGACCGCGGCGATCTCCTCGCCCCGCTCCTCGAAGAGCGTCCGCACGGCCTCCAGGTCGTTGTACGGCAGGACGGCAGTGTCTTTGGCGGCCCCCCTTCGTGACGCCGGGGCTGTCGGGGAGGCCGAGGGTCGCGACGCCGGAGCCCGCCGCGACGAGCAGGGCGTCGCCGTGGCCGTGGTAGTTGCCGTCGAACTTGAGGATGGCTTCACGGCCCGTGTAGCCACGGGCGACCCGGATGGCGCTCATCGTCGCCTCGGTGCCGGAGTTGGTCATCCGGACCATCTCCATCGAGGGCACGACGTCGCAGACGAGCTCGGCGAGCTCGACCTCTAGCTCCGTCGGCGCCCCGAATGTGGTCCCGTTGTGGACCGCCCCCATAAGCACCCTTACCACCTCCGAATGAGCGTGGCCGAGGACAAGTGGACCGTAGCTCATGACGTAGTCGACGTAGGAGTTGCCGTCCACGTCGAAGATGCGCGAACCTTCGCCACGTTGCATAAACAGCGGGTCTCCGCCTACGGAGCGAAACGCCCGGACGGGGCTGTTGACGCCGCCGGGGAGACGATGCACCGCCCTCTCCATAAGGCGCGCCGAGCGGTCCATGGCCAAGATGGCCCTGGAATCTATGCCTTCGCCGCTACCTTGCAACCGTTTTCTCCCCTTTCGAGATCCAGTTTACGTTTTATACATCTACCGACCCACGGGTTTGGTGATACCGCTTACCCGGGCCGTTCAGTTCCATGGCCGGCGACAGCCTATGATGCTGCATTCAGGCGGGCCGGGCGTTGGCGACAGGCGGCGTTGATCCACTCATCGTAGTAGTCGAAGCTGAGCAGGTCTTGAACCATATCGTTGAACCGCTCCTTGCCACCGAAGCGATCAACGACGCTCTCGAAGTCGAGTAGTCGGGCGCGCGACGAGAAGGCCGGACGAGCCGTACCGCTCCAACCGTCGAGGACGTTTTTCCTGGCGATCACGAACCATTTCTCGGTCAGCTTCACGTAGCGGTCGGGCTCCAAACGTACCTTGAGGTCGTCTCGGGGCAATCCGTCGGGGAAATTGCGCTCCAGGATCGACATCATGTTGCCCTTTATCCTCGTATCCCCGTGCGAAAGTTCGCACCTGTCGAGCCACCGGGCGACACGGCTTTTGTTCAACCCGGTATTGCCGAGTTTTATTTCGAACGGGACGCCGAGCTCCCGATCCAGCAAGACCACGAGGTCTACTCGGCTAAGACCGTCGAACCCCTTACCCGAATACGGCAACAAGGGTACCTCAACGTGCGCGATCGGCCCGGCGCCAGCCGCAACATCGAGGTCGGCGCCGCCGAGCAGCCCGCATAGGTCGAGGAAGTCGGCGCGTAGCGCGTTCGCCATGCGGGCAACGAGCGCCTCGCCCAGGTGAGTCAGGGACACCGCCATCTACCGCCCCTGCCGCCCGACTACACGGTCACCGGTGCCGGACACGTCTACGGCTCCTTCCACCGGCGCGCAGAGCGACGGTCGCAAACTACGGAACGTCTTCGATGAGGCTGGGCACCTCAACCGAACACGGCGTCTACCGGCACGGCGAGCGCGGGCAACGCCTCCGGGCGGAGCGTATCTCCCCGCCGTACTCTCTGGACGAGGTCGTAGCCGTCGGTCGAGGGCTCGGTGTGGCGCTCGACGGTCTCGCCGGGGAGGTCCACGATCCAGACCTCTCGTATGCCGGCGCCGGCGTACAAGGGCAGCTTGACCTCGCGGTCATACCGGAGCGTGGTGTCGGAGACCTCGATCAGCAACAGTACGTCCTCGGGGTTGGGGAGCGACTCCCTGTAGTCCCGAGGCCGGATGACCGTCAGGTCCGGTTGCGGCTCCCCGTGATCGTCGAGCCTCACCGGGTTCTGGACGCTGACGATGGCCTCGTCCCCTACACCCCTCACCAGAAACCGGTTGAGCTCGTTGACACACGTGAAGTGCCTCGTGCCTATGGCGGCCATCACGATCAGCTCCCCCTCGATCAGCTCGACCCGGTCGTCCTCATGGAGTATTCCGGCCTCGCCCATCCGGTGGTACTCGTGGACGGTGAAGCGCCGCCTCGAAACGATACCTTGCGTCTTCGTCTCCATAAAGCCCTCCGATACATCCCGCCCAGCGGGGAGCAGTATACCCGGCTACCCGCTCAGCCACCGCGCCACGTCCGGGGCGTGGTAGGAGATGATGATCTCCGCCCCGGCCCGCTTTATGCCAGTGAGCGCCTCCAGGACCGCCCGCTCCTCGTCGAGCCAGCCGTTCTGCACGGCGGCTTTGAGCATGGAGTACTCGCCGCTCACGTTGTAGGCGGCGACGGGCAGGTCCGTCGCCTCGCGCACCCGGCGCACGACGTCGAGGTACGGCAGCGCGGGCTTGACCATGACGATGTCCGCGCCCTCTTCTATGTCCAACGCGACCTCGCGCATGGCCTCGCGGGCGTTCGCGGGGTCCATCTGGTAGCCGCGACGGTCGCCGAACTGCGGCGCGCTCTCGGCGGCCTCGCGGAATGGGCCGTAGAAGGCGGAGGCATACTTCGCGGAGTAGGCCATTATGGGTACTTCCTCGTGCCCCTCGCGGTCGAGCTCGCTCCTCAGGGCAGCGACCCGGCCATCCATCATGTCCGATGGGGCAACGATATCGGCCCCGGCCTCGGCCTGGGAAGAGGCGGTCCTGGCGAGCAGCTCTACACTTATGTCGTTCAGGATCTCGCCGCGCTCCCTGTCCACGACCCCGCAGTGCCCGTGGCTCATGTACTCGCACAGGCACACGTCAGCCACCACGAGTAGCTCCGACAGGGCATCCTTTATAGCCCTGGTCGCTAACTGCACCACGCCCTCCGGGTCGTAGGCCCCGCTCGCCGCCTCGTCCTTCTCGTCCGGGATGCCGAAGAGCAAGACGCCCGGGATACCTAGAGCATGCGCCCTCTTTGCCTCCTCAACGGCGTGGTTGATGGAGAGCTGGAAGATGCCCGGCATCGAGGCTATAGGGTTGCGGACATCCTCGCCCGCGGTCACGAAGATTGGGTAGATAAAGTCACTTGGGGAGAGTTCCGTCTCGCGCACGAGGCCGCGCAGGCCAGCCGTGCGGCGCGTCCTCCGAAGCCTGTTTATGGGAAATGCCACGGTATCACCCGCCTTTCTCGACCACGTCGCCGGCCGCGAATAGGTCCACCACCGCGTCTACCAGTCCCAGTATAGTGTACTCGCCGGCTTCGACGTCCACCCGTATACCGTGGTCGCGGGCTGTCTCTGCGGTGATCGGCCCGATGCACGCAACCCGGGTTCTGGAGAGGAGTCGCGTAGCGTCCTCCTCTCCGAAGGCCCGGACGAAGTTCTCCACCGTCGAGCTCGCGGTAAAGGTGACGCAGTCGATCTCGCCGTCCTCGAGCAGCTCCTCTAGCCGCGCCTTACCTTCGCTCGAAGGCACAGACTCGTAGGCCGGCGGAACCACTACCTCGGCTCCGGCCTCGCGGAGCTTCTCCGGCAGAATCTCGCGGGCCACCTTCGCTCGCGGGATCAGGATCCTCTTACCCTCCAGAGAGTCGCCCTCCAGCGCCTCGATCAGGGCCTCCGCCCTGTACTCCTCGGGCGTTACGTCCACCCGGAGCCCTGCTTCTTCTACTCGTTGGGCCGTCGCCGGACCTATAGCCGCCACCTTCGCTCTCCGCGGCAACGCCCGGAGGTCCAGGCCGTGATGCCGGAGGCGCTCCACGAACGCCTCGACGCCGTTCACGCTGGTAAAGATGATCCAGTCGAAGGAGTCGAGGTCCCGGATCGCCTCGTCCAGGGGAGCGAAGTCCGTAGGGTGCCGGATCTCGATGGTCGGGAACTCGAAGACCTCGGCTCCCAGCGCCTCTAGCTCGCGCGAGAGTTCGCCGGCCTGAGTCCGGGCCCGGGTGACCACGACGCGCCGTCCGAAGAGCGGCTTTCTCTCGAACCAGCCGAGCCCCTCGTCGCGCAGCGCCACGACATCGCCCACCACCGTGATCGCCGGTGGCTTGAGCTTTGCCTCCGCGACCTTTTCGGCGATGTTCTCCAGCGTGCCGGTGACGGTCCTCTGCTCGGGGCGGGTCCCCCACCGGACGCAGGCGACCGGTGTTTCGGGATCGCGGCCGGTGGAGATGAGCTCGGAGGAGATCTCCGCGAGCCTCCCAACGCCCATGTACAGGACGAGCGTTTCAGCGCCGTTGGCGATCCTCTTCCAGTCCACGTCCGATTCGTCCTTCGTCGGGTCCTCGTGACCGGTAACGAAGGCGACGCTCGTGGAGAGACCACGGTGCGTCACGGGAATGCCGGCGTAGGCGGAGGCCGCTATGCCGCTCGTGACGCCGGGGACTACCTCGAACGGGAGTCCGGCGCGGGCAAGGTCCAGCGCCTCCTCGCCGCCGCGGCCGAAGACGTAGGGGTCGCCGCCCTTCAGGCGCACGACCGTTTTCCCGGCGTGGCCCAGCTCCACGAGGAGCGCGTTGATCTCCTCCTGCGGCATTGAGGGTTCGCCTGGCTTCTTGCCGACGTAGACGAGATCGGCCTCGGGGCGGGCGTAGGCAAGCAAGGCCTCGGGCGCGAGCCGATCGTAGACTACCGCGTCCGCCTCCCGCATGCAGCGCACACCCTTGACGGTAAAGAGGCCCGGGTCGCCGGGGCCGCTCCCTACCAGGTAGATCACTTGCTCCTCACCTCCCGTATCTCCCCGAGCACCACCTCAGCCCCCTGCGCCAGGAGATCCCGCGCCAACCGCTCCCCGACCTCCTCCGGCTCCTCACCCTTAGCCTCACCGCAGTAGAGTAAAGCCCCATCCGTCGACGCCACAATGCCCCGAAGCCAGATCCCGGTGCCGTCCATCATCCTCCCCAACGCCCCGACCGGCACCCGGCAACCGCCCTCCAGGGTGTTCAACATGGCCCGCTCGGCACGGACGGCCCGTGCGCTCGGCCTGTGGTCCAGCGCCTCGCGGATAGCCTCGCGTAGCGGATGGCTCTCCAGAGTGGCGACGGCCAGAGCACCCTGGCCCACGGCGGGGAGCATCGTCTCCGAGGGCATTACCGTGTGCGGAACGTCCAGGCCGAGCCGGTCGAGACCGGCCCGGGCGAGGACGAGGGCGCCGGCCTGTCCTTCGCGCATCTTGCGGACGCGGGTATCTACGTTCCCCCGGATCTCCACGATGCGGAGGTCGGGCCGGCGGTGAAGAAGCTGGGCGCGACGCCGGAGGCTGGAGGTGGCGACCACCGCCCCCGCCGGCAAGCCGTCTACGCCGTAGCCGCTGTCGGAGACGAGCACGTCCGAGGGGTCGTGGCGTTCGGTGATCGCCGCGAGGACTATACCCTCCGGAACCTCCGTCGGCACGTCCTTTGCGGAGTGAACCGCCAGGTCGATCTCGCCGAGCAAGAGCGCCTCGTCGAGCTGGCGGGTGAAGACGTCGCGCTGGTCTATAACGGAGAACGGCAGATTCGGGTGATGCTCGCTGGTGGTCTTGATGATCCTGACTTCGACTTCGAGACCCATCTCTCGCAGACGTTCGGCGCAAGCGTTGGCCTGCGTGAGAGCGAGCTTCGATCCCCGCGTCCCGAGGATCACGGGCTCTCTCCGGTTCATGGCGAAGAAGAGCGGTCCTCGGGGCGGCGCAGACCTATCTCCAGCCCTTCGAGGGCCAGGAGGCGGCGCCGGACCTCGACGCTCTCCACGGGGGAGCCGCTCTCGGCGAGGGCCTTGAGCTCCTGGATGGGGCCGTGCAGCAGCTTGTTGACGAGGGTGTGGCTCATGCGCTCGACGGCCTCGGCCTCCTCGGGGGAGAGGTTCAGCCTGTTTAGGGTGCGGGCGAGCTCGTGGCGCCGGATGCGCTCGGCCTCGTTCCGGAGCTCCTTGATCAGGGGCACCACGTGCAGCGTCGAGAGCCAGCCCATGAACTCGAAGACGGCCGGCCCGATCATGGCCTCCCCCGCCGCCGCCGCCGCGCTCCGGTCGTCCGAGTTGCGGTCCACGACCGCCTGCAGATCGTCCATGTCGTAGAGGTAGGCCCGGTCCAGGTTCTGCACTACCGGGTCCACGTCCCGCGGGACCGCGATGTCTATAAAGAACAGCGGCTCCTCCCTCTTGGCGAGTGCTCCGGCGACCAGCTCGCTCCTGACGACCCACTCGCCGGCCCCCGTCGAGCTGACGACCACGTCGACGTTCGGTAGCTCCTCGGCCAGAGCGTCGAAGCCGACCGCCACACCCCCGACCCTCTCGGCGAGCATCGCGGCCCGTCCGGCGGTGCGGTTGGCGATCCTGAGCTCCCGCACCCCGCTAATCTTGAGGTGCTTGACTACGAGCTCGCTCATCTCGCCCGCCCCGAGGACCAGCGCCGTCCTTCCCCGGAGCGTCGCGAAGACCTCCTCGGCGAGCTTCACCGCGACGCGCGGCACGGAGAGGGAGCTGTCCCCGATCCCCGTCTCCGAGCGGACCTTCTTGCCCACCCGCAGGGAAGTGTGGAAGAGACGGTTCAGGATCGGGCCGGCGCACAGTTCCTCGGTCGCCGCCCGGTAGGCCTCGCGGACCTGGCCGAGGATCTGGCCCTCCCCAACTACCATCGAATCGAGGGAAGAGGCTACCCGGTACAGGTGCCGCACGGCCTCATCGTCCGCAAGCCAGTACGAGTGCCGCTCCAAAAAACCTCGCTCGACGCCCTTCTCCGCGGCCAGAGCGTCGAAGAGCCGCCCCCTGGCGCCCTCGTCCTCGACCACCGCGTAGAGCTCCGTCCGGTTGCAGGTGGAGAGTAGTACGGCCTCGGCGACCGCCCCGTCCTCCTTGAGCCGCCGCAGAAACGAGCGGGCCGCGCACGGCGAGAAGGCTACCTTCTCCCGTATTTCTATAGGCGCCGAGCGGTGGCTCATCCCCGCAACCGCGATAAGCACTCCTCGACCACCTCCTCTAGCTCGTCCTCGGCCCTGCGTCCGTCCCGCCGCGCCCTGTGGAGCGCGGCGACCACGCCGGCCCATTCGTACCCAAAAACGTCCTCTAGCTCCCGCCGGATTCTCCGCGCCAGCGTCGGCGATGCCCCGCCGGTCGAGACCGCGACCTGCAACTGTCCGCGCCTCAAGGTCGAAGGCAACGCGAAATCCCCCTCGGAAGGCTCGTCCGCGACGTTCACCGGAATGCCCCTCTCTCGGGCCTCCCGAACCACCGCCGCATTCACCTCCCGGCGGTCCGTCGCCGCGAAAGCCAGAGAAGCACCTTCCAGGTCGCCCTCCCTGTACGGCCTCCGCCGCACCTCGCCGGCCACGCTCTCCAGCTCGGGCCTTACGTCGGGCGAGATCACCACGACCTCCGCCCTCGCTTGCAGGAGCTTCCTCGCCTTCCGGTTCGCGACCCCGCCACCCCCGACGATGACGCAACGCTTGCCGTCCAGGTCGAGGAAAACGGGATAGAGAATAGCGCCTTCGCCCTCGATCTCCGTCTCCTGATTAACGCCGCAGGCTGGCGCGGAAGTCTAGCATAACCGTCCCCTCGTAGCTCTTGCCAATCAAAGTGTTGCATGCGCGGCCGCCCCGCGTCGTGTAACCCTTCACGAAGGGACCTACTCCTTGGTCTTTTCGTGAAGCTTTACGCCCCCGATGACCATGCCCTTGTCTACGGCTTTACACATATCATACAAGGTTAGGGCCGCGACGCTCACCGCCGTCAACGCCTCCATCTCGACTCCGGTGCGGTCGCTCGCGCGGGCCACGGCCAGGATCTCGACCCCCTCATCTCTAACCGTAAACTCCAGATCTACTGCTGTAAGGTTCAATCCGTGACACAGGGGGATCAGGTCCGGGGTACGCTTGGCGGCCATGATCCCGGCTATCCTGGCCGTGTTGAGGGCGTCTCCTTTGGGTAGTGCTTTCTCCCGCAAGAGTTCGATGGTTTCCGGGGACATCTCGACGTAACCGCCGGCCGTGGCGGTTCGCCGGATCACGGCCTTCTCCCCTACGTCCACCATGCGGGCCGCGCCCTCTTCATCCAGGTGTGAAAACTTCGCCACTCTTACGCCTCCGATCCGATATTGACCAGCCCACGAACGCCCGAGCACCTCTCCAAAGAATACCCGGTCCCCCGGAAAACACCACGCAACAACACGCGACCTATTGTACGCCCGGCATCGTAGCAGTCCGTGGTTCTCGTACGGAACTCCGTCGCCCGCGGGAGACCCATCGCGCAGGGAGTTCCCTGTAGCATGCGGATCTCCGCGTTGTGTGTGGCCGCGTGCCTCCTCCTACCGAGCACGACGCCGACACGCTCGACAAGCGCGCTTATAAGCCAACCTCTCCTCGCTACTCACAGCTTAATCCGCCGGCTACCCGGTTAAGCAGCGTCGAAGCTTGACACGGCGCCGGAATCGTCGCTAAACTTACTTATAGTATTGTGTCCACCGGACAGAGCGCGGGTCCGGAGGCGGCACGGAGGGGGGAAACATGCGCGTTCGTCGTTGGGCTGCCTTCCCGGCCCTGTATCTAGCTGTTGGCCTTTTTCTCGTGCTCGGCCCCGTTTGCCTGGACCAGGCCCGCGCCGACGAGGCCGAAGAACAGTGGCTTCTGGAGCTCATAAACGGGTACCGGCAGGACAACGACGTTGGCCCGCTCGTCCCCTCGGAGGCGCTGTCCGCATCTGCCGGGCGTCACTCGGAGGACATGTCGGCTCACGGCTTTTTCTCCCACAGGACCAGGGAGAGCTCTTACTACCCGGGCGGTTCGGATCCCGCCGACCGCGTGGCCCGGGAAGGCTACCCCACGAACGCCGCCACGGCCGAGAACATAGCCCTGGGCCAGCTCACCGCTGAAGAGGTATTCGAGTACTGGCGCCGCTCGCCGGAACACGACGCCGTCATGCTCGATGAGCAATACACGGCCGTAGGCGTAGGACACGCCGATTCCTACTGGACCGCCGACTTCGGCTCCATGGCCGACACCCCATCACCCCCCGCAAGCCGGGAGCCGGTCGCCGAAACCGGAGCGCTGGGGGCCGAGCAACTCGTCGAGCCGGCGGCCGAAGAGCAGACCTCGTCCCCGCAGCCCGCCGATGAACAAACGAGCGGCGGGGAGACTCGGACCGAAGAGGCCATGCCCGACCCGGAGTCGGACGGAGAAGCGCTGCCCCGAACGGCTTCCTCCGTGCAACCCACTACCGGTGATATCGCCGTGGAGCAGTACGCTACGGAGACCGGCGCGGCGGAGACCGCGCGGCCCTCCGGCGGAGAAGCAACGCCCCGGCTGGCCCCCGTCCAACCCACCGCCGAGGGCGCCGTCACAGAGCGGTACACTACCGGAGAGACCGGTCCGGTAGAGGTCCTACGTTCCCCCGACGCGGGGTTGGCAGTCGGGGATCCGGACGCCGGGACGGCCGAGCAAGAGGTCCCCACCACTCTCATCGAAGAAGAAAGTATTCGGAGAGCCTCGCCTGCAGAGACCGAGGCCATGGAGACCGCACTGGCCGCGCGGGAGGCCGTACCCGAAGGCCTCATCTGGCAGGCGTCTCCCGCTCCGGAGCAACCAACCGGGGCGATTCCCGCCGCCGGTAGATCCCCCGTAGTGTTCACTCTCGGCGCCTCCGACGATGGCGTCGCAAACACCATACCGGTAGCGACGAAGAAGCTCCCCAGAGCTACTAGCGGCGCCCCGCCACTCATGCTATTCGTGGGCGGCTTCCTTTTGCTGAGTGGAGTGCTGGCTCATGGAGCCGTTCGCAAGCGGAGAGGCCATTAAGCGCAACCCGAACCGGTTGCTCCGGAGGCAAAGGAGATGCCGGCGCCGGCTAAAATATCTGCCTGTCGGCGTCGCGCTCGCGGTCTGGCAACGCATCTGGCGTGAGACTCAGGCTTTCGGACCTTCCAGGCGAGGAGCCTCGCCGGCGGCGCAGACACGCTCAACGTTCCCGCGGAGCGTGTCTGCTGTTAGATATCTGAGTCATGGCAACCTACGTCGACTTCGTGCGCTCCGAGCACAAGCGGGCGGAAGAGGCCCATGCATCCCTGGGGGCGATCGAGTGGGAAGTCCGGTCGCTCAGGAACCAGATCGGCGCCCTCACGCCGGACACGAGCCCCTTCCCGTAGCTCCGGGAAGATTGCGCGAGCAATACCGCGAAGTCCGGGTTCCGGCTTCGCACCACCGGCGACGGGGTACAATGCTTACCGGCGGCGATCCCCGGGAAGGCGGTGTAGGCTAGATGCAGATCCTCGACGAACGTTGGCGGCGGACCACCGACCGCGAACGCGCCCTCCTGGAACGCCTGGCCGGATTTCTCGAAGACTTCGGCTCCCCGTCCGATGACGTCTCGCTCGTGCGCCGGAAGCTCGCGGATATTGAGGAGCTGTTTCTGCTCGTCATCGTCGGCGAGTTCAACTCCGGCAAGTCGGCGTTCATAAACGCCTTACTCGGGGAAGATCTCTCCCAAGAAGGCGTGACGCCGACGACCGACCGGATCACGGTCCTCAGATACGGTGAGCATCCCTCCGAGCGCGAGCGGCGCGAGGGCGTGCTCGAGAAGGAGCACCCGAACGAATTCTTGCGCGAGGTCGCCATCGTCGACACGCCGGGGACCAACGCGATCATCCGCCACCACGAGGAGCTGAGCCGCGGCTTCGTACCCCGCTCTGACCTCGTCCTCTTCGTCACCTCCTCCGACAGGCCGTTCACCGAGTCCGAGCGCGAGTACCTAGAGTTGATCCGGGACTGGGGCAAGAAGATAGTCCTCGTCGTCAACAAGGTCGACCTCCTTCGCGGGGAAGAGGACCGCGAGAAGGTGCGCCTCTTCGTCGAGGATGGCGTCAACTCGATGCTGGGTCTCAAGCCCCCGATCTTCTTCGTCTCGTCCTACCTGGCCCGGAAGGCGAAGGCTACCGGCCCCGGAATAGAAGCTGACGCCCTCCTCGAGGCGAGCGGCTTCGAGGAGTTGGAGCGCTACGTGACGGACCTTCTGGACGAGGAGGGCCGGGTGCGGCTGAAGCTGGAGAGCCCGCTGGGGGTAGTCGAGGAGCTCGTCAGGCGCTACGGGCTCGCGGTGGACGAGCGGATGAGCCTGCTCGAGGACGACTTCAAGATGTCCGAGAACGTCGAGTCTCAGCTGGAGCTCTACAAGGAGGACATGACGCGCGACTTCGAGGCGCGGATGTCCGAGATCGAGAACATCATCATGCAGATGAACGAGCGGGGCGACGAGTGGTTCGAAGAGAACATCCGCCTCACCAACGTCCGAGAATTGGTGCAGCGAAACAAGGTTCAGGACCGCTTCCAGAGGGAGGTCGTCGCCGACACCGAGAAGCTGATAGACGAGCGGGTCGAGGAGCTCATAGACTGGATGGTCGACCGGAACCTCAAGCAGTGGCGCGCGATCGTGGAGTACGTCAACCGCCGCCGGCAGGCGAAGTACGACGAGCACGTGATCGGGGAGGTCGGAGACAACTTCGAGTACAACCGTTCGCAGCTTCTCCAGTCCGTGGGCAAGAACGCCACCGACGTCGTCCAGCGCTACGACCGCGAGTACGAGTCGCAGCAGCTCGCCCTCTCCTTGCAGGGTGCCGTCGCCCAGACGGCCGCGGTCGAGGTCGGCGCTTTGGGCCTCGGGGCGGCGGCGGTGGCGGTCGCCACGACGGCCGCGGCGGACGTAACGGGGATAACGGCGGCGCTCGTGATCGCGGGCTTCGGCCTCTTTATCCTGCCGAACCGGCGGCGCAAGGCGCGCGCCGAGTTCCGCGAGAAGACCGAGGCCCTGCGCGAGCGTTTGGGCGAGGTGGTGCGTCGCCAGTTCGATACCGAGCTCAACCGCTCCGTCGAGAGGATGCGCGAGGCGATAGCACCCTACACCCGCTTCGTCCGCACCGAGCACACCCGCATGACGGAGGCCCGCTCCGCCCTGGCGGAGATAACCGGGGAGACCGAGTCTTTGCGCGCCGAGATCGGGGCGCCCGGAGTCAAATCCTCCTAACGTTCGGCGGGCCGCTCCTCGGGGCGCGGCGCGTGGCTCATATCCGGGGCGCCAGTGAAGCCACCCGGCTCGCTCTCGGGTAGAACTCTTCTGGCCTTCGGAGAGGGTCTCCATCGTCTCCTGCACCTGCCGCCCGTGCGCCTCGTGCAGCACCGCGCAGAGGATCGAGAAGAGCCTCTGCGCCATCTCCCCCATCGAAAGTCGAGGCCGGCGGCGTCCTCGATCCCGTGCGAGACTCCGAGGCTATGCCGGCTCGGCCTCGTCGACCTCCATCTTTCTTGGCTGCGAGTCTTCGTCAATGATCCTCCCTACCACCCTGGCCTGCGTCTGCTGCTGATAGACGTCGTCGAGTTCGTCTTCCTTGCCGTGCAGGTCGAAGTTGCCTTCGTCTTCCGAGGACAAGACGAACTGGCCGCCGCCCGTCTCCTGGAATGCCTCCCCCATCTTCGCCAGCACGCCCACCACCGTCATCTGCTCGCTCGCACTGCCGCTCGCACTGCCGCTCTCGCTTGTGCGCCTTTCCTCCTCCCCTGCCGTTTCTTCCGATCTACCCTCCTCTCGGTCCCGAGAGGATCCTTCACTCCTACGCACGGATTCGCGTATGACGCGTCTTAGCTCTTCTCTGGTCTCTTCGGAGGCGTTCTCCTCTTCCTGGCCCGCCGGGGGCTGCTCCTCGAGCCTGTGGACAAACTCCCTTACGGTGCGCGTACGTTCCTCTGTACGCTCTTCGGCGGCGTGTGTCTCTTCTTGGTCCGCGGGGCGTTCCACTGCCTCTTGAGACTCTGTCTCTGTCCTCGAGACCCCCGCATACTCCTCGACCCTGCTCTTCGCTGCCTCGGACGCCCTTTCGACTCTCTCCCGTGCGTCTCCTCGGATCTGTCGCAACAAGAAAAGAATCAGCACGCCTACGCCCAAAGCACCAATCACCAGCCCCAATGCGCCGCCGTAGGTTCTCCCACTACGCCCGTTTCTCCGCGGCCCGGATCTTCTGCTCACGGTTTCGCCTCCTCCTCGAGTTTTGTCCCTCGCCACATTGTAGTGCAGACCGCGAAGCCAGGACGGTTGGATGTGGGGCCGAGGCGTCGTGTCCTTCGTGCCCTGGCTAGCGACGCTCAACTCACGCGCGAGGGTCGTCCAGCTGCCGCGCCCCTCCGCAACCAGAGCGTGTACTCTAGCGCCACTTGCGGCGAGCGCGGCCACTCTTTCGGCGCCCAATACGGCGCGGAAGTCCAGGGGCGTTGTAAACTTGTGCGCCGGTGGAAGCTCAAGGAAGGATCGGAGAGGCCGAGATGGCGGATCGTGGGACGAAAGAGCGCAAGTTGGTTGCCCTCATGGTCAACGACCTCGGGCCCGACAGCGAGCCAGAGATGCTCCGGATGGAGGAAGAGGTGCATGGCCTGCCGGACGAGGAGTTGGATCGGACACTCGCCTCGCGCCTGGATCTCCCCTACCCCGTGGACGAGGAGGTCCTCGACCGGGCCCTGAGCAGGGTGGAGGAGCCCGAGCGGCTCTCCGAGAGTGGCCCGGGCGGCTTCACCGGCGCGCCGGACATGAGCCACGAGCCGCGCCCCGAGGAGCGGCCCGGCGAGGAGCGGTAGAGCCAGAAGACACCTCTCCCGCGTTCCGCCACCAGATCCTTCTCGAGGTCATCCTTAGCGTTTCTCGGTTTGTAGCGTTTCCAGTTCTTTTTCTAGCTCCGCGACGCGCGCTTCGAGCTCGGCTATCCGGGCGTTCTTCTGGCGGTTCTTCTCGCGCCAGCGGTTCCGGATCTTCTTCTCGAACGCGACCGAGTTCTTGAGCACCTCGCGGTACCGGGCCTCGATCCGGGCCCTCTCCTCTTCCGCGCGCCGCTCGGTGTCCTCCAAGACGTCTGCCAGTGTAGCAATCCCGAGGATAGGAGCGATACGGTTACTCGCCGGGGTTCGACGCCGGCTGGCCCGCATGTTCCGCCGCCGTGCGGTCTTCGGACTCCTGCCCTTCTTGCTGTTCCTCTTCGCGGGCATCTTGCGAGAGGCCCCTGTATAGGGACCAGCACATGGCGATCATGATCAGTGCGAACGGCAGGCCGGCCACGATCGACGCCCGCTCGAGTGCCTCGATGCCCCCGCTCAGGAGCAGGACCGCCGCGATGGCCGCCATAACCGCCCCCCAGACCAGCCGGATCACCCTGCCAGGGTTCAAAACGCCGCCGGCGGACATCCTGCCGAGCACGATGGTCGCCGCGTCCGCCCCCGCAACGAAGAAGATGAAGAGCAGCAAGATCGCCACGAGCGACGTGATCAAAGGCAACGGGTACGCCTGAAGAAAGGCGAAGAGGCCCACGGCCGGGTCGCTCTGGGCGGCCGTGCTGATCGTCCCGCCTGACGAACGATCGTAATCTATCGCCGCCCCCCCGAACACGGCGAACCACAACGCGTTAGCGAGGCTCGGGGCTACCAGCACGCCTATGACGAACTCCCGAATTGTGCGTCCTCTGGAGACCCGGGCGACGAAGACCCCCACGTAAGGGGCCCAGGCGATCCACGTCGCGAACAAGAAGAGGGTCCCCGCGGGATTACTCAAGAAAGCGGTGTCCTGGTTAAAGGCGTTCATCGTGAAGCTCATCGGGATGAGTTCGCCTATATAGTCGCCTATACCCTGCGTGAAGGCGTTGATCTGGACTACCGTCGGTCCCAGGACTATAAAGTAGAGTAGCAAAACGGCGGCCAGGTAGATGCTCGCCTGGCTCAGGTAGTTGACCCCTTTGTTGATCGGGGTGGACGCCGAGAGCATGAAGGCGACCGTGGTGACGCCGATGATGATCAGCTGCGGGCCGACCCCGTTCGAGATGCCGAGGCTCTCGCCGAGCCCCGCGCCGATCTGGAGGGTGCCGAGCCCCAAAGAGACCGCCACACCGAACAGCGTGGCCAGGATCGCCAATGTGTCTATGGCCTTCCCGATGGGGCCGTTGGCGCGGTCGCCGAGCAGGGGCGAGAGGACCGCGCTTATAAGCCCCGGCTTGTCCTTACGGAAGTTGAAGTACGCGACGGCGAGGGCGACGACGGCGTAGATAGCCCACGCGTGCAGCCCCCAATGGAAGAACGAGTACTGCATGGATAGCTGGGCCGCCGCAGCCGTGTTCGGCTCGGCCCCGCCGTAGGGTGGCTGGGTGGCGTAGTGCATGACGGGCTCCGAGACCCCCCAGAAGATTACGCCGATACCCATCCCTGCCTGAAAAAGCATCGCGAACCACGAGAACAGGCCAAACTCAGGCTCCTCGTCCTCCTTGCCCAGCTTGATCTTGCCGTAGCGACTGAAGGCCAGAAAGACGACGAAGGCCAAAAACAAGGTCGTCACGATCAAATAGAACCAACTGAGATCCGCGACGACAAAGTCCAGAGCCGCCCTGGTCACCCTATCGAAGTTATCCGTAAGGAATACACCCCACAGAACGAACGCCAGCGCAATGGCAATCGTGATCCAAAACACGGTCCCGACCTGAGACGTCACCTTCCGTATGCCCTGCATCCTCAAGCCTCCCTTACCTACAGTCCACAACCGGTATAAAGCGGCGAAAGCATTTCAATGGTCTTCCCACAATTCGGGAATTGTATGCTCGCGAAAAGCTTCTCGCAACCGCTCCTACAACGTACGCCCGTAGAGAGGTCGGGGCAAAGGAGAACCCTCGCGATCGCCCGCGAGGGTTCCGTAGATGAGGATGGTTCGGGCTACTTGCCGGGCTTGGCGTCACGCGATAAGCGCCGCCGACAGCGCGGCCGTAACCCAAAACACGGACCCTGCTTGGTGCAAAGAGAGATCCTGGGACCAGCGGCGATCCGGCTCATCTGATGGTCGTTTTTCCTCAACCCTTGAGGAAAGAGACCAACTCCTTCGCCGTCTCCTCGGGACTCTCCTCGGCCAGGAAGTGGCCGGCGGGCACTGCCCCGCCTCGCACGTCGGAGGCGTACCCGCGCCAGACCTCCAGCACGTCGTAGAGCCTCTCCACGACGCCCTTCTCTCCCCAGAGCGCCAGGAGGGGACACTCCACCCTACGGTCCCGGTCGGCCTCGTCGTGGGTGAGGTCGATGGTGGCAGCGGCCCGGTAGTCCTCACAGCTCGCGTGGATGGTCTTCGGGTCGCGGAAGCAACGCTCGTACTCAGCGTAGGCATAAGGGTCGAAGAGATCGACGCCCGTCCCCCACCCGCCGAGCTTCTTGCGCAGGTAGTAGTCCGGGTCGGCCCCGATGAGGTGCTCCGGCAGGTCGTAGGGCTGGATGAGGAAGAACCAGTGGTAGTAGGCCGTCGCAAGGTCCTTATCCGCCGTCGTGAAGACGTAGTGCGTGGGCACGATGTCCAGCACCGCGAGCTTCGTGACTCTCTCCGGGTGGTCCAGCGCCATCCGGTGCGCGACGCGGCCGCCCCGATCGTGGCCGGCGACGGCGAAGGAACCGTACCCCAACTCCCGCATGATCTCGACCTGATCCGCAGCCATCGCACGCTTGGAGTAGCCGGCGTGGTCGGTCCCACCCTCAGGCTTGGAGCTGTCCCCATAACCCCGCAGATCGGTCGCGACGACCGTGAAGGATTCGGCGAGAAGCGGCGCGACCAGGTGCCACATCGCGCGGGTCTGCGGATAGCCGTGCAACAGCAGCACCGGCGGCCCCTCGCCTCCGCGAACACCCTCGATGATCGCTCCACCCGCCTCCACCCGGATCCGCTCGAAGCCCTCGAACATATCTCAAGCCCTTTCCCCTAAACACCCTTGTTTCCAAGCCAAGCATACCAGAGGGATGGCCTCCCTCCGGAGGCGCACTTTAGATGTCGTTCGCTTGAGCTACGCTGCGTAGCCCCCGCGTCCGCAAACGTACAGAGCCACCAGGACCAGAAAGACGAGGAAGCCCCGCGGTCTCTCCGTACCGGGAACGTAGACGAAGTTGACCCCTGGGCCCCGCGGCCGAAGTTCGCGTCTGGCATCCACGCTCCTGGCAGCGACTGGTTCTCCAACCTGGCCGGGGCCGCTTCCGTGCGGCCCCGGCTCTCTTTCTTGCCTCCCGTATGTGTCCGTCGCGCTACCGGTCGGGAGTGAAAGTCCTGGTGTCGTCCCCGCCCGTGGTAGTACGGTTCGTCACCTCGTCACCGCGGTTGTAGGCCTTCTGCAGGATATCCTGGGCAACCTCCCGGCCGCCCAGCCCGAACGCTATAGCCGCTGCCAGAGCCACCGCCCCCAGCACGATCAGGAACGTAGGCGCGGTGAGCTCCACCGCTATGCCCAACTCCGTGATCGCCGCGAAGACCGCGTAGATGATGATCGCGTACTGCGCCACGCTCGCCAGGAGATCACTGCCGGTCGCCCCCCGCACTATTCCGGAGACGAAGTTCGCCAGGAGGGCGGCGAGGACCAGGATCAGGACCGCCGCTATGATGCTCGGGATGTAGGCTACTAGCTGCCCCAAGACCGCCGAGACCTGCGGGATGCCCAGAGCGTCGGCTGCCATGGTGATGGCGATGATGAACACAAACCAGAACACCAGCTTGCCGATGACGCTGCTGGGGGTCTGGTTTGTCTGCGCTCTGTCGAAGAACTGCTTTATGCCACCCTTCTCCATCCAACCCTCGAATCCCAAACCCTGCAATACCCGGGTGGTGATGGCCTGCAGGATCTTGGCCACGATGTAGCCGATGATGAGTATTACGATCGCACCTACTAGCTGCGGCAGGTACGATAGGAACGTGCTCAACGCGTTCTGTAGCGGCTGAAATAGTGTGTCGCTCATTTATTATTCCTTTCTTTCGCTAACCTTGACTATGGACGCCTGCGGCCGGTCCTGGCGCCCAGAGCGCCGCCTATCGCCCCGCCGATGAACGGCATCAGCAGCGCGAGGATGCCCGCGCCGGTGAGGATCGTGCCCAGCCCCTGCGGAGCATCGCTCGGAGTGCTGGGCAGCGTCACGCCGCTGAGGTTGTCCAGGAAGCTGAGGCCCAAGAGGGCTCCTATGCCCGCCAAAACTATCGTGACCACTAGCATCAGCACGGGGACCAGGAGGCCGTGTTTGAGGCCGGAGCGGCTCGCGAGGCGTCCCGCGACGTAGCCGCCGATGATGAAGGCCAGGAGCAGCGTGATCAGGAGCCCGATAAGGCCCGCCGTTCCGCCTTCCGTAGCAGAGGAACTGGCCCCTCCGCCCCCCAGGATCGCCCCTACGAGTGCTCCGACGATGCCGCTGAGGATCAGGCCGGCCCCCAAAGCCGCGAGCCAGCCGAAGATTACGCTGATCCAGCTCGTTACCCGCTCGGCGTTCGCGTTCTGATCGTCATTCCCCCGACGTTGCGCTCCTTGCCGTCCGCTCGCTTCGCGAGACTCGCCGCGAGGTTCGCGCTCTGCGTCAGACCCGCGCTCTGCGCCAGAACCGCGCCCGGCGCGCGCCTCTCCAACCCGCCTCGGCCCGTCGTTTCCACGCGGGTCGTCCATCCTGCGCCCTTCGGCGTCTATGTTCGGGCCGAGCCGCTGGCGCTCCTCGGCCTCCCGCCGCGACTGCTCCTCCCTACGCTCTCTCTCGGACATGTTCTTGCTCCTTTTTATTGATAGGGGCAGGCCGCACAGGCATCCGGCCTCGTCCCGTCTGAAAGCTTCCTCCTGTAGCCGCCTTTCGCGGCACCCTCTATTAGCATGCCTTACTCCGGGACTCTCCGGTGAGTTCGCTGCGGATTCAGGCCAGCTACTCTCCGCCTTGCAGCCTGCTTATCACGTCCTGAGGACCGGAGAACTGGCCGCCCCCGAGGTTCCTTAGCTGATCGAGCATCCCCTGCGGGGCGCCGTTGCTCTCGGCGGTCTGTGCCACCTGCTCCTGGGATCCGCCGGCCAGTTGACGCCCTGGAGGTACTGCTGCATGTCTTGCGGGTTGAGGCCACTCAGATCCATCGCTTCCTCCCCGTCTCTCAGCGGGGCGGGAGCCCGAAGAGATCCCCACCCCGCATCTGCTCTACCGGCCCCGGAAAAGCGAAGGAGCCTTACCGGTCGCGGCGCCTCGTCTCGTCTTCGAGGTCGTCGTTGTCGCGCCCGGCTGTCCCGCCGGGCCTTCCGCCGCGCCCGGTCGTCTGGTCGTCGACATCGACCTCTTCCTTGCGCACGTCCTCCTCGACGACCTCCTCGTCCTCGACGACATCCTTGCGAACCCGGATCTCCTCCTTGACCACCGGGCGCTTGTCGACCACTACCTCTTCCTCGACCACCGGCACCGAGACCTCGTCCTCGCCGATCTCGGCCCCCGTACCCTCTTCATTCACCGGCACGCGCTCGACGTTGACTTCCTCGCGCCTGGTGGGCACGGAGATCTGCTCGCGGTCGGTGCGCACGCGCTTACGGACGTTCATCTTGCCCGCCTCGCGCTCTCGGGTGCCGGCCCGCAGCTCCTCCTCGCTCCTCTGCACCCGAAGCTCGTCGGTGTCGTTGAGGTCGTCCTCCCGCTCGCCGACACCCTCTTCGCCCGGGGCGTGCTCGTGGAACTCGCCGCCCCGGCCCCTGTCGCCCATCGTCATGCCGGAACCCGCTGTACCAACTCCCGCCGTGCCGTCGCCCGTCCTATCTTCGGTCCTCGTCCCGGTATCGTAGTACTCGCCGTAGGTGCCGCGTTCGCCGGTAGTCCCGTTGGCCTGGAGCCCGTAGTGACTGTGGACCCGCTCCTCGAGCTCCGGCGAGATCTCCTCGTCGTCGTCGAAGGTCGGGCCATCCTTGACCACGCTCTTCGGCTGGGAGACGGTCAACGCCTCGCGCCCCTCGTCCATCTGCACGATCTCTATCGGGATAAGGGTGCTCCTCAGCCCCAAAAAGCCCATCTTTACGCCGATGTACTCCGGCTGGTCGCTCTCGTCGATGAAGAGATCATCGACCTTGCCAATCTTGTCGCCGTCCTGATCGTAGACGGTGTAGCCTGCGTACCGGTCCTCGATCGCCGTGAACCTGTCGTCGCGGTGCTCCACAACTAACCTCCTTGCTTTAGGCTCTCTCTAGAGATGCCGCCGACTCTCCGCTTCACGTCACGTGGCATCGTACGCGGAAATGCTCTACTATATACCTGTGTCCGACAAAGTACACAAAATATGGTTCAATACGTACTGTCGGGGTCCGAAAGGTGTAATGAGCGGGGAGCGTGCGGGGTCGTGAGGGACGTGGACCGCGTTTCCATAACGCAGAAGGAACTGCTGGGTGTTGAGGATGTCTCCGGGTACCTGGGGGTGGGTCCGGTTACGGTCTACCGGTGGTGCCGGGAGGGACACCTGCCGTGCCTGAAGGTCGGCAAGTCCTGGCGCATCAGGCGCGAGGCGCTCGAGGACTTTTTGAAGCGGGGCGAGCGTCCGGTCACGCTCACCGGGCAGCTGCGGTCGTTCCTGACCGTACCGGACAACGTGCTTGCGGTCGCCCAGAACCACAAGCTGCTGCACCGCCTCGACGCCGCCTTTCTCCGGGTCGGCGAGGCGCGGGGCGGGCTGCTGGTCAAGTCCCGCGGCGACGAGTCGATCTCCGAGGCCGAGCTACGCGCGGAGCTGGAGCGCAACGGGCTGGCCGTCGGGCGTCTGGAAGAAGAGGGGGGCTTCCGTTTCGTGCGGGATCACGATACCCTGGACGGGCGGGTGGAGGCTCTGCGGGAGCTGGACGCCGAGCAAGATGGTATGAGCCGCACCATATGGGCCACCTTCGACTGGACGGAGCAGGTGGATCTGGAGACGGCGCTGCGCCAGCAGGAGGCGCTGATGGAGATGGTCGACGAGCGGCATCTCGTAGTCAAGACGGGGGTACTGGAGCGGGTAGTCGACGAGTGGTCCTCGGGGACGCTGCGGCGGGCGCAGGTCGCGCACTCGGGCGTGATCTGGCTCTCAGAGACCGGTCTGGTGCTCAGCCGTGTGAGTCCGCCCCCGGAATGAGTCACGGAAAAGGGATAGGATGTTGCACCAGGGAGAGCCTTTTGGGGAGGAAGCGATTTTGAAAATCATGAGACCGGTGGCCGACAACGCGGGGGCGCTGGCGTGGTTGGAGAGTGCCCTGGAGCACGCTCGTGATCGCGGACAAAAAAGGCTCGAAAACCTCCTGAAGACCGTTCGAACCGAGATCTTATTCGAGATGAGGCTCACCGCCGGTGTACTCGACAGCCGATCCCCCGCCGAAGGAGAGATCGGCGAAGGGTAGCAATGTCCCGCCACCCTCTCCACAAATCTTGTATGCCGCGCCCTATTCCCCATCTGCGGTAACCTCCAGGCGCCGGATGCGCGACCTGTTTCGCGAGAGAGCGCGCCCCCGTTCTGCGGAGACTCGGCTATAATGTTTTCTCCGAACCGCGAGAACTTCCCTCGCTCTCCGACCTCTCGCCCATATCGTCGCCCGCCTCGCTGGCCATGACCATAAGTGGCGACGGGGTAAGCCAGCAAGGCCGGACCGTCGTCGTCCCCGAAGAGGCGTCTTTTATCGAGCCATCCGGCTGGGCCGTGGACGACGAGAACGAAAGCACGGCGGGCGGGGCCTACATAGACGTAGACGGCAGGCTCTTCCCCGCTTTCTATGGGGCGGAGAGGCGGGACGTGGCGGATTCTTCAGGCGTTCCTTCGTACAGGTACTCCGGGTTCGAGCAGGCCATACCCGTCTCCGAGATCGGGGCCGGCGCCCACGAGCTGTCGGTTATCGTCCTGACAGGCGACATGACAGCATACTACGAGCCCGACGATAAGGTGGCCCTCGAAGTAAGGTGAGAGAGGCGCCGGGGCCGTCGCTCGACGACCCCGGCGCCGATGGCGTGCTGCCAACTACAAGGGTTCTGGAGCGGGTCTAGCCGCGAGAGGCTTCACCGTTAGAGTTCTCGTCGTCGGCGAGACCCTCGATCTGGATGCGCCTGGGCTCCCGCACCGCGGCGCCCCCCTCGACCGTCACCTCAAGGACCCCGTCCTCGTAGCGGGCCCGGATCCTGTCCTCCTCGACGCCCTGCGGCAGCATCACACTCCGGCTGAAGGCACCCTGCCGGCGCTCCCTGACGTAGTAGCCGCCGCGCTCCTGCTCCTGCTCTTCCCTGCGCTGCCCGCTGACGGTCAGAACCCGGTCGTGTACCGTTATGTCCACGTCCTCCTGCTTCACCCCGGGAAGCTCGGCCCTTATTACTAGGTTCCCTTCTTCCTCGAACACGTCCATCGACGGGGCCCACTCGGTCCCCTGAACTCCCTGCTGACGGCCCGACCTGCCGCGCGACAACCCGCCGAGCACCTCGTCGAACATGCGATTCATCTCGCTGTGCAAGTCGTAGAAACCCCGGCCTCTGAAAGGACTGATCGCCATCTTCCTTACCTCCTGCTCTCCACGACCCCGCTCGGGAGCCGTCCTCTTACCGACATCACTATTATACCCTACAACACAGTTTGTAAACAGTTTTAAGACAGAATTTTCCTCTAAAAACACAACTTTTTACAGATTTGTGGTAGAGTGCGGGGCAGAGAGCTAGAGAGGATCTCATGGACAGGAGCGAGGTACGAAGCCGGATAGTCGAGATCCGCGAGGAGCGGATGTGGACTCAGGAGCGGCTTGCCGGGGAGGCGGGGGTGAGTCCGACGACCGTCTCGGGGATCGAGAGCGGCAGGATCTCACGTCCGCACTTCGGCACCGTCAAGAAGCTAGCCTGGGCTTTGGGCGTGGATCCGCGGGAGTTACTCTCCGCACGTGGGTCCGGGGAGAGGGCGCGCCGGGCGCCGCTCTCGCTTGGGTGGGCGAACTCCTCGCGGGAGGAGGAGTTCGAGGAGGGCCTCGATGGGGCGACGCTCGGCGGTCTTCTGGATCTCTCCCGGAAGCTCGACGAGGAGCACGAGCGTCTGCGGAGGCTCTACGGGGAGACGCGAGGCGCCGAGCAGCGGCGGCTCGTAAAGGGGCGCATCCGGGACGTGGCCGCCCAGCACGGGTCCGTGGAGGCCTCCATCGCTTACCACCCGGATCTCCAGGCCCCATCGGAGGAACGCAGCCCGGAGGAGGAGTAGCTCCGGATCTCCCGGCTCCGAAAGCCGGCCGGAGTTCGGACACCACCGCCGGCCGGCGCGGTTTACCGGCGCCTGGAGCGGGGAATACCGGTTCGAGGCGAACGGCAACCACGAGAAGCAGGAGACGGCCGACGGCTAGAGCGCCAGGAGGACTCCGAGCGGTTGTCCGCGATAGAGTCGAGATCGGGAGTCGTGGGAGGACAGGCGGCTCTGATCGGTCTCCGTAAGGTCCGGGCGAGAGTCCCGGCCTTTTTTGCGTCCCGGCGGTGTCGGTGGTGTAAGTAGTGGTAACAGCCCCGAAGAGGAGGACTAGTATGGCCTACAGCGTGATGATCTGGCTGGTAAACCCCGGCGAGCACCCACAACAGGAGGAAGAGCAGGTGCGCCTCACTGATGGACCCGAGAGCGCGCCCGGAGCTGCCTCGGGTGTGAACATGGGATTCGCTATCCCCCGGATGGTGTACGGTGTCTACGAGAGCCAGGACGAAGCCGAAAGCGCCCTCAAGGAGATCTCCAACAACTTGCAGCAGAACGCTCCCCTGCGGGTGTCGGCGCGGTCTCACAGGCAGTTTCTCATCCCCGCGGACAGGGTTCATTACGTCGTCTGCGAAGAGGTAGCGCGACCCAAAGACGAGCAGTAAGGAGAAGCGGGGTAGATCTACCCCGCCTCCAGGACGACAAAATAGCGGCCACGAACGGCCCTACCCCCGTCGCCCGAGAACGAGTCGGGGACCTCCCCCCGCCCGGAGAGGTCCCCGAAGTCTTTGTATACCACGTTGCGCACCTTCGCGCTCGCGCCTGTTTGCGATCACCGCGACAAACGCTCCTGGAGTGGGCCGAAGCGTACACAAGCACCGCGAAGTAGTATGTAGAGAAGAAAAGAGCTTGTCTGGACTACCCCGTCATCCGGCCTGCCGGAGAAGGTCCCCGGTAACGCCGGCGATCCGCCGCGCGTACTCTCCGAACATCATCGCGTAATGATTGGCTCCGGGAAGCAGGATCTCCAGACGGAGGTTCAGGGCCTCCGCCATCGCGTCTCGAGCTTCGTCGGAGATGAGGGGCCGGCTGCCGGGGAAGAAGCCCTCCTCCGCCCGGACGAGCGCGACAGGACACGCGATGCCTTCCATAGCGCCGGCGGTCGGGCTCTCGGAGGAGAACGAGTCCCCATCTTCTTCGGCGGCCTCGCGAGAGGCCTTGGGCGTGTAGCCACCGTCCACCTCTTCGAGGTCGTAGAGGTAGTAGTCAGCGAGGTCGGGCGGCAGGTCTTCGAGGGTGAGGTTCTGGCCGGGGAACCAGAAGTCGAGGTAGTCTTTCGGGGTCTCAAAGACCATGTCGAGGCGCCTGTAGGCCCGTTCGAGGCCCTCCTCGATGGCCGCCGCCTCCTCTTCGTCGGGCTCCTCCTCGGAGCGGGGCCATCCGCCGTCGAGGAGGACGAGCGCTCCAACACGGTCGGGGTAGCGGAGCGCGGTGTGCAGGGCGACGAAGGCGCCCATCGAGTGGCCGACGAGGAAGCCCCGCTCGACGTCCAGGTAGTCGAGGGCCCGGATCGCATCCCGCGCGTGCCTGTCGAGCCCATAGTTTCCCGAGGGGGGCTTCTCGGAGTCGCCCCTGCCCCGGAGGTCCAGGGCGACTATCCCGTCCGGGTGCTCGAGGTAGCGCGCCAGCGCGTTGAACGTTCGATGCTGGGCCGTGATGCCGTGCAGCGCGAGGACGGGCTTCGGCCCCTCCCCCACCCGTCCGAACGCCAACCGCACGTCCCCCGGCACGCTCCCCGCATTCCAAGAGATCCGTTCCATGAGAAAAGGCATTATACGCGAAGGCGCGGGACGGAGACGCTCTCTAAAGGGTCCTCTCGCCGAGGGCGGCTGCCTCTTTGCCCTGCCTTTGCTACCCTGTGGTGCTTTGTTGTTGGCGGGTCGTCTCCGCTGATCCTCTTCCGTCTTCGTGAAGCTGGTCTACCGCTTCGCGGATGCTCTCGGAGATCTTCTCCAAAGCTCTCGCCTGGTCCTCCAGGGCTTGCACCTGGTCCTCGTAACCCTTGTACTCCGAGTAGCCGCTGCCTTCCAAGAGCAGGGGGTTTATCGTCCAATCCGTCTCGTAATACTCCCCGTTGAGGTCCCTGTACTTCGAGGTTATCGTGATGCCTTGCGTCAAGCCCTTGTCCCTTAGATTCTGTACCACGTTCTGGTAGGAGTCCCAAACGGCGACGAGGTCCGTTTGCGGGGCCATGAAGTTTATGCCGTGCTCGAAGTAAGGCATCTCGGTGACGTTCTGCCCGCTCGTGGTTTGTATGGGCCCGGAGAACTCGAACGAGATGTCCTTGGCAGCCCCGTTTCCGATATTGCGCACCACGATGTTGGTCGTGAAACGCCCGGTGTAGTCCGCGTCGACTATGATCTGCGGGCGGTCCTGGTCGTCGCGCGCCTTGCGCGCCTGCCTGCCCTGGTAGAGGATACCGGTCGCGACGACGAAGGTAGCGAGCGAGGATAGGATTTGAGCTATTACCCCGATGTCCATGATTTCCGCGTCTCCCTTCCCCGACTTCGGCTTCGACTTCTGCCCTGGACTGTAACAGAGAAATCCGAGGTGGGGCTATACGGGAGCGTTGGCTTCGAGCAGACGCGGGCCCGCCCCGATGATGCCCCGAAATGCCTCTAGTGAGACGAGCAACTCCCCGGAGTCAACGCCCCTCGTGATGAAGATGATGCGGGATCGGCGGTCCTCGTCGGGCCACTCCCCGAGGTGGTCCGGTGGATGCACGATGTGCTGGACACCGTTGAGCAGAACGGGCCCCGCCTCACCGACATCCAGCAGGCCCTTGACGCGCAAGACGTCCTCGCCCCGGGCGTAGAGCAGCATGCTGAGCCAAGTCCCGAAGGCTGCCCAGTCCACGGGCCCGTCGAAGGTTAGCGACGTGGAACGGGTCCGGGACACGTGGCGGACGTCCCCATCCTCCGTCATGAGAGCCTCGGTGGCCGGCGTGGATCGGTTCGCGTCCGGGTCCCGACCGCTGTGGGATTCGTCCGGGGACCATCCTGCTGTGGGGCGGAGAAGCTCTTCGGGGTCTATCTCGCCGAAAGGCGCTTCTAGCATGCGAGCTGAGGGGTTGATACCGCGGAGCCGGGCGCGTAAAGCCTGGATCCCGCCCGGCTCCGCGATGTCCGTCTTGGTCAGGACGACCGCGTCGGCCGTCGCGACCTGTTTGGTCGACTCGGGGTTGCGGTCTAGGTGCAGCTCCCCGTTTACGGCGTCGACCGTGGAGATGACTAGGTCCACGTGGTAGTGGTGCTGAAGAACGGGGTGCGAGAAGACGGTGAAGAGAATGGGAGCGGGGTCCGCGAGCCCGGTCGTCTCCACGACCACCCGGTCGAGCGACGCTATCCCACCTTTCCCCTCCTCGTCGAGGAGGTCCAGGAGCGCGCCGACGAGGTCCTCGCGGGTGGTGCAGCATACGCAGCCGTGCTCCAGGAGGACCGTCTTCTCGTCGGCGCGCACGAGGAGGTGATGGTCGAGGCCGACCTTGCCGAACTCATTGACGAGCACGGCCGTGTTCGCCAGGGAAGGGGCCGAGAGTATCTTCGAGAGCAGCGTGGTCTTGCCGCTCCCGAGGAAGCCCGTTACGACGGTGACCGGCCTCTTCGCCGTTTTAGCTCCCGGTTGCCGGCGCCGCGCCGTTCGACGCTCCGCGCAGCGCCGCTTGCAGGGCGGGGTCGAGTGGGTCGAGCGGGCGACCGGCGAGCTTCTGAGCCGCGGGCCACAGGGAGCCGAGGTCCTGCACCAGCGTGGAGCGGCCTTTGCCGTCGCGCAGGACGTACTTGGTCCCGCTCCAGTCGCTGACCCTGAGGCCGTAGTGACGTAGCACCTCGTTAGTCACGGCCGCCCGCCGGACACGCTCGCGGCGCCTGTTGCGCCGGTTCTCGTCCTTCGCCCCGGCGTCTATGGACGCGCGGGCTTTGTCCTCGGCGTGTTTCTCCGTCCAGTGGATCCGGGTGACGAACTCCCCGCAGAGAATGCACATAAGGCTAAGGAAGCCTACGGCCGCTTCAGGCTCTCGACGTTGGCGGGCTCGCCGCGGGGCTGGCGCTCCCGGAAGTCGTCGGCGATCTCCTCCAGGGTCAGCCAGCGAACGCCTTCGTGGGCGTTTATGTAGCCGATGAGGCGTTCGAGCATCAGGAGGTTCTGTGGCCTGCCCGACACGTCCGGGTGGACGGTAGGGGCATACACGGCGTAGTCCATCTCGCGGTAGACCCAGTCGAACTGGTCGCGCCAGAGGTCTTCTATGTCCCGCGGGTTCATGAAGCCGTGGCTGTTCGGGTTCGCCTTTATGAACATCATCGGGGGCAGGTCGTCCAGGTACCAGTTCGGCGGGACCTTGACGAGATCTATCTCCTCGCCGCGCACCAACGGCTTCATCCACTCGGAGGCGGGCTGGGAGTAGTCGACCGGGGTCCACTGGTCGCCCTGGCGGGCCCAGTAGGGGGTGAAGTCGTTGTGCTGCAGAGAGCGGTCGTACTTGTAGCCGTACTCCAGCAGGATCTCGTTCGTCGCGTCCGAGGGCTCCCACCACGGCGCCGAGTTTCCGGCGGGCTTCTTGCCCGTCAGATCCTCGACCAACTCCACACACTTCTCGATGACGTCCCTCTCCTGCTGCGGGGTCATCGAGACCGGGTTCTCGTGTGAGTAGCCGTGGGTGCCGACCTCGTGCCCGCCGTCCACGACCATTTTCATCTGCTCGGGGAAGGTCTCTATGGAGTGACCTGGTATGAACCACGTCGTCTTGAGGCCGTACTTCTCGAAGAGCTTCAACAAGCGTGGCGTGCCGACCTCACCGGCGAACATGCCCCGCGAGATGTCGTCCGGCGAGTCCTCCCCGCCGTAGGAGCCGAGCCAGCCCGCCACCGCGTCGACGTCGACCTGAAAAGCACAGAATATCTCTTTCTGAGGCATCTTCTCCCTTTCTCCCTTTGTTCGACCGTAATATCGTACCCTGACAAAGGGCTTCGCACTCAGGCACCCCGCTCACGTTGAACGAAGGTCCGGTCGCCGGTAGCATGGAGGTGCAGTCGTACCCCCGAACCGAGGAGGCAAGGTGGCCCTTCCAAAAGTAACGGTGCTCTCGCTGGGCGGCACCATCTCCTCGACCCAGACGGAGGGCGGCTCCGGGGTCGCGCCCTCGTTGACCGGCGAGGCGCTGGTCGAGGACGTGCCCGAGATCTCGGAGGTCGCCGAGGTCTCGGCCGATTCTTTCCGGCAGGTTCCCGGCTCGGAGCTGACGCTCGAAGACCTGATCGAGCTCTCAAAGGAGATCGAAGGCCGCATCGACGGTGGCGCCTTGGGCGTCGTGGTGACCCAGGGCACCGACACCATAGAAGAGACGTCCTTCGTCCTGGACCTGCTGGTAAACCGGGACGCCCCTGTCGTCGTGACGGGCGCCATGCGCAACCCCACCCTTCCGGGGGCCGAAGGCCCGGCGAACCTCCTCGCCTCGGTGCGGATCGCGGCCAGCGAGGCGGCCCGGAGCCTGGGCGCCGTGGTCGTCATGAACGACGAGGTACACGCGGCCGCTTCGTGCAAAAGACCCACACCTCGAACCCCGCCACCTTTCGCTCCCCGCTCGCCGGACCGATAGGCTACGTCTTCGAGGACAACGTGAGGATAGCCACCCGCCCCGTGGGCCGCCGCCATATCGACCTCCCGGAGGAGACGCAAGACCGCCCCGTCGCCCTCTACACCGTCGGCCTGGGGGACGACGGCCGCCTCCTCGCGCAGGTCGGAGAGCTGGGTACGACGGGCTCATAGTAGAGGCCTTCGGCGTCGGCCACGTACACTCGGTCATGGTCGAGACTCTGGAGTTCCTCGCCGACGAGATGCCGGTCGTCCTGACATCGCGCACCGGCAGCGGGGAGGTTCACAGAAAGACCTACGGCTTCACCGGCTCCGAGTCTGACCTGTTGGAGCGCGGCCTGATAAACGCGGGCATGCTCGACGGCCCGAAGGCGCGCCTCTTCCTCTCATTGCTGCTCCGGTCGGGGGCGTCAAGAGAAGAGATCGCCGAGACGTTCGAGCGTCCTTTCGGCGACTGATCCTTCCGGGCACTGCCGGGGACTTCGCCCCGCTTACGACGCCCTCACAGCATGACGTCACCCGAGTTGGGGCCGAGCGTCTGGCCGACGTACAGGGCGGCGGCGTCCGAGGCCAGGAAAGAGACCGTTTCGGCTACCTCGTGGGGCTCTCCGAGGCGTCCCAGGGGCAGCTCGGCGGCCTTGCTCTCGCGCCACTCCTCGGGGAGGTTGTCGAAGACCAGCGGGGTGTTGACGGGGCCGGGCGCGACCGCGTTCACCCGCACGCCTTGCGCCGAAACCTCGCGGGCCAGGGACTTCGTCAGGCCGATGATGCCGGCGTTGGCGGCTGCGTAGTGGGCGAGCCCTTCGGCCCCGATCTGGCCGAGTTGCGAGGCGATGTTGACGACGACGCCACGACCCGCGGAGAGCATCTCGGGCAGCACGGCGTGGATGCACAGAAAGGTGCCGCGCAGGTGGACGGAGATCATCCGGTCGAAGTCCTCGACGGTGAGATCCACGAAGCTTTGCTGCTGCAAGAAGCCGGCGTTGCTGACGAGGACCTCGACGGGACCGTATGCCTCCCGCGCCGCCTCCACGATCTTTCGCACGTCCTCGGGGTCCGAGACGTCGCCGGGCGCGGCGGTTGCCCTCCCCCTTCCTCTCCTATCCGCGCGACCGCCTCTCTCGCGGCTCCTTCATCCAGATCATTGACGACCACGCTCTCGCCGTCCTTCGCCAGCTTCTCGGCGATGGCCCGTCCGATACCGCTTCCGGCCCCCGTGACCAGGGCGACCCGCGAACGCTCGGAGTCCACTTGCTTAACCTCCCTCGACTAGCCAACCCGCTAACCCCAACTGCGAAGCTTACAGCTTTAGTAGACTGAAGGCTCGGAGAAGGTCCCGAGAAAGGGAGGAAGAGATGGCCGAGGTAAACCGGGTCGGGATACTCACGGGTGGTGGGGACGCGCCGGGCTTAAACGGCGTGATCCGGGCCGTGACCATGAAGTCCGTGAACGACTACGGCTACGAGGTCCTGGGCATCAAGCGCGGTTGGCGCGGCCTTCTGGAGAGGGAAGAGGACAGCACCATGCCCCTCTCCGCGGCCGACGTCCGCTACATCCTCGAAGAGGGCGGCACCATCCTCAAGTCCTCCCGCACCAACCCCTACAAGAACGAGGGCGACGCCGAAAAGGTCGTCGAGAACATGAAGGAGTACGGCGTCGACGCCCTCGTAGCCGTCGGCGGCGACGATACTTTAGGGGTCGCCAAGAGGCTCCACGACGACTTCGGCGTGCAGGTCGTCGGCTGTCCCAAGACCATCGACAACGACCTCTCGGCCACCGACACCACCTTCGGCTACGACACGGCCGTCTCCATCGCTACTGAGGCGATAGACCGGATCAGGACCACGGCCAAGAGCCACGAGAGGATCATCGTGGTCGAGGTCATGGGGCGGCACGCCGGTTGGATCACCTGGGGCGCCGGCGTCGCCTCCGCGGCGAACGTCACCCTCATTCCCGAGATCGAACCAAACCTCGACGAGATAACCGACCTCTTCAAGAAGCGCGCCGAGAGGGGCGAGAGTTGGGGCGTCGTCGCGGTGAGCGAGGGCGTAGTCTTGAGCGAAGATTACATAACCCAGAACGCCGAGACGGACGAGTTCGGCCACGTCAGGCTGGGCGGCATCGGTGAGACGCTGGCCGGGGAGATAAAAGAGAGGACCGGCATAGACACCCGCCACGTAGTCCTCGGGCACCTCCAGCGCGGCGGCACCCCGACCGCCTACGACCGTATCCTCTCCACCCGCTACGGCCTTAGGGCCGCCGAGGCGGTCAAGAACGGCGAGTGGGGCCAGATGGTCGCCCTGCGCGGCAACGAGATAGTCACCGTCTCTCTGGAAGAGGCGACCGAGGAGACCAAGACCGTCCCCGAAGAACTCTACCGCGCCGCCGGGACCTTTTTCGGGTAGCAGTCGGTGCCGTGAACTTACTCGCCGGGGCCGCGCGTCCCGGCCATCTCCCCCTCGGTCACGTGCGTGCCTATCCTACGGTAGCGTTCGTAGCGGTTCTTGACGAGCGACTCCGGCCCGAGCCTGGAGAGCTTCGAGAGGGTGCCTTCGATGGCGCGGACGACTGCCTCCACGGCGGCCTCGGGCTCGTTGTGGGCGCCGCCTAGAGGTTCGGGCAGGACCTCGTCCGCGATCCCGTGGGCCAGGAGGTCCCGGGCGGTTATCTTCATCGCCTCGGCGGCCTCGGGAGCGCGTTTCTCGTCGCGGAAGATGATCGAGGCGCACGCCTCGGGGGCTATCACCGAGAGGTAGGAGTTCTCGAGCATCACTACGTGGTCGGCGAGACACATCGCGAGAGCCCCCCCCGACCCGCCCTCCCCGATAACCACGGCCACGACCGGCACCGGGACGCGCGCGAGCGCCATGAGGTCGGCGGAGATGGCCCACGCCTGGCCTCGCTCCTCTGCGGCGCGGGCGGGCGCGGCCCCCGGCGTGTCGATGAGCGACACGATGGGCAACTCCAACCTCTCGGCCAAATCGTAGAGCCTGCCGGCCTTGCGGTAGCCCTCCGGGTGGGCCATGCCGAAGTTGCTCTTCACCCGGCTGTTGACGTCGTCGCCCTTCTCGTGGCCCAGGAGGACGACGGAGCGCGACCCTATCTTCGCCAATCCTCCGCGCACCGCCGGGTCGTCCGCGCCGAGCCTGTCGCCGGAGAGCTCGTAGAAGTCGTCCGCTAAAGCGTCGCGGTAGCGGTCGAAGTCGGGGCGGTCGGGGTGGCGGGCGACCTGCACCCGCTGGTAGGGGGTCAGGTTAGAGTAGATGCGTCTCTTGGCGGCGTCGAGGGCGTCTTCGAGGCGTGAGATCTCTTCTTGCAGCTCCGCGTTCGGGCCCGCGAGCCTGTGCAGCTCGGCTATGCGCGCCTCGAGCTCCCTGACCGGCTTCTCGAACTCCAGGATCACGTAAGGAACCCCAAGAATCGTTCGAGGTCGTCCTTCAACTCCAGGCGGTGGACGATGCGGTCCACGAGGCCGTGCTCTTTCTGGAACTCGGCGGTCTGGAAGCCCTCCGGCAACCGCTCCTTTGTCGTGCTCTCGATGACCCTGGCCCCCGCGAAACCTATCCTGGCTCCCGGCTCGGCGATCACGACGTCCGCCGCGGTCCCGAACGAGGCCGTCACCCCCCCGAACGTCGGGTCGGTCAAGACCGAGACGTAGGGCGACGAGCCGGTCATGTAGCGCGAGAGGGCCACGCTGGTCTTCGCCATCTGCATCAGCGAGTAGATGCCCTCGTACATCCGCGCGCCGCCGGAGGCCGAGACGATCACGAGCGGCAGTCCTCCATCGTGAGCCGCCTCTACCGTGCGGGTGATCCTCTCGCCCACAACACTCCCCATGCTCCCCCCGATGAACCGGAAGTCCATCGCCGCGAGCGCGACCGGATGACCCCCAATCCTCGCTACCCCGCTCAGGATTGCGTCGTCGAGGCCGGTCTTCTCGTGTGCGCTCTCCAGCTTCTCCCGGTAGTCCTCGAACCCTAGAGGGTCCCCGGCCGTCATCCCGGCATCCCTCTCGGAGAAGCTGCCCTCGTCGGCGAGCAGGCGCACGCGCTCGGGCGCCGGGAGCGGGTAGTGGAACTGGCAGTGCGGGCAGACGTTGAAGCGGGCCTTGAGCTCCTTCTCGTAGATCGGCTGCCCGCATCCCTCGCACTTGGTGAAGACGCCGTTTGTCGAGGCGAGGCCGCTCTCCGTATCCGGCGCCTCGCTGGCGCTCCGCGAGTACTCCCGCCGCTTGTGGAGCCAGTTCCTAATCTCTGCTCCCCGCCTTCGCGCAGACCGCGCTATCGAGCGCCTCGCGCACCTCACGAAGCCACGCACCCGCGCCCTCCGGCCCCTCCTCCGCCACGACCTGCATCAGCTTGCTGCCGATTATCAAGCCGTCCGCCTCGGCGCCTGCCTCGACCGCCGTCCCGGCCGAGGAGATCCCGAATCCCAGAACTACCGGCACCGAGACCATCGACCGCGCCCTCCGCAAGAGCTCTACCGCTCCGGGCGGCAGCTTCTCCCGTGCCCCCGTCACGCCCGCGACCGAGACGCAGTACACGAAGCCCGAGGCGGCCTCGGCTATCTTGTCCAGCCGCTCGTCGTCCGTGGTGGGCGCGGCGAGCGGGCAGATCGCCACGCCCTTCTCGGCGGCCATCTCCCGGAAATCCAGCGCCTCGTCTATAGGCAGATCAGGGATCACGAGTCCCGAAACCCCCGCCCCGGCCGCGTCGTCGAGGAACCTCCGGACCCCGCGCGCGAAGACGCTGTTGTAATAGATCAGCAGCAGCACCGGAACCCGGTCCGCGAACCGCGAAGCGAGCTCCAGACAGTACCCGAGGTCCGCGCCGTTCTCCAGGGCGCGGGTCGTCGTGTCCTGGATCGTGGGCCCGTCCGCCAGAGGATCGGAGAAGGGCACCCCGATCTCCACCACGTCCGCCCCCGCCTCGACGTACGCCTCCCCCACCGAATATGCGCCCTCCAGCGTCGGGTAGCCCGCCGTCAGGTAAGGCACGAGCGCCACCCGCCCCTCCGAAAACGCCGCCTGTAGCCTCTCGCTACCCGTCACCAGAGACTTCCTCCGCTTCGTGAGCATCTATGCCGAGAGCATCCGCCACCACGTCGACGTCCTTGTCGCCACGCCCGGAGAGGTTCACGAGCAGGTTCGCTCCCGGACCGAGGTCCTTCGCCACCTTCTCCGCGTACGAGATGGCGTGGGCCGTCTCAAGGGCGGGGATGATGCCTTCGAGGCGCGCAGTGGTCACGAACGCTTCGAGCGCCTCCTCGTCGGTGACGCTCGCGTACTCGACCAACCCCTCGTCTTTCAGGTAGGAGTGCTCCGGGCCGACGGATGGGTAATCGAGTCCGGCGGAGATAGAGTGGGCCTCCCGAATCTGCCCGTCCTCCGTCTGCAAGACGTAGCTCAGGTTGCCGTGCAGCACCCCGGGCCGCCCCCCGGTAAGAGAGGCCCCATGCTCCCCGGTATCGAGTCCCCTCCCGGCCGCTTCCACGCCCACAAGCCGTACGCTCTCGCGCCCGACGAACGGATAGAAGGCTCCGATAGCGTTCGAGCCGCCGCCCACGCACGCGACGATGGCGTCGGGGTCGCCGCCGAACCTCTCGCGGGCCTGCGCCTCCATCTCCCGCCCCATCACCGTCTGCAGGTCGCGCACGATGCGCGGGTAGGGGGCCGGTCCGACCACGCTCCCGATAATGTAGTGCGTCTCCTCGACATTCGTTACCCAGTCCCGGATCGCCTCGTTCGTCGCGTCCTTGAGCGTCCTCGAACCGCTCGTCACGGGCCGGACCTCGGCGCCCAAAAGCTTCATCCTCACCACGTTCGACCTCTGGCGGCGGGTGTCCTCGTCGCCCATGTACACCACGCACTCCTTACCGTACAGAGCGGCGACGGTCGCGGTCGCGACCCCGTGCTGGCCCGCCCCGGTCTCGGCGATGATGCGCTCCTTACCCATCCGGTCGGCCAGCAGGATCTGGCCTAGAGTGTTGTTGATCTTGTGCGCCCCCGTGTGCGCGAGGTCCTCCCGCTTGAACCACACGTTCGCCCCGCCCCACTTACGCGTGAGCCTCTCGGCGAACATAAGAGGTGTCGGCCTCCCGACGAAGTCCTTCGCGAGAGCGTTTAGCTCCTCGACGAACTCCGGGTCGTCCTTGTAGCGCTCGTAGGCCTCCTCGAGCTCTTCGAGGGCGTGTATGAGCGTCTCCGGCACGTAGCGTCCGCCGAAGGGCCCGAAGTAGTATCCGGCCTCACTCTTTTGCTGCACTCACGAACCTCCGAACCCGCTCTCCGTTCTTCTTCCCCGGCGCGTCTTCGAGGGAGCTCGACGCGTCCACCCCGTACGGCTCGAAGAACCGGATCGCCTCCCGCACGTTCTCGGGGGTCAGCCCCCCGGAGACGACGATGTTACCACGCCCCCCATGCGATTTCGCCAACTCCCAGTCGAACCGCTCCCCCGTCCCGCCCCGCGCCTTCTCACTCCACGCGTCGAGCAGAAAAAGGTCCGCCTCGTAGTCGTCCATCGCCGCGAGCGACTCCACACCCCGCACCCTCAGAGCCTTGATCACTTTGACGCCGCCCTCCCGCAAAACCGTTACAGTCTCCGGGCTCTCGCCGCCATGCAGCTGCGCGTAGTCGAGCCCGACCTCGGCGGCAATGCGGAGCACCTCCGCAGGCTCCTCGTCCACGAATACACCGACCTTGAGGACGCCGTCCGGTAGCGCGGCGGCTATCTCCCGCGCTTCCTCGACGCTCAGCTTGCGCGGGCTTTCAGCGAAGACCAGACCGACGGCGTCGGCGCCGGATCCGGTAGCCGACAAGGCGTCCTCAGGGGTGGTTATGCCGCATACCTTCACGTAGACCATAGACTCAAAAGTTTACCCCTTATTTAATGCGCTGTTAATTTCTCGAACCCGGCAGCATGCTAGGGTGAGAGCATGGCCGAACCAACCCTCGCCCTCGCGGTCGCCGCCGGGGTCGTGTCGTTCCTCTCGCCGTGCATGCTGCCGGTGATCCCCGCCTTCCTCGCGCAACTGGCCGGCACCTCACTCAAGGCTCCCGAACTCGAGCGTCGAGACGTGTTCTTTAACGCCGTTCTGTTCGTGGCCGGGTTCTCGACCGTTTTCGCCGTGCTTGGGGTACTGCTGAACGCGGCGCTGCAAGGAGCGGCGACGGAGGTCCTGGCGTGGCTCTCGCGTCTGGCGGGAGTAATAGTCATCGTCCTCGGGTTGCACCTGACGGGCCTGCTCCGGGTGCCCATCCTCGACCGGGAGTACTCGATGGGGTCGGGGGCGCCGAAGAAGCCAGGCTACCTCGCCTCGGTCCTGTTCGGCGCGTCCTTCGCGGTCGCCTGGACGCCGTGCGTCGGCCCGATCCTGGGCAGCACGCTCGCGCTCGCGGCCTCCCAACCGGCGTCGGCCTTCCCCTTGCTGCTCGCGTACGCCTTCGGGCTCGGGACGCCGTTCCTGCTCGTCGGCCTGTTTCCTCCCGGGCGTTCGCCTTCATCAAGAAGCATCGCCGGGGAGCGAGCCGTCTCCACACCGCGTTCGGCGTCGTCCTCATCGGGATGGGCGTGCTCGTCTTCACCGGCAAGCTCGCCCTGCTCGCCAACTTCCAGCTACTAAACGAGGTACTACTGTGAGATCTTTAGCACCCAAACCCGTGCTGCTCGTACTGGCAACCTTGCTGATCGTCGGCGCCATCGCCTTTATCGAGTTCCGGTTCGGCAGGGCCGTCCCGGACGAGACGCGGGCGGAGGTGGACCCGCCTCCCGCCGAGCCGGTTAGCGAGCCGACGACCGGGGTGAACCCGAAGGCCGAGGACAGCTCGGAACCCGGGAAAGCGGAACTCGAAGGTGCGTCGGAGAGGATCGCTCGCAAAGAGGCGGAGTTTCCGCGGGCGGAGGAGATCGTCGCCCCGACCGGCTTCATCAACACCGACGGCGTCTCCATCGGCGAGAACCTCGGCGAGAAGGTAGTCCTGCTCGAGTTCTGGACCTACAGTTGCTTCAACTGCCAGAACGTCCAGCCGTATCTCAACGAGTGGCACGAGGAGTACGAGGACGATGGGTTGCTGGTCATTGGTGTCCACAGGCCGGAGTTCGAGTTCGAGAAGGACCCTGCCAGCGTCGAGAGGGCCGTCGGAGAGGCGGGCATCCGCTACCCCATCGTCCTCGACAACAACAGCGCTACCTGGGACGCCTACGACAACCGCTACTGGCCCGCCCGCTACCTGATCGACGCGGACGGCTTCATCCGCTATCAGCACTTCGGCGAGGGCGCCTACGAAGAGAACGAAGAGGAGATCCAGGAGCTTCTAGAGGAGAAGGACCAGGTCCTGAGTCTGTAAGCGGCGCAGGCTCCGAGGAGGAAAGCCTGATCTCATCGGAGCCAAGAGATAGAGGCGTCGAACCTATCGGTGAGCGCCTCGCTCTAGCCGAGTATCTACCTTCGCCGTGCCTCCAGAGCATCCGCTAGCTCGGTCAACGTCTCGACGACCATCTCCGGAGGCGAGCCGAGCGGATCGAAGAGGCCGCCGGAGCGATCCACCCACGCCGCCCGCATCCCGGCGGCCTCGGCCCCGACGTCGTCGAAGGGGTTCGAGGAGATAAGCCGGACCTCCCCGATTGGCCGGCCGAGGCGGTCCGCGACGTGCCGGTAGACCTTCGGGGACGGCTTGTACACCTTTACCTCGTCGACGCTGACGAACCCCTGAAAATACTGGTGAAGTCCCTCTTGATTTATCGTAGCCTGCAGCATGGCCGGGGTTCCGTTGGAGAAGACAACCATCTCGTGGCCAGCCTCCTTCAACCGCTTCAGGCCCGAGTCGACATCGTCGAATCGCTCTAGATTGTTGTACTGCGCTATAAGCACGTCTTTTTGATCCGCTTCGAGCTCCTGCCCGGCTGCGGCGAGCGCGTAGTCGAGCGTCTTGCGCGTGATCCATTCGAAATCTTCGTAGCGCTCCATCGCGGTGAGGCGGAAGGTGAGCTCGAGCTGCTTTTGCCGCCACACCTCCGCGACGCGCAGCGCATCTTCATCCGGGACGTACCGTTCGAGCTGTTTCCAGATGCGGATCGGGTCGACTAAGGTGCCGTACATGTCGAAGGCCAGCGCCTCGGGAACCGACATTGCGTCTCCTTTCGGGAGAGGTTAAGGGACCGGAAATGGGGATGCGGCTGCCGCCTCGGGACCATCGAACGCCTGCTTCAGACGGATCATATCGATCGTAACGTCGCAGATGAATCGCTGGTACATGAACAGCAGCCCGTTCAACCCGGCGATCTCCGAAGGCGTGCATAGCTCGCTGAGCGTGTTCGATTCAATCCCCGCGGAGGCCGGGAAACCGCGGATCAGCTCACGGGCCTGTACGAGCAGTGTCCGGCCCGCTGCATCGTAGTCTTCGGTTCGGACGACCGGCTCGAGCGTCTCGTCGAGGGCGAGTTGGAGATACTCCGGCCAGTTCGCCAGAACCCGATAGTCGCTCGACGGGCCGTGGTGAAAATGCAGGTCGGAGACCCGCTTGAAGAGTACCTGCACTTCGGGGGATGCGGTGTCCGGGTCGACGAGTTGGAGTGGGGCGACCCCTTCGGGCAGGCCACGCGGTATCGGGGCAGCATCATCCCGGGAAAGGTCTGCTCCACCGGAGGGCCGGTCCTGGAACGCCTCGGTCCAGGCGGTGATGAGCAGCAAGTACTTCGGATTGCCGTAGTTGAGCACGTCGAGTGCGTGCCGGACCGCGTCGATCCGCGCCTCGTTCCATCCCAACTCTTGCAGCCTGGGTCGGGGATCCGGCGGGTTCGGACCGGGAAGCAGAGACCGCTCGCGCAACGTGTCGGCGGCACGCTCCGCGTACCGCGTCGCGAAGTTCGGCTGAGCTGCACGCCACGCTAGCGGCAGGTAAGCGGGGAAGGTCGCGAGGACCCTACAGGCGAACGCGACCCACGCGACCCGCAGCGTATCCTGAATGTCGTCGTAGATCTCTTTCAACTCTCCGGTCGCATCCGCGTGGTCGACTTGAGGAAACTTCCTGGCAGGCGTCATAGGCCAACTCCTTTCTTCTCTTTAGCAAGGAACAGGTACGAGGACATCTGAGGGACTACCCCTCCGCGCCGGCGCCGGTCTGGGCCCGGAAGGCGACCTCGTCGAACCTCGCCTCGTTCTCCAGGCTACGTCCCCCCAGGAGCGTGCCGAGCACAGCGCCCGCGAACCCGAGCGGCATACTGAACACCGTTGGGTTGACTAGGGAGAAGATCGCCCCTTCGCCCAAAAATCCTGGCCCGAGCAGCGCAAGCCCGACCGAAGAGAGAAGACCTACGGTCACGCCGCCGATCACGCCGCTCGTATTGAAGCGTCGCCAGAACAGCGAGAGCACGATGACCGGGAAGTTAGTGCTAGCCGCGACGGCGATAGCGAGGATAACGAGCACGGCGACGTTCAGCCCTTGCACGAGCAGGCCGAGGGCGATGGCCAGGACACCGACCACGACGGTCGAGATGCGTGCGACCCGAACCTGCGTCCGCTCCTCGACCTCGCCGCGCTTTATCACGTTGACGTAGAGGTCGTGCGCGACAGCGCCGGAGGTCGCCAGGGTCAGACCGGCGACGACCGCGAGGATCGTGGCGAAGGCGACGGCCGCCACGAACGCGAGGAATAGCTGTCCGCCTAAAGTGCCAGCTCCGCCGCCCAAAAACTGCGCTAGCAGCGGCAGGGCCAGATTACCTCCCGGGTCGGCCGCGAGGATCTCCTCCTGGCCGACGAAGTACGCGGCGGCCAATCCGGTTATCGTCGTGATCATGAAGAAAGCACCCGCAAGGAACATCAACCAGATGATCGACTTCCGGGCCGTCTTCGCGTCCGGTACCGTGTAGAACCGGATCATGATATGCGGCAGGCCGGCCGTGCCCAGCGCGAAGCTCAAGCCCAAAGAGAGCTGGTCGAGTGGGTTCTTGAGATAGTTCCCCGGTGAGAGGAACTCTGCTCCGTATCTCGTCTCGACACCCTCGAAAAGAGCCGCCGGATTGAAGCCGAACAGGGCCAGAACCCAGACCAGCAGAATAATGGCGCTGGTCAGCAGAAGGACGGCCTTCACGATCTGCACCCAGGTCGTTGCCAGCATCCCGCCGAAGGCCACGTAGACGACCATGGCCAGTCCCGAGAACACGACCGAGACACTGTAGGGAACACCCAACAGGAGCTTGGCAAGCACTCCCGCGCCGGCCATTTGCGGGATCAGGTACATTATGTTGACCACGATGGTGCCGATCAGCGCGGCGAGCCGGGCTTGCGGCTTCTGCATCCGGTACGCGATAACGTCCGCCAGCGTGTACCTCCCCGTATTCCGTAGCGGCTCGGCGATCAGCAATAGGATCCCGAGAAAAGCGACCAGCGCCCCCACCGCATAGAGCGAGCCGTCCATACCGTAGAGTGCCGCGAGTCCGCTGAAGCCCAGGAACGCGGCGGCGCTCATCCAATCGCCGGCAAGCGCGAACCCATTCTCGGCGGCGCGGAGTTGGCTACCCGCGGCGTAGAACTCGCTCGTCGTGCGCGTGCGGCGAGCGGCCCAGTAAGTGATGGCGAGGGTAACGCCAAGTATCACGAGGAAGATGACGACCGTTAGAACTCTCATGCGTCGTCCTTGCGCGCGTGGAGGTCGTCAATAGCTCTATCGGCCTTCGGATCGAAGCTGCGGTTCGCGACGCGGACGTAGACGAGCGCGACGATCAACGCCATCACGTACGTGGCGAGGATGAGGAGGTAGCCGACGTTGATCGGACCGAGGGCTCTCTGGGCCATGAAGCCCGGAGCAAAGCCAGCGAGCACCGTTACGGCTAAGTAGAACACCAGGTAGAAGATGACCAGCGGAACTAGAAACCGCACCTTGGCGGATACCAGTTCGCGGAACGAGGGTTGGCGCGCCGCTTCCGACCAATCCACGTTGGGATCAGCGGATGCACCGCCGGGCACCGTCCGAGCCTCATCCCGTTCGGTAGGCTCTGTCACAATATTGTCCTTTCCCTTTCGCAACCGCATGATATCAGGGTAACAACATTCTGTTGCTGTCCGAACGACGAGAGTGCCACCCGCGACGCCCACGACCAGCCCTACTAGCCGGCGCGGTACCTGATCGACTCGGACGGCTTCATCCGCTACCAGCACTTCGGCGAGGGCGCCTACGAAGAGAACGAAGAGGAGATCCAGGAGCTCCTATCCGAGAGAGACAAGATCTCGAGCTGAACGGTTCAATTCTCGGATGCTGATCTCCCCTCGCCGCTGCCGACATTCTTCGAGCTTCGAGCGCATCTCGGGGTCCAGCCGGACCTCCAACCTCTCCGTCCGCATACCGCTCTCCCGTCTGCTGCCCGTAAACGGGTACACGACACCCTCTAGTGGTTTCTACGCAGTTCACGCGCCCACTCGCGCACCCTGCGCGTCCAGGCCGGTCGCCCTGACGTCAATCCCTCTTCGACAAAGCGCGTGAGCGACTCGACACTCGCCGGCGCCAGGAAGGAGCTCTCGGGAATCTCGGCGTAGTACCCTTCTTCTTCGGCGTCCTGCCGTACTAGCCCGAGTATCGTCAGCCGGGCGCCGTCGTGACGCCACACCTCGGCCACTCCAAGGTGGGCGTAGATGGGGAGCTTGCTCGCGGAGGGGCTGGTAATGTCCACCTCGACGACGAGGTCCGGCGGCGGGTCGCCGGCGTCGAGGTCGATCCTCCGCTTGCCCCGGACCCTCGAAGCGTTCTCCGAAAAGTAGAAGCTTACGTCGGGCTCGAAGCCGCGCAAGAGATCCTCGCGGTTGAACGTGGTCGAGCCGGCGCCCACCACATCGATCTCCATCTCCACGGCCATTTCTTCGATCAGTGAGGCGATGACTCCCACGATCTGCTCATGCTCGAAAGACGGGCTCACGATCTCCAGCACCCCCCGGTCGTAGAAGAAGCGCGGCGCCGAACGGCCGGGGTCCTCCTCCAGTAGCCGCTCGTACGTCTCCCAACTCACGTTGCGCAGGGTGACCCTCCCCTCCGACGGGCTCTTCAGCGCCTCTGCCACGCGCACTCCCTCCTCGTTCTTTCCTTAGCTGGGCTTCGTTACGTGAGTTTACACTCCTCCGGCGTTGGTCCACCCATGCGTCCAGACTTATACTAGCCGCGTCCTCCAGTCAACAGCTCCTGCATCATGCCCTGCTTGATCTGCCATGTCTTCTCCCAACGGGCCTCCAGCGCCATGATCGACTCGGACGGCTACATCCGCTACCAGCACTTCGGTGAGGGCGCCCACGAAGAGAACAAAGCGGAGATCCAGGAGCTCCTATCCGAGAGAGACAAGATCTCGAGCTGAACGCGACCTTCGATCCCGGTCAGATGCTCTCGGCTCCTCGTCTGCCAACGACCGATCGGCTCAAAGTACTTCCCCAGCAAGCCTAGACCTTCAGCCAAGAGGTCGGACCGCCGGCACTGCCGCCGTGGGTAACTCTGCGCGGTCAGCCAAGCAGGCTCGTCTGCTCTGATGAATCTGTCGCCGCACTTTTCCTCGCTGAACCAGCATGCACGGTGAGCGCGCCTGCCTCGCGCAACTCACCGGCAGAGATCGTCTGGGCAGAACAGATCCGTTCGAGTAGGTCGGCTTGCTCGAGATCGACGAGCCGGCCGAGCACGTTGAGCAGGTTTATGAGTTCCGTCGTGTACTCGGCGAGCCAGTGATCGGGCTGAAGGTCTCCAGCTTTGACGGCGGTCGCCGGTCGCCGATGATCGGCCGCTCACGGTTCGCCTTGCGGTAGCTGAACCACTGGCGTAGCACCTGCTTACCGGAGACCTCGTAGCTCCACACCCGAGCATCCACGCCCTCCACGTACCCGCCCCCCACCAGCAGCCTGCGGTTGACGGCATCGTAGTCGAGGGTGTCGGGCATCGCTGAGGGATCCGGCGGTATCGCACCGGACACGGGGACTCGCGGCGCTTCGCCTGGTGCCAGCCGCGGCGGCCCCGCAGGCCGACCACTGCCAGGGTCCACGAACCGCTCGCCGAACGTGTGAAGCCAGATGACCGTGCGTCCGAGCTCGGCCGCGGCGGCAAAGATTTCGCCGTCGGCCGTTAGCGGAACCCGTAGACCCGGCTGCGCGAGATCGGATTTAAAACGAGCGGTGAACGCCGGGTGTGCCGCAACCGCGGCGATGTAGGCCATCAGATCCTCCGCCTAACCGCCTCTGGTATCTCTGCTCAAGATAGGCGAGCAGGTCCGGAGGAATGTTGGGAATGGTAGCATCGCTATCGTGCCATAGCGGGAATACGCGGCCACCGAACGAGCCCTTGTAGTGGTCGAGGTCGGGGATCAGCCCCGTGAAGGTAAGCGCGGGACCCGCCGAGGGCGATGTCCGAGAGAGCGCCGTCAAGTACACCTGGCGCTCGGAGTACGACTTCCACAACTCCGGGTTGGGCTGGTTGATCAGCCGATTGTCGGGAATGATCCACTGGCGGTCGAATGAACGAACCGCGTAGCGCACCGGCGGGATACCAGGCTCGCTCGTCGGCCACGGGCGTCGGGCGTGGTTCGTAGCCGGGCAGTCCCTTCGCCACCACTCGCTTGCTGTGCTTGTCACCCGGTTCTCCCTGGCGGAGATGCGGATGGAACAGATCCTCCTTGCGGTCGGCCGGCGCCTCGATGAGCGTCCGCCAACGCCGCCGTAGGGACTCAGCATCGGGGGCGATTATCCAGGTACGGCCGGGCATCACGCCGGAGCCGTTGTAGACGAACAGGTCTTCGAGCGCCGGATACGTCGACCACGCTCCTACCTCCGGCAAGAATGGAGCGCGCCACTCCGTCGAGCACTCCATCCAGCCATCGGTGTCGAGGGCCAGACTCGCTTAACGCATCGAACTTGTCCCGCCGATGCCCAGCGGGAGCGATCGGTAGCGAACCGTCGCTGGCACCTCCCGGTCGGTACCCGGAGACCTGGACGCAAGCACGATGCACACGGGTTGCTGTACGCCCTCGAAGATCCTGGTGTTGACCGCAGGCTGGTGACCCTCCGGCGAGCAGTCGATCACCCAGACCTCGTCGGTCGTCCGCCGGAGGTAGTCGCGCATCTTCTCGAAGCCGGGTCCGTTGAGGAAGCCCGCCACCGTGATGAAGCAGACGATCCCCGTTCGTCCGGGTGGTGGTCGAACACCTTCCACGTTGCCCAGCGCCAGAAGTATACGTACAGGTTACGCAGATGCTTCGCGTGCGCCCCGATCCCCCACTGCGCGGCGGCATCCACGCCGCGAGCGGCGCGGACTCGACGGCGTTACCGGACTCCACCCATCCACCGCGACCCTTCGCCTTCTCCTTGTACGGCGGGTTGCCTATCACCACCGTGATCGGCTCTTGCCGCTTGATGTCGTTCGCTTGCTGCCGGGACTTTGCGATCGGACCGAAGATCGCGGGCAGCCAATCTTGCTCTTCGTAGGGTTGCCGAGCGCGTCGGTAACGAACATTTGCAGCGGTGCTGTCGGCGCAGCAGTTCCGGTGAGGTCCGCAAGCTCGGCTAGAATACGCAACTGCGCGACCGCGAACGGCCCGAGTGGATCTCGAACGCTACCAGACGCCCCACGGCGGCATCGATTGCCGCGGGCACAGCACCAGGGCCTCGTTCGCTTCAACCGTCGCGGCGATACGACGCAATATTCCGAGCAGAAAGGTGCCCGTGCCGACCGCGGGGTCCGCCACGGTCACTTCGAGACGCCAGACCCGCGGAGAGCTCGAATCGATCGCGAAGCACATCGTCGACCAATCAACCATCGCACCGACGACCTCTACGAGCCGGTTTGCTTGCGGAGTTTATTGTCGTAGACCTCCAGGAAATCCTCGTAGAAATAGAGCCACGCGTCGGGATCGCCCTTGCTAATAGCCGTCCAGTGGACCTCATCGAGTACCCGCGTGAGTGTGCCTCGAAGTCTTCAACGTCGCCTGGTTCTCCGCATCGTCTGTCAGAATGCGTAGAGCGGTGCCGATCAGCGAGTTCGTCCGTCCCAGTTGACGGCAACCTGGTCGAGACCCGCGCTTAGCTCGATCTCGCGCCCGGGCCATTAGCAGGCCGAACGTGACCGCCTGGGCGTACCCATCGGCGAACTGCTCGTTGGAGGCTTCGGGAAAGAGCAACTTTCTCCAGTCGGCCGCGAGCGCGGTTAAGCCGGGCCCCAAGCGCCAACTGCCTCGTCACGCAACAGCCGGCATAGCCGGGCGCTCACCTCGGCGAGTTGCTTCGCATCGCGTGGAGGAATGGGGTCCCAGGTGATGAAGTCTTCAAAACGGCTCAGCAGGCTAGTCGGAGTATCGAGAGCGGCCCCGGAGGTTTCGACGTCCCCGGTGAGGTGCACGAGAGAGCCCACCAATTCGCCGCTACGCCAGAGGCTCTCGTTGCCATCCGTGTAGATCAGATTCGGGAGCGACTGGAGTTTCTCCCACTGCTCCTTGTCGTGACGATTCTTGAACCTGCGGGGATACCCTTGCCGGGAGCCTTAACCTCAATAAACCCGATGAGCGCATCATAAACGGTAATCGCATAATCGGGGCGTGTCTTCAAATCGGCCAGCGACTCGCCGACAGCCGCGACTGCGGTTCAGCCCGAAAGCTCGGCTAGATCCGCGACAAGGTGTTCGAGCGGCGCGCGGAGCTGGTCCTCCGGCTCCCCCGTCGCCGCGACGTTTGCCAGTTTCGCCTTGGCTTCGGACCCGAACGTCGCAATCGCCGTGCGAAGTGTCAAATTCATATAGAATCCCCACTGTATGCTAAAAGCCAGCCTGCCACTGCTTGATCCATTCTACCGGGTAGATCAACATCACAACGTTTAGAAGCAGACTGTCCCTGATCCAGAATAGCAGCACTACCTCCACCGCGACGAACAGCGCCAGCGACCGACCGAACCCGAGATACCGGGCCAGCACGAAACCAAAGCCGCACATCGCGATGTCACCGAGCGAGTTGACGATCGTATCTCCAAAATAGCCGAGCGCACCCGCTTCACGGTACCTCTGGATAACGAAGTCCGAGTTCTCGATCACTTCCCATACCGACTCGGCCGCAACCGCCAGCCAGAGCTGCCAGGCCCACCACAAGCGCGGCGCGAACCACCCTATCAACCAGCAGAAGACGAACCCGTGCAGCACGTGCGTAAAGCTGTAGGGGTCGAGCAGGTGCTGGGAAGTGTCGGAACTCCAGGCGTCGCCCACCCACGGCAAGAATCGTCCGCAGGAGCACAGCCACAGGCGTCCCTGGTAATGCAGTTGGAAGGTGACGATCACCAGGGTGATGGCAATGGCGAGCCACGGCCAGACATTTCTCCTATCAGACTCCGAAGCGACCAGGCTCACTTGTCAGGGTAGCGCGGAGAGCTTCGCGACGAGCGCCGGGTCGCGCATCGCCGCCTCCCCGACGAGCACCGCGTCGGCCCCAGCATCTCGCAAACGCCGGGCGTCCTCGGGGTCTTGACGCCACTCTCGGCGACGAGCGTCGCGCCCGCCAGACGCGGGGCGAGCCTCTCAAAGGTCCCGAGGTCTACGGTGAAGTCCCGCAGGTCGCGGTTGTTGACCCCTATAACCTGCGCGCCAGACTCCAGTGCGAGGTCCGCCTCGGCCTCGTCGTGGACCTCGACGAGCGGGGTGAGTCCGAGCTCTACGGCCAGAGAGATGTAGCGGGCGAGCGAGGCGGCGTCGAAGAGGGCGGCGATAAGGAGGACGGCGTCGGCACGCGTTCCCGCTTCGAGCACCTGCGCCTCGTCCACGGTGAAGTCCTTGCGCAGAACGGGGAGTGCGACGCGCTCGCGGACGTTGTCCAGGTCTTGCAGGGAGCCCTTGAAGCGGTCGGGTTCGGTGAGGACGGAGAGGCAGGAGGCGCCTTCGGCCTCATACCTGGCACCCCAATCGGCGGGGTCGGCGTCGCTTATGAACCCGACCGAGGGGGAGGCCCGCTTTATCTCGGCGATGACGGAGAGGCCGGGAGCTCTGAGGGTGGCGGTGAAGTCGCGCTTCTCGAAGAGGAGCGCCTCCTGGTAGAGGTTGTCGAGGTCGGTACTGGCTTGCAGCTCCCCGGCTCGGGCGAGCGCGGCGGCGGTGAGGTCGTCGAGGACGGTCGGGCGGTCGCTCATACGGCGCCTCCGACGCCTGACAGACGGCGGGTCGCGCGGACGAAGCTCTCTAGTGCCTTAGCGGCGGTCCCGCTCGCGATGGATTCTTCGGCGAGGTGGACGCCTTCTTCGATGGTCTTTTTGCCGGAGACGTAGATGGCGGCGCCGGCGTTCAGCAGGATCACGTCGCGGGCGGCGCCCCTCTCCTCGCCGGAGAGGACGTCGCGCAGGACGCGGGCGTTCAGGTGGGCGTCGCCACCGAGGAGGCCGTCGGGGGCGTGGCGAGGGAGGCCGAACTGTTCCGGCGAGATCTCGTACTCCGTAACGTCACCGTCCGAGACTTCCGCTACGAGGGTCGGGCCGGTCGCGGTGATCTCGTCTAGGCCGTCCGTCCCGTGTACGACGAGCGCCTTCTCGGCTCCGAGTTCCCACAGGGCCTCGGCCACCGGACGGACGTAGTCGCGGTGGAAGACGCCGACGAGCTGCCGCCTGGCCCCGGCCGGGTTGGTCAGGGGACCCAGGAGGTTGAAGACGGTCCTGAAGGGCAGCTCGGCCCGCACGGGGACGACGTGGCGCATTGCCGGGTGGTGAGTGCGGGCGAACATAAACCCGATCCCGACCTCCTCTATGCACCGGCCGACCTCCTCCGGTCCGAGCCCTATCTCGGCCCCCAGAGCTTCGAGGACGTCGGCCGAGCCGGCCCGGCTCGTGGCGGCCCGGTTGCCGTGTTTGGCGATCACGACGCCCGCTCCACGCGCCACGAACGCCGCCGCCGTCGAGACGTTGATGGTGCCCTTCGCGTCACCCCCGGTGCCGCAGGTGTCGACGACGCCCTCGGGGGCCTCGACCTTCTCGGCGAAGCGGCGCATGGCGCGGGCGAAGCCAACTATCTCCCCGACAGATTCGCCGCGTACCCGCAGGGCGGTCAACAGTGCTGCCGTCACTACCGGGTTGACGGTGCCTTCCATGATCTCTTCAAGCGCCCGCTCGGCCTCTCCAGCGGAGAGAGGCTCGCCGGCCGCGGCTTTTCCGAGGGTCTCGCGGAGCAAGAGATTAACCCTCCAGGAAGTTCTTGAGCAACTCCCGACCGCTCTGCGTGAGAACGCTCTCGGGGTGGAATTGGACGCCCTCGACGGGCAGTTCCCGGTGCCTTACGCCCATGATCACACCGTCCTCCGTGCGACTGGTTACGGTGAGACACCCCGGCACGGAATCCGGCTGGATAACAAGTGAATGGTAGCGCGTCGCCTCGAAGCCCTGCGGCAGACCCCTGTAGACCCCCTCGCCGTCGTGCAAGATCTTCGCGGTCTTGCCGTGGACCGGCTCCCCGCGCACGACCTTTCCCCCGTAGGCCTGTCCTATTGCCTGGTGGCCGAGACAGACCCCGAGCACGGGGACCCCTTCGGGGGCCTTCTCTATAACCCCAAGTGAAATCCCGGCCTCGTTCGGGGTACACGGGCCGGGCGAGATGACTATCCTGTCCGGGTGGAGCGCGGGGATCTCCTCGGGCGAGACCTCGTCGTTGCGGCGGACGAGTACCTCGGCCTCGAGCTCCCCGAGGTACTGGACGAGGTTGTACGTAAAGGAGTCGTAGTTGTCTATGACCAGAACCCGCATGAGTCCCGAGATTGTAGCAAGGAGCAACCGGTGCGGCATGGTCGGAGAAACGAGGGCCGCGCAACCCTGCTCCTCGCCAGAGGAAAGGTCGAGAAGGTCCCCGGCACGCGCCCGGTCTTCGACGCCGTCGCGGGACGGGTAATACGGAATCCGGGCGGAAGGTTCGATGCGTCTGCTTTTGGGGAGTCGGGAGGCGCTTCACCTCGCTCCCCCTCCGGCGAGACACAGGAGGGTCCAGACGCCGGAGGTTCCAAGAGTAAGGAAAAACGACTGCTACTACTCCCTATCTCCCTACTTACTACCAGGGTCAGAGCCAAACACGCGACAAAACGCTTGCTCACCACGGTACTTTGTTGCTCGAACTCCTGCTTACCCTTAGTATGCATCGACGTCGAAGGGTAAGCGAAAGGGAGGCAGACGGATGCGTCGGAGGGCGAGCGAATCGGGGGGTAGACGAACGACGGCTGGTAGGGCGGCGCGGCTCGGCGGAATCGGCGGCATCCTGTACGCGGTCCTGTTTGTGCCCGCCTACATAGTAGGCTCCCCCGACGCGCCCAACCGCGCCTCTACCGACCAGGGCGTGTTCGACTACTTCGCCGAGGGAATAGGAGTATTCCTGTTCTTTAACGGGGTGCTCCCTATCTTCGCTTTCTTCTTTTTGCTGTGGTTCCTGGGGGCACTGCATGGCGTGCTGCGAAGCGCCGAGGGCGACGAGGAGGGCGGATGGCTCTCCTCCGCCGCCCTGGTAGGGGGGATAGTGTTCGCGACGCTGTCGTACGCGGGGGTGGCGGTCGAGATCGCCCACCCGGCGACCCTGAGCCGCTTCGAGGACTTCGAGCCGGACTCTCAACTAGTCTTTGCGACGTTGGCGCTCGCCTCGTGGCTGTACCATTTCTGTCAGGTCGGGACCTCGGTGCTGGTAACCGCGACCTCCCTGTTAGCCCTCAGAACAGGGGTTCTGCCGAACTGGCTGGCCCTGGCGGGTTTCGTGGTCGCCCTCCTCGCGCTACTGCACGTCCTCATTCCCCTGCTCGGCGCCCTGGTAGGTCTGCTCTGGATAGCGGTGGTCTCGGTACTCATGCTCATCGGCTCCGTCGGTTCTCCTCCCGCCCGGCGAGTGAGATCCGAGGCCTAGATTAGTAGCTAACGTAAAGGAAGCGTCCGTACGCTCGTAGCAGAGACCCGATAGGGAGGAGACAACATGACCCTGTTCCTCACCGAAGAGGAGGTCGAAGGCCTACTCGACATGCGCTCCACCTTGGACGCCGTCGAGGACGTGCTGCGCCAGCACGCCGAGGGACGCGCGACGAACCGCGCCCGCCGCCGCGTCGCCCTGCCCGGAAGCGGCCTGAACGTGATGTTCGCCGGGGCGCCGGAGATCGGGGCTCTGGGCCTCAAGGCTTACACCGTCGCTCGCGCCGGCGCCCGCTTCTACACGATGCTCTTCGACCCCGGGTCGGGCGAGCTACTCTCCATCATGCAGTCGGACAAGCTCGGCCAGCTCCGCACCGGCGCCGCGAGCGGCGTCGCCACGAAGCACCTCGCCCGCGAGGACGCGAACTCTCTGGGAATCTACGGCGCGGGCTGGCAGGCAGAGAGCCAGCTGGAGGCTATCGCCGCCGCGAAGAAGCTCGGCCGGGTCGTCGTCCACAGCCGCACGGAAGAGTCGCGCAAGGCGTTCGCCGAGAAGATGGGCGAGCGGTTGGGGATGGAGATAGAGACCACCCAATCTCCCGAGGAGCCCGCGGCGCAGGATATCGTGGTGACGATGACTTCGTCCGCGGAGCCGGTGCTGCGGGGCGAGTGGCTCAAGCCCGGCGCCCACGTAAACGCCGCCGGGTCCAACTTCCTTTTCAAGCGCGAGATCGACCGGGACGTAGTAAAGCGGGCGAGCCTTNGCCGGGGCGAGCGACGACGCGAGCGGGCTCGTCTCGATCCTCTCGACGGCGAAGGCGCTGGAGGAGATCGGCGGAGCATACCGTCCACTTCGTCGCCTACGACCTGGAGGAGATCGGCCTGATCGGCAGCTCCCGCTACGTGAGTAGCACGGTCAGCGACATCCGCGAACAGGAGGGCGAAGAGGCGATCATCGGGAACCTCAACAGCGACATGATCGGCTACGATGAGGGCGGATACGACGCGGTGTTGGGCGCCTGCAACCGGGCCGGCCCGATAGATGACGCCGTCCGCCAGGCCCTGGAAGATATAGACTCCCCGATCCACCTCGACGAAGACTGCCTGAAACGCTCCGACCACCAGAACTTCTGGGATGCCGGCTATCCGGCCGCCATCCTTACCGACGGCACCAGGTACGACGGCTACCCCTACTACCACCGCTCCGGTGACACGGTGGACAAGCTGAACATCCCCTACCTGCACGCCATGATCCAACTGACCGCCGCCACCACCGCCCTGCTCGCCTCCCCAAACGAAACCTGACAGGGTGCGTACCCGGTACGTTTAGCGGGCTTTTAACCCGCAATTTCCCCTCCTTTAACCCCGGCCGCCGAAGGATCCGGTACCATCAACTGCGTTGCGGGAACGCCTTCTTTGAAAGCAACCCGTCTCGCGCCTCGTTTACCGGGGCCTCCGGACACGCCAGGGCATTTACAAGGCTTGCACGCTTTCCCTCCCCCTCCCGGAGCCCCGGTCTTCTCTAACACAGGCGAGCGTGGTTCTGCCTTCGATGAATAACTGACGCACGAGGAGGGCCAGAACATGATAGTCCCGGCCCTCCTTTGATCCTTCTACGTCCAGCTAACCCAGGGTAGACGGAGTCGTTTTGCTACCCCTGACGGATGACCCTGCGCGCCACCAGCCCGCCACCGACGAGGAAGGTGCAGCGGCCAACCCGAGGAGCGCAGCATCAACGGACATACCGCCACTCTCCGGGAGGTCCTTCTCCTCCTTCCTTCTCTTGTCCTTCTTCCTTCCTTGCCCTTATCCCTTCTCTTTCTCCTCCTCTTCTCCTCCATCTTGGTCTCTTCCTCCTGCGCCATGGCGGGCGGCGACTACCGTCATCGCCGCCAGGATCAGGGCCGCCGTCAAGACTAGAATTATGCGCTTCATACGCACAATCTCCTCTCTGCTCGCGCGTTTCCCTATGGATCGCTATTCCCTGCGCGACAATACCGGAACGCCATGAACATCTGAACACTTTTTCAAAACGATTTAATTCAGGTTTTGCAGGGAGTTTAACCTGAAGGCTTCTTCAGGAAACGCATCCAGGCGGACAAAGTCTCCCGGCGACAGTTCTGTACCACGAGCCGCCTCGCCGGTTGAAGGAACAGGTTACCGGGGTATTGTCGAGTCCGTAGAATCCTGCTTAGCAGATGAAGTAGAGGCGGTTGGAAAGGATCTCCATGACCCACCCCTGGCACGACGTTTCCATCGGTGACGACGCTCCGAACGAGTTCAGTGTAGTGATCGGTCCCGAAGGGTTCAAAAGTCAAATACGAGCTCGAAAAAGATACCGGGCTGCTGAAGGTTGACTGGGTACTGTAGCTCGTCCGTCGTCTATCCGGAGAACTACGGTTTTCATACCCCGGACGCTGGCCGACGATGACGACCCGCTGGACGTGATAGTGCTGATGCAGGAACCCGTTCAGGCCATGAGCCTTCTGAAGGTGCGCCCCATCGGTCTGCTGCCGATGGTCGACGAGGGCGAGAACGACGAGAACATCATCTGCGTGCACGTCGACGATCCAGAGTACAAGACCTACAACCACGTCAACGAGTTCCCCGAGCACCGGCTGAACGAGATAAAGCAGTTCTTCAAGGAGTATAAGAACCTGGAGGTAAAGAGGTAGAGATAGGTGAAATCTCCGGCCCCGAGGACGCCAGGGAGTACATCCAGCGCGCGATAAACCTGTACAAGGAGAACGTTTCTTCGGGGAGCTAGACAGCCCCCGACGAGTCGCTTTCGTCTCTACGGGAGGCATGATGACCGAACTCGCGAGCAAGACGTGCGTGCCGTGCAAGGGCGGGACGCCGCCGCTAAAGGTGAAGAGCTCGACGAGTTCCGGCGGCAGGTCCCCGGTTGGGAGGTCGTCGAGGGCATCACCTGCGTCGCCGGTTCCGGTTCGAGAACTTCCGGGAGGCCCTCCGTTTCGTCAACAGGGTGGGAGAGCTCGCCGAGGAGCAGGGGCATCACCCGGACGTCGGCTTCGGATGGGGCTACACCGAGGTTACAGTCTGGACGCACAAGATAGACGGCCTCACCGAGAGCGACTTCATCTTCGCCGCCAAGGTGGACCGGCTCTAGAGAGGAGACTTTTGCTCCGGTCCGCCCGATGTTTTCGGCTCATCCTCTGCGGGCAAAGAAGAGCGAAGTACGGAGGTGTGGTGGCGAGTAGAAGAGAGGAGGTAGTGAATAAGTGACCGATGGGAACGCAGAGCAAAACGCTCGGGGTGCGGCGCGTCACGAACGTGCATACGTCCTGGACGGAGGGGTCCGAGGACGGGCGCCCGGAGCCTTTACGATACAGTTGATCCTGAGCGACGGCGCCGAGGAGTACGTGCTCCAACCGACGGCCGATGACGCCAGGGTGCAGTTGAAGTTGCTCGCGCAGGGCGAGGTAACCTACTTTGATCTGGGGCGCAAAGTCCTCATCCCGAGCAACGTCAAGTAGGGTAGCACGCTGAGAGACGATGGACAGATAGGAGACACACAGTGTCGGAATGAAGCCACAGGCGGAACTGAACACCGAGTCGATGATCCAGGTCCGGCGGGTGACGAACATCCACGCCAACTGGAACGAGGAGGAGAGAGGCGAGCCTGGCAAGTTCTCGTTCCAGCTCGTCCTGGACGACGGCGCCGAGGAGTACGCTATAAGGCCTCCGGCCGAGGACGCGACGTGCCTCATGGAACTGTTCGGCAAAACCGGCGTCATCTACTTCGACACGGAGAGAAAGGTCTAATCTTCTCGAACATCTTGGGAGACGAGAACTAAGCCAGAGGCTCACGACTCATCCGGACGGGGCTCCTTCTCGGGGCCCCGTTTTTTACGCTCACGCCGTTCGCGCAAACGGCGCACGAAGAGAACGGCCACTATCGCCAGCATGCTCGCGTGCGAGACCAGCATGAACTCGCGCCCGTAGTAGCGCGGGTTGTAGTAGGAGACCGGGCTCGACCATCTCCAATCCAGAAACGGCCAGAACAAAGGCCGCAGGTCGTCGACGTGCGTCAGGAAGTCCACGACCGTGTGTCCAGCCCACCCGAGCAGGAGCCACAACAGCATGCGCCGCCGGTCGAACCGTCCCGGCCCGAGCACACCATAAAGCGCCAGTAAAGAGCCAACCGGGACTATCGAGTGCAGCGCCGAGCCCGTCGCGCCGAAGGTACCGGTGAAGTAGATCGCGTTGAGGAGCTGCTCCCGGGGCATCGAGTCGAACTCGTCGAAGTAGTAGGCCGCGGCCGCGAAGGCCGGAACGTCCGGCAACGCGGCCCCGACAGCCCCGGCGATACCCGCGGCCCGCCCCACCTTTACACCGTGCTTGGCCAGGGCCCAGGTGAAGAAGGAGTGAGCGTACGTCTCCACCGCGAGATTGTAGCAGGGGGTAACGTCCGGCCACGAAAAAGGCCGGCGCTCCCGCGGGGCGCCGACCTCGGATGTTTCCGGTTCTGTGAGGCTAGAACTCGAAGATGATGCGGCTCTTCTTCGAGGACCTGCCGCGCCTGCGGCGGCGAAGGAGTATGAGCAAGATGAGGCCGCCCACGAGGGCCAGGCCCGCGCCGGAAGTCAGGAACGCCAGGATGCCGCTCTGGGCGGTCGCGGCGGCGGGGCGTTGTTGGATCTCCTCGGGCGTCGCCCGGCCTTCGATGATCTCCTTGAAGTTGTAGAGGTCCTGGTCGACCATAACCTGCGGGTTAGCGACTATCCTGGAGCCCACCTCGCCGATCTTGCCGCCAGGCGGAGTCCGCGTAGTTCATCGTCAGCTCGACGCGGGTCCTCTCCGGCCCGAGCTCCTGGAAGCGCACCTGGCCCGAGGTAGTGACGTTGCCGTCGACGCTGTTCCAGCTGAGCGCGCGGTTCTCCTCCTCCTGGGTGGTCTGGGCGTCGAACTCCATCTTCGCGCCTAGAGGACCCTTGATCCTCCAGTGCGTCATTCCCGGACCCGTGGCCCGCACCTCTTCTATGTTGGTCATGAAGTTCGGCAAGTTCTCCAGGTTGCTCCAGTAGTCGTAGACCCTGGCGACCGGGGCCTCTACCACCACGCTCGATTCTACTCGCTGCGGCATCTCGCCTCCTTCGGGAGTATTTAGATGTTCGACTCCCTTTACCCTGTGCGAGGGTAGACAAACCCGGTTCTGTAAGGCCGTATCAGGGCTGGAGCGGAGGGCGGGAGATAACGACCCGCGCCTCCTCGGTCGTCACGAGTCCCTCCCCGATTATCTCGTCGAGCTTCGGGAGCACGGCCTCTATCTTCTCCGGTCGATCCACCGCCACGATGACCAGAGGCAGGTCTCCGGAGAGGTCCAGTATTCTCGCCGTGTGTATCTGCTTGTGCGATCCGTATCCTTCGATGCCGTGCAGCACCGTCGCTCCCGAGACGCTCTCTTCGTGCAAGAGCTCGACGATCGCCAGGTGCAGCGGCTTGCGCCCATGCCGGTCTGAATCGCCGATGTATACGGTCAACTTCGTCGCTGTGGTAGATTCCATCACACCCCTCGAGAGCCCGGCCGAGGACCAGCCCCAGGTACACGGCGACGAGACCGGCGACGACCTGGCCGAGCGTGTTGAAAGTGGCCGCCCCAAACTCGCCGCCCTGGATAAGCTGCAAAGTCTCGTGGTTGTAGGTCGAGAACGTCGTGTAGCCGCCCATGATTCCGACCGCCAGAAAGGGCCGAGCCCCGGCGGGGAGGAGGCCGCCTCCGACAAACGAGAGGATCACGCCTATAAAGAAGGAGCCCGAGACGTTGACGATAAAGGTGCCCCAAGGGAAGTCCGGGCCGAAGCGGTTCGCGATAAACGCCCCCGCCAGGTAGCGAGCGGCGGACCCGATCCCCGCCTAGAGCAACGAGCAAGACGTTCACAAACTTACCCTCCTCAGTCGGCGTAGTATAGGGCTCGATACCAACCTAGCGATGGGACGTCCCGGTCATCAACAGGTACGCGCCGGTATGACACAGGTAGTCCAGGCTACGATCATAGTGACCCATCCGGTGAAGCGGAGATTTCCCTCTTGAGGGCGAGCAAGACGAAGAAGAGTGTCCAGAGGAAGCTCCACACAAGCCAGATGACACCGAAGATCGGATCCCCGAAGTAGAAGAAGTTCAACAACGAGTACACGATCGCGATGATCGCGACCCACAGGCAGTACCATCCGAGCCCGCTGGTGTCGAAGCCCCAGAGGTTCGTAATACCTACGTAGAGGTAGGTGAACCCGAAGAGGATCAGATCTCCCGAAGCGCCGTAGGAAGATCCTGAAGGATCACGTTCAGGATCGCTTGCCGTCGCGATGATGTAGAAGGGCACCACTACCTGCAACGCCCCGACGAACAGGTTAAAGATACCCACGCTCTGCGGCTCGGCTTTGCCGAGCAGCATAATAGGCGTTTACGAACAGCACCCCGCGCACGTAAAGCAAACCTACGGCAGCCATGCCAGCCTCCTTGATACAAGGTTATGGTCGATTACACGCGGCAGGGTGGGAGTCGTACGAGTCCACCCTGCCGAAGCGCCGACAGCCGACGAGTGCGCATCGCGCTTGTGCCTATATCCGACCATCGGCCGCTCCTGTTTGGCGCCCGGGTGGTCTCGGCCTCCTGTCGCGGACCATCCTGAGCGCCGTCTAGGTCCTCTCTCTCTAAGCCTCCCTGAACTCCACGCGCGTCTCGTTGATATCCGGCTCGCCCGGGGCATGAGGAAGCTGGGCGTCGCTTCGGGTCCGGGCAGGAACCTCCGTCGGGAGGATATTGCGCTTGAAGATCTCGGTCGGGATGTAGATCGAGACGGCGGCGTTGGGTATGTCTACCACGCCGGCGACCCGGCCCTCTATCGGGGCGGTCCCGAGGATGATGTAGGCTTGCTCGTCGGTGTAGCCGAACTTCTTGAGGTACTCGATAGCGTTCAAGCAAGCCTGCCGGTAGGCGGCCGTAATACTCAAGTAGCGTTGGGTGCCGTCATCCTCAACCCCAACGCCCTCGAAGACGAGGTTGCTCGAGTACCTGGGCTCGAGGTGGCTCATCTCGAAGATCGGCATGTGCATGGGACGGGTCATTCCGTACTTCTCCATGCCGCCCTTGATCAGCTCCACCCCGAGGTCTATGAACCCGGCCATCTCGATGGCCCCGCAGAAGGTGATCTCGCCGTCCCCCTGCGAGAAGTGCAGGTCCCCCAGCGAGAGCTTCGCGCCATCGACGTACACCGGGAAGTAGATGCGCGAACCGATCGTGAGGTTCTTGATGTCGCAGTTGCCGCCGTGCTCGCGAGGAGGAATCGTCCGGGCGGCCTCCCCGGCAGCCCGCTCGAACTCGCTGCCGGTCAGTGTCCCCAGCAGCGCGTTGTCCGGGAGCGGGGGGAGCGCCAGCGGCGGCACCCGGTCCGGGTTCGTGTCTATGAGAGCCTGCTCCCGCTGGTTCCACTTGGCGAGGAGGTCCGCCGACGGGGCGCAGCCGATGAGCCCCGGATGCTTGATCCCCACGAACTGTACGTCGGGGATGTGGCGGGAGCTTGCGTACAGACCTCTTAGGTCCCAGATCGCCTTGTGCGCGTCGGGGTAGACGTCAGTGAGGAAGCCGCCCCCATTCTGCTGCGAGAAGATGCCAGTGTAGCCCCACGGCTCGTCCAGTCCGCTCGGCGGCCCCAGGTCGAGGATATCCACGACCAGCAAGTCGCCCGGCTCCGCGCCGTTAACGTGGATCGGCCCGCTCAGAACGTGGCAGGGTGTGAGGTCAATGTCGCGGATGTCGTCCGCGGAATCGTTGTTCTGGACCTGGTTGTTGGTCCAGTCCAGACACTCGATACGAAAGTCGGTGCCGGGGTCCGTCGAAGCCGCCGCCGGAATGTCCGGGTGCCAGCGGTTGTGCCCGGGCACCTCCTGATCTTGCATAGGTTTGTTCAGGTCCACCTTAAATAAAGTTTCGGCCATCGGCTCCTCCTATCGTCCCCGTAGTGAACTCCCTTTACGGAAGCACGCGACACGCCCTCTTCCTCACCTCTGCTGCCCTTGTTGTCCTCCTTCCCTGGCGCAGTGCTCTTTCCCCAGAGCATCTACCGCACGCTACTCTATAGCAGCCCGAATTTCACGTCAAGACAAGCCTGCAGAAAACCACAATCGGTGCGAAGATTATGGTTAAAGTGCACCGCGTAGTCTTTGGGGAAGTGCAACGGTGGAAGGGAGAGGAGACGAGTGCCGATCTACGACTTTGCCTGTGAGGATTGCGGGCCTTTCGAGCAGCGACGTTCATTTGCCGAGTCGGGCGCCCCGGCGGCGTGCCCCTCTTGTGGAAGGGAGGCGAGGCGGGTCTATTCGATGCCCAACACCAGGAGGATGCCCACCGCCCTCTCCGGCGCCATGGACCGCGCCGAGAAGAGCGTCCACGAGCCCGAGGTAGTCCAGAGGCCGGCGGGAGGAGGCGCGTCATCCGGTAAGAAGCACCAGCACAGCCACGGTAGGCCCTGGGCTCTGGGCCACTGAAGCCTCCCCAAGAGGAGGGGCGGTATAGGTGGGTCATAGTACTGGCCCTCGCGGCGATCACCAACGTCAGCTACGGCACTACTCTCTACGCCTTTAGCGTCCTGCTTGGTGAAAACGCCGCCGCGGGCGAATTCGATCGCGCGCTCCTGTCCCGGGTGACGAAGGAGTTAAGGACCATGTTCCGGGCCTTGAACGACGCCACCTTAACGCCTTCGCGAGCAAGTCAGCGGCAGAGGCCGGCCACAAGCAGAGCGCCCCTCACCGCGTGCCCCTTACGACCGTTCGCCCGCCGTGCGCCGCGAGCCTTCTCCCGCCACAAAAACGGTTTAACTCCCCAAGGGCTCGCGGCGGCTCGCCCGCTCACAGAGAAGCCCGAAGACTACCCCTATGCCCGCCCACAAGACGAGCTGGGTACCCAGAGACGAGAGCCGGAAATCCCACAAAAGCCCCGCGGGGAACTCCCCGGGGTCCGGTCCGGCGGGGAGGACCAGGAACAGTACTCCCACGGCCACGGCGATACCCAGCCCCACCGCCAGCTGGCGGGCCGGGGCGGCTACTCCTAGCTCCCTGAGCCTCCGGGCCGCGTACCACGCGCCCAGGACCACCAGCAGCGAGAGCGCGACCATCGTAAAGTACGCGGTGGTGCGGCTCCCGATAGTGGCCGGGTCGCCGACGGTCGGGGGGTTCGCCGGGTACTTGAGGAACGGGATCAGGAACGCCCCGACGAAGATGGCCCCCGCCAGGGAGAGGCTCCGGATCCACTCGCTCCCGGAGGCCAGGCGGCCGCCGAAGTACGAGTAGGCCATCCCGAACAGCCCGCCCACTAACACCCCGGAGAGCCCAGTGGCGAAGAAGAGACCTACCTTCTGGATCGGCCGGCTAACAATCTCCTCTTCCTCCTCGTGTTGGCCGGCGGCCGCGGCCTCTTCGAACTGTATCGCCCCGTCCACGGTCGGCTCCCCGAAAAAGAAGGCGAAGAGACCCGCCAGAAGACCCGCCAGCAGCCCGGCCGCTATACCGCGGCGCAGGTAAGACGCGAGCACTGCCCGATCCCCTAGTGGCAGGGAACGCTGAGCAGGTGACGCCCGTCGTGGGCGAACTCGTGCGCGTAATTGAAGATCCCCGCCGCCTGACCGAGCAGGGGTGCGAGCAGCTCTCCGCTAGCGGAGAGGAGGACGAAAAGCATCGCCAAGAGGAGTAGCGTCAACAGCCAACTCCACAGCGGCACCTCCCCCAAAGAGATGTGCTGGCCTAGAGTAGTATTTCCTTTCATCAAAACCTCCCGTAACTCCTTCCCTTGCGCACCGAACTTTACAATAACAGCAGGGATAGTGTCTATGGCCTGAGGGCCAAAACTAATGCGGAAAATCTGCTACGACTTGCATAACTTAGTATGTGGTGTGTCCACCTAAAGACATGTATCCTTCGGAGATCGCAGTCTCTAGGGTAAAGGAGGTACCGGGATGACCGAAGTTTCGCAGCAGCCCGCGGCCGGGCAAGAGCAACGCACGCCGGTGGGCACGATCAACGTCGTGGACCCGAACCCGTTGAACTGGCTGTTCATCACCTGGAACACGATGGAGGAGCCGGCTTCCTCATCTCTGCTAGCCTTATTGTCCTCCTTCCCCTAAAGTTACGGCTCCCACGGGAGCCTCCAGCACGCCTCGCTCTCCCCCATCTCCTACCCCTGGCCACATCTCCCTTCCACAGCGCTCCCCTCACGCACCCTCTACGGCCAGTATCACAGAACGCGAAACCTCGCGCCAAACGGTGAACACGGCTGGACAGGAATCGGGCCGCACGCTGAACATGTCTTACCCCTGCGCTCCGTCCGAATGAGTCCGGGCGGGGGACTCTAGTAGATCACTCACCAAACCACGAGTCCACCGCCGCGACCCGGCCTCAGGATGCAAAGGTATCCAGCGGTAGTAGAGCAGCACGAGCCTGCTCTCACCATGGTTTGCTCAACTCCCGGGGGACTCGCGGCGGTTTGCCCGCTCGCAGAGGAGCCCGAAGGCCACTCCCAGGCCCGTCCACAAGACAAGCTGGGTACCCAAAGAGGAGAGCCGGAAGTCCCACAAAAGCCCGGCGGGGAACTCCCCGGGGTCCGGGGCGGCGGGGAGGACCAGGAAAAGTGCCCCCACAGCTACAACGACCCCCAGACCAACCGCTAACTGGCGCGCGGGGGCGCCGGTCCCTTGCTCCCGGAGTACTTTGGCCACATACCACGCAGCCAGTACCACGAGCAACGAGAGCGCGACCATTGCCAGGTAGGCGGCGGTACGGGCCCCGATCGTCTCCGGGTCTCCGACGGTCGGAGGGTTGGCCGGGTACTTCAGGTAGGGGATCAGGAAAGCCCCGGCGAAGATGGCCCCGGCCAGAGACAGGCTACGGTTCCACTCGCTCTTGGACGCCAGGCGGCTGCGGAAGAACGCGTAGATCAGGCCAAATATCCCCCCGACGGTTACGCCGAAGAGCCCGGTGGCGAAGAAGAGCCCGACCTCCTGGGTCGAGCGGCTAAAGAGCTCCTCCCCTTCCTCTCCGCCAGTGGCCTCCTCGAGCTGGATCGCACCTTCCAACGAAGGCTCTCCGAAGAAGAAGGCGAATAACCCCGCCAAGAGCCCCGCCAGCAGCCCGGCCGCCAACCCACGGCGCAGGTAAGGCGCGATCATTACCCGGTCCCTACCCTAGTGGCAGGGGACGGCGAGCAGGTGGCGCCCGTCGTGGGCGAACTCGTGCAGGTAGTTGGTCACTCCCGCCGCCTGTCCGAGGAAGGGAACGAGCAGCTCCCCGCTGGCCAGGAGAAGGACGAACAGCATCGCCAGCAAGAGCGCTGTAACCATCCAGCTCCACAGAGGCACTTCTCCCAAAGAGATGTGCCGATCTAGAGTACTTCCCTTCATCAGAACCTCCTTGACTCCTTTTCCCCTATTGCGTAT
>JAUJNO010000002.1:258996-276086 GCA_030448125.1 Rubrobacteraceae bacterium | reverse complement strand
CATACAATGGTACGTCGCCGGAACCGAGCCGATCATGCCGAAGGTCTTCGCGCTCGTGGCCTTCCTCGGCTTCTTCTCGCGGGTCTTGTAGCGGCGCGCAAGAGGCCTGAAGCCGGTTCGATCTGTTCCTGGCGTGCGTGTCGTTTGCGTAAGCGTATGGTTCTGGGTAGCATTGGTGACGGAAAGGGAAAAGTAAGAAGGAGGAGAAGCATGGCGAGCGAGACTGCCCAGCAGACGACGGCCGAGCAAGCAGGGCGCACACCGGTCGGCACGGTCCACGTGGTGGACCCAAACCCGCTCAACTGGCTGTTCATCACCTGGAACACGATGGAGGAGCCGGTCCGCACGGACTCTGAGGGGCACATCGTGGGTAGCGTGATGGAGGACTCCCGCTGGGTTGACGAGCGCACCTTCGAGATAGACGTCCGCAGAGGCGTACGCTTCCAGGACGGCGAGGAGTGTACGGCTCACAGCGTCAAGCGTGCCTTTGACGAGGTGCAGCGCTGGATGGCGCCTCACCCGCCGGGCACCTACCTGAACTTCCACCCGGACGCGACGGCCGAGATCGTGGACGACTACAAGGTGCGCATAAACTTCCCCGAGCCGGACGGGCTGGTGTTGGGCAAGTTCCGGGGCATGCACATCCCTAGCACGCGCTTCTGGGAGGAGATCGGCTTCGGCTACGCGACGCTCGGCACCGGCGAAGGCCACTGGTGAGTGATCGATGCGCCGGGCCCGTGGGGCACCGGACCGTTCACCCTTACCGAGGGCTACTCCTCGCTGGAGAATGAAGTTGCCCTTATCGACGCCGGCCCGTTCCCCTGGGTGTGGCTCGACCGCCGTCAACCTCGCACCGACCGCTTAGTCCTTGAGGCTAACACCGACCACTGGAATGCCGAGCGCGGGCCGCGCCTCGAGAGGGTCGTCTTCCGCAACAACGTCTCGCAGGCCGAGGCCTTGGATCTCGTCTGCACGACTGAGGGCGAAATAGACATCGTCACCGAGGTCGACCCGATAGACGTGCAGAAGATCACCGACTCCGAGTACGCTCGGCTCGAGGCCGTAGACGCGATGCGCATCCTCGTGGGCATCATCAACCGCGACGCAGACGGCGTGCCGCTCGGCGACGTCCGGGCGAGAAGGGCGCTGAACCTGGCCGTCAACCGCGACCGTCTGATAAGGGAGGGATTCGCCGGCTACGCCCATCCGCTGGCCGGGCTCACCCCACACTACGCGACGGGGTACCCGGAGGGCCAAGAGCCCTACCCGCACGATCCCGAAGAGGCCAGACGGCTGCTCAACGAGGCCGGTTGGCCTGAGGGACGGGCGCTCAGACTCGCCGCCGAGGAAGCGCTCGAAGGGGCCGCCCGGCTCGTCGCGGAAGACCTCGAGCAGGCTTTAAGAATCGGCGTCGAGGTGACGGTGATCCCGAACGAGAATCTGCTCGCCGCCCAGCACACGCTCGTGGAGAAGGTCCTGCCGCTGCCGTTCGACGTGCTGATCCACGCCTGGTTCGACCTGACCTCGGACGCGCCGCCAGCGGTGTTGCACCGCGAGCATTGCAGCAGACGCAGGTTCGTTCCGCGGGACCGCCGATCCTCGAGTTCGAGGACCTGATGGCTTCCTTCGCCACCGAGATCGACCCGAGCGCCTGCGCCCAACTGGCGACCGAGATCGACCGCTACGTCTACGACGAGGCTTTGTCGGTATTTCTGGTNCTGGAGCTGGCGAGAACTCTGAGTTCTCGCCAGCTCTACGAATAAAGGAGAGCCCACAATCTCATGCATGAGGAAGTAGCTACACGGTCCGAGCAAGATCTCCTGCCGGGTTATGAGGAGTGGCTCGAGCGGCTCTCGGCGACTTACAATTCCGTGGCTTACTGCTGCTTCCACCGCCTGCGAGACCGCAAAGCTGCCGAGCGCGTGAGCGTCGAGGTCGTGGCGGAGATGCTGGCGCGTCCAAGGGTATTCCGGTACTTCGGTCTACCGTACTCCGGCCAGGTCGGTCGTCTGGCCGAGCCGCGAATCGCCGAAGCCCGGCGGGGAACAACGGTAGGAGACGGCGATTCGGGCTGGCAAGAGCTCCTTATCCACCTTCGTGGTGTTGCAAAAGAGCACCAGGAGGTATTCGTACTGACCTGCATCGAAGGTTATCCGGATCCGGAGGTTGCCGGCGCTTTAGGCTGTGATGAAGACACGGCGAGGCTGCGTCAAGAGAACACCATGAACCTGATGCAAGAGTTGTCCGAGAGCGTGCTAACCCGGCGCGAGCACACCGATGAGGACGCACACTAGCTCTTCTATGTTCGCTCTTGATACGTCTTAAAATTAGTACAGCGCAAAGAAAGGAGGGCGCATGGCTATAACTGCGATGCCCGTAACTATCATAACGGGGTTCCTTGGATCGGGTAAGACCACCTTGTTAAACCGGATTCTGACGGAAGCACACGGGGAGAAGATCGCGGTAATCGTAAACGAGTTTGGAGAGATAGGAATAGACAACCAGCTCATCGTCGGGAATACCGACGAGGAGATTTTCGAGATGAACAACGGTTGTATCTGCTGCACGGTCCGGGGAGATTTGATCCGGACTCTGACCGATCTCTACGAGCGTAGAAAGGAGAAGGAATCCAACGGCTCCGTAGAGTTCGACAGAGTCGTGATCGAGACGACCGGGTTGGCGGATCCAGCACCGGTGATCCAGACGTTCTTTGCGGATCGTAAGATACAGAGACGTTACTATCCGGACGCCGTCGTCACGGTGGTGGACAGCAAGCACATCGAACAACACCTGGACGACGGGCACGAAGCGGTCGAACAGATCGCCTTCGCGGACCTGATTCTTCTGAACAAGACGGACCTTGTATCGTCCGACCACCTTTCCCGGTTGGAGGACCGCATAAAGAGCATCAGCGCCACTGCCCGTGTGGTCAGGACGGAAGGTGCTCGGATACCCATAGACGAAATCCTCGATATTCGAGCTTTCGACCTGTCTCAGAAGCTGGAGATAGACCCGGGATTCCTGGAAGAGGAGGACCACGAGCACGACCAGTCGGTCACGTCCGTGGGCTTGCGGGAGGAAGTCCCTCTGGAGCGGATGAGGTTCCAATACTGGTTACAGAACCTCCTCAACACCAAAGGGCAGGACATATTCAGGTTCAAAGGCGTGCTGAACATCAAGGGGATGGACCAGCGGGTCGTGGCGCAAGGCGTTCATATGATCTCCAGCCAGGCCGTGGACAGGACGTGGGAAGACGACGAACCCCGCATCAGCGAGATGGTGTTCATCGGCCGAAATCTGGACGCGGAAGAACTGCGAAGCGGTCTCTCGGGCTGCCGCATTAGAAACGAAGTTAAGCAGCTTTAAGGCAGACCGTGCCCCGGCGGGAAATGAGTACCGGAAGGAGGGCGGATTGACGGAGCGGGCAAAGGAGCCCGGTGCCGGGCCGTTGGAGCGCAGGGATCCGACGCTCTCCGGAGGAGTGGATGCGGTGCTTCTGCTCGGGAGGAGTGGCCACCAGGGAGCGGCGGGCGAAGGGATGGTGTTCCTGGCGGAGGCGGTGCGGGCGACCGGTCGCTACCTGGCGGTTCGCACGGCCATCGCGGAGCGAGGGTTGGCCTCGCTGCCGGAGGGGCTCGAAGCCTGCGCTCAGGCGGGAGCACGCAAGGTCCTGGTGGTGCCAGTGTTCTTCGGGAGGGACCGCTCCCTGATCTACTGGCTCTCGAAGGCGGCATACCGTTGGTCGAGGGCGCGAGGCGAACCGGGGCCGGAGGTGGTCTTCGCTGGGGCGATCGGGGAGCACCCGGCCCTGGGGGAGGCCGTGGTCCGGGCGGTAGCCGACGCGGAAGGCGAAGCGTCCGTGCGCGCGGACGACTTCCAGAGCCTGGAGGATCCCCTCGCCTGGTCCGTGATACCGCCCCACGAGCGGCACGTGCTGGCCTGCCTGGGGCCACGCTGCACCTCGCGGGGCGCGGGCGGGCTATACGTACACTTCTGGAAGCGCCTCCAGGAGCGGGGACTACTCCGGGGCCGGAGCAGCGTGCATGCGGCCCAGACCGGCTGCCTCAGCCCCTGCAACCTGGGCCCGACGATAGTCGTCTACCCGGAGGGCATCTGGTATTGCGGGTTGACCGCCGAGGCCATAGACCGCATCGTAGACGAGCACTTCGTCGGCGGCAGGGTAGTCGAGGAGTACGCCCGGGAGCCGGGGCGCCACGAGCGTTTGAAGGGGGAGCGGTAAGAGTCGCTGCTGCGGGGGAAATCCCGTGCGAAGCGGGGGAAATCTATGGGTGTAACCGGAGCCGAAGACGAAGGCTGACGGTGCGGCTTGCGGGAGGTTTCCTTCCGCAAGCCGCTTCAAGAGGAGTCCACCGCTTCGGGGCGTGACCCGCGGTTCTTCTACCTCAACTGCTCGCCGTTGCGGCGGGCTTGACGTTGTACGTCCCCGTCTGCTCGAAGGCGTAGGCGGCGCGTAACACGGTTTCCTCGTCCCACTTTTTGCCTATGAACATCATGCCGACGGGCAGGCCGTCGGAGAGGCCGCAGGGGACGGACATCGCCGGGTGGCCGCTCACGTCGAAGGGGGCGGTGTTGGGGAGCATCTCCAGGGCGCGGGCGACGACCTCCTCGATCGGGGCGTCGGGAGCGGGTATCTTCGTGGCCTTCAGCGGGAGGGTCGGCATGAGCAGGAGATCCACGGACTCCAGCGCCTCGTCATAGGCCGCACGGAGCTTGCGCGCCAGGTTCTGCGCCTTGGCGTAGTAGCGGCCGTGGTAGCTGCCGCGCATGTACTCGCCCATGAGCATGGTCAGCTTGACGGTCTCCGAGAGGTCGTCGGCGCGCGTCAGGCGGCCGCGCCCGTAGGCATCGAGCAAGAATGTGCTGTAGTGGCCCTTCCAGTTGGTGCCCATGCCGTTGCCACGCACCATGAGATCCGTCGCGCCCTCGATGGCGATGGCGTTCCAGATGTGGATGCCGTCGAGGTGTAGCGGGATGGAGACCTCCGTCACGTCGGCCCCGAGCTCCTCGAAGCTATTCGCCGCTCCCCGCACGGTCTCGTCCACGTCCTCCTCCGAGAGACTTGGCCAGCCGAAGCCCTCGGTTACGATGCCTATCTTCAGCCCCTGCGCGTCGCCGTTCAGGGAGCCTTCGTAGTCCCCTACGCTGACGTCTTTTTGACGCGGGTCGAGGCCGTCCTCTCCGGCTACCGCGGCGAGGAACAGGGCCACGTCCGAGACGTTCGAGGCTATGGGTCCGAGGTGATCCAGGGTGAGCTCTATCGGGAACGCGCCGGTGTAGGGTACGAGCCCGTGGGTGGGCTTGAGGCCGTAGGTCCCGCACCAGCCGGAGGGTATGCGGATGGAGCCGCCCTGGTCCCCGCCGCTCGCTATGTCCACCTCGCCGGCCGCCACGAGCGCGGCGCTCCCACTCGAAGAACCGCCCGCCGAGTGGGCGTGGTCGTGGGGGTTGAGGACCGGGCCGGTGTCGCTGGTGTGGCTCCCGCCCGAGAAGCAGAGGTGCTCGCAGACGGCCTTGCCAACTATTTCGCCCCCCGCGTCCAGGATTCTAGTGACGATGGTGGCGTCGAACTCGGGCACGTAGCCTTCCAGCGTGGAGGTGCCGTTCATCATCGGGACTCCCGCCACGCAGACGTTGTCCTTGATCGCTATCCGCTTGCCGGAGAGAGGACCGTCCCCGGCGCCCTTGATCGAACACCTCCAGTACCAGGCATTGAGGGGGTTCTCTTCCGGTTCGGGCCTGTAGCCTCCCGCACGCGGGTACTTCACCGGAAGCTCGGGCTCGGTGAGCTGGTCCAGCCTGCGGTGAGAGGCGAGCGTGCCCTCTATGAGCCCGACGTACGAGCGCGCTTCTTCCTCGTCCAAACTAAGCTCGAACCCATCCGCAATCTTTTTGAGCTGCTCTATATTCGGCGGCCTTACCACGACTCAACCTCCCGGTACGCTCACTAACACAGCAAACTCCTCCTACGGGATCGAACGCTCTTAGTGATGATGGTCGTCGTTCCTGGCTCCCGACACGAACTCGGACGTCCTCTCCTCTATCTCTTGTTCCGAGAGGAGACCCCTGTCCTTGACGAGGGCCTCGAACGAGGCCAACCAGTGCCGGTAGTAGTCCCACACCTCGCGCTCGTCCTCCTCGGATCTCTCCCAGTCACCGATCTCCGAGATGAGCCGCCCTCGAAACTCTTCCCAGTCGTAATGCCCCTGCTCGTACAGCGCGATCGCCATACCGAACGCCTGGCTCTCCCACGGCGCTTCGAAAACCAGCTCTCCGTTTCTCCTGGGAAGGGCAGCCGTGCCACCCATGTCGGCGACCAGCCGCTCCGCCTTCGCCCGGCTGCGCCTCAACTCTAGAGGAGCTCCTCTCCGGGGGATGCTGCTCCGTTCGGCCCCGTGCGCTTCCCGTCCCCGATCCGGGTCCATGTCTCCCTACCTTTCTTTTACTCTTCCGGGGTTCGGGGCTTGCCCACGCCGATCATGGAATCTCGGGTCACGAGGGAGGCAAGCTCCTCTTCGGACATCCCTTCCGTACCCTCGGGGCGCTCCGGCAGCACGAGGTACCGGATCTCGGCGCTGCTATCCCACACGCGGATGTCCACGGACTCGTCGACGTCGAGGCCGAACTCCTCCTTCAACACCTTGCGAGGCTCCATCACCGCTCGAGAGCGGTACTGAGGATACTTGTACCAGTTGGGCGGCAGCCCGAGCACGGGCCAGGGATAGCACGAACACAACGTGCACACGACGACGTTGTGGACTTGTTCGGAGTTCTCGACGGCCACCATGTGCTCGCCCTGCATCCCACCGATGTCCAGCTGCGCGCACGCCGCGCTGGCATCCTCCAGCAGCTGCTCCTTGAACCCCGGATCACTCCAGGCACGCGCCACGACCCTGGCCCCGAGCATCGGTCCGATATCGCTCTCGTAGGCGCCGGCTACCCTGTCGATAGCATCGGTGCCCACGAGGCCTTTCTCGACCAAAAGAGACTCCAGAGCCTTCGCGCGGGCCGCGATCTCGGCCTCCGATGCGGGGTAAGAATCGCTCATATACTCGTCTCCTTTCCTGTTGGATGCACCGTTACAGAGGCTCGAGATAACTCTCCCAGAGATCCACGTAGACAACCTCGCGAGGTTCCGCGGAGTCGCCCCACACCTCTTCTGCGTCGAAGCGGATACCGTAGACGTACTGGGGGTTCTCTCCCTCGCCGTGCGCGTTCGCATCCGGCAAAACAAAGGCGTCATACACTCGCTCGACAACGCCTTGCTTGTCCCGGACATACTGGGGAAGGCGCGTGTGCCCACGAGGATGCACGTTCCGGGTCCGTACCCGGTCTCCAGCCTCGAATTGGGGCTTCGCCGAAACCTCACGCCTGGTCGACGCGCCAGCGCGGACCAACTGCGAAAGACTATCCGCTAGCTCGGGATCCTCTCTTTGGGGGACGGGAGAGTCTGGATCCTTCAAGAACTCTTGCGTCCTGGCGTCGAGCTCGTCCCGGTCTATTACCCCCTTCTCTATCAGGTTCTTCTCCAATGTTTCGAGCCAATGCTCATAGTAGGAGGACGTGAGGTAGTGAGCGGGGCCCATGACTTCGATGCCGTGTCGGAACTCGTCGAGGTTGTACATACCCTGACCCATGGTGGCGAGCATGGTGCCAAAGACAACCTTCTCCCAGGGATTGTGGAACACGGGCTCATCGCCCTCCACACTCACACGCCCGAGCCCGTGCATCCCACCCAGGTCGTGTACCCCATTCATAAATCCTCACCCTCTCTCCGCTATCCCGGCTTGATAAATTAAGCACTATAGATCGGCGGTAGAAGACTGTCAATCGCCATGGGTATGGCTCCCCTGCACGGGAGCGCACGATGCGCCCCTCCCCGCCTTCTATACCTCGCCGCCTCCCTTCGAGCACCCGCGATCCTAGCATCACAGAACCCCGAACCTCGCGCCAGACGGCGACCACGGCTAGAATCGAAGCCGGCAGGAGCAGAAACCGCGCGACGAGGGATAGGAGACGGAGTGCCGATCTACGAGTTTCTCTGCAGGGAGTGTGGACCTTTTGAGCAGCGGCGTTCGTTCGTGGAGGCGGGCGACCCCATGAGGTGTCCCTCTTGCGGCGGGGAGGCGAGGCGGGTCTACTCGGTACCCACCACAAAGAGCATGTCCGCCGCCCTGTCGAGCGCGATGAACCGTGTCGAGAAGAGCACCCACGAGCCCGAGGTAGTGCGGCGGCCCGAGGGCGGTACGTTGCCCGGCACAAGGTACCATCCGGGCCACGGTGGGCACCACGGCCACGGCCACTAAAGGACCTCGGGAGGAGGGGCGGTACCGGTGGGTCGTTGTGTTCGTTCTCGCGGCGATCACCAACGCCGGCTACGGCACGATCTTCTACTCCTTCAGCATCCTGCTCGGGGAGGACGCCGCCGCGGGGAGTTCGGCCGGACGCTCCTCAGCGGCGCCCTTGGACTTGGGGTGGTCGTCTCCGGCGCACTCGCCCCCATCGTCGGGACCCTGTGCGACATAATGGGCTCGCGGCGCGTCTTTTCGCCGGGGCAGTGCTCGGCTCGGTCGGGCTTGCCGCATTCTCGAGGGCAACGGAAGGGTGGCAGGTCCTCGCTGCTTGGGCCCTGCTCGTCGGCCCGGCGATGGCCTGCACCTTCTACGAGCCCGCCTACGTGACCATAGACCAGTGGTTCGCGGGGAGGAGCACCGGGACGGCGATAGGGGTGCTCACCCTCGTGGGAGGACTGTCGGCCACGATCTTCATCCCCCTCACCCAATCGCTGGTAGAGAATTCAGGCTGGCGCGACGCCACACTCGTCCTCGCGACGGTGCTGCTCGCGGTCGTCGGAGCCCTCGCGCTCGTCTTCTTGAAGGACCGCCCACGGGAGGAGGCGCGGCGGGAGACGCTGGATCTGAAGGGAGCCTACGGTGCGCTCGCGACGGGCCTCCGGCATACGAACCGCGCCTTCTGGCTCGTGAGCGCCTCGTACTTTCTTGGGTTCGTGGCGGTCTTCGCGGTGCTCTTCCATCAGGTGGCCTATCTGCAGGAACTCGGCCTCCCGGCAGGTACGGCGGCGCTCGCGGCGGGGCTCGTCGGGCTCGTGGGGCTGCCGGGACGGCTCTTCTTCCCGATACTCGGGGACCGGGTGCGCCCCTCGTTTCTCATCGCGGCCATCTTCCTGATGCTCGCCCTTTCGATACTGTTCCTGCCCGGCGCGGAGGAGCGGTGGCAACTCTACCTGTACGTCGGGCTCTTCGGGCTCTCCTTCGGCGCGGTGCTGCCGATGCGCGCCGTTATCATGGGACACCACTTCGGCGGACCGCTCTACGGTCGCCTCATGGGCCTCCAGTTCGCCCTGCTCGGCCTCGCTACCGCCGGAGGCCCCGTCGCCGCAGGCGTCTTGCGCGACACTTCAGGTAGCTACGCTCTCCTCGCGCCCGCGGGTATCGCCATGCTCCTCCTCGCGATACCCGCGATCCTCATCGCCGAGCGCAAGGTCCGCGCTGAAACTACATAAAGATATCGAGCGGGAGCAGGGCGCTCACGAGCGGGTTCGGCACGTCCACCGTCTGGCTGATGCGCAAGTCCACCGCGACGCTGCAGAGCGCGTAGGCCTGCTGGCGGTCGAAGCCGCGCGTTCCCAGGTGATCGATCATGTTGAGCAGCGCGTTTTTGGCGGCGAGGGTTATGTTCTCGCTCTCGTTCCTGCCTTCCTTGCCGACGCTGATGCCCGTCGTGGCGAAGAACCGGCGCGGGGCGGCCAGTTCCGGCGTGGTGAAGTAGTCGTCCCGGAAGAACTGTAAGTCCCGAATCCCCCGCTGCTCGGCCTCGCCCTTGCGAACCTGGAAGCGTAAGTGGACCCGCGAGCGCATCTCGACCGCCGTCCCGCAGGCCTCGCAGTCCCCCTGAGCGTAGTGGACGTCGCCGGTAGAGACGAGACCACCCTCGGCGTACACCGGCAGCAGGACGGTGGCACCCGGCGATATCTGCTTGATGTCTATGTTCCCGGCCGTCTCGCGCGGCGGGATGGTGCGTAGCCCTTCTTGCGCGAGAGACGAGTCCTCCGGTACGGCGCCGGCAGGCTCCGGCGGCAGGGCGAATCCTTCTCGCTCGGCCAGCTCCGCCTCCCGCTCCGTGGCGCGCTGGCGTAGATCTGCGCTGGGGGCTAGACCGAGGACGCCCGGGTGCGGGTTGCAGCGGATGCGCACGCCGGGTAGCTGGTCCGACTCCGCGTACTCGTTGCCGTGCAGTCGCCAGTGGACGATGAACGGGTCCGGGAACTCGTCGCGCAAGAAGCCGAAGCCCGGAACCTGGATCGTGTAACCCCACTGCTCCCACGGGTCGGCCTCGATGTCCACCAGCTCCACCTCGAGCAGGTCCCCGGCTCCGCGCCCTTCACGTAGACCGGCCCCGTCAAAGGATGCACGGGGTTCAGGTCCAACTGCTCGACGTCCGCCTCCGTGGACCCGCCATTAAGCTGCCCGTCGAAGGCGTCGCGCGTCTCGTAGATGACCGTGTCGCCGGGGTCGACCTCGACCACCGGCTCTACGGCCTCGTGCCAGCGATTGTGGCCCGTCCCGGGCTCCTCGGCGAGCGGCTTGGACGGATCGACGTTGATCACGTGCTCTTTCGGCATAGCTTCCCTCCTTGCGGCTATGAGGCCGCGCTTCCTTTGCGCCTCCCATGCTCTTACAAAAACCGATCTCGCGCCACTTCCCTTCGGAGAGCACGACGAGCAGCCGACGAAGGGCTCGCGTTTCAAGGCTCGAACGTGCGCGGGGATCATCCACGCTGGTTCCGGTAGCTATCGCACTCCTCTCCGCGGGGGCCGGCACGGAGCATCCCTCCCGAATGTCCGGCTGACCGTGTTAAATCTTTGTTAATCGTGTTAAATGCTCCTTGAAAGACGAAATCTGCCATTGCATCGCGTAGGGAGTGACGAGTTGAATGTTTTGGGCTTCTTTGGGACGCTTTTGAACCGCCGGGAGTGGGTTTACCTGCTCAGCTTGCTGGTTCCTCTCGTCGCTTACGACCTGGCTCTAAAGCCTACGCGGTTTCTTCGTTGCCTGGCGAACGCGGGCTTTCCCGGACCCTCGGTCTCATGCGATCGGACGCGTTCTTCGATCTGGGGTACGCGCTGCTCTGGATCGGGCTCTTCGCCGTGGCGAGAAGGGGATTCCTACGCTGGGTCGTGGTCGGGCTCTTCCACGCCGCGACGGTGTTCTTGGTAGTCGTGACGACATGCGCCCACCAGTACTTCCGGCAGAACGGCACCACGCTGGACTACGGCACCATAGCCGAGTGGATTCCCAAGATCGAGGAGATCGCGCCAATCCTCACCCAAGGGGTCCCACCCTCAGCGTGGGCGCTTCTCGCCGCCGCCCTCTTCTACGCGATTCTTGGTCCTTTTTTCGTGACGCGCGCCGTGGAGCGGCGGCTGGGACGGCCGGGTAGAAGGTACCTGGCCCCGACGTTCCGGATCCCCGTCTTCCTGGGCCCTCTCGGACTTCTTCTGCTGGCACTCCTTTTCGGCTCTCTCTCGTCGCTGGTCGGCTCCGACCCGGCGGGCGCAAACACGTCGTTCGCCAGAGCCCCGTTCGTCAACGTGGTGTGGACGGGAGTAGAAGAGGCGACCGCCGAGAAGGTTAGCCCGGACACCGATGCCGCCGAATCGGTGAGCGCGGCCGCGGACGCCAACCTCGTGGAGACATCCCAGACCGAGGAGACCACGAACGCCGACCCCGCGGAGGCGCCCCAGGCCACGAAAAAGCATCGTAACGTAGTCCTGGTCCATTTGGAGTCGGCCCGCGCGCGGTCCACGACGCCCTACAACAAGGATCTGAAAACGACGCCTTTCCTCGACGAGTTGGCCGGAGACAGCCTCTTCGTCGAGAACGCCTACGTGGTCGTACCGCGCTCTTCAAAGGCGACCGTCACGGTCAACTGCGGGATCGAGCCGCCACTCTTTTACGGCCCGGAGTTCGAGCCGGGGGCATCCTCCCGGTGCATGACCGACCTTCTCGAAGAGCAGGGCTACAACACCGTCTTTTTTCAGTCTTCCAGCGAGACCCTGGATCAGTACAGCGCCGTCGCGGAGAACCTGGGCTACGAGGAGTACTACCCGTCGGAGGTAATGGATAAGACGGGTTTCACGATGACGAACTACGTCAGCTACGAGGACGACATTATGCTCGAACCGAGCAGGGCGTGGCTGGAAGAGAACAAGGACAAGCCCTTTATGGCCCAATACCTTACCGGCACCGGGCACGACGACTACCAATGCATCCCGAACCGCTACGGGTACGAATACTTCGCCGACGACGCCCTGATCGACAGCTACCACAACTGCATGCGCATGCTGGACCACTTCCTCGAGAACCTCATAAACCAGTACAAGGAGATGGGCTTGTACGAGGAGACAATCTTCGTGGTCTACGGCGACCACGGGGAGGGCTTCGGCGAGCACGGCCGCTACCTGCACGGTGACACCATCTACGAGGAGGGCCTGAGGGTACCCCTCCTGATCCACGCGCCAGGCCGGTTCGAGGGCGGCGAACGGGTCGGAGGGCTCTCGAACCAGACCGACATAGTCCCCACCGTGCTGGAGATGCTCGGCTACAACGTGGAAGACGGGAGCTACCCGGGCTACTCGCTCCTCCATCCTCTGCCCGGGGACCGCACCCTCAGATTCAGCTGCATCACCGACCGTAAGTGCCTGGCGAGCATAAGGGGCACCGAGAAGTACATACACCACTACGGCGACCAGCCCGACGAGATCTTCGACCTCTCCAAAGACCCCCTGGAGCAGCGTAACCTCGCGGGCGAACGCGGCATAGAGGAGATAAACGAGCGACGCGAGAACCTCATAGCATGGCACTCGGGCGTCAACGCCGGGTACGGCGGCGGGTAGACCGTCACCGGTGCCCGGAGAACGCTCCTTCCTGCAGGTTCGGGAGCTCGGGGCCCTGTACAATGCCGTTTGCCCACGCGGAGAGGAGTAAGAGGTGAATGACTACGAGGTCTTCGATCTGGGCGACGTCGTTCTGCAACAAGGGGCAACGCTCCGGGGCGCCAAGCTCGCCTACAAGACATACGGGACGTTAAACGAGGAGAAGAGCAACGCCATCGTGTATCCGACGTGGTACTCGGGGCGGCACTGGGAGAACGAGTGGTTGATCGGGGAAGGCATGGCCCTCGACCCGAACGAGTACTTCATCATCGTGCCGAACATGCTCGGCAACGGGTTGTCGTCCTCGCCTTCCAGCACCCCGCCCCCCTACGACAAGGCCCGTTTCCCCAACGTCACCGTCCAGGACAACGTCGCCGTGCAGCATAGGCTCGTCACCGAGCACTTCGGCATCGAGAGGCTCGCGCTCGTCACGGGCTGGTCGATGGGCGCCGGCCAGACCTTCCAGTGGGCCGTAAGCTACCCGGAGATGGTCCCGCGTATCCTGCCGTTCTGCGGCTCGGCCAGGACCAGCCTGCACAACATCGTCTTCCTGGAGGGCGTAAAAGCAGCCCTCACCGCCGACGCGGCGTGGAAAGACGGCTGGTACGACGAGCAGCCGACGAAGGGCTTGCGGGCAATGGCCCGGGTCTACGCCGGGTGGGGCTTCTCGCAGGCTTTCTACTGGGACCGGGTTTACGAGGAGTTAGGTTTCTCTTCTCTGGAGGACTTTCTCGTCGGCTTCTGGGAGGGCTTCTTCCTCGACGACCGCGACGCGAACAACCTCCTCACGATGCTCTGGACGTGGCAGAACGGCGACATCGGCAAGACGCCCGGCATGGACGGCGACTACGAGAGGGCTCTGGGGGCCATAGAGGCGAGGGCGATCGTGATGCCCGCCGAGAAGGATCTCTACTTCCCACCGGAGGACAACGAGTACGAGGTCGAGCGCATGCCGAACGCGGAGTTACGCGTCATCCCGGGGGTCTGGGGACACTTCGCCGGGGGCGGGCTGAACCCTAAAGACATAGAGTTCATAGACGCCGGGCTCAAGGAGTTGCTGGCCGAGTAGGCGCGGCGGCGCCCTTTGCCTCGTTTGGTGGGTGGTTTGTGGGGTATCTTGCCCGTACACCAGAGCGAGCAAGGGGGTCGGGCAGGGATGGAGCTGACGCGGAGGGATTTCCTTAAAGCCGGCGGGAGCGTCTTCGGGGGTGCGGCCGTCCTGGGGCTGGCGGGGTGCGCCTCTCCCGGGCTCGGGCAGAGCGAGGGCAGGAGCCAGGGTGAGTTGAGACGGGCGGACCTTGAGTACGCCATCCAGTTCCAGCACCCGGAGAAGATCCTCGCGAGGCTGCCGACGCAGCCGGAGATAACGGACGCCATGATCGCGCCCTTCTTCGGGCTGGACACAGGCGTCTACGCGGAGATCCGGGCGGTCTTCGCCGGACGCGCCCGGGATGCCGCCCGAGAGCTTCTGGAGAACTTCGACTTCCGCGAGCGGGTGGACCGGTTGCCGTTCGAGGCCGGGACGACGGTCGTGGGTCTCGGGGACAGCATCACCGACGACCTCCAGTCGTGGTTCGAGATCCTGCGTCACCTCGTCGAGGAGCGCCGCCCGCAGGACAACATAAAGTTCGTCAACGCCGGCATCTCCGGGGATACCACGTCCGACATTATCAGCCGCTTTCTGTCGGACGTGGTGCAGCAACGTCCGGCCTGGATCCTCTCGATGATGGGCACGAACGACGTACGCCGCCACGGCGAGGACCCGACCAAGATCCTCGTGAGTCACGACGAGACCGGGGCGAACCTGGACATGATAAGGAACTTCGCCGAAGAGCAGACCGGGGCGAACCGAATCTGGATGACGCCGGCGCCCGTGATCGAGGACAGGATAGCCGAAGATCCCTCCCTCTCGCCCCAGCAGCTCATGTGGCGCAACGAAGACCTCGAAGAGGTCGCGGAACTCGTCCGCGAGATCGACGACCCGGTGGTAGACCTGCAGGACGTGATGAGGCAGCCCATAGACCCCGAGCTGCTCCTCCCAGACGGCCTCCATCCGAGCCTCGAAGGGCAGCAGGTAATAGTCGCGGCCCTCGTCGAACGGCTGGCCGAAGGGCGAGGCCGCTAGAGCGTGAGACAGCCGTCACGGGCGGAGATAGAGGGCGCCATGCAGTACCACCACCCGGAGAAGACGCTCGCCACGCTACCGGGCGGACCGAAGATCGGGGACGAGAATCTCGCCCCGTTCTTCGGTACGGACGTCCGGACGTACCGGGAGATCAAAGCCACCTTCGCCGAGCGCGCCCGCCAGTGCGCCCGCGAACTTCTCCAGGACGCGCGGTTCACCGCCCTCGTAGACCGATTGCCGTTCGAGCCGGGTTCGACTGTAGTGGGACTCGGGGACAGCGTAACCGACGACTACCAGTCCTGGCTGGAGATACTGCGCCACCTCCTCGCCGAACGCCGCCCGGAGAGCGGGATCGAGGTCGTCAACGCGGGCATCTCCGGCGACACCACGTCCGGTCTCCTGGGACGTTTTCTGGACGTCCTGGAAGGGGACCCGGATTGGATGATAATCCTCATCGGAACCAACGACGTCGCCTTCGTTCGCGAGCCTCTAACGAAGTCGCTCGTGAGCCCGCAGGAGGCCCGGGGGAACCTGCTTGCGCTGCGCGATCTCGCCGGAGCGTTGAGCGACGCGCACCTCGTGTGGATGACGCCGCCGCCCGCGATCGAGGAGCGCACGACCGACGTCCCCGCCGGGCAACCGATATGGCGCAACGCGGATCTGGCAGAGGCGGCGAGGCTCGTCCGCGAAGTGGCCGGAGAAGACCCGTTGGCCGACCTCTGGGAGGTCTTTGGCAACCCTCCGGAGTCCGGGTTCCTCTTTCCGGACGGCCTGCACCCCAGCCTCGCCGGCCAGAAGGAGATATGCGCCGCGTTCGTCGAGCGACTGGCTGCGGCTCCCGGCCGGTCTCCGTGACCCACCAGACCGTGTGCTAGCATGAACTCGCCCACTCGCGGATCTGATGGGAGAAGGCGCCATGGGTGCTGTAAAGCCGCAACTACTGACGGCGGAAGAATTCTGGCTCTTGCCGGGGAGTGGGAAGCGGCGATCTCTGGTTAGAGGGGAGGTCGTCGATACTATTCCACCCGGCGGACGACATGGCGTTGTAGCCGTAAGGTTGGTTGTGCGCCTGGAGGCGTGGGCCGGGAGCGGACCCGGAGGGATCGTCGGGGTCGAGTCGGGTTTCAGACTGCTCCGTAACCCGGACACGGTGCGCGGTCCGGATGTCTTCTACGTGCGAGCGAGTCACATCCCGAGCACCGGAATTCCCGAGGCTTTCTGGGAGATCGCCCCCGATCTGGCGGTCGAGGTGGTATCGCCTGGCGAAAGCGCCGAAGAGGTGCGCGAGAAGGTACGCGACTACCTGGCCGCGGGCACACCACTCGTGTGGGTCGTCTACCCGCGGACGCGGGAGGTCGTCGCCCACACCCCGGACGGCCTGGCGCGTACCTATGGCAGCGGCGACGTGCTGGAACAGTTCGACGTCCTTCCAGGCTTTACGTGCCCGGTCACGGAGCTGTTCGGTTGAACTAGCCGTGGGTCAGCCATTCCGGGCGGCGAAGCTGAAGCGCGAGGAACGGGCAGCCCCAGTGCCGTCGAGGAGGGCCTTTATGAGCGAGACGTCCAGGAGCATGTCGGCGTTGAGCCGGAAGCGGAACACGGCGAGGACGGCGCGGAGCTCCCCCACCTGCTCCTCGTCTACGAGGCCCCTCTCCAGGGCCTCGCGCTTACTCGGCAGCGGCAGCCCCAGCACGGCGTCGCGGGCCGCCTCCAGCACGTCGCGCTTGCGCTCCTCGTAGGCGCCCGTGTTCACGACGGCGCCCACGTGCTTCCAGGCGGCCTCAAGGAACCCGGGCCATTGCGCGATGCCGCGGTAGTAGCTCGCCACATCCGGGTGGCCGTGGCGGTCCCTGATCTCCTCGAAGACCTCCCCCACCTCCTCCGTGGCCTCGTCGGGGCCGACCAACGGCACGCTCGTCGTGCCCGCCGCCACGCCGGGTTCAGTGTCGGCCTCCCGCGGCGGGCCTTCCGCGGTGCCCGCCTCGGCGCCCG
>JAUJNO010000002.1:240175-258896 GCA_030448125.1 Rubrobacteraceae bacterium | reverse complement strand
GGTTCAGTGTCGGCCTCCCGCGGCGGGCCTTCCGCGGTGCCCGCCTCGGCGCCCGCCTCGGCGCCCGACGCGTCCCCAAGGCCCTCGTCGAAGGCGGTCGAGACGAGCAGGAGCTTCGGCAGGACGTAGTGGATCGTGTCGGTGAAGCCGCGTATCTGTTCGAGGTCGCCCAGGGACGAAAGGTCCACGCCCGCGGCGTCGGGTACGGGCTCCATGAGGGATCGCGCCCGCACGCCGTCCGCCGCCTCCTCGAAATAGGGGGTCAGCAGGTACGGCTCTATCTTGTTCCAGGCGAAGTAGAGGTAGCTCGGATAGTTCGCGAGGGAGCGGAAGAGGAAATTGACTATGGGCACCCGCAGGTGTGTCTGCACGCCCTCGTAGGCCGATCGCACCTCCTCCCCGGCCTCGTCCGGCATCACCTCACCGAGAGCCGGGATCAGGCGCAGCCCCTTCTCGACATCCTCCGTTCGTTCGAACCCTTCCATCCGTTACCTCCTTTGTCCGATAGTATCCGGCGGCCCTAACAGCCCCCGATCCCGTTCCCCCGGTCGCGCAACCGGCAAAGTTCACTCTCTGATAGACCCCAGATGCCGCGGCGTTCCTCGCTAGCCTCCTTCTGCGCGTCTTCGAAGCGGTCGAGGTATCGCGTGTTGGGCGGAAAGGTGGCGACCTGAGCGTAGCCTTCCCGGAGGAGCGTCTCGTTGAACATCGTGCCGTCGGGGAGGTAGACGTAGACGAGGAGCCGCCCGTAGTCGTCCTCCCTCTCGACGTCGAACTCCAGGGTTACGTCCTGGTCTTCGAGAATCTTTCGCGTGAAACGAGCGGCCTCTTCGCCGTAGGGCTCCGGTCCCTGCTCGGGATTCGTCTCCGGGGTATCCACGCCGATAAGCCGCCCCCTATCTTCGCCGTCTATCTTTGGGGTGATCCCCACGGTATCGCCATCCGTTACGCGGACGACGGTGGCCTCAGTATCCGCCGTAGCCTCGCCGCCCGGGAGTCCGTCGGAGACGAGCCGCGAAGAGCAGCCGGAGAGGAGGATGCAGAGCGGCGCGAGGACGAAGAGGACGAGACTCGTGCCACGCGTACAAGCGGTCCCCGTCACGCTCCCGGTACCGGCCGGCGCCAAAGACCCTGGCGAACATCCATGAGCGAGACTACCACGACGTGCGGCAGGGTGAGCGCGGAGACGAGAACCAGATAGAGCGCGAGGAGCGCGGACGGTGCAGCGCCGGTCCCCGGTACCACGAGGTAGAGTCCAAACAGAAGTACGAGCGCCGTGGCCGTGAGGGGAGCAGCGTCCCGCGCGAACCGGACGAGGGCGGGCATGGCCCTTCCCATCTCCAGAGCGCCAGCGCTCTTTGCGTCGAGCAGGACGAGCCGGGCGACATGCCGGGGGGCGTGCCAGAGACAGAAGTAGAGACCCACGGCGAGCACGGGGGGCACGAGCGCGAAGTACAACGCCAGGAGCACCGTCTCCGCGACGTCCATGCGCCACCACGTACCGCGAGCCCCGCTCTTCTTCGCGTTCCCATAACCGGAGATGAGCACCCCCGCGGCGAAGAGAGTAAAGGCCGCGCCGGCGAGAAGGCGAAAGGAAGGCTCGAAGACCCACGAGAGGACCCCGAATCTACCGGGGGCGAAGAGGCCGACTACACTCTCCGCCACGGCACGGTAGGTCTCCGGGAAGGCGAGGAGTGGTACGAGCATCGGCAGCCCGCCCCGCACGAGCAGGGTCAGGACACGGCGCATCCGGCCGGAGGGGTACTCGCCCTCGCCGGCCGCGAACGCCGCGAGTGCGTGCAGGTCCCCCCCTCCCCAGTGGAACCACGTGAGGGCTACAAAGAGAGCGAAGGCCACGACCGGGGCGACGAACCAGAGGGCAAGGTAGAGACCGCCGAGGACGAGGTAGAGACCGCCCACCGCGAGCACGGGCCACGGCCAGGCCTTCCGGCCCAGGAGGCGCGGCACCGCGAGGTGGTCGACCGCCCCGTGGGGTAACCCGAAGACGACGAGGCTCAAGGCGAACGGCAGGTACTCGGCCCACGGCGGCACCGTGAGGCCGGCGGCGAAGAGCAACACGAGGGCGGCGGTAAGGATCCACGAGGGCCACAGGACCCAGTGACGGACCGTGCGGCGTGCGCCGGACGAAACCTCGACGGTGTAGACGGGCGAAGCGGGCGCAGGCTCCACCTTACGGACCCATAGCGGGAAGTCTTTCGAGGAGCGCGCGGGCGGCGAGCTTCAGGAAGGGCGCCTTGGGGAGCGCCCGGATGAGGCGCGCCTCGTCGAGGGGTGTGCTTTTCTCGGTCAGGAAGCGCACGAGGTGGTCGGGCGGGACGCCCGCAAACATCCGACGGTAGACCTCCGGACACTCCTCGGGCCGCTCCCGCACGAAGCGGAGGAAAAGAGAGTCGAGCAGGTCGAGGCGACAGGGGTAGTGACTCTTTGGGGGCTCTACGCCCGAGGCGACGGCCGCGGCGAGCGTGCGGCAGTAGCGCTGGATGCGCAGGAAGGTGTAGCCCGTCGAGGGTCGGGTCTCGCCGCCGAGCATGCCGATGTTGTGGATGCGCTCCCCGAGCCTCCGAGGGAAGGCGTAGTCGGTCATCGGGATGTAGCCCCGCTCCTCCCCGAGCACCTCGTACTCGTCCGATGCGAGACCGTGGGTGCTCTTGACGTACGCCCTTATCTCGGCCCGGTGCTCCGTCGGCGTGACTTCCGCCTCCGACAAGTATACGTTCTCGACGAGAGCTTCCCTCTCTCCCGTCGGCAGCACGTACACGAAGCGCAGCCCCCGCGACTGGTCCACGGAGAAGTCCATCAGCGTGCAGCGCCCCGGATCGAAGACAGCTCTCCCGGCCCGGACGCGGAGCCCCAAGAATTTCTGCGGCACCCACAGAGCTCCCCGGCGCGCCTCCTCAAAGACGGGAGAACCTGGCGGGAGCCCGCGCCCGTCGAAGACGTACCGGGAGTGGAGGGTCCCACCCGAGGTCTCGACGCGTGCCTCGCCATTTTCCTCGGTATAGTCTCCCACGTCTTCGCCGAGCCGGACCGTCACGTTCGGACTTTCGGCGAGGCGGGTGAGGACGTACTCGTAGAAGTCCCGGGCGGCGAGGTACTTGTAGGGGTAGCGGTCCGTGGTCTGCGTCACGCTCCCCCCGGCAGAGGCGAAGTCCCAGGAGCGCCATTCTTTGAGAGCTAGGTGCGTGAACGGGGCTGGCTCCACGTCCCAGAAGCACCAGGTACGGTCATCCTCGAAGGTCCGCTTGCGGTCGAGGATCAGGATCGGGGCGTCCACCCCCTCCTCCAGGAGGTAATAGCACAGGCTCAATCCCGAGCATCCCGCGCCGAGGATGACGAACTCGTAGTCACTCTTTAAGGGCCGGTCGAGAGCTTCGGGGAAGCGGGCGGCTACTCCACACGCCTTCTGGGGCGGACGGGAGCGGCTTGCCGATCGGGGTGATGCGCGCCTCTCCGCTTCGCCAGTCACGCGCAAAGCGGTCCCGCTCCCTCCTCGTTTCCGCCCCGTTCGACCATCGCTACGGATGATAGCTTACGCCGCCTCACCACGGAGCCGCGCCTCGCGAGCTCTCGTCGAGGACGGCCGTCCGGGCGCGACGCGCATCCAGCCTGGCCGCAAGAATCCGCCCCGGAACATCTTTCGCTCCGGGGCGGTTCGAGGTTTGTGCCGCGCGCTCGGCAGTCAGGCGGCCGGGTTGAGCTCCACCTTGATCCAGCCGGGCCGGCGCTGGTCGAAGGCCTCGTAGGCCTCGATGGCTCCGGTGACGGGCTCGGTCTGGGTGAGTATCTCTGTCGGGTCGATGGCGCCGGTTGCCGTGAGCCCGACGAGCTGGGGGATGTACTTGCGATGGTTTGCGTTGCCGCCCCTAACGGTGAGGTTGCGCTGCTGCACCGCCCCGATGGGCGCGACCATCGCCTGAGGCGGGAAGACGCCGATGACCCCGATGACGCCGACCTTCTTGACGCACATCGCCGACCACACCAGGGACTGCGGGGGCGCGTTGCCCGGAACCCAGAGGTCGCCCTGCGGGTTGGTCTCGGGGGCGACCTGATCGAGCTCCTCCTGAAACTGCCCCTCCGCAACCTCGCCCACCGGCCCCGACTGGGGGCTTTCGGCATCGACGCCGACGGCCTCTATCACGCGATCCACGCCGATGTTGCCGGTCAGCTCCATGATGGTGCTTACCGGGTCCTCCTCGTTGTAGTTTATAACCTGGGCCCCTTGCGCCCGGGCCATCTCCAGGCGCGACTCCTCCTTGTCGACCGCGAAGACCTGCCCGGCGCCCATGACGAAGGCGCTGGCGATGGCAAACTGGCCCACGGGTCCGCACCCGAAGACCGCGACCGTGTCCCCGTCGGAGACCTCGGCGAGATCCGCCCCGAACCAACCGGTCGGCCAGATGTCGGAGATCATGATCGCCTGCTCGTCGCTGACCTGCTCGGGCAGCTTGACGCAGTTCACACTGGCGAAGGGGATGCGCGCATACTCAGCCTGCAACCCATCGAACGGCCCCGTGGGCTGAGGCCCGCCGAAAAAGGCCGTGCCGGCCTGCGGCCCGTTGGGGTTGGCGTTGTCACATTGGGCATAGAAGCCCCCCCGGCAGTAGTGGCAGTACCCGCAACCAATGGTCGATCCTACGACGACCCTGTCGCCGACGTTGAGGCCCCTGGCGTTCCGGCCGACCTCCTCGACGATGCCTACCCCCTCGTGCCCGAGGATAGTGCCCGGCTCCATCCCGGCCAGCGTGCCGCGCACCATGTGCAGGTCGGTACCGCAGATCGCGCTGGACGTCAGCCGGATTATGGCGTCAGTCAGGTTCTTGTATCTTGGGCTCCGGTACATCGTCGAGCCTTATGTCGCCTACACCGTGGAAAACGACCGCTTTCACTAAATGCGCTCCTCTCTATGATCCTCTCGGGGAGAAAAGTAAAGCCCCGCCGAAGCGGGGCTTGCCCTTGTTCGTTAGTGAAGCAACGCGCCCTACGTGCTCCTCTTCTGCTCCTCGTGCTTGCCCTCGGCGAACTCCTCGACGATCTTGGCGTTGAACGCCTCCAGGTCGCCGGGGTTGCGGCTCGTCACCAGCCCCGCATCTGTCACGACCTCCTCGTCGACCCATTTAGCGCCTGCGTTCTCGATGTCGGTCTGCAGGCTCGGGAAGGAGGTCAGCGTCCGGCCCTCGAGCACGCCGGCCTCGACCAGCGCCCACGGCGCGTGGCAGATGGCGCCCACGGGCTTGCCCGCCTCGAAGAAACCGCGCACGAAGCTCGCCGCCTCGTCGGTGCCGCGGAGCGTGTCCGCCCCCACGGTGCCGCCAGGCACTATCAGGGCGTCGTAGTCCTCCGAGGAGACCTCGGAGAAGGTCTTCTCCACCGTGAAGGTGTCGCCCGGGTTGGTGTCGCTGTTCATGGTCTGGGCATCGCCGGTCTGGATGCCGACGACATCGACCTCGGCGCCAGCGTCTTCGACGGCCTTCTTCGGCTCGGTAAACTCGACCTGCTCGGTGCCCTCCGGGGCGAGGAGTATGGCTACCTTGCGTCCCTGTAGCTCGTTCGCCATGTTCGACCTCCGTTACAAGTGATTGCCAACTGTAGCACTTTGATACCCGACAGCCGACGAGTCTAAACACGACCACGCACCCTCAAATGCCTGATTTGCAGGAAGAATAGCGGTTCCTGGACGCTACGAGAGTCTGCCCGAGACCTCCGCGCCGGCCGCGGGCCGGAACCGGTAGAATGCCGGCTCTTCAAAGTCCTCCTTCTGAAACTTGCGCCGGACAAAGTCCGCGAGGGCCTCGGCCTCCGCCCCGGCGACGAGGGCGACGGCGCAGCCGCCGAATCCCGCGCCCGTAAGCCGGGCTCCCGGAGCGCCGGCCTCTCGCGCGGCTTCTACAAAGGCGTCGAGTTCGGGCGTCGAGACCTCGAAGTCGTCGCGTAGAGAGAGGTGCGAGTCGTACATGAGGCGGCCGAAGGCGGCAAAGTCCCCCTTTCGCAAAGCCCGGACCGCTTCAAGGACCCGGGCGTTCTCGCGGACGACGTGGCGGGCACGTTTGAGTTCGTCGCCCGTGAGGCGGTCGAGATCTTTTTCGCTCGCGTCCCGCAGCTCCTGTACGCCGAGGGCGCGGGCGGCGTCCTCGCAGGTCTCGCGACGGTCCCGGTAGCCGGTGTCGGCGAGGCCGCGCTCGACGCGGGTGTCGCAGACGAGGAGGGTGAGGTTCGCCCCTTCCAGGTCGAGCAGGACGGGCTCGTCGTCGAGCGAGCGGCAGTCTATGAGGAGGGCGGAGCCGGCGCTGGAGAGCAGGGAGGCGTACTGGTCCATGATACCGCTCGGCACCCCGACGAAGTCGTTCTCGGCCTTCTGGCACAGGAGTGCTAGGTCCTTCTTCGAGGTTCCAAGCCCGAGGAGCGCGTCTAGGGCGAGCGCCGTCGCGGCTTCGATGGCCGCGCTGGAGGAGAGCCCGGAGCCGAGTGGCACGTTGCCCGCAAAGGCCGCGCGGAATGCCGGCACCTCCGCCCCTTTCCGGCTCATCGCCCAGGCTACGCCGCGCGGGTAGTCGGCCCACGTGCCGTCCGGGTCCGCGCCTGGGGAGCGCTCCTCGTCGAAGTCCGCCGAGAAGAGAACACCTTCCCCGTCGGGGGCGAGTCCGACGGCGGCGGCGATGCGGCGGTCGATGGCGCAGGGCAGGACGAAGCCGCCGTTAAAGTCGGTGTACTCGCCGATCAGGTTCACGCGGCCCGGGGCGCTCGCCACCATCTCCGGCGCTTCACCGAACCTCTCCGTAAACGCGCGCGCCGCCTTCTCTTCGATCTTGCGCAAGCGGTCCTCCTTACCCCTCTTCGTATCCAAGTGGGTGCTTCCGCATCCAGTTCCAGGCGTCGGAGATCATGGCCTCCAGGGACGGCTTCTCCGGTATCCAGCCAAGCTCTTCCCGGATCTTCTCGCTCGACGCGACCAGTACCGGCGGGTCCCCGGCCCGTCGCGGGGACTCGACGGCCTCTACCGAGCGCCCGGTGATGCGGCGCGCCGCCTCGACGACCTCCCGCACGGAGAAGCCTGCGCCGTTGCCGAGGTTGTAGATGCGATGCTCTCCGGGCTTCGCTTCGCCGGCGGCTTCCAGCGCCAGGAGGTGCGCGCGTCCCAGATCCTCGACGTGGATGTAGTCGCGGACAGCGGTGCCGTCGGTGGTGGGGTAGTCTGTGCCGAAGACCTTTACGTCCTCCCTCTCCCCGAGGGCGGCCTTGAGGACGAGCGGGATCAGGTGCGTCTCCGGCTCGTGGTCCTCGCCTAAAGCTCCGCTCGCCCCGGCGACGTTGAAGTACCGGAGGCTCGTCGCGGAGATGCCGTGGGCGCCGGCGAAGAAGCCGATCAACTGGTCCGCCGCGAGCTTGGAGCCGCCGTATGGGTTGGTCGGACGGGTCGGGGCGGTCTCCGGGATCGGGACCAGCTCCGCTTCGGGCTCCCCGTAGACGGCGGCCGTCGAGGAGAAAACGAGCCGGGGCACATTGGCGGTCCGCATGGCCTCCAACAGGTTCAGCGTACCGGCGAGATTCGCGCGGTAGTAGCGTCCCGGTTGCTCGACCGACTCCCCGACCAGAGACAAGGCCGCGAAGTGCAAGACCCCGTCGTAGCCCCCGGCGAGAACCTCCGCGAGCCTACCCGCGTCGAGCAGGTCCGCGCGGACGAACCTGGCACCCTCCGGTACGGCCGCCTCGTGGCCCTTGGAGAGGTCGTCGAAGGCCGTCACCTCGTGGCCCGCCTCCAGCAGTTGCAGGGCGACGATGCTGCCGATGTAGCCCGCGCCGCCGGTGACCAGGAGCTTCACGGGCCGGTGATCACCTCCGGTCCGTTCTCGGTGAGGATAAAGGTCTCTTCGGCCTTCGCTCCGGTTATCGAGGGGTTCCAGGCGAAGGCCTGCCCGGTCTGTATCTCCTGCCGGGTCTCCGGCGACGCGATGATCTCGCGTGCGGCGTAGCCGGCCATCCCGCCCTGGTGGTGGAGCCGCCACTCGTCGGGGAAGCCGGCATCGGCGTAGAAGCCCTTGCAGTTCTCGAATACATCGGCGAGGGCGCGACCGGGCCGGGTGGCTTCTTCTCTCATGCGGTACAGGATCTCCTCGCAAGCCTCCTGGCGCCGCGCGAGATCCCCATCCGGCTCCTCGAAGTCGAGGATGCGGGTGAGGCTGACGTAGAGCCCGCCGCGCTCGGCGCAGACCACGAGCATCACCCGGCGCCTTATGGTCGCGCCCCGCGGGATCGGGTGCCGGTAACGGGCGATGCGGTCGTCGGCGGCCACCAACGTCACGGAGGTCGTGAGCCCCCGCCGCCGGCAGGCCGCTATGAGGTTCGCGGCTGCCTCGTGCTCCGTCATGCCGGGCGAGACGGACGCGGCCGCCTCCCCCATCGCATCGTAGGTCTCGGCCCCGGCCTGCCTGTAGAGTTCGATGGCCTCCGCGTCGAGCATGTAGCGCAAGGGTGCTATCTCCTCCGAGACGTTCCGGGCGCCCTCCAGAGGGAAGTCGGCCCCCCGTGCAGCGCCGCCGGAGAGCTCCCGGTAGAGCGGCGCCGGAGCCTCGTACCAGGGGTGCTCGACGACCTCGAAGCCGGGGGTCTCCTCCTCGCGCATCCGCGGGGCCTCGATGTTGTCGGCGACGACATACTCTCTCTCGGGGGTAAGGAGAATGGCGGCGATACCGAGGGGTACGGAGGGGTCGACCCGGTTGTCCGCGCCGCCCGTATACCAGGCGAAATTGGCCGGAAGCCCGAGCAGGACCGCCCCGAGGCCGAGCCGGTCCATCGTCTCGCGGAGATTCCGCCGCCGGCCTTCCAGGCTCATCTTTTTGCTTCCTCTACGGCCTCGCGCAGTTCCGTGGCGGTCGCCTCCGGCAGCGCGTCTACTATAAAGGCCCCGGCCCCCACCTCGCTCCCGGCCAGGTACTTGAGCTTCTCGGCGGTGCGATTCGGGGGGTAGAACTCGACGTGGAAGTGAGCCACCCCGGCGTGATCCCGCCCACCCGTCGGGGCCTGGTGCATCACCATCACGTACGGCAGCGAGAAGCCGAAGAGGGCATCGTAGCCCGGCAGGAGCCGCTTGAGGGCGCGGGCGAGATCTCGCCGCTCGTCCTCGTCGAGACCGGCTATCGAGGGGACGCACCGGCGGGCGTAGACGTGTACCTCGTACGGGAAGTGGGCGTAGAAGGGGACGAAGGCGGTGAAATGCTCGCCCTTGTGGACGATCCTGCGTCCGTCGGCGTGCTCCTCGGCGAGAAGATCGCAGTGGAGGCAGGAGTCGTGTGCTTCGCGGTGGTCGCGGGCGGCTTCGAGTTCCTTCTTCGGGCGCGGGGGGATGAAGGGGTAGCCGTAGATCTGGCCGTGCGGGTGGTGCAGCGTCACGCCTATCGCCTCGCCCTTATTCTCGAAGATGAAGACGTACGCAACCTCCTCGCGCGCCCCGAGTTCGCGGTAGCGGTCGGCCCAGACCTCCACGAGGTTGCGGATGCGACGCTCGCTCATGCCCGCCAGCGTGGCGCCGTGGTCGTCGGAGTAGAGGACGACCTCGGTAACGCCTCGCCCGGGGGCGGTTGGGGTTAGAGCAGAGCCGGGCTCGTCGGGCTCTCGCGCGTCCAGGACGAAGGAGGGGAACTTGTTCTCGAAGACCACTATATCGTAGGACTCGCGGGGCACCTCGGTCGGGAAGCCGCCCGGTTCGGTCGGGTCGAGCGGACAGTACTCGGCGGGCGGGAGGAAGGTACGATCCTGGCGGTGTGTGGCGTAGGCGACCCACTCGCGTAAGGTGGGGTCCCACCGGAGCTCGTTCAACGCGAGGCTTCCTCGTCCGGGGATTCCTCCCCCTCGTCCTCGAACGTATAGAAGATGATGTAGCGGCCGTCTTCCTTCGTCTCGCGCTCCTTTCTGTAAGCCGGCGCGCCTTCCGCGCGTTCCGGTCCCTCTTCGTGGGGTGTTCGGTCGCCTTGCGTCATCCCTTGATCCCGCCGCGGGCTATGCCTTCGACCACATACCTCCGGGCGAGGGTGAAGACAACCAGCACGGTGGCTATCACGCCCCCGGCCATGATAACCGGGTAGTCGGTGGCGTAGGAGTTCTCGAGTATGGCGAGCCCCGAGGGCAAGGTCAGAAACGAGAGGAGCGCGAGCGTTATCAGGGCAGGTTTCGAGAGCAGCAGCACGATGCGCGAGAAGATCCGGAACCGGTTCACCCCGTCCACCAGCGCGGCCTCCTCGACCTCTCCGGGCAACCCCAAGAGAAACTGCCTCAAGAAAAAGACTCCTGACGCCGGGGCCGCCCCCGGAACCATCACGACCCCGGCCTCGCGCACGGCGCGGACGTCCTCGTACCAGACCCCCTCAGGCCACTGCTCGGGGTTGTAGCAGCCGGTGCCGTAGAGGACGTGCGGCAGCCTGGGGATTGCCGGCATTCTTCAGGAGTGGTTCCGGCTGTTTCCTCGCGCGGCGTTCTGGTTGGCCCGGCGGCGGGGGGAGGCGAAGCTCATGCCCAGGACCACGCAGCCGAAGAAGACCATAAATAGCCCCCACCACAGGTTGATGTTTATCCCCAGGGCCTTGTACTCCTGATTGGCGGGACCCAAAAGGCCGTACAGGGTCAGCGACGTGCCGATGATCAGCACGAGGGCCGCAACGTAGAACCCTATCGCAAGCGCGTGCCCGCCCCCGGACTGCAGCGATTCCTCGACCTTCTCCTCGGCTCTACCCAACTTATCCTCGGCCACGGGCGTCCTCCTTTAGAAGAAGATTATGTTCAGCACGAGCGTGATCGCGAGCGCGGCGACGGCCAGGATCCAGGGCTTCTTGTACCAGGCCGGCTCCACGGCCTCCTTCTTCTCCGTAAGCCCCCAGACCAGGCCCTCGAGCTCCTCGTCGGTCTTTTGAGAGCGGGAGGTGAGGAACGTGACGATTATCGTGATCCCGAAGCAAATCACCCAGGCCCACAAGGCCCGCCAGAAGTTGCCCGCCATCGGGCTGCCGTAAGAGATGGCGCCCATCAGCTCGAAACCCCAGAGAGCCAGGCCCGAAACCGTCCCCGCCAAGAGCCCAGCGAACCCGGCCCACGGCGTCGTCCGCCTCCAGAACATCCCGAGGAGGAACGTCGCGAAGAGCGGCGCCAAAAAGATCCCGTGCAGCAGCTGGAGATAGTCGAGTATGCTCTCGAACGCCAGCACAGCGTACGCGGTTCCTATGCTGAGTAGCACCCCCACGACCGTAGCAACCCGCCCCACGGTCACGTAGTGCCCGTCGGGCTCGTCCGGCCGGATGTAGGCACGGTAGATATCATAAGTCCAGACCGTGTTGAACGCCGTCACGTTCCCCGCCATCCCGCTCATAAAGGACGCCAGCAGGGCGGTCAGCCCCAGCCCCAGCATGCCGGTCGGCAGGTAATACGCCATCACGTACGGTATCGCCATGTTGTAGGAGTTCTCCAGACCCGGGCTCTGCCCCAGGTCGGGGAACACGCTGAGGGCTATCAGACCCGGGAAGATGGCCAGGATGCCGTAGAGGATCTTGGGGAAGGCCGCGATCAGGGGGGTGCGCTGCGAGGCGGCCAGGTCCTCGGCGGCCAGGGCCCTCTGGACGACCAGGAAGTCCGTACACCAGTAGCCGAAGCTCATGACGAACCCCAACCCGAAGATTATCGCGAACCAGTTGGCGGCCATCGGGTTACTCGTGCTCCCCGTGTCGGCCCACATGTGGAAGAACTCCGGCCTGTTGACCGACTCTTGCAGACCCGACCAGCCACCGGCTGCCACCAGCGCGAAGATCACCAGCGGCGAGAGACCGAGCGTTATGAGGAAGAACTGCAAGACCTCGTTAAAGATCGAAGACGAGAGCCCGCCCAGAACCACGTAACACATGATGATCCCCGCCGAGAGGAAGATGCTCGCGGTGATCGACCACCCCAGGAGCAACTGGAACACTATAGCCATGGCGTACATGTTGAGGCCGCTGAGCAGAATCATGAAGATGGCGAACAGGACGGCGTTGAACCCGCGGGTGGCCTCGTTGTAGCGCCGCTTCAGGTAGCCGGGCACGGAGACCACCCGGCTGCCGTAGTAGAACGGGATCATGAACAGGGCGACGAACACCATCGCCGGTATCGCCCCGATCCAGTAAAAGTGCGCCGTCATGATCCCGTACTGGGCGGCCCCTGCCCCCATACCCAGGATCTCCAGAGCCCCCAAATTCGCCCCGAGGAAGGCCAACCCCGTGACCCAGCTCGGCAGCGACCTACCCGAGAGGAAGTAGTCCTCCGAGGTCCGCATCCGCTTCCTCAAGATCGCCCCTATCCCCAGGACGAAGAGGAAGTACACCCCTATGATGAAATAGTCCAGCCAGGAGTCGTCCACCGAAACCTGCAACTGGAGCAAAGCCAGACCAGCCAAGTCGTCTCCCTTCCCCTGCTATTCCCCTACGCGCCTACTCTACTCCCTGGTAAAATCTGTGTCAACGTGCCTCCCGCCCGGACCCCTCACCCCAACAGCCACTCGTGGTCGGGGTCGTTCTTTATCTTCCACTCCCGTATGGGTCCAGCCATGACGTTCAAGTAGTAGAGGTCGTAGCCCGGGGGCGCGGAGACCGCATGATATCCTCGCGGGACCAGCACGACGTCCCCGTCATGGAAGGTCAGCGTCTCGTCCAGGGAACGGTCTTCGGTGTACACCCGCTGGAAGGCGAACCCTCCCTCCGGCCGCATCCGGTGATAGTAAGTCTCTTCCAGATAGGTCTCGTGCGGCCGGTCGTCCCGGTCGTGCTTGTGCGGGGGGTAGCTCGACCAGTGGCCATTAGGGGTTATGACCTCGACTACCAGCAACCGCTCCGCCGGCCGGTCCTCCATCAGGAGCGGGCGTATCTCCCGCTCCATGTTCCCCGAACCGCGCATCTCCACCTCGACGTCCTCCGGAAGGATCAGCTGCGGCGCCCTCCCCTGCTCGGCGGGCGATGAGGTGACCGCCAGCTCCAAGCTCTCTGTCACGGCCGCGGCGCGGTAGACCGTCCCGGGGGGCAGGTAAAGGGCATAGGGGGCGCCGTCGAACACGCTCTCGCGCTCCCCGATGTTCCTCCACTCGTCACCTTCGGTAGAGACGTGGCACAGTCCGGAGAGAATAACCAGGCAGACCTCCCCTTCTCCGGTCTGCTGCTCTAAAGTCTGGCCCGCCTCTAATCTAAAGACCTCGAAGCCCACGTAGTCCCAACCCGCCGACTCCGGGGTTATCTTCACCACGCTCCCGTTCTCCTCCGGCGTGGTCTTGCTCTCTACGAGCAGGTCAGACATGGTCGGGCCTCCCTTACGGCGGTTAGAGGTAACGGCGTTCCGCCTCCTTCTCTTCTTCGTAGCCCTCGCGGGCGGCCCGCACGGTGTCCGTGGCCGAGACCTCGGCGATGGGGACGTCCCACTGGGACTCGAAGTCCGGTACGGTCTCGCGATTGGTCTGGATGTAGATCACCACCGTTTTATCTACGCTCTTCGCCTTTTCGAGCGCGTCTTTTAGCTCGGGGATAGTGCTCGTCCGGATCACGTACGCTCCCAAAGACTCGGCGTTGGTCGCGAGGTCCACGGGCAGCGTCTCGCCGGGGGCTTCTTCGCTGTGGAGCCCCAGAGAACCGTTCTCCCTGTACCGGTAGTGCGTGCCGAACCCATCGGAACCGACCGCCTCGGAGAGTGCGCCGATAGAGGCGAAGCCGCTGTTGTCGACGAGCACTATAGTGAGCTTCTGCCGCTCCTGGATCGAGGTCACCATCTCCCCGTTCAGCATGAGGTAGGAGCCGTCCCCGACCATCACGTAGACCTCCCGCTCGGGGGCGGCCATCTTCGCGCCCAAGCCCCCGGCGATCTCGTAGCCCATGCAAGAGTACCCGTACTCGACCTGGTACCCCTTCGGGTCCCTCGTCCGCCACAGCTTGTGCAGGTCGCCGGGCATGGCCCCAGCGGCGCAGACCACCACGTCAGAGGGCTCGCTCATAGCGTTGACCGCCCCGATGACCTGGCTCTGGGCCGGCAAGGGCTCGTCGCCCGGCGCGTAGAAGCGCTCCACCTCGCGGTCCCAGTCTTCCACCGCGCGGGCGACCTGCTCCCTGTAACCCGTCTCTACCTTATAGTCGGACAGGGCCTCGGAGAGGTCTTTTATGGTCGTCCGCGCGTCGCCGACGAGCGAGAGCCCCGCGTGCTTGGCGGCGTCGAGGTCCGCGACGTTGACGTTTACGAAACGCACTTGCGGGTTCTGGAAGGCGGTCTTCGAGGCGGTCGTGAAGTCGGTGTAGCGGGTACCGATGCCGATGACGAGGTCGGCTTCTTTTGCGGTACGGTTCGCGCCACGCGTGCCCGTGACCCCTATAGCGCCCAGAGCCGAGGGGTGATCGTAGGGCAGGGAGCCCTTGCCCGCCTGCGTCTCGGCAACGGGGATGCCGGTTACCTCCACGAACCCTCGCAAGGCTTCGGTGGCCCCGGAGTAGATCACGCCGCCCCCGGCGACTATCAGTGGGCGCCGGGCCTCCCGGACGAGGGCGGCGGCCTCGTCGAGGGCTTCGGGGTCGGGGAGCGGACGTCTTATGCGCCACACGCGGCGCCCGAGGAACTCCTCCGGGAAGTCGTGGGCCTCGGTCTGGACGTCCTGGGGCAGCGCCAGCGTCACGGCGCCGGTCTCGGCCTGGTTGGTCAGGACGCGCATGGCCGCGAGCGCGGCGGGGATGAGCTGCTCCGGGCGGTAGATCCTGTCCCAGTACGCGGAGACGGGCCGGAAGCAGTCGTTGACCGTAAGGGCGCCGTCGTGCGAGGTCTCTAGCTGCTGCAGAACGGGGTCCGGGCCGCGCGAGGCGAAGACGTCGCCCGGCAAGAGCAGCACCGGCAGCCGGTTTATGGTTGCCAAAGCCGCGCCGGTGACCATGTTGGTGGCGCCCGGACCTATGGAAGAAGTGCATGCCAGGGTCGAGAGGCGGTCTCTCATCTTGGCGAAGCCCGCGGCCGTATGCACCATCCCCTGCTCGTTGCGCGCCTGGTAGTAGGTGAGGTCGCCGGCGTGCTGCTGCAGCGCCTGCCCCAATCCCGCGACGTTACCGTGGCCGAAGATACCGAAGCACCCGTGGAAAAAGCGGTGCTCCACCCCGTCGCGCTCCACGTACTGGTTGGCCAGGAATCTCACCAGCGCCTGGGCCGTCGTCACCCGCACCGTGCCCATCAACGCACCTCCACCAGTTCGCGCAACACGTTCATCTCCGTCTCAGACATTGGCGGACCTCTCCAGAAGCTCCTCGACCTCTTTCTCGGTCGGCATGTCGTCGGCGCACGCCAGGCGGGAGGCGACGATGGCCCCGGCCGCGTTCGCGAACCGGATGGTCCTCTCGGGGTCCCACCCGGAGAGTAGCGCGTGGCAAAGAGCGCCCCCAAAAGCGTCGCCCGCGCCGAGGCCGTTGACGATGTCTACCTCGATCGGGGGCGCCTCGGCGACACCTTCTGCTGTTCGCGCGAGGACGCCCTCCGGCCCCCGCTTCACTATCGCAAGTTCGAGGCCGATATCCAGGAGCGCCGCGGAGGCTTCGTGGGGATCAGCGGTCCCGACCGCCACCTCGACCTCCTCCTGGTTCCCCACTGCCACCGTGGCGTGCTCGAGTGCCTCGCGGTACCAGCGCTCCGTCTCTTCCCTCGACTCCCACAGCATCGGCCGGTAGTCGAGGTCTACAACCGTGATCCCCCCCGAACGTGCCTCCAGCGCCTCGAGCGTCGTGCTCCGGCTCGGCTCCTCGGAGAGACCCGTGCCCGTTATCCAGAAGAGCGGCGCCGACGAGATCTCCCCCAGGTCCAGGTCTTCGGCTTCGATGTTTATGTCGGGGGCCTTGGGTTGCCGGTAAAAGAGAAGGGGGAAGTCATCGGGGGGATGAATCTCGCAGAAAGCTAAAGGCGTACGCAGGTCGGGGTCGGTGCCCACGTACCGCGCGTCGACGCCGAACTGCTCCAGAGCGGCACGAATATACGGCCCGAAGCCGTCATCCCCCACCTTCGTTATCACCGCGGAACGATGGCCCAGCCGGGCCGCCGCTACCGCCACATTCGTGGCGCTGCCGCCGAGTGACTTGGCGAAGGTCTTCACCTCCGCCAGAGAGACCCCGATCTGCTCGGGGTACAGGTCCACGCTGACCCTTCCCATCGTGATGACTTCGAGGTCCGCCATCTAGGCCTTGTCCTTCCTTTCGCCGTCGAGCACACTCCTGACGAACTCCAGGCTCTTGCGCACGTCCTCGATGGGCCCTTTGCCCTCCTCCGGCTCGTCGTCGAGCATTACGTCCTGCTCCAGCACATACCAACCTTCATACCCAGACTCCTCCAGCAGGCCGATCACGCGCCCGGTCTCCACGTCCCCGTCGCCCAAAGCCTTGAACACCCCCTGGCGCACAGCGTCTTCGAAGCCGACCTTCCCCGCCGCGACCAGATCGGAGAGAAGCCGGTCCACGTCCTTCAGATGCACGATACGGACCCTGTCGGCGGCGAGTTCGGCGACCTCCACCGGGTCATCTCCCCCAACCATGAGGTGTCCGGTGTCGAGGCAAAGCCCCGTCTCGCAACCTTCGAGAAAACGCCGCACGTGATGGGGTCGTTCGATCGCGGTTCCGAAATGGGGATGCACCGCGACGGTGAGGCCATGCCGGGCCCCTATCTCCTCCGCCAGAGAGAGGCCCTCGAATAGCTCACCCCAGGCGGCGGCGTCCAGCTCGACAGTCTCCTCGTAGCCGTCCCCTTCGGTGTCGGCAGCCAGGATCAGCACGTCGGCGCCGGCGGCGGCGAAGAACCCGGCCTGCCGCTCGACCGAGGCGAGCCCCTCCTCGCGTGCGTCCGCGCGGTGCAACACGACCGGCACGAACCCTCCCACCAGCCGCAAGCCGTGCTGCCCCAGCACGCGCGAAGCCTCGGCGGGATCCTCCGGCAAAAAGCCCTCGGGGCCAGACTCTATCGCCGGCAGGCCGAGCGAGGCCGCTTCTTCGAGCACCCGCCTGGCGCCCATCTGGTAGCCCCACCCCGGCACCTCGTTAACGCCCCATGATATGGGAGCGCCCGCGATGCGCGCTTCCTGGTTCACTTAGTCACCCCTCGGCGGTAAAAACCTAGTCGACCTCTTCATAGAAGACTTCGCCATCCTTCATTTCGTTAGTCAGCCGTACGGCTCTCCCCTCGCGGTGCGAGCGCTCGGCGGCCTTTGCCAGGACGAACGCCGCGGCGGCGTCGGCGCCGCTTACCTCGGGGTCCCGATCTTCGCGCACCGCCCGGGCGAAGGACTCCAACCCTGCCGCATAAGCATCAGCGAAGCGTTCGACGAAGTCGGAGACGTAGTCCTGATGCGAACTGTCGGGTGTGAGCGTCTCCACCGAAGCCCGCCTGTGATTATCGACCCTTAGCGTAGCCCGTGACCCCATGACCTCGCTCGAGCACTCGTAGCCGTAGCCGGCGACGCGGCTGTTGTCTATGACGCCCAACGCGCCTCCGGCGAAGCGGACGGTGACGACGGCGTTGTCGATGTCGCCCACCTCCTCGAACCCTGGATCGGAGAGCGCCGCCCCGAGCGCGGTTACCTCCTCGATCTCGCCGATAAGCCAGCGGGCCGTGTCGAAGTCGTGCAGGGTGACGTCGGCGAAGAACCCTCCGGACCCCTTTATATAGTCGAAGCCGGGCGCTTGCATATCCCTGAGCGAAGTGCGAAAGAGGTACACTTCCCCAACCTCGTCCGCGGCGATCTTCTGCCACGCCCTCCGGTAGTCGGGGTCGAATCGCCTGTGGAAACCGACCTGCAACTTGACCCCCGCCGCGCGCGCGGCCTCGATGGCCTCGTAGGTGCGCTCTATATCAAGCGAGATGGGCTTCTCGCAGAACACGTGCTTGCCCGCCTCGGCCGCCGCCTCGATCATGTCGGCGTGCAGCGGCGTGGGGCTCGCGATAACGATGGCTTCTATTTCGGAATCTTCCAACAGGTCGGCGTAGTTGGTAGACCACTCGACCCCCCTCAGCCCCTCGGAGAGATCGCGAGCGACACCCTCGTCGGCGTCAACGATCCGTACCAGATCCGCTAAAGGGATGCGCCCGGCCAGGTTGGCGGCGTGAAAACGCCCCATCCGCCCCAACCCCACCAGACCCACGCGTACGCGGTCGTCCACGGCTATTTCATCTCTCCTGCCGCTCCTCACGCGTCATCAGGCACTCCCCACATCAGGGCCCCCGGCGCCGAGCTCAGGCACCCGGCCACCAGGGGACCCCACCTTCCTCCCGGTGTAGAACTCGACGCCGTCGCGCCCGGTGGCGTGCAGGTCCCCGAAGAAGGAGTCCTTCCAGCCGGCGAACGGGAAGCAGGCCACCAGGTCGGGCACGCTCACGTTCACCCCAGTCACGCCGCACCGAACGTCCCGTCCGAAAAGTCCTCCATGCGCTCGACGGCCAAGACCCGGGGGCTCCCCCTTTGATTCGCCCGCGTGCTTGCCGTTCTCGCGCGTGCGCGACTCCCCGAGCTCCCCCAATAGCACCTGAAGCCCGAGCGTTTGCCTCGCCCGGCGGTTAACGGGCTCCTCAGACGCCTCCGCCGCGGCCCGCGCTACGTCTGAAAACCTAGAGGGCGGCACCCGGCCGGGCAACTCCCCCATCGCCGGGTCAGGAACTTCTAGTTCTAGTTTCTCCTCCGCCTCGTCAGCGATCAGATCGCCTC
>JAUJNO010000002.1:238639-240075 GCA_030448125.1 Rubrobacteraceae bacterium | reverse complement strand
TCAGGAACTTCTAGTTCTAGTTTCTCCTCCGCCTCGTCAGCGATCAGATCGCCTCCGACGAAGTTCGTGAGAACTTCCACGACGACCCCTCTCCGCGTTTTTGCCTTCCCCACGGCCGAATGATACAGACCAGAAACTTTCCGCGCCAAGAGGTCACGGAAATCTCGGGTTCGTTGCTATGGCGGCGCCGGGTGCTGCCGAGACAGAACCTGATCCCCCACGGGACGCGCCCAAGATCGGCTCTTCGCGCGGACGACGCGCGAAGAGCATAGTCTTACCTCCGATCCCTTACGTATCCGGAGTACCTATACCCTCACTACCGTCTCCTCTCATTCCCCCCCAGGCGAGTAAGGCCGCAGTGAAATCTAGGGGTTTTGCTTCAGGAACGCTTCGATCTCGTCGAGCTCGTCTTCGCCCAGCTTCAGGTCGGCGGCCCCGACAACGCCGTCGACCTGATCCGGCCGGCGTCCACCAACGATAGCTCCGGTGACTCCCGGTTGCCTCAAGGTCCAGGCTATAGCCACCTCCGCCGGAGAGGCGTCGTAGCGTCCCCCGATCTCCCTCAGAAGCTCGACGAGCTCCAGGTTGCGTGAGAGTTGGGGCTCCCGGAAAGCGGAGGCGCGGCTGCGCCAGTCGTCCTCGGGGAGGTTCTCGGCGCGCTCTTTGGTCATCTTCCCCGTCAAGAGACCGCTCTTCATCGGCGAGTAGACGATGACCGCTATGCCGTGCTCCCTGCAGAAGGGCAGTATCTCGTCCTCTACGTCGCGGCTGAGCATGCTGTAGGGTGGCTGCAGCGAGTCTATCGGGGCTATCTCCCGCGCCCGCTCCATCTGCCCGACGTCGAAGTTGGAGACCCCGATGTAGCGTACCTTCCCCTCGGCCTTCAGCTCGGCCATCGCCGACCAACCCTCCTCGATCTCCTCTTCGGGGTTGGGCCAGTGGATCTGGTACAGGTCTATGATGTCGGTGCGTAGCCGCCGGAGGCTGTCCTCGCACTCCCGCTTGACCGACTCCGCCTTCAGACTGTGGCCGATCTCGCCGTTCTCGTCCCAGATCATCGAACACTTCGTAAAGACGTAGGGCCGCTCCCCTTCGGGCACACCTTCGAGGGCTCGGGCGACTATCTCTTCGGAGTGCCCGAGGCCGTAGACGGCCGCCGTGTCGATCCAATTGACTCCGCGCTCCAAAGAGCGCCTTATGGCCTCCATGGACTCCTCATCGTCCTGCGGACCCCACCCGGCGGCCCACCCGGAACCGCCGACCGCCCAGCTCCCGAATCCGATGGGCGTAGTCTCCAGGTCCGTATTGCCGAACTTGCGCGTCTGCATAACTGTTCCTCCTTTGTTAGCCGACAGCCTTCAGCGGCCGGCTTTCGGCTCTTTGTTTTGCTAACCGCTGAGGGCTTCAAAACGGGATCGGGACAAGAGGCGAGGAGT
>JAUJNO010000002.1:231755-238539 GCA_030448125.1 Rubrobacteraceae bacterium | reverse complement strand
TCAGCTGAAGTGCTTGAACTGCGGCCAGGCTTGTTCCAGTGGTATCTTGGGGTCCCGGGCGACGTAGACCGGCAGGTTGTTCTCGTCCGGCATGCAGTACTCGCCGCAGGTAACGGTGTCCGCGTGTTCGATATCGTTAAAGACCGCTTCGAGCCGTTCGAGGGGGACGCCGACAGAGATGATAACCTGGCCCGAACAGCCTCTCGTTCCCCAGATATAGTAGTTGTTGTGCCCGCTGATAACCCTCGGGAGAAAGTACTTCGGGCCGAAGAAATCGAGGGCCCCGGCCTCCCCGAAGTTCCCGGCGAGGATACAGCTTCTGGCCTGTTCAGCCGGCGTGAGGTCGCGGTAGACCCCGGCGATGGTCTTTACCATCTTCTCCCAACCCAACCTGAAGGCGAAGGGTTGCGGGACCCGCGGCCTTTCGAGGTCCTCCGACTCTATCCCGGCGTTGCCTTCGACGGGGGCGGTAATCTTGGCGAGCGCGTCGACGGGCAGCACCGGCACCACCGCCAGAGGGGCTACTATCGTCCCGCTGATCACCATCAGGGAGACGTAGGCGGGTTTCAGCCAGTTCCACTGGCGCCACCGGATAAAGCGCTCGATCACCAGGGCTCCCGAAGCGAAGAGTATGGGGTACGCCGGGGCCAGGAAGTAGAACTTCGCGTTCTGGACAGCGAACACAAGGAAGAGGATCACGTAGATCCAACCCAGAGCCTGGTAGGGTTTGCCACTCTTGGAGAGCAGGTAGTAGTAGAGTCCGGCGGGCCAGATCAGCAACGTCGCCGGATGCATAGTCGCTATCTGCTCGATGAGGAACTCCACGGCGGAGTCCGGATCCAGCTTCGCCCCATAGTTGGACCAGAACTCGAGGGTGGGCCAGCCGTGCATGATCTGCCAGAAGACGTACGGGAGTAGAAAGACCAGCGCGACCGCGCCGCCGAGCCAGGGCCACTTGGTCAAGAGATGTTTCCGGGCGGGCGTAAGAAGCAGGGCGACGAAGACCGCGAAACCGAAGAAGAGCATGGTGACCTTGGCCAGGAGTCCCAGGCCCGCGACGAGCCCGAAAGCAAGCCAGAGCCTGGGCTGGTCCTGTTTGAGGATCATCAGCAAGACGTACGTCGCCAGCGCCCAGAAGAGCTGGTCGAACGCGTCCATCGACATCCAGGTCCCGAAGACGAGGATGTTCGGCGCGACGAGGGCCGCGAGGGCCGCCAGGACCTGGGCGAAACGGCCCCCGCCGAGCTCCCGGGCCATCAACCCCGTCAGCACGACGACCGCGGCACTCGCCAGGGCGGGGAAGAAGTGGAGCGCGGCCGGCGAATCGCCAAACAATCCGCGGGCGACGGCGGTGACGACGGCCACGAGAGGCGGGAAGTCTACGTAACCGAGATCCAGACGCTCGCCTGCAGAGAGGAAGTAGAGCTCGTCTCTGTAAAACCCGTAGTTCCCGGCGGTGATCATATGCACCAGGAACTTGGCGCAGGCCAGGTAAGCGACGATGGCCGTACCGCTCAACAGCGGCCGATGCACGAGCGGTTTTGGGCTCCAATCCAAGATCAGAAACACCCCGCCGGGATGACGCGCCTCTCGCGGAGCAGTCCGGCGGTCTCGGCGCGCCGGCTACACGGCCAACCCCGGAAGCGCCCGCTGTCGTAGATCCTGTCGTCCACCAACCTCCCTCCAGGCGATACAGGGGAGCCAAACCCGAAACGCTTCTTGGGCTAACTTCCGCCCGCCGGACGATACTCTATCTCAAAGCTCTTCTACGGTCTTTTTACTTCCGCACTCGTTCCGGCATCTTATACCCCATTCGAGCTCTGTATGCAGCGTCGAGATCCCGACAGCGGCTCTGCGCGGTAGCCACGGCGACGGCTGGCGGGCGCGAAGGGGCGGGGATTATACTACGGGCGGTTGCGGGAATAACTATGGGAAACACCGAGAGGGAAGGGATCTCTGCATGAACGAGAAGTCTACCGTACGGAGCTCACGCCGCTGAGCTTCCTGAAGCGCAGCGCGTATATGTTCCCCGACAAGGAGGCCGTCGTCTACGGCGAGCGGCGCTATACCTACAAGGAGTTCGAGGAGAGGGTCAACCGCCTCGCCTCGCGCGCCTCAAGGACGCGGGCTTCCAGAAGGGCGACAGGATCGCTTTTCTCTGCCCGAACACGCCGCCGATGCTCGAGGGACCTTCGCCATACCGGCGGCGGGCCTGATCATGGTCACCATAAACACCCGCCTGAGCGCCGGTGAGGTCGAATACATCGTCGAGCACTCGAAGTCGAAGATGGTCTTTGTGGATCACGAGCTAGAGGATCTCCTGGAGGGCGTGGACGAGAGCGTCGAGATCGTGCGGATCGACGACACGGGCGAGAAGGGCGATCCTTACGAAGACTACCTGGCCGAGGGCTCGCCGGAGCCGGTCCCGAGCGTCCTGGAGGACGAAGAGGAGACCATCTCCGTAAACTACACCTCCGGGACGACGGGGACGCCCAAGGGCGTGATGTATACCTACCGCGGGGCGTACATCAGCGCCCTGGGCAACGTCATCGAGACGCAGATGAACTACGAGACCAGGTACCTGTGGACCCTGCCGATGTTCCACTGCAACGGCTGGACTTACCCCTGGGCGGTCACGGCCATCGCCGGAACGCACGTGTGCCTGAGAAAGGTCGATCCCGGCAGGATCTGGGATCTCTTCGAGTCCGAGAACATATCTCACTACTGCGCGGCGCCGACGGTCCAGATACCGCTCGCCAACGACGACGGGCGCCGCGAGCTCGACCAGCAGGTCACCGCCGCGATCGCCGGCTACGTGCCGACGCCCACCCTTCTCAACCAGCTCCTCGATCTGAACATCCGTCCCGTGCACACCTACGGTCTGACCGAGACTTACGGCCCGATGACCACGAGCGCCCCGCGCAAGGAGTGGGAGGAGAAAGATCCCGAGGAGCACGCGCGGTTACTCTCGCGCCAGGGCCAGGGCTACGTCACCGCGGATCTCGTGAGGGTCGTGGACGACGAGATGAACGACGTGCCGCTCGACGGGGAGACGATGGGCGAGATCGTCATGCGCGGCAACATGGTCATGAAGGGCTACCTCGATAACGAGGAGGAGACGGAAGAGTCGTTCAAGGGCGGCTGGTACCACTCCGGCGACCTCGCCGTGTGGCACCCTGACGGGTACATCGAGATCAAGGACCGCGACAAGGACGTGATCATCTCCGGCGGCGAGAACATCTCGGGTGTCGAGGTCGAACAGGTCCTCGCCGAGCATCCGTCCATATTGGAGGCTGCCGTCACTGCCATGCCAGACGAGCACTATGGCGAGCGTCCCAAGGCCTTTGTAACCCTCAAACAGGGCGAGGAGTCGACCGAAGAGGAGATCATAGACTTCGTCAAGGAGCGCATCGCCCGCTTCAAGGCCCCCGCCGCCGTCGAGTTCATGGACGAGCTGCCCAAGACCTCGACCGGCAAGGTCCAGAAGTACGTCCTCCGCGAGAAGGAAGAGGAGGGCCAGGACGGCCAGGACGGCCAGGCCGACGGAGGCTAGAGCAATGCTGAAAGAACAGACGTACGAGCACATCCTGTACGAGGGCGACGACACCGTCGCCCTCGTCACCATGAACCGCCCCGAAAAGCGCAACGCCCTCTCACTGGACCACATGCAAGAACTCATAACCTGCCTCAAAGCGATAGGCGAGGCCGGTGAGACACCCGTCGTCGTCCTGCGCGGCAACGGCCCCGGCTTCTGCGCCGGCCACGACCTCTCCGAGATGGTCGGCCGCGACCCCAACTTCTACCGCCACCTCTTCGACGTCTGCTGCGAGCTCATGCAGACCATCCAATCCATACCGCAGCCCGTCATAGCCCAGGTCCAGGGCATCGCGACCGCCGCCGGTTGCCAGCTCGCCGCCACCTGCGATCTCGTCGTCGCCTCCGAAGACGCCCGCTTCGCCACCCCCGGCGTAAAGATAGGACTCTTCTGCTCCACCCCGATGGTCGCCCTGAGCCGAGCAATAGGCCAGAAAAAGGCGATGGAGATGCTACTCACCGGCGAGTTCATCTCCGCCGAAGAAGCGCTGGCCGAGGGGCTCGTAAACAAGGTGGTCCCGGCGGAGCAACTGGAGGCAGAGACCAGGAAGCTCGCGGAGAAGATAGCGGAGGCCAGCCCTCTCGTGGTGGGGGTCGGCAAGCAGGCATTCTATCGCCAGCTAGAGATGCCGACCGAACAGGCCTACGCCTACACCAAAGAAGTCATGTCCTTCAACGCCACCTTCGCCGACGCCCAGGAAGGCATCTGCGCCTTTCTGGAGAAGCGCGAGCCGGAGTGGAAGGGGTGCTGAGGCTCCCGAACCGCTGACACACTATGCCAGGAAGGTCGCCGGAGAATAGGCACTCGGCGACCACCTACCACCCTTCTGTGCAACTCACGTGCATACTTTGGCCCATTTTGCTCTCGTCGTGCGAGACTTCGACGAGGAGGCCGGGGTCTACCCGAACGGTCGCTATCCGCGGTCGCCAGGTTGGTGATGCCCGGTCAAGACGGGCAAACGGCCTCGACCGGGCATCTTGAAAGGTGTTGTCTCTGTCGAGAGAAGTGGTAGATCGTGCTAAGCTTGCAACGGTGCGAGGCAGCACGTGGAGTTATGTCGATCCGAGACACGGGATCGGGGACAGAGTGACCGGACGATGACGGACACCATCACGCAACCCCGGGAGAAAAAAGAGCAGAAGACGGAGGGGCTGCCACCCTACAACGTGGTCCTGCTCGACGACGACGAGCACAGCTTCGAGTACGTGATCCACATGCTAAAGACGCTCTTCGGGCACCCGGTGGAGAAGGGCTACAAGATGGCGATGGAGGTAGACGCGACTGGCCGGGTCGTCGTCGCGACCACCAATTTGGAGAAGGCCGAGCTCAAGCGCGACCAGATCCACGCCTTCGGACCGGACCCGCTCATCCCGCGCTGCAAGGGCTCGATGTCGGCGACGATAGAGCCGGCGTCTGGCTGACGGTGCCCGCTCAAGCCTGATCCCAGTACGTGACGGCGCCGTCTTTTTGCTTGACGAAGCGCACGTTGCCGTCCTGGGAGATGACGACGGCGATGACGTCCGGGAGCGCGTCGCAGAGGCGGAAGGCGGAGCGGTGGCGGGTACCGAGGCCTTCGGTCGGCTCTTCGGTCCTCTCGTCTCCTTCGACGTCCAGAGCTCTGGCGACGGTCTTTACGCCGGGGAGATCTCCGGAGATCTCGCCACCAAAGCCCAAGAGCTCGAAGCGCTGGGTCATCACGACCGCCCCGTCAACCGCGGCGAGGCCCGCGATGAGGTGCGCCACCTCGAAGATGGCCTCGTCGAGGTCCGACAACTTCTCGTCGCTGCTCGCCTCGTACGCCCCCCACCCGACTGCTTCTTCGGTCGAAGCAACGTCGCGCCCGTGGGACTCGGCCAGGACGTTCATGGCGCGGACTATCAGGGTGCGGAACCGGCGGCGGGGCTCCCCCTCGGCGAACTTGTACTTCAGGGTCACGTAACGATTCTGGAGTACATCGTCGGCCAGGTTCGGGGGCACGATGACGAGGGTCCCGCCGTGGCGGGAGTTCCTGACGGCGGAGACGATGCGCTTTATCGTGTGCTGGCCTATGACGCGGGTAACGTCGTTGTCCATCGGCGCCCAGACCTCGCCGTATTTCTTCTGCGCCCGCTCGCGGGCCTCCGAGTGGATCTCCGCGAGTTCGGCCCGAACCGGGGCGAAGGTGTCGGGCAACCAGCGCGACCTGTAGACGTCCATCGTGGAGTCGGAGAGCTTACCCTCCTCGAGCTTACCAACGACGACGGAGCCGCAGTCCACCGCGACGCGCCCCGGGCCGGACAGGCGGACGATCAGGGTCGACGGCAGCGGAGGCGGGGCATCCCTTCCGCCCTGGTGTGCCCTCAACCACCGGGGACCGGAGTGGACCAGGCCCCAGATTTGGAGCCCCCCCTCTCCGTCCAACTCGACCCCGACGAGAGAGCGGTAGTAGTTGGAGGCCGGGGAGAGCCGCCGAAGCTCCTGGACGTCGAACGGCCGCGGCTCGGGGAACTCGAGCTTGTGCAGCCCGCTCGGCGGTCCCTCTCTAGTGGAGAGCCGGTCAGGGTCGCACAGGATCATCCGGAACGTGACGCTCCGCTCCTCCTCACGCAACAAGCTCGCCTGGTAGCAGGCCGAGAGGAGGGTCTCGAGCACCGCCGGGTCCGGCAGGGGATCTGCGCCGGGGACCGCCCCACTCCACCGCTCGCGGACGAAAGAAGCCAGATCATTGGGGTAAGCGTCGTATATGGCGGCCCGCGAAAGTTTCACGAGCTTGGCTGGAGAGCGTAGCCGACGCTCAGTCGCCGGGCCGCGGCCCGCCCGCCGTCCGGCTCCAGCATTCCGGTGTTCGGTCTCTCCGGCATGGCGCCCTTACCTGCCCGCGGGGGCGAGGCGAAGGATGCGGTCGTCGTCGGGGATAGGATTGCCACGACCGTCGCGGTTGCTCGTGAGGACCCACAGGGAGCCGTCGGGGGCCTGGGTGACGTGCCTGAGGCGACCGGCCTCGCCCTGCAGGAGTGGTTCCCGGTCGATGACGGCGCCGCTCTCGTCAAGGTCCAGACGCCAGAGGGTTTGGCCGCGCAGGCCGGCCATAAAGAAGTCGCCCTCCCACTGCGGGATCGCGCCGCCCTTGAGTATCTCCGCGCCGCTCGGAGAGGCCTCGTTCGTGGGCCACGTAGAGATAGGATCTATGTAGTTGGGGTCGCCGGCCTC
>JAUJNO010000002.1:185561-231655 GCA_030448125.1 Rubrobacteraceae bacterium | reverse complement strand
ACGAGGGCCTCGCCGTCCGGGGTGAACACGAGCCCCCAGGGCGCCTCGAGGCCGGTAGCGACGACGCTCGTCTCTACCTGGACCGGCCCGGTGTCCGCCGTGGTGCTCTCAAGCTCCGGGGTTCCCGTATCCTCGGCGGGAGGCGTTCCACTCTGGGTTAGCTCGGTCTGCGTTGCTTCGCCGCTGCCCCCCGGGTCCCCTGGCTCCTCCGAAGACCCCTGTTCCGCGCTGCCGCCACATCCCGCGGAGAGGACCACGACGGCGAGTATGGCTACGGAGAAAACCAGAAGACGCCCGGTTACGCCTTCCGGGTCGGTTGCCGGACGAATCGCGTTGCTCGAATTTTGGCGCGGCACTACACCTCCAAAGCGGCTGGAGCTACTAGCAAGACTCTTCGATTATAGCCCGGTGTCCAGTCAGGTTGGCCCGCGCCTTCCACGGCGGACGGGTGGGATCGCCGGTCGTGATCTAGAATCAACTTTTTGGGTATTCATCGTTCGGCGATCGGAGGCCGGTGGCAGAGCACGGAGCGGAAACCGGCGGCTCATCGGCGTGGGAGAAGGTAAAGGGGCGGCTCGACCGTCTACGGCCGCTTCTCGGCGCCGTGTTTCTGGGCGCTTACGCGGCCACGCCCTTCGCGCCCGGCTCCTTCGCCACGGCCGTCTTTCTGGGGACGGGGGGGTTGCTCCTCGCGATCTCGGTGCCGTGGACGAGTACGTTCCACAAGGCGCTGGCGCTCGCGGCGTCTCTCGCGTTCGGGGCGACGGTTCTCTCGGGGCGGTTCGACGCGGGCGTATTCTTCGAGGGACTTCCCATCTACTTCAACATAATCGCGGTGCTCCTGGTCTTGAGCGTCGCCGGGTACCCCATCCGGGCGGAGCGCTTTACGGTCCAGATCCGGGCGCTACTCTCGACGATGACGAGGAGAGGCGTGGGCGTGAAGGCGACGTCCGGGGCTCTTGGGCACCTGCTCGGGGCGGTCCTCGACGTCGGGTCGTTCGTGCTGATAGACGTGATCCTGCGCCGTGCCGCCCCCCGCGAGCGTGCCGAAGCCCTGGCGTGGGCGGGCCGGACCTTCTCGTTTACTCCTCTGTGGACCAACCTGAACCTGCTCACGGCGACCACGATAGTCCTGACCGGCGCCTCCTACTCGGGCCTGCTCGCGGCCACGCTCCCGTTCGTGCTGGTAGGTCTTGCCGTCACACTCTTCTTCGCCTGGAGGGAGAAGAGCGAGGTAGAAAACGCCCCCGAAACACCGCTGGACCGTGGGGCGGCTGCGGTGCTCCTCTACCCCGTGCTGCTGGTCACAGCGGTCGCGCTCGTCAACGCGCTCGTGCCCGGTCTCTCGCTGACCGCCACAATCTCCCTGACGGTCGCGGTGGTAGTCGTCCTCATCGCGGGGCTGGCTGCCGTGATGCTGCGCCAGTCCTCACCCCTGCGTAGGCTCGGCACCGAGACGCGCGACTCGCTGGTCGAGTCCCACGCCGAGTTCGCCCTCTTCGGGTCGGCGGGCATTCTCGTGGTCTCGCTCGAAGCCCTGGGCGCCCTCGCGCCGGTCGGTGAGCTGTTCACTGCTCTACCTGCGGTCCTCGTGGCGCCGGCGCTGGCGCTCATGGTGGGGCTGGGATGGATGGCCGGCATACACGTTATCCCGATGGTCCTCCTGATAAACACCGCGTTCCCTCTTGGCGGCGGACCGGCCCCGGTACTGTGGGCAGTCGCGATCCTGCTCGGCGCCCAGGTCACCATGCTGCTAACCCCCTTCTCCAACAACGTTACGATGCTCGCCCGCCTCACCGGCCTGCACCCCATAGAGATCGGACCAAAAAGGAACTGGGTGTTCGGCCTTACCCTGGCGCTGGCCACCACGGCGTACCTGGCGCTCCTGACCTTCCTGCTCCTGTAACCTCCCGTCCGGTCTCCCTTCGACCGGCCCCGGATAACTGGCCTACACGGCGGGGAAGAGCACGTATCGGGCGATGGCGAGGTAGTGGCAGACGCTCCCGGCGACGACGAAGAGATGCCAGACGGCGTGGGAGTAGGGCACGCGGTTCGAGCGGTAGAAGACGATCCCGGCGGTGTAGAGCACTCCACCAGCCCCAAGAAGCGCGAGCGCGCCCGGCGAGAGGAGGACGAACATGGGCTTCGCGGCGACGACGCAGAGCCAGCCCATGAGCACGTACGCAATGGTCGAGAGTATGGCAAAGCGCCCGGTGGCAAAGACTTTGAAGACTATCCCGGCCGCTGCGAGGAACCACACGGCGCTAAAGAGCGTCCAGCCCCAACCGCCGCGTAGACTGACCAGCGTTACCGGGGTGTAGGTCCCGGCTATGAGCAGGTAGATCGCGCAGTGGTCCAACACCCTCAATACATCCCTCGCCCCCGTCCCCTTGAACACGTGGTACAGCGTCGATGCCGCGTACAGCGCGACGAGCGTAACCCCGTAGACGACGGCGCTGACGACGTGCCACGCCTCCCCCCGCTCCAGACTCAAAGAGACCAGCACGAAGGCCCCGACGAGGCTCGCCAGGAGCCCCAGACCATGCGTTACGCTGTTCGCGACCTCTTCCCGGACCACCACCGGAGGGAGCGAGGGCGGCGTCCCGCGCCCGGCCACGCTAGACCGCCCGGAAGGAGACGAGCCCGTTTTCCACCTTCTCTGCCCGGCCCATCGTAACCAGGTGCTCCAGGTGGGCGAGGGTCTCGGCTAGCGCGAAGCACCGCTCGTAGAGCGAGAGGGCGTAGCGGAAGACGAGCCGGGAGACGGCGAAGGGGGTCCGCGGCTCGTTGCCTAAAGTGCGATGCATGAGCTCGAGGCGCTCCTCGTGATGCCGGAGGAGCTCGTCTATGCGCCCGTCGAGGTCGTGGAAAAGGGGGCCGTGGCCGGGGAGAACGATGTTGTCCGCGCCGAGACCGCGCAGGCCGGAGATGCTCTTCAGGTAGCGGGCCAGCGGTTGCGGCTCCGAGTCGGGCCAGAGGCCGACGTTCGGTGTGATCCCGAGCATCACGTGATCGGCGGCGAAGAGCATCTCGCGTCCCTGGTCGTGGAGCATGATCTGGTGGTCGGCGTGCCCGGGAGCATGCATCACGCGGGCCGTTCCGGCGCCGAGGTCCACCTTCTCCCCATCTTGCAGGGGGAGAATCTCCTCAGGCAAGGTGAGACCCGCTCGCATGCGCGCCGCGCCCTCCTGGGCGGACTCGAGATCCATACCGTTACGGACCAGATGCTCCACCAAGAGCGAAGGGTCGGAGGCGCCCCAGACCTCTCGGGAGTGCCGGATCTCACTCTCCAGCATGTACACCGGCGCCCCCGAACGCTCTCGCAGCCAGTGCGCCATCCCCAGGTGGTCGGGGTGAAAGTGCGTAACGACGACGCGTGCCACGTCCCGGTCGAGGTCGAGCCCAACCTGCCGGGCCCCGGCCTCCCACGCCTCCCGCCCCTCGGGGTAGTCGAAGCCGGTATCGACGAGGGTCCATCCTTCGTCCCCCTCGACGAGGTACACGGAGACGAACACGAGGGGGAAGGGAACCGGCACCTTCAACTGGTAGACTCCCTCCGCGAGCTCCGCCGCCTCGCCTACGGGCTGCGTGCCGAGCTTCGAGGCGTCTACGCCTTCGGTCACCGAATCGCCCGGAAGAACTCGGCGATTTCCTGGTTGGCCAGGTTCGGTCTCTCGTAGTGGACGAAGTGTCCGGCCTCCGGTGCAGGCGTAAAATCGCAGTTCGCGAAGTAGTCCCCGAGCCGGTCGGCCCACTCCACCTTTAGTACGCTGTCACTCTCCCCCCACAGGACGCGCGTGGGCACCTCTATCTTCGGCAGCTCGGGCCCGCCGTCCCGGATCTGCTTTATCCGACCCTCGTTCGTGCTTATGTACCAGTTAAACCCTCCCTGCAGGCTGCCCGGCTTCATGAAATTGTCCACCCAGACATCGAGGTCTTCGCCGAAGAGGCCGGGCTCGTGGGCCCAGTGGTCGAGGAAGTGGCCGATGTAGAGCCTGCAAGTCTTCCGGTTCTCCCCGACGAGAGCCGCGGCCCAGGGCTGCTGGTTAAAGGACTGGTACCAGATCTCGTTGATATGATCCGGCTCCGCCCAACGCTCCCCGATGCCCGGATAGGGACAGTTGAAGAAGAACAGTCCCGAGAGACGATCGGGATACTTCCGAGCGAAGCCCTGCGCCACGTAAGCGCCCACGTCGTGGCTCACGACCCCGAACTCCTCGAACCCCAGAGCGTCGGCGAGCCCGCGCAGGTCCTCCACCATGTCGTCGAGGAGGCGGCTTGGGGGATCGGGCAAACCCGGCTTCCCGGTGTCGCCGAAACCCCGCAGGTCGGGCGCGACTACGTCGAAACCCTCGGCGAGAGGTAGGATGTTCTTGCGCCAGACCAGCCAGAACTCCGGCCAGCCGTGCAACAGCACGAGGGGTAAACCGCCCTCTCCATGACGGACGTAGTGGATCTCGATGCCGTTGGCGTCGAGGTATCGGTGGTTCCAGGCCGGTTCGTTCACAGCGCCCCCTTCCCTACGATCTCGACGCGGAGGCGGCCGGGAAGGTCCTCACGCGTCCGCCTCGATATTCTGGAGGCGGACCTGGCCGCGCGCGACGGTCTTGCCGTCCTCACGCTCCACGACCGCCTGCCAGAGTTGCTGGAACTTACCCTGCTGAAGGGGCTCGGCGACGATGCGGAGCCGGCCCTGCTGATGTGGTCGCAGGAAATCGGTCACGTTGTTGACGCCGACCGCGAGCTGGCCCCGGTCCTTGACCGCCTGATAGGCACCGGTGGTGGCCGCCGTCTCGATCGCGGCGGTGAACACGCCGCCATGCACGAGCCCCCAGGGTTGGTGAAGATCGGCGCCCGTCTCGAAGAAAGCGACGACCCGCTCGGGGCCCATCTCCTCGAAGCTCAAGCCTAGAAGCTTCATGAAGGCGCTCTCGCCCTCCAGGTTGACGTCCGCCTCGGACCCGGTCGCCATCGTCTCCCTCCGTTTCGTAGTTGCCGCGTCGGGGACGGCCAATCACCGTCAAACGACGGCTAATTCTGCAAGTTCTCGAAGATGCCCGCCGCGCCCATGCCGCCGCCGATGCACATGGTCACCATGCCGTACTTCGAACTCCGGCGCTTCATCTCGCTCATGAGCTGGACGGTGAGCTTTGTTCCCGTGGCGCCCATCGGATGACCCAGAGCTATCGCGCCGCCGTTCACGTTCGTCTTCTCGAGGTCCATGCCGATCTCCCGGATCACGGCCAGGGTCTGCGCCGCGAATGCCTCGTTGAACTCGATGAGGTCTATCTGGTCGAGACTGAGCCCGGTGAGCTCGAGGACCTTGGGGATGGCGACGGTTGGCCCGATGCCCATAACCTCCGGCCGTACCCCGCCGACGGCGAACCCGACGAAGCGGGCGAGCGGCTCGAGGCCGAGCTCCTCGGCCCTCTCGCGCTCCATGACCACGATCGCCGCGGCCCCGTCTGAACGCTGGGAGGAGTTCCCGGCGGTGACGGTGCCGTCCTGCTTGAAGACCGTCGGGAGTTTAGCGAGCTTCTCGAGCGAGGTGTCGCGCGGCCCCTCGTCCCGCTTGAAGGTCGTCTCCATGTGCTGAGGCTCGCCGTGGTCGTCCACCCAGTCCAGAGAGACGTCCATCGGCACGATCTCCTCGTCGAAGAGCCCGGATTCGACGGCCTCCTTCGCGCGAGTGTGGCTCCTCAGGCCGAACTCGTCCTGGTCCTCGCGGGAGACGTCGAACTCCTTCGCGACCTGCTCCCCTGTGAGACCCATCCCCATGTAGACGGCCGGGTTGGTCTCGACGAGCGTCGGGTTCGGCGAGAAGTTCGGCATCTCTAGCGTCGTGGACATGTGCTCGACGCCACCCGAGATGATCGTAGTCGCGTAGCCGGCCATTATCCTCTCGGCCGCCGCCGCGATGGTCTGCAGTCCCGAAGAGCAGAACCGATTGACGGTCTGCCCCGGCACGGTCTCCGGCAGCCCCGCCCGCAAGAGGGATTGCCGGGCCACGTTGTAACCCTGGGTGCCCTCGGGCATCGCGCACCCGATGATGACGTCCTCGACCTCCGAGGGGTCGAGTCCCTCGGCCCGGTTGAGCGCCTCCTCTATACAGGCGGCGGTCATGTCGGCCGGATGGGTTGCCCGCAGCGTGCCCTTGGGAGCGCGCCCGACGGCGGTCCTCACCCCCGAGACGATCACGGCTTCTTTCATTTGTCGCTCCTTTCAGTCGCTCCGCTTGTCAGCTGTCAGCTTTTTGGCGGTGGCTGTCCGCCACGTGCTCGCGGTGTAGCCTTTGGGGTGCCGGTTTGTCCTCCGTGTCTGGTTGCCCTTTTCCAGTATGCCGGCCGTGTTTTTAGCTGACGGCTGATGGCTGACTGCCGATAGCTATTAATTCCTCAACGGCTTGCCAGTCTGGAGCATAGCGTCGATACGCTCCAGGGTTTTGTCGTTCTTGAGGAGTTCGAGGAACGCCTCCTTTTCGAGCTTGAGTATATGCTCTTCGGGGACCCACTGGGGCGCCGAGAGGTTCCCGCCGGTCAGGACGCGGGCCAGGTGGGTGGCGATGACGCCGTCGTACTCGCTCGCGTAGCCGCCCCACACCATGGGTCTGATGGCCCCGACCTCCAGAGCTCCGCGCGTTACCGTTCCGGCTGCGTATATGGACTTGTCGCGGGTAGGCGGGGCGTAGCCGTCGGCCAGTTCGAGGGCCTCACGCTTCGTCGCGTGGATCAGGTGGTCCCCGTTCATCACCACCCGGTCCTCCTCTTTGAGGAAGCCCTCCTCCCGCGCCTCCAGCGCGCTCCCCGAGACCTTCGCCATCGATATCTTCTCGAACACTTCCTGCACGTAGGGGAGCGACGGGGCGCGGGTGTGCATCGGCGGGGAGACGAGCCTGCGGACGAGCTCCTTCGTGCCGCCGCCCGCGGGGATGAGCCCCACACCAGTCTCGACGAGGCCCATGTAGGTCTCCCCCGCGGCGCAGATACGGTCGGCGTGCAGGCAGATCTCCGCTCCCGCACCCAGAGTCTGCCCGTGTGGCGCGGCGACGACCGGCTTGGAGGCGAAGCGAAAACCCATGAGGAGGTCCTGCAGCGCGTCGACCGCCTCGCCGATCTCGTCGAGATCACCGTTCTTCGCCTCTTCGGCCATCTCACCGAGGTTCGCCCCAACGCAGAAGTTCCCACCCTCGTTGCCGATCACGAGCCCCAGCCACTCGTCCTCTTCCTCGAGTCGCCGCAGAGCCTCGTTGCCCATCTCCACGACGGCCGAATCGACCGAGTTGCCCTTCGAGTGGATCTCCAGGCACAGAACCCCGTCGCCTAAGTCCAGGATGCTCGCCGAGTCGTTGCGGGAGATCTCCTTGTCCTCCTCCTCGCGCAATGCGTCGAGCGAGAGTTGCATCGGGTCCTCGCGCACCGGCTCGTACTCCATCTTGACTGGGCTGAACTGGAGCTCGCCGGTTCCATCTTTCTTGTAGAAGCTCTCGTTGCCGCCGTCGAGCATCTCCCTGACCCAATCGGCCACCTCGATGTCCAGGGACTGCATCTGCTCGACGGTCTCCCCCACGCCGAGGAGGTCCCATATCCTGAACGGCCCTGCCTCGTGGCCGTAGCCCCACTCCATCGCGTGGTCCGCGTTCTCTAGAGTGTCGGAGATCTCCGGTACCCGGCGCGAGGCATAGGCCAGGTCGGGCAGGATAGTGTCCCGCAGGAAACGGGCGTGCCGGTCCTCTTCGGCCTGCTGCATGATGAAGCGTAGGCGCGCCCCGAGGTCGCCTTGCTTTTGCGCCTCCTCGGCGAGCGGTATCTCCGGGTTCTCGGCGGGCTCGTGCTCGAAGGACTCGAGGTTCAGGACGTCGAAGACGGTCTCGCCGTCGCGCTTGTCGCGCTTGTAGAAGCCGGCGCCGCTTTTCAGGCCGAGCAGGTCGTTCTCCTGCATCTGCTCGAGCTTCTCCGGGGGGCGCAGTTGCTCGCGGGACTCGTCCTCCGGGACCAGCTCGTAGAGGTTCTGGGCTACCCCGATCGCGATGTCGAGACCGACCTGGTCCTGCAAACGAAAGGTCGCGGTTTTGGGGTGCCCGATCAGGGGCCCCGTCAGAGCGTCTACCTCTTCGATTCCGTAGCCGTTCTCGAAGGCGTAGCGTATCGCGTTTATCATGGAGAACGACCCCAGACGGTTCCCGATGAAGTTCGGGGTGTCCTTGGCCATCACGCCGCCCTTGCCCAGAACCCGCTCCCCGAAGGCCCGCACCTCCTCGACGAGTTCGGGGTCGGTGTCTTCGGTCGGGATGATCTCCAGCAGCTTCAAGTAGCGCGGCGGGTTGAAGAAGTGCGTCCCGAGGAAACGCTTCTTGAACCCGTCGGACCGGTTCTCGGCGATGCTGTGTAGCGGGATGCCGGAGGTGTTGGACGAGATGATGGCATCGCTCTTCGCAAGCTCCTCTACCCGCGCCATCAGCTCCTGCTTGGGCTCGAGCTTCTCGACGATTGCCTCGAGGATCCAATCCGCGTCCTTTACGCGCTCGAGGTCGTCCTCGAAGTTGCCGGTGCGCATCCGCTCGGCCACGCGCTGGCTCATAAGGGCCGGCGGCCTGGCGTTCTTCATCCGCTCGAAGCCGGCGTTTACGATCCTGTTGCGGACCTCGGGCGACTCGAGCGTGAGTCCCTTCCCTTCCTCTTCTTCGGTCAGCTCATCGGGTGCTATGTCCAGCAGGTCGACCTCCAGGCCCGCGTTCGCGGCGTGGGCGGCTATCGCCGCGCCCATCGTCCCCGCGCCCAAGACCACGACCCGATTTATCCGATGCGTCAATGGTACCTCCGTGTCCCGGCTTACCCACTCATAATGATGGATTCAATGTACCCCAAATCGCGGTCCGGCGCTCTATGGGCGGCCAACCGGCACGCGTGCTAGAGTTCTACTCGTGGTGTAGGGAACCGCCGGAGAAGGAGGAGCCGTTGCTAGCCGACGTGAGCCGGTCTTTGGGGACCGATTACTACCTCATCGAGGAGCTCTTGACCGATGAGGAGCGCGAGTTCCGGGACAGGGTTCGCGCCTTCGCCGACCGGGAAGTCATACCCATAATCAACGAGTACTGGGACAAAGCCCAGTTCCCATTCGAGTTGATCCCGAAAGTAGCCGAGCTGAACATTGCGGGCAGCACCATACAGGGCTACGACTGCCCGGGGATGAGCCACGTGGCCGCGGGGCTCATAGCCGTGGAGATGGCCCGCGGGGACGGCAGCGTCAACACCTTCTTCGGGGTGCATTCGGGGCTGGCGATGGGCACGATCGAGATCCTCGGCTCCGAAGAGCAGAAGCAGAAGTGGCTCCCGCCGATGGCGAGGATGGAGAAGATAGGGGCCTTCGGCCTCACCGAGGCCGCGCACGGCTCCGACTCCGTGCAGCTCGAGACCAGCGTGCGCAGAGAGGGCGACGAGTACGTAATAAATGGGGAGAAGCGCTGGATCGGCAACGCCACCTTCGCCGACGTTACGATAATCTGGGCCCGCGACGAGGACGGGAGCGTCGGCGGCTACCTGGTCGAGAAGGGCTCCCCCGGCTTCTCCACCGAGCTCATAACCGGCAAGATGGGCAAGCGCGCCGTCTGGCAGCCGGACATAAAGCTCGAAGAGGTCCGCGTCCCCCTCGAAAACAAACTCGCCGGGGCCAATACCTTCAAGGACACCAACAAGGTCCTCACCGCGACGCGGGCGATGGTCGCGTGGGAGGCCATAGGACACGCGGTCGCGTCTTACGAAGCGGCTCTCACCTACGCCAAAGAGAGGGTGCAGTTCGGCAAGCCGATAGCCTCGTTCCAAATCATTCAGAACAAGCTGGCCAACATGCTCGCCGAGATCACCACCATGCAGCTCCTGTGCTTCCGCCTGTCGCAGCTCCAGGAGGCGGGCAAGATGACCGGCGCGATGGCGTCCCTGGCGAAGATGAACAACGCCAAAAAGGCCAGGCAGGTCTGCGCCGAGGCACGCGACATCATGGGCGGTAACGGGGTGCTCCTGGAGTACCACGTAGCCAGGCACCTCTCCGACATGGAGATCGTCTACACCTACGAGGGGACCGATACCATGCAATCCCTCATCGTGGGGCGTGAGATCACCGGTATCGGGGCATTTGTGTGAGAACAGTAGTTAGTTATTAGTTGTCAGTTAGGGGGTGGTCGTAGATCACGGGAAGAGGCAATCCAAGCACCGTAGACCGAACCACGTCCCGAACCTCACACGCGGACGGACGCCCGCCACCCTCAAAAACTGAGAACTAAAAACGTTCGACCGAAGGGAGAACAAATGAAAGCTATAAGACTGAACGAGCTCGAAGGTCCCGAGAGCCTGAGCTACGAGGATGTCCCCGACCCGGAGCCTGGTTCCGGCGAGATCGTCGTTCGCCTGCGCAACGCGGCCCTCAACCGCCGCGACGTCTTCGTCACGCAGGGCATGTACCCGGGCGCGAAGCCGGACGCCCTGCCGATAACCCTCGGCTCCGACGGCTCCGGCGAGGTCGACGCAAAGGGCGACGGCGCCGAGGGTCCCGACGAAGGTACCGAGGTGGTCATCAACCCAGCGCTCCACTGGGGAGACAATCCGAAGGTTCCGGGGAAGGATTACCGCATCCTCGGGTTGCCGGACGACGGCACCTACGCCCAGTTCGTAAAGTTGCCCGCCGACCACGTCTTCCCCAAGCCCTCGCACCTCTCGCACGAGGAGGCGGCGGCCATCCCGCTCGGCGCTCTGACCGCCTACCGGGCACTCTTCACCCGCGGGCACTTACAGGAGGGCGAGACGGTCTTCGTGCCGGGCATCGGCGGCGGTGTTGCGACGTTCGTGGTCCAGATGGCAAAGGCGGCGGGGGCCACGGTCTTCGTCGGCTCCGGGGAAGACGAGAAGATAGAGAAGGCCAAAGAGCTAGGGGCCGAAGGCGGCGTCAACTACAACTCCGAGGATTGGTCTAAAGAGCTAAAGAGCATGGCCGGTGGCGTGGACCTCTCGGTAGATTCCATCGGCGGCGATGCCTTCAACAACATGATCCAGCTGGCAAAGCCCGGCGGCCGCATCGTTGTTCCGGGGCGACGGCGGGACCGGCGTCGAAGGTGATGACTATCAGCATAGCCCTCAAGAACCTCGACGTCTTCGGCACCGCGATGGGCAACGCCCAGGAGTTCGGCGACATGCTCTCGAGTTCTACGAGAAGCACGACCTGCACCCGGTCATCAACGAGACCTTCTCCCTGGAGGAGGCCACCACCGCCCAGCAACACATGGAGGAGGGGCAAGGGGATCGGGAAGATAGTACTGAAATTCCCGCTTAGCTTCCACCAAAGCTGCTATCCGAGGGGCCGATAACTCCGGCCCTTTTTCCCTTGCCTTTGCTCGGTTGTCCCGAGCTAATCGGGACAATAATCGGACACCGGGCTCATTACAGCGGACACCTCGCCTCGTAGAGTTCCTATTAGCAAGGCGATCAGAGAAAAAGAAGAGAAAGGAGCTTGCGTATGTCGTCTAACTTGATCCGGTGGGAAGGACCGGCCATGATGCTGGGCGGGCTGCTGTGGATCCTCACCTATGTGGTGGAGATCGTAATCGGCGTGGCGCTTGGCGCGGAGACCTACAGTCAGGCTGATCCGAGTGCATCGCTCCTCGAATGGCTCTGGCCAGTCTTCTTTATCGGGGGCGATCTTCTTCCTCCAGCGTCGGTCTGTTGGGGGTGCGAGCCCGGCTGGAGGGGCGTTCAGAAAAACTGGGGATCGCGGGGGCGCTTCTGGCGGCGGTCTCCGTCGTCGCGGCCTCCATAAACCTTGTGCTGCTCGCGGGGTCTTCGGAGGCAGCCACACGGCTCTCGATGGTCTCGGGTTCCTCGGGGTGATCGGTGTCATCTTCGACGCCATCCTCCTGGGTATCGCCACGCTGCGCGCGAGGGTGCTGCCGCGCTGGGCGCGATTGGTGCTGACGATGACACCACTCGCCTTTATCCCGGCGATCATCGTCACCATCCCGCTCGAATCTGTCTTGCCGGAATATGTGATCGCGGACCTGCCGTTCCTCGTCGTCGGTACCGTGCTGGCCACGGTCGGCTACGCGATCGCCAGAATAGATGAATGGAGGCCGGTCGGCCAGGCGCGGACTCCCGCGCAATAGATAGGCCCACGAAGGATGGTTGCGGTCGTGGTTCAGATCAACGTTCAGGGCGCGCGAGTCGCGCCTCGCTCGAAGGAAAGGAGATTTTTTATGAACAACCAGATGTTGGGAACCATCGCCATAATCTGCGCTCCGGCTCTGCTGGTCGAGGAAGTCTTACGGCAGGGTCAGGAGAACGCCTTGATCACCGGCATCGCGAGCATGGTCTTCATGGCGGCTGGATCTGCTCCAACACCGGCATGTGGCGTATGCGGGCGGCCGGCACGGGCAAATGGGGGCGGGCCGTGCTCCAGATCCAGCTCGTCGGTCTCGTGCTGGCATTCATGTTCGGCCTCTTCGAGGCGATGGGTCTTCTCGGCAGGGATAGCATCATCTTTAACATCACGGACGCGGCCTGGCCCCTGAGCATGCTGTGGATGTTGGTGGTCGGCGCTACCGTGATCGTGGCGAAGCGGCCTCGGCTGGCAGCGGTTCGTCCCGGTTCTATGTCCTTCTACGCTCTTGCTTATGATCCTCGGCTCGATTGCTTTTGGCGACACCACGGGAGGCTTTGTTATTGGCGGTTTCGCCGCACTGCTATGGGCCCTGCTCGGCTATATTGTACTCGACAGCCGGGAGCGAGTCGGGACGCCCGAGCCCGCCGTCAATTAAGCGTGAGGAGAGCAGCCCATCGGGCGTCGTCTGGGGTTAGAATGCGGGCAGGGCGGAGAGCGTGGGACCCGCCCAGTAAGGCGGAAGGAATCGAAGGTGGACGTGCAGCGGGCGGCGGCGGTGATTCATCTGGGTAGCCAGGACCGCTCACCGGGTCTCGTGGTTGCTCTGCGGGATAGCTCTAGCTTTATCGCGTGCGGCGCCGCGTTCGCGATACTCACCGGCGGCGACTTGTGGGGGGCGATTCGGCTCCTCGCCCTGGTGTCGAGCGCGCTGGTGGGCGGCGTGGTCGCCTCACGACGGCCCGCCAACCCGTGGGCTGGTTCCTCCTCGTCAGCGCGGCCTGCTTCGCGGTCGTGGTATTTTCGGAAGAGTACGCAAAGTATGGGCTTCTGACCGAGCCGGGTTCGCTGCCCCCAGCAACAGCGATGGCTTGGCCCCGCCGCAGTGGCTGTGGGTGGCGGGCGTCGTACCCATCTTCGTCTTTCTGCCGCTGTACTTCCCGGAGGGACGGCTCGTCTCGCCGCGCTGGCGGTGGGTCGTCCGGTTCGCCGTGTTCTTCTCCATCTTCGGTGCCGTCTTCTCCGCGTTCCACCCGGGCGACGTGCAGGATACGGGCCTCGTCAACCCGCTGGGGGTCGAGGCGCTCGGGTCCTGCTCCGCGATGATCGATGTCGCCATATTGCCGCTCTGGTTGGGGCTCCTGTTCGTCTCGGCGGCGAGCCTGGTGGTTCGCCGCGCCGCTCCGGGACCGAGCAGCGCCAGCAGATAAAGTGGCCGCCTTCGCCGCGTCGGCGATACCCGTCTGGTTTATCGTCTCCCCATTCTTCCAGGAGACGGTCCCCGTCCTGTTCGAGATAGGAGAGATCCTCGCGTTCGCGGGTGTTCCGGTGGCGGTCGGGATCGCGTCCTCAAGCATCGCCTCTACGACATAGACCTCATCATCAACCGCACCCTGGTCTACGGCGCCCTGACCGCCTGCGTCGTCGGCATCTACGTGCTTGTGGTCGGCTACCTGGGGCAGATCTTCCGCACGAATAGCAACCTGCTGATCTCGCTGATCGCGACCCGGACTGGTAGCCGTCGTCTTCCCGCACCGCCGGGACCGTCTCCAGAGGGCCGCCAACCGCCTGATGTACGGCGAGCGCGACGAGGCTTACGCAGTCCTCTCGCGTCTGGGTCAGCGCCTCGAAGCCACACTCGCCCCTGAAGCGGCGCTACGAACTATCGTCGAGACAATAGCCCAGGCGCTCAAGTTACCCTACGCCGCGATCACCCTCGATCGAGACGGCGAGGAGGAGTACGCGACGGCGGCCGAGTACGGAGTCCTAGCGGGCGAACCCATCGTCCTGCCGCTCGTGTACGGGGCCGAGCAGACGGGGCAGCTGGTCCTGGCGCCTCGGGGGCCCGAGAGGTATTTTCTTCCTCGGACCGGAGGCTGCTGGACGACCTCGCGCGACAGGCCGGGGTGGCCGTACACGCCCTGCGCCTTACCGCCGACTTGCAGCTGTCGAGGAGCGATTGGCAACGGCGCGCGAAGAGGAGCGGCGACGTCTCAGACGTGACCTGCACGACGGACTCGGGCCACAGCTCGCCGCCCAGACACTCAAGGTCGGCTCCGCGCGTTCTCTGTATCCTCGGGATCCACCGCAGCCGACGCGTTGCTCTCCAGCTGAGGAGTAGATCTGGAGATCGCCTCTCCGATATCCGCCGCCTGGTCTACAACCTGCGCCCGCCCGCCCTCGACGAACTGGGGCTCACCGGTGCCGTTCGCGAAGCCGCCGCGCAATATGGTACGAACAGGCTGAACGTCTCCATCGAGGCGCCGGAGCGACTGCCTGCTCTCCCCGCCGCCGTCGAGGTCGCGGCCTACCGCATCGTGCAGGCGCTGACCAACGTCGTGCGCCACGCGCGAGCGAGAACTCCTGCCTCATCCGCCTGGTATCGACGGCACACTGAAACTGGAGATCTCCGACGACGGCGTGGGTCTGCCGGCGGACCGCAACGCGGGCGTCGGGCTCTCCTCGATGCGCGAGCGGGCCGCCGAGCTCGGCGGCAAGTGCTCGATCGAAGCCTCCCCCACCGGCGGAACCCGCGCGCTCGCCCGCCTGCCCTTGCCATCCACCCAACGTCTCGACGCCGATACGAACCTCACAACCGAAAATGAGAGACCGGCGAAGGAGCGGGCGTGAAAGCGCGGGCGATGCAGCGACCGCCGAGCCGCTCCGGGTGCTCGTCGCGGACGACCACCCCATGTTTCGGGACGGTCTGCGCGCACTGCACAGCCTCGACGCCCGACGCGGGAGCTGGTCGGGGAGGCGACCACCGGAGAGGAAGCGGTCTCTCTAGCCACCGAACTGCAGCCAGACGTGATCCTCATGGACGTCCAGATGCCAGCATGGGCGGCCTCCGAAGCGACGCGCCAGGTCGTTCAGGATAACCCGCACGTCCGCGTTCTCGTCGTCACAATGTTCGAGGACGACGGCACGGTCTTCCGGGCGATGCGCGCCGGAGCCCGCGGCTACCTGCTCAAGGGTGCAAGTTACAAGGAGATGCTCCGGGCCATCGATGCGGTCGGCAACGGCGAGGCTATCTTCAGCCCGGCGGTCGCCGTTCGGCTGATGGACTGCTTCGCCAGCATCCGTCCCGCCGCCCAGCCAGAGGTCTTCCCGAGCTCAGCGACCGCGAGCGCGAGATCCTCGGCCTCATCGCGCAAGGGCATAAGAACCCCCAGATCGCTCGCCTCCTCTACCTGAGCCCCAAAACGATTGCGAACCACGTCTCCAACATCTTGAGCAAGCTCCAGGTCGTTGATCGAACGCAGGCCATCATCCGCGCCCGCGAAGCCGGACTTGGATAGGACAACACGTAGACCGTAAACATCGTCCGCCGGCGTGGCGGCTGTTTACAAACCCTCCGTAGCTATCTCCGTGGTGGGCAACTCCCGAGGGGGGCACTTTTCCTGGCCGACGGGATGGGCCTCTATCCCGTCGGTCGCCAGCGGTTGTCTGGAAGTGTTCTCGAGTGAACGGGACAAGAATTTGAACAACTTCAAACCTGCCTCATGACTCGGGAAGGCCCTGCCTCGTAGAGTTTCGGCAGCAAGGTAAGCAGCCGGAAGGAGCAAATCCATGAGTCGGACAAGAACAGATGCGGAGACGATGGACGCCGTCTGCGACAAAGGCAGCCGTTGACAGCGCTCGGCAAGCTGATGGTGGTCGCGCTGGTCGGATTGGTCTCCTCTCGTACCTCTATCTGGGTCGTACTCATCGGCGCGTTCGAGCCGATCGCGGTCACTGTCCTGACTGCCCTGCTCAAGCCGGCATTGCCGCCAACGCCGGCTGGCCTGGCGCGCAACGGCGATCGCCGCAATCATTTGCATCCTGGGAATACTTCCGGAGCTCCCCATGCTGCCCAGCCACCTGGGCCAGTTTGGCAGCAACATGCCCGCCTTCGTCGTCAACGCGTCCTCTTTATCCTGCCGCTCTTCGTCGTCGCGATCGTAGCCGGCATCGCAGCGACGGTGCAGAACTACCGCCGTGCCACATAGAGAGCCTCGAAGAGAGAAAGGAACTTGCGAATGAATTCGTCGCCAACCTTGATCCGGTAAATGGATCGGCGGCCATGCTGGCCGGCGTATTACTTATAGCCGCCGACCTGCTGAGCCTGGCCTCTAAAGTTCCCAGCGTAGAGTCCTCACCTCGGGTCCCTACGCCGTCCAGTCCAGTCCGTGCTGAAGCTCGTCGCCGCCGCACTGCTCTTGCTCGGGCTGTTCGGCCAGGTCATTGCCAAACGGAGGCCGCCGGCGCCCCCGGATTAGCGGGCTTCATCGCCGCTTTTGCCGGCACGGTACTGATGGCCGGGCGCCTTCTGGGCCACGGCCTTTTGGGCGCCGACCTTGGCAAGCTGGAGCGCCGGAATACTTCGATGCCGAAGGGCCCTCGGGGACGGCTCGCGAACATGTTCGTGGTCTCGTGGGCGGTCTTCATCTTTGGCTGGCTCTTATTCGCGCTCAGGGCGCGGATCTATCCGCGCGTCGCCGCCGTACTCCTCATAGTCGGCGCGGTGCCCGCTTTCGGTACGCTGTCGTCGTGGTTCCCCACCGGCATCTTATTCAGCGCGGCCGACCTGGCTTGGGCTACGCCCTCTGGTCGGAGAAGAATGCGCCGGTACAGCAACTCAGCCGCGGGCGCAGCAACAGCAGCTGGTGCTGAACCTGCGAATGAAGCCATCGTCAACCTGGATCCGGTGGGGAGGGCCGGCAACGAAGGCGCGGGGCATCAGTCGCTATCGTACCAACGCCATGAGCCTGTTCGTCATCGACTTCGACAACCTGGCGAAGCACGGCCACGAACGCCTACATCTTCCAGCACTTGTTGCGCTGATGCTCTCCCAGTTGATGCTCTCGGGAGGGATCTTCGGGCTGCACGCGCGCCAATCGGAGGAGGCGGGCCGCCCCGGTGGATGGGCTTCCTGGCGGCTTTCGTCGGCATCATGCTGCCGCTCGGCCACTTCGTAGCCAGTCCATCGCCGGTCGTGGCAACCGAAGTACCCAGGCTGATTGACGAGCCCTCGGGGCTGCTGGTGGTGGAGTTCATCTTGCCTTCATGCTCTCCGCTCTAGGCTGGGTGTTGTTCGGTGTGTCCATGCTGCGTGCTCGGGTCTATCCACGCGTGGCAGCTGGCCCTCATCGCCGGCGCGATCATACCCATCGTCCTCACTTTGCCTGGCCTCGCTCTGATCTTGGGCGCGGCCCTGACCTGGTTGGGCTACACGTCCTGGTCGGAGAAGAGCGCGCCGGTGCGGCAACCCGCGCGGGTTGGTTGAGGTGGTTGGGATGGAGAGAAGCGGGAGCGATGAGGCATACGACAAAGAGGCCTTTCTGGCGTGCGCGGACCGTACCTGGCGATCCAGGTTTCCGGCGCGGGCCAACTTCCGTAGCCTACAGGCTACCCGCGGAGTTCGTGCTCGATGAGTCGGGCGACCCGAACAACGTGTTGGGCGACATCTCAAGCGGAAAAGGGGCGGCGCTATGGCCCTGCCTACGCCCTGGTCGCCCTGATCGTGTTGATGATACTGGCCCGCAGCCGGAGGTGGTGGGGGCGATCGAACGATGGGAATCTGCTTATTGAGCCCGTTCATCATGTTCGCCATGTTCATGGAGCCGGTCGTCTATCGGGTCTTCCCGCCCACGCTGTCCGAGCTTCCCGTGGCGGTGACGGTAGCACTGTTCGTCGGGCGTGCCGCTGCTCATGCTGGCTGGCGTTGAGCGTCGCACTGCTCCGAGCACACGGATGGCGGGCCGAAATCCACGCCGCAGGTCGAGCCCGCGTAGTGCCGCCGTTTACGGCACGCTTCACAGGTATCCGATAGAGGCCGAATTACCGTGGACAGGAGGCGGTTGCTCTGACCCCCGTTCGCCCGCGTCATTCGGGGCAGCCACCTACCTGGGTTATCGGTACAATGATGGACGAGCACTCTATCATGAGCTAACACCAGTCGCATGATCGGTGGCAGAAGCGGAGGAGCCGTGAAACAACCGGAGGCTATGACAGAAAGAACGGCATCCGCACGCGTCCACCGGCGCCCGTCGGTACGCACCGCGAGGTGGTTGGCCTGGTCACTTTGGGCGCTCTCCGTGGTGCTCGTCGCGCTCAGCGGCGTCTTTGCTGGCCTTGAGCTTCTTCGCCGCCGGCGGCTTCTCCATACTGGCTCACTAACATCGTCGCTGCTCCCGCGCTCGAGCTGGTGCACCTGTCGCCTCCCGGCGACCAATGAACTCCATCGGCTGGCTGTTCGGCGCGTCTGGGCCCTTTCTACGCGGTCATGGTATTCGCCGGCGAGTACGGTACGTATGCGCTCGTCGCTGATGCTGGCCGTTGCCCGGAGGGGTCGTGGTGAAATTGGTTTCGCCCGTGGTTTGCTGCCCGCCGCGAACCTGTTTTTGTACTCGTTCCTGCTCTTCCCCGACGGGCGCTTCGCCTCCTCGCTGGCGCGTCGTGGCCCGGCTCGTCGCACTCACGATCTGCTCGAGCCTCGGTACCGCTCGCGCTCGCACCGGGACCGCCTGGATAACTTCCTGCGCCGAGAACCCGTTCGGCTTCGAGAGGGCCGCCGGTCTGCTGGCTTCGTCGAAACCCTTTCGATCCCGTTCCTGGTGGCGACCTTGTTGGCCCCCGTCGCTGCCCTGTTCGTGCTGTCTTCCCGCCGTGCCCGTGGGGAGGAGCGCCAGCAGATCAAGTGGTCGCCTTTGCCGCGACGATACTGCCGGCCGCTATAGTACGTAGAACGTCTGGCCGACCTCGACCCGACGGTGAGTGGCGCGCTGTTCCTGATCGGCTTTCAGCGCTACCTACGGCCATCGGGATCGCGATCCTCAAGCATCGCCTCTATGACATAGACCTCATCATCAACCGCACCCTGTCTTCGGCGCTGACCGCCTGCGTCGTCGGCCTCTACGTGCTGGTGGTCGGCTACCTGGGGCAGATCTTCCGCACGAAAGATAACCTGCTGATCTCTCTGATCGCGACCGGACTGGTAGCCGTGATCTTCACTCCGCTTCGTGAACGCCTGCAAAAGGCCGTCAACCGCCTGATGTACGGTGAACGCGACAGGCCTTACGCAGTCCTCTCGCGTCTGGGGCAGCGCCTCGAAGCCACACTCGCCCCCGAAGCGGCGCTGCGAACTATCGTCGAGACAATAGCCCAGGCGCTCAAGCTACCCTACGCCGCGATCACCCTCGAGCAAAACGGAGGGGTTCCAAATTACAGCGGAGCACGGGACGCCCAGCCGGCGAGCCCGTCGTTCTGCCGCTCGTGTACGGAGCCGAGAGACGGGGCAGCTGGTCCTGGCGCCTCGGGGGCCGAAGAGGTACTTCCTCGGACCGGAGGCTGCTGGAAGACCTCGCGCGGCAGGTGGGCGTGGCCGTACACGCCGTGCGTCTCACCGCCGATCTGCAGCTGTCGCGCGAGCGTTTGGTAACGGCGCGCGAGGAAGAGCGGCGACGTCTTGCGACGCGACCTTCACGACGGACTCGGTCCCCAGCTCGCCGCGCTCACGCCAAGGTCGGCTCCGCGCGTTCTCTGCACCCTCGCCCACGACGCGGCCGCGGATGCTCTCTCGTCGAGCTAGAGGAGATCTGGAGGCAGTCGTCTCCGATATCCGCCGGCGGTCTATGACCCAGGCCGCCCGCGCTCGACGAGCTGGGGCTCACCGGTGCCGTGCGCGAATCCGCCGCGCAATATGGTACAACGGTCTAAATATCTCCATCGAGGCGCCGGAGCGGCTGCCTGCTCTCCCCGCCGCCGTCGAGGTGGCCGTCTACCGGATCTCGCAAGAAGCGCTGACCAACGTCGTGCGCCACGCGCATGCTAGCAACTGCGCGGTACGCATCGCGCTCGACGAACCGACGGCACGCTGAAACTAGGTGACCGACGACGGCGTGGAAGGCGCCGTAGAACCGCACCGCGGGCGTCGGGCTCTCCTCGATGCGCGAGCGCGCCGCCGAGCTTGGCGGGACGTTCGCCGTCGAAGCCTCCCCCAACGGCGGAACACGCGTGCTCGCCCGCCTGCCTTACTCCACCGTCTCGACGGCGATATAAGCCTCACAACCGAAAATGAGAGACCGGCAGGAGTGAGCACATGATGCACTCATCGAGCCGCTCCGGGTGCTCGTCGCGGACGACCACCCTATGTTTCGCGACGGTCTGCGGGCACTACTGACCTCGACGCCCGACGCGGAGCTGGTCGGGGAGGCGACGACCGGGGAGGAGGCCATCTCTCTAGCCCAGAGGCTCCAGCCAGATGTGATCCTCATGGACATAAAGATGCCGGAGGTCAACGGCATAACGGCCACGCGAGAGATCGTTCAGGATAGTCCGCACGTCCGCGTCCTCGTCGTCACCATGTTCGAGGACGACGGCACAGTCTTCCGGGCTATGCGTGCCGGGGCGCGAGGCTACCTGCTCAAGGGTGCGCGCGGGGACGAGATGCTCCGGGCCATCGATGCAGTCGGCGACGGAGGGGCCATCTTCAGCCCGGCGGTCGCCATTCGGCTCATGGACTACTTTGCCGGCATCCGTCCCACTGTCCCGCCGCGCGCCTTCCCGGGAGCTCAGCGATCGCGAAGCGCGAGATCCTCGCCCTCATCGCGCAAGGGCAAGAACCCCGAGATCGCTCGCCGCCTCTACCTCAGCCTCAAGACCGTCCAAAACCACGTCTCCAACATCCTCGCCAAGCTCCGGGTCGCCGACCGAACCCAGGCCATCATCCGCGCCCGCGAGGCGGGGTTGGGATAGGGCAGGCAAGACCAAACCGAAATGTCTTTCGAAACAGTAACCTTGAACGAAGGCCCGAACTCGCAGAGCAAGTAGATCGCCTGGCCGGAGAGGCATGGCCCACCTTCATGCCCACGCCGCACGCCCTACTGGGACTCGCTCTTCGACACCTTCGCCGGTTTTCAGATCCTGTTCTGCTATCCCGCCGAAACCCTCATCGCGCTCGGGCACCCCATCCCTTCGTCTGGGATGGTACGTTAGAGGATCTGCCGCCCACGGTCGACGAGGTAATGGAGCGAGCAATAGACGCCCACCACGAACGTCGCACGCCAACGGCTCTCTGCTCTGGCCGCCTCGTATCGCCGGAGCACCAGAGGCGAGGGTTGAGCTCGGAGATCCTGCGGGCCATGCGCTCGTTCGCAGCAGAACACGGCATGCACTCCCTCGTCGCGCCCCGTGCGCCCCACCCTCAAGAGCGTCTATCCACTCACCCCCATCGAGGCGGGGGTGACACCCGGCAAAACATGTGCGGGCGCTCCGAGCGACGACGAGAACTCTAGGTGCCGTCCTTGTAGACCATGACCGACAAGCCCAGGGACTGGTAAAGGTCCCGGAACCTCGCGGACCGGGCGTTGCAGGCTTGGAGCTCTTCGCGGCCTGCTCCTCTTCCGTAAGATCACGGATGCGCTCCGGGGTGAGCGTATACGCCCCGAGCGGGCTGTCGGGCGTACGTTCTTCGGGCACGGTCTCGTATTCGCGGGGAAAGATGCCGCTGCCGTCCACCAGATAAGCTAAGTCCTGCAAATATTCGTCCACGAGCGCGGGTAACATGTCCAGTTGCCGCAGCCGGTCCTCCTGGTCCCCGAGCGCCTCTATCTCGCTCTCGACGGTAGACCCTTTCGGCGTCCAGGGAGCGAGCAACGCCCTGGGCTCGTCTATCGTCTCGATGACCCCTCCGCTTGTTGTTGGAGGTACCCACGCCGGGTCTTGGCTATGGTTTCGAGGCGAGCGCGGAGGCGAGCTACACGTCGTGGCTGGCCCGCGAGAGCCGCTGGCGCTCGGCCTCGGCTTGCGCCGCCACCTTCTCGCGTAGGATCTCGGGATCGCGCACGAGCGACAGGACCCAGCCCTCCACGCGTTCCTCCAACTCCCTTGCGGGGTGGACTTTGCCGTGTCCGCACCGTTCTGCGGGGGGTCCGCCAGTAAGAGTGGCAGCAATAGTAGTGGTAGATTTTTTGCCTTTACCTGTTATGCGCTTGGGGAGCATCGTCCGCCTGCAGACGCAACGGGCGATACCACCCGAAAGCTGCCGCAGAGGATGTTGTCCGCCCGGGAAGGGCGTTCGTTGTTCTGGATAGCGGCACGGGCCTTGTCCACGAGGGTCTGCGGAGCAAGCTAACCGAGCCGGGGCTAGACCCCGAGCCAAGGACCGGGCAGGCTACCCATTGGTCCCGGAGGACGCGGCACGACCTTCCGTCCGCGCCGGGTCTTCTTGACTTCTTCCTGCCCATACCACCAAACCCGTAACGCTGTTCGGGGTCGATGAGAACACATCCTCCCCCAACACACCCTCCGCGACCAGCCCCCGTAACTCTTCGCAGGTGTGGGCGCGATGGGCGTCCTGCAGGACGACCCGGCGAATCGCCTCCGGGGACCATAAAGATTTCCTGCCAGGAGACAAGATGCCTTCCTGGAAACGACACTGAATCGAGCGGAGGCTCGACCCCTCAGCCACCATCTCGATTATCCGGCGAACAATAGGCATCGTGGCCGGGTCCTGCTCGTAGCGGGCTTCCTTTCCTTCCCCGATACGCCGGAACCCGTAAGGCGCGGCGGATTGGACGACCCGGCCCGAGCGTGCCTTCTCCATCTTCCCCGCCCGGGTGCGCTTGGTTATCTCCTTGCGCTCCCCATTCGGCGAACTCGTCCTGTACCCCGTCGCCGATCTGGTTGTTGGTGTCGTTCAGAGCCACGAGGCGACAGCCGTACTCCTCCATGTCTTCGTCCAGCATGAGGCGGTACAGACGGCTGCGGAACCACCGGTCGCGTTTGGTGGCTATCGCGAGGTCGATCTCCCCTGCCTCGGCAAGCTCTATCACGCGGGAGAGGCCGGGGCGATTAGGAGACGCCCCGCTGTAGCCGTCGTCCACGATGGGCGGGACCACCACTCATTACCCATGTTCGGCGTGGCGAGTAAGCTCGCGTATCTGGTCGGGGATGCTGTAGCCATTCTTCGATTGCTCGTCTGTCGAGACCCTTACGTAAGTGCCACACGGGGCGGTTGGTCGGAGGATGCATCTCGCCGGATAATCCATGTATGTGTCTCCTACGGATTGTGGCCGTATGAGGAGACCGGCCTACGGCCACGCGCAAACCGATCTCCCGCGTGTTAGGTGGCCTGCGCCGGCCCTCACGCGCCCCATAATTAAAGCATACAAGTCTTATCGGCGCTTATGAACGTCACACACGGCGCGGTTGTCACGCCCAAAGCCACTCAATAGTGGCTCCAATCGTCTCTCCAATCGCGTTGATGAAATCGTCCATGAATCCGCGGACCAAGGTGTCTATTTGCCACACAGCTTGCCGGTCTCTGGTGCGCGGTCGTACGCGTATTTGCACTCCGGGATACAAATTCTCCGAATAATGGAGGAAGTTTGCAAACTACCGGCTCGTCCTGTAGAATCCCCTGCTAGTGAGTACTGATCTCATCCATACGGCGATCCACACAGAGGAGGGACGCTATGGAGTTTGACACCACGGAGTTCGAGGTCTTCGACAAGAGGGCGGCGACCACTAACCCAAACCCCATGGTAACAATCCAACGAGGTGGACACTTTAGCCTCAATAAAGCTGCCTATCGCGCTATGGGAGAGCCGGAGACCGTTGAAATACTTTTCTCTCGCGCAAACAAGGTTATAGGTTTACGTCCGGTTTCCCCACCAGCCCGCGAGGCTTCCCTGTCAAGCCGCAGGGAAAGAGTTCGCCTACCACATTTATGATCGCTGGCCAAGCGTTCGCTGGAGGCCATGAATTGGACGTATCAACCGCTCGGCGCTACGGAGTTGAGGTCAAGGACGGCATCCTCCTGTTGAATTTGAACAGCCCCAGCATAGACGTTACCGGACTGCATCCAAGATGAAGAGTAGGCTGCGCGAACAGCCGACGCTTGTCGAGAATGGAAGAGAGTCCACATGATATGAGGAGGCAAAAAGATGAGGTCCGGGCGGCAACCCGGACCCCGATACAAAACCCCCGCAAATCGCCAGAAAAGCTAGGAGTTTGTCGTGCAATTATATCTAGTTTGGTCCACATCCACAAGGGTGCGAGCGCCACCAGCGGCTGTTTTGCTGCTACAAATGCTGCTAATTTCCTGATGCGGGTGCGCCGCCTCGTCCCGCAGAAAGGACTGGTGCCTTTATGGCTAACCACCCTCTGACAAGCAATTTCAACTACTTTTTCGGACGGCTCAACCCTAGCTCGACCTTTGAAAAGAAGGCGTCCGAACACTACTCCTCCGTGAAGGCCCTCATCGAAGACCAGAGCGGTCTGGCAGGGGAGTTGTCTCCCGTCTGTTTCTTGCAGGCCTTATCGCCACCAAACGGCCACTTACACTATCAACGACGTCGATATCATCGCCCTATGCCAGCCGTGGTGGCGCAGCCCGGCTCAGGTAATGGAGAGCGCTCCGCCAATCGCGACGAGATTTTCGACATCAGGCAGCTGCTCCTGAACGACTGGCGGTACAAGGATAAGGTTCGTTACGACGACCAGAGCATGTGCATCAAGTTGGACACCGAGCCTAGGATCGAGATGATTACCGGTGTCTTCAAGTCGGGCACCTCCATGATGATTCAAGCGAACCTTTCCGGCTGTTCCGGCCAGAGAACAACCAGTGAGGACGGTTACGCCCGCTATCACAAGGGTTGGCTTAGCTGGAAGAATCAGGGAGAGCAAGACACAGACTAACTTCGCACCGGCAATCAAGGTGCCACATCTGGAGGACGCAGTTTCTCTGGATACCATCTCATTCCACCTGGAATGCCTCCCGGTTTTCACTCGCCGGACCATCTGTTCTTGGGTGGACCCGCCGACTACATACCTGCTGCTGCTCGAACACATCTTCCGCAACGCCAGCATCTTCTTGGTACGGCCAAGTCCTCTATACACCCAGCGGGGAGCGAGATATCTTTGTCGATGCCGAATGGAAGAAGCAGGATTGGGAAAAGTTCCACGAAGTGGCGACCGTTTGGGCTAAGGCTGCACGCTTAGCTAATCAGGCTACGGATAAGGACGACGCGATCGAATACTGGCGAATCCTTCTAGGAGAAGATTCGTTCCCGAGGACCGTCTCTTGACGAGGCGGATTCTCTCCATAGACGAGTGGATCAAGGGCGTGTTTTCCTTGCTTTTTCCTGGCCACGATCGAAGACTCAATAGAAGGCCGAGTGGCAGACTACTTCGACCTGATAGTGGGAACTTCTACGGGAGGGATAGATACCCTGGGCCTCGGCTACCAACTGCGAGCGACATTCACGACTTTACGAGAACCTGACCGACATCTCGGGGGCAACCGGATCGTTAAGAGTATCAGAAGGTTCCGTGTCGCGAAGTACAGCGATCGTCCGCTGAGGAATGCTCTGGAGACCGTGTTTGGCGAGAGGAAGCTGGGGGAAAGCTCAAAGCGACTCGTCATTCCGTCGCTAAATCTCGACACCGGCGAAGTGTACATCAACAAGACGGCTCACCACTCTAAGTTTGAACGAGATTACAAGAAGAAGGTCGTAGACGTAGCCCTCGCCACGGCAGCGGCTCCAACCTTCTTCCCAACTCACCAATCTGCGGTGGGTACCCCCCTGATCGACGGAGGGGTGTATGCCAATAACCCCACCGGTTTGGCGGCGGTAGAGGCCATAGGGGTGCTCAATTGGCCCAAAGGTCTTTTGAGGGTCCTGAGTCTCGGTTGCACTTTGGAGCCATTCGACGCTGGCAGCAAGATTCTTGCCCCGGAGGACTAGCTGGTTGGGCACCGAGAATCGTGGACCTTTTATGACCGCCCAATCCTCTTCGTCCTTGGGAACCGCCAGAGGTGTTGTTGGGCATGATGACATATTGCGCATAGACCCACCAGTTCCGAGCGGACGCCATGGCTTTGACACTCCGCTAAAGGGATTGTTTCGCTAAGGGGGCTTGGCGATTCGAAGGCCTGATATGCCTGCCAGAGATTCGGCGTATGTTTATCGACGAGGGGTTAGCCGAGCCATTCACATTTTGTAAACAACTCGATAGCGGAGCCTGACGCTCTCCTCTATCTCGAATATTACCCGAGCCCGGCCCAAGCTGCCTCTTCTTCTCGCCCCGCCGGGGGCGTTAGATGAAGTTGGTTTCCGTGCCCTCTACACCGACTCGCTGCGTTCCAGGTCTGCTACAGCAGCCGTCTATAGCTCGTCCGACAATTCGCCGGGTTCCTCCGCCCATCCGTAAGCAGCGAATACTGCCTGGTCGAGATTTTCATGGGCGTTCTCCAGCCAGCTGGCGGGCAGTTGTACAGTTCGTCAGTGTTCTCTTCTTTAGTAATGCTTCGTCTGCGCCCTCGGGGTTCAACCAGTTGCGCGACTCGTCCAGGCGCTTTGTAGCCTCCGCAATCGCCTCGACACGCGATCATCGCTCGACTTCTTTGCCGGGTCGTAGAAGGGGAAGGTCTCGAAGCACGAAGCTAACGTGTAACGCGGGCGGTTCAAGCGAGGTCCTCATCTTCAACGACTAAAGCTCAGGCCTGCGAGTGGAGCACGCCGAAGAAGTAGTCGTCATCTCGGGCAAACACTCCTATGAGCGAGGGGATCACGGAGGTTTGCATCCAAACGTAGACCCTATGCTTGGAAACCCGCGGTTGTTAGTGTACCGGGACAACGGAGCCAACGCTCTTCTCATATCTGGCCGTGGCCTAGCGAACAGCCACCACTTCTGCGGTAGTTCTTTTCTCGAACCTTGCACGCTGCGGTTTAACGTTGTCGGCACGTACTGAACGGAGCTTTGCTTAAGGCGGCGTCCTCTTCGGAGATGTTGGTCCCAAAATCCACAGTCCACACGTTGCGGGGCCTGCGAGTACATCTATGCCGTTGATGCTGCGTTTGATTACGTCGCTGTTTGGTCGTCCGTTAGGGTTGCCTACGTCAGATAGCATAGCTAGCGCGGTCGGCTCGTCTATCTCGAACGGCCCGGCTCGAGCCGTTCCCCTGAAGGATATCCCGGCGTTCTCCGTAAGGCGCGATGCACTGGATAAATTCATCTTGCCGGTAAGATCCGCGTTGATCTCCGCAGTAGGAACGCCGTCGAGAACATACTCGCTTTTGAGTACCATCGTCGAACCCAACCATGAGACACGTACCGTGGCACCACACCAACAGGCTGGTCGCTCTCGGCAAAGAAGATGCCTCCGCTCTCTTTGATCCGGGTCAACGTGGTGCGGTTCTTCCTCCACGAATAGAATTGGTCGCAAGAAGTCCTGCTCTGCCAGCCTTGCCCAACTTGATCAGAGCCCTTGACTTCTCGAACCAGTAACACACTAGGTCCACAGAGGAAGGTAGTCTGCCTTCGTAGAGTTTGCGGAGATCCTCAACGACAGCTGGCTCAGTAAGTTGGGGGTTGAGTAAGGAGGCAGACTTTGACCCCGAAGAAGGAATTCGAGTGACGACGTGAAGCGAGACGTGCAAGCCCGGGTCCGTGAGGGGTTATGAAGGCGATCCCTCGAGGAGGTGCTCGAAGAAGAGATGACCGAGCACCTCGACGCCGAGCATCGGAGCTTACCCCGACCAGGCGCGGCGAGCGAAACGGCCACTGCACTCGCAACTCCTCACCCCCGCAGGCAAGATCGAGCGCCTGGAAGTTCCGCGAGACCGGGAAGGCGAGTTCGTCACCGAGGTCGCCGAGCGATACAAGCGATGACCGGAGACGTCGAGGAGGCGATCCTTGAGACGTACTCTCTTAGGATCTCTGTACGCAAGATAGCCGAGCAGCGTCACCGACGCTTTGAGCAATGTGAGGGTTGGTAAGGACGCGTGAGCCGAATCGCTTCTCGCCTCGAAGCAGCAGAAAGAATGGCGGGAGCGCTCGCTTGAGGAGAAAGGCTATCCCTATCTCTACCTGGACGCCACCTACCTGAAGGTCAGGTGGGGAGCGAGGGTCACGAGCATGGCGCTTCTGGCCTGCATAGGAGTGGACGAGGAGGGCTTTAGAGAGGTATTGGCGGTGGAGGTGGGCCGGGACGGAGAAGGGAGCCGCCTACGCCTCCTTATTGCGGGGTCTCATCGACCGGGGACTCTCGGGAGTGCGTCTGTAGGTTTCGGACGATCATGAGCGGGGATAAAGGCCATCCCGGGTGGAGCTGCCGGGGGTAGAGTGGTGGCAGAGGTGTAGTGCACCTCGAGCGTAACGTGCTCTCAAGCGTGCCGAGTTCTTCGGTGGCGGAGGGCTGCGGAGGATCTCAAGGCAATTCTGAAAAGTCAGGAGACAAGACGGCTGGAGGAAGGAAAGGAGGAGTCTGTCTCGGCTCTACGAGAAGAGCTATCCTAAGGCGATTTTGGTCTTCGAGGCGGGATAGAGGATGCTCACCTATTCGCTACCCGGGAAGCCACCACGCCAGGATACGCACGACGAACGTGCTGGAGCGCCTCTTCAAAGAGGTAAAGAGACGGACGAGGGTAGTGGGCGTCTTCCGAGCGAGACGAGTGCGAGCACCCTGGCCACAGAGATAGCTTTGAGGAGCAGCGAGGAGTGGGCGCTCAAACGTTACCTCACGATGGACGCTCCTTCAAGAAGCAGAGAAAACCAAACCCACAACTTTCGAGACGTTGACTCAACGTAACTATCCATCTCCTCGCGCATCTTTCGGATACCAAGGAACGGCGGGTTGCCCACAATCACATCCGCCTCGGGCCAGTCGGGTTCCCGTGTAGCTCGCCGTCTTCGTCGCGGACCATGAGGGCGTCCATCTCAATAATGTTCGTCATCGGACCGAGGATAGGTTCTTGGGTACCAAAGCCGTTCCCTACCATCCACTGAAGGTACTGATCCAAACGGCCACCTGCGCGAGTTCGTGAGCGTAGGGGTTGGTCTCTATACCGTAAAGCTGCTCGGGGTTGACCTCCAAAGAACGCGTAAGCCCGACTGTCCCCAAAGGCTGAGACCCTCTTCTCCAGGTCCAGTAGCTCCTTGGAGGCTCACGTATAGGAAATTCCTCGACCTGCACGCTGGATCGAGCACGTGCACACCGCGCAGTTTTCAGCGAAGCCAAGCAGCAACGACTCCGCTCGCCGCAGGGCGTTTGTGTCCGTCCCGAGATGGGTGCGTGCCTTCTCCGCCTGGTTCCGGCCTCTCACCTCCTCCCACCCCGGCGAAGCGGGGCCATGAGGACCGGCTCCACGATGGTTGGGGTTGTGGGATGTCCCTCCCGGCTTGTATAGTGTGCACCCAGACGTGCCCTCTGAGGGGTCCAGGGAGCGCTCGAAGAGCGTCCCAGCATGGTAAGGGCTCCATAGAGCCCCAATCGAGCCGTGCTGCTTCCGTGAGCATCCCCATTTTGCTGGGTCAGGGGGATCGCGTCCCTATCAGAGAACAACCCACCGTTGAAGTGCGGTATGTCTTCGAGCAGGAAGTCCCCGCCTGTCGCCATAGCGTCGAAGAGGTCTCCTATGTACCGACCAAAGCGCTCCGGGTCTTTACGGGTTCGCTCCACCACCCTCAAACAACCTCTCGGAAGCTATACAATGTCCCCGACGGAAGAGGCAGAAGAGCAGCTTGTTCAGGAAATGCCGCCTGTGGTTCCACACCCTGAGCACGCAGGCCATCGGCAAGCTGGGCGAACTTGCGAGCTACCAGGACGCTCTCAACCGTGCGAGTGGGTCTCAAAGAGTTCGGGTTCTCGAAGAGAGCCCTAGCACCTTGAGGTTCTCGGGGCTGAGGGAGGTCTGCGTTGGGTGAAGTCGTGGAACCTTCTTTGGGGTGCCGGTGGTTGGTGTGGACCTCGTAGCGCTCCATATCCGAGACGACCAAGAGCGGGGGTTTTCGAGGTCTTCCGGTAGAGCAGGAGTTGGTTATAGGCTGCAACAAGGTCCTTGTGCTTGCCCTTGTACTCCCAGGCGAAGCGGCCCTTGTACCACACGTCCGCAAACCCCTTGCCGCCCCCGGTCTTCGACGCCTTTCGAAGGTGTAGAAGCTTCTCCTCCGGGTCAGCCTCGGCAGGAGAGGGTTGGTGGAGCATCCGGCAGAGGTCTAAGAAGTGTTGGCGCGAGATGATTCTCCGAGAGCGTGTTTCACTCCACCGTTCCGCGAACGCTTGAGGGCGACCTGCCACGGAGAAATGCCAGCAGTCTCGGACATACCTCCGCCACAGACTCCCCTATGTCGAGTGTTGTGCCCCGGAGCCCGGCGAGCCGCCTCTTCAAGACCTCGCCGAACCATAAAGCAGTGTTAACGTGAGGTTAGAATCATGTTAACTCAAAGATTTTCATAGCCCAGTACACGAAACGGCCTTTGTCACACTCCGGCTTCATGGTAGTCTCTAACCGCAGCACTTTGTTAAACAAATTACTACTCCTACTGCTCTAGGAGATGGGGAAAGGGAAGTTAGTGGCGAAGATAGTCGAGCGTGCCCGCGCGGGGTACGAGGTCGAAGACGTGCAGTACGGCAAGGTCTACAGGTGGCAACCCGAGACCGTCGTGGTCGAGTGCGGGTGTGGCGAAGAGGCGAGCCTCACCCACTCCGAGACCGCTTGCGAGGAGTGCGGGACCGAGCACACGGGGCTCGTCCGAGAGGATTTGTCCGACCGACAGCCGCAGGGCGACGAGGACGTCCACCCCTGGCGCTATTCGGGAGACGGTGAAGACGACGGAGCGCTGCCGTACTGAGGAAGCCTTCGGCTTCATAACTTAGCTAGCGTCGAAAGGCCCCGGAAAGCCCGGCCCAAGCTGCCTCTCCGCGAAAACTCGAACCGGACCACGGAGCGTCTGGGAACCCCCCCTATTGGTGGAGTTTACTCCTCCTCTGGGGTCTCCCGTGCTCCTCCAGCAGCACTGCGGCCCGCTCGGGCGTCGGGACCTCGTGGACCCAGTAAGAGACGTCCCGCCCTACGTCGTAGAGCTCGTAGGGCGGCTCGTCGGTCTCCCAGGTGCTCCGGTGGACCAGCACGCACAACTCGTCCGACTCCCCGATGGCCAGGTGCTCTGAGAAGGTGCCGTCGGGCTCCCAACCGGCCTCCGCGAGTTCCCGGTCTATCCTGTCCTTGTTCGCCATCTTTCACCGCCTCCATCTACGCAGTGCCGACCTTGGCACCGGCAAGAGAAGGTAACGGTACGAGCAGCCTTCCCCACGATCTCTCGCGGTAACCTGGCTCATATTATATATCGCCGTCGGGATACCATGCACCTTCGTGTGCGGTTCAGCAGCCTACTTCGGTGCACTATAATGAAGTGCGGACGAGACGAAGGCCGAGGTGCAGGGAAGGAAACATGCCCGACGACGAGCAAGCGAAGAAGCACGGAGGCAAGCACCGCCCGGCAGGGACCAACGGTAAGATCGAGGTGAGGCCGAGGAACTGGCTGGTGCCGGTGATCCTTTTATCTTTGCGAGAGTGCACCTCCTACGGGTACAAGCTCATGGAGCAGACGGCGGCCTTCGGGTTCGGGGCGATGAACCCGGGCACTCTGTATAGGACCTTGAGGCACATGGAGAAGGACGGCCTGTGCGAGTCCAGTTGGGACACGACGACCGGGGGAGGCCCGGCACGCCGGGTTTACTCGATCACGGACGCTGGAAGGCGTACCTGGGGTTCTGGGCCGAGGCTTTGGAGCAGTACCGGCGCAACATGGACGCCTCTTCAGCCTCTACACAGGAGGCAAGCCGCCAGCACGGAGAAACCAGCAGAAAGACGACGGGTAGCAGGAGACATCCAGCCCAAACCCCTCTACAACCAGCCCCGCGCGGTACTTGTCCTAAGTAATGAGGCGAAGTTCGTAGTTCTCAACGACGGTACCGCTGCCGGTGATGCGCTCTAGCGTGTCCGTTTTCCACTCGACAACACTTCCTCCCTCTCGCTCTCGCGCAGGGCGTCTTCGTCCTCCCAAATGCTCACCTCGAACGTCTCGTTAGTGTCTTCGTTCCTGAACACCAACGCGAACGCGAACCCCTTGGTATTTCTCCATTTCCGGTACTAGCGAGGTTAGGTAGGCGTTCTCTACTTCTTCTAACCTTTCCGGCGGCACTTTAAAGCTAATCATCCTTGCGCGCACGATACCCCAATCCCCTTCTTGCAGACTACAAAGGTTCTTTCTCCCACCGCTTCTTATTCTAACGTACCCCATGTAGGATTACCCCCAGCCTGGGTGCCTCTTCGCAAAGACTCGGTGTCAGGCCAGGGCGTCTATGGCGGGCGGGCCGGGAGCACCCATCCGGTCATACCACCCTCGCACGGGGAGCGCCCGGGCCAACCGCCCCTGGATGTGGCGGGGCTCCGGTGTGCCTGCGGGCGGTCAGTTCTCCAACTTCTTTTCGTGCCCGCCGTCGTGAGGCCCCAGAAGGTATGCAAGCCCGAGCAGCGGCTCCCCTCCAACGGCAATTTTAGAAGCGGCTAAAAGTTTGCGTCAGTAGGATAGTAGCGTTTCGTACCTGACTTGGCTGCAGACGATCAAACAGCCGTTTCACTGCCGGTTGATATATTTGCTACCCGCCTATTAGCGCGACCTCTTATTGAAACTTTGGGTACACAAACACGTAAATGTATACAAGAGGGCCGCGTCTCACGGAGGCAGTTAATGCAGTAGGAGGTATGCGCGTGTAGTACGAAGGATACGTTCAGAAGGTATGCAAGAAGTAGAAGGAGAGAAGGGAGTAGAAGATGGAAAGAGGACAAGAGAGGGACCCGTCGGGTAGGGAACGGGCTTATGAGCCCGCGACAAGCGGGGCGGGGACGGGCCGCGAGGAGGTTCGGATCGGGTACTACGCAGCAAAGGCTAGGCGATACCTCCGCCACAGACCGGCGCGACGCTATCCACTGGGAGTCGATCGTGGCCGGGGCGCTCGCCGCCCTCGCCACCTTCTTGCTGCTGGGACTGCTCGCGCTCGGGATCGACCTGCTCGTTGACGAAGACTCCGGCGCTGCCCGAGATTGGGTCTCGGTGATCATAGGGCTTGTATCCTTCCTCGTGGGAGGCTACGTCGCCGGTAAGATCTTGGGAGAGGACAGAAACGCTCCCGCCGAGGGGGCTCGTGAGGTGGGGCGTCACGGCCTGCGCCACGGCCTGCTCACGTGGGCTTTGGCGACCCTACTGATACTGGTGCTCTCCGGGCTCGGGCTGGGGACGCTCTTCGGGCCGGTGGGCGACATGATGGGTCCGTTGGACCCCGAGCAGATCTCGCAAGCCGCCAGGGACGGGGCGCTGGGGGCGTTCTTTAGCCTGCTGCTGTGGGCGATCGCGTCCGTCGTGGCCACGCTCGGGGCGATCGTAGCGCTGGCCCTCTATGGGCGGGCCTCGGGTCGTCGGAGGAGCTAAGAGACGGTCGCGTTGTTGGCGCTGTTCGTGCTCGGGTTGGGCTCCGTATTGGTAGGAGCCCTCTCCCGGGGAGAGGTCATGTGATGCATGAGGGGACGACGACAGGCGTCTCTAGGGATGTGTTATGCAAACGAAAGGCGGTTTCCATTGCGCGTTGGTCCGGGTTGTTTGTTCTGGATAGCGGTGAGCGTGGTCTTGAGCGTGGTCTTGACCATCCTCTTGAACTTACCGTTCTTGTTCTCCGGGTAGTCCTACGACCGAAACCGCCTAGCGGGGAGGAGGCCGATGTTTCGCAGGAGACGCGGCAACAGCAGAGGATGCTGCGTGGTCATACCCGTCGGGTGCCTGACCTCCGTGGCGCTGATCCTCCTGCTCTCCGTCGTGCCGCGCTTTAATCTATCGAGCGCTCGCTTTCGCCTCATCTCCCAGACCCGGGCCATAGCCTGCATCCGGGTCAATCCGGGTTCGTGTTCGATGCGCTTCTTCTCTCGCGTCGTGAACGGACGGCTCATGTACCTTAACGCGTTCTGCCATTCGGGGTTCGGTGTGTGCTTGGCAGGAACGACACCTATCCCGGCGCAAACCTCGCAGCAGGTCTTCTCGTACTTAGGTGTTCCCACAGCACCGTTGAGGGATAGACAACGTTTGGGGCTCGGACACAGGATAAGGTCATACCTTGCGGATTGGGGCAGGTTCACGCCGCCCTCCCCCACTCGACCTCGACCGACTCCAGGTCGCCAGCCTTTCCGACCCGGGCGCGGAACGCCAGGACCGGTGCCGGAGATGTGCTGGTTTTGCCCGTCGTCACCCCCATCGAGCGGTATGCGCGCTGGCAACGCTCCGACGGAGCGCCTTTTGATCCCTGGTTCCGCGTTCACTGGAGGCTCGATGCCGAGTACCTCAAGGTCGCGCCGGAAGCGACGGTAATTACCGGAACGGTGGCGGAATGGGAAGGGTGGACGGATATGAGCTTCCCGGAGAGCGGCGAGTACGTCGTCCCCGGCGCGCTGCAGCCCATCACCATAGATCGGGAGCGCAACGCAGGACTCTACACGGACCCAAACATCTGGATGCGCCACCGGGTCACGGGCGGAGAGCTCGCAGAGTAATCCTCCGATCTATCGCCTATTCAGGTAGAGTGTAGCCCCCTCCGCTCCAGCTTCGACTTTCTCTATCTCTGGTATCACCGAGCGATCAAGCGTCGCGACATCCGGCCAGTTGACCTCGACCATATTGCCCGCAGGGTCCCGCACGTAGAGCTGGACGGCCCCATCCGGCAGCTCGTAGACGTTCGAGAAGTAGCCGGACTCCTCTTGAACGCCCATCTCCCGCACCTTTTTGTACGTAGCCTCGAAGTTGTCTACCTCGATACCGAAGTGGTGGCCCTGGGGCGCAGGGTCGTCGCTCTGAAAGAGATGCAGTTGCAGGTCTCCCACGCGCAGCCAGCGTACCGGGAAGGGGAAACCCGGCGCGGGGATCTCCTCCATCCCGAAGAGTTCCGTGTAGAAGCGCATCGACTCGTCGAGGTCGTGGGCGTGAACGCTTACGTGGGTAAAGCCCGTGACTTTCATACCGTTCCTCCCTTCACGCGAACTCCTACGCCAATACTACGGGAGACGATCCCTCTCGTCACCCCGCGAGGAGACGAGCCACCCGGAAGGGGTCCGAGGAGACCACGGGGGCGGCGTAGAGCTCCATGGCGCCCATGTCCGAGGTGCGGTTCGCGGGATCTCCCCGGTCGACCACGTGGATCACGACCGGGAAGGAGGACCAGTCCTCCTCGGTGAGCGCTGACGGCCGCAGGTAGAAGGCGACGTTGAAGGACGAGACATCGAGATCCTGCGTGTAGCGCAAGAGAACGCCGGCGAGAAAGCGGCGCAGGTGCTCTCCGAGGTCCGGGCCGAGGAGCACGACTTCTTTCTCCTTCGCGGGCGTGAGGCTGGCGAAGCCGCGGACGTCGGGAGAGCTTCCTGGTGGCGGAGGGATCCCGAGTCCCAGAGCCTCATGAACCCGGTAGAGATCCGAAAAGTAGTCCGACCCGTAAGTGCTTTCATACTCCAGCGCCGCCCGCCGGAGCCGCTCGACCCTGGGGTAGTGAGCCCCCCTGGTGGCGGTCATCTGCATGTGGCCGTGAACCATGGAGCTCCCGGCCCGCCAGAGGCAGTTCCACATCAGGAAAGGATATTTCGCCTCCGGGTCGGCTGAGAGGGCCCTCTTCATCCACTCTAGCGCCACGGAGACGTAGTCGTCCACCTTCTCCGGGGTGAAGGAGAGGGGGTCGTGGTCGTCGAAGACGACGAGGCCGTGGAAGCCGTCGTACTTGGCGACGTTCGAGGCCGTTACCGAGTAGGAGCCCCGGACGCGGCCGAAGACGTCCTCGGGTGTCATCTGCTCGGGTGTGCAGAACGGGTCCCCACGGGTCTTCTCGATCTCACAGCGCAGGGCGTCCGGCCCGCCGCCTCCTCCGGCAACGTCGAAGGGACGCGAGGCGCGCAGTTCATTGAAGAGGGCGCCTTCGAGGGTCACACGGTTTGTGACCCTCACTATCCTCTGCTCGCGCACGGCGTCGACGGAGCCAAAGGTCTTCTCCACCCAGCCACGCATCTCCTCCGGTATCTCCAGGCGGCCGGTGGTAGCCCATACGTCGAACAGACGGTCCGCTATCTCCCGTTCTTCCGGCGGCAAACCCTCTATGAGGGCGTCGAGGTCCGTGATCCTCCGCTCCGGTGTGCTCCCGGCGCTCAATCTGTCCTCCTCAACGGCACTCTTCGGGATGCGCTTTGCAGTAGGGCGTGTCGCCAGGCAGCCGGTGGCGATTGACGGCGACGAGGTTGTAGAGGCGATCCTGAAACCAACCAACGCCGGGCAGCCCGTAAAAGGAGAGCGGGAACCGGACGCCGAGCGCGACCGCCAGAGAAGCGTTGATCGCCGCCGCGCCCCGATAGCAGCACCGGGTCTCTCCACAGGCTTCCCAGGGTTCGACGGCCCAAGCCGCCCTCTTGCACTGCTCTACGCTCAGGCCGGCCGAGGCGGGGACGCCGGGCTTCTGATAAGGCACCACCGTCACGCGGCGGTCGCGGTCGAGCGCCGATACCCAACGCGCCGACCGCGTTCAAAACCCTCACGCCCCGTCGAAGATCAAAACCAGCCGCTCGGGCAGCCGCATCAAGCCGCTCCTTCAGCGTCTTGCAGACCCCATAGGTCCCGGTAGACGTCCAGGGCCAGCTGCCTACAGCCCTCCGGAAGGTCGCCGAACGAGATCTCGCACCCCATGCGCTCGTAGGGTGGCCGTCCACGACGCAGGCTGCTCCCTCCAGACGCGAGCGGATCTCCGCTCATCGACAGGTAGAGATACTCGCCCGGCTTCTTCAGATTAAGAAGGCCTGTGAAAACCACCGTGTAACGTTCGGCGGTCACGCCGCCATCGTCGTAGATTCATGCGTAGCGGGGAACGCCGTCCGGCAGCAAACGTTCTCGTCTCTCTGGCAAACTCATACCCGCATTGTACGACCGAATCCGCGTCGCGGACGAGAAAAAGGCGAAGGAGTCTCCTTTATGCCCGGTCCCCATCGTCTTCCTGGGTGGGAACCGCCAACGAGAGGAGCCCCATCAGCAGAAGCGAGACCACGAGCAGCGTCGATACCATGAGCACGACCCCGTACCATCCGTAGGGGTCCCAGAAGAGTCCGCCTATCGTCCCTACGAGGCTGGAGCCCGCGTAGTAGAAGAGCAGGTACAGGGAGGAGGCCTGGGCCCTCTCCCCGGCGGCCCGCTGCCCGATCCACGCGCTGGCGACGGAGTGGGCCCCGAAGAACCCGAAAGTGTACAGGGCGACCCCGGCGATAACGACGTACAGGTTCACGCTGAGAGTAAGGAGGGCGCTGACGAGCATGATCGCAACGCCTAGCAGGATCACCTTGCGCCGCCCGAAACCGTCCGAGAGTCTCCCCATTAGCGGGGAGCTCGCCGTGCCCATCACGTAGACCGCGAAGATGGACCCCACTGCCGTCTGGCTCAGATCGAACGGCGGGCCGACCAGGAGGTAGCCGACGTAGTTGTACAGAGCCACGAAGCTCCCCATCAGCAAGAACCCTACTCCGAAGATACACAACAGCCCGGGATCCTTCACGTGCCGCAGCAGCGCCCGCGGCAGCTTCCCGATAGCGAACGGCCGGGGGCGGAAGTTCTCCGAGGCCGGCAGCCCGATGGAGAACCACGCAGCCCCGAGCAGCCCGACGGCGCCAACCGCGGCCAGGGCCACCTGCGAGGAGTAAGCGTCGGCCAGGACGCCCGTCGATATCCTCCCGATCATCCCGCCGACGGCGGTGCCACCCACGTACAGCCCCATCGCCGACCCTAAAGAATCTTCCCGAAACTCCTCCCCGACGTACGTCATGGCGATGGAGGGCAAACCCGCGAGGACCACCCCTTGCAGTGCCCGAAGCACCAGCAACGATAGAAAGCCCGGGCTCGCGGCGACCAGCAGCGCCAGAAGGGCGGAGAGGAGGAGCGACGTCACCATGACGGCCTTACGTCCCCGCGAATCGGAGAGCGCCGCCGCAAAAAGTATCGAGACGGAGAGCGTCCCCGTCGTGACCGACAACGACAGGCTGGCCACGGCCGGCGAGACAGCGAACTCCTCCGAAAACACGGGCATCAACGGCTGGGTACAGTAGAGCGTGGCAAAGGTCACGAATCCGCCCACAAAGAGGGCCGACGAGGCCCGCCAGAAAGCTCCCGTCCTCTTCTCTATAGACGCCAGGGCAGTTTACTCCCAGCCCGTCGGTCCGCGGCGACCGAATCCCGGTACGAAAAAGGGGCCGGGTATACCCGGCCCCTTCCGTCGATCACTTGAAAGCGACCGCTACCTGGCGAACTGCTCGTTCTCCGCCGCGTTGTCGAGCTCCGTGCGCGGATCGTCGTCCGCGTCGTTGTACTGGTTGAACTGCTGCTCCTCGGTCGAGCCGGTGAGGGCGGTGGTGGAGGAGACGCCGCCGGAGACGACCTGGGTGACGTCGTCGAAGTAGCCAGCGCCGACCTCGCGCTGGTGTTTGGTCGCCGTGTAGCCGTCCTTCTCACTGTCGAACTCGCGCTGCTGAAGCTCGGAGTAGGCGGCCATGCCCCGGTCGCGGTAATCGTGGGCGAGCTCGAACATCGAGTGGTTCAGGGCGTGGAAGCCGGCGAGGGTGACGAACTGGAACTTGTAGCCCATCTCCCCGAGCTGATCCTGGAACGTGCGGATGTCCTCGTCGGAGAGGTTCAGCTTCCAGTTGAACGAAGGCGAGCAGTTGTAGGCGAGGAGCTTGCCGGGAAACTCGGCGTGCATCGCCTCGGCGAACGCCCTCGCCTGCTCGAGGTCCGGCTTGGAGGTCTCGCACCACACCACGTCCGCGAACGGCGCGTAAGCGAGCCCGCGGGCGATGGCCTGGTCTATACCGGGCTTCGTCCGGTAGAAGCCCTCGACCGTGCGCTCCCCGGTGAGGAACTGCTGGTCGACCGGGTCGACGTCGCTCGTGATGAGGTTCGCAGCATCCGCGTCGGTCCTCGCCACGATAATGGTGGGAACCCCCATCACGTCAGCCGCAAGCCGCGCCGCGATGAGGTTCCTTATGCCCTGCGCCGTCGGCAGGAGAACCTTGCCGCCCATGTGCCCGCACTTCTTCTCACTGGAGAGCTGGTCCTCGAAGTGGACGCCCGAGGCGCCGGATTCGATCATGCTTTTCATGAGCTCGAAGACGTTCAGGGCGCCGCCAAAGCCGGCCTCGGCGTCGGCCAGGATGGGCGCGAACCAGTAGGTCCCGTTCCTACCCTCGGTGTGGTCGATCTGGTCGGCCCGCTGCAAAGCCTGGTTGATCCTCTTGACCACGTGCGGCACGCTGTTGGCCGGGTACAGGCTCTGGTCCGGGTACATCTGCCCCGCTATGTTCGCATCCGCCGCGACCTGCCAGCCGGAGAGGTAGATAGCCTCCAACCCCGCCTTGACCTGCTGCACCGCCTGGTTCCCGGTCAAAGCTCCCAGAGCCCTGACGAAGGGCCTCTCGTGCATCATCTCCCAGAGCCGCTCAGCCCCCACCCGCGCCAGCGTGTGCTCGATCTTGATGGTGCCCCGGAGCCGCGCCACGTCCTCGGCCGTGTACGGGCGCGTGATCCCTTCCCACCGCGGCCCCTGCCACTCCCGCTCTATCTCCGCAACCTGATTACCGTTGAGCATCTGCTCTCCTTCTGTTCGACTTTCATGCCTACACTATGTACAGAATAGACATACGTGCGGTTTGCAGACAACCATTGTGTAGATCTTCTCGGGGTGTGTCAAATAGTGTACGTACGTGCCGCCGGGCGAGACACCGGGCAGCGCGAAGCTACCGACCGGCGGTGGGCGGGGCGGACCGCCACCGGTCGGGTTGTCGCCAAGGGTCGGGATCCGGCGCTCCTTCTAGTCCAGGTACTCGTAGCCGGGGTAGGTCAGGAACTCGACGAAGTCGTCGTCGGTGGAGATGCGGTCGAAGAGCTCGGCGGCCTTGCCGAACTCGTCGTTCTGGTAGCGTTCCTCGCCGACTATCTCTTTGATCTTTTCGAGCTCTTCGGAGAGGATCCGGCGGAACAGCTCTTCGGTTACCTCGGTGCCGTCGTCGAACTTACCCTGTGGGTGATGGATCAGCTGCCACACCTGGGCCCGGCTGATCTCCGCCGTCGCCGTGTCCTCCATGAGGCCGAAGATAGGAACGGCTCCGCGCCCGGCGAGCCAGGCCGCCAGGTACTGGATGCCGACGCTAACGTTGTTCCTGAAGCCCTCCTCGTCGATGTTGCCATCCGGCTTCTCCAAAAGCTCATCGGCCGTCGGGTCGACGTCCTCGCGCTGCTTGTCGACCTGGTTTGGCCCCGTCATGATCTCGTCGAAAGGTTCTTTGGCGGTCCCTACCATACCCGGGTGGGCCACCCAGGTTCCGTCGTGCCCGTCGTTGGCCTCGCGCTCCTTGTCCTCCCGGACTTTGTTGTAGGCAAACTCGGTCCACTCCGGGTCGTCCCTGGAAGGGATCTGGGCCGCCATTCCGCCGATCGCGTGCGCTCCCCGCCGGTGGCAGGTCTTGATCGTGTAGAGCGTGTACGCTCGCATGAACGGGACCGTCATCGTTACCTCGGCCCGGTTCGGGAGCAGCATGTTCTTGTTGCGGAACTTCTTTATGTAGCTGAAGATGTAGTCCCACCTGCCGCAGTTCAGGCCCGCCGAGTGATCCCGAAGCTCGTAGAGGATCTCGTTCTCCTCGAAGGTCGCCGTAATCGTCTCGATCAGCACGGTCGCCTTGATCGTACCTTGCGGTATCCCGAGCTCGTCCTGCGCCATCACGAAGACGTCGTTCCAGAGCCTCGCCTCGAGGTGGCTCTCCATCTTCGGCAGGTAGAAGTACGGGCCGGAGCCCAGATCCAGCAGAGTCCTGACGTTGTGGAAGAAGTACAGGCCGAAGTCGAAGATGCCCGCCGGTACCTGCTTGCCGTCCACGAGCATGTGCTTCTCGTAGAGGTGCCAGCCGCGCGGGCGCGCGATCAAGACGGCAACGTCCTCGTTTAGCTCGTACTGCTTGCCGGTGTCGGGGTCGTCGTGCGTGATGGTCCGCCTCACGGCGTCCCGGAGGTTGAACTGGCTCTCGAGCATGTTGTACCAGGTCGGGCAGTTCGCGTCCTCGAAGTCGGCCATCCACGTGCTGGCGCCGGAGTTGAGGGCGTTTATGGTCATCTTCTTGTCCGGAGGACCGGTAAGCTCTACGCGCCTGTCCTGCAAATCCTCGGGGACGGGCGCGACCTTCCAGTCGCCCTCCCGGATCTCACGCGTCTCGGGCAAGAAGTCCGGCATCTCGCCGGCGTCTATGCGCTCCTGGCGCTCGGCCCGCTTCCGCAGGATCTCCTCTACGCGCCCGCCGAACTCCCTGCTGAGCTTCGCCACGAACGAGACCGCCTCCGGCGTAAGTATCTCGGCGAACTCATCCGGGATGGATGCCGTGAACTCGACTCCCTCCGCGTACTGCTGCCTGGTCTGGGCCATACTCTCGGGCTCCTTGCCTCTCGCTCTTACGGCTGCTTCCTACTGCCACGCCACTTTAGCAAGCCGCAAGCTACGCCGCTCGATGACCCGAAAAAGACCCCAGGTGAAGCTCTCTAGGCCGCCGCGGAGACGTTGTTGCGAACCGGCCGCGCGTAGACGACACAGCAACTCGGGTGGCACCGCCACCGGTAGAGCACCTCGCACTCCCACACGCCGTCGAGCATGACCCGCTGCCCGATCTCGGGGACCTCGTCCTCGTACCTGCGATCCAGAACCTCTTCCGTCTCCGGATCCCTGTACTGCACCGGTATCATCGGCCTCTCCTTCCGACAGTTAACGATCATGCAACAAAGAGTAACAGCAGCCTTGATATCAGTCCAATCGTTTGCTTGAATTGTCGCTATAGAAAAAGTTTATAGTTGTCAGTTAGGACGCGGTCAGCCAAAGATCGTTCGTCGAGAGGGACAACCTATGGGGACGAAGCTCTTGCAGCCAGCGTCGGCAGACCAAGACTAATAACTGAAAACTAAATACTGATAACTAGAACGCAACCGAAGGGAGCGAAAGTGCTACTAAGACAGATGGAGTGCTTCCTGGCGGTGGCGCGATTGGGGAACGTGAGCCGGGCGGCCGAGGAGATGTATTTGACGCAGCCGACTTTGACGGCGCGGATAAAGGCTCTGGAGGACGAGCTTGGGGACCAGCTCTTCGTACGGACGAGCCGGGGGATGCGGCTGACGGAGGCGGGCAGGGAGTTCGTGACGTACGCGGAGCGGTGCATGGCAAGCCTCGAAGAGGGCAGGCAGCGATTGCGCGAGCTTCGGGGCGCCTCCGGCGGGCGGCTGGGTCTGGGGACGTCGCCGGGGGTCAGCACTTATGCTTTGCCGGCTATTCTGGAGCGGTTCACGGCGGCGCACCCGCGGGTTGCGGTCTCGGTCAGGACCGGGCACTCGGAGGACATCTTAGAGATGGTGCTCAAGGAGGAGGTGCATCTCGGGCTCGCACGGGAGATGGAGCATCCCGAGATCGAGAGCCTGCCGTTGTACGAGGACGAGCTCGTGCTGGTCGTAGACCCGCAGCACCGGTTCACGGAGAAGGGGTCGGCGGAGATCTCCGAGGTCAGCCGCGAGCACCTTATACTCTTCGACCAATCCTCCAGCTACTACGAGCTAACCCAGTCGCTCTTCAGGAACGCCGGCATCCGCGAGTTCAGCGCTATAGAGCTCGACAACATCGAGGCGGCCAAGAGGATGGTCGAGCACCGCCTCGGGGTAGCCTTCCTGCCCAGGACGGCGGTGGTACGCTCCGTGGCGGCGGGGCACCTGTCCCTCATAGAGGTCGAGGACAGCCCGGAGATACAGCGCCCGATAGTAGCCCTGAGAAGGCGCGACGTGCCCCTCACCGGTACCGTGCGGGCGTTTCTGGAGGTCGCGAGCAGCATGGGCGAGACCCGCAACCGCGCCCAACTCTCCCCCACCCTCGCCGCCGAGTTCGAGAACCTGCAGCTTATAGACCTGTTTACGTAAGGGGTGAGGCCCCGCCGTTCGTTTGGCCGCCGCCTCCAGGTCGTATACTCAACCGAAGACGAGAACGAAACGTTCGAGAGGTGAGAAGAGTGGAACGCAAGAGGATCGTGGTTATGGAGGGCGACCAGACCGGGCAGGAGCTTCTGGAGGAGGCTCTGCGCGTCCTGGACCCTTCGGTGACGGGCCTGGACCTGGAGTTCGCGAGGTACAACCTCTCGCTGGAGAACCGGCGGGCTACCGGGAACGAGGTCGTACACGAGGCGGCGAAGGCCATGAAGGAGTGCGGGTTCGGCATAAAGGCCGCGACCGTCACCCCCGAGACGTCGGGGGACGTGGGCTCGCCGAACGCCATCCTCAGGAGGGGCATCGACGGGACTGTAATCGTGCGCACGGGGAGGCGCATCCCCGGCGTGAACCCGATGATGGGCTTCCACGCCCCCATCTCCGTGGTCAGGATGGCCGTGGACGACGCCTACGGGGCCAAGGAGTGGCGCGAAGGCGAGGGGTTGGACGAGGTCGCTTTCCGGACCGAGAAGATCTCACGCAAAGTCTGCCGCGGCGTCTCCGAGTTCGCGTTCATTCAGGCGCGCAGGATGCGGGCCAAGATCTTCGGCGGCCCCAAGTGGACCGTCTCCCCCGTCTACGAGGGGATGCTCAAGGAGGAGATGGACCGGGCCGCCGAGAAGAACAAGGACGTCCGCTACGACCCGCAGCTCATCGACGCGACCTACGCCCTGTTGCTCTCGACCTACGGGGAGCCGCTCGTCATCCCGACCCTCAACCGCGACGGGGACTGCATGTCCGACATGGTCTTGCAGATGTTCGGCTCCATCGCGGGGGCGGAATCACTCCTCATCGCCCTCGACGAGGACGAGAACCCGGAGACCGTGATGTCCGAGGCGCCGCACGGCACGGCGCCTTCTCTGGAGGGCAAGAACGTCGCCAACCCGATGGCAATGATCCTCGCGGGCGCGGCTCTTCTAACCTTCTTCCACGAAGAGGAGGCCGACCGGGTCTCGCGCGCGATCTACGAGGCGACCTTCGAGAGCGTCCTGGACGGCGTCAGGACCGCCGAGCTCGGGGGCTCCACCGGCACCCGGGAGTTCACCGACGAGGTGATCCGTCACGTCAAGACCAAGCTCGAGGTCTGGAGCGCCCTTGCTTAGACGAAGGACGCGGGTCGAGTTCGAGGTCACGCCCGCGACGTTCAGGACGCTCGGCCTCGCCGCCATCGCCGGCCTGCGCTCGATGTCCGCCCCAGCCCTCCTCGCCCGGGCAGTCCGGCGCGGCGACCTCCGTGCGCCCAACCTCCTACCCGCTCTCGGCTCCCCGAAGGTCTCGGCCCTGCTGGCCCTCCTCGCCCTCGGGGAGATGATCGCCGATAAGACGCCTCTCGTCCCGGCCCGCACCTCCGCCCCCTCCCTGCTCGGACGGCTTCTCTCCGGCGCCCTCGCCGGCGCTACTCTGTTCGCCGCGGAAGGTCGGCGGAGAAACTCGGGCGCCGTGCTCGGGGCTCTCTCGGCGCTCGCCGCCGCCTACGTAGGAGAAGGGCTCAGGGCAACGGGCGCCCGGAAGGGCATCCCAGACCCCATCCTCGGCACCCTCGAAGACAGGGCCGTCCTCGCCCTCGGGACGCGCCTCTTGCACAGGGCTTAGAAGCCAAGCCGGTCGAGTGTGCCCTCCACCGAGCCCACGTAGTGTCCGCCGAAGAAGTAGACGTGAACGAGCAGCGGGTAGAGGTTGTAGAGGTGGCGCCGCTCCTCGAAGAAGCTGGGCCGTACAGGCCGAAGCTCTCCGTAGCGCCGGAAGAAGGGCTCCCCGAAGGTGCCGAACAGCGAGATAAAGGCCAGCTCGATCTCCGGGTCTGCGTGGTAGATCGCCGGGTCGATAAACGCGGTTATCTCGTCCCTCTCCGCCAGCACGTTCCCGCCCCAGACGTCGCCGTGGACCAGGGCAGGGCCCTCCGGTTCCTCCAGAAGCTCCCCGAGCCTCCCGGCTAGCTTCTCGATACGATCACGAAGGTTCGCGGGCAGCGTGCCCGCTTCGTTGGCTACCTCCGCGAGGTAGAGCAACCGCTGATCTCGAAAGAACTCGACCCAAGACTCCGTCCACGGGTTCGGCTGCGAGAGGCTCCCGATCAGGGTGTCCCGCTCGTGACCGTAGGCGCCGGCAGTTACGCCGTGCAGGGACGCCAGAAGCTCCGCCGCGTGTACTTGCGCCCCCGAAACATCCCCGCCACCCGGCATGAACTCCATGAGCAAGATCCTCTCCGAGGAGTGATAGACCTCCGGCACTGGAAGCTCGCTCTTCTCCCGCAGGTACCGGAGCATGTACGCCTCCCGTTCGAGGTGCGACTCCCCGGCGCGGTCCACCTTCGCGACCACGGACATGCCGCTGGAGAGCTCCGCTCTGTACACCTCCCCTATGCAACCTCCGCCCATCGGCCGCGCGCGGAGGAGACGCTCGCCCAAAGTGCCCTCGACGCCTTCCGCAATGATCCCCTCAGGAGGCATGGCCATCTCGCAGGTGACGCCGCCGGATATACTCCAGAAGCCCCTCCGACGCCTCCTCGACGAGGTCCATGGCGATCTCGAAGCCCTCCAGCCCACCGTAGAAGGGGTCCGGGACCTCGATCTCGGTGCGGTTCGGCGCGTAGTCCAGGAAGGGCCGGACTTCGGCGCTACCCTCCCGGCAGAGGGCCGCGACCGCCCGGTAGTTCTCCTCGTCCATCGTGAGGACGTAGTCGAAGCTCCGGCAGTCGTCCAGCCCGATCCGGCGCGCCCGCTGGGAGCCGAGGTCTACGCCCCGTAGCGATGCGCTCCTCTGCGCCCTCTCGTCCGGCGGATGCCCGGCGTGCCATGATCCGGTCCCGGCGGAATCCACGAAGACCTCGCCCTCCAGCCCCTCGCGCCGCA
>JAUJNO010000002.1:164113-185461 GCA_030448125.1 Rubrobacteraceae bacterium | reverse complement strand
GACGCTAACCTAGTCGAAGAGGGGGTCGAACTCGCTCGGGAACTGCCGGCGGACGTCCTCCATCTCTCCCTGGCTCACGGCCTCCTGGAGGACGCTCATGACGGCGCGGGAGTGGGCCGAGGCTTCGTCGGTGTTCGCTCCTTCGCGCTCGCCTACCTCCTGGAGAAAGTCGGGGAACGAGTAGATCATTGGGCGGCCCGGAGGCTCCCGGTGGAGGTGCTCGGCCAGCCCTTGCGGAAGCTGCGAGGCAAGGTCTAGCCCTTCGCCGCCGACCAGGTACTCCCCAAGGGTCGTAAGGGTGGCCCGAGTCGCCGTCTCCGCTTCGGAGAACGAGCCGAGCCTCGCCTGTTGCCGGACCCGGTCGATGAACTCTTCGTACTGCACGCGCCCTCCCTTGCGTACTCTAACCTCGTCAGGCCTTCTTTAATACCCGGCCTTTTGCGGCGCAGAACGGAGATGGTGCTGCTGCGCCTCCTTCGTCCATCGGCTCGTGGTTTGCGGGTGAGGGCCGGAGGAGCGGTTCTCTGCGACGGGAGGCGGAGCAACGGCCGCCTGCCGATCGAGGACTATACGACCGGCTGACAGCCCGGGAGGTGTCGGGGAGCCTCGAAGGCCTCTCGGAGGGGAGATCTGGATCATCCGCTCCTACGAGCGGCAACACAAGAACCGCGCGACGCTGCTGCAACAACTGGACCGCCGGTTGCTCCGAACGCGAGACCGAGAGCCGGAGCTTGTGCGTACCGCCCAGATTCCTCGCCGATCCGGCCTCAGTTGCGCATCTCGACCCCGCCTGAAGCGACCTTACCCCGGGAAGACGCTACACGGCAGCCATCCCGCTGCTCATCTCCACTTATTGTTTGAGCCAGAAAGCGGGATCTCCGGTCGCCATCGACGTCCAGTCCTCCTCGATCCCCGCCTTGTTGGAGACGGTACCGGCCTTCCGGGGACCGGCGAGGGCGGGACCTTCGTCCGGCGGGGCCGGCGAGGGCGTTGTTTCTTCGCGCTCTATACCCGGCGCGCCGGGTACGTCCGGTGTGCTCGACGTGATACCCATCGTGCTCCTCCTCTCTCGGGCCATCCTCCGGCCCCGCCGAAAACCAGGATAGACGCTCGCCATCGAGCCCAGATCCCGTTCGCTCGACCCACCGTCGCACCGCAGCTCGCGGTCGCTCCCCCGCTACCTCGAAGCCGGCCTGCCGCCCGGCGTCGGAGGCTATATTTTCCACTAGTTCGGGCGGCCCGTCCAGCACCCTCGGCGAACCTACCGTCCCCGGTCGGTCTGTTCGCCGAAGAACCGGCCCAAGGAGGCGACGAATCGTTCGGGACGCTCGGCCTGGGGCAGGTGGCCGCGGACCGGGATAAGGTCGAGAGCCCTCCCGTCCACCCGGCCATCTAACCCTACTCCGGTCGCGTCTCGGAGCCGCCGAGCAGGAGGTCTTCGCTCCATCCGTGTAGCTTCTCCAGCATCTCCGAGCGGTGGCGCTCCACGCCGTGTCCGTCGTCCGGGTAGAGCACCAACTCCTTCGGCTCGCCCGCCTGGGCGTACAGTTGCCGCGAGAGCCCGTAAGGAAGCACCCCGTCGGCGGTTCCGTGTATAAGCAGCAGGCTCTTCTCGGGAGAGAGTTCCCCGACGGCCTCCGCGCCGTACGTCTGGCTCGCTACCGTAGCGACCCCGACTACAGCGTCGCTCGCCACGCCCGCGCTTATAACCACGGCGCCGCCAAACGACCAGCCCACCAGCACCACCTGTTCAATCCCCTGCTGGCCGAGGGCTTCGATGCCGGCGAGGAGGTCGTAGACGCACTCGTCGAGATGGTTCGGCGTGCGGTACTCGAGGCGGAGGGACGCGGCGCCGTCGGCCCGCAGGCGGGTAGCCAGCTCTTCGTAGATACCCGCCGGTCCGGTGATGCCTCCGCCCGCGCCCCCCACCATCACCACCGCGCCTCGCGCGCCCTCGACCGGGTGCAGGACGCCGCGCACCGGCCCGCGCGACGTCGAGAACTCTACCGTCTGCCGCGAGTCTCCCGTATCTTCCGGCTCCGAAAACATTGTCACCCCGCCGCCTTCTTTCTCCTCTCCCCTGACTCCGCACCCGGCCACGGCGGGTAAGACCACTCCGACGATCCCCGCCCCGCCAAGCATCAGAAAAGCCCGACGGCTCATTGTCCTTCCGACAAACACTCCCGTCTCCCCGCTGCTCCCTGAGTCGCTCTCCAGAGACCGGAGGGTAGTACCCGGATCCGCCTGCAAGAGAACGTCTCAGGTTGGTCGACGAGACGTGAGGAACGCGTTCTCAAAGGACCGTTTCCGGTGAGCGGATGGTATCGAGAAGGGAGATGCAACGAGAATCCCCGCAAAGAGATCCCGACGTTCTCAGACCTCGAAGACGTAGTACGGCTGCTCGAATCCCTCTTGCTGGAGGACGGGCACGCTGACGTTGAAGACCGGTACGCCGCCCCAGGTCTTCCCCTCGAAGCTCCCGTTATGCGCGTGGCCGTGGAAGGCGATGTTCGCGCCCCCCTCGTCGAGGGCGCGCGCGAGGTGGCTCGTCCCGAGAAAGGCGTGTATCTCCGGAGGCTCGCCTTCGACCGTGGCGCGGACGGGCGCGTAGTGGAGAACGGCTACACGCCGCTCCGTCTCCAGCCCCCGGAGCTCGTTCTCGAGGGCCTGCGCCTCCATGAGGCCCTCGGTCACCCAGGCCTTGAAGAGATCCTCCCCGAAAGCGTTGGCCAGGGTCTGGTCGAAGCCGCCGCAGAAGCCTTTGACGCCCGAGAAGCCGACGCCGTCGATGACGACGCTGGAGCGGTCGAGGAGGTGTACGCCGGACTTGACGAAGAGACGCGAAACCTCGGCCGCGTTGCCGCTCTCGTGGTCGTGGTTCCCCAGCGTGGCGACCACCGGTATCGGACAATCTTCCAGGATCTCCAGGAGCACCTGGGCCTGTTCGGGTTGGCCGAGGTCGGTGAGGTCTCCCCCGATCACGAGCACGTCGGCCTCCCGCCCGGCTCCCCCGGCGAGGGCCTGGAGGAGTCCGGTGTCTCCGACGCGGGCGTGGACGTCGGCGGTGGCCGCGATCTTCAAGACCACCTCACCCCTTCTCCTCTCCCGAACGCCGCTCCTCCCTCGTCGCCGCGCGCTCGTCGGGCAGGCCCCACTCCTCTACGTCCACGGCAAAGGTGTTCTCGTCGAGCATCGTCCCGCGGAAACGGGTCTCCTCCGGGGCGGCTTCCTCCTCGTAACGTTTACGCAGAAGCTCCAGGACCCGTGCGGGCAGATAGTGCGTATGGCTCGGGTAGACGTAGCGGTAGAGGTGAAGGTAGGCGAGCAGGAGCTCCCAGTGCTCGCCTATCTTGTCGAGCATGCGGTCCCAGTCGAGCTCTCCACGCATGGCGAAGATGATGTGGAGCACGTCGTCCACGTCGCAGCGGTCCTTCGCGACCACGAAGATCTTCGAGAGGATCAACTCCTCCGCAGGGATGACGAGGGCCCGCCGGTCCAGGACCGGGATCCCCCTCGCATTCTCGAACCAGGACTCGTTCACGGGGCCGGTGCCGTTGTGGCTGGCGTGGATCACGTCCGCGAAGAGATCCTCTTTGCGCGCCTTGGCGAGCCAGACAGGATCCTCGACCTCCGTCTCGAAGCCCGCTTCCTCCAGCATACCGAGGAGCCGCGGCACCGTATCTCCGGGGACGAACACGTCGAGGTCCTTGGTGTCGCGCCAGATCCCCGTGTACGCGTTCAGCGCCAGGGCCCCGCCGAGCATGTAGCGGATGCCCGCCCCATCGAGGGCGTCTAGAGCTTCGCCGTAGACCTTCTCCGCTTTGGAATCGAAGTCAGGTTCCTTGATCGTCACGCCCGGTTTCATACCCGATCAGCCGCGAACATACCCTTACTCTGCCGTACCCGGGATCAGGGGCGGCGGTTGATGGCCTCGCCTTACGCTACTCGTAGTAGTCGAGACCGAGGTGGGTTATGAGGTCCTCGCCCATGATCGCTCTTAGAGTGTTCTTCAGTTTCATCTGCTGGATGAAGAGGTCGTGCTCGGGGTAGAGCTCCGGCAGGGTCATCGGGCTCTTGAAGTAGAAAGAGAGCCACTCCTGTATCCCCCCCATCCCGGCCCTCTGGGCCAGATCCAGGAACAGGGCCAGGTCCAGCACTATCGGGGCCGCCAGGATCGAGTCGCGGGCGAGGAAGTTTATCTTTATCTGCATCGGGTATCCGAGCCAGCCGAAGACGTCGATGTTGTCCCAGCCCTCCTTGGCGTCGCCGCGGGGCGGGTAGTAGCTGATCTTGACGACGTGAGAGATGTTCCCGTAGAGCTCGGGGTTCTTCTCGGGTTGGAGTATGGTGTCCAGCACGCCGAGCTTAGTGACCTCCTTGCTCTTGAGGCTCTTCTCGTCGTCGAGGACCTCCCCGTCCCTGTTGCCCAGGATGTTTGTCGAGTACCAGCCTTCGAGGCCGAGCATCCTGGCCTTCAAGCCCGGAGCGACGATCGTCTTCATCAGGGTCTGTCCGGTCTTGAAGTCCTTGCCGGCTACGGGGATGCCCCGCTCGTCGGCCAGGTCCACGAGGCGGGGATGTCGGCGGCCAGGGAAGGAGCCCCGTTGGCATAGGGGATGCCCTCCTGGAGGGCGGCGTAAGCGTAGACCATCGCCGGCGAGATCGAGGGTCCGACCGCTCCAGCGCCGCCTCGAACTCATCGAGATCGAAGTGCGCTCTCTGGGGCTGGGCGTAGCCTCGGGTGGAGGCGCAGTTGACCATGACCGCCCGTTCGAGGCCGTGCTTGCTCTTGAAGGATCGTATATCCTCCCTGACCTGCTCAGCCGCCTCTCTCAAGGAGCCGTACTCCTTTTCGTGGGCAGCCTCGATCCTGGCGACGTAGCGGGGATCAAAGACCGCCGGGAAGGGCCTTACTTCCTTGAGCTGATCACGCACGGCGTTCAGGTGCTCTTTTTCGAGGACCCCGGCGAGGGTGGCGGCGTCGTAGGCGCTGTCGGGGAAGGCATCCCAGCCGCCGAAGACGAGGTCATCTATTCCGGCCAGGGGGACGAAGTCCTTTATCTTCGGGACCTGGTCCCCATCTGGGTCAAGGAGCCAACCGGGCCGGCGAGACTCTTCTTTACGAGCTCGACGCCCGCGATGAAGGTCGTGGCCACCGCACCCATTCCCGGCATCAAGACGCCCATCTTGCCAGCGGGCTCTCTTATCTCCCTCGCCTCCATCATACTTTCCTCCTTTGGCCCGCCCACCTCGGCAACTCGCCCTGGGCGTCCGTAATACGAAACGACAGCTACCCTGATTACACAGTCAGGCCCATTCTCCGGATCTCTGGAAAGGCGACCGCTCGCCAGAGCACGAATCTCTGCTCGGGGAAGTGGAGTCTTGATCGTGATTGCTTGCATCGAGTCCGCGTTACCGCCAGTTCTACACCGGCGCGAGAGGTTCAGGGACCGGCTTCGAGCACTTCGAGGGCCGCGGCGTATGAGTTCAGCGGGCGGTTGTCGTCCATAGGTACGACCGTCACGTCGGCCCCGCGCTGGGCGACCACCGCCAGGGCCGGATCGTTGGTGTCCATGATCGCCACGGCGGGGATTTCCGCTGCTATCGCGGCTCCGGCGAAGCCGTGGTCGGCCACCACCAGATCCACCGCGCCGGTCTGGCGCAGAACGCGTCGCATGGGGTCGGGGTCGTGGGTGTGAAGGAGGCTCGCCCCGTCGCCCATAACCGCCACCGGGCCGGCCCAATCAAGGGGCAAGTCTCGCTCGTCGCGCCCCTGTACCTCCATGGCAACAGCTTCTCCTCCCAGATCCTCGACCCACCGGGCGAGACCGAGATAGTAGACGAGAAGGGCGCCTGGGTGCCCGGTGCCGAAGATTATCCGCCCGCCGGCCCCGGCGGCATCCCGGATGCGCTCGCCGGCCTCCAGGAGGCTCGCGGCCGTACGGGCCGGGTCTATACACCCACGCCCCGGGGTCTTCTCCGCGTCCGGCGGATAGCCGAGATGTCGGGCGACTGCCTCGTAGGCCTCCTCGAAACCTACCCCGCGCAGCAGGTCTTCCATCCCGAACGTGGTGCCGACGTCGAACCTGGTGAGCAAGCTGATTTTGTGGAGGTTGTTCTCGGCTCCGTGAGAGGTGTCCGTCCCGGCCACACCGGCGCTCAGGAGAAGGTCTGCATACTGTGCCGCGGCAGGGTTCACGAGAGGTGAGTTAGCAGAGGCCCACCGCGGAGAAGAGGGTCGTCGGCGCGAGGTTTGCCCCTCCTACCCTCCTGGAGGGAACGTCTCCGGCGGCTCGCCGTCTTCGCGCGGTTGCGTGTGGATCGGATAGAGTGCCTCTCGGGTCGCGTCGAACAGATTCTCGAATGTCGGAGCCTCCACCGCCTCGAACCCGACATCCGCCGTGCGGTCCGGCGTCCGGATCATCGCCGATCGAGCCGCCGGCGCCTCCTCTACGGGCCATAACCTTCCTGCTCGGGCTCCTCCTCTACCAAACCCTCCAACGGCTCGTCCGGATCGAAGTGATCAGGCTCCACGCGATACGAGCCGCAGTTGGGGCACCTGATCTGGTCTTCCTCCGGATCGGCGGGGTTTACGCTCGCCCGGTGCTCCGAGAACACGTTCCGGCACACCGAGCACAAGAATTTCGTGTCCGTCATGTCTTCTCACCCGCTCTCGTTCTCTATCGGGACTCCGGCTTGCACGCCCTCGTCACCATCTTTTCCACGATTCGGCCGTTCTTACTCCGGCGCGGTTTCCCGCGGGAGCGAACGGCTACCATCACCACTACGTCACCACTACGACGCCTGTAGATAGCAGAGGCTCGTAGCCGTGCCCGTGCTCTCGGTGGGGCTCACGACGTAGCCGCTGGCGTCGTCCTTGTCTGCTATGCGGAAGATCTTTCCCTGCAGATCGTCGGTCGGGATCGCCTCGCCGTCCTCGGTCACGACCTTCAGGCCGAGCCCCCTTATCTCCTCATAACTCAGGTGCTCGTCGTCGTAGTGCTCGCCCAAAAGCTCCCTGCCGGTGCTTGCCATCCTCGCCACCTTCCTAGCGGTTCGCGCGCGGACCCCGCGTCTCGAGGCGAAGATCCGTATCAGCCTCTTCGCCATCTCACTCCTCGTAAACGTAAAGAGCCTCCTGGAGATAGGAGAGGTTCCCGTCTTCTCGCTCGGGATCGCCCTCCCATAACTCTCTTGCCCGTTGCTACCCGCCGGAGAAACAGATTCAAACACGAGCCCCGGAGTAACCCTGGCGGGCGCCCGAAGACGGAAGGAAGCATGAGCGATCACGGATCGGGGCGTAACGAGCTACTACTCTACTGGCCTGGAGCAGGCACAAGCCTACGAAATGGAGGCAGGTATGGAGCCGCGGTATACGGCGGGAGCAACGCTGCGAACGTCGCCGTTCGCGTTCGCCAACGACGTGCTGACGAGCTACGCCGAGGGTGCGAAAGCTTACTGGAAGATGTGAGGCCCGCTCGGCCAACCCGCGGCGATACAGACCATAGAGATATGGACGCGGTCGCAGCGGCGGTACCTCGAGGCTTTGGAGGCCGTCGTGGTACCCACCAACGGCCCGCGGACGCCCCGGAGCGCCAGCCGGGATCTCCTGAGAGACCTCTTTACGGGGAACTTCGGGGTCGGGTTTGACGGTTGATCTCCTCGAGCGACCACCAAGGCGGGTAACTCCCGTGGAAGATCAGTAAAAGAACCTGGTGCCCGTCCTTATGGGGAAAGGGAAAGGAGGAGTATGGACACCAGGGAACTATATTCCTAACGCATATATATCCAATTGTCAAGGTCCCGGCCGGTGTCGCGACGACTCCGCGGGCTCCCGGAACTACTCCACGGGCCCCGCCACTCCCAACCGTCGTACGCTTTGAACCATTCCTCATCGGGATCCTGGCGCCGCTTGCACCGCCGGAAGTACAATCATCCTTCCGCCCGGTGCCACTCCTGATCAGAGCCCCAGAACGCACTGGCCGCTACCATCGCCGCCGCGAGCGCGATCATCGTAAAAACCAGGAACACACGCCTCAACGCGTTACCTCCCTCTGTCCCCCCGTTTGCGGGAGGATGGTGAGGTTTCCTCTTCTCCGAATCACCACCTCGGGTATTCGGCCGGACTTTTCACACGGAGCGAGACGGGCTCTTCAAATACAGCCCGCGAAGCCGTAAGATATGCAGCCGCGAAGAGTCGAGCGACGCTCGATCCGGAAAGGTAGCAAGGTTGGATGGCCGTAGGATAACTGGTAGCGATGACGCTCTCGTTCTTACTCGGACTCGGATTTCTTCTTCTCCTCGTTCTGCTGACCGGTAGCTTGCTGCTCGGCGAAAACTCCGACGCCAAGCGCCTGCTCGCCGGCATCGTCGCCGGGTTTGCGGCGCTGGTTCTCCTGCTACTCTACGCATCGAGCCAATACTCGTAAAGACGCTCGTAAGCCTCGCGGTGTATCCCCTCAAACCGTCCGGAGAACGATACTCGATCCGTCTCCCCGGTCGCGTTCCCGGCTCGGCCTGTTATGCCGTGGCTCCAGCGTTCTCGGGGGCAGTCACCACCGTAACGCTCGCCGAAGCCAGGCTCTCTCCCCTGTCGGCCGCATAGTTCGTTATCTCTCCCGGTATCGTAGGGGTTACGGTAACGTCCATGGTGGCCGACTCTCCGGACGGGATGGTCCCCAGATCGCACTGGACGACGTTCGAGTCTTCCAGGAGGGCGCAGGTCCCCTGGCTGGAAGTCGCCGAGACGAACTCCACGCTCTCCGGCAGGATGTCCCTGACGCTCCACTCGAGGTCGGAAGGCAGCAGGTTGGTCTTCGTTATGGTGAAGGTAACTGGTTCTCCCAAAACGATCCTATCGGGGTGCGCCGTCATCTCCAGGGACGCGCTCTGCGCCGACGCCGCGCCGGTCGTCAGCGCCAGCACCGCGCTTACTGCCACGAACAACGAAGATAATCTTCTCACGTCCTTCTCCCTTCGGCGTCTCTTATCGAACGCTTTCACCACGACCCTATCCGCCGGTAAGCCTCCTGTATATGGGGAATCTGTCCCACGGGCGCCTGGGCAAATGTCCCGGTACACGAGCAGGACGAATGTCCTATTTACGGTCACCTCTGGGGTCGATACGGTCTGGGGTAAGAGCGACCCACCGGGGGTCGCGGTTACGAAGGAGGTAGCGTGATGAAGCGCTTCAAGTTGGTTGTAGCGGCGGCGGCCACGATGGCGGCGATAACGGCGGTCTCTGCGGCCCCCGCCATGGCGGGGCCCCAGGACCGCCTCGAACGCCTCGAGGATCGTTTCTTCGACAACGGTTTCTTTTTCTTCGACGGCGACGGCGTGAGCCAGTCGGTCGAGCAGGAAGCCGAGAGCGGGGACGTGGATCAGTCGTTCGAGGTCTCCGGCGCGGAAGACAACTCCAACCAGTCCGCCGGGATACAAGGCGCGACCAACACCGGAAACGCGCAGAGCATGCTGGAGATCACCCAGATCGGCTCTGACGCCGACGACTTCGAGTTCGAGGATGTCGGCGCCGACATTGAGGTGAGCCCCGAGTTCTCGCTCGAGAACGACCAGAAGGTCAACCAGTCCGCGGCGGCCGACGGCAATCGTCGATAAGAGCGAGACCCTCTCCAAGTCAATGCCGCAAGAGAGGGCCGTCTCAAGGGCCGGGGCTACGACGCCCCGGCCCTCTCTCTACTCTCTCTACTCTCTACCCTCGTAACCCCCTGGTTTCCGGGAGACCCGTCCCCTCGGTGCCGGCCCTTCGGATAGGGGCGCCGCCGAGGGGCTATGCTACCGTAACGTATTAGCGTACACTATCCCACGGATATAACCCGTAGCGAATGATGCCATGTACGCACAGCACCTGCTGGAGAACCGATGGACGATAAGCAAGAGTATCTGCGCTGGCTGGAGGAGATGTGGGACGTTCAGAAGTTCGACCTCCAGGGCAGCACGGAGCGAGAGGAGAAGAGGACCGAAGAGGTTCTCGAGGTGTTCAGGGGCCTGGCCCGTCTCTCCAAGCGCCACGTAGAGCCTCCTCATCTCCCGCCTGGTGAGCCCCCCCGAAGGTCGGGACAGGAATAAGCCGCGGACGGTAGAAGAGAGAGGTAGGCTGTATACGCCTGACCACAGGGGCATTAGCCCGGAGGCCAGGACATCCCGCGTCCGCCGATAATGTGCAGGTGGATGTGCTCCACCGTCTGCTGGGCGTCCGGACCGTTGTTGAAGACCGCGCGGTAACCGCTTGCCAACCCCTCCTCGGCGGCAACCTTCTGGGCCACCAGGAAGAGGTGTCCGACCAGGGATTCGTCTTCCCCGGTCAGGGCGTCGAGCGTGGGGATGGGTTTGCGGGGCACGATCAGGACGTGCGTGGGCGCCTGGGGGTTGATGTCGCGCAGGGCCACGCACCGGTCGTCCTCGTAAAGGATGTCCCCCGGCTCCTCCCGGTCCATGATCTTCTGGAACAACGTCTTCTCTACCATAAGGTGCAGCTTAGCGGTCCGGGACGCGTCCCTCAACCGTTGCTCGGGTAACCCGCTCTGCCCGGGGCAAGTAGGCGAGCAGGGCGCGCTAATAACGCCGGCCCCGATGGCGGCTGATGTCGAAGCGGGCCGATTCGGAGACGGCCATAACCGCCATCACTCCGCACTGGACCGGGTCGGTCACCACCAAGTCGGCGGCGTCCGGGACACTGCCGGGCATGTTCAGCGAGAGCACTACTATTCCCTTCTCGCGGATCTCGCGAACAGCCCGGGCGACCTCGCCGCCCATCAGCGCGCCGGCCAGGACCAGCGCCACCGCCCGCGGGAGGCGGGCCACGGCCCGCGCCGCGCTGGCCAAGTTCTCCTCGCCGACCAGTGGGATCGTGTCGACCGAGATCCGCTCGCCGCGGATGTTGTGGCGGTCGGCCTCGGCGACCGCGCCCACCACCACCTGGCCCACCTGCGCCCCGCCGCCGATCACGATGATCCGCTTGCCGTACACCTTGGCGAACGACGGCGCCCGCTCGACCGCCTGGACGATCTCCAGCATCTCGAGGTCGCCGATCAGTGCTTCCGCGGCTCCGCCGGTGACATCCTCGAGCTCGAAGTAGACCGTCGAGCCATCCTCGCGCCGCTCGGCAATGTCGACGTAGGTGATGTTCGCCCGGTGCTCGAGTATCACCCGCGTGAGCGCGTGGAGCGCGCCGGGCTCGTCGAGCGTGCGGACCATCAGGGCCAGTGGAGCTGGGCGGGTGTCGCGTCCGGTAGCCTCGTTCATGAACGCACCTCATTCAAGAGAGAAGGTGTCGGGCTCTCATGGGTGTCGAACGGGCGCGCCGGCAGCGCGAGCAGGCCCTGGGCGGCCTCTTCGAGGAAGCCGGCCTCCGGCGTGGCCTGAGTCAGAGCTCGGATCTATCTTCCGCCCATCATCTTCTTCGCGGCCATCGCCGCTATGCCCGCCACGGCAGCCTTGGCCACGGGGTTGCCCATCATGCCGCCTCCGCCCGAGGCGCCCCCGCCGCCGGTCATGCCGCCGCCCATCATGCCGCCCAGGAGGCCGCCACCCCCGCCGCCCATCGTGCCGCCCAGGAGGCTACCGAGCAGGTCCGGCCGCTCCTGGTGCATGCGGCTCGTCATGCTGGCGAGGTAGTCGGGATCCTGGAACCGGTCGTCCTGGCCGTCGTGATCCCGGTCGATGAAATCGCCGTAGCCCCGCTGTTGGGATTCCTCGCGCAGCATCCGGCCGAACTCCACGCGCTCCTCGGGCGCCATGCGGGTGAAGGCCTCGCGGGCCGAGAGGCGATAGTCCTCTTCCGAGAGGTTCGGGGCCACTTCCCGGTAGCGGTTGGCTGCTTCTTCTTCGGAGATCCCCTCGTACGGAGCCCCCTCGTCGTAGCGGTTCGTGAAGTCCCGGTACTCTTCCCGGCGGTCGCCGCCGCCCATCAGGTTGTTCAAGAAATCCACGCTCTCGTCCTCCTGCAAGCTCTCCGACGAGGTTAGTGTTCCCGGTACGGCGCGGTGCTATGCATGCCGAGGTTCCACGGCGCGTCGAGATGAGAAAGGGTGCCCCCAACCTCGACCGCTAGAGTGTTCTGGATCGAGCAAGAAGCGGGCATAGATCCGTGCCCGAAGTCATTAGGAGGCCGTGACGCCCTCCAACTGAGGGAGTAGCAATGGAACTGAAACAGTCGCTAGAACAGCGTTCTGACAGCTAGGATCTGATCCACGAAGCGTTAATGGTCGTTTGCCACAAATGGGAAAGGACGCAGAGTCAAGCTTACCAGCGGAGCGTCAGAAGCCCTTAAAGCGAACCTGGAGCGCCAGCTAGAGGAGATAGAGTAGTTGGCACTGTGGGTAAGCGGGCCTTCGTGCAGTCAAGAGCGTAGCAATTCGGGGTGTGTACCTACACCCCACGAGTCTGGAACAGAGGCGTCCCTCAGCGACTATTGACAAAAGCTTCGAGCTTCGGGTCGGTGAAGTCCTGGACGACCAGCTCGACCCCGAGCGTCTCGAGCTCCTCGGGCTCTTGGGTCGAGGCGATGGCGACCGTGGGGATGCCGGCGGCGACCGAGGAGGCGATGCCGGAGGTCGAGTCCTCGAAGGCTACGGCCTCGCCGGCCGGGATGTCCAGGGCTTCGAGGGCCGCGTTGTAGGGGGCCGGGTCGGGCTTGCCGGCGCCGACATCGTCGGCCAGTATCACGGGCTCGAACGTCTCGTCGAGGCCCAGAGTCTTCAGCATGGTGAGTACGTTCTCCTCGGGGGCGTTGGTGACGAGCGAGATTTCCATCCCCTTCTCCCGCCCTTTCTCTACGAAGTCCAGGAGACCCGGCAGCGGTTCCAGGGTCCCAGCCCGCTCCCGGAAGTCGGCCTCTTTGGCGTCGACCAACTCCCAGCCCTCCTCCGGCGAGAGGTCGGGCAGGAGGTCTTCGACGATCTCCGAGGTTACCCGGCCCGTGATGTTCTCCCGGTAAAAGTCCCAGGTGACGTCGTAGCCGTAGGGTTTCAGGGCCTCAACCCACGACAGACGATGCACGGAGTTGGTATCCGCGAGCGTACCGTCGAGGTCAAAGAGCAGCGCCTTGAGCATACACGCCAGCATAGACGTAGAGCGCTTGAATTTCCAATCCGGCGCCTAAGGCAGGTAGGATGGCCCGTAGTACAGGAACATATTCAAAGCGCGGGTCACGATGAGAAGCCCGCCGATGTAGAGGAGTATGAAGAGGTGCCCCCGCTCTCTTCCTTTGCGCAAAGGGCTCGTCTTGTACTCTGCCATTCCGAGGATTATCCCGACGGCGCATAGGCCCCACACCCAGTACAGGGCCAGGTACCGCGCCGCGTCTCCGGGCGCCGGGTAGAGCGTCGCCCACGCGAATACCGCCGTGACAAAGAGGGCCAGCGACGTGGAGGCTAGAAAAAGCGCCTTATTCGGCCGGCTCCGGCGTCTCCAGGCGAGCCAGCCAGTGAAAGTGCCCGCAACCCCGCGCGTTTTCGCTCCCATGAGAGGCATGGTAGCACCGTCGGGGGTATGGGCCCGTGAAAGCTTTTTCGGAGCGTTCCGGACGTGTCCTCGGGGTTAGAATCGTTTCGTGCGTCGTTTGGTCTCTCTTACCTGCGCTATGGTCCTCGTGGACACCGTGTTCTACGCTGCGCTGGTGCCGCTCGTGCCGTACTTCACCGGGGAGTTCGGGCTCTCGAAGTCGGCGGCCGGCATCCTGAGCGGGGCGTTCGGGGCGGGGGTGCTCCTCGGGGCGGCGCCCGGCGGTTACCTTGCGGCCCGGCTCGGCGTAAAGCCCACGGCGCTCGGGGGGCTCGCCTTGTTGTCCGTCGCGAGCCTGCTCTTCGGGTTCGCGGGCGGGGCGTGGGAGCTCGTGGCGCTACGGCTCGCGGCGGGGTTCGGGAGCGCGCTCTCCTGGGTCGCAGCGCTTACGTGGCTCGTGGCGTGGGCCCCGGAGGATCACCGGGGACGGATGCTCGGAACCCTCCTGGGCGCGGCGGTCGTGGGGGCGCTCCTGGGCCCCGTGCTCGGTAGCGCCGCGGCCACGATAGGCATCGCACCCGCGTTCGCGCTCGTCTCGGCCGTCGGGCTCGCCGTGGCCCTGTGGGCGTGGCTTACCCCCGCGCCTGGTCCCTCGCCGCCCCAGCCCCTCGTCGAGACGGTCACGGCCCTTCTCCGGCCCCGGCTCGCGGTGGGCCTGGCATTTATAGGGTTCTCACCCCTGCTCTTCGGCGTGCTCGCCGTCCTCGCGCCGCTGGAGCTCGCCCGCCTCGGCTGGGGGGCGGCGGCCGTCGGGGCCGTCTTCCTCGTCGCCGCCGTCTTCGAGGCCGCCATCCACCCCCTGCTCGGGAGGTGGTCGGATCGCGCCGGGCACCGCCCACCGATACTCGCGGGTCTCCTCACCTCGCTCGCCGTCCTGCTCGCGCTCCCCTGGGCGCCGACCGCTCCCCTCCTCGCCCTCCTCGTCGTCCTCGCCGGCGTCGCCTTCAACGCCCCCCTCGTCCCCGGCACCGTCCTATTCTCCCGGAGCGCCGAGAAAGTCGGGATCGAAGGCGCCCTCGCCTTCGGCGCCGCCAACTTCGCCTGGGCCTCCGGCTACGCCGCCGGTGCCTCCCTCGGCGGCTTTCTGGCCGACCTCGGCGGTGACGCCCTCTCCTACCTCTCTCTGGCCGCCGTATGCCTCCTCGCCCTGCTCCTGCTGAGGCGCGCGAGTCTGTCTGCTTGATCTCCTCCCGCGAGGCGTAAAAGGCCAGGATCGTGGCCACCCCGGCCTTCATCACCCGCAGCGCGTAATCCGGCAGCCCTCGGCGCCCGCCGCGGTGGCCGCGGGGGCCGCGGGGGGCCGGGACCGGACGAGGAGATCGGAGAGGCCCCGCGAAGAAGGACGTCCTCTCCGCGGGGCCTTCTCTCTCGCCGCTAAAAGGGCCTTAGAAGGCCGCCACGCCCGCCTGGGCTACCTCCTCGTCCTGGTCAACGGTGCCGCCGCTGACCCCGATCGCGCCGGCTATGTCGTCGCCGCGCATGAGCAGGAAGCCGCCGCCGAAGATGACGACGCGGCCCTCGTTGGTGGTGTTGAGGCCGAATAGCGGCTGCCCGGGTTGTGTCATCTCCGTGAGGTCCCCCGTGGACAGCAGGAACGAGGCCGAGGTGAAGGCCTTGTCTATGGCGATGGTAATGCTCCCCAGCCAGGCATCCTCCATCCTGGCGAACGCCTTGAGGTTACGCCCGTTGTCCACAATCGCTACGTTCATCGGTTGCCCGATCTCCTGGGCCTTCTCCTGGGCGGCCTGGATGACCCTCTGGGCCTCCTCTAGCGTGATCGACTCCGTCTGCGCCATGAGTGTTTCCTCCCTTTCTACCGTCCGGTGTCTACTTCTTCGCCGCCGTCCTTCGAGCCCGATCCTTCGGCGGCGCGTTCCGCAGTCAATCATACACGCTCCGTTGCGTCTTGTTATTCCCCCTTTGCCGTGTCGGCGTGACCAGTGCTCCTCGCCGACCTCGGTCTCGGCCAGCTCGAAGGTGGCGGCGTACCCGACGAAGCTCACGTTCTTGTTCACCGCGTAGAGCGCCTGCGGGGCGACCAGAAAGACCGAGAGCGCCTCGTCATAGACGTACTGGTCGATCTCGGTCGAGAGCTCGGCCTGCCGGTCGGCGTCGATCTCGGCGGCGAACCTGCCCATCAGGTCCTCGAACTCGGGGATCGGCGGCCCCGCCCGGAACGGGCCGTCTGAGGCGAAGTACGCACCGTGGATGAACGCCGGCGGCGCGTCGGAGTTTAGGTCGATCCAGGGGTGTACCAGAACGTCGAACGGCAGCTCGATGACCTTCTCCACGAGCACGCGCTGCGCCGCGAGCAGCTCCTCGTCCGGGATGATCGCGACCTCGACCTCCAGGCTCAAAGAGTCGCGGAAGTCCTCGGCGAGCATGTTCGCCACCGGCTCGACATCGGCGGTCGCGGCGAGCCTCAAGGCCCTCCCCTCGGGCCATCCCGCCTCGCCCATGAGCCTCTTCGCCTCCTCGGGGTCGTGCGGGTAAGGTTCTTTGCCCGAGAACCCGCCGGCGTAGGGCGGGGTGAGCCCGGACAAGGGATGCGCGTAGCCGCCGAACCCCTCCCGCACCATGCGGTCGCGGTCCACCGCCATGTTCAGCGCCTTGCGCGCGCGGGCGTCCTCGAGGGGAACGTCGTCCGCAAAGCGGTTGACCACGCCCGTCACGATCCGCATCGCGTCCACGACCATCCAGCCGGGCGTGCTCGGAGTTGCGGACCCTCTCGGCGTCGGACGGGTCCACCTCGGTGACTATGTCGACCTCGCCCTCGGCGTCGCAGACGAGATCCAGGGCCCTATCGTGGGCGAGGTTGTTGCGGAACACGACCCTCTCCAACCTGGGGCCGCGCTCCATGTTCCAGTGGTCGGTATTCGCCTCCAGGACGACGCGGTCCGTACGTGGCTGGTCCGTGTCCAGCCATACACAAGCGAGCGGATGGGCGTCGATGACGGCCATCGAGTTCTCGAGGGAGGAGTAGCCCTCGGCGAGGGTGAACGGTCCGGAGCCCCACGGGCCCGGCGCGTCGATCACTCACCAGTGGCCTTCGCCGGTGCCGTTCTTCCTGTAGCCGAAACCCTCCTCCTCCCAGAAGCGCGTGCTGGGAACGTGCATCCCCCGGAATTTGCCCAACACCAGCCCGTCCGGCTCCGGGAAATGCAGATGCACCTTGTGATCGTCCACCACCTCCGCGGTCGCATCCGGGTGGAAGTTCAGTGAGGTCCCCGGCGGATGCGGCGCCTTCCAGCGCTGCACCTCGTCGAAGGCGCGCTTGACGTGCTCGGCGGTGAGCTCCTCGCCGTCCTGAAAGCGAACGCCCTTACGGACGTCGATCTCGAAGGTAGTCTCGTCCACCCAACGGGAGTCCTCCATCACCGCGCCCACGATGTGCCCCCGCTCGTCGGTGCGGACCGGCTCCTCCATCGTGTTCCACGTGATGAACAACCAGTTCAATGGGTTCGGGTCGACGACGTGAACGGTACCAACGGGCGTACGCTGCCGTTGCTCCGTCGTAGTCTGCCGGAAGTCTGGCTCGCCATACTCCTCCTTTTTCCTTTCGCCCTTGCCAGCAAGAATGCTACCAGAGCTCCATGCCCACGCAACTGCGTTGCAAGACCCACTCCGCGGTGCGAGGGTAGGTCCATCACGCGTGGTTCGTGCTCTTCGTCCTCGCCCTCACTCCGGCCCTCTTCTTGCTCTAGCGGCGGATGCTCGAGGATCGCCTCTGGCGCGGGCAAGCCCGCTACACGCTCGCGACTGGGCTTGTCGCCTCTGCATGCCTCCTCTTGCCAGGCGTCGCGTACTATCTGTTCCTCGCCGCGGTGCTAGCCTGGTTCGAGGCCACGGCCATAAAATTTGGCGAGACAGTAATTGACTTGCAAAGCCCGGCGTTAAGAACGAGCGCAGAGCGAGGCTACGTGCGGTCCGGTATGGCGGTCCGGCACAGCGCTCCGGCAGGGCCCGCCTTCACCAGGGACTATGCCTCTCGGGGTCCGGGGTACTCTGACCCACGAGGTGAGGCCCTTGATGGCCCTGAATAAAATGTGATATCTCTGCTGTTTGTGGAGCTAGCGCGCCAGCAAGGCTGCGCCGCCCCGTCACCTGAAGAATGCGGTCCCCAAACTTCTTACCAGAGCGATGTATTTGTGAGTTCTTGCAGGTGTGTTCCAAGTGCTTCATCTGTCTTCTCAACCAGTCTCACCACGTGCGATCTGAAGTCTTTACCTGCACTCTTATAAACAGCTTCATTGTGCTTCGTACGATGCGCTATGTTGCCTCGAATTACCACGTACTTATCGAGCTTTGTGCGTGCTTGCTCAGCAGACATGTCAGGCCACGTCCAACTGGTAGTGACATCGCGCAAATTCAGTAGCTCAGCAAATAACTCGCTTACCTGTCTGGACTTCGGTGTGTTGAAGTCTTTCAGCCAGTTCTCGAGAACAACGTCACGATGATCTGCAAGAACGGTTTTCCAACCGGAGCCCGCAAGCTCCCAAATTCTCCGTTCGTCTCTCGACTCGCGCAATTCTCTTGACGCCAATGTCCTTACCTTGGAAGGGAAAACATTCGGAGTAGTTGAATACCTGAGTAAGCAATCAAAAGCCTCTCTAGCCGCATCTTCCACGTAGGATTCCCAACACGCAGAGATAAATATAACTGCTGCACGGTTGAGAACGTCCGCGCGTTGCTTTCCGCCTTTGCCCCGCCCAGCGACTTCGGCATGGATATGCCACAGCATCAGAATGTCTTTACTGCTCTGCGCGAACCTTGTACTTGCCTGAGAACCCATATCTTCCTACCGTGTAAGCTTACATCGGCTAGCTCGATAGGCCAATACGCTCTCCTTAGTCTCTCTCAGCATCCTCACGCGGAAGACCACGCAACTGTGCTCGAGAAGCAACCTGGCGTGATGGCATACCCGAACGCGAAAATCCGCACCTGTGCTATAAGGTAGACACCTTAGAGATTCTCAACTCACCTCGCACATAAAGAGCGGCGGGACGTGCATGTAGGTCGTGCTCGGGCTCGGGCCTACGGTGTCCTTGGCGATCTCCAGGGCTTCGGCGACGGTGTTAGCGCGCTCGAAGCCGAGGCGTTTCGTGGTCGCCTGGTCTCCGCCGACGAGGATCACACCGCCCAGGTGGTCCAGGGCGTGGGCGGCCCAGTACAGGACGGTGAACGGGTGGACGCCGTGGTAGGCGTGGGAGTTGCGGTAGAGGGTCTTGTACCAGGGGTCGTGGGCGTAGCGCTCCTCGTAGCGGTGGGCGATCTCGCGTATGTCGTTGGTCTCCGCGAGGCCCTCGTTCCAGAGATCTATGTAACTTGGGTGGTGGATCTCGTTGAAGTCGGCCGGCATGGGGTGGGTGCCGATGAGCACCCCGCCCTCGCGCACCAGCGGTTTGCCCCGGTACAGGTTGAAGAGGTAACCGAGGAGCATGTTCATCACAAGCAGGGGGTTCATGGTCGAATTGACGTTGTACGGCCCAATGTACGGGATACCCAGGAGCAGCACGTCCGACTGCCCCTGGACCGGCACGATCTGCTGCTTGTAGTTGTGCCGCAGGGTCTCGGCATGCACCGGATCGGTCGCGCCGGCCTGCACGCTCGTCATCCGATGCGGGGCCTTTATGCTCTGAAATATGCGCCTGGAGACGCCGCGCGGCATCCTCTGCGTCGCCTTGTGGTTGGCGAGGAAGTTGGCCCTGGTGACGGCGTTCCACTCGTGCTCGGGCTTCGCCATAAAGTCGAAGACGGGCGGGAAGGCCGCGTTGTTGACGGTCGTCTCGATGTGGAAGACCTTTACGTGCTCGTCGAAGAGGCGGCCCATGCGGTTTATGGAGCCGTGCATCGCCGAGTTCGGTGGGTCCATGAGGGAGCGGGTGTTCGAGAGGGTGTCGGGGGTGTGGTGGTGGCGGATCGAGCCGTAGGGCGAGAGGCCGGTATGCACCGACTTGTGGCCGCCGTCCATCGGGATGTAGTTGATGTTCACGTAAACGAGCAGGTCGCCCTCGGCGACGCGGCGGTCGACGCTGACCTCCTCTCCCCTCTCCGTCTCCCCGAGCACGACGTTGTTCTCCTCGTCCTCGGCGTCGTAGTTGTAGAGCCGTTCGGGGTAGAAGCTGTCCATGATCTTCTTGCCCAAACAATGCCTCAACTCAGCCTCGGTCATCCTGCGGTGCAGGCCAAGAGCCGCGATGAGGTGTATATCCTCGACGCCCTTCGCGTAGGCCTTTTCGAGCACCTTCTCGATGACGAGCTGTCGGATGTCCGGCCTCTGCATCGGCGGCAAGGGCAACGAGAGGTCGTCGAAGGCGATGGTGAGCTTCATGCCGGGGAAGAGGAGGTCGTGTAGAGGCTCCATCTCCATCGGCATCAAGAGGGCACGCTCGATGGCGACGTTCGGGTCGGCGATGGGTTCGACGGGTCCGGGAGGGTAGATCACGCGGGTCCCCTCGGGCAGCTTCTCGTAGTGGAACCCATCCCCCGCGTTGAACATCATCGGGGGGCTGGTACTCTCGAGAACGGTCACTAAACCGGGTCTGCTCAATGCTCCTCCTAAATCTCTCTAACCTCGGTGATCGAAGACGACCTTTACGTGGCCGTTGCGTCCCGACGAGCGCGCGGCGGCGATGGCCTCGCGGTACTGTCGCAACCGGAAGCGCGGCCCGACCAGCGTCGCGAGCTTTATCTCCGGCGAGATCCTCATCGCCAGCTCGAAGCTCTTCACCTTCTCGCCCCGGTACTCCTCGACGCCGTAGGCGTACGCGCCAGCGAGCCTGACCTCTTTGTGCCAGAGCGCGGTGAGATCCAGGCAGCTCCTCGCCCCCGGCATCCCGACCAGCGCGACCTCTCCCCCGGGCGCGCAGAGCCGCGTCGCATCCTCTATCGTCCCCTGTGCGCCGACGCACTCGAAGACCTTCTCCGCCCCGCCCATGACCACGGGCTTGCCGAGCTCCGGCGCATACACCTCCGCGCCCAAAGCTTTCGTCAACTCTCCGTAGATCTCCCTAGGATGCACGACCTCGTCCGCCCCGAGCCGCAAGGCCTCCTCTCTCTGTCGCTCGTGCTTGGCGACGCAGATGATGCGCCCGGCGTCCGTGAGCTGCCTCAAGGCCGCGACGACGAAGAGCCCGACGCTCCCAGCCCCGATCACGAGCGCCGTCTCGTCCGGCCCCGGGGTCACCTTTAGCGCCGCGTGTACCGCGCAGGCCAGGGGCTCTATCGCCACGGCCGCCTCGTCCGGCACCTCGTCGGGCACGCGGTGGAGCTGGGAGGGGTGGGCGACGAGGGTCCCCTCCGACCATCCCCCGCCCGTGTCGCCGCAGAAACCGGTCTGGATGCCGGGCGAGATGTCACCCTTCGCGGCGTTTACGCACAGAGCGTAGTGCCCGGAGGCGCAGTAGGGGCACGGCGGCTCTATTCCGCGCGCCGCGCAGCCCAGAGCAGGCTCCACCACGACCCGTTCGCCCGCCGAGAAGCCGGAGTTGCCCTCCACGACCTCACCCAAGATCTCGTGCCCCATGACGAACGGCGGCGAGGTCAGAGGCGAGAAGTACGGCGAACTCTCCGCGGACAGAGTGCCGAGGTCCGAGCCGCAGATGCCGGAGAGGAGAGGACGGATGCGCACCCACTCGGGGGTGGGTAACTTCGGTTCCGGTACGTTTGCCGGTTGCAGTGGGGAGAGGCGGCCCGTGTCGAGGCCCTTTATCCGCTTCGCGCCCACGCGCATGAGGAGGTAGCGAGGTACGCTCTTTGTGTACCGGAGGGCGAGCACGCCGCGCTCTAGGAGCCGTTTTCCAGGGACCCTGGGACGTTCCCTGGGGC
>JAUJNO010000002.1:61459-164013 GCA_030448125.1 Rubrobacteraceae bacterium | reverse complement strand
GCCAGGTCTTGATCTGCCACCCCTTCGCTCTGGCGGCCTTTTCGAGCCTGGAGTCGGGGTTGACGGCGACCGGGTTGCCGACGGCTTCGAGCATCGGGAGGTCCGAGATCGAGTCTGCGTAAGCGTAAGAGCGGGAGAGGTCGAGCTTCCGCCTCCTCGCGAACGACGCGAGCATCCTGGCGCGCGCTTCCCCCGCGACCGGCGCTCCAGAGAGCTCGCCGGTGTACACGCCATCCTCCTCCTCTAGGCGGGCCGTGAGCACGTCGTCGGCCAGATCCTTGAACGGCTCCAAGATAAAGTCCAGAGCGCCCGAGAGGAGCACGACGCGGTGACCGGCCTCTTTGTGGGCCCGCAAGGTCGCGATGGCTTCAGGGTAGAGCCTCTTCAAGACGTAGCCGGAGAAGCTCTCCTCGCCGAGCTTGCGGGCGCGGGCGGGCTTCCATCCCCTGTAGTTCTTGTAGAAGGCGCGGTTGAAGTGGGCACGGCTTACCTTGTCCAGAGCCCAGTAGTATGGGACGCGCGCGACGAAGGTCGCCGCCCACAGGGGCCGCAGGGCCACGGGTAACTCCCGCATCTTGAGCCACGCGTAGTGGGAGACCACGTTCGAGCCGATGAGCGTGCCGTCCACGTCGAAGATCGCCGCGACCTCCCCCGCCTCCTCCCGTGAAGCCACAAGCCGCCTCTTGCGCCCGGGTTTGCTGGTAATGGCCGGCAGGTGCGTCTCTTGAAGCCACGCTTTCCAGTCCACCCGTGCGATATCGAATGGGAACGCGCGCTGGTCCTCCTCGGAGAGGCTCTTGTACAGCTCGTACGTGTGGGCCGAGGAGAAGATGCCCTGCATGCTCCCGTAGGCCCCGTAGATGCGGCTGAAGTAGAGGCTCATCCGGGCGCGCTTGTCGGCCCGGGCCACGCGGCCGCGCAGGTCCGTCTTCAGGTGTCCCTCCGGCATCCGCGCTGTGAGCTTGCCGGCGATCTTCAGGCCCGTGAGCTCCACCTTTAGTCTTCCCTCGACCCACCGGTGTCCCGGGAAGCTCCACTCCGGGACCGGGACCGGCCGTCCCCCGGAGTCCCGCAGGGGATTCGCGAGAAAGTATTCCCGCACGTACTCGTAGAACTCACGGTAGCGTACGGGGTTTCGCTGGCCGGAGGCGACCTGATAGACCTGAGGCTCGGAGGAGCGGTGTCTGAGGCCGTGGGCGACCGCGGCGATCACGGCATTCACCACGTGATCCACGGGAACGAAATCCACGATGGTCTCCGGTTCTCCGGGGAACTCCTGGAGGATGCCCCTGGCGAAGGCCATGATTATGGGATCGGCCATGCGCGAGCCCTGGATCCAACCGGGGTGCGGCTCCGCGATGCTGCTCTCGATGATCGCCGGCCTGAAGATTACGAGCGGCAGTAAACCCCGCTCCTCCAACACCCGCCTCTCGGCCAACGACTTGGTGAACGTGTAGACGTCCTGCCAGCCTAGAGCACGCGCCCTTTCGTTCCCCCGCTCGACGAGCCGCTCGCGCACCCAGGCCCGCCGGAGTTGCTCCACCCTCTCCCGGACCTCGTCCTCCTCCCCGACCATCCCGAGCTCGCGCCGCCCCTCCATGTCGAAGCGCCTGAGAAGCTCCCTCTCCCCGGAGGCTTTTTCGATCTCTCGCACCACCCCGGCGAGGTGCGCGACCTCGCCCTTGGGGTCCAGCCAGGGTCCCGTTCGGCGAGTATCCGTCGGGCGCCTCCTCCGGGATGAGCCCCTCCTTAGTCCCCGCCACGTAGGAGGTCGAGACATGCACGAAAAGGGGTTCCTTCTCCCACATCCTGGCGAGCGCGAGCAAACCCAAAGTGCCTCGCACGTTCGAGTCCACCGCCGCGTCCAGCGGCGCGTCGAAGACCACCGAGGCGGCGGAGTGGACGACCGCGTCGACCTCCCGCGAGAGTTCGGCGAGGTCCTCGGGCCCAGGCCCAGGGAGTCCGAGTGTACGTCGCCCTCGAGGACGCGCACCTTCTCGGCGACCCGCTCTTCGAACGCGTCGCCAAGCTCTTCGCGCAGGCGCGAGAAGGCCGTCGAGCCCAGGACGTCCGTCTCGAACCTCTCCCTCGCCCCCTTATCCCGCGAGGGGCGGACGAGCAGGTAAAGCCGTCCCAGAGACGGCAGGCTCCGGAGCATCTTCTCCACGAGCGCCGTCCCCAGAAAACCGGTCCCGCCCGTAAGGAGCACGGCCTTGCCGCGGTACGCTTTATCCAACACGCGCATCGCCCTTCTTCCCGGCCTTCTGCCCGATCTTGCGCTCCGTTCCCTTGAGTAGCGCCCGCACGTTCTCCCGGTGCCTCCACAAGACCAGCGCACCGCCGGCTATCGTGTACAGGACGTACGGCGCCGGCTGCCCCGTGAGGAGGAAGGCCACCGGGCTCAGGACCATCACCAAGATCGCGCCCAGAGACGTATACCTGCTGACCAGCACCACAGCCCACCAGAACGCGAAGAGCCCGAGCCCAACTACCGGCGCGAGCCCGATGCTCGTCCCCGCCCCGGTCGCGACCCCTTTTCCGCCCTTGAAACGCAAGAAGATAGGCCAGCAATGTCCCACGACCGCCGCCAGCGCGACCGCCGCTACCACCCACTCGTCCTCCGTAACCAGGCGCGCCGCGACGACCGGCACGAGCCCCTTGAGCATGTCCCCGAGCAGCGTAAAGATGGCCGCCCACTTCCCGGCGGCCCGCATCACGTTCGCCGTCCCGATGTTCCCGCTGCCCACCCGCCGGACGTCCACGCCGTAGGCCCATCCCACCAGAAAACCCGTTGGGACGGCGCCCAAGACGTACCCGCTCAGCACGAGGAGAATACCCATCAACATGGCGGCAAGTATAGCCCAGCGCCCCGCGACCGGCAGGAGTGTTAGGATTGAGCCTCACCCGCGACCAGGAGGACAAATGCCCGAGCACAACGCGGTCGTCTACACCCAGCCCGGCTGAGGCGCCTGCCACCAGGAGGTAGGTAGAGTATCTATCTCAGAACAACGTCGAGTTCTGTATACCATACACACCGCTTCGGGCAGCTTCATCTGCGGGCGGCTCGAACCGGTAGGTGATATCCACCTTTAGCCTGCCCTCTTCGCCGCGGCTCGCGACTATCCTCTCCACCAGCAGCTTGACCAGCTCGCGGAGTTTGGCGAACGCCTCTTCGGTGTCGGCTTCCACCTCTTCGAGGTTCTCTCTGAGGCTCATTAGCCAGGCTTCGGTGGAGGCGGCCAACTCCTTCTCCTCCTGAGCGCGGGCGAGTTCGGCCTCGACGGAGGAGATAAGAAGCTTGAGGTTCTCCACTTGGTTGCCGACGTCCGCGAGGTAGGTGTCGAGTTCCCCCTCGTCCAGGTGCCCCGCGGCGTAGAGCCTCACGTAGCGGTCCTTTTCAGCCTGCTTCGTGGTTAGCCGCTTCGCGAGGGAGGCGCGACGCTCTTCGAGGCCATCGCTCTCGTCTTCTCCGGCCATCTGCTCCTTGAGGCGTTCGAGGACCTCTCCGGGGTCGTGCAAAAAGCGCCGCACATCGGTCCATACGAGTCCTTCCAGCCACCACGCCTGCACGCCCGGACAGCCCGGTTCAGCTCTGCGCTTGTCCTGGTAGGCTCCCAGACGTCCTCGGCAATTGTAGTAGTAATAACGCTTCTTGGCCGCGTTGGTCTTGGACGCGCCCACGTAGGCTGTGCCGCAATGGTCACAGTAGAGGAGCCCCCTCAAGAGGTACGACCGCTGTCCGGGCCTGCCGCCGGAGTAGCGCTTGTTCTCCTCCAGGCGCGCGAGGACCTTCTCACGTAGCGCGGGGTCCACTATGGCCGGGACCGCCCGCTCTATGGGACCCACGCCGGTCTTGGTTGTGTGCATACCGGCGTAGGTCGTTTGTACGATCATCTCCCTCACGGTGCTCTGCGCCCACCGCGCTGGAGAGATAGCCCATGCACGCGACCAGGGCGAGGGGACCACCCGAAGCACGGGTATACGAGATCCCCGAAAGAGCGAGGATAGGAGGGCAGAATGCCTGAGGAGAAGCAGACAACCGTTTTGGAGCGAGTGCTCAAAGGCTTCATGGAAGAGCAGGGCATAAAAGACGCCGAAGAGCTGGCCGCCGTGATGCAAGCCGTGGAGGAGAATTGGCCGTTCACGGCCGACGGCGTTCGGGCCGTCATGGACGATCCGGGCAGCATGGATTGCGTGTTTGTGTCGGTTGCCGGGGACGCGCTGGCGTCCGACGAGACGCAGAGCGAGGAGCGGGCAAGAGCCCTTCTGAACGCGGCCACAGAAGACATTAGGGCGCGCAAGAAGAGCGACGCTCTCTAGCTGGGTATGCACCATCTACGGGCCGGGGTCCTAATCGAGGAGCTCCGGCCCCCTCCGTTGGTTATTTAGACCAGCCGCTCACCGACCCGTTTGTCATTGGCGGCTCTCGCCCTCGGTCGGCAGCCCGGCTTCTACCCAGTCCTCCTTGCCCCCTTCGTAATCCCTTACGTTCTCGTAGCCCATGTCCGCCAGTTCCCGGGCGGCCTCCTCCGAGAACGGTCAGTCGGGTTTCGAGCAGTAGACCACTATGTCTGCGTCCTTGTCCGGCAGCAGTTCGGGAGCCGACTTGCTTACCGCGTCGGGCGGCAGGTTCACGGCGCCGGGTAGATGGGTGTGCCGGTATTGCTCCTCGGGCAGCGTCTCGACGAGGAAGAAGTCATCCCCCCTATCCAGCTTGGACTCGAGTTCCTCTCGGCTAATGGTCGCCGCCATCCGTGTCTCCTCCTCCTTTTCTCGTTGACGGTCGGGCATCCCCCCATTCTTTGCCGCGTGCGCTCCGAGCAAAACCTTCCTGGCCGGGGTCCTATCATGGGCTCCGGCCCTACACCATAGGATCGCTTTATCAGGCTGCTCGAAGGTCGTCTATGGCCTCCGCAACTTCTTCGAGGTCCGAGAATTCCTTTCTCGGGAGCTCCTCGAGCTGGTCGATGAACTCTTCGGGGGCGCCATTGCTCATGGCGGTTGATACCAAGTCTTCCGTGTTGGCCGCGAAATGGACGCCTTCGAGGTAGCGCCGTAATTCTTGCTCGGTTTCGGATGCCACGTCGGTTCCTCCTGCAATAGAGTACGCGTTTTTCCTTCATGTACCCAGCAAGAAACGCGGATAACCTACAGGTCGGGGCTCTATCATGGGCTCCGGCCCTCCTCTATCATGGCGAGACGAACCCGAGAGGAGGATGGCATCAACTACATACACACCGATGTTCTGGCCTACGCAGCAAAGGTTATGGCCGCCGTCGAGGGCCACGATGGGATTAGGTGCGGCTGGCTGCTCGAGCGTGCGGGCCGTCCGTGTGGTGAGCCGGCTACGTACCTTGCAACGGGCAGCGACCTTGTGGCGGACAGTACCCGCGTCGGCGCGCGTGGCGATGTAGAGAGCGGGCCGCAGTGGTTATGCCGGGAGCATCTCGAGCTGATGCTGGCTGGTCCCCCGGAGGATCAACCCGTCTTCGGGCACATCACCGGCGAGTAGCATACCGTCGGGCCGGGGTCCTTCGAGACACCGGCCTTTTTGGCGAAACATGAACCGGTGGAACGAATGCAGCGTATATACAATTGGGGCTTCTTGTACGCCCTGTTGTTGTCGTCCCAGAGAGAAAGAGGATGAGTTGAGGAGAGTAAGGCGAGTAGTGGCTGTGGTCGGAGCCTCGGCGTTGATGCTGTCGGTCGCGGCGTTCCCCGCCCTGGCCATCGGCGACGGGCCAACCCCGGCAGGGGAGTGCGCGAACAGCACCAGCGCGGTAGGCACGCCGCAAGGCGATCCGAACCCCGGCCTCGACAATACGGGTGGCCGTGTCCAGCGCACCCGTGTCGAAAAACAACCCGGGAAAGGCCGACACGATCGCTCAGGGTGACGCGCGCTCGGATCCCAACTGTCAGAGTGCTGCGTAACTAAGTTACGTAACTAGGGGCCGGGGTCCTATCCAAGGGGCCCCGGTCCGTGTTTGCGATCTCTATTGCGAGGGTAAGACCGAGTTGGGGAAGGCTCTGCGAAAGGAGGTTTGTGGAAAGATGGCTACCTACATCATGTTGAGCCGCTTGAGCGCCGAAGGGGTTAGGACCCTCAAGAACAGCCCGGCCCGAATCCAGGAGGTCAACCAAGAGGTCGAGCAGTTCGGGGCCAGGGTGGTGCAGCAATACGCCCTGCTCGGGCCCTACGACTTCATCACCGTGCTCGAGGCCCCGGACCCCGAAACCGTTTCGCGGGTGTCGATAGAGTTGGCGAGCCGCGCGACGGCGACCTTCGAAACCCTCACCGCGATCTCGGTGGACGAGTTCGTCTCCAGGCTGCAGGGAAGCTAGAGACGGCCGTATAGCGCCGCTTGCGGGCAAGAGAGGGGGCCGGGATGATAACCTCCCGGCCCCCGCGTCTTCTACTTACGTCGGTACTACTGCGTGACCGCTCTTTCCTAGCGCTGCTTCTCTCCGCCGGAGGGCGACAGCGTCTTATCGAGGTCCTGCGCCTTCTTCTCGGCCTCGGCGATTATCTTCTTGGCCGCCTTAGAGCGCTTGTCTTTCTCGGCCTCAGAGAAGCGCTTGTCTTTCTCGGCTGTGTCTAAGGTCGAGGCCTCGTTTAGCTGCGCCACTCGGGCCTCGGCGCTACCCGTGGTGTCTGCGCCGCTAAGCGACTGCGCCTGGGTATCGGTGCCGATGGTGAAGACGCCATCGGTGAAGTTGATGCTCTCTATGCGCCCTTTTCGGTCATAAAAGGGCTCTAATTGGCCGTAGATCACCACGGAGTCCGTGCTTGTGCTCATGATCATCAGGGTCTCGTCAGCTCCGTCGGCATCAAAGTCTGTTGCCTCGAAGTAGGCGTCGGTAGAGGCAAACGGCAGGATCAGTTTGTCCGCCGTGCCCCCATTGTCATAAATGCTGACACTTCCGTGCCCGCTGGCAGGAAGCCCGAGTAAGTGTCGTTGCCGCCGATGTCGGCGAGGTCGGCACCGCCCTTTCCGGGGCCGGGCTGTAGTATGTTGGCCGCCCTCCCCGTGGTGATGTTGTCGTACGCACTCGCGGAGCCCACGACCTTCTCGATGACGCTCAAAGGACTAAAAGAAACATCGACGCGCTCTCCGTTAGCACCATACACCACGTTCGAAGGGTAAGAAGGGTAATCTGGATACAAGGCAGCGAAGATACCACCCGACGCCGCAGAGAAGTTAAGCGTGTCAACACCGGAGGCATCAACGAGCGTGTCGGTTCCCCAGAGGTCCCTGTAGGAGTAGGTGTCGTTGCCTGAGCTCCCATCGGTGTAGTCGTCGCCCACTCCAGCAGATATCTTGTCGTTGCCCGAGAGAGCGAATATGTAATCGGCTCCGCTGGTGCCTATGAGGGTGTCAGCCCCAGAAGATGTCTTCGTCTTGGCGGTACCTTTGCAGGGGTTGGAAAAGTTGTGCCCGAAGGACACACCTTGTTTACCGCAAAGGCCACACCGCTGGCCAACAGCAGCGTGGCCGCCATCGTCAGGATTAGTAGTATCGCTTTCCTTCTCATTGATGCACCTCTCTTTGTGGGGGCGGGGAGAGGAGCGACTCCCCCGCCCCCGACATAGCTACACCCTTACCATGACACGTTTTTCGGAGTTTGGGTATCGGTCAGGTGGCCATTTCTTGTCGGTCAGGTGGCCATACTTGCTGTTACTTGTGCGTTGCTATCCTGTTTCTTGCGCTTATGGAGGGCTGGATTGCCCCCGGTGCTCGTGTCTGAGCACAGTTTGCGGTCGGCTCATCGAGGCCGCTAGAAGGCTCCAGCGAGCGAGACCAGGACCCCGGCGAGCACGTAGAGGACCCCAAGCGAGAGCCCGGCGAGGCGAAACAGGAGGCTCCGGCGGACGGAGGCCAGGGCGAACAGCAGCGCCACCAGTAACGCCGGCAAGGGCGCGAGCAGCGGCACCGCCCCCATGCTGTCCACGGAGAGGAGCACCACGAACGCGGCGAATGCCGCCGAGAAGAGGAGATCGTTGCGGGCGCTCCTGCCACCCGCCCGGTAGACGAAGACACTTACGGCGGCCAGCACCCCGCCCGCGAGTACCGCCGCGAGGAGGTCCTCACCGGGGAAGCGCGGCGGGTCGGAGACGCGCGAGCCAAGCCTGCGGCGGCGTGTCCTGGCTTGGTTCGGGTTCGGGGTACCTCGGTCGTGATCGGCCCTCGCCGCCTGTGCTGGGACCCTTGAGCCGTTTACGGCTTACTCATCTCCCCCATGCTCCCATATATAGGAGGTGGTGGACTCGGCTCCTACCACGAGAAGGTAGATGCTCGTAACTAAGAATCCCCCTAGAGGCCAAACGATGAAACCCTTGATGAAGTAGGCAACGAGCGTCACTGCTCCAAGCGAGATCCCTACAGAGAAAAAGTGGAGGCTCCCCCAAACGAGGGGGTGGCCCCTCTCTAGATCTGACTCTCCCGGCACGCCGCCGTAGGCGAGGGCTCCGACGACGGCGAAGCCCAGCACGGCTCCCCCCACGAACGTGATAGCGGAAAGCGCAGTCGGGATACCGTGCACGCTTACGAGCGCTGCTCCGGCGGCCCAAATCGCCAACGTGTAGCCGTAGGGGGCCGCCGCGGCCCCAACGACGGCACGGAGATTCTTTCGGTAGTGGTCAAGTAGCATGATGCCTCCTAACAGGACCCTTTCCTTATCAACGTAGGCATTTTAGATACCGTAACGCTGCACCCTCAACATCCCCTCGCCGACCGGGAAGCCGGCAGCCGCGCGCCACGGAGGCGGGCTACGGCAGGATGAACAGCACGAAGGCTAGGATCACCGCCACGACGGTAAGGGCGAAGCTCAGGGCGAGCACGGCCTTTTCTGCCCTCATCCACGGAGGGGGGCGCTGGCGGACTGCCCCTCTGTGACTGCGGTCTACTCGCTAATCAGCGAGTCGTCGCTCGCGCTCCTTGGGACCCACGCTTACACCTTTCACGTACGGCCCCCTCTCTAGCGAGTATCTTACCCTTAACCGACCCCTCGCCGCCCGTCCTGGAGCAGCCTCGCGGCCTCACCGCCTCACAACCGCATCAGCCGGTCAGGACCGTTATTGACCGGCAATGATACAACCCCGGCGTTGGCCGCAAATGGCAAAGAGGGCATGGTGTCGTAGTAGGCGATGATGCGCTGCGCGGTCGTCGAGTTCACCGAGAATAACATCCGCACCGACCTTGACGCCATGCAGGAGATGGTCGAGATCAACTCCCAGTCAACCCCAACCACCGTCATAGACGGCGAGGTCTTCATAGGCTTCGACAAACAGAAGATAAGCGAGAAGCTGGGGCTTTAGCCGCGACGAACTCCGTCTACAGCCACATTCCCCGGCTCCGCGCGACCTCTAAAGCGCGCACTATCGCCCCCGCCTTGTTGCGGGTCTCTTCGTACTCCAGGGAAGGCACCGAGTCGGCGACGACCCCGCCGCCGGCCTGAAAGTAGGCGCGGCCTCCTTTGAGGAGGGCGGTGCGCAGGGTTATACAGGTGTCGAGACGGCCGTCCACGCCGTAGTAGCCGGTGGCGCCCGCATAGGGGCCGCGGCGGGTAGGTTCGAGCTCGTCGATGATCTCCATCGCCCGCACCTTGGGAGCGCCTGAGACGGTCCCTGCGGGGAAGGCGGCGGCCAGAGCGTCGAGCGCCGTGTATTCCTCGCGCAGGGTACCCTCCACAGTCGAGACGATGTGCATGACGTGTGAGTACCGCTCCACCTCCATGAAAGTCTCCAGCTGCACCGTCCCAATCTCGGCGACCCGCCCAAGATCGTTGCGCCCCAAGTCCACGAGCATGACGTGCTCGGCTCGCTCCTTGGCGTCGGCCAATAGCTCCTCGGCCAGGAGCGCGTCCTCTTCGGTGGTAGCGCCGCGTCTTCTCGTACCGGCGACCGGGCGGGTCATCACGCGGCGGCCCTCGACACGCACCAAAGGCTCGGGCGAGGCTCCGACGAGCGCCAGATTCCCCAGCTTCAGGTACGTCATGTACGGCGAGGGGTTGACGGTGCGCAGGCCCCTGTACAAAAGGAACGGGTCGAGGTCGCCTATCTCGGCGAAGAAGCGCTGGGATGGCACGATCTGGAACGCATCCCCCGCCCGGATGTATTCTTTTGCTTTCTCGACGGCCTCCTCGTAGGCGGCGCGGGTGAAGTTCGAGGAGATCTCGAACCCCGCTCCGTCTCTGCTGGGGAGGGCACGATACGCGGTCGGGGCCGCGAGCCTCTCGGTCACGCGGCGGATGTCGTCCCCGTCGACCACGTGCCCCTTCTCGTCGACCGCCAGGACCCGGTCGGCATCCCCGTCGAAGGCGAAGGCGACATCGTGCCCGGCCGCGTCGAGCTTCTCTACGTGCGTCGAGCCCACACCCTCGTTGATGTTGGTCCCGGTCGGCTCGTTCCCCACGACCGTAAGTTCGACGCCGACCTCCTCGAAGGCGAGCGGCGCGGCCCGGTAAGCGGCTCCATGCGCGCAATCTAACAGGACTTTCAAGCCCTCCGCGCGGGGCCTGAGACGCTTCAGGACCGACCCGGCGTAGCGCTCCCACGGTTGGTCCAGCCTGGACATCGCGCCTATCCCATGGCCCACGGAACGCGCATGGACCTCCTCGCCGGCCAACCTCTCGAGCTCCCTCTCCATGGCGAGGGGGAGCTTGCGCCCCTCGCCCGAGAAGAATTTTATGCCGTTATCCGGGTAGGGGTTGTGCGAGGCGCTCACGACAACGGCGGCAGACGCCCCCCGCTCTTTCGCCAGGGCCGCGACGCCCGGCGTGGGGAGCACGCCGACGTCCACGATCTCGGCCCCGCCGCTCGCCGTCCCAGCAGCTAACGCTGTCGAGAGCATCCTGCCCGAGAGGCGTGTGTCGCGGCCCACCAGGATGGGCCCGCCGAAGAGACGCGCCCCGGCGAGGCCCAGAGCGAGGGCGTCCTCCGGTTTCAGGCCCTCGTTGGCGACCCCACGCACCCCGTCGGTGCCGAATTTGATCCTACGTCCATAAGCCAAGCTGCTTCCTCCGAGCCGGAGAGCCCCCTCCGATGCGCGTCCGCGACGAAGGGGCTCACTCCCGGCAGAGTGGTGCTCCGCGACTCTAGCGCTTGGAGAACTGCGGGCGCTTGCGGGCCTTCTTCAGGCCGTACTTCTTGCGCTCAACAGCCCGGGCATCCCGCGTCAGGAGCCCCGCGCCCTTCAACTCGCCACGCGCCTCCTGCGACTCTTCGGCGAGGGCGCGCGCTATGCCGTGGCGGACAGCGTCCGCCTGACCCGTCGGACCTCCCCCCTCGACCTGGGCGATCACGTCGTAGCGGCTCCCCGCCTCGAGCAACCTAAGCGGAGCGCTCACGCTCGCCTGGTAAGCCGGGCGGGGGAAGTACTCCGTGTAGTCGCGGCCGTTAACGGTGATGTTGCCATCACCCGGCACTATCCTCACCCGGGCGACCGCCGTCTTGCGCCGGCCCGTCCCTCTGTACAACGCCTGAGCTGCCATCTCTTACCTCTCCACTTCGTACGGTTGCGGGTTCTGAGCCTCGTGCGGATGCTCGGGTCCCGCGTATATCTTCAACTTTCTGAACTGCTGGCGCCCGAGACGCGTCCTCGGCATCATACCCTTGACCGCCTTACGCAAGATCTCCGTCGGCTTGCGCTCCAGCATCACCTCGTAGCTCGTCTCCTTCAAGCCACCCGGGCGGCCCGTGTGCCGATAGTAGACCTTCTGCTCGGACTTCTTCCCCGTGACGGCCACTTTCTCGGCGTTCACCACGACGACGAAGTCGCCCGTGTCGATGTGCGGCGTGTACTGTGGCTTGTTCTTGCCGCGCAGGAGGCGTGCGATCTCCGTCGCCAGCCGCCCCAAGGTTTGCCCCTCGGCGTCGATAAGATGCCATTTGCGCTCGACCTGCGCCGGACGCGCCATGTAACTTTTCATTTTCCTCCGCGATCGGTACCAATCTCTATTGCAAACGTGCCAAATAGTAGCATACATCCCCCGATCCGGTTAGCCCACCGAAGTAGAGAGCTTGCCCACTATGTCTTGGACAACGGGAGCGATGATGCTCAAGTCTTCATCGTAGGTAAAACGCGTGGGGTATATGCAGCGCCAGTCATCCTCAAACGGTATCTCAAGTTTGTTTAGCAAGTCCTCTACTTCCGGGCGCGAAACCCCTCGACGGGGAAAGATCTGGATTTCCCATCCGCTGGGTGAAATCGCCGTATCAATGCTGACGTATTGCTTTTTATCCTTATAAACATCGTGTATCAGGGCGTGCTGCAGGGAAACAGTTGGACGCCAGTCACCTTGCCAGACGTTTTGATAGGATTTCACATCGATGAGTTTTCCGAGGTCTCGCGCCTTCCCTCGCATCTCACCCCGGACCTCGTTTATCCCTGTCAGGAGCTTCTCTACTTCGCCTTTCCGCTCCCCAAGCAACTTGACGAGTTCCTGGTTCATTCGAGTCCTTTCCCCCAAGTGTTCGAGCGTGTTCAGAAAGTCCAGCATCAGCGTCAGATAGCGAGTGTCCGCTTCGGAGACGTGATGTTCGAGTAAGGAACGTACCGCGCTCGCGAAGTCTGCGTGGGTAAGGTTGACGAAGCCCTGCACCTCGCCTTCCCTGGACGGGTAGAGTGTAAGCAGGATTTTGATCTTGTTTTCGTAGGCGACTCCGTCTTCGTCCTTCAAACTATCCAGGTATGCTGCGTAGTCGTCGAAGGGGTTGACCGCCGCAGCGAAGATCTTGTTCTCTATCAGCACCACGTAAGAGTCCGACTGTATAAAAATATCTATACGATTGCCCGCCGCCGTGCCGACTTCACGCTCGACGGAGACATTTCCTCCGAAACCCTTTTCCTCGCCTGCAACACTCACCGAATCCAACAAGGCATCGAGAAAGAGGCTTCCTAGACCATGCGAACCTTCCGGGTCGAAGAAGAAAGCGAGGAAGTTGCTGCATACATTCTCGTAGTGAGGATAACCGCCGATCTCCATGAACGTCTGCGGCCGTTCGATACGGCCTGGCAACTTCCCAAACTCATCCAAGAGCATTGCCGCTCCAGCTACATAGCCTCGGTTGTCCCGACCTTCTTCCGGCAGCTTCCCAAACTCATCCAAGAGCGCTGCCGCTGCGCGTGCATCCATACTTTCAGTCTACTAGCACACGGGCGATGGCGATACCGTCTATGCGCTCCCGGATCAGGGGCAAGACAAGCGCCGAGAGCCGGGGGTCCTTCGCCAGCGCCTCGTTGAAATCGTGGGTAGCCCGGGCGGACTCGTCCTCGGGATCGAGCACGCTCCCGCCCCGGATCGCGTTGTCCACCAGGATCAGCGAACCGGGCCGCGAGAGACGCAAAGCCCACTCCAGATACTCCGGATAGCCTCCCTTATCCGCGTCTATGAACGTGAGATCGAACGCCCCCTCGCCATCCTCGACCATCCGGGCGAGCAACGTCTTCGCATCCCCGACCCGCACCTCGACCCTGTCCACGAAACCTGCCTCCCGGATGTTCTCGCGGGCGACCCCGGCGTAGCGCTCGTCCAACTCCAGGGAGACCAGCGAACCGCCCTCGGGGAGGGCGCGGGCCAGATGTATGGTGCTGTAGCCGCCGAGCGTCCCGATCTCCAGGATACGTCTCGCTCCCGCTGTCTCTGCGAGAAGTTGCAAGAGCTTTCCCTCGTTCGGGGATACGTTTATCTCCGGCAGCCCGGCCTCGCGCGAACGCCGCAGGGCGGCCTCCAGCGCCGGGTCCGGCGGCGCGAAGAGCCCCTCGACGTAGCTGTCTATCTCGATGAGCAGGTCTCTCGTATCGTCGCGGTTCATGGTATCCCTTCGAAGTCCAGATCTTCGTATCCAACGTTCACCAGCGTGAGGCCCCGGGCCGAGGCTGCGGGTCCGGCCTCGCTCCTCTCGCCGCCGTCGAGCAGGCGTTCGAACTCCGCGAGCTCGCGTCTCCCCTCTGCCACCTCCAGCATCGTGCCGACCAGGGCGCGGACCATGCTGTACAGAAAGGAGTTGGCGGTGATCCCGTAGATCAGGAGGCCGTCCCGCCCCTCCCACGAAGACTTCTCCACTAAACGCTCGAAGCGGACGTGATGGCTCTTCGCTGGCGTAAAGGCCCGGAAGTTATGTACACCCCGGATGAGCTCCGCCGCCTCCCGTAGCAGGTCCAAGTCCAGCTCGCGGACGGCGTGTATGGCCCGCCGCCGCTCCAGCGGGGAGCGGATGGGGTCGTTGACTATCCGGTATTCGTAGCTTCGAGTCCTCGCGTCCCTGCGGGCGTCGAAGTGCTCCCCTACGGCTACGCAGCGCCGGAGCGCCAGGTCTCCCGGTAGCATGCCCGTGGCGCGGTAAGAAATAGAGGAAGGAGAAAGATCCGTCCGCGCCCGGAACGAGACGACCTGCCCCGAGGCGTGTACCCCGGCGTCGGTGCGTCCGGCCACGGCCAGCTTTACCGGCTGCCGCAGGATGGTCGCTAGAGCTTCGGTGAGGGTCCCCTCGACTGTACGGAAGTCTGGCTGGACGGCCCATCCGGCGAAGTCCGTGCCATCGTACTCCACGAGCCCGGCGTACGTTGCCGGCCGCTCAGGCAACGTCTCTGCGCGGAACGGCGAGAGGCCCGTCACGGCGGGCCTCTCGTACAGGTTCTTCCTTATGCGGAGCTACGGCTACGAGCTTACTCTATAGTGTAGTTTACGAGCTCCAGGTAGACCGCCTCGGCGCCGTCGCCGAGGCGCGGGCCGAGCTTGAGGATGCGGGTGTAGCCCGAGTTCCTGTCGTCGAGGTCGGGGGCCACGTCCTCGAAGAGCTTCCTCACGATGGTCTTATCCTTGAGGACCGCGGCCGCCTGGCGCCTCGCGTGGAGGTCGTCCTTCTTGGCGACGGTGATGAGCCTGTCGACCAGGCCCCGGATCTCCTTGGCCTTGGGCCCCGTGGTCTTTATGCGGCCGTGCTGGATGACCTGCCCGGCCATGGTGGCGAGCATCGCCCTGCGGTGGGCGGAGTCCCTGCCCAGCTTGCGGCCTCTCTTCGCGTGCCTCATAGACCCTCGCTCTCAAGCTGGTAGCCATACTCGATGAGCTTCGAGCGGATCTCGTCGACGCTCTTCATCCCGAGGTTGCGGATATTCATGAGCTCTTCTTCGGTCATGGTCGCGAGTTGCCCGATGGTGTCTACACCCTCGCGCTTGAGGCAGTTGTACGACCGAACCGTGAGCTCCAGGTCCTCGACCGGCCGCTCGTCGTTTATGACGGCGCGACCAACCCGGCTCCGTACCTCCGTCCGGGGGCCCTCGTAACCGTTCGTGAAGAGCCCGAGGATGTCCGTCAGCTGCCGGGCCGCCTCCTGCAGGGCGTGCCTGGGCCGTATCCGCCCATCCGTAAAGACCTCTATGGAGAGGGAGTCGAGGTCGGTACGAGCGCCGGCGCGCGTCTCGGAGACCGTGTAGTTCACGCGCTGGACGGGTGAGAAGATCGAATCGACCGCCATCACGCCTATCGGGTCGGCGTCGCTCTTGTTCTCTGGACGACAGTAGCGATGCCTTCCAAGTTCTCGTCATCATACGCAAAACGTTTGGGAGAACATGCAGGGATCATTTTCAGGCGGTATCTCATTCTCTTTTAGCAGATCCTCTAATTCCAGGCGATTTTGTGCCCCTGGAAACCCGATAAAAGATCTGGATCTCCCATCCGCTCGGCGAGATTGCCGGCTGGAGGACAACGTAAGATTCCCCGTCGATGTGAACCCTGTGTTGCAGTAAGTACGTCGAATAGTAATTTGGATTAGGACGCCAGTCAAGCTGCGTGACGTTCTGATGTTCTTTAAGATCGATGAGTTCTCCGAGTCTTTGAACCTTCCCCGCGCCTCATCCCGCACCTGTTTTATCCCTATCAAGAACTTCTCTACTTCGTCGCTCCGCTGTGCAAGCAACTTGACGAATTCCTGGTTCATTCGAGTCCCTTCCCCAAGCTTTCGAGCGTGTTCAGAAAGTCCAGCATCAGCGTCAGATAGCGAATATCTACTTTGGATACGTGATATCCGAGCCTGGAACGTACTGCGCTTGCGAAGTCTGCGTGGGTAAGGTTGACGAAACCCTGCATCTATACCTTCTCTGGACGGGTAGAGCGTAAGCAGAATTTTGGTCTTCTTCTCGTCTTCGTAGGCGTCTCCGTTCTCGTTCTTCAAACTATCCAGGTACATCGCGTAGTCTTCGAAGGGGTTGACTACCGCAGCAAAGATTTTGTTTTCGATCAGCATCGCGTGAGAGTCCGACTGTATAAAGAACATCTATTCGATTACCGGCCGCCGTGCCGACTTCACGCTCGACGGAGACATTTCCTCCCAAGCCCTCTTCCCCGCCTGCGTTACTCACCGAAGCCAATAAGGCATCGAGAAAGAGGCTTCCCAGACCATGCGGACCTTCCGGATCGAAGAAGAAACGGAGAAAGTTGCTGCACACGTTCTCGTAATGAGGATACCCGGCGATCTCCATGAACGTCTGCGGCCGCTCCCAAACTCATCAAGACACGAGACGACCTTCTTCCGGCAGCCTCCCAAACTCATCCAAGAGCGCTGCCGCTGCGCGTGCATCCATGCCTTCAGTCTACTAACACGCGGGCGATGGCGATACCGTCTATGCGCTCCCGGATCAGGGGCAAGACAAGCGCCGAGAGCCGGGGATCCTTCGCCAGCGCCTCGTTGAAATCACGGGTAGCCCGGGCGTACTCGTCCTCGGGATCGAGCACGCTCCCGCCCCGGATAGCATTGTCGGCCAGGATCAGCGAACCAGGCCGCGAGAGACGCAAAGCCCACTCAAGATACGCCGGATAGCCTCCCTTGTCCGCGTCTATGAACGTGAGATCGAACGCCCCCTCGCCATCCTCGACCATCCGGGCGAGCAGCGCCTTCGCGTCCCCAACCCGCACCTCGACCCTGTCCACGAGACCTGCCTCCCGGATGTTCTCGCGGGCGACCCCGGCGTAGCGCTCGTCCAACTCCAGGGAGACCAGCGATCCGCCCGCGGGGAGGGCGCGGGCCAGATGTATGGTGCTGTAACCGCCGAGCGTCCCGATCTCCAGGATGCGTCTCGCTCCCGCTGTCTCTGCGAGAAGCTGCAAGAGCTTTCCCCTCGTTCGGGGATACGTTTATCTCCGGCAGCCCGGCCTCGCGCGAGCGCCGCAGGGCGGCCTCCAGCACCGGGTCCGGCGGCGCGAAGAGTTCCTCGACGTAGGCGTCTATCTGGATGAGCAGGTCTCTCGTATCGTCGTGGTTCATTGCATCCCTTCAAAGTCCAGGTCTTCGTAGTCCACGTCCACCAGCGTGAGGCCCCGGGCCGAGGCTGCGGGTCCGGCCTCGCTCCTCTCGCCGCCATCGAGCAAGCGTTCCAACTCCGCGAGCTTGCGCTCCCCTCTGCCACCTCCAGCATCGTGCCGGCCAGGGCGCGGACCATGCCGTACAGAAAGGAGTTGGCGGTGATCCCGTAGATCAGGAGGCCGTCCCGCCCCTCCCACGAAGACTTCTCCACTAAACGCTCGAAGCGGACGTGATGGCTCTTCGCTGGCGTAAAGGCCCGGAAGTTATGTACACCCCGGATGAGCTCCGCCGCCTCCCGTAGCAGGTCCAAGTCCAGCTCGCGGACGGCGTGTATGGCCCGCCGCCGCTCCAGCGGGGAGCGGATGGGGTCGTTGACTATCCGGTATTCGTAGCTTCGAGTCCTCGCGTCCCTGCGGGCGTCGAAGTGCTCCCCTACGGCTACGCAGCGCCGGAGCGCCAGGTCTCCCGGTAGCATGCCCGTGGCGCGGTAAGAAATAGAGGAAGGAGAAAGATCCGTCCGCGCCCGGAACGAGACGACCTGCCCCGAGGCGTGTACCCCGGCGTCGGTGCGTCCGGCCACGGCCAGCTTTACCGGCTGCCGCAGGATGGTCGCTAGAGCTTCGGTGAGGGTCCCCTCGACTGTACGGAAGTCTGGCTGGACGGCCCATCCGGCGAAGTCCGTGCCATCGTACTCCACGAGCCCGGCGTACGTTGCCGGCCGCTCAGGCAACGTCTCTGCGCGGAACGGCGAGAGGCCCGTCACGGCGGGCCTCTCGTACAGGTTCTTCCTTATGCGGAGCTACGGCTACGAGCTTACTCTATAGTGTAGTTTACGAGCTCCAGGTAGACCGCCTCGGCGCCGTCGCCGAGGCGCGGGCCGAGCTTGAGGATGCGGGTGTAGCCCGAGTTCCTGTCGTCGAGGTCGGGGGCCACGTCCTCGAAGAGCTTCCTCACAATGGTCTTATCCTTGAGGACCGCGGCCGCCTGGCGCCTCGCGTGGAGGTCGTCCTTCTTGGCGACGGTGATGAGCCTGTCGACCAGGCCCCGGATCTCCTTGGCCTTGGGCCCCGTGGTCTTTATGCGGCCGTGCTGGATGACCTGCCCGGCCATGGTGGCGAGCATCGCCCTGCGGTGGGCGGAGTCCCTGCCCAGCTTGCGGCCTCTCTTCGCGTGCCTCATAGACCCTCGCTCTCAAGCTGGTAGCCATACTCGATGAGCTTCGAGCGGATCTCGTCGACGCTCTTCATCCCGAGGTTGCGGATATTCATGAGCTCTTCTTCGGTCATGGTCGCGAGTTGCCCGATGGTGTCTACACCCTCGCGCTTGAGGCAGTTGTACGACCGAACCGTGAGCTCCAGGTCCTCGACCGGCCGCTCGTCGTTTATGACGGCGCGACCAACCCGGCTCCGTACCTCCGTCCGGGGGCCCTCGTAACCGTTCGTGAAGAGCCCGAGGATGTCCGTCAGCTGCCGGGCCGCCTCCTGCAGGGCGTGCCTGGGCCGTATCCGCCCATCCGTAAAGACCTCTATGGAGAGGGAGTCGAGGTCGGTACGAGCGCCGGCGCGCGTCTCGGAGACCGTGTAGTTCACGCGCTGGACGGGTGAGAAGATCGAATCGACCGCCATCACGCCTATCGGGTCGGCGTCGCTCTTGTTCTGCTCGGCCCGGACGTACCCCTGGCCTTTCTCGACCGTCAGGCGCATCTCCAGCGTTCCACCCTCGGAGACGGTCGCTATGTACGCCTCCTCATCCACGATCTCGACGTCGGCCTTGAGGTCGATGTCCGCCGCCATCACCTCGCCGGGGCCGCTCTTGATTATCTCGAGCTCTATCGGCTCGTCGCGCTCGAGCGTGAACTTCAGGTCCTTGAGGTTGAGGATGATGTCCACGACGTCCTCCTTGACGCCGGGGATGGTCGAGAACTCGTGCGAGACGCCCTCTATCCGTACCTTGGTCACCGCGGCCCCTTCGAGGCCCGAGAGCATCACCCGGCGCAGCGAGTTGCCCAGAGTGTGCCCGAGCCCACGCGGCAACGGCTCCGCCACGAACCGCCCGCGACGCTCATTCTCTTCTTCCACCCTGAAACGGGGTGGTGCTATGTCTAACATCGTCAAATTACCACCTGCTCGTAAATGAGTTGCTTCGCCTAACGGCTGTAGAACTCGATGATCAGCTGCTCTTCGACGGGCGTGTCGATCTCGTCCCGCCCCGGCGTGTGCAGAACGCGGCCCGTGAAGTTGTCGTGGTCGGCCTCCAGCCACGGCGGAACCGCCACTACGTTCTCGACCGCGTTCACTATGGGCTCCAGCTGCCGACTCTTCTCACGGACCGTGATCACGTCCCCCGGCTTGAGAATCGCCGACGGTATGTCGTGCTTGCGACCATTGAGGAGGAAGTGCCCGTGAACCACGATCTGCCGCGCCTGCGGCCGGCTGGTGGCGAAACCCATCCTGAACACGACGTTGTCCATCCGGAGCTCCATGAGCCGCAAGAGGTTCTCGCCGGAGACGCCCTGCATCCGGGTCGCCTTGTCGTAGGCACCCCTGAACTGCCTCTCGGAGACGCCGTAGTACCAACGGGCCTTCTGCTTCTCCAAAAGCCGGACGCCGTACTCGGTCTGCCGCTGCCTGCCGCGGCCGTGCTCGCCCGGCGGGTAGGGCTTCCTCTCCAGCGGGTTCTTGCGCATGTTGGAGAGCATCACCCCCGCCCTGCGGTCGCGCCTGCCCTTCGGTCCCGTGTAACGCGCCACGCCCGCTACCCCCTACGCCGCTTCGACGGGCGGCATCCATTGTGCGGCTGGCCGGTCACGTCCCGGATCCCGAGCACTTCCAGCCCCATGCTCTGGAAGGTCCTCGCGGCCATGTCTCGTCCCGAGCCGTGGCCCTTGACCTCAATGTCCACGCGCCGCACACCCTGGTCCATCGCCTTGTTCGCGCAGCTCTCGGCCGTCATCTGGGCGGCGTACGGGGTGCTCTTGCGGCTCCCCTTGAAGCCCAAAGCCCCCGCCGACTCCCAGGCTATGACGTTGCCCTCCTGGTCGGTGACGCTGACGATGGTGTTGTTGAACGAGCTCTTTATATGCACCACGCCGGTCGTTACATTCCTGCGGACCTTGCGGCGCGACCGGCTGGCGCCCCCCCTGCGCTGCTGCTGACGCTGTCTACCCATCTACTTCTTCTTCCTCCCGCCTATGGACGGCTTCGGACCCTTGCGCTGGCGGGCGTTGGTCTTGGTGCGCTGCCCGCGCACCGGGAGCCCGCGGCGATGCCGGATGCCCCGGTAAGAGCCTATGTCTATCAGCCGCCGAATGTTCTCGTTCGTCTCGCGCCTGAGATCTCCCTCGACCTCGACGTTCTGGTCCACGTAAGTCCTTATCTGCGCGACCTCGCCCTCGGCTAGGTCCCGGACCTTCGTGTTCGGGTCCACGCCGGTCTCGGCCACGATCTTCTTGGCCGTCGAGCGGCCGATCCCGAAGACGTACGTGAGCCCGACCTCGACCCTCTTCTCGCGTGGCAGGTCCACGCCCGCTAGGCGCGCCACGCTCTAGCCCTGCCTCTGTTTGTGCCGAGGGTTCTCACATATAACGCGCAATACCCCGCGTCTGCGTATCACCTTGCACTTGTCGCACATGGGCTTAACGCTCGCCCGTACCTTCAAAATCTCTTCCTCCTGCTAGCTCCGCTATAGCTCCGCTACTTCTACCTGAACCTGTAGGTGATTCGTCCCCGGTCGAGATCGTAGGGGCTGAGCTCCACCTTGACCTTATCGCCTGGCAAAATCCGGATGTAGTTCATCCGCATCCTGCCCGAGATATGGGCCAGGACGTTGTGCCCGTTGTCGAGTTCCACCCGGAACTGCGTGTTGGGCAACGCCTCCGTGATCGTGCCCTCTACCTCTATGACGTCTTCTTTAGCCAAGGACCTCCCCTGCTCTCACGAGTTACAAAACGACCGGAGCCAAACGGATATGTTACCACGCCTATTACGCATCTCCCACCCTGAGACCGTCACCCTTGGGACCATAGGACCGTGAGCTTCCAGCTCGCAACACCCAACACCCGCACCACGCATAACAGCTACAACTCCTCCACCGTCCGAACCACTCATCCTGCCGAGATTAACTCTCAAAGCTCGGTCAGGACCCACGGCCCGTTCTCCGTAACGGCGACGGTATGCTCGTAGTGGGCGGCCAGAGAGTTGTCCGCGGTGTAGATGGACCACCCGTCCCACTCACTCATGCGGATGTCGTAGTCACCCAGCGTGATCATGGGCTCTATCGCGAAGGTCATGCCGGGCTGGAGACGCGGCCCGGTGCCCGGCCTCCCGTAGTTCGGGATCTGGGGATCCTCGTGCATCTTGCGCCCCACACCGTGCGAGACGAGGTCGCGCACAACCCCGTAGCCCCGCGCCTCGGCCAGGGCCTGTATCGCGTGCCCTATGTCCCCGAGCCTCTTTCCGACCTTGACCTGCTCGGTCGCCGCCATCAGGCACTGTCGGGTCGTTTCAAGCAACCCGTCGGCATCCGGTGGTATCTCCCCGACGGCCACGGTCGTCGCGCTGTCGGTCACGAAGCCCTCGTAGCGCACACCTACGTCCAGGGAGATGACGTCGCCGTCTTTGAGCCGGTAAGAGCCCGGGATGCCGTGTACGATCATGGCGTTCGGCGAGGCGCAGATGGAGGCGGGGAAGACCGAGACTCCCGGGGGGCCCGGGTAGCCCTTGAACTCCGGCTTCCCACCCTGCGAGCGGATAAACTCCTCGGCCACGGCGTCGAGCTCCCCGGTGGTAACCCCGGCCCGGACGTTCTCCGAGAGCAGCTCTAGGCAGGCGGCCGTGATCTTGCCACCCTCGCGCATCGCCTCCAACTCGCTCTTGCTCTTGCGGACGATCAAGGTCTACTTGTCTTCTCCCACGGCCTTCAAGACCTCTTGAGTCACCTCGTCGATGTCCTTCGAAGCGTCCACGGTGACGAGAACGCCCTGCTCCTCGTAGTAGTCCTTCAGAGGCTCGGTCTGCTCGTGATAGTTGTCGAGACGGTTCCGGATTGCCTCCTCGGTGTCGTCCTCGCGCTGGACGAACGGCCCCGGGTCCTCTTCGCTGCCCTCCTCAGGCGGCGGGTTGTGCTCGATGTGGTAGACCTCGCCCGTCTCCTCGCTCTGCCTGCGGCCCGAGAGCCGCTCGACGAGCTCCTCGTCGTCCGCTTCGAGCACGATGACCTTGTCGACCTTCTCGCCAATCTCCTGTAGGGCTTCGTCGAGCGCCTTCGCCTGCTCCTGGTTACGCGGGAAGCCGTCCAGGATCCAGCTGTCGTTCTCTTCAAGGTAGGGCTTGGTCATATCGATGATGATCTCGTCAGGGACGAGCTCGCCCTTGTCGCTGTACTCCTTTATCTTCTGCCCGAGATCGGTCTCGCTCTTGATCTCGCTCCGCACGAGGTCGCCGGTCTCGATGTGCGTGGCGCCCGTCTCTTCCTCGAGCTTCGCCGCCTGGGTGCCCTTGCCGGCGCCCTGGGGACCCATGATTATGACCCTCACTTCTGCCTCCTCTTCAAGAATCCTTCGTAGTTACGCATCATCAGTTGACTCTCAAGCTGCCTCACCGTATCCAGCGAGACGCCGACCACGATCAGCATCGACGTACCGCCCAGGAAGATCTGGTTCGGCAGGTTCAGCCCGGCGGTAATGAAATACGGCAAGACCGCGATCGCCGCCAAAAAGACCGCCCCGAAGAGCGTGATCCTGGTGAGGACGGTGTTCAAGTAGACCGCCGTCGGCTGCCCCGGGCGTATACCCGGTATGTACCCTCCGCTCTTCTTCAGGTTGTCCGCGTGCTCTATTGGGTTGAACTGCACCGCCGTGTAGAAGTACGTGAACATCAAAACCAGGAGGGCGTAGAGGATCAGGTACGGCGAGTTCCCCGGCGTAAAGAACTGCGCCACCCGTCCCAGGATCGAGTTCGGGTCGTTCCCGGCGAACTGGGTGAGGATGACCGGGAAGATCAAGAGGGAGGAGGCGAAGATGATCGGGATGACCCCGGCCATGTTCACCTTGAGTGGCAGGTAGGTCGTCCCGCCCTGGCTCATGCGCCTCCCGACCTGCCGCTTCGCGTAGGTGATCGGGATGCGGCGCTGCCCCTCGTTGACAAAGACGATACCGGCGATGATGAGAACCGCCAGCACGCCCAGGATCACCATGTTCAAAACGTTCCCGCTCTCGAAGAGCGACTGTATCGCCGACGGCGCCTGCGAGAGGATCGCCGCGGAGATGATGAGCGAGATGCCGTTACCCAATCCCCGCTGGGATATAAGCTCCCCGAGCCACATTATGAGCATCGTCCCCGCCGTGAGCGTTATGACGATGAGGTAGCTGTCGAGTACCGTCGCTTCGGTCAGGACACCCGGGAATGCCTGTCCGTTGCGGAAGAACAACAGCATCGCGAGAGACTGGACCAGCGCCAGCCCGAGGGTAAAGAAACGGGTGTATTGCGTGATCTTCGCCTGCCCCGTCTCGCCCTCCTTGGCGAGCTCCTGCAGCCTCGGGACGGCGACCGTCATCAACTGCATCACGATCGAAGCCGTAATGTACGGCATGATCCCCAGGGCGAATACCGACAGTTGGTTAAAGGCCCCGCCCGTAAAGACCCCGAAGAGCCCCGTGATCGCGTTTCCACTCGTATCGAGGCCGTTGCCAAGAGCCTCCCGGTTCACGCCCGGCAGGGGCACGAAGGACCCAAGCCGGTACAGGATCAGGATCACCGCCGTGAAGAGAAGTTTGCGCCTGAGCTCTGGGACGCGCCATGAGTTCCCTAGTGCTTTCAGCATCTCATCGCTCCAATACCTCGACGCTCCCGCCGGCGGCCTCTATCTTCTCCCTGGCGGACTTCGAGAAGGCGTGCGCCCGCACCGTGACGGCCCGCCCGATCTCTCCATCCCCGAGGATCTTGACCAGCTCCTCTTTCTTCCGGACCACCCCGGCCCCCTTGAGCTCCTCGACGCCTATCTCGTCGCCCGAGAGCTCCGAGAGCTCCCCGACATTCACCGGCGCGTAGTTCTTGGGGTGGGCGACGGTGTGCGGCCCGCGCGCCATACCCTTGAGGCGCGGCAGCCGGCGCTGCAGCGGCATCTGGCCGCCCTCGTAGTTCAGGTACACCTGCGAACCCGAGCGAGCCCCGGCGCCCTTGTGGCCGCGGCCGCTCGTCTTGCCGCGCCCCGAGCCCGTGCCTCGACCGATGCGCTTGCGCGACTTCGTCGAGCCGGGCGCCGGGGAGAGTTCGTTCAGCCTCACTACTCCTCCACCTCCTCAACCTTTACCAGATGCCTGACCTTATGAATCATACCGCGAACCTGCGGCGTATCCCCGTGCACCCGCGAGTCCCGGATGCGCTTGAGGCCCAGAGCCCGGACCGTCCTCTTGTGCTTCTCCAGCGAGCCGATGACGCTCTTGGTCTGCGTGATCTTCAGCGAACTCATAGCGTGATCTTCACCCCCCGCGCCTGCTCGATGGCGGCCTTGGAGCGCAGGCTCCTCAGCCCCTGCTCCGTCGCCCGTACCAGGTTGACGGCGGTCGTAGAACCCAGCGCCTTCGTGAGCACGTCCCTGACTCCCGCAAGCTCCAGCACCGCGCGCACGGCGCCGCCCGCGATAACCCCCGTACCCTCGGAGGCGGGCTTGAGCATCACCGACGAGCTCTCGAACTTGCCCAGAACCTCGTGCGGGATGGTCGTGCCGCGCATCGGGACGTCAAACATATCACGCTTGGCCTTGTCCTGGCCCTTGGAGATGGCCACCGGGACCGTGTTAGCCTTGCCCAGACCCACGCCTACCCTCCCCTTGCCGTCGCCGACGACCACCAGCGCGCTGAAGTTGAAGCGCCGGCCGCCCTTGACGACCTTGGAGACGCGCCGGATCTGGACTACGCGATCCTGGAGATCGGAGCCTCCGTCCCGGTCGCGCCCGCGTCCTCCGCCCCTTCCTCCACGGCCGTCACCACGTCCACGGCCCTCGCCCGGACCACCAGGCCTACCGCCCTGACCGCCGGGCCTTCCACCCGGACCACCGGGACCGCCAGGTCCCCTGCCATTACCACTTCTCGGTCGTCCCAAACCAATTCCTCCTAAGGGTTAAAACTTCAGTCCGCCGGAACGCGCGCCCTCCGCGAGCGCCGCGACCCGGCCATGGTACATATTACCGCCGCGATCAAAGACCACGGTCTCTATACCGACCTCCCCGGCCCTGTTGGCGAGGAGCTCGCCGACCTGGCGCGCCGCGTCCGTGCGGTTCTCCGCCCCATCGGCCTCGCGCGAGTCCACCGCCGCGAGCGTATGGCCCTCGAGGTCGTCCACCAGCTGGGCGTAAATATGGACGTTCGACCGGTAGACGGAGAGCCTGGGGCGCTCCGCCGTCCCGAATATCTTGCGCCGGACGCGGCCCCGGCGCCTGTTCTTCTGGCCCCTCTTATCCAATACCGGCATAAAACCTCCTACTATCCGGCCTTGCCGACTTTGCGCCGGATCTGCTCGTCGCTGTAGCGGATGCCCTTGCCCTTGTACGGCTCCGGCGGCCTGACCTTCCGGATCTCCGCCGCCATCTGGCCGACCCGCTGCTTGTCTATGCCGCGCACCACTATGGTCGTCGCGTTCGGCATCTCGAAGTCTATACCCTCGCGCGGGGTTATCGTGACCGGGTGCGAGTAACCAACCTGCAGGTTGATGTCCTGCCCCTGCAACGCCCCCCTGTACCCGACGCCCTGTATCAACAGCGTCTTCGCAAAGCCGTCGGTAACGCCGGTAACGGCGTTCTGGAGCAGGGAACGCGTGAGCCCGTGCATCGCCTTGTGATCCGGCGAGTCCGAAGCCCGCTCCAGGACGAGGCTGCCGTCCTCCTGCCTGACCTCGACGCCCCGGCCCACGGGCACCGTAAGCTCGCCCTGCGGGCCCCTGACCCTGATGATCCGGCCGGAGACGTCTACCTCAACGTTGTTCGGCACCTCGACAGGCGCCTTACCTATTCTGGACATTCCTCATTCCTCCCTAGTAGACGAAGCAGAGGACTTCGCCGCCGATGCCAGCCCTGCGAGCCTCGTGGTCGGTGAGGATGCCGCGCGAGGTCGAGAGTATCGCTACCCCGAGGCCGTCGAGGACGCGCGGGATGCTCGCCTGCTTGCGGTACACACGCCGTCCGGGCCGGCTCATCCTACGCAGGCCCGTGATCGCGCGCCGCCCTTCCGGATCGTACTTGAGCTCGACGACGAGCTTCTTCTCCGCGCCCGCGCCCCTCTCTGAGTAGTCGTTTACGTAGCCCTGCTCCTTGAGGATGCGGGCCACCTCGACCTTCATCTTCGAGTGCGGCATCTCGACCGCATCGTGCTTGGCCATCTGCGCGTTGCGGATCCGGGTCAGGAAATCCGCTATCGGATCGTTTACCGCCATACGCCTACCAACTCGCTTTCATGACGCCGGGGATCTTCCCCTCGTGCGCCAGTTCCCTCAGGCAGATTCTGCACAGCCCGAACTTCCTGTAGTACCCGTGCGCCCTACCACACCGCTGGCACCGGTTGTACTCCCTGACCTTGAACTTCTGCGGCTTCTGCTGCTTTACCAACAAGGCTTTTCTCGTCATAAAACTCTCCTAGCTCGTCCGGAACGGCATGCCCAACATCCGCAGAAGCTCCCGGGCCTCCTCGTCGGTCTCCGCCGTCGTCACCACCGCGACGTCCATGCCGCGCGTGGCGTCTATCGAGTCGTAAGAGACCTCCGGGAAGATCGTCTGCTCCCGAAGTCCGAGCGCGAAGTTTCCCCGCCCGTCGAAGGAGCGAGGGCTGATCCCCCGGAAGTCCCTCACGCGCGGCAGCGCGATCGTGACGAGCCTGTCGAGGAACTCCCACATCCGCTCGCCGCGCAGGGTTACCCTCGCGCCGACCGGCATGCCGTCCCGGATCTTGAACCCGGCGATGCTCTTCCTCGCCCGCCTCACCTGAGCCTTCTGGCCGGTGATCCTGGCCAGGTCCTCCATCGCGCCGTCGAGGGCCCGGCTGTTCGCGACGGCCTCCCCGACGCCCATGTTCACGACGATCTTCTCGAGCTTGGGTATCCGCATTGGGTTCTGTATCTCGAACTTGTCCTTCAAGGCCGGGGCGACCTCCTCCCGGTACCTGTCCTTCATCCTAGCCATCTATATCCTTCCCGGATTTCTTGCTCACCCGGATCTTCTCTCCGGAGTCCGTGAACCTGTAGCCGATACGGGTCGGCTCCCCGGAGTCCGGGTCCACGAGCATCACGTTCGAGACGTGTATCGGAGCCTCGAAGGTGTACAGCCCCTCCTGGTTCTGCTGGCTCGGCCTCGCGTGGCGCGTCCTCTCGTTCACGCCGCTCACGACCACCCGGCCCTTTGCCGGTTCGACCCGCTCGATTTCGCCACGCTTGCCCTTCTCCTTGCCGGAGATCACGACGACCGTATCCCCACGCTTTATCTTGAGACCCATCGTTTACAACACCTCCGGTGCGAGCGAGATTATCCTCGTGTAACCCTTGTCCCTGAGCTCGCGGGCGACGGGGCCGAAGATACGCGTCCCGCGCGGGGCGCCGTCGTTGTTGATGATGACGCCCGCGTTCTCGCCAAACCGTATGTACGACCCATCGTTCCTGCGCGTCTCCTTTTTGGTCCGCACCACGACGGCCTTGACGAGCTCGCCCTTGCGGACCGCGCCGCCCGGCGTCGCCTCCTTCACGGTCGCGACGATCACGTCGCCGACCCCCGCACTCCGCCTTTTGGAGCCGCCGAGAATGCGGATGGTCAGGATACTTCGCGCCCCCGAGTTATCGGCTACTCTTAGTCGTGTCTCGTTCTGGATCACTACTCGGCCCTCGACACTATATTCCCGAGCCGCCACCGCTTGCGCGCCGAGATGGGCCGCGTCTCGACGATCCTCACGGTGTCCCCGGTGCGAGCGGCGTTCTGCTCGTCGTGTACCATGAAGCGCTTGGAGCGTCTCACGCGCTTCTTGTACAAGGGGTGTCTCACGAGTGTCTCTACCGAGACGACCACGGTCTTCTCCGGCTTGTCGGAGACGACCATCCCGACCCGCTCCTTACGGCTGCCGCGGGTGGGGTCACTCTGGATCGAGCCCTCGTCTTGGTCGAGCGCCGGGCCCGGCTTGGCCGCCCCGGTACCGAGCTCCTCGGTCCCTAGAGCTTCCGCGAGCTCCTGTTTTTCTTTTTCTTCCGTCACTACACGTTCTCCCGCTGTTTCTGGTTCAGGACGGTCAGGAGCCGGGCGATGTTCTTCCGGACCTCCTTGAGCTGTCCCGTGTTCTCCAACTGACCTGTTGCATGCTGGAACCTCAGGTTGAAGAGCTCCCGCCGCGTCTGGGCGACGCGCTGCTGAAGCTCCTCCACGTCCAACTCGCGCACCTCCGCGACGTTCACGTCTGCGCACCTCCCCGGACCAGGAACCGGGTCTTTATGGGGAGCTTCTGGGCGGCGAGCATCATCGCTTCGCGCGCCAGGTCCTCGTTGACCCCGCTCATCTCGAACATCACCCGCCCCGGCTTGACGACGGCGACGTAGCCCTCGGGAGAGCCCTTGCCGCTACCCATGCGCGTCTCGGCCGGCTTCTTGGTGACCGGCTTGTGGGGGAAGATGTTGATCCAGACCTTCCCGCCACGCTTGATCTTCCTGGTCATCGCGATACGGGCGGCCTCTATCTGGCGGTTGGTGATCCAGGATGCCTCGAGCGCCTGCAGACCGTACTCGCCGAACTGTACCTCGGTGCCACCCTTGGCCTGGCCCCGCATCCGGCCCCGGTGGGGCTTCCTGTACTTTAGCTTCTTCGGTACCAGCATCTGCTACCGTCCTCTTCTCGTTACTTCTTCCTCGTGGACCCCGTGGTTGATCCAGACCTTCACCCCGATCTGGCCCATCTGGGTCTTGGCCTCCTTGAAGCCGTAGTCTATGTCCGCGTCGAGCGTATGCAGCGGCACCCGCCCCTCGCTGATGGTCTCCGACCTGCTCATCTCGATGCCGCCCAAGCGCCCGCCGCACTGGATCCTGGCGCCCTCGGCCCCGCTGCGCATCGCGCTCGTCAAGGCCCGCTTCATCGTCCGCCGGAACGCCGCCCTACTCTCGAGCTGCTCGGCGATAGACTCCGCCACGAGCGCGGCGTTGAGCTCCGGACGCGAGACCTCGCGCACGTTGACCTGCACCTTCTTTCTGGTGAGGCGCTCGAGCTCGCTCCTCAAAGCATCCACCTCACTGCCGCCCTTGCCGATGACGATGCCGGGGCGGGCGGTGTGGATGTCCACCGCGACCTCGCCCTGCTCGGCGGCCTTGCGGATTGTGATGTTCGCGATGCCGGCACGACTGAGCTTCTTCTCGATGTGCTCCCGGATCTTGAGGTCCTCGCCCAAGAGCTCCGCAAAGTCCCGGTCGGAGTACCAGCCGCTCTTGAAGTCTACCTTCTCGCCCTTGCGCTTGACCCCGAGTCTGAAGCCCTCCGGATGTACTTTTTGTCCCATCTACTCTTCCTCCTCGCCCTCGGGCGTGTCTACGGTGACCGCGGCGCCCACGGGAGGCTCCAGCTCGACCGTTATGTGGCTGGTCCGCTTGCGGATCATGGTCGCCCGGCCCATCGCCCGCGGCCGGTAACGCTTTATGGTCGGGCCCTCGTCTACCTTGACGGTCTTGACCCGCAACTCGTCGGGGTCCGCGTCCATGTTGTGCTCGGCGTTCGCGGCGGCGCTGTTTAGCACCTCGCCGAGGATCTGGGCGGCCCGCTTGTTGGTGAACCTCAGAAGAGAGACCGCCTCCGGGTAGCTCTTGCCCCGGACCTCGTCCGCGACGAGGCGCGCCTTGCGGGGCGCGATGCGCACGTACTTGGCTATAGCTTTCAACGGCGCCTCGCCGTCCTGTCGCTCTTTATGTGAGTGCGGAAGGTCCGCGTCGGAGCGAACTCCCCGAGCTTGTGGCCCACCATGCTCTCCGTACAGAACACGGGCACGTGCTTGCGCCCGTCGTGTACGGCGACGGTGTGGCCGACGAACTCCGGGTAGATCACCGACGCGCGGCTCCACGTCTTGAGCATCCTGCGCTCGTTGTTCTCGTTCATGCGGAGGATGCGCTCCATAAGGCGCTCCTCCACGTAAGGCGGCTTCTTCGACGACCGCGTCACTTAGCGCCTCCTTCCTTTCCTGCGACGCCGGACGATCATCGCGTCCGACCTCTTGTGCTTCTTCCTCGTGGGCGAGCCCTGCGTGATCTTGCCCCAGGGAGTAACTGGCGCCCGGCCCGACGTGCTCTTGCCCTCGCCGCCGCCGTGCGGGTGGTCCACCGGGTTCATAACGGTCCCGCGCACCGTCGGCCTCACGCCGAGGTGACGCTTGCGGCCCGCCTTGCCCAACCGCACGTTCTGGTGCGACTGGTTGCCGACCACACCGACCGTCGCCCGGCACTCGCTCCGGACCCTGCGACGCTCCCCGCTGGGCAACCGGAGCGTCACCAGAGCGCCCTCGCGGGCGGTGAGCTGGGCGCTGGTCCCGGCGCTCCGGGCCATCTGCGCCCCCTTGCCCGGCTCCAGTTCCACGTTGTGTATCACCGTACCGACCGGGATGCGGTTCAAGGGCAACGCATTACCCACGTCCACCTCGGCGTCGGGGCCGCTCTCGACGATGGAGCCCACCGTCAGGTTGCGCGGCGCGAGGATGTAGCGCTTCTCGCCGTCGTGGTAGTGCAATAGGGCGATGTTCGCCGAGCGGTTCGGGTCGTACTCGATCGCCGCGACCGTCGCCGGCACGCCGTCCTTGCGCGCTTGAAGTCTATGAGCCGGTAGCGTCGCTTGTGCCCGCCGCCGATGTGGCGGGTGGTGATGCGACCGTTGTTGTTGCGCCCACCGGTCTTGTGGAGCTTGGTGAGCAGCTTCTTCTCCGGCTTCTCTCTCGTCACCGAGTCGCGCGTCAGGACCGAGGAGTTTCTCCGGCCCGCGCTCGTCGGCTTGTAACGTCGTCGCTGGCACCCTAGACCCCCTCGAACAATTCTATGCGCTCGCCCTCGGCAAGCCGGACCACGGCCTTTTTCCACGTCGCCGTCCGACCCCGCAAGAGGCCCTGGCGCTTCGGCTTGCTCTTCACGTTCACCGTGTTCACCTTGTAGACCCTCACGTCGAAGGCGCTCCTCGATAGCGCGCTTTATCTGGTTCTTGTTCGCCCGCTTGTCCACCTGGAACGTGTACTGGTTCTCCGTCTCGATCAGGTTGTAGCTCTTCTCGGAGATGACCGGTTTGATGATCACCTGGTGCGGATCCATATCTAACTCCTCCCGATTCCCGACGAGCTTCTCGTACGCCGCCCGCGAGAACACGACCTCCCGCGCCCGCAACAGCTCGTAGACCCCGTACTCGTAGGGCCCGACGACCGTCACCCGCGGCAGGTTCCTGAAAGAGAGCTCCGCGTGCTCGTCGTCCTCGGTCACGACCACCAGAGTACCGGACCTTCGAGATCCATCCTCTCGATGAGCTCCCTGGCCTGCTTCGTCGAGGGCCTGTCGAAGCCCAAAGAGTCGAGCACGTACAGCTCGCCGTCCCCGGCCTTGGCCGAGAGCGCCCCGTGGAACGCCGCGCGGGCCTCCTTGCGGTTTATGCGCTTGTGGGAGGGCCGCCTTTTGGCTTGGGACCGCCCCAGGTGCCGCCGCCGACGCGGTTCGGGGGCTTTATATCGCCCGCCCGCGCGCGACCGGTGCCCTTCTGGCGGTACAGCTTGCGGCCAGAGCCGACGATCTCGCTGCGGCCCTTGGTCGAGGCCGTGTAGCGCCGCCGCGCGTCGAGCTCGGCAACGACGGCCCGGTGTATGACGTGCTCCTTCGGCTCGGTCTCGAAGAGCGGACCCGAGAGATCCAGGTCCGATCTCTCCCCGCTCCCGGCGTCGAAGAGGTGCGCTCTTGCCATCCTACTCACCCGCCTTCCGGATCTTGACGACCGAGCCCTTGCCGCCCGGCACCCCGCCGCGCACCCAGAGCTCGTTGTTTTCGGCGTCCACCGTTACGATCCGCAGGTTCTTGACCGTGACGCCCTTGTTGCCCATCTGCCCCGGCATCTTCTGCCCCGGGAAGATCCTCGCGGGGTCCGCCGAAGCCCCGGCGGACCCCGGCGCGCGGACGTTGTGCGAGCCGTGCGAGACCGGGCCCCGGCTAAAGCCGTGGCGCTTCACGGTCCCCTGGAAGCCCTTGCCTTTGGAGACGGCGGTGACGTGTACCTTGTCCCCCTCGTCAAAGACATCGGCCCCGATGGTCCCTCCGACCTCGCCGGAGACGTTGCGCAGCTCCTTGAGGTGGCGACGCGGCGGGGTCTCGTGCTTCTCGAACTGGCCCGCTTGCGGCCTGTTCACCTTACGCGTCGGCACCGTCCCGAAACCGACCTGGACCGCGTCGTAGCCATGCTCGTCGTCAGTCTTTACAGCCGTGACGAAGTTTGGCTCCACCTCGATCACGGTCACGCTCACGAGCGTGCCGTCGTCCTGGAAGGCCTGGGTCATGTGCTTCTTGCGTCCGAATACAGCCGTCGCCATGCTAGGTTGCCTTTATCTCGATGTTCACGCCGGCCGGAAGGTCGAGGCGCTGCAAGCTGTCGACCGTCCGCGGCGTAGGCTGCTGAATGTCGATGAGGCGCTTGTGCGTGTGCAGCTTGAAGTGCTCGCGTGAGTCCTTGTCCTTGAAGGGACCCCGGATCACCGTGTACACGCTTCTCTTCGTCGGCAGCGGAACGGGGCCGAAAACAAAGGCCCCGGTCCGCTCCGCCGTTTCCACGATGGACTTGGCCGTCTTATCTATGACCTCGTGGTCGTAGGCCTTGAGCTTTATCCTGATCTTGGATACGGCCATAAACCTACTCCACTATCTCGGTGACGACGCCTGCCCCCACCGTCCTGCCACCCTCGCGTATGGCGAAGTTTAACCCCTCGTCCATCGCTATCGGACTTATCAACTCCACGTTCATCACCGTGTTGTCCCCCGGCATCACCATCTCCACCCCTTCTTCGAGGCGAATCTCCCCCGTCACATCCGTCGTCCTAAAGTAGAACTGCGGGCGGTAGTTGCTAAAGAACGGCGTGTGCCTTCCTCCCTCTTCTTTTGAGAGCACGTACACCTCCGCCTTGAACTTGGTGTGTGGCGTGATGCTCCCCGGCTTGGCCAACACCTGCCCGCGCTCTATGTCGTCCCGGCGCACTCCCCTCAAGAGAGCTCCTATGTTGTCCCCCGCCTGAGCAGAGTCCATCGACTTGTTGAACATCTCCACACCCGTTACAACAGTCTTGCGCGTGGGCCTGATCCCCACCACCTCTATCTCCGTGTTCAGCCCTATCTCCCCGGCCTCTACCCGCCCCGTGGCTACCGTCCCCCTACCCTGGATCGTGAAGACATCCTCCACGGCCAAAAGGAACGGGCGATCTATCGCCCGCTCGGGCTCTGGCACGTAGGTGTCAACAGCCTCCATCAGCTGCATGATCGCCTCTTCGCCGTACTCCCCCTCATCCCCCTCTAGAGCACGAAGCGCAGAGCCTATAACCACCGGGATGTCGTCCCCAGGGAACTCATACTCGCTAAGTAGCTCCCGGACCTCCATCTCAACAAGCTCCAAAAGCTCCGGATCATCCACCATATCCGCCTTGTTCAAGAACACCACGATGTAGGGAACCCCCACCTGCCGCGCCAGCAGGATGTGCTCCCTGGTCTGAGGCATCGGACCATCCGCCGCCGAGACCACCAAGATAGCCCCATCCATCTGGGCAGCACCCGTGATCATGTTCTTGACGTAGTCAGCGTGGCCCGGGCAGTCCACGTGCGCGTAGTGGCGGTTCTCAGTAGCGTACTCCTGGTGGCTGGTAGCTATGGTAATGCCGCGCTGGCGCTCCTCGGGGGCGTTATCTATCTGCTCGAAGGCGACCACCTTGTTAGCCGGGTCGTTTGGGACGCGCTTGGCCAAAACACCGGTGATAGCGGCGGTAAGGGTAGTCTTACCGTGGTCTACGTGTCCTATGGTGCCCACGTTCAGGTGCGGCTTGTTCCTCTCAAACCTTCCTTTTGCCATTCTTCTTCCTTTCTCTCGGCTCTCAGCTATCTCCTGCGCGATGCTCTTGGGCACCTCGGCATAGTGGTCGAACTGCATGGTGAACGTCGCGCGGCCCTGCGTCTTGCTCCGGACGGTCGTCGCGTAACCGAACATCTCGGAGAGCGGGACCATCGCCCGGATGACCTGCCCGCCGCCGCGGGAGTCCATGCCCTGGATCTGCCCGCGCCTGCTCGACAGGTCGCCCATGACGTCGCCCATGAACTCCTCGGGCATAACGACCTCGACGCTCATGATCGGCTCGAGCAAGACCGGGTTGGCCCGCTTGAGGGCCTCCTTGGCCGCCATGCTACCCGCGATCTGGAACGCCATCTCCGACGAGTCGACGTCGTGGTACGACCCATCTACGAGCTCGAACCTCACGTCTACGACCGGGAACCCGGCCACGACGCCATCGTCCAGGGCGCCCTGAATGCCCTTGTCCACGCTCGTAATGTACTCGCGCGGGATGACGCCGCCGACGATCTTGTTCTCGAAGGCGTAGCCGCCTTCGTCGTTGTGCTCGATGTTGATGACCGCGTGCCCGTACTGGCCGCGACCGCCCGTCTGCCGGACGAAACGGCCCTCGACGTTGTCGACCCGCTTGCGGATCGTCTCCCGGTACGCCACCTGCGGCTTGCCGATGTTCGCGTCCACCCGGAACTCGCGCAGCAACCTGTCGAGGATGATCTCCAGGTGCAACTCGCCCATCCCGGCGATGATCGTCTGCCCCGTCTCCTCGTCGCCGCGCACGCTGAAGGTCGGATCCTCTTCGGCGAGGCGCTGGAGCGCTACGCTCAGCTTCTCCTGGTCGACCTTGGTCTTGGGCTCGATGGCCTGGTCGATGACCGGCTCCGGAAAGACCATCTGTTCGAGCACGATCTGCTCGGGGTCGTCGGCCGCAACCAGCGTATCGCCGGTGCCGGTGTTGAGAGAGGCCGATGGCCGCGACCAGCTCGCCCGCGTAGACCTCCTCGCGCTGCTCCCGCGAGTTGGCGTGCAACTGCAGCAGGCGCCCGACGCGCTCGCGGCGCCCCTTGGTGGTGTTCATCACGTAGGAGCCGGACTTGAGCGTGCCCGAGTAAACCCTCATGTACGTCAGCTTCCCGACGTGCGGGTCGGCCTGCACCTTGAAGGCAAGCGCGGCCAGCGGACCGTTCTCGTCGGCCTCGCGCGTATGACCTCCTCGCCATCCATCGTCATACCGTGGATCGGGGGCACGTCGAGCGGGCTCGGCAGGTAATCCACGACGCCGTCGAGGAGCGGCTGTACGCCCTTGTTCTTGAACGCCGAGCCGCAGAAGACCGGGGTCATCCGGATGTCGAGGGGTAGCCTTGCGGATGGCCGCCCGGATCTGGTCCGGGTCGATCTCCTCGCCCTCCAGGTAGAGCATCATGAGCTCCTCATCCTGGTCGGCGACCGCGTCCATGAGCTTCTCGCGATACTCCCCGGCCCGCGCCCGCATCTCCTCCGGGATCTCGGTCTCTCCCACTCAGCCCCAAGGTCGTCCAGGTAAATGGTCGCCTTCATCTCTACGAGGTCCACGATCCCCTGGAACTCGCTCTCCGCCCCGATCGGCAACTGCACCGGCACGGCGTTGGCCCCGAGCCGATCTACCATCGTGTCCACGGCCTTGTAGAAGTCCGCCCCGATGCGGTCCATCTTGTTGACGAACGCTATCCGCGGCACGCTGTACTTGTCCGCCTGCCGCCAGACCGTCTCACTCTGCGGCTCGACCCCAGCCACGGAGTCGAACAGAGCGATCGAGCCGTCAAGCACGCGCAGGCTCCGCTCCACCTCCACAGTAAAGTCCACGTGTCCGGGCGTGTCTATAATATTGACACGGTACTGGTCGGGGATACGGGTGTGGAGGCCCTCGGCGGCCACCTTTGCCGTTCTTGGAGAGTCCGGTACCGCCCCAGAACACGGTCGTCGCGGCGCTCGTAATGGTGATGCCGCGCTCGCGCTCCTGGGCCATCCAGTCCATCACGGCGTTCCCGTCGTGGACCTCGCCCAGCTTGTGGGTCAGGCCCGTGTAGAGCAGGATCCGCTCGGTCGTGGTGGTCTTTCCGGCGTCGATGTGCGCCATGATGCCGATATTTCTTACCCGCCGTAGCGGGGTCTTTCTAGCTACGGAAACAGCCATTTTTCCCTTATCACCACCTGTAATGTGCGAATGCTCGGTTTGCCTCGGCCATGCGATGCGTGTCCTCTCGCCGCTTTACGCTCGTGCCAACGTTGTCTTTGGCATCGAGGATCTCGCCGGCGAGCCTCCGGCCCATCGTCTTCTCCCGCCGCGCCCGGGCGTAGCCGACCATCCACCGCAGAGGCCCACGCGTGTTCGCCCGCCGCGGGTTCACCTCGACCGGCACCTGGTAGGTAGCGCCGCCCACGCGACGGCTGCGAACCTCGAGGCGCGGCCGGATGTTGTCCAGGGCGTTGTTGAGGACCGTAACCGGGCTCGAGCCGGTCCGCTCCTCGATAAAGGAGAGGGCATCGTAGACGATCTTCTCCGCCGTGCTCTTCTTGCCGTCGAGCATGATCTTGTTGATCACCTGCTGCACCAGCACGCTCCCGTATACGGGATCGGCCGGTATACTCTTCTTTGGCGGCGCTGCTCGCCTCGGCATCTTCTACCCTCTCCTACTTCTTGGTTCCGTACTTGGAACGGCCCTGCTTGCGGTTGGAGACCCCGAGGGTATCCAGAGCGCCCCGCGCACGACCTTGTAGCGTACGCCCGGCAGATCCTTCACCCGGCCGCCACGCACGAGCACCACGGAGTGCTCCTGCAGGTTGTGCCCCTCGCCCGGCACGTAGGCCGTGACCTCCATGCCGTTCGTCAGGCGGACTCTGCGCGATCTTACGCAGCGCCGAGTTCGGCTTCTTCGGCGTGGTCGTCGAGACACGGGTACACACACCGCGCCGCTGGGGCGAACCCAAACGCCGGCGTCGCCGACTTCTCTTTCCTCGACCTACGCTCTTCGCGCACGAGCTGATTCGTCGTCGGCACGGCTGCGCCTTCCTTTCCTTCGTCCGGGGTAAAAGTCCTACAACAAAGTTACGCGCCGCGGCGGTCGAAGAGGCCCCCGCGAGCAGTTGTAACCGCTCGTAACCGCGACGCGTTATTTTAGGCTTATGAAGCCGCTATGTCAAGGTCTTCGACGTCTTGCGCGCCGTACCCTTCGACCATTACCGTAAGCTGCCGGTAGCGCGGCATGCCGGTGGCCGCCGGGATGAGCTTACCGATGATCACGTTCTCCTTCAACCCCGCGAGGTTGTCCACCTTGCCCTCGATGGCAGCGTCGGTGAGGACGCGGGCGGTCTCCTGGAAGGAGGCCGCGGAGAGGAAGCTGTCCGTGGCGAGCGAGGCCTTGGTGATGCCCATGAGGACCGTGTGGAAAGTGGCCGGCTCACCGCCCTCCTCCCCGACGACGCGCTCGTTCTCGGCGCTGCACCGTGAACCGGTCGGCGACCTGCTCGGGCAGGAGGTTCGTGTCGCCGGGGGCGTCAACGACGACCTTGCGGAGCATCTGGCGTACGATCACCTCGATGTGCTTGTCGTGGATGTCCACGCCCTGCGCCCGGTAGACCTTCTGCACCTCGTCGACCAGGTAGCGCTCGGTCTGGGTGGTGCCGCGGTCGTAGCGCAGGTCGTTCTCCAGGATCTGGTGCGGGTAGACGGAGCCTTCGGTGATCGGGGTGTTCGCCCGGACCTCGGCCCCCTCGACGAACTCCGGCCTCAAGAGCTGGCGCTCGACCTTGTACTCCCGGCTCTCGGTACCGTCGGGAGAGGTGATGACGACCTTTATCAGGACGGTCGCTCTCGATATCCTCGAGGCTCACGTAGCCGTCGATGTCGGCGAGGGTAGCCTCGGCCTTCGGGTGCCGCGCCTCGAAGAGCTCGACGACCCTCGGCAGACCCGCCGTGATGTCCTCGCCGGCGATACCGCCGGTGTGGAAGGTACGCATCGTAAGCTGCGTCCCCGGCTCGCCGATGGACTGGGCCGCGATGATACCTACGGCCTCGCCGACGTCCACCGGACGATAGGTCGAGAGCGCCCGACCGTAGCACGCCTGGCACACGCCCTGCGGGCTCTCGCACTTGGAGGGCGTACGCACGGGTACCAGCGTCTCGCGCGGAAGCTGCTCGCGCCACGAGGCGAAGAGGCCCGGCGTTACGTCCGTGCCGGCCTCGGCGATGACCTCGCCCGTCTCCGGGTGTACGAGGTCGCGGGACAGGAAGCGGGCCGCGATGGAGTCGTTGGCGTCGCCCCGGCCGCCGTCGAGGTACAGCGGGATCTCGACGTAGCCGTCGGTGCCGCAGTCCTCGTCGTGGATCACGACATCCTGGGACACGTCCACGAGCCGGCGGGTGAGGTAGCCCGAGTCGGCGGTACGCAGGGCCGTGTCGGCCTGTCCCTTCCGGGCGCCGTGTGTCGAGGTGAAGTACTCGAGCACAGAGAGACCCTCCATGAAGTTGGACTTCACGGGCTCTTCCATGATCTCGCCCTTCGTGTTCGTCATCAAGCCGCGCATCCCGGCGAGCTGCGTGATCTGGGAGTAGTTACCCCGCGCACCCGAGTTGGCCATCATGTAGATCGGGTTGAGCTTGTAGAGGTTCGCCTTCATCGCGTCCTCGACCTCGTTCTTGGCCTGGGTCCACATGCCGATGACCCGCTCCAGGCGCTCGTCGTCGGAGATGAAGCCGCTGTCCCACTGCTCCTCGATCTCGTTGACCATGCCGTCGTAGCGGCCGAGGATCTCCTCCTTCTGCTCCGGCACGACGATATCGTTCTTGCCGATGGAGACCCCGGCACGCGTGGCCGTGTGGAACCCGACCCTCTTGAGGGTATCCAGAAGCTGGCTGACGAGCTCCGTCGGGTAGCGGTCCACGTAACCGGCGACGAGCGCCTTGATCTCGCCCTTCTTCAACGTGTGGTTGACGAAGTTGTACTCCGCCGGGTCGTAGGCCGCCGCCGAGGTAGTCCCGCAGGGTCTCCTCGACGTTCTCGTTGAAGAGCGCGCGACCGAGCGTCGTCTCGACTCTTCCGCCGGGCGTACCCTTGCGGCGCAAGAGAATCTTGTCGTGGATCTTGAGCGACCCCTCCTTGTACGCGGCCTCCGCCTCGTCGTAGGAGGAGATGAACGCCTTGACGTCCTGCTCCTCGAAGTCGTCGTCGCCGTAGGTTATGTAGTAGAGCCCCAGCACCATGTCCTGCGAGGGAACCGCGATCGGGAACCCGTTCGCCGGCAACAGGATGTTCTGCGTCGAGAGCATCAAGACGCGAGCCTCGGCCTGCGCCTCAGGCGAGAGCGGCACGTGGACCGCCATCTGGTCGCCGTCGAAGTCCGCGTTGAACGCCGAGCACACCAGCGGGTGGACCTGTATCGCCTTCCCTCGACCAGCACCGGCTCGAACGCCTGGATACCCAGGCGGTGGAGCGTCGGCGCGCGGTTCAGGAGGACCGGGTGCTCCTTGATAACGTCCTCCAGCACGTCCCACACCTCGGGCCTGAGCCTCTCGACCATCTGCTTGGCGCTCCGGATGTTCGGCGCGAGCGCCCGGTCCACGAGCACCTTCATCACGAACGGCTTGAAGAGCTCGACCGCCATGAGGCGCGGCAGGCCGCACTGGTGCATCTGGAGACCGGGACCGACCACGATCACCGACCGGCCGGAGTAGTCCACGCGCTTGCCGAGCAGGTTCTGCCGGAACCTACCCTGCTTACCCTTGAGCATGTCGGAGAGGCTCTTTAGAGCCCGGTTGCCGGCGCCCGTCACGGCGCGGCCGCGGCGCCCGTTGTCGAAGAGGGCGTCCACGGCCTCCTGAAGCATCCGCTTCTCGTTGTTCACGATCACGTCGGGCGCCCCGAGGTCGAGCAGGCGGCGCAGGCGGTTGTTCCGGTTGATGACGCGCCTGTACAGGTCGTTCAGGTCGCTCGTGGCGAAGCGGCCACCGTCGAGCTGGACCATCGGGCGTAGGTCCGGCGGCAGGACGGGGACGGAGTCCATGACCATCCACTCCGGCCTGTTGCCGCTCGTGCGGAAGGCGTCCACGACCTTGAGGCGCTTTATCGCCTTCTGGCGCTTCTGGCCCTTGGACTCTTGGACCATGTCCCGGAGGTCCTGCGCCTCGGCTTCGAGGTCGACCTGGCTTATGAGGTCGCGCACCGCCTCGGCGCCCATGCCGCCACGGAAGTACACGCCATAGCCGTACTCGTCCCCGAAGCGATCCTTCATCTCCCTGAAGAGCTCTTCGTCGTCCACGATCTGGCGCGGCTCGAGCGTCTGGAACTCCTCCCACGCCCGCCGGACGAACTCTATCTGCTCGTTGACGGAGCGCTGGATGTCCGCGACGGTCTCCTCGGCCTCCTTGTAGACCCTGTTTATGGCCGCCTCGCGGTCCTCATCGGGGAGGTCGGCGTACTCCTCGGTGAACTCGTCCGGGCTGCTCTCGCCCTTTATGACGCTCTCGCGCTTGGTACGCAGCGCCTGAGTCTGGAGGACCTCCTCGTCCCGCTCCTCTTCGAGCTGGCGGATCTCGTCCTCGATCTGGTTACGCAGGACGTTTATGTCGTTCGCCCGCTCCTCCCGGTCCACCCAGGTGACGATGGACGAAGCGAAGTACAGCACCCGATCGAGGTCCTTCGGGCTTATGTCCAAAAGGTAGCCCATCCGGCTCGGCACGCCCTTGACGAACCACACGTGCGCGATCGGGGCGGCCAACTCTATGTGGCCCATCCGGTCACGACGTACCCGGGCGCGCGTGACCTCGACGCCGCACCGCTCGCAGATAATGCCCTTGAACCGGATCCTCTTGTACTTACCGCAGTAGCACTCCCAGTCCTTCGAAGGACCGAAGATGCGCTCGCAGAAGAGACCGTCCTTCTCCGGGCGGAGGGTGCGGTAGTTGATAGTCTCAGGCTTCGTAACCTCGCCGCGAGACCACTCCCGGATCTCCTCGGCCGAGACGAGACCGATAGAGATCTTCTCCAGCTTGTTGATATCTATGTCGCGCTCTAAACCCTGCACGCTCTATAGTTCCTCTCTCGTCGTCTTTGGCCCCAGCCCCATGCGCGGGCCGGCGACTTTTGCGCCAGCCTGCGTCCTTTTACTCTAGCTCGCGAACGTGTCTGGCCTGTCGTCCAGGCTTCCGGTCGGCTCCTCGCGGCTCAGGTTGATCCCCAGCGCCCGCGCGGCCTCGTCCCAGTCTCGCCTGTCCTGATCCTCGGCCGCTGCCTCGGCGTTGTAGACGGGCTTGACCGAGAGCCCCAGAGACTGCATCTCCTTGAGCAAGACCTTGAAGCTCGCCGGCACGCCGGGCTCGGGGATGTTCTCGCCCTTGACAATCGACTCATAGCTCTTTACGCGCCCGACCCGGTCGTCGCTCTTTATGGTGAGCAACTCCTGCAGGGTATGCGCGGCACCGTAGGCTTCGAGCGCCCACACCTCCATCTCGCCGAAGCGCTGGCCGCCGAACTGGGCCTTACCGCCCAGGGGCTGCTGCGTTACGAGCGAGTACGGGCCGGTGCTCCGCGCGTGGATCTTGTCGTCCACGAGGTGCAAGAGCTTCAGTATGTACATGTAGCCGATGGTGATCCTGCCGTCGAACGGCTCGCCGGTGCGCCCGTCGTAGAGCGTGACCTTCCCGCCGCGGCCCATGCCGATGCCGGCGCTACCGTTCCCGCGGACGGCTTCGATGGCCTCGTTGACGTCCTCGACCTCGGCGCCGGAGAAGACCGGCGTGGAGACGAAGGTCGGCTCGCCACCGTTCTCCCCGAGGCCCTGGCTCGCGGCCCACCCGAGGTGGGTCTCCAGGATCTGGCCGATGTTCATCCGGCTCGGAACCCCCAGAGGAGACAGGATTACGTCCACGGGACGCCCGTCCTCCATGAACGGCATGTCCTCCTCGGGCACGATCTTGGAGATCACACCCTTGTTCCCGTGACGCCCGGCGAGCTTGTCGCCCTCGGCGATCTTGCGCTTCTTGGCGACGAAGACCCGCACCATCTCGTTGACGCCCGGCTGGAGCTCGTCGCCCCCCTCGCGGCTGAAGCGCTTGACGTCGATGACGACGCCGCCCTCGCCGTGCGGGACCTTCAGGGAAGAGTCCTTTACCTCACGCGCCTTCTCGCCAAAGATCGCGCGGAGGAGCTTCTCCTCCGGCGTCGGCTCGGACTCGCCCTTGGGCGTGACCTTGCCCACGAGCACGTCACCCGAGAGAACCTCAGCGCCTATTCTGATGATGCCGTCGGAGTCGAGGTTCATCAGGACATCGTCGGAGGCGTTCGGAATGTCGCGCGTGATCTCCTCGGGGCCGAGCTTGGTGTCACGGGCCTGGACCTCGTACTCCTCAATGTGGATCGAGGTGAGGACGTCGTCCTTGACTATACGCTCGGAGATGATGATAGCGTCCTCGAAGTTGAACCCCTCCCACGGCATGAACGCCACGAGCAGGTTCTTGCCTAGAGCCAACTCGCCCTGGTCGGTGGAGGAACCGTCGACCAGTACGGTGCCGGCCTCGATCTCCTCGCCCTCCTTGACGAGCGGACGCTGGTTGACGCACGTGCCCTGGTTGGAGCGGGCGAACTTGCGCAGGCGGTACTCGTCGGTCTCGCCGTCCTCCCTGCGGACCGTGATCTTCTCGGAGACGACCCGCTCGACGGTCCCGGCGTTGCGCGCTATGAGCACGTCGCCCGCGTCAGTCGCCGCCCGGAACTCCATCCCGGTGCCGACGTACGGGGCCTCGCTGCGGAGCAACGGCACGGCCTGCCGCTGCATGTTTGCGCCCATGAGCGCCCGGTTGGCGTCGTCGTGCTCGAGGAACGGTATGAGCGCCGTCCCGACGCTGACCGTCTGCAGGGGCGCGACGTCCACGTAGTCGATCTCTCCGGGCGTAACGGTCGCGACATCGCCGCCGCGCCTCCGGGCCAGGATCTGCTCGGAGTCGAGGATCCTGCCGGTCCCCTCCTCGACGGGCGTGTTGGCCTGGGCGATCGTGAACTCTTCCTCCTCGTCGGCGGAGAGGTACTCGATCTCGTCGGTGACCTTGCCGTCCACGACCTTGCGATACGGCGTCTGCACGAAGCCGTAATCGTCCACTATCGCGTAGGTCGAGAGCGACCCGATAAGCCCGATGTTCGGGCCCTCCGGCGTCTCGATGGGACACATCCTCCCGTAGTGCGTCGGGTGCACGTCGCGAACCTCTATGGGAGCCCGCTCGCGCGACAATCCGCCCGCACCCATCGCGTTCAAGCGCCGGCGGTGCGAGAGACCGCTCAGGGTGTTCGTCTGGTCCATGAACTGCGAGAGCTGCGAGGAGCCGAAGAACTCCTTGATCGCACTGGCCACCGGCTTGGTGTTGACCACGCTCTGCGGCGTTATGGTGTCCGCGTCCTGCGTCGTCATCCGCTCGCGGACGACCCGCTCCATGCGGTACATCCCAATCCGGAACGCTTCCTGCACGAGCTCTCCCACGGTCCTCAACCTGCGGTTACCGAAGTGCTCGTACTCGTCGAGCTTGTGCCGGACCCGCTCGTAGTTGATCCGGCCGAACTCCTCGTCCTCGTCGGCGAGACCCTCGGCAGTCTCCACGAGACGCTTCAACAGAGCCTCGATGTCCTCGATAGTAAGCGTATGCACCTCGCTGGGAACCTCGAGCTTGAGCTTCTTGTTGACCTTGTACCGCCCGACCTCCGAGAGGTCGTAGCGCTTGGCGTCGAAGAAGAGCCCGTCCACGAGGTTCTGCGCGTTCTCTATGTTCACCGGCTCCCCCGGCCGCTGCCTTCGGAAGACCTCAAGAAGCGCGTCCTCGCGCGAGGCCATATCGTCGCGCTCGAGGGTGTTGCGCATGAGCCACGAGTCCTCGAAGCGCGACATAAGCTCCTCCGGACCGCCCATGTCGAGCGCCTTGAGGAGCACGGTGACCGGCAACTTGCGCTTGCGGTCGATGCGGACGGAGACGTAACCTTTGGTCTCGATCTCGAACTCAAGCCAGGAGCCCCGGCTCGGCATCAGGCTCGCCGTCAAGACCTGCTTGGTAGCGTCCTTGGGCTCCATGATGTAAGCCCCCGGCGACCGCACGAGCTGCGTCACCACGACCCGTTCGGTCCCGTTGATGACAAATGTCCCGGAATCGGTCATGAGCGGAAAGTCGCCCATGAAGACATCCTGCTCCCGGAGCTCTCCAGTCTCCTTAACGATGAAGCGCACCCGCACGAAGAGCGGCGCCGAGTACGTCTTGTCCTTCGAGACACACTCCTCCATCGTGAAGGCCGGCTCATCGAAGTGGGGCTCCCCGAACTCCACGGCATACGAGCCAGTGTAGTCCTCTATCGGGGATATATCCACGAGGGTCCGGCGAATGCCCTCGTTGCGGAACTTCTCGAAAGAAGTCCTCTGTATCTCTATAAGATTAGGTAGCTCAAATTCGGTCCTCATTCGGGCATAGGGGTGCCGTTGACGGCGTACGACAGGGGTCACCAAACCAGCTCTCCTCCAGGGGTAATCGTTGAAGAACGGCTAAACACGCAATAGAGTATCTTACCCCCCATTATCCGGGAAGTCAAGGCACCCGCAGCCAAAAAACAAACGAAATATGTTGTGGGCGCCGATCCTGCCGGATCGACGCCCGAAGTTTAGCACGGTTGTTCCGTGCGTGCTAGCGCGGTGCTAGCGTCGTAGCGGCGCTCTTACTTGAGCTCCACCGTGGCGCCGGCCTCCTGGAGCTTGTCCCTGAGGGCCTCCGCGTCCTCCCGGGAGAGGGCCTCCTTGACGGGGTTCGGCGCGTCGTCCACGAGCGCCTTGGCCTCCTTCAGACCGAGACCGGTCGCGGCGCGGACCTCCTTGATGACCTGTATCTTCTTCTCGCCCGGCGACTGGAGCACCACGTCGAACTCGGTCTGCTCCTCCTCGACCGCCGCCGCGCCGTCGCCGCCGGGAGCGGCCGCCGGAGCCGCCGCGAATGCCGCCGCCGACACCCCGAACTCCTCCTCGAACATCTTGACCAGTTCGGAGATCTCCAGGACCGACTTCTCCTTGATCGCGTCGACTATCTCTTGATTGCTTAGTGCCACTGTTCTCGTCCTCCTGATTCGTTGCTTACCGCTATCACTACGACTACCACGCCTAAGCGTTCTTCTGTTCGGCCACCTGGTTAAGAACGATGGCCAGGTTCCTGGTGGGCGCGTTGAGCACCGTCACCAGCCCGGCGAGCGGGGACTGGATCGCGCCCAACAGTTGGGCGAGGAGTTGCTCCCTTCCGGGGAGTCTGCTAAGTGCCACGACGTCCTCGGCAGCCATCACCCGGCCGCCGTCGAGGATGCCGCCCTTGATCTCGAAAGCCTCGACCTCGGCCGAGAACTCGCTCATCAGCTTCGCGCCGGCGACGGGATCCTCTGCAAAGGCTATCGCCGTAGGCCCCACGAGGAACTCCTCGAGGCCCTCGACCCCCGCCTCGTTGGCCGCCCGCTGAGCCAGCGTGTTCTTCGCGACCACGAACTCCACGCCCGACTCGCGACTCCGCGCCCTGAGCCGGGTGCTCTGGGCCACGTTAATGCCCTGGTAGTCTACGAGCACCGCGGAGCCACTCCTCAGCTTCTCGGTGAGCTCCTCGATCACCCGCGCCTTCTCTTCCCGATTCACTCTTCGACTCCTCCACTATAAAAACCCCGGGGCCGCAGAGGCGCCCGGGGCTCTATAGATCCCTCGAATCTCCGCGACCTCGGCCGGATCATTAAACCCTCATATAGGGCCCCGGCTGTCTCTGGCCTACAAGTTTTGTTCTTACGCGATCGAGATACTAATCCCTCTCGATCGAAGGGTCAACCCTGACCGACGGCCCCATAGTGGTCGATATCGAGATCGACTTGAAGTACCGGCCCTTGACCGGCGCCGGGCGAACCCTCTGGAGCTCGTCACGCAGAGCGAAGTAGTTCTCGACCAGACTGTCGATGTCGAACGACTTCTTGCCGGCGATGCCGTGAATGATCCCGTACCGGTCGACCCGGTACTCGATCTTGCCGCGCTTTATGTCCTCGACCGCCCGCCCAACGTTCTGCGTTACCGTCCCGCTCTTCGGGTTGGGCATGAGACCACGCGGACCCAGGATCTGGCCAAGCCTACCGACTGTGCTCATTTGATCCGGGGTCGCGACCGCAACATCGAACTCCATAAAGCCCTCGTCCCGGATGCGCGCCGCCAAATCGTCGGAGCCCACGACATCCGCCCCGGCCTCCTCGGCCTCCCGGGCGTTCTCCCCGACCGCGAAGACCGCGACCCGCCGCGTCTTGCCGGTGCCGTTCGGGAGCATGAGCGTCCCGCGCACCATCTGGTCCGCCTTACGTGGATCAACGTTAAGCTTCACGTGAACCTCGACGCTCTCGTCGAACTTGGCCCCTTCGAGCTCTTTGAGAAGCTCCAACGCCTCGCGCGGCGTGTAGAGCCTCTCCGTATCTATCCTGGCCCTCTGCTCTAAAAGTCTCCTACCCATTGACCGTTATCCCCATGCTCCGGGCCGTACCCTCGACGATCTTCACCGCTCCACCTTCGTCGGCGGCGTTCAGGTCCGGCATTTTTGTCCTCGCTATCTCCTCGACCTGAGCCTGGCTGACCGAGCCGACCTTGGCCCGGTTCGGCTCTCCACTGCCCTTGTCGAGACCCGCGGCCTGCTTCAGCAGGAACGCCGCGGGCGGTGTCTTGGTAATAAAGGTGAACGAGCGGTCCTCGTAAACCGTGATCTCCACCGGCACCACCTGGCCCAACTGGTCGCGCGTGGCGTCGTTGAACTGCCGCACGAACTCACCGATGTTCACCTGCGCCTGGCCCAGAGCCGGACCAACCGGCGGCGCGGGGTTGGCCTGGCCGCCCGTGATCTGCAACTTCAGCTTGCGCGCGACACGCCTGCCGCCACGTCTTCTGCCCATACTAGTTCCTCTCTAACCGTTTACTTTAGAGTTTGGCTACCTGGCTAAAGGAGAGCTCGACGGGCGTTTCGCGCCCGAAGATCGAGACGAGCACCTTCAACCTCGACTGGTCCACGTTTATCTCGGAGATCATACCCGAGAAGTCCGCGAGCGGGCCGGCGATGACCTTGACCGTCTCCCCGACCGAGTAGTCCACCGTGGTCTTGACCGCCTTCTCGCGGGTCTCGGCCTCGCCCGGCCGCAAGAGGCGCTCGACCTCCGCACGGCTCAAGGGTGTCGGCTTCTCGCCGGCGCCGACGATCTGGGTGACACCCGGGGTCTGCCTGACGAGCTGCCAGGTGGTTTCGTTCATGTCCATGTTCACCAGGATGTAGCCCGGGAACTGGCGCTGGATAGTCGGGACCTTTTTGCCGTCCTTGATCTCGATGACGCTCTCGGTCGGGATGCTGATCTCGCCGAAGTGCCGCTTGAGGCCGAAGGAGTCTATGCGCCGCTCCATCGTGGTGCGGACCTTGTTCTCGTGCCCCGAATACGTGTTGACGACGTACCACTTCTTCAAAACTTCAATCCTTTACGCAAATACGAGTCTGGCGAGGTAATAGAAGATGTAGTCCCAGAACGCCACGTACGCCGTGAGCAAAAGCACTATGATCAAAACGACCGCCGTGCTCTGCTGTAGCTGGTCTCGGTTCGGCCAGTTGACCCGCTTGAGCTCGCCGCGAACCCCGCGCACGAAGTCCACCGTCCCGCTGAGCCGGCCCTTGTTCTGCTGCTGCCCCTTGCCGCCGCCTCTAGCCACGGTGGAGCTTCGTTTGTTACCCATCTTTTCCTCGCCTCGTTCGATCTTTGAGAGCAGGGCAGGAGGGACTCGAACCCACGACCTGCGGTTTTGGAGACCGCTGCTCTACCAACTGAGCTACTGCCCTCTGCTACCTGGTCTCCCGGTGCGCCGTATGCTGCCGGCACCACGGGCAATACTTCCTCAACTGGATGCGATCCGGGGTGTTCCGCCGGTTCTTACGGCTGTTGTAGTTCCGGCGCTTGCACTCCTCGCATGCCAGCGTTACCAATTGTCGCACAACGATCCTCCAAATCACAGGGGCGACGAAACGTCCCACCCCCACGCTACGAAAAGCTTGTCTACTCCACTATCTCGGTGACGACGCCTGCCCCCACCGTCCTGCCACCCTCGCGTATGGCGAAGTTTAACCCCTCGTCCATCGCTATCGGACTTATCAACTCCACGTTCATCACCGTGTTGTCCCCCGGCATCACCATCTCCACCCCTTCTTCCAGGCGGATCTCCCCCGTCACATCCGTCGTCCTAAAGTAGAACTGCGGGCGGTAGTTGCTAAAGAACGGCGTGTGCCTTCCTCCCTCTTCTTTTTGAGAGCACGTACACCTCCGCCTTGAACTTGGTGTGTGGCGTGATGCTCCCCGGCTTGGCCAACACCTGCCCGCGCTCTATGTCGTCCCGGCGCACTCCCCTCAAGAGAGCTCCTATGTTGTCCCCCGCCTGAGCTGAGTCCATCGACTTGTTGAACATCTCCACACCCGTCACTACAGTCTTGCGCGTGGGCCTGATCCCTACTACCTCTATCTCCGTGTTAAGCCCTATCTCCCCGGCTTCCACCCTGCCCGTCGCCACGGTCCCCCTACCCTGGATCGTGAAGACGTCCTCCACGGCCAAAAGGAACGGACGATCTATCGCCCGCTCGGGCTCTGGCACGTAGGTGTCCACAGCCTCCATCAGCTGCATGATCGCCTCTTCGCCGTACTCCCCCTCATCCCCCTCTAGAGCACGAAGAGCAGAGCCTATCACCACCGGGATGTCGTCCCCAGGGAACTCGTACTCACTAAGTAGCTCCCGAACCTCCATCTCCACCAGCTCCAAAAGCTCCGGATCATCCACCATATCCGCCTTGTTCAAGAACACCACGATGTAGGGAACCCCCACCTGCCGCGCCAGCAGGATGTGCTCCCTGGTCTGAGGCATCGGACCATCCGCCGCCGAGACCACCAGGATAGCCCCATCCATCTGGGCAGCACCCGTGATCATGTTCTTGACGTAGTCAGCGTGGCCCGGGCAGTCCACGTGCGTAGTAGTGGCGGTTCTCAGTAGCGTACTCCTGGTGGCTGGTAGCTATGGTAATGCCGCGCTGGCGCTCCTCGGGGGCGTTATCTATCTGCTCGAAGGCGACCACCTTGTTAGCCGGGTCGTTTGGGACGCGCTTGGCCAAAACGCCGGTGATAGCGGCGGTAAGCGTAGTCTTGCCGTGGTCTACGTGTCCTATGGTGCCCACGTTCAGGTGCGGCTTGTTCCTCTCAAACCTTCCTTTTGCCATTCTTCTTCCTTTCTCTCTTACTCGCCGGGGGCCAGAAGTAGCGGTGGCAGGACTCGAACCTGCGACACGCGGATTATGATTCCGCTGCTCTAACCGACTGAGCTACACCGCCACGCCTATGTCGAGGACCGGCGCCGCAGCCTCGCCTCCGCGGCCCGATCCTAGAGCTCCCGACCGGATTCGAACCGGTGACCTCTTCCTTACCATGGAAGCGCTCTACCTACTGAGCTACAGGAGCATATTTCGTTGGTGGGGGCGGGAGGATTCGAACCTCCGTAGGCTAAGCCGGCAGGTTTACAGCCTGCTCCCTTTGGCCGCTCGGGCACACCCCCACGGACGCCCGAAGGCCATTCACCTTTGGCGCTTGCATATGGTAGCAAACGCCTTCGACTTTTCAACGGACTATCACAGAGCCTGAGAAGGGATTCGAACCCCCGACCTGCCGCTTACAAGGCGGCTGCTCTACCACTGAGCTACTCAGGCGTATGGGCTTGTCGGCTACAAGTATATCCTAGCGGCCTTCGGCCTCGCGACGGAGCTTCTCGAGGGACCGGAGGACTTCGGGGGAGAGGCGGTCGGAGACGCGGGCGCGGAAGGGTACGTCCGGGGTGCGGGTGAGGGCGGGTAGCTCGTTCAGGAGCTCCTCGAACTCGCGCGGGGCGGAACGGGCCGCGCCGCTGGCGAGGGCGGCGCGCTGGAGGGCGAAGTCGGCCGTGCAGACAGTGTAGGAGCCGCCACCACTCCTGACGAGGCGTTCTATGACGTCATCGGCCGACTCGCCGGGGGCGCTGTAGATCACGCGCACCGCGCCCCCGGCCCGGAGCTCGGTCCGGCCGGACTCGGGGCTCCGCGAGGCGTCGAAGACGGCGATGATCTCCCTGCCCGTCCAGCCCGCGGCTTTGAGGGTGTCGTTGATGAGGAGTTCTCGCGACTGGTCGAGACCCCCAGTAGAGTGCGGCGAGTAACGCTTCAGAGCGCCGATGAGGTTGTAGCCGTCCAGAACCAGGCACCGCGTCATCCCCGCTGCCGCCTCGCCTCGTAGAGCAAGACCGCCGTTGCCACCGAGACGTTCAGGGAGGAGACCACCCCCCGCATCGGCACGAAGACCGCGCCGTCGCACCCCTCGCGCACGAGACGCCTGACGCCCCGCCCCTCACTCCCCAGCACGAAGGCGACCGGCCCCGAGAGATCCAGATCCGTGTACGCGGACGACGCTGCCCCGCCCTCGGCGGCGTACGCCCACACGCCGGCCTCCTTCATCTTCTCTAAAGCCCGCCGGAGGTTCGTCTCCCGCGCCACGGGTACGTGCTCGCTCGCCCCCGCGCTCGCCTTCACCGCCGCCGATGTTACTCCAACGGCCCGATCTTTGGGCACGACGACGCCGCTCACCCCGGCCCCGTCCGCCACCCGGAGCACGGCGCCTAAGTTGCGCGGGTCGGTGACGCTATCCAGGACGACGACGAGCGGGTCGGGCGCGGCAAGTATCTCCTCGAGTCCCGAGTACGGGTACGGGCCCACCCGCGCCACGACGCCCTGATGCACCCCTCCTCGGGCCAGCTCTTCGATCCGGTTGCGAGGGACGCGCTTGACGGGTACTCCTCGGGCGACGGCCTCGGAGGATATCTCCTTGTCCCCTACCGAATCCAGAACCTCGCGGACCTCACGGCGCTTGCTCCTGAGCGCTTCGATCACCGGGCGGAGACCGTAGATGATCTCCTGTTTCAACCTCCGCTACCGGCGGCTCACGATGGGGCCTTCGGGAGTGTCCTCGACACTCCAACCCTCGTCGTGTAGCTCGTCGCGCAACCGGTCGGCGGTGGCCCAGTCCTTCTCCCGACGCGCCTCTTCCCTCTCGGCTACCCTCAGCAGCGTCCCCTCGTCGAGCTCCCCCTCGTAGCGAATGCGCACGCCGTTCACGTCGCTCGCCGACTCTTCGGAGAGGTCGAATCCAAAGGTCGTAAGGACCTCCTCCAACACGTCTCCGAGAGCGGCGAACTCCCGGGCAGCATCGGGGCGGACCGCTATCTCCTGCCCTGCCCGATGGGTTACTTCGAAGAGCGCCGCCACGGCCTCCGGGGTGTTGAAGTCGTCGCGCATCGCCCGGTCGAACCTCTCTTTGAGTTCAGTGGCGAGGTCTCCGGAGAGCTCGGAAGAGGTCTCGGAGCGTGAGATCTGGCGGTAGAGGCGCAGGAGACGCTCGTAGGAGCGCCTCTTCTCGTCCAGGATCTCCTCGGAGTAGTCTATGGGTTGTGAGTAGTGGCTCTGCAAGAGCCACATCCGGATAGCGTTGCGGCCGTGGATCTCGATGGCTCTATCGACGTCGAGGACATTGCCTAAAGACTTGGCCATCTTGTTGCTGACCTGGCCCTCTATGGCGATGTTGACCATCCCGTGATGCGCCCAGGCACGCACGAAGGTGTGGTCCGGGTGAGCGCCGGCGCTCTGAGCGAGCTCGTTCTCGTGGTGGGGGAAGCGCAGGTCCGTGCCGCCGCCGTGGATGTCCGTCCCGTCGGGCAGGTGCTTCTCAACCATCGCCGAACACTCGATGTGCCAGCCGGGCCGGCCCGGTCCCCACGGACTCTCCCAGGAGGGCTCGCCGGGCTTGGAGGCCTTCCAGAGCGCGAAGTCTAGAGGACTCTTCTTGTAGCCGGTAACGCCTTTCTCGGTTTCGCGCATCTCATCGGGGCGCTGCCTGCTCAATCGACCGTAGGGCGGGTAGCTCTCGACATCGTAGTAGACATCTCCGTTGCCGGGAGCGTAGGCGTGGCCCGACTCGATCAGGTCCTCTATCAACGAGACCATCTCGGGGATGTGTTCGGTAGCGCGAGGCTCCACGTCCGGGAGGCCGATCCCGAGGAGCTCCAGGCGCTCGTGGAAGGAGTCGGTGTAGCGGCGCACAATCTCCTCCCACGAGACGCCCTCTTCGTTGGCCTTGTTGATGATCTTGTCCTCGATGTCCGTGATGTTCTGCACCAACCGAACCTCGTAGCCCCGACTCCTGAGGTATCTAACGACCACGTCCCAGAACAGCGGCGCGCGCGCGTTCCCGATGTGGATGTGGTTGTAGACCGTGGGGCCGCAGACGTAGAGGCCGACCCTGCCGCTCTCTCCGACCTCGACCATCCGTCCGCTCAAGGTGTCCCGTACCTGTACGCTCATGCCCGTAGTCTAGCCTCTCGCGCGCGTTCTATCCGCCCCCGCGCCTCTCCGGCGCCCAACACCGCGAAGAGGTGCGCCATCTCCGGCCCCCGGTCCCGGCCCGTAAGCGCGAGCCTCAAAGGGTGCAGGAGGTCACGCGTCCTGACGCCCTCCTCCTTCGCCCAGGCGCGAAGCTCCCGGACGAGCTCTCTTCCGCTCTCCAGGTCCTCTATCTCCCGGCCCTCCAAAGTCCTGGCGGCGTGCGCGAAGACCGCCTCGCTTGGCTCCGGCAGCTCATGGGCAAAAGCGGAAGGGTTCACCGGGCCCGTGATCTCGCGCACCAGCCGGGGCGCGTCCGACAGGAGGCGCATCTCGTCCCGCACCGCCTCTACCGCGAGGAGCTCCCTCCCTTTCGGCAGAGGTTTCTCCAGAAAGGGTTTCAGGCGTCTGTACAGCTCCTCCGCCGGTAACGCCCGGATTCGGCGAGCGTTCACGAAGAGGAGGCGGTCGGCGTCGAAGATGGCGGGGCTCGCGCCGAGGCGCGAGGGGTCCCACTCCCGCGCGAGCTCGTCGAGGCTGTCGAACTCCTCTCTGCCGCGCGGATGCGACCAGCCGAGGAGAGCCAGGTAACTCACGAGCGCCTCGGACAGGTAGCCCTCGCTCCTGTACTCCGCGACGCTCGCGGCGCCGTGGCGCTTGCTGAGCTTCTTGCCGTCGGGGCCCAGGATCAAGCCGAGGTGAATGAACCCGGGCTCCTTTTCACCCAGAGCGCGGTACAGGAGCGCCTGGCGAGCGGTGTTGGGAAGGTGCTCCTCGCCCCGGATGACGTGACTTATACTCATTGCCGCATCGTCGACGACCGCGGCGAAGTTGTAGGACGGGGTGCCGTCGGACTTCCGGATCACGAAGTCCTCGACATTGGAGAAGCGGATTTCTCCCCGCAGCACGTCCCGGAAGGAACCACTCCGCGCGGGCGGCCGGAAGTACAGCGCCGTCCGTCCGGCCTCGTCCTTCGCTTCGTAGACCAGCCCGGCTTCGGAGAGGCGTCGCGCAGCTTCTTCGTAGAACTCTCCGCGTTCGCTCTGCCGATACGGACCCTCGTCTAAAGACAGACCGAGCCACGCGAGGTCCTCCAGTTGGGAACGCTCGAACTCCTTCGTGCTCCGCGCCCGGTCAGTATCCTCGACGCGCAGAACTAGCTCACCGCCGTGGTAGCGGGCAAAGAGGTAGTTGAAGAGCGCCGTGCGGGCGCCGCCGAGGTGCAGCATACCCGTGGGGCTCGGGGCGAAACGTACCCGGACCCTGTCCAAAGTCCTACCGGCTCTCCAGCAGGCAGACGGCCTGGGCCGCTATCCCTTCGCCCCGGCCGGTGAAGCCGAGGCGCTCGGTGGTCGTGCCGCGCACGCCCACTCGTGACGGTTCGACGCCGAGGGCCCTGGCCAGGTTCTCTCGCATCGCCTCCCGGTGGTCCCTTATCTTCGGGCGTTCGCAGATGACGACCGCGTCCACGTTCGCCACCTCCCAGGACTCGCCGACGATCTCCCGGGCTTCGCGCAAGAGCTTCAGGGAGTCAGCGTCCTTGAACCTCTCGTCGGTGTCGGGGAAGTAGTGGCCGATGTCTTCGAGGCCGGCGGCCCCCAGGAGGGCGTCGGTGACGGCGTGGGCGAGGACGTCGGCGTCGGAGTGGCCGAGGAGTCCTCTCTCGAAGGGTACCTCCACCCCGCCGAGGACGAGCTTTCGCGCGATGCTGGCTTCGCCTTCTTCCGTGAAGGCGTGAACGTCCACGCCCAAGCCCACCCTGAAGACGGTCCCGGCGCGGCTAACTTCCGGCCCCTGCTTCACGTGCCAGAGCCATTCTGAAGGTCAGCTTCGCACCTCGCGACGGACACCTTCGCGGGCCGCGAGGATGGCTTCGGCGAGGATCAGGTCTTCAGGCGAGGTGAGCTTGATGTTGGTCTTCTCGCCCGCGACGACGACGACCCGGCCCCCGGCCCTCTCGACGAGAGAGGCATCGTCGGTCGCAACCTGGAGGCGCTCTTCGGGGCCCGCGTAGATCTCGCGCAAGGAACCGAGCCGGAAAGCTTGCGGGGTCTGGGCGGCGAAGAGCTTCGTCCGATCGAGGGTCTCCAGGACGGTCCCGTTCTTGGCGACCTTGACGGTGTCAGAGACCGGTAGAGCGGGGACGATGCCGTCAGCGCCGGGGTCTTCTCGGGCCGCCGCCACGACGCGCCCGATGAGGTCCGGGCTGATGAGGCAGCGGGACCCGTCGTGGACGAGGACGAGGGTCCCGTCTTCTTCGGCGCAGAGCCTCAGGCCGTTGCGGGTCGAGAGCGAGCGGCTCTCGCCGGGGGGAGCGCAGCCGGCGTACTTGCTTATCCCCGCCTCCCCGGCGAGGTCCTCGATGTGGCTCTGATCTCCCACGGTGTAGATTCCGGCTACCTCCGGGGCCTCTTCGAAGGCGCGTAGGGTGTAGAGGAGGGCGGGCGCCCCCAGGAGGTCGATGAACTGCTTGGGGCGGCCCATCCGGCTCCCGATGCCGCCGGCGAGCACGAGCGCCACTGCGGAGTCGGGTTTATCACCCGGCACGGGGGAAGTTATCTGATGCCGTCCTTCAGGGCGTCATCCACGATCTTCTCAGCCTCGGCAGCTTCGACGCCGCGTACCAGGGCGATCTCGGAGACCAGGATCTGGCGGGCCTTCATCAGCATGGTGCGCTCGCCGGTAGAGAGGCCGTGCTCGCTGCCGTAGACGGAGAGGTTGCGAACGACCTCGGCGATCTGGGAGATCTCGCCATTCTTTATCTTCTCCCGGTTGTGCTTTAGCCGGTGGTTCCAGTTGGAGGGCATGTCGGTGGTGTGCGCCCCGAGAACCGCGAGCGCCTCCGTCAAGCCCTTCTCGTCGGCGCAGGCCCGCAGTCCCGTATCGCCCTCGGCGGGGATGCTGACGGTTAGCTCCGTGTCCGGCAGGTACACGACGTAGTAGCTCCGGACCTCACCGAGGATGGTCTTCTCCTCCACCCCGGAGATACACCCCGCGCCGTGGTTCGGGTAGACCACGAGATCCCCCTCCGCGAACGACGACCGTGCCCGGACCTCCTCGGATATTCCTTCCTTCTGCCCGGCTCCTTCCGTATCGGCCATACTCACAGCATCTCCCCGGAGCTCTCCAGGCTGCGCTGCCGCTTGAGGTTGCGCCGGATGGCCCTCGCGCGCGCCTGGCCCACTCCTTCCACGTAGTCGAGGTCCTCCTCGGTCGCCTCCAGGAGCTCCTTGAGCGTCCCGAACTCCTCTATGAGCTTCTCCGCGACCCTGCCTGGCAGACGCGGCACGCGCACGAGCTGCCTGTAACCCCGCGGCTTGAGGAAGAACTCCTCCGTCGGCCCGACGGAGTCGTAGCCCAAGACCTGTGCGAGCTCCATCGGATCCGAGAGCTCCTCGTTGGAGAGCTCGTGCAGGCGCGCCTGAATCTCCTTGTGGCTTAACTCTTCGGCGGCATAGTCCCGGATCAGGGCGTCGTACTGTTCGGGGACGTTGTGGAAGGCCTGCTCGAGTTGCATCTCGACGAGTCGCCCCTCCTGCCCGAGCTCCCTGACGTGGTTCTCGATCTCGTCGGCTATCCGCACGGTGTACTCGAAGGTGGCGACGGCCCCAACGACCTCCCGCAGGGTCACGACCCCGTCATACTCGTGCAACGTGAGCACGCGGGCCTCCTCGCGCAAGCGTCGGGTGAACTTCTCGAGGGTGGCCAGGGCCGAGTCGGCCTTCGAGAGCACGACGCCTATGTCCTCGAGGACGTGCGGGCCGTAAGAGCCCCGGTAGAGGGTAACGATGCGCCGCCGCTCGGAGACGACGACGACGAGGTCTCCGGTCTGCTGGGCCGCGCGGTGGCCGGCCAGGTGCCTGAGCCCCGTCTCCCCCGAGGGAAACGTGGGGTCCGGGGTGAGCTGGACGTTGGCGTAGTGAATGTAGGAGACGTCCGGCGAGACGATGAGGGCGCCGTCCATCTTGGCCAACTCGTAGAGGCGCATCGGGGTGAACTCGCAGCCGATCTTTATGCCGCCGGAGATGACGTTCATGCTTTCGAGCTTCCGGGGGTTGGCGACGACGAGCAGGGCCCCGTTTCGGGCCCAGATGATGTTGTCTATGGCGTCCCGGAACTCCGTTCCCGGCGCCACGAGCGCCAGTGCCCCGGTCAGCTCGGCCGGGAGATCCCGCCGGGGACTCAACTTAACGCCGCCCCCACAGCCTCCTCGAGCGTCTTCACCTCTGCCACCGCAACCTCCCTCTTGGCCCGTCCGCTCGGCGTGCCGTCCGGCGTGCCGTTCGCGCCGTCGCGGCCAGCTCCATACGAGCCTTCGGGTGTACCTTCTGGGGTTATTATACGCTTGAACCCAAGCTTGAGTAGTTCGGCGACCCGCCGGGGCGCCCCGGAGACGAACCGCACGTCCCCCGTGAGCCCCACCTCCCCGAAGCACGCCGCCCCCGCCTCGACGGGTCGGTCCCGGAGAGCAGAGGCTATCGCCAGGGCCACCCCCAGGTCCGCCGCCGGCTCCTCGACCCGCACGCCGCCAGTGACGTTTACGTACACGTCCTGGTCCCCGAGCACGAGCCCCGCCCGGCGGCTCAAGACCGCGCACAGCATGTTCACCCGCCCGACCTCGATCCCGTTCGCGACCCGCCGCGGGACCGCGAGCGGGCTCGGCACGACCAAACTCTCTATCTCCACCAGCATCGGTCGCGTCCCTTCGAGCAGGCACACGGTCACCACTCCCGGCGGCATCCCACCCTCCCTACGTGAGAGGAAGAACGCCGACGGGTCCTCGACTTCCACCATTCCCGCGCCGGTCATCTCGAAGACCCCGACCTCGTTCGTAGAGCCGAAGCGGTTCTTCAAAGCCCGCAACACCCGGAAGGACTGGTACCGGTCACCCTCGAACTGCAGCACCGTATCGACCATGTGCTCCAGCACGCGAGGCCCGGCTATAGAACCATCCTTCGTCACGTGTCCGACGAGCACGACGGCGATACCCTCCGCCTTTGCGAGCCGCATGAGCCGGGCGGCGGTCTCTCGCACCTGCCCCACGCCCCCCGGCGCCCCCGTAAGCTCCGGCGAGTAGAGCGTCTGGATCGAATCCACGACTACAACCTTCGGTCGCTCCTCCAGAATAGTCGCCTCGATGATGTCCACGTCCGTCTCCGAGAGCACCCTGAAGCCCGCATCCCCCACCCCGAGCCGTCGAGCGCTGAGAGCCACCTGCCGGGTCGACTCCTCGCCCGAGACCATCAAGCAGCCCTCCCCGAGGCGCCCCATCACCTGCAACAAGAGCGTGCTCTTCCCGACCCCCGGCTCCCCGCCGACGAGCACCATCGAGCCCGGCACGATGCCGCCGCCCAGAACCCGGTTCAGTTCCCCAACCCCGGTATCGATCCTGCCGCCCTCGCGTTCGGTACGCACCTCACGCAAGGCCATGGTCGCACCCGCCGGCCGCTTCTGCGCCTTCGCGTTCGCCGCCCGCGCCGCGAAGCCGACGGCCTTCTGATCCTCCCTAACCTCCTCAACGAGGCTGCTCCACTCTCCGCAGTCCGGGCACCGCCCGAGCCACTTCGGCTCCGTATGCCCGCAGTTAGAACAGACGAACTGTGTCTTTGTAGCCATGAGATGATTGTACGGTATAGAAGAGAAAGTACAGACACGAAAAAGGCGCATGCGCCCCTAGAGTCCGGCCCCTGCTTCCACAACTTGCAGTTGCCTACATTCAAAAGAGAGGGCCGGAGCGCCCGAAGAAGCCCCGGTCCTCTTTTCCGAGGACTGTCTTGTGCCCGTCGGCAAGTCAGCAAGCTGCCAGCACTCGTTCATAGGCCTCTTCTCACCTCGCATCATAAGTTATACTGAGTTATATAAGAATGAGAGCAGGAGGAGGTTTCAGGCTATGCAGACGCGGCGGACTTTGAGGAAGGTTGGCGGATCAGTGATGCTCCCGATCCCTCCCGAGATATTGGAGGAGATGAGCTTGGAGGTCGGGCAGGACGTCTTATTGTCTTCCGAAGGAGGCGCAATCCGAGTGGAGCCGTCAGTGTCCCGGCCCTCGCCCGACGCTGTGGAGTTTATGGCTCGATTTATGAAGAAGTACGACAAAGCCATGAGTAACCTCGCCCATCGCTAGGACACTCTTCCGGCCTCAGGGACTGTGCAACCTTCCGGTAGGAAACCGGGTCTACCGGAGGTCCTTTTCTTCCACACGGCCTCGATAGGGCAGTACGGCGGCTCCGAGGGTGTACGCGACGAAGGGGCCCTCCTTGCCGCCATCGAACGACCGTGGCAAGCATCGTTCGGCCAGGAACACTTTGCCTCGCCCTTTGAGAAAGCCGCGGCCCTGATGGAATCCATCATCCGGCGCCATCCTTTCGTAGACGGTAACAAGCGCACCGGAACCGCCTCCGCCGCTTACCTGCTCTCGACTTTCGGCTACGAGGTGGAAGCGGAACAAGAGGAGCTCGAAGATTTCGCGGTGAGCGTCGCCGAGGGTGCGTTCGAGACGGAGGACATGGCGCTCTGGTTTGAGGAACACGCCCGGAAGAGCTAACCTTTCGAGCCAAAGAAAAAGCCGGGGCGCTCTAGCGCCCCGGCTCGGTAGAATCGCGATTTCGCCCGTCCTACTCGGCGGGGACGACCTCCTTGGGTTGGGTGACCCTGATGTCCACGATGGACTCGTCCTCGGCGACGTCGTCGAAGTCGATGTCGTTCGGCTCGATGATGACCTTGGAGCCGGTGGGGATCTCGCCGCGCAGGATCATCTCGCTCATCGGGTCCTCGATCATGCGCTGCAGCACGCGGCGCAATGGCCTCGCGCCGAACGCCGGATCGTAGCCCGCGTCGGAGAGCTTGTCGAGGGCCTCGCGGGTGAACTCGACGGTCACTTCGCGCTCGACGAGCTGCTTGCGCAGGCGCTTGATCTGGATCTCGATGATGTGGCGCATATCCTCGCGCTCGAGCTTGTGGAAGACGATGGTCTCGTCGATCCTGTTCAGAAGCTCGGGGCGGAAGATCTTGCGGAGCTCGCTCGTGACCCTGCCCTTCATCTCCTTGTAGGAGATGCCCTCGGTGCCGCCGCCGAAGCCGAGCGACTGAGTCTTGTTGATGTGCTGCGCCCCGACGTTGGAGGTCATGATGAGGACCACGTTCTTGAAGTCCACGGTCCGACCCTGCGCGTCGGTGAGCATGCCGTCCTCGAGGATCTGGAGCATGATGTTGAAGACGTCCGGGTGGGCCTTCTCGATCTCGTCGAACAAGACCACGCTGTACGGCCTCCTCCTGACCTGCTCGGTGAGCTGGCCGCCCTCGTCGTAGCCGACGTAGCCGGGAGGCGAACCGACGAGCCGTGACACCGTGTGACGCTCCATGTACTCGGACATGTCGAGACGGATCATTGAGTCCTGGTCGCCGAAGAGGTACTCGGCGAGCGTCCGGGCGAGCTCTGTCTTACCGACGCCCGTGGGGCCGAGGAAGACGAACGAGCCGCTGGGCCTGTTCGGGTCCTTGATGCCGGCAAACGTGCGGCGGATGGAGCGGGAGACGGCCTTGATGGCCTCGTTCTGCCCGACGACGCGGTCGTGCAGCTCATCCTCCATCTTCAGGAGCTTCTCGGTCTCCTCCTCGGTCATCTTCTTGACCGGGATGCCGGTCCACATGGAGACGATCTCGGCGATCTCGTTCTCCCCGATGGAGGCCATATTGCCGCCTTCATCGCCACCCTCGCGCCAGTTGCGCTCGAGCTCACGGCGCTGCAGGGCGAGCTTACGCTCGTTGTCCCGTAGCCGCGCGGCCTTCTCGAACTCCTGCCCGTCGATGGCGGACTCCTTCTGGGACCGTACCTCGTTGAGCTCGTCGTCGATCTCCTTGTAGTACGGCGGAGAGGCCATCGTCTTTATGCGCATCTTGGACGCGGCCTCGTCGACGAGGTCTATAGCCTTGTCCGGCAGGAAGCGGTCCGAGATGTAGCGGTCGCCGAGCTCGGAGGCGGCCTTCAGGGCCTCGTCGGTTATCTGGATCTTGTGGTGCTGCTCGTAACGGTCGCGGAGACCCTTGAGGATGAGCTCCGTCTCCTCGACCGTCGGCTCCCCGACCTGGATGGTCTGGAAGCGGCGCTCGAGCGCCTTGTCCTTCTCGACGTACTTGCGATACTCGTCGGTGGTCGTGGCGCCGATGACCTGCAACTCGCCACGGGCGAGAGCGGGCTTCAAGATGGAGGCCGCGTCGATAGCGCCCTCCGCGGCGCCGGCGCCTACGAGGTTGTGGATCTCGTCGATAAACAGGATGATGTCGCCGTGGTCGGTGATCTCCTTCATGATCTTCTTGAGGCGCTCTTCGAACTCGCCCCTGTACTTCGAGCCCGCGACCAACGCCCCGAGGTCGAGCGTGTAGACCTCCTTGTCGGCGAGGATGTCCGGCACGCGGTCCTCGGCGATCTCTTGCGCCAGCCCCTCGACGATGGCCGTCTTGCCGACGCCCGGTTCGCCGATGATGACGGGGTTGTTCTTGGTGCGCCGGACGAGGATCTGCATGATCCTCTCTATCTCCTTGGCGCGCCCGATCACGGGGTCGAGCTTGCTCTCGTCGGCGAACGCCGTGAGGTTACGGCCGTACTGGTCGAGCTGGCGGGTCTTGGGCCGCTTGGCCTCGGCCCCGCGCCCGCCGCGGCCTCGCCGCCGCCCCGGCCCCGCTGCGATCGGCCGCCGCCGAGCATCCGCACGACCTCACGCCGGACCTTGTCCGGATCGACGCCGAGGTTCGAGAGCACGCGCGCGGCGACTCCCTCGGACTCCCTGACGAGCCCGAGCAGAATGTGCTCGGTGCCGATGTAGTTGTGGCCGAGCTGAAGCGCTTCGCGCAGCGCCAACTCCAAAACCTTCTTCGAGCGCGGGGTGAACGGCGCCTGGCCGCCCGTCCCCTCCTCGCCGTAACCAACGATGCTCTCGACCTGCTCGCGCACCTCGTCGAGGGTGACGTTCAGCGAGCCTAAAGCGCGGGCAGCGACGCCCTCATCCTCACGAAGGAGGCCCAAGAGCAGGTGCTCGGTGCCGATGTAGTTGTGGTTGAAGTGACGGGCCTCTTCCTGGGCGAGCACCACCACCTTGCGGGCTCGTTCGGTGAACCGTTCGAACATTAGCTGGAGCCTCCTCCATTTCGAGGGTCCTGTGCGGCTTCTTCTATAGCCATATCGGTCATCTGTAAATATTTTCTACGTTCGCCAGCAATGAGCGGATTATACCTCGCTCTATCTCTAATAAATCTTAGAACCATAAACCCTTCTCCTAAATGCCGCCTGTTATGAGTATACAAAGGTTTTGCCCAGAAAAGTACGCGTTTAGCGCAACGCGCTCCCCTTACCACTATATGTGGAGGTCCTTTGCGACCCGAACAGATTGTAGCTCTCGACCCTTTATAGCGTCGTGTCCCCTGACACATCGAGGAACCGCTCCCGCACGAAGCCCGCGTCGAGACCGGCGACGAACGGCCCGGCCTTGGGCCCGCTCTTCTTACCCAGAAGGACCATGTACACGCCCCCGAATGCCGCCTTCGGCTTCAGCCCGAGCTCGACCGCCGTGGAGTACAGCAGGTTCTGCACCGCGTCTCCGTCCATCCCGTCCTCGAGCTTCCCGGCTACCGCCGCGAGGTAGCTTCGCTGCCCGGCGTCCAGATCCGCCGCCTCCAGAGGCGTCTCCTCGCACACCCCGAAGCGGTACGACTCCGGCGCCCACTCCTCGGCCCAGTTGCGGGCGTAGACGAGGTCCCGGCGGAGCTTTTCGGAGTTGCTCGCGGCTTCCACGTAACCGCCCCGCCCGAGCATCCCGGCGGCCCTGTCTGGGTCGCCGGCCACGGTCTGGGCGACGGTGACGAGATGGGCGAAGGGGACGGGGGTCTCTTCCGTGTCGGCCCTGTACTCGTCCATAAAGCGGGGGAAGCCTTCGGCGAGATCCAGATCCAGGGCGCGGGCGGGGTCGCGTCCGAGGACCATCCGCCGCAGGGCGTCGGGGGGCATTATATCTAGCATGTCGCCCGGCAAGAGGACGATGCCCTTCGAGCTGCTCATCGCGCCCTTGCCTTTTATCTGGATCCACTCGTACTCGTAGCGTCCCGGTGCTGGGTACCGGAAGACCTCTCTCGCCATCCGGTCAGCCGTGTCGGTCGAGCCGCCGCGGCTCGTATGGTCTTTACCGAACGGCTCGAAGGTTACCCGAAGCGCCTTCCATCGCGCCGCTAGCTCCACCCTCCACCCCAGCTTCCCCTCACCCTTCGAGTAGTCGGCGACCTCCTCCCAACCGTCTTCGTCGGCGAAGATCACCCTCCGCTCCTCGGGCAGGTGCTCGAGTATCCTCGCCCCCGTAAGCTGCCCCGAGCCTGCCCGCGGCAGGTAGGGCGACCAGTGCTCGGGCATCTTTCGCCCGCTGACCTCCTGCAAGATGTTCCGCAGATCTTCGGTGCGATCCAGCGCCTCCCGCGTCACCTCCGCGTAGAAGCCGCCCTCGTAGAGTTCGTGCGAACGCAGTACCTCTACCTCCATCTCCATGCGCTTCAGGGCCTCCTCGAAGGGGCTCAAGAAATGCTCGGCGTAGGAGACGTGGCAGCCCTCGGGGTCCGGGACGCGCGAGAGGCTGTGGCCGATGTAGCTCTCGAAATCAGCCGGGATGCCGGGCGCGATCTTGCGCAACGGGTCTATGGTGTCCGCGTGGAAGACGAACCGGACCTCCGAACCCCGGGCTTTGAGGGCGTTCACGATCGCCTCGGCGACCAGGACCTCGCGCAGGTTGCCGACGTGGATGTTGCCGGAGGGGCTGATCCCGGTAACGACCACGTGCGGGCCCTCGCCGTGGGTGGCCAACAGGTTCTCTGCGGTTCTCCTGGCCCAATCAGGGACAGAAAGATCTATGGTGTTCACGCGCTGCTCCACAGATGGATAGACAGTAATACGGCCTTCGAGGGGCGGGGGACGACCCGCTTCCTCTAGCTCGCGGCCTCTACGTTGACGATCTCGTACTCGGTCGCGCCGCGGGGCGTCGAAACCGTAACCTTCTCCCCGACGCGGCGCTTGAGGACGGCGCGTCCGACCGGAGAGGAGTGGGAGAGCTTGCCGCTCCCGGGGTCCGACTCGTTCGCCCCGACGATCTCGAAGGTCCGCTCCTCGTCCTTACCGACCACCCTCAAGGTTACGCGGGTGCCGAGGTCCACGGCGCCGGACTCCGCCCCGCCGGGGTCCACGACCTTCGAGTTCCTCAGGCGACGCTGGACCTCGCTGATCCGGCGCTCCAGGAGATACTGCTCGTTTTTGGCGTCATCGTACTCGGAGTTCTCGGAGATGTCCCCGAACTCCCTCGCCTGCCGGATGCGGTCCGCCACCTCGCGGCGCCGAACTTCCGTAAGATACCTGAATTCTTCTTGGAGCTTCTCGAAGCCCTCGCGAGTGAGGAGCTCCCTGTTCTTGTCCGTCATAAGCCGGCAGAGTATACGGAAGCGTCACAAAGGTGTCAACGAGATAGTTCTTGGTTATCAGTTTTTAGTGATCAGTCGATGCTGACTACCCTCGCTACGATAGCGCGCTAGCGTCGCTCTCCGACAGCGAGGCGTTCGACGGGTCCTCGTAAGACGCTCGCAGCTCACGAAAAGACCGTTCTTACTGAGACTGAAAACCAAAAACTACAAAGCGTTCAACTCGTAGAGGACGCTCAGGCCCTTGAGGGTCAGTTCGGCATCGAGGGTGTCGATCTCGCGACAGTGGCGGACGATGACCGGGGCGGGGCCGCCGGTCGCGAGCACGCACAGTCCCTCCGGCGCGTCGTAAGAGCTCTCGACCGAGGCGTTCGTCTGACCGTTCGCCGGGGCGCCGACCGCCAACTCCTCGCTCATGCGCCGGATCAGGGCGTCTATGGCCCCGGCGTAGCCGTAGATGAAGCCGCTTCGGATAGAGTCGGGGGTGTTGGTGGCGATGGCCTCCGGCGGCTCTTCTTCGAGATCGACGCCGGGGAGCTTGGACGTCTGCGCGACGAGGGCATCAAGGGCCACGTAGAGACCCGGCAGGATGGCCCCGCCCCGGTAGGCCCCCTCCGCATCCACCGCGCACACGGTCGTGGCCGTCCCGAAGTCCACTATGATCGTCGGGTAACCGTAGTAGCGGCCGGCCGCGACGGCGTTCACGATCCTGTCCGCCCCAACCGCCCCCGGATCGTCGTAGCGGTTCTTCAGGCCGGTCTGCATCGTCGCCGTCACCTGGTAGAAAGGCACTTCGAGGACCTTCTCGGCCAGGTTCTTGTACGAGCGGTTCAGTACAGGCACCACGCTCGAGACGATCAAAGCCTCCACCTGCTCGAGCCCCAGGCCCCGCAACCCCAGAAGTCCAGCCGAGACGGCGCCGAGCTCGTCCGCGGTGCGCTGCGCCTCGGTCGTTATCCGCCAGCGCTCCCGCAACTCCTCGCCCTCGAAGAGCCCCAGGACCGTCTGCGTGTTCCCGATGTCCACCGCCATCAACAAGTTACAAGCTCTCCTCAAACTCTCTCACACCGCTCGAATCGGCCCCGGCCAGAAGTCCTCTTACCGCTCCGCGCCCCGGAACAAACGCGCCGGGCGCGAGGTCCGCGATCCCCGCGAGGTTGAACGCCCGCAATATACCCGGATGCGGCACGATTAGATACGGCCCTTCTACGACCTCCTCGCCAAAGAGCAGAATATCTACGTCCACGGTTCTCGGAAGCCTGTCCCCTTTCCCGACGCGCCCTAAAGCAGCCTCGACCCCCTGGCAGAAGCGCAACAACTCGATCACCGACGCCCCATACCCAACCGCGACCACGCAGTTCAGGTAATCCGGCTGCTCCTCATCGACCTCCACCGGCGTTGTCTCGTAGACCTTCGAGACCCCGCGCACCTCCAATAGCGGCCCCCGCCCGAGCGCCTCGGCCGCCGCCCGCAGGTACCCCAGGCGGTCCCCAAGGTTGCTACCGAGGCTCAGGAAGGCGCGGGTCACCGGCGAAAGGTAGCTTCGACCGAGACCCCCGAGACCGCGTGGGCTACCGGAACGTGTAGTTTGGTGACGCACACGGTAACCTCCCGTATCTCAGAGAAGCTCTTCAAAATGTACGTCCCCACCCTCCGCATCCCCGTCTCCAGGAGCCGGAACTCCTCTCGCTCCAGTAGCTCGGCCACTTCTCGAAGGACGGCTCCGTAGTCTACGGTCTCGTCGAGCTCGTCCCCTTCTCCGGCCTGGTATATGTACTGAAGATCTACCCGCAGAGCCTGGGGCAGGGCGCGCTCCTCGTCTGTGACACCGCAGCGCGCGTGGACCAGCAGTCCCTCCACCCGTGCCCTGACTAGATCAGCTCGCGAGGCTCGCGCATACTCCGAAGCCTCGGAATGGCCGGTGTCCCGCATCTCTGTCACCTGGCCGCCGAGCACCCCCACAACCTCACGACGGACCTTATCCGGATCCGCGCCGAGGTTCGAGAGCACGAGCGCGGCGACACCCTCGTTCTCGCTCACCAAGCCCAAGAGGATGTGCTCGGTGCCAATGTAGCTGTGGCCGAGTCGTAGCGCTTCTCTCAAAGCGAACTCCAAGTGTCTCTTGGAACGCGGGGTAAACGGCGCATGGCCGCTCGTCTCCTCCATGCCGTAGCCGACGATGCTCTCGACCTGCTCGCGCACCTCGTCGAGGGTGACGTTCAGCGAACCAAGGGCACGGGCGGCGACACCCTCGTCCTCACGAAGGAGGCCCAGGAGCATGTGCTCGGTGCCGATGTAGTTGTGGTTAAAGTGACGGGCCTCTTCCTGGGCGTGCACCACCACCATGCGGGCTCGTTCGGTGAATCGTTCGAACATCGGCGGAGCCTCCTCTTCCACGGCCCTTAGAACAGACTCAACTCGTTGTGGAGATCAAAGAAAGCCTAAGCCCGCCGGACAGCCGCCGCCACCTCTAAAGCTTCCTTGTTGGCCCGAACGTCGTGTACCCGGAAGAGGGTCGCCCCCGCTCGTAGGCCATAACGCTCGTCGCCACCGTGCCGAAGACGCGATCTCTGGCGTCGTCGGAGCCGGTGATCTTGCCGAGGAAGCTCTTGCGAGAGGCCCCGACGAGCACGGGAAAGCCGAGCTCGACGAAGACGTCGAGGTTGTTCAACAGCTCCAGGTTGTGTCGAAGGGTCTTGCCGAACCCGACGCCGGGATCGAGGACTATGTTCTCCTCTCTTACGCCCCCCCTTATGGCGTGCTCCGCTCTACCGGCGAGGAAGTCCCGGACCTCGCGCACCACGTCCTCGTAGCGCGGGTCCTTCTGCATGCTCTTCGGCTCGCCCAGCATGTGCATGAGGATCACCGGGCAATCCCTCTCAGCTACCAGGCCCGCCATCTTCGGATCCCCCCGAGCGCGGTAACGTCGTTAATGACTCGCGCCCCGGCGTCCAGGACGGTCTCCGCGGTCGAAGCCCGGTAGGTGTCTATCGAAACGATGGCTTCGGGCCGAGCCTCCAGGATGCCCTGTACGACCGGTATTACCCGGCGCAGTTCCTCCTCGGGACTCACTGGATCCGAGCCCGGGCGGGTCGACTCGCCGCCAACGTCGATCATTCGCGCGCCATCGTCGAGCATCTTTTCGGCCTGAATCACGGCGGGCTCGGCGCCGAAGAACTCCCCGCCGTCGGAGAAGGAGTCGGGGGTAACGTTGAGAATGCCCACGAGAACGGGGTCGGGGCCCGATATCAGGCTTCCGACCCCCGTGGTCTCTCGGACCGCTGGCCTTCGGTTCATCTAGTTCAGGTAGTCCTCACCCCGAGGGCGGCCGTCGATGTTCGGAGTCGCACTCTCGGCGGAGACCCTATCGACGGCGTACTCCTCGACGAGGCGGGCGAGGTGCTTGGAGTCGACGGTCTCGTACTCGATCAGGTCACTGGAGAGCTTGTCCAGGAGGGCCCGGTTGCGCACGAGTAGGTCCTCGGCGGTATCGTAGGACTCGTCGACGATTCGCCGGATTTCCTTGTCGATCTGGAAGGCGATCTCGTCGGAGTAGTCAGGCTGGGCGTTGAAGTCGCGGCCCATGAAGACCTGACCGTTCGAGTGCCCCAGGGCCATCGGCCCTAGCTTCTCGCTCATGCCGTACCTCGTGACCATCTGCTTCGCGGTCTGCGTCACCCGCTCGAGGTCGTTGGAGGCGCCGGTGGTGATCTCGTCGAAGATCACCCTCTCGGCCCCCCGTCCGCCGAGCATCATGGCCAGTTGCGCCATGAGCTGACCGCGGCTCATCATGAAGCGGTCCTCGGTAGGGAGACTCATCGTCACGCCCAGGGCCTGGCCGCGCGGGATGATGCTGATCTTGTGTACCGGATCGGCCTCAGGGAGGAGCGCCCCGACGATGGCGTGGCCGGCCTCGTGGTAGGCGGTGATCTCCTTCTCCTTCTCGGAGATGAGCCTGGTCTTCCTCTCGGGGCCGGCGATGACCCGGTCTATCGCCTCCTCCATCTCGGACTGGTCTATCTGATCCTTGTCGTGCCGCGCCGCCAGGAGCGCCGCCTCGTTGACGAGGTTGGCGAGGTCCGCGCCGGTGAATCCGGGCGTGCTGCGCGCCAGGGTCTCTATGCTGACGTCGTCGCCGAGCGGCTTGCCGCGGCTGTGGACGCGCAGGATCTTGTCCCGCCCCGGAAGGTCGGGCCTATCCACCACGATCTGCCTGTCGAAACGTCCGGGCCTCAGAAGGGCCGGATCGAGGATGTCCGGGCGGTTGGTCGCGGCGATCATGATGATGCCGCCCTTGGCGTCGAAGCCATCCATCTCGACGAGGAGCTGGTTCAGGGTCTGCTCGCGCTCGTCGTGACCGCCGCCCAGGCCCGCCCCGCGCTGCCTGCCGACCGCGTCGATCTCGTCCATGAAGATGATGCACGGTGAGTTCTGCTTGGCCTGCTCAAAGAGGTCCCTGACGCGGGAAGCACCCACGCCGACGAACATCTCCACGAAATCGGAGCCCGAGATGGAGAAGAACGGCACTCCGGCCTCGCCGGCCACGGCCCGGGCGAGCAGCGTCTTGCCGGTACCCGGAGGGCCGACCAGGAGGGCGCCCTTCGGGATGCGCGCGCCGAGACGCTGGAACTTCTGCGGGGACTCGAGGAACTCCTTGATCTCCGTAAGCTCCTGGACGGCCTCGTTGGCGCCGGCGACGTCCGCGAAGGTGACCTTGGGGGCATCCTTGGTCATACGCTTGGCGCGGCTCTTGCCGAAGCTCATCACCCGGTTGCCGCTGCCCTGCATGCTGCTCATCAAAAAGAGGAAGAGCAGGAGGAAGATCAAGAGCGGCCCGATGGTGCCGAGCAGCCCGAGCCAGAACCCGGTGTTCTGCGGGTCGGTGTAGAAGGGTATCCCGACCTCGTTGAAGACGCCCGCTATGTCGTACTCCTGGGGATAGGGGTACTCGAACTTCTCCGGCTCGTCCTCGCTCGACTCCTGCAGCTGGCCGGTGACGGTCTGATCCTCGTCCTTGACCAACAACCTATTGTTGTCGGTCTCATCGTCCAAGATAACGAAGGATTCGTTATCGACTGCCTCCTGGAACTCCTGGGAGTTGAGTTCGGTGACGTTCGGGTTACCAGCGCGGATGAGGCTGACCACTAACGCCATGAAGATCACCAGGACCATGACGTAAAGCGCGCCGCCTCTTAAAAATCTGCCCAACTGCTCTTACCTCTCCTGAGATACTCTAAGGAACTTCGAGATTATACTACCTGCCTCGCAAACCGAAGTGTGCGCTACGACAGCCTCGTATACAGAGCTAAACGAAACACGCAAAGCTCCGTCAGGCGGGCGCTCCGTCGAAGACCTCTTTCTTGAGGATGCAGATGTCGGGGAGGTTGCGGTAGGCGCCCGCGTAGTCGAGCCCGTAGCCCACGACGAACTCGTCCGGCACCTCGAAGCCCAGGTACTTGACGTCGAGTTCCACGCGCCGCCGGGTCGGTTTGGTGAGGAGGGCGCAGATCTCCAGAGACGCCGGCTTGCGGGCGAGGAGCGAGCGCAGGAGGTACGAGAGCGTGAGGCCGGTGTCGATTATGTCCTCGACGATCAGGACATGCCTGCCGGTTATGTCTTCCTCGAGGTCTTTGAGGATGCGCACGACCCCACTGCTGCTCGTCCCCGACCCGTAGGAGCTTATGTCCATGAAGTCGATCTCGCACGGCAGGTCGATGCAACGCATGAGGTCTCCCATCACCACGACCGCCCCGCGCAGGATGCCGATGAGCAGGATCCTCTCCCCCGCGTAGTCCTCGGTGATGCGGGCCCCGAGCTCGCGCACCTTCTCCTGGATCTGCTCGTTGGTTATGAGCACCTCGGCCACGTCGGGCATCATACTGGACATCTTCACGGGTTTTTCTCTACCTCCAGCCTTAGCGCCTTCTCCGTCTCCGCGTCTACCTTGAACTCCTGGCCCGTCTCCCCGAGGAAGACCCAGGCCACGCGCCCTCTTCGGTCCACCACCACCGGCATCCGGCGCCGAAGGTCTTTGGGCACCTTCCGATCCATCATCGCTCGAAATACCTTTTTCGTTCCTCCGAGGCCCAGGGGACGAATAGTATCCCCCTCGCGCGCCATCCGCACCCGGTATGGTCCCTCTGAAGCATCCAGGTAAGCGACCTCCGGCCGGGCGGCATCTTTTGCGTCGTAGCCCCGAGCCTCCCGCACGTCCACGAGCCAGCCCTCGAAGCGCTGTTCGCCGAGGTGGAGATCCTCCTCTCCCAAAAACGGCTCCGTTTCATGGTAGAGAGCGAGCTCCTCGCCGGAGCGGACCGCGGTGACCACGTGCCCGGGCAGCCGGATCTCCCTCGTGCCCTCGTTCCTTCGGGCGAGCCTCAAAACGTCCTCGACGGTGGCCGAATCGAGGAAGCCCTCGTCCGAGGTCAACGTCGCGTAGGCGCGCCGCACGGCATGGCGCCTCAGCGCGGGTGGGAAGGCTAAGAGTGCGTCGAGCGGCACGACGACCTCCTCGCCCCGCCGGTGGACGACTCCCGCCGCGAGGTCTTCCAGGACTTCGAGGTCCTCGCGCAGGAGGGAGGCGGTGCGCGCCACGTTGGCTCCGGCCCCCGGGTACAGCTCCTCCAGGATCGGCAGGACTTCCAGGCGCACCCGGTTGCGGGCGTACTTCGGGGTGAGGTTGGTGGGGTCGGTGCGGTAGGGCTGGCCCAGGTGCTCGAGGTAGCGCAGGACGTCGCGGCGGCGGTGCCGGATCAGGGGCCGAACCACCCGTCCCCGGGCCGGCGGTATCCCCGACAACCCCCGCAGCCCCGCTCCCCGGGCGAGGTTGAGCAAGACCGTCTCCGCCACGTCGTCCGCCGTGTGCCCGGTGGCGATGGCCGAGAGCCCCCGCTCGTCCGCCAACTGCTCCGCGAAGCGGTACCGCTCCCTCCGGGCCTCCCGCTGGAGGCTCCCTCCTTCGAGCTTTGTCCGTCGCTCCTCGTAAGCCAGGTCCAGCCTCTCGCAAAGCTCCCGCACGAACTCCGCGTCCGCCCGCGACCCCTCGCCGCGCAGCCCGTGGTCCACGTGCAGCACCACCGGCCGGCCCCCGAGCTCGAAGAGCACGCGCACGAGCGCCACCGAATCCGGCCCGCCGGAGACCATCGCCAACGGCCGCGAAAGGTCCATGCCGAAGTGCCGGACAGTCCTCGCCACGGCCGCGGAAAACTCGCTAGACTCCATAAACCAATTGTAAGGAATCGCGAACGAGCCGGTAGTGGCACGAGAGCCAGAACCACAACCGATCGTGAACCGGTGGCGGTCCCTAAATCTCCACACGATGCTCGTCTTTGAGTGTGGTCGTCCGGCGTGGTTTCGGAGATGGGCAGACCGGCGCACGCCGTTGCTACCGCGCCATCTCTCTACAGCCTCCGCCAACTACCCACGAAAGCAGCTCAGGCTTCGTCTATGGCGCCGTTACCGGCGATTACTCTCACTCGCGACAGCCACGGCAGAAGCTTCGGAGTCCCCTCCCTGCGTTCCTTCGACGCTCTGTTGCGCGACCTCGATCTCCATCGTCGTCGTCGCTACGTCCACAGCATCGCCGGCGGCGGGGGCAGGTTGCTCCTCGAAGAAGATCGGCTCCTCCTCGAAGAAAACCGCCTCCTCAAAGAAGATCGGCTCCTCGAAAAGATCGGTTCCTCAAAGGAGATCGGTTCCTCAAAGGAGATCGGTTCCTCAAAGGAGATCGGCTCCTCGAAAAAGATTGGTTCCTCGAAAAAGATCGGCTCCTCTATTATCGGCTGCTCGAGGATTACCGGCTGCTCGAGGGGTACCGGGCTTTCGAGGACGATCGGCTGCTCGAAGATTATCGGCTGCTCCAGAGCGATGGGCTGTATCTCCTGCTGGTTGGCGAGATCCACGACGGGGACAGGCGTGATCTCGCCCACGCCGCCTTCACCAACGGCCGCGTCGAGCTCCACGTTTACCTCGGCGAGATCCGCCTCGAACTCGACGTCCCGTGCTTCGTCTTCCTCGGCCTCGCTGGAAGCCTGGTCGGCTTCGTCTTCCGAGCCAGCGTCGTCTTCTGAGCCGGCTTCGTCGTCTTCGGAGCTGCTCTCCGTGGCGCTTTTCTGCTCGGCGGTCTCCGCAGCGCCGGTGGTCTCCTCGTCCGTGGCGGCGCCTTCTTCTTCCCCACCGGAGCCCTCCACATCGGCCGTGTCGGCTGTGTCGGCCGTATCCGGCGTCCCGGACTCCGATTCGTCCCCCGGCCCGAGTAGGGCCTGGCAGGCCTGCGGAACGAGCAGTGCGAGCAGGAGCAGGATGATGAGGACCGCCAAGACCCTCCTCACCGTATAGATGCCTCGTCCTGGCCCCTGGCCTCCCTGCATTGGTTTCCTCCCTACCCCCTCCCACGGTACTGGTAGGTCGAACCTTCTGTATATATCCCGCCGACGCGCATCCTTACGGCCGTCGTGCCCCCCGAGCCGCGATAATATACAGAACGTCCCGGTCCCTGGCAATGGGCTGCGTCGAGGTCCCGCAAAGCCAGTCCCTCGAAAGCGCCGCGAGCGGCCGCAAATCAATTCAACCCGCCGGCCCCGAGGTCCGGCGAGCCGGGGACCCGACGCCGTTTAACAAACTCTTAACCTGCAGCTTGCACTCCCGTAACTTTGGCCGGTGGCCGATCCTCTACCATATGAGGGATGCGCGCGGCAGGGACGCCCCCTCCTAGCTTTAGGTCTCCTACGAAACGGTAGCCCGCCGCGCGCGCCTCGTCCCTTGAAGTCTCGGGTATGGTAGGTACGGTATCGCTTCCACCCGCTGACGGAACCTTCGACTCTCAGGAGTGATTCGAGCAGGTTCGTGAGGGCGAAGAATGCAAGGTTCGACCGCAGCCACGTGCTGCCAGACATGCAGGACGGCGCGGCGGGTCCCATAGACGACTTGCTGTCATAAAATTCAGCGTGGCTGGTAACACAGGACAGTAGGCTCGATGAAAGGTGTATTTGAAAACCGACGATGCACTCCACGGCATATCTACACTACTCACAACGAATACCCCCTTCGGTCAGGGTCAGGGTACGGGTTTCTTTTACCAGGAGCTCGGTGCCGCAGATACCAACGATCCACAATGGCGTAGCATCGATCGCGTGTGGTTAGTGACCAATCGCCATGTTATGCTTCCTCGGTTCGGAGGCCAAGAGCACCTGCCCGATTCCTTCACCTTCCACCTTAGACGTCTCGCGGCGAACGGGCGCATTGAGTGGGACCCTGTGGTGCTGGACCAGCGGGAGCTGTTGAGCAGGCTTAAACTCCATCCAGACTCCACTGTGGATGTGGCGATCATCGAAGTGCTCGATCTACTCAAAGACAGGATCAACAGCGGCGGGGATTACCTACAATGGTACGGTGTGTCGGAGGACCAGTTCCCCGGCAAGAACAATATTTCGGTAGAGGTTGCCGACGACGCGACGGTGGTGGGCTACCCTCGCGGGTACTACGACGTATACAACGTGTTTCCCATAGTTAAGTCCGGGGTCGTGGCCTCGCGTTGGGGCGCCTTCTTCAACGGGCAGCCGTACTTCCTCATCGACGCGAAGCTGTTCCCTGGCTCGTCGGGTAGTATCGTGATTACGAAGCCGAGAGATCTCGTGGTTGCTGGGGGACAGGTGATGTACGCCGAAGAAAAGCAGTTTGCCTTTCTTGGTATCTTCTCGGGCGAACCCTTCCAGCAACACACCCCCATTGAACTGGACGACGTGACGATAATTAGGAAGCAGGGTTTCAACCTTGGTATCGTCTGGTACGGAGAACTGGTCAAAGCTACTACCACTGATGGGGTTCCTTACGTGAAAGTAACGCCATCGGCTTCCTAAGTGGATCGCAGTACCGATTGCAGTAGAGCGGATCCGCCGCCCCTCCGAAGCCCATCCCCCAACAGAAAAGGCCCGGCGGTTGAGCCGGGCCTCTAAAAGTAGCGGGGGCAGGATTTGAACCTGCGACCTTCGGGTTATGAGCCCGACGAGCTACCTGACTGCTCCACCCCGCGTCGCGTGATTATTTATAGCATGACCTTCCGGTTTGTAAAGCCCGCCGTCCACGTGCTACCGTAGGGTGGGCATGGGGACGTTCCTGACCATCCTGGTGCTCGCGAGCGCGTTCCTCGCGTTCGTGGCCGGAATCTCCGCCCTCCGGGCCGGTCTGAGGCTGCGCCGCACCCACCTCGCGCTGCGGTCCCACTTCTATTCGGAGGTCGTCCGGCTCACCGGCCGCGCCACCGAGCTCGAGAAGAACCTCACCGCCCTCGACGCCCGCGCGCAGGCCCTCCCGGTACGCATCTCCGAGCTCCAGCAAAATCTGGTCACCCTTCGCGTCCTGACGAACGCCCTCGGGGTCTCGCTCTGGCAGGCCCAGAAGGCCCTCTCCTCCACCGGGATCAAATCCTCCCTCGCCAGACCTCTCTCCGGCGCCTTCGGCGTCCGTGGCGAAAGAGGCGACAGCCCGAGCGTTCGCGAACAGGGCGAGGCGCCCCGGCCTTGACGCGCTACCGCCAGCGAAACTTGCCCGGTGTCCGCAGCCGGAAGCACCCGTATACTTGCCGTAAGGAAGAGGCAGGAGAGAACAGGGAGATATTGGTCCCGGAGACGTTGGGCTCCTCCGAGGAGGATTGCGAGCTGTGCGGGACGCAGATGTTCGGCCTGCACTGCAAACTCATCTGCCCCAACTGCGGCTACCGCCGCGACTGCTCGGACCCGTAAGCGGTAAGGACGGGCGCATGTGGGAAAACGCGGTGTGCCGGCTTGAAGGTTCGCTCGTCATTCTCGAGCCCCTCGAAGCTCGCCACGAGGGAGGACTGTTCCTGGCGGCGCAGGACCCGGAGATCTGGCGTTGGATGACCTACGACGCGATCGAGACCTCCGAGAACTTCCGCATCTGGTTCGAAGACGCCGTCGCGCTATCGGAGGCCGGTACTCAGGCCGCGTTCGCTACCCTGGACGCCCGCACTGGTAGGCTCATCGGCAGCACCCGCTACCTGGCGCTCCGACCCGAGCATCGGGGGCTGGAGATCGGTTATACCTGGCTTACTCCCTCTATGTGGAGAACGGGTGCGAACATCGAGGCCAAACTGCTCATGCTGGAGCACGCCTTCGAGCGGCTCGGGTGCCAGCGGGTCGAGTTCAAGACAGACGCCCGCAACGAGCGTTCCCGTGCCGCCCTCTCGGCGCTCCCGGCGAGGTTCGAGGGCATCTTCCGCAAGCACATGATCGTGCGCGGAAACGAGCGACGCGACTCAGCCTACTACAGCGTTATCGACGACGAGTGGCCGGAGGTTAAGGCCAATCTCCGGCGCCGGCTGGCGGGGTAGCCAACCGAAAGCTACGCGCCGTTAAGCGTCGAGAGGGCGCGCTCGCACCAGCCGCGGACTTCGGCGTTCACGCGCATATCGTCCCAGTCTTCGGGGCCGTACCAGCCGACCCTGTCCTCGCTGAAGCTCTGGTGGATCTCCGTGGGACCGGCGGGTCTTGCGAAGTAGATCAAATCTATGTGCTGGTGCCCCGGTCCTATATTTTCGAGCTGCACTCCCGCGGGACGCATGAGCTGCATGGGGTCTTCGACATCTTCGCGCTTCTCGCCGGCCAGCTCTACTCGCAGGCCGGTCTCTTCGAGGACCTCGCGTACGGCCGCCTCGTCGGGGAGCTCGTCCTTCTCTATGTGACCGCCGGGTGGGAGCCACATGCCGAGCTTGCGGTGGAGGTGCAAGAGGACCTTGCCCTCCCGCACCACAAAGACCGCGACCGTAAAGTGCCTGCCGGAGTGCTCTCTGTCCATCAAGAACCAGGGTACATCAGGATGGCCACCGTTGGGTACGGTATTACAGAACGCGGTTGCCGAACGCGTAACATCTATCGGGAGACGCATCGGCGGTAGAGAGGAGATCCGTATGTCGCTCACGCCCTCCGAAGCTTTCAGACGCTACGATGAGACGCCGGACGAGGAGTTCTACAGCACACCCCGGCTGGTAACCCACATAGACGATCGGGCGATAGCAGCGGTCACACAGCTCTACAGAGAGCTCTTCCCGCCGGGCGGGACGATACTGGACCTGATGAGTAGCTGGGTCAGCCACCTACCCAAAGAGGTGCGCTACGAGCGGGTCGTGGGCCTGGGGATGAACGAGGTGGAGCTCAGAGAGAACCCGCGGCTCGACGAGTACGTGGTCCAGAACCTCAACCGGGACCCGAAGCTACCGTTCGGAGAGGCGGAGTTCGACGGGGTCGGGATCTGCGTCTCGATAGATTACCTGACGCGCCCGGTCTCAGTGCTGCGCGAGGTCGGGCGCGTCCTCAAGGTCGGAGCACCGCTCGTCGTCACCTTCTCCAACCGCTGCTTCCCGACGAAGGCGGTCGCCATCTGGCACCAGCTGGACGATCACGGCCACGTGCGCCTCGTCGAGAGCTACCTCGAAGAGGCCGGGAACTTCCGGAACGTCCGCGGCCTGGACCGCGCCCCGCGCCGCCTCTTCTCGGACCCGCTCTACGCCGTGGTCGGAGAGAGTACGGGACCGCACGCCGACAAAGAAGAGGGTTAGGAAAGGATCGAAAGAATGGCCGAAGGTTGGATCCTGGACCCCCAACTGCTCGTAAAGGACGGTTGAGTCCTCTTGCCCTACGGAGAGAAGTTCGAAGATGCCCTAACCTATGCGGCCCGGCTGCACCGGGACCAGACTCGCAAAGGCTCCGGCATCCCCTACGTCGCCCACCTCCTGGCCGTCGCGGCCATCGTCGGCGAGAACGGTGGCACGGAGGACGAAACGGTCGCCGCTCTCTTGCACGACGCCCCGGAAGACCAGGGCGGCAAGGAGCTACTGGAAGACATACGGGCGCGCTTCGGAGACGCGGTCGCGGAGATCGTGGACGGCTGCACCGATACCTACGAGGACCCGAAGCCCACGTGGCGACCACGCAAGGAGGCCTACGTGGAGCACATGGCGAAGGCTTCGCCCTCCGTGCGGCTCGTCTCCGCGGCGGACAAGCTGCACAACGCCCGCTCCATCCTCGCCGATCTGCGCTCTTTGGGCGACGACTTGTGGGACCGGTTCACCGGCGGCAAGGAGGGGACACTGTGGTACTACCGCGCCCTCGTTGAGGCCTACAAAGGAGCCGGCACGAACGCGGTCGTCGAGGAGCTCGACCAGGTGGTGCGAGAGATCGAAGCCCTCTCGGGCCAAATCGGGAAGGAAAGGGGCTCGCAAAGGACGGTGCGGAGGTGACCCAGAGGGAAGAAGGACTCTTGTCCAGGCCGAACCTGACCCTTCCAGGCGGGTTCGCCGCTATAAACGCCCTGAGCCCTCGTCCTCTCGCAAGATCGGAAACTTTTGGCGGGCTCCTCACACTCTCGCGGGGATCGTCATAGCGTTGTTCTTCGCCGCGGGGCTTACGGGCCTGCTGAGGACCGGACAGGGATCTCGACAGCGGCGTTCGTGAGCATTGATCCCGCCGGAGACGCCCGCGTTCCCGACGCCCGCGTTCTCAGGAGGAACCTTCGCACGACGTGTTTGCCTCCCTCTCCTTCATCGTATTCGCCATCCTCTACGTCGTCGTGTACCAGCTACTGACACGGATGGGCTCGTCAGGAACCCCTGGGTCATCTTCCCCGAGGATGCCGCCGATTTTGCGGGAGCGCTCCTGGGAGTCGGCGTCCTGCTCCTCGGCGTAGCGTCTTTCGGGGGACAGGTCCTGGGCCGATGGGGATTTTTGCCCCTCTTCCTGCCGACCTTGTTCATCTCCTCGTTCTTTTGGTTGGTGTTCTACTTACTGATGCGGTCGACGGTGCTCCGGGGCTATGCTGCTACTGTGCGCCTACGCATCCCGCAAAAAGGGCGGCGAGGTGCGCCCGCCCAAGCTAAAACCCGCCCTGTCCGCGCGCGGGAGGACGACGAGAGGAGTCAACATGCAGGACAAACGCCCGGGGCCGCCCGTATCGCCGTCGGCGGCATTCGATTCTCGACCGATATGGTCGAGGTCCTCGCCACCTCGAGAAGTCCCGCACGGTGCGCGAGGCGGCGGAGGCCGAGCTCTTCGAGGACGCCCTCCTCGATGGCGCTGACGTCGAGGCGGTCTACGTCCCCCTGCCGAACTCGATGCACCTCGAATGGACGCTCAAGGCCCTCGAAGCGGGCAAGCACGTCCTCTGCGAGAAACCGTTCTCCATGGATACCGAAGGGGCCGAAAGGGCCGTCGAGGCCGCGAGAAACACGAGCCTCGCGCTGATGGAGGGCTTTATGTACAGGTTCCATCCGCAGACGGTGCGCCTCGCGGAGCTGCTCCGGGAGGGCGTCGTGGGCGAGGTGCGACAGGTGGTCGCGGAGTTCGGCCACCGCCTCGACGATCCGGAGGACGTGCGGGGCGTGGGCTCTCTGGGCGGCGGCTCTTTAGGCGACGTGGGCTGCTACTGCGTGAGTGGGTTGCGGCTCGCTTTCGGCGCCGAGCCCCGGCGGGCGACGGCCTTCGGGCGGTTCGCCGGGGACGGGGCGGACCGGGACCTCGCGGGAGCTCTGGAGTTCGACGGGGGGCTCGGGTTTGTCTCCTGCAGTATCTCCTCCGCCCGGCGGGAGCGGCTGGAGATCGCGGGTACCGACGGACGCGTCACCCTGAACGCCCCGTTCCGGCCAGACAAGGCGGGCGGGAAGATGGAGATCATTCGCGGCGACGAGACGAACACGGAGCATTTCGGGGAGAGCGACCCGTACCGTCTGGAGCTCGAAGAGTTCGCTGCGGCGATCCGGGAGGGAAGGGAGCCCGCCGTCGGCCCGGACGAGATACTCGGCAACGTCCGCACCGTGGAGGCCGTACTGGAGTCCGCCCGCTCGGGCGGCACCCCGCGAGAGGTCTAGCCGCCGAGCCCCAGATTTAGCCGCGGGGAGCCCTCCTCGTCGCGCCGCACCGTCACGCGCCAGCGACGCTCGTCGAGGTTGCAGACAGCGCCCGGCCCCTCCTCGCAGGTCCCGACACGCAGCAGGATGTCCAGGCTTCCCTCGACGCCACCCAGAACAAGCCGCGTCCGGGCGGGGAGCTCATCGCCCGTGAGGAGAAGGCCGCCGTCCTCGCCGGGGAACAGTTCGTCCGACCGAACGGAGAGCTGGACCGGCGGGCCGAGAGAGGGGTCGAGCTTCCGGCCCTCGGGGATGGGGAGCGTGGCGCTCAGCTCCACCTCGCCCGCCAGCTCGACCGGCCCGATCTCGACGGTGTCAGGTTCACCAGCTTGAATCGGCGCCGGGGGCGAGAGACCCCGGATCTCGAACGGTCGTACCTCGCCACCGGCTTCGCCCGCTTCGACGTATACGAGCCGGTGGTTGTTGGTGTCGGCGACGAGGAGAGCCCCGCCGAGAAGCGCCGCGCCGGAGGGCTCGCTCAAGTCCTCGCGGGCGAGGGTGGTTAGCTCGCCCCTCCACGGATCGTAGCGCCGGAGGGCCGAGTTGTAGGTGTCGCAGATCACGGGACCGTCGGGCGTCGTGACGACATCCAGCGGATGCTGGAAGAGGGCGTCGTCGGCGGGGCCGTCCCTGTAGCCGAAGTCGAAGAGGCCGGTGCCAACGGCCGTGAAGATGCGCCCCGAGCGGTCCAGGTAGCGCAGGGAAGAGGTCTCCGAGTCTACGACCCAGAGCCTGCCGCCGTCGGAGGAGAGGCCGCTCGGTTGGGCCATCGCCGCCATCTGCACGGGACCGTCGGCGAGGTTCTCCATCCCGCTCCCGGCGAGCACGCCGATGTCCTCCTTCTCGAGGTCCAGAGCCCATAGCTGGTGCGGGCCGGCCATCGCGACCACCACCATGCCGTCCCAGAGCTCGAGGTCCCACGGCGAGTTGAGCGCCGTCTCCTTAGCAGACCCGCCGGTAGCCCCCGATCGCGCCCGGGCGCCCGTGCCGGCGACCGTCTCGACGGTCTCGCTTGCGAGGTCGAGTCTGCGGATCCGGTGATTCCCCGTGTCCGCGACGAGGAGCGTCCGCGCGTCGAGGAAGAGCAGCCCCTGCGGGTCGACAAACTCGGCCCCGGCGAAGCCGCCGTCCTTCGCGCCCCGCGCCCCCGTCCCCGCGACAGCCAGGACGTCGGCCCCAGCGCCGGCTTCGTTCGCGCGCGTGACCACCACACGGTTGTGCCCGGAGTCGGCGACGGCGAGGAGGCCATCGGGGCCGGTCGCGACCTTGCCGGGGAAGCGCAGGGGGCCGCTGTCGACGGCGGGTGAGAACATCTCGATCGGTGTTTCGTTGAGGGTGCCGGCGGCGCGGTGTTCTTCGATCATCGTGGCGATGACCTTTTCGAGCGCAGCGGCGTTGCCTTCGCCGGAGACGGCCGCGACGGCGTATCCCGCCGGGTCCACGAGCACGAGGGTGGGCCAGGCGAGGACGCCATACTGGTCCCAGGTGGCGCGATCCGGGTCGTCGAGGACGAGGTGCCGGACGTCGTAGCGGGCGACGGCGCGCACGAGGGCCTCGTGGTCGCGCTCGTGCTCGAACTTGGGTGAGTGGACGCCTATCACGACGAGGTCGTCCCCGAAGCGCTCTTCGAGGGACCGTAGCTCGTCGAGGACGTGGAGGCAGTTGATGCAGCAGAACGTCCAGAAGTCCAGGAGAACGACCTTGCCCTTCAGGGAGTCAAGAGAGAGGTCGTGCTTCGCGTTGATCCAGCCGCCGCGCCCGATCAACTCCGGCGCCCGGACCCGGCCGCGTCTCTCGTAGCCCACTACTACTTGACCACCGCCCCGTCGCCGCGCAGGATCTCCACGGCGTCGGGGTCGGTGTGAAAGACGCGCACCTGCACGCTCGAAGCGGCGAGCAACACGCCCAAAATACCGGCCCTCATGTCCTGTGGCCGGGCGGGCTCGACCCAGCCGACCTCGGCGTTCGAGAGGTCCGCGTCCGTGGTCACGAAGCGCTGCAGAAAGAGGCTCAACGGCACCCGCAACAAGAGCGAGAGGACTATGCCGCCCAGGATCAGGAGGTACATGTTCCAGCCCAGGTATAGCCCCACGCCGAGGGCGCCGAGAAAGAATACGGCGGCGAGCATATTCGCCGCGACAATGGTGGTGCCGCAGTTGCGATGCACGGCGAGCCTCTTCTCCCCGGCGAGCAAACGACGCAGAGCCTCGCGGGCGGCCCCGTCCACCTCTTCCGTCGAGCGGACGCCCTGCACGAAGAAGCCGTCGTCGGTCGAGAAGCCGTTGAACCTGCGGCCCGGCTCCCTCTCCATCATCACCACGATGGTCGCGTGCTCCAGGGCGTGGTTCCTGCGCAGGATCCTGTTCCCGAACATGTTCTTGAGCTGCCGCGGGTACACGAACAGGCTCCCCACCGCCTGTAACGAGTACAGGATCGGGAGCAGAAACAGGAACGCCACGAAAACAAACGCCACAAACAAAACCAATAAGAACGCCACGTTCTCTCACCTTCACACCAGGATTACGTAACCGCATTATACCGCCGCGGCAGTAGTCAGTGGTCGGTTTTCAGCTGGTTGCTTACAGCCACCCGGCGCGGACGCCCCCGACCGGGTAAAAGCTCGTACCTATCCGCGCGGGAGTGCTCCCGCGCGGATAGGTATCACCAACCACGGCCTTCATTGAGAACTGACCACTGAGAACTGAAAACCAACAACTATCCCCTCCAGCGGAATGGCAACTCGACCTCGCCGGGCTCGCCCATCTCGTGGAGCAGCGCGAGCGCCGCGAGCGCGACCTCCCGGTGCCGCCCCCTCTCGTTCGGCTCCCCCATCGGGAAGTTGTACGGGAACGGCACGAAGGCCACCCGCGGCGCCGCGACCCCCCGCTCCATCGCGAGCGTGACCGTCGGTATACCTCTCTCCTCGATGGCCCTGCTTACCAGCCCCACGGACCGGTGGCACAAGGGTCACGAAGGCGTGAGCAACACGGCGTCCACCCCGTCCTCGACAAGCTTCTCCGCCACCTCTGGGGCGGTCCTCTCGACCAGTGGGCCGGGGTCATGTATGGCCCCCATAAAGGAGAAGTGCCGAGGCCCCAACTCCCCCACTACCCCCTCGTTAGCGAGCCCCCGCAGTGTCCACAGGGGGAAGACGGAGTCGAGGTCGGTGCCGTGGTCGGGGGCATAGTACGCGTGGGTCCAGGTGAGTGCGTAGGTGTCCGTGGGGATCTCACGGTAGGAGCAGTCGCCCGAAGGGTCGTCTATGTCGAAGCGCGGCTGCTCGGGCAAATGTACGCCACCGGTGGTGACGAGCGCCAAACGGCTCTCGCGTAGCGGTTTTTCGGGCCGGACAAACAACATAACCTTGTGGTTGAGGTTCATATTTACACTATATCTAGTGTTAGGTCAGACGTTGAAGCGGACGATCAGGGTATCACCGTCCTCGACGATGTAGTCGCGGCCTTCGAGGCGGACCTTTGCCGTTTCGCGGGCCTTTGCCCAGGAGCCGGCCCCGACGATGTCCTCCCAGTTGCCGACTTCGGCGGCGATGAAGCCGCGCTCCATGTCGGAGTGGATCCGTCCCGCGGCGTGGCGAGCCGTCGAGCCTTTGCGCACGGTCCAGGCCCGGCTCTCCTTCTCGCTGGCGGTGAAGAAGGTGATGAGTCCGAGCAGCGCGTAGGCCGCCCGGACGAACTCCTCGAAGCCCGTGGATTCGATGCCGAGCATAGCCAGGTACTCCCGCGCCTCCGTCTCCGGCAGCTCCACGACTTCTGCCTCCAGCTTCGCGGAGAGCCGGACCGACTCGGCCCCCTCGCGGGCTGCGAGCTTCTCGATCTCGGCGCTGTAGCGGCTGCCCTCGGCGACTGATTCCTCGTCCACGTTCGCTACGTAGAGGGTGGGCTTCGCGGAGATCAAATCGCGCAAGACCTCGAGCAGCGCCTCGGAAGGCGGGTAGGTCCGGGCCGGGTTGCCGTCCGAGAGGTGGTCCCGGAGCTTCTCCAGCTCCGCGGCCTCGACTTTCAGCTTCGCGTCGCCGCTCTTGGCGGCCCGGCTCGTCCGTTCCAGTCGCCTCTCGACGGTCGCCAGGTCCGCGAGTAAGAGCTCGGTGTTTATGGTCTCCACGTCGCCCGCGGGATCTATACCCCCGTGGACGTGCACCACGTTCTCGTCCTCGAAGCAGCGCACGACGTGCGCTATGGCCTCGCACTCGCGGATGTTGCCGAGGAACTGGTTCCCCAGCCCCTCGCCCCTGCTCGCCCCCCGCACCAGCCCCGCGATATCCACGAAGTCCACCGCCGTTGGTACGACCCGCTTGCTCCGCATCACCCCGGCCAGCGCGTCCAACCGCCCGTCCGGCACCACCGCGACCCCGAGGTTCGGGTCTATGGTGGTGAACGGGTAATTCTGGGCCTCCGCCCCCGCCTGCGTAAGGCTGTTGAAAACCGTTGACTTGCCGACGTTCGGCAGCCCGACTATGCCTACCTTCATAAGGGTATTGTATCAAGCTGTAGCAATTATTGGGGACGGTCTTTTGAGGAGATTTACTGCCGTAGACGAGTTTCGAGCTTCGCCCGCCCCGTTTCGGGAGATCACGGCGACGCCTCCTGCTTCTCCATCACCGGCACGGTGCGCTCCGATCTCTCCCGCGAACCTACGTCCGTACGGTACAATCGAAGCCGTATTGGTCGGCAAGTTTTATGTAGAGGGAGCGCAGGCGTGAGGGACTACGACGGGTTGCGGGCGGAGTGGGGTAACGTGGTGCGCGCTCCCGAGGAGAGGTAAGGCGTTGGACAGGCAGCTACAGATACAGATACTCCTGGACCACTACCAGAAGCCGCGTCACCGGGGCGCGTTGGAGGACGCGGACGTGGCGATGCCCGGGGGAAATCCGGGCTGCGGAGACGTGGTGACGGTCTACCTAAAGGGTGCCGAGGACCACGAGCACATAGGCGAAGTCTCCTACGAGGGCGAGGGTTGCACCATCAGCATGGCGGCGTCGAGTATGTTGTTGGAGCAGGTCGTCGAGGGCGACCTCACGATGGACGAGGTCCTGGAGTTCGACTACAACGAGATGATCGACCAGCTCGGGCGCCAGATCGTGGCGAGCCGCCCCAAGTGCGCCACCCTAGGACTCGGCACCCTCAAGGCCGCCATCCGCCGCTACCAGCAGGACAAGCGCCTCGCCGAGGCAGGCGTCTCCCGCCCGAAAGGATCGACCCCCGAAGAGGGACTGGTCTTCGGCGAGGGAGCGGCGGAGGCGGCCCACAAGGATTAAAGCCATCAGCCGTCAGCTTTCAGCCATCAGCTAAACCGGGGGACGGAGTTTGAAGGTAGCCGACGCGGACCACACCAACTTCCGGGTAAAGGACCTCGAAGCTTCGTTGGGCTTCTACCGGGATGTCCTGGGTCTGGAGCCACTCGGTCTCGAAGAGTACCGTCGCGGTGAGCATCCCATCGTCTCCCTGCGGGTAACGGAGGACTTCGTTTTGCACCTGATCCCGGACCCGGAGTTCGAGCGCGCGTCCACCGGGGGCTATGATCACCTGGCGCTCGTGGTGGAGGACGCGGAGCCGGACGACTTGGCGGAGCATCTTCGGAAGGCGGGCGTCGAGGTCGAGAAGCGGTTCGAGAGCATTACCGGAGCCCGTGGCGAGGGACCGGCCCTGTACGTCAGGGATCCCGACGGCTACCGCATCGAGCTGAAGTTTTACTAGAGCTTTCAACTCTCGGCCGTCGGTAAGACCCTTGATACCGACGGCTCCGTGCATCGGGCCGATATAGGACGAACGCCGCGGTGCCCCGTTCGAGCAGAGCCGAGGAACGGATCGGTTTGTGTTCGTGTAGCCGCGACGGGCTCCGCTGCTGACGGCTGACAGCTAACAATGGTAAAGTTCCGCGGTAACGGGAAGGTTGCACAAAAGCGGCGGGGGTACAGACGGTGATCCGGGTTGCCATAGTAGACGATCAACCTCTCTTTACGGACGGTCTCGGGCGGATCGTTGGGGCGCAGGAGGGGATGGAGGTGGTCAGCGTGGCCCACGACGGGGAGAGCGGCGTCAAGATGTGCGCGGAGCTGCGTCCGGACGTCATCCTCATGGACATCAACATGCCCGTCATGGACGGCGTTACGGCGACCGGCAAGATCCGGGACCTCCTCCCCAACGCGAAGATCCTCATCCTCACCATACACGCCGACGACGTTCACGTCTTCCAGGGCATAAAAGCCGGCGCCACCGGCTACCTCCTGAAAGACTGCACTCCCGAGGACCTCTCCAGGGCCATAAGGACCGTGCACGCTGGCGACACCATCATGGCCCCCGAGATCGCCCGCAAGATGCTCCTCGCCTTCGAGGAGGTCGACCAAGAAGAGGAGCCCTCCCCTCCCACCCTCACCAATCGCGAGCTGGAGGTCATAACCGCCTTTGCTCGCGGCCTGGGCAACAAGCAGATAGCCCGCGACCTCGACATCTCAGAGAAGACCGTCCGCAACCACGTCTCCAACATCTACAAGAAGCTGCACGTCTACGACCGGACCCAGGCCGTCCTCTACGCCATCCGAGAGGGTCTCATCGAAGCGGACGGCTTCGAAAAAGGGTAACCCCGGCTGACGCCAGGATCGTAAGCGAAGCGTCTGTAACCTTACTCGTATAGCTCCCGCCAGCTCCATAGCTTCACGTCGAAAAAGCCGGGACGGTCGTCTTCGCTCGCTGGTGTAGACGACTGCACCTTGCCGGCTATGGTGATTGTTCCCGTCGCGTTGACGTACCCTTCAATACACGATCCTTCTCCAGCATCCGTGGAAGAACCCTCTTCGTAACTGCCGCCCCTTACTACCACGATGCCGCTGAAGAGCGCCTGGTTCTGTTCCATCTCGAAGTTACCGTTGCTTATCACCAGTGTTCCTCTCTTTGGAGGGTCGTCGGTACAGGCGCCGGGCACTTCCCAAACCACCTCATTGTTTCCGTCGCCGGTGTACTCTACGAACACCACCGTTCTATCTGTGGAGTCCTCCGGCCAGGAACGCAAGCGTTGCTGGCCGCCGGAAACCTGGCGGTAGTTATCCTGGCCCGTCTCCTCTTCCTGCTTTATGGCTTCGTCGCGCAAATAGTCCATGTCCGGCTGGCTCCGATAATCAAAGGGAAAAGATATCTCGTTATTACCCTGATTAGGATTGTCTGGAGGATCTTTCAGCACGAGCCGGGGGAAAGTATTCGCATCGAAATCTCGCGTGCCCAGGTCCGACGTAGAGTCTCCGTCGATTTGTTCTCCCGCGCCGATTCCCGCCGACGTACTCGCCCGGCGTTTGTCGTTGAAAGGAGGGTTGTACCAATCACCGTAAGCCCGGTCCGTGCCCCGCACGCTGGCGCTGCCGGCAAGTGTAACGTCACTCTCGGCAAAGAGGCTTACGTCGTTTACATCCGCTGTACCCTGGAGTTCTATGTTTCCTGGGGTGTAGTATCCCTTGGGCATGTCGAGATCGGCGGTGTAGTAGATAGCCTCTACTTTGCGTCGGGCTTCCCCGGCCTGTCCCTCCGAGGTTATCTTGAAATAATCTCTGCCGTCGGGGTAATCGGTCTGGCCATCAGGGAGAAGCTCCGGCGCGTGATCCGCCTGCCCCACTTGTCTGGACGTCGAGGGGAGAAGGTATTGGATCGTTACCGTTACCGTGCCTTCTTCGAGGTTTAAGGTCTTGATCGGCGCGCCGCTTTGCCTGGTGTAAGCCCACCCGGAGTTATCGGCGCCGTCGCCGTCGTAGAAGTTGGCAGCGGGCTGCGAGAGCAGTTCTCTTCTGGCGACTTGTATCCCGGCGTCGGCGAGGTTGAAGGCCTTCTGCCCCTGATTGACCTCCACCACGGCCTCGAGGTCGTTCCGCACGAAGACCAGGAGCCCTGCCCCCATCACCCCGATGAGCACGATCATTATGATGGCCAACCCCAACGCGACACCCGATTCTTCCTTTACGAGTCTCCGTAACACGCTAACTGCCCCGATTCCTCAGGGCCACGTCGGTCGTAAGTGTCTGGGTTCTGCGGCTCAAGGCTCCGCGGTCTACCTCTATGTCTAGCTCAATCCGCACTCTGGCTATGTCGGCCTCGGTATAGGGAGCGGGCCTGGAGGGATTTATCTCGCTTCCGTCCCTGGCGTAATACTCGAAGCTCAGTCCGGTATCCGTGCTGTTGGCGTATTTAACGTACTCGGCCACGGACTGGCGGACGCCGCCGCTCGAGTTGGCCCTCCCCAGCGCGTAAGTGGAGCCACCACTGGGCCTGTATACGTCGTAGCTCACGACCTCACACTGCGGCGGTGGGTTAGGAGGCGGAGAAGGACACCGAACCTTCCGATCTCCGGTCAATTCGTTCCCGAAAGTGACCTTGGTGGGAGTCCAGGCGGCGAAGAGCTTGGTGTCACCGCCTGCTTTGTCGTACGGATAAGCGTCCCTCAGCTCCCGCTCCACCTTCTCCAGGCCCAATCTGGCGTTCTCGACGGCTTCGACCTTGTCATTGCCGAAGCTGAAGACCCTTATGCTCATGTCGAAGATGCTGTACAGCGCGAAGAGTACCGTAGTCATGATCATGACGGTGACCAGCAATTCGGAGAGGGTGAAGCCGCCCTCCTCGTGCAACAACCGTTTGACCTTGACGTTCATTTCGAGACCAAGCCGGTCGTACTGTACGATTTGCCGCTGCCCCAATTCACGGTAACGGTCACCCTCATCATAGTCCGGGCGCTCGCGTCCTCGACAATATCCGTTGTTCCCAGCCTAACGTAGGCTTTGCGTACCCTGTACGTAAAATCAGGGAAGTCCGCATCGTTCTGATCCGAAGATTCGTAGACTCCCGTAGCGGCATCCGGAGTGGAAGAGTCCACCGGGAAACTGTCCCGTGCGTCTTGGTAAGGAAGGTTCTTCGCCGTCTCCAGCTGCTTGTTGGCCAGCGCCCGGGCCTTGTCGTAATCGCTGCCCTGTGTGGCTGCCCTGAGGCCCGCGTCGAACATGCCGACCATCGGAATGATGGCTACGGCCAGAAGCAAAATGGCCACCATCACCTCCAACAACGAGTAGCCGGATTCGGTTCTCAGAACCTTAAGGAACAATCTTGACTCTCGAAGTAGCGGAGACGTACCGAACCTGGCGCTGCGGGTCGTCGTCGATCGTAACCCTGGCGGTCCCGCTCGGACTGTTGTAACCTACGGCGGTGCCGTCGGAATTGAACTCGACGGTGCGAAAATCACCGGAAGTTCCCACGATCCTATTCAGGTCCAGGTAGTAAGGAGAGCCCCCGACATCTACTATAGGTGCGCCCGCCGAAGTTGCTCCCAATGCGTATGTCTGATCCATGATTTTGACGTTGGCGGGCAGGGTACGCGCGATGGGAGGAGTGTTTGGATCTACCGCTGGTGTGCTCGGTATGCGGCTAGCATCATCGTGGGGTTGTGCGAGCTTGACCAGGTAATAATCCGCGCCGTCGTCCTCGTCGGCCTTGTTCGGATAGAGCACTACCCGCCAGTCCGTCAGCTGGTTGGTCGCGCTGGTGTGCGCCAACCGCATATCCGCGGCGAGTTGGTTAGCGGCGGCATCTACCCGACGACGCTCGAGTATACCGAGCCAGATAATTATGGCGATGGCGATAAGGATGCCCAGAATGGCGATGGTCGTCATAAGCTCGGGTAGAGTGAAGCCCCGCTCATGCTTCCAGAAGCCGTTCGATCTTTGCCACAATAAGCTCATCGTCCCATACTACTGGCTCGTTAACAGAAAGTCTTTAGCCATTTCGCGTGCTGCGCTTTAGAGAACGTCTACCAAAACGTGCCTAGCAGTCGTCCACAACCAGGTGAGGGCGAACAGCGGAGGCCAAACTTCTCCGAGCTTTTGTGTCCTCGGCCATGCCGTCCGTAGAGGATCGTCCCATCCCTCTCGGCTTCTTCGCTGCCCTTCTCGTATTCTTCGAGGCCGTAGATAAGGACGTCCGCCCCGACGAAACCGTTTCGGATCAGCGATGTCAGGACTTTGACGCGCTCGCCTTCGGCGACTCCTACTTGCGCTCGATGTACTCTATGCGGTAGCCGTCGGGATCCTTGACGAAGAAAATGCGCGTGCCGCTACTCATGGCGTGCGGCTTGCTCTCGAAGTCCACGCCGCCGGCTTTCTCCAATCTCTCGGCGAGGGCGTCGAGGTCTTCGACGGCAAAGGCAACGTGACTGTAGCCTTCGCCCAAAGCGTAGGGCTCTTCGCGGTCGTGGTTAAGGGTGAGCTCGAGGCGTGGTTCGGGGTCGCCGGGGACGGCTAGGAATGCGTTCGTGGCATCAGAACCCACGGGGCTCTTGCGAGCGAGTTCGAGGCCGAGCTTGTTGGTGTAGAAGTCAATGCTCCTGTCGAGGTCGAGAACCCGGTAGCAGGTGTGAACGTACTTCACAAGACTCCCCTTTCGTTGACCGCCGGTGACCTATTCTAGCAGTCTGCACCCTCGTCCCAGTGTGCGGCGATGGTCGCCGACGCGCCGGTACTTCCGTTGAAAATGATGGGTTTCCGCCGCGACGACCAAGAGCCGCAGTAAGCGCGTCTACGCCCGCACGGTCCTCCGGTAAGCCGGAGACGGCGGGGCCTGCGTAGGCGCCGAAGGAAGACTTTGGGAAGAACCGTGAAAGGAAGACCAGCTCGAAAGGAAACGGGAGGTACGAGAGTACGACAGAAAGTACAATGGGCAGCAAGGAAAGGGAAAGGAGAACACCATGCTGTATCGTTTCGCCCGCGGGCTGAAGAAAGCACAGGAGGATGAGAAGGGCTTCACACTCATAGAGCTCCTGGTCGTCGTGATCATAATCGGCATCCTCGCCGCCATCGCCATCCCGGTTTTCCTCAACCAACGAGAGAGTGCCCGGGAAGCAGCGGCGCAGAGCGACCTTAGGAACGGGGCCTCTGCCGCCACCACTTGCGCCGCCGACAACAACGGATCGTACGCCAACTGCACGGAGGCCGCCCTCGTGGCCACCTACGGCTGGAACCAGACCGACCGCGTATCCAGCGCCGTCACTACCAACAGCGCCACGGAGTGGGCGGCAACCGCCAGGCACGACGACGACGATACGACCTATACGTTCAACACCAACGACGGCCGGGTGCAAGAGCAGCCCTAGCCTGGCGTCCCCTCCGGGGCGCCTGCTCTTTGCTCCTTAAACCGCCGAGAAGCAGTTTTTGCGAAGACCAGATGGCCAACCGCCGATAGCTGCTATGCTTTTTGCGTGGAGATGGAGAACGTTACGCGGGGGCTTCCGGAGGGACCGGCCAGGCGCGCGGCCAGGATCGCCCAGGTAGGGGCGCGCTATGGGTTCGGCTACGTCTTCGGCCGCGGGTTCCTTCTGGGGCGCCGCGGGCGGGACGTGGGCAGGGTCGGGACGCGGCTGCGCCTCGCTCTGGAGGAGTTGGGACCGACGTTCGTGGAGCTCGGGCGCGTGCTCTCGGCCCGGGGCGACGTCCTGCCGCCGGACGTGACGGCGGAGCTGGCGCGAGCGGCGGTACCGGTAGCGCCGGTGCCTTTCGCGGAGGTGCGGGCGCTTGTGGAGAGGGAGCTCGAGAATACGCTGGAGCGGCTGTTCGTGGAGTTCAGGGAGGCGCCGGCGCGAGTGGGGGTGCTCACGCAGGCGCACCGGGCGGTGCTTCCGGGGGAGCGCCCGGCGCTCGTGGTGATGCGGCGTTCGGGGGTGCGCAGGGACTTGCTGGCGATGCGGCCGGTCGCGGACGTGATGCACCGGAGGGTGAGACGTAGGGGCGGCGAGGGGCTGCCGCTGGATCCGGTGACGGCCGTCGGGGAGTTCGCCGCGTACGTCGCCCAGCGCAGGGACATGTTCTTCGCCGCCCAGACCGCGCGGCGCTTGAGGGAGGTGGACGGGTTCTCTTTGCGGGTCCCGGAGGTGTACCGGCGCTACTCGACGGGGCGGTGCGTGACGTTCGAGGCTCCCGCGGAGGTCGAGTTGCTCGGGGCGCAGGGGTACCGGGAGGCGTCGGAGGCGCTGGCGCGGCTGACTATTCTGGAGGGGATCTTCTTCGCCGACCTCGCGCCGGAGCGGTTCGTGCTGGGAGACGGGGAGGTATGGCTGGCCGACCCCACGGAGGCGTCCGCCCTGGACCAGGAGAGGCTGCGGGGGGTGGCGGAGGTCCTGGCCGCGGTGCGGCGCGGGGACGTGGATGGCGTCGTGCGGGCCCTGCCGCTCGCCGGATGTATGGTCCCCCGCGACGCCCGCGTGCTCCAACGTGAGCTGCGCGACGTTCTCGGTTCTCTCGGCGGCCCGCTGTGGAGCGAGCATTCTCTGGCGGAGATCCGGGCTCGCGGTCTCGAAGCGGCCCGGCGAGGAGGCGCCGTGCTGCCCGGGGAGATCGCCCACTTGCTCGGCTCGCTGGTTGAGGCCGAGAAGTTGGGGAGGGTTGGAGCCTCTGACGAGCAGAACGCGACGGAGACCGCGACGAAGGGCGCGGTGGAGGCGGCCGGGGAACTCGTCTCGCGGTTCCGCGACCCGCGCTACGTGGCGGCGCGCACCGCGAGGAGGCTCGCGCAAGGCGACACGTACGCCGAGTATCCGCGCCAGATCCACAACCTCCTCAACGAGTTGAAGGACGGCGAGGTCGAGGTGGTCTTCAGGCACCGGGGGCTGGACGAACTCATCTCCAAGGTCGACATCCTCGCCAACCGGCTGGTCTTCGCCCTCCTTATAGCCGCCCTCATCATAGGCTCGTCGCTCCTGGGCATCTTCGGCGAGAGCGGCGCGCGCTTTCTGGGGGTGAGCATCTTCGGCCTCCTGGGCTTCGTAATCGCCGCCCTCCTCGGCCTCGCCCTCCTCATCGGCATCGTGCGTTCGGGGCGTTTATGACGCCAGCTTTCAGCTTTTTGCTCTTCGCCGGACAACCCCTCATTTCGAGTGACCTGCACAACCAACTATAAGTGTCGCGGGTCGATCGCTCCCGAACGTCAGTGACGGCCGAAGGCTGACGGCTTTATCCCACCGGGTCTTCGATATTTAGCCTTTCGCTCCTGGCCGCGACGTTCGATTCGGCATCGGAGGATACGAGAACGAGGGACGCAAGCTCGAAGGACGCGCGTTGCTCCTGGAGCAGCAGAGCGGCCGCGAGTTGCAGACAGTCGTAGGCTCGCAGGCGATAGCGTTCGGCGACTTCGATAGCCTGTTCCGCCATCGCGATACTGAACTCGCTGATCCGATAAAGGCCCTGGACGTCCTCATGTAACCGCTTCATTGCTGAGGGGACTTCCCCGGGTTGCGTCCCTTCGAGCGTCGTTCTCCGCGAAAGGGCGGAGGCCACCTCCACCGTGCCGATGCGGCTAAGGTAAAGCTCGATAGTAGACGGCCATCCGACCTCGCTCAGCGCCGGCCTTCGATTTTCTGCTCTGACAGGGGCTTGTCCTGGACTTCGATCAAACGGCGTTTCCTCGAAACCCACTTACCAGGGTCCGGGTAAGTCACCTCGATGCCGGCCTTCTCCAAAGCCTCGCAGTACCTCTCCTCGACGCTCTTGGACGAAGATTCTTCCAGACGGGCCAGATCCTCCATACTGACCAACACCGCGACCGGCTTGCCGTGGCGTTAGATCACGCTCCTCTCCCCCCATAATGGACCCGGTTGACGTACTCCGAAAGGCGCGTCTTCGCCTCGTGCGTCCCGACCCGCTCACTCGCCATCCCAACCTCCGTAATCTATTTGGCCTAGAAATATCAAAATGCATCATACAACCAGAATCATTTTCCTGTACACTCGGGGCTCATCGAAGCAGGACAAAGGAGCTTTGCGTGGAGGATCAGATACGGAGCGAGGTCCTGAAGACCATCCCCTATGGGTTCTACATAACGGGGGTGATCGGGGCGAACGGCGAGGCGAACGGCTTCACTACCTGCTGGGTCTCCCAGGTCTCGTTCGAGCCGCAGCAGGTGATACTGGCCGTCAAGAAGGACCAGCACACCCACGACCTGGTCGAGAGCGGCGGCGTCTTCTCCCTGAACTTCCTCGACACCTCCCAGGAAGACCTCGCCCGCAAGTTCACCGAAGCCCTGACGCACGAGGACGGCACGGTTGGCGGCTCCCCCTACACGCCCGGCGAGGCGACCGGCGCCCCGCTCTTCGAGGAAGCTTTCGCCCACCTGGAGTGCCGGGTCGTGGGCTCGATGGAGGCCGGCGACCACACCATCTACCTCGGCGAGGTCGCCGCCGCCAGCCTCAAGCGCCCCGCCGACATACTCACCGACCTCGACACCCCGATGGAGTACGGGGGTTAGAGCCCGGCAATCCCCCATTCGGGTCCTGCTGGCCCGGTGCTAAACCCTGGATACTTTTCGTGTGCAACACCCGGTCAACCGTTGACCCGGATTCGGCTGCGCCTTATGATCTCAGGGTATGAATGCCACGATACCCAAGAGGGAACAGGAAACGCGGGTCAAGAACAAAGATCGGACCGAGCCTACATGGAACGTCGTCTTGCACAACGACTGGGATAACTCGATGACTAGAGTAGTGCTGATACTCAAGAAAACCATTCCGGGTATGAGCATCAAGAAGGCGACGACGATCATGTACACGGCTCACTCAACCAGCAAGGCAGTAGTCAAGCGGTGCCACAAAGAGCTGGCCGAACTCTACAAGGAACTCCTGCAGGGAGAGGGGCTGACCATAAGCCTGGAACCGGCCCGCTAGACAAGGTGCATAAGGTTCCAGGTATCCCGCAAAGCTGCTAAGGCGCGGTGGGAGAAGAAGCGGCGAGAAGAAGAGAAAACGAAGCTCCCGAAGAAGAGGGGGCAATCTTGATCGAGCACAGGCGGTAGTGGACGCTTGTTATACTATAGAAACGGAAGGGGCGGGTCCTCTTGGGCTGGCGCTGCTGATAGGAATAGTTTTCCTGCTCTTGCGCTGGCGGGACGTTCTGGCGGGCGCGCCGGACCGAGCGAGATCGTCCGCCCTGAAGGATTTCTTCAGACGCGAATTTTTGTGCAACGCCGGATGAAAGCAAGGCCGTAGCGGAAGCCGTGGAGCGACAGGCATGAAAGAACTCTTGCTCTTGCCCCTAACCAGATTGACCAGCTACCAGATTCATTCATCGAGGCGGTGATTCTACCATGCGCGCGCGCGCTGAACTAGAGCGAGAGATTTACGGGCGTCCGCTAGATGAAGCAACGAACGAGGAAACAAAGACCGCATAGGTCTTGTGCAAAGAGCGGTTTCCTAGTAGGGCGGGGAATCCCCGCTCTCTTTATGCCCGCCGTCGTGATCCGTGACTAGCTGTTCTGCGTAGAAAGAAAACCGGCGATTTTTTCCCCGTAAACAAATCGCCAGAAGGGGGTTTTTGTGCGACGCCGACTTTTTGTTCAACGCTTGTGCAACGCCGCGCGCGGATTTTGGTGCAAGGTCTAGCAAGGCTTGCGAGACCCTACGAGCGCCACTTTCGCGTACTTGGTACGCCTAGCGGCTTTCCGTTCCGCCTGCTACTCGCCGACTCGTAGCAATGGCCATCCCACGACAGCGAATTACATTAACGGCTCGGGCTCTCGTCGTTCGGGCTCTTGCGGCGCCTCTGGCGGCTCCGGTTCGTGGGGCTCGGGATCGCGCAGCTCGCCTTCTTGCGGGGCGCTGATGCCTTCGATGCCGCCCGGCTCCCGGGGCCTGAAGAGGCCGAAGGAGGAGGTGTAGCCGTGCAGAAAGGTCGCGCCGCCGACGGGGCCTATCTCTCCGTTGCAGAAAAAGCCGCCGACGGGGACCTCGCCGAGGTGCTGCTTGAAGATGCCGGTGTCGAAGTTGGGCTGTTTGTAGAGGTGTTCTCCGCGCCCCAAGCAAGAGAACAGGAGGGCGCCGGAGACGGCGTCCGTCTTGGGCAGGCTGCTCTCGTAGCCGGCGAGCACGGCGTGGAGGTCTCCGGCGGAGGCTTCGGCGTCGCGGAGGTGGAAGCGGACGCGCATGCCCTCCTGGAGGTACTCGCCGACGGCTACGGCCCCGCCCTTTGGGTCGATGCCGACGAGGTTCCGGATCAGGAAATCCCCGGCTTTAGGCTCCTCTAAAAACTCGTCCATGACGACGCCCAGGAACAGGGACCTTACCGCGAGCTCCCGGTCGCGTTTGTTCATGCCTTCGAAGAGCTCCTCTATGGCGGAGAAGGCCGCTCTCCCGTCGAGCTCGTAGACCATGTTCCCCGCGCAACTCGTGACCTGCATCAGCCCCCCGACGGGCCTGCAGCCCTGCGCCACGACGGTGTCCACGACCACGTCGCCGCTCAAGGCGACGCCCACGGTGCCCGAGTCGTGGACCTCACCATCGAGAAAGAGGGCGTTCAGGCCGGGCGAAGTCGCGCCGCTGGCGAGGCCCCCGATCTTGGCCGAGCCCGGAAAGGCGTAGTCCAGGCCGGCGAGCAGTGTCTCCGGACGGGCGCTAAAGGGGTCCGCGAGCAGGACGAACTGCGGTTCCTCGACTCGCTCTACGCCGAGAAGCCTCTCCCACGAGTCCGGCGGACCGTCCAGGTCCGGAAGCGCTCCGTCGAGGTGGAACGGGCGCACCGTAACGTCCGGGAGCCGCGCGGCGGTGAGGGTTACGGCCGGGAGCTGCTCGACCTCCTCGCCGCCCCCGATCACGCCGCCGGCCGAGCAGCCGAGTAGCGTGCCGGGACCGAGGGACCTGGTCAGAGCTTCGTGCAACCCTCCGTAATACTGCGCGAAGTGCGGCGTGACGAAGGCCAGAGCGAGCGTGACGGGACCGGGGCCTAAAGCCTCCCGGACGCTTCCCGCACACTCGAGGATAGCGTCCTCGAAGACCGTCTTCCGGGATATAGCCGTCGCCCATTTCATGTGTTCGTCCTCCGTTCGTCGCCGTCTTCTACCCCTTTATACCGTGCCCCATCCCCCGCCGCGACCGCGGGCTTCACAGATGCGAGCCGTGCCCGGCGACCGAGCAGGTAGAAAAAGAGCGCGGCCCCGAGCGCCGCCGGGAAGAGGAGCCCCGAAAAGAGATCCACCCCGGCCCAGAAAGCCACGGCGATGAGGGCGCTGTCGAGGAGCCCGGGCGGAGGCGAAACGCTCCCCCACCTTCGGCGCCCGAAGGCCAGGAGGATGGCGGCGGCGAGCGTGCTGGAGAAGAGCCAGCCGAGGTAGTTGCTAATCGGGACCCCATAGTACGGGCCGCCCTCCGGCCACACCCAGAAGCCCAGAGAAGCGGCGCCGGGGTCCAGGGCGCCGTCCCCGAGGGTGAGGAGGACCGCCGCAAAGAGGACCCAGAGAACGCGGCGCCGGAGTGGTACGGCTTTGCCCTCCGGCGCGGTCGCGGCGACGGCGCCGAGGACGAGCGGGACCCAGGAGAGGGGCAAGAGGTACGGGACGAGTCCGGCGACCTTTGGACCTAAAGAGTCGCCGTAGTAGAAGGGGCCGTACGGGAAGCCGGTCACCACACCGGTCGTCTCTATCGCGTAGCCGAAGGCGCTCAGGGACAGGAGGGAGAGGGTCGCCCCTTTCGGGCCGAGATAGCGCCACAGGGCAACGAACGAGGGCAGGGCTATGAGGAAGGTGGAGACGAAGGAAGCTATCCCCGCGCCGGGCGTGTCCGGGAAGCGGACGGTGAAGTAGGCGGCGCCGAAGAAGAGGACGCTCACGGCGAGCAGGAGTCGGGGGAGGCGCGAGTGTTGCGGGGTCACGTACACATACTATCTCAGTCGCCGCTCTTGGGGCTGGTATATTTGGCCTGTGATCTGGCGGCTCTTTCACATCTCGCGGCCGGTGCTCTGGATCAACACCATCGGCCCCGCCGTGGTCGGGGTGTGGCTCGCGGGCGACCTGTGGCGGTGGGAGGCTCTGCCGCTCCTGGTGTGGCTCACGCTACCGTTCAACCTCCTGATCTACGGCGTCAACGACGTCTTCGACCAGGAGACCGACGCCAAGAACCCCCGCAAGGGTACCCTGGAAGGAGCCAGGATCCTGCCGGAAGAGGTCGCTCCCATCTGGCGCGGCGTCCTGCTGACGAACGTGCCGTTCCTGATCTACTTCCTCTCCGTCCTCCCGTACGGGGCCATTCTCTGGCTCCTCTTCTACACCGTTCTCTTCGTCGGCTACTCGGCCCCGCCTTTACGCTTCAAGGCGCGACCCTACCTCGACTCTTTGAGCAACGCGGCCTACGCCTTCCCGCTCGTCTTCGTGCCGCTCGCGCTGGGAGAGGAGGTCCTCTGGCCCGCGGCCCTGGGCCTGATGGCCTGGAGCGCAGCCAAACACACCTTCGACGCGGTCCAGGACGTGGACGAGGACCGGAACGTGGGCATAAAGACTACGGCCGTCCGGCTCGGCGTCCCGGGCGTGGTCCTCTGGAGTGGGGCGTGGTGGCTCGTCGCGACGGTCTGCTTCGCGCTCGCGAGCCCGCTCGTGGCGCTGGTGAACGCGGTCTACGCCGGAGGATTGCTGTACGCGCTCTACCGGATGCCCACACCGGAGACCGGGCGCCGGCTCTACAAGTACTCCATCGCCTTCCGTACGTGGCGGGGACGGTCGCGGGAGTTCAGCTCGTCGCGGCGATCTCCCTGGGAGCGTACCCGTGAGCGCGCCGCGAAAGAGGATAGTAGTCGTGGGCGGTGGCATCGGGGGCTCGCCGCGGCGGCCCTGTTGAGCCGCGCCGGGCACGAGGTCATGCTACTGGAAGCGAACGACTATCTCGGCGGCAAGAGCCGGCGCGTCGTGCTCGCGGGACAACGGATGGATACCGGCCCCTCGCTCGTCACCTTCCCCGGCGTGTGGGAGGAACTCCTGCGGCGCTGGGACGAGATGGGCGACGGCGAGCCCGCGCGGGAGGTAGCCGGGCTCGAGCTCAAACGACTTTCCGAGGTCGGCACGTACTACTACCGGGGAGAAGTCTCCTCGCTGCCGGTCGAGAAGGGGCACCCCTGGCACGCGGCGTGGGAGCGGTTCGTCGAGACCCACGGCGGCCTCGGGCCGGAGGTCACGCGCCTCCTCGTGAGCGACCCGCTCGACCGGAGTACGCTACCCGCGCTGCGCAGGCTCCTAAAAGTCTACGGCGCGAAGCTCACGACGCGCGGCTACCTCGACGGTCTGAAATGGCTCCCGGATGGCCTGAGGGAGGTCATCGCCATTCACACTTTGAACGCCGGGGTAGCTCCTACGCGGACCCCGGCGCTCTACGCGAGCATGCCGGCGGTGATGGCGAAAGATGGGGTGTGGGCGCCGGAGGGAGGCGTCTACGAGATGGTCCTCTCTTTAGCCAGGCTCGCACGGGCAGGCGGAGCGAAGCTCAGGACGGGGGAGCCGGTGGTGGAGATCTCCCGCGGCCTCGTGACGACGGCGCGCGGGGAGTACCGGGCGGATGCGGTCGTGAGCGGGCTCGACGCGGACGTCCTGGAAGGCTTGCTCTCATCCGGCAAGAAGTCCCGGCCCGGAAAGCTCTCTTGCTCGGGGGTGGCGGTCTACGCGACGCTTCGACAAGAGCTACCCGGAGGCATCGCGACGCACGGGGTCGTGCTGCCCTCTCGTCCGGCGGCGCTGTACCGCAGCCTGGAGGCCGGGGAGGAGCCGGAGGAGACGATGGCCTTCGTCAACTACTACCGGCCGGGCGAGGTGTACCCGAACGCGAAGGGCACGCTGGCGCTACTTCTTACGGCGCCGCCGAACGGGCGCCCTTACGGTCTCGACGATGCGTTCGTGGCGCGGGAGGTGGAGCGGGTGGGGCGTGAGATCGGGCTCCCCCGCCCCATCCCCGAGTATCTTGGTGAACACGCTATTCTGCACCCGCGGTACTTCAGCGGTTGGGGCGCGGCGGGCGGGGCGCTCTACGGGGCGGTCCATCCGGTGTGGCGGAGCGGGCCGCTGCATAGTCCCCCCTACTCCGACCGCCGGAGGCCCTGGCTGTGGCGGGTCGGGGCGTCGGTTCATCCGGGCGGTGGGATACCCGCGGTGCTCGGCGGAGCAATGATCTCGACGGCCAGGCTGCTGAGGAGGCTCGCGGGGCGATGAACCGGGAGAAGACGTGACTTTAGCACCGGGCTCCGAGCGGGGACTATTCGAGATCCCAGACGACCTCGCTTACCTGAACTGCGCGTACATGTCTCCACAGCTACGGTCGGTACGGGAGGTCGGCGAGGAGGCCGTCGCGCGGAAATCGCGGCCGTGGGAGATCTCGCCGCGCGACTTCTTCGAGGGCTCGGAGACGGCCCGGAAGCTGTTTGCTCGGGTGGTGGGCGGGGAGGCGGAAGGGATAGCGATAGTCCCCTCGGTAAGCTACGGGATGGCTGTCGCGACGGCGAATGTCCTCCTGAAGGCGAGGCAGAACGTCGTGGTCCTGGAAGAGCAGTTCCCCTCGAACGTCTACCCCTGGCGCGAGCTGGCGAAGCGCGTGGGAGCAGAGGTCGTCACCGTGCTCAGGCCCCGCGACCACGACTGGACGAGCGCGGTTCTGGAGTACGTGAACGAGCGGACCGCGGTCGTGGCCGTGCCGAACTGCCACTGGACGGACGGTTCCGTGCTTGACCTGGTCCGCACCGGCGAGCGGGCCAGGGAGGTCGGGGCGGCCCTGGTAGTCGATGCTACCCAGTCGTTGGGGGCGTACCCGCTCGACGTGTCGGAGGTGCGCCCGGACTTCCTGGTCTCCGCCGCCTACAAGTGGCTGCTCGGGCCATACAGTCTCGGTTTTCTTTACGTCGGCGAGGCCTATCGGGAGGGTGTGCCTGTAGAGCACAACTGGATCTCGCGGGAGGGCAGCGAGGACTTCGCGCGGCTGGTCGAGTACACGGACGCCTACGGACCCGGCGCCAGGCGCTACGACGTCGGCGAGCGGAGCAACTTCGTCCTCCTCCCGATGGCCGTGGAGGCGCTGCGCCAGATCCTCGCCTGGGGCGTGAAGAACATCGCCGTATCTCTTCGGGAGCTTACGGCCCATATCGAAGACGAGGCGGGGAAGCTCGGCATGGATGTGGTTCCCGCGCCCATGCGGGTAGGGCACATGATCGGGCTCGGTCTCGGCCCCGAAGCCCCGAAGGACCTCGCCGCCCGGTTGGCACAGGAGAACGTCTTCGTCAGCGTGCGGGGCCGCAACCTGCGCGTCGCGCCGCACCTCTACAACACCGAAAGAGACGTCGAACGCCTCTTCGACGGGCTCGCCAGGCACCTCCGGGCGGGCGCGGATTGATCGCCCGGTGCGTGCCGCCGTATACTGATTTTGCGAGGGGCTCCAGGAGAACGCCGTGGCGGGAGCCCGAACGCCGTCAAAGCGAGACCAACGAGGAGTGTGGATCGTGCGTATCGGGCTACAGGTTCCGAGCTTCACCTGGCCGGACGGATCGGACGGGATAGGACCCAAACTGGCGGAGATCGGCAGGACCGCCGACGAGGCCGGATTCGCGAGCCTGTGGGTCATGGACCACTTCTTCCAGATCGAGTACGTCGGCCCGGCAGAGGACCCGATGCTCGAAGGTTACAGCGCCCTCAGCTACCTGGCCGGGGTGACGGAGCGGGTAAAGCTCGGCACCCTGGTCACCGGCGTCGTCTACCGGTACCCGGGCATCCTCCTGAAAACCGCGACCACGCTCGACGTGCTCTCGGGCGGCCGGGCGTACCTCGGTATCGGTGCGGGCTGGTTCGAGCGCGAGGCGCGGGGTCTGGGGGTACCCTTTCCCCCGGTGAAGGAGCGATTCGAGCGGCTGGAGGAGACCCTGCAGATCGCCCACCAGATGTGGTCGGACGAAGTCGCGTCGTACCACGGCGCCCACTACCGGCTAGAGGAGACGCTCAACAGCCCGCAGGCCCTGGCGCGTCCGCGCCCGCCGATAATGGTCGGCGGCATGGGCGAGAAGAAGACGCTGCGGCTGGTCGCCCGGTACGCCGACGCCTGCAACCTGTTCGCCTACGGGGGCGCCGAGACGATCCGCCACAAGCTCGACATCCTGCGGGGCCACTGCGAAGACGTCGGGCGGGACTACGCGGAGATCGAACGCACCGCTTTGGGTACCGTCAACCTGGCCCCGGACGGCATGATGGCCGAAGGGGTGATCGAGCAGTGCCGCGAGATGAACGACGCCGGCGTACAGCACCTCATCTTCAACATGCCCAACGTCCACGAGATAAAGCCGCTCGAAACCTTCGGCGAGGAGATCATCCCGGCCGTCGCGGACCTTTAATAGCGCCCCCGGAGCTGGCCCCTCAAGATCGAGTAGATCTTCATGTCCCGGTAGGCGCCTTTGATGAACTCCCGCCGTCTTAGCGTGCCCTCGTAGAGCATCCCGGCCTTCTCCATCACGCGGGCAGAGGCGGCGTTCTCCGCGATGCAACGGGCCTCGATGCGGTTCAGGTTCATCCTGTCGAAGCCGAAAGAGATCATGGCCCCCACCGCCTCGGCCACGAGACCCCGGCCCCAGTAGTCGCGGGAGAGCGCGTAGCCAAGCTCGGCCCGGGCATGGTACGGCTCCCAGGAGACGATGCCGCAGGTGCCGACGAAGCGGTGGTCGCCCTTGTACACGATCCCCCAGTCCGGCTCGCCGCCGCTCTCGTACTTGGCGACCGCGAGATCCAGAAACGCCCTGGAGTCCTCGATAGAACGATGCGTCTCCCAGATGACGTAGCGGGTCATCTCCGGGTCGGAGGCGTAGGCAAAGACGGCCCCGGCGTCGTTCGGGGTCATCTTGCGCAGGATCAGGCGATCCGTCTCGAGGGTCGGGAGGTCTCTGAGCACCTCGCCAACCCTCGTGGAAGCCCGGCGCGTCAACGTGGTTTAGCCTCGGGTACGGGCGCGACTTCCGGGTACGAGACGTCCTCGCCGGAGGAGCGTTCGCGCCGGCCGAGCTCGAGCCATAGGGCGGCCACAAAAAAGGTCCCGAAGGTCAGGGAGCCGAACGGGAAGGCGTGATCGAAGCCGATAAAATACACCGGCAGCGCCAGCAGAAAGAGCGGCACGCGTGGCGCGCCGGCCCAGAAGAGCGCCACCACCGCCATGATGAGCGCCATGATAAAGGCAAATATCCCGATCGTGAAGACGAGGTTCTTCGTAGAGCTCTGGAAGAGCACCTCTATCGCCCCGACGAGCGCGGCCTGCTCCCCGCCAGGAAGCCCGGCGGCGGCGCGGGCGAGGATGCCGGTGCTTATCCCGGCCACGGCGTCCCCGATGTCGTAGAAGATCGCAAAGACCACCGCGGCCACCCTGCTGACCACCACGGAGACCCCCCGCAGACCGTCGGTGAGCATCCAGACCGCCGCGCCCATAAACGCGAAGAGGACGAACTGGATCGTGTGTATGGCCGTCCACCAGCCCGCGATGGGCACCAGCTCACCCGCCAGATCTTCGTAGGGAGACGGGTGGAAGAGCATCAGCACGGCCAAAGCGAGCGGCGTGCCGAGAAGGACGAA
>JAUJNO010000002.1:14143-61359 GCA_030448125.1 Rubrobacteraceae bacterium | reverse complement strand
ACGGGTGGAAGAGCATCAGCACGGCCAAAGCGAGCGGCGTGCCGAGAAGGACGAACCGGCGGAGTACGAGGTTCGAAGACGTCACCTGACTACCTCCTGTTTTGCGAGAAGTTCCGCTATTCAAGCGCCGCTCGCGCCGTTAGGCAAGGGCGGCAGCAGGTCCGGGACCTCGTGCCAGCTCTCGAAGCCGTGAATATCGGCTCTTCCGGCGACGAGCTCCCGGTTCCAGGGCTGGAGCATCGTCGCGGCCCAGAGGCCAGCGTCGGCGACGCGGGCGATGGTTCCGGGACGGTCATCCACCATGCCGAAGGCTCCCAGAGAGTCCAGGATGCCGAGCTTGTCCTCAGTGGTGACGGTAAGTTCGATCCCTGGTCCAAAGTGCTTCTTTAGCCAGGGCTCCAGATGTGGGGTCATGGCCTGTGGGTCCCAGTTATGGGTGATGAAGTGGACTCTGATCCCCTGCTCCTGCAGATCGCGCAGCACCTTTGCCGAGCCGGGGTAGGGTTCGCGCTCGTGGACACGCCCCGGCGAGAGGGCACGCGTGTAGACCTCCATCGCCGCTTCCTCGCCGTAGGCGTCGAGGACGTGGGTCCAGGTGGTGCAGGACTCGGGGTCTAACTCCTCACCGGTCACGTCGCGGACGGCCTCGCAGACCCAGGTGGTGAGGTTCCATATGGTCGAATCTACGTCGAGACCAAGTATCGGGGCTCCCGCTCTCATCGGATCAACTCCTCGATCGGGATGGCCTCCGTGAGGCCGGACTCGGGATCCACGACGGCGTAATCCGCCCCGGCCTGCCGCGCGACGAGGGCGTGGCGTCCGAGGCCGTCGGTGTCGTCTATGGTGCCGAGGCTGCCGGGTAAGTTCAGGTGGGCGGCTCTCTCGTGGAAGGCGCGGGCCTTCTCGGGTGTGCTGAAGAGGGCCGCTACGAGCACCTCGCCCTCGTCGGTCTCGACGGAGATCAGGGGCGCCTCGCCCTTCTCGTCGCTTATGAGATAGAGTGGGAAAGGCATCTCTCCCGCCCTCTCGGCGGCCCGGCGCGCCACGTCCGTGGCATGGAAGAGCCCGGTCCCTCTGTGCGAGACCACGAGCACGTAGTCCTCCCCGGCGGACGCGAAGGCCTCCACCGCGCCCCAGTCCTCGAGTTCCCGCGGTTCGAGCCCCGACAGAGCGTCCATCCCGTGCTCCGGAGCGCCGGCGGCGAACTCTCGGGCGAGTTTCGCGCCGGCGAAGAGGACGCCGACGGTAGCCGGCTCGCCGCCGACTTCGGTCTTCTGGAAAACGTCCCGCCCCTCCTCGTCCGCCAGACGGTAGAGGGGCGGACGCGGCAGCCCTTCGAGGGACAACTCGCGGGTGGGGTCATCCATGCTCTTCCTCCCTGCTGACGAGGTCTTTGGCCTGGCCGCCGGGGAAGAACGCCGCCGCGGCCAGGGCCAGAACACCGAGGACGAGGATCGCCCAGAACGCCGGCGAGAGCGCCGTGGCCAGAGAGGCGGCGAGCTCGGCGTAGGAGCCGGCGGGGATTTGCTCGCGCAGGGCGGGTTGCAGGAGGGCGTTCGGGTCGGCGAGCAGGCCGGCGAGGTCCGCGTCGCCCCCGGAGGCCCTCTCGACGGCGGCCTCGTAGCGGGCGCCCAGAGAAGCATTCAGGAGGGCGCCCATAACGGCTACCGCTACCGAGCCTCCGACGGTCCGGAAGAAGACGATGGAGGAGGTCGCGCTCCCGCGCCGGTTCCAGGGTACGGCGTTCTGGACGCTGACCAGGTAGCTCGTACTGGTGAACCCCAGGCCCAACCCGATGATGAAGACCGCGACGACGACGTACCACAGGGATGTTCCCTCTCCCATCGGGACACAGAGCGCGCCACCCACGGCGATGAGCGCCGAGCCCAGGAGGAGCGTCGCGCGGTAGCCGGTCACGAGGAGCATCCGTCCCCCGATAAACGACGCGACCGGCCAGCCGATCGAGACGGGTGCTACCACCGCCCCCGCCGTCAGCGCCGTACCTGAGAGTGCTCCCTGCACGAAGAGCGGCACGTAGACCGAGACGCCAAAGAGCACGCCGCCGAGGGCGAGGTTCCCGAACACCGCCACCGCGAAGATGCGGTCCCTGAAGAGACCCAGGGGAACCACGGGGTTCTCGACCCGGGTCTCGACGGCGACGAAGAGCGCGAGCGCCGCCGCCCCGCCGAAGAAGAGCGCCAGGATCGGGGCGGAGAGGGATGGAGCGCCTCCCGAGCCACCGCCCAGGAGCGCCAGAAGCACGGCGACGAGGCCGCCGGTCAGAAGGGAGATGCCGAGGTAGTCGACGCGGCTGCCGGAAGATTCCCCACGCACGGAGCGCTCGGTTAGGGTGGCGGCGAGGAGTGCCGCGGCGACGAGGCCGAAGGGTAGGTTAACGTAGAAGACCCATCGCCAGGAGACGTAGTCGGTAATGAGGCCGCCGGCGGCGGGTCCGATCACGGCGGAGATCCCCCACACCGCCCCGAAGAGCCCCTGAACGCGGGCCCGGGTCTCGAGCTCGAAGATGTCCCCGACGATGGTTATTGCCACCGGCTGTACCGCCCCCGCCCCGAGGCCCTGCAACGTCCGGAAAGCTATGAGCCCGGTCATCGTCTGTGAGGTACCCGCGAGCACGCTGCCCGCGAGGAAGAGGAAGATACCGACCAGGTACACGGGCTTGCGGCCGTAGGTGTCCGAGAGCTTGCCGAAGACGGGGCCGGTCACCGTGGCGGCGAGGAGGTACGAGGCGAAGACCCACGGGTAGAGCGAGAGCCCGCCGAGCTCCCCGATCACGGTCGGCATCGCCGTCCCGACCACGGTAGAGTCGAGCGCCGCCAAAAATGTCCCGATGAGCGTCGCGAGCGTTATGAGCGCCTTGCGTCGCTTGCTCAATCCCAAGCCTGAAAACCCGCCTTCTGATCCAGAACCGCTGAGAGCCCGATCTTAGCATCGTAACGGCCTCAGAAGCGTGAGGTCGCCTGCGCGACGGCGTGCCCGCTACGCCTCGTAACCGAGTATCGGGTCGAGCTGTCGCAACTGGTAACGGAGCGGCATCGCTTTGACCGCCGCGTTCCGCAGCCGGCACAGCAGCGGGTTCTCGAGCTGTCCGGCCCTGCCCAGGAGCCGTGACCGCCGCGAGATATCGGCCGTCCGTCTCCTGCGCTGCTCCTCATAGAGCCGCAGGGCGTTGGCGACGTTTTCCTCCCCGCGTACGCACTCCGCCAGCGCCACCGCGTCCTCTATGGCCTGGCAGGCCCCCTGTCCGAGATTGGGGGTCATCGGATGGGCCGCATCGCCCAGCAGCGTCACCCTCCCTTCGCCCCATCTCTTCAGCGGCTCGCGGTCGTAGACGTCGTTGCGCAGGATGTCCTCCTCCTTCGTCGCCCAGATCACCGACGGGACAGGCTCGTGCCAGGAGCCGAAACGTTCGAGCAGCTCCGCCTTGCGCCCGGATGCGGCATCCCGCTGTCCCTCGGGGGCGTTCTTCGTGGCGTACCAGTAGAAGCAGCCCCGCCCGAGGCTCACCAACCCGAAGACGCCGCCCCTCCCCCACGCCTCGAACCCGGGCTCCTCCCGCCCGTCTCCGAGGTCTGCCAGGCCGCGCCACGCCGTGAAGCCCGCGTAACGGGGTCTCTCGTCGCCGAACAGCCGCGCCCGGATCGCCGAGTTGAGACCGTCCGCGCCGACGAGCAGATCTCCTGTCTCCTCCCGCCCGTCGGCGAAGTACGCCGCCACGCCCGAGCCGTCCTGCCAAAACCCCAGACATTCGACGCCGAGCCGCATCAAGCCGCCTGCTTCGTCCAGCGCAGCGAGCAGCACCCTCTGGAGGTCGGGACGCCGCAGGACGACGTTGAGGCCGAACCTCTCCTCCAAAGCGTCGGCGGGAATCTTCGAGAGCGTCTCGCCGCCGGGAGTACGGATCGTACCTCCGATCTCCTCCCGCCCGGTCTCCCGAACCGCCTCGGCGAGCCCGATCCTCTCCAGGGCCTTCATCGCGTTCACCCAGAGGGAGATACCTGCCCCGATCTCCCGCAGCTCCCCCGCCCGCTCGAAGACCACGACCTCCACGCCAATCCTTCGCAGCGCGATCGCCGCCGTGAGGCCTCCGATGCCTCCGCCGACGACGATGGCCCTCACGAGCATCCTTCTCTTAAATCAGGGATTTGCGCCTGACGAGTTGCCTGGCCAGGGAGACCAGCTCGTCGGGGAGGAAAGGCTTGCGCAGGACGCGCACGGAGCCGTGCGTCCTCTCACCCAGCATGCGGGCGGCCGGGTCCCTCTTGGCGACCGTGAGGACCACGGGGATCTTCTGGGTCTTGGGCATCGCCTTCAGGCAGTGGCAGGCTTCGAGGCCGTTGACCTCCGGCATCGAGGCGTCCATGACGATCAGGTCTACCTTCCGGCTCAGGGCCTCCTGCAACGCGACCTGACCGTCGGCGGCCTCCACCACCTTGAAGCCGGCGCCGCGCAGGGCGTCGGCGGCCTCTTCGAGGAGAACGGGATCGTCGTCTGCGAGCATGACCGTGGAAGCCATAGGCGCAGATTTTACACCACTCCCCGTATGGAACACACGGCCCGCGAAGACCGACACGCGAGGCGAGATGCGTTAAACTCATCAAGGAGCCGAAAGACTTTTACTCTCTAGCGACGAGGGGTGACCGTGGAAAGCCAAAAGTATTATCGCAAGGGCTTCAAGATGCGGGAGAACATCCAGCACCTCCTCAACCGCGACTACCGCTCGGAGGTCGTGGACAGGCTGCGCGAGAACGGCAACGTCTTCTCGGCGGAGGGCCTCACCATCAGGCTCGCCGACGAGTTCGGGTTCTGCTACGGGGTGGACAGGGCCGTGGACTACGCCTTCCAGACCCGCGAGAAGTTCCCCGACAGGCGCGTCTACATCACGGGGGACATGATCCACAACCCCTCCATGAACGCCCGCCTGCGCGAGATGGACATACGCTTCCTCTCGGAGGGCTTCAACGGCCGCCCGGACGAGCTCTTCGATACTCTGGGCCCAGAGGACGTCGTCCTCCTCCCCGCCTTCGGCGCGCCCGTGGACTGGGTGAACAAGCTCAGAGCGAGGGAGTGCATCGTCGTGGACACTACCTGCGGCTCGGTCCTCTCGGTGTGGAAGCGCGTCACCCGCTACGCAAAGGGGGGCTTCACGAGCGTCATCCACGGCAAGTACTACCACGAGGAGACCAAGGCCACCGCCTCCCAGACCCTCAAGGACAGCGGCAACGGCAAGTACCTGATCGTTCGCAACCTGAAGGAGACCGGCTACGTAGTGGACTTCATCCTCGGGAAGATGGGCACCGGGGAGCTAGAGGAGAAGCTCGGACACGGCATGTCCCCCGGCTTCGATCCGGAGAGGGATCTCCGGAGGGTCGGCGTCGCCAACCAGACCACGATGCTCATGAGCGAGACGATGGCCGTCGGCGAGGAGCTGAGAAAGGCGATGATCGAGCGCTACGGAGAAGAGAACCTCGCGGAGCACTTCGAGCTCTTCGACACCATCTGCTCGGCGACGCAGGACAGGCAGGACGCCCTCTTCGGGCTGCTGGAACATCCTCTGGACGTCGTCGTCATCGTCGGCGGCTACAACTCCTCGAACACGAACAACCTGGCGATCATCGCCAGGGAGAGGGTCCCGAGGAGCTACCACATAGCCAGCGGAGACTGCATAACCGGGGACATGATACTGCACAAGCCCCCCGGCACGCCCCTCGACCCGCGCGAGGAGGTCGAGGAGAAAGGCTGGCTCCCCGAGGGGCCGGTACGGGTGGGTCTGACCGCCGGAGCGTCCACGCCCAACTCTCAGATAGGCCTCGCCATCGGGCGCATCCTCGAAGCCCGAAACCTCTCGCCCGAGCTGGCGCTGGTCTAGCCGGCGCTCGCCTGGCCCTGGCCGGTCTCTCCGCTTATCTCCAGGACCTTGCGGGCCACGTCGACGAACTCCTGAGCTTCGGCGGAGCCGGGCTCGACGGTATCGCCGGTGTCGAGGACTACCTGCACGTCGCCCCGTTTCGCGCCCGCGGAGTCCTGCAGGTAGTTGCGAAGGGCGTAAACGGCGCCGGCTGCGACGCCCAGGAGAACCAAGCGGTTCACAAGCTTCCTCATCTACTGCTTCCTCTCTCCAGGACCGCCGATCTCGGAGGCCTCGTCCCCGGAGTCGCCGTCGCCGGTGCCTAGTATCCGTTCGACCTCTCCACGGACGTTGCGCATGTCGTAGAGGACGAGGCCGACCCGAGCATCGGGGCCGGTCGTCGCAGCGAGCGTCTCGCCCCCTTCGAGGCCGACGAGCAGGACGTAGCCGCCCTCTTCCCCGATCCTGACCTGAGTGAACCCGCTCCCGCCGTTCTCCCGCGAGATCCTGCGGGCGATGCCCGCGAGGGCCGCGAGCATGGCGGTATACCGCTCCCGGTCCACCCCGGGCGGCAGCGTCGAACCTTTAAGCTCCCCGTCCCCGGAGAGCACCGCCGCCGTCGTAACCTCCCCGGAGAGCGCCCGCAGGTTCTCGAGCACCCCCTCCAACTCCCCAACGCCGGTCGCACCGCCCTCGGCCATCTTACTCCTTCCGTCCCCGTGAGCCTCTTCAGGGCGGGCATTATACCAACCCCCGCCGACGCCCTTCCCGATCATACCGCCCCGCTCATGGTGGCGCTCCCGATAGACTCCAAACACCTCTCCCGCATCCCCCGCACCCAAAGGTCAGCGCAACTTAACAAGGACTTTCGTGGGTGATATATTTCGTTCTCCAGGGCGATTAGCTCAGCGGGAGAGCGCTGCCTTCACACGGCAGAGGTCGCTGGTTCGAATCCAGCATCGCCCACTTAGGTAAAGCTACGTTTTGCAGGTAATTTGCACAGTACAGACAGGCACACCGAATTATTGTCAACTCCTTGTGCAGCAACCGTGCAGCAACCTGTAGAAGCTTCTGCGAAGTTAAACTTCCATCTGCGGATGACTTGCACCACAGGCAAGCAACGCACGTATCCTCTTAAGGCCTAACCTCAAGATAACCTAGGGCCTCTTGTCAATATTCGGAAGTGGTGCCTAGGGCTCTTCATCCTCCCCGTCGCAGGACGCCCCGATCTCGACGTATCGAAGGATTTCCCCTTACCTACGTGAGCTAGCGCAAAACAGATAACAAGGCCCACAGCCCCAATGCGGCTCCACAAACCGGAACTATTACGCCGATCAGGATCCTTACTGCGGCGGGCAATCTCACCCAAACACCTTTGGCCCGCCGCCCCGGTCCTCTGAGTATCATTTCGGCTCGATCCAAGAAACGGGCGACGATCAGGAGTTCTCCCGCGAGGATCATAAGCCCCCCGAAGAAGGTGCCCCAGCCGGGACCGGGCAAGGGCGCCAACAAGAGGCTGGTGATTGCGATCACGAGTCCGCCGACTATGTACAGAGCCTTCCGAAAATCGAAGCCACTCTGACCACGTCGCTTGCGGCGACGGTAACGGTCTCGGAAGCGAAAGCCCGACTTGCTCGCCTTGAACCGTTGCCAATCTTCTCGCAACCTTCTGAACATATCGATCTATTTTCCCAAACACGGCTGTTTAACAACGCAAGGCTCTACAGGATCGCAAAGATGTAGGGTGGATCAATAACTCGTCTGCTCAACAGACCTCTCCCCCACCTTCCCGGGTGTTAGGTACCTACAAGATCTGATCTATGCCTTATCGCTGCAAATCGTCACCGATTGGCGTTGCCCAATGGCCAGCCCTACTGCAACAGCATCCCGGCCAATGCTGATGAAAGTTTCGCACTGTTGTGAGCGGTACGCCCGACGTCCCCAGTAGCGAGCAAGACAGGTTATCATGCGAAGATGCCAACCCAAGTAAGAGATCCGGCGTGGCCAGAGGGGATGAGGGTACTCGGGCGTACGGGGCTACTTGTTAGCCCCATAGGCTTAGGCCTCGCCGCCCTCGGTAGGCCTGCTTATATCACCTCGGGCCGCGCCCACGACCTCGGTCAGAACCGGAGCGTGGACGCCCTGAGGCACCGGACGCATGAGGTGCTCGATACAGCATACGCGGCCGGGGTGCATTATTTCGACGTCGCCCGTTCCTACGGCCGCGCCGAGGAGTTCTTGGCTTCCTGGCTGGCGGAGCGTGGAATCAGGCCCGGCGAGGTGAGTGTAGGTTCGAAATGGGGCTACGAGTACACGGGTGGCTGGCGTATGGACGCCGAGAAGCACGAAATGAAGGATCTAAGCGCAGAGACGTTGCGCCGCCAGCTCGAGGAGAGCCGCGCACTACTCGGCGAGCACTTCGGCCTCTACCAGGTCCACTCCGCCACGCTGGAGAGCGGAGTCTTGGAAGACAGCGCCGTGCTCGAGGAACTGGGGCGCCTAAAGGAGACGGGGGTGGCTGTCGGTCTAAGCGTCACTGGCCCCCGCCAGGCCGAGACGATTACGCGGGCGCTGGAGGTGGGCGTTTTCGGCTGCGTCCAGGCCACCTGGAACCTGCTCGAGCGTTCCGCGGAAGACGCTCTTGCCCAGGCCCGCGAGGCCGGGCTCGGCGTGATCGTTAAGGAGGCGCTCGCCAACGGCCGGCTCACCATCAGGAACTCCGGTGGGGAGGAGCGCCTGCTCGCCGTGGCGGGCGAGCGCGGATTGGCCCCGGACGCCTTGGCACTTTCCGCTGTGCTCGCCCAGCCCTGGGCGGATGTAGTACTGAGTGGTAGTGCCACCGTGGGGGCGTTGCGCAGCAATCTCTCTGCACTCGAAGTGGCCTACGACGCGGAGTTGGCCCAGCGCCTTCTTCCGCTGGGTGAGAAGCGCGAACACTACTGGTCGGAGCGAGCGAACCTACCGTGGGTCTGAAGTAGGATGGGCCAAAGGAGCACCTTAGAGCTCACGCCAATAGGGAGCATGTCAGCTTGTAAGTAGGGCACGGGCTGCTCGATTATCTGGGGAGTGTCTAAAGCTTCCCGACGAAGGAGCCAAAGCCCGTGCCCGCTCTTCCAACATACCTCATGGAGCCCATCTGGAAACAGTTCGAAGCCCTTGTTCCCGAACGAGACGAGCCCCATCCGCTAGGCTGCCACCGCCCTCGCGTGCCAGACAAGGTGGTCTTCGAGAAGCTCGTGCAAGGCTTGGTGTTCGGCTGCGCCTACTGGCGGATCTCGGACGAGGAATGTTCGGTGAGCACCCTGCGCCGCCGACGCGACGAGTGGATGCAGGCCGGGGCTATGGACGCGTTCGAACAGATCGTCAGGGAAGCCTACGATCGGGTCATCGGCCTTGAGTTGGACGACGTGGCCGTCGATTGCTGCATCACGAAGGCTCCCTGCGGCGGCGGCGAGAGGGTGGGCACAAGCCCGGTGGATCGGGGGAAGCGAGGCATCAAACGCTCGGTGGCCATCGACGCCGATGGCATCCCGCTGGGGTCCATCACCGCCCCGGCCAACCGCCACGACTCGCCGCTTTTAGCCGAGACCCTGGATACCGTAAAGACGCTGGGGCCCCTACCCGAGCGGACGAGCGTGCATCTGGACCGCGGTTACGATTCGGATCTCACCCGCAAGCGCTTGGAAGAACGCGGTCTGATCGACGTGATCTGCGAGAAGGGGAAGCCGGCGCCACTACAAGCTACGAAACGTTGGGTCGTGGAGCGAACGAACTCCTCCTGGCAAAACGCCCACAAGAAGCTGCTGGTGTGGTGTACCGAGCGGAGGGGACGGGTCATCGACTTCTGGGTCGCCTTCTCGAACGCAATCGTCATCGTGGGCAGGCTTATCCGGAAAGCTTGGACCCACTACTACCGTTGGGAGAGCCGCCCCACTCGCAGACCGTGACCTATTGGTGCGGCCTCTTAGTGTAAAATGCCACAAGCTGACGAACTGGGAATATCGTACTAAACTTGAGTAAATTCCTTGCAGATGTAAAAAACATTCTGGGCCTCAGCGCGCTCAAGCGGCTGGTGCGCAAGATGCTGGATGACGATTGTGCCGGATTGGCGGGGCAGCTAGCTTACTTTACATTGCTCTCGCTGTTCCCCTTACTCATGTCTTTAGTCGCTGTGGCAGGTCTCGTGATGGATGATCCCGAGTCGGCCCTCAGGACCCTAACCGAAAGTATGCAAGGGGTCTTGCCCCAAGAAGGGATGGAGCTCTTGGTGGATTACATCGAGCGCACACTGCGGAATGCAACCTCGGGGGTTCTCCTTTTCGGTGTCTTGGCCACCCTTTGGTCCGGATCGACCGCCTCCTACGCCCTAATCAATGCTGCAAATCGGGCCTACGAACTGAGAGAGACCCGGCCGCTGTGGAAGGTATGGGGTGTTTCCCTCTTGATAGTTCTCTGGTTAGCGCTCCTTATAGGAGCCTTGGCCCTTGTGATCTTCAGTGCCGAGACCGGAGGTTACCTACAAAGGCTTACTGGGCTGCCTGATTTCTTTGTGACCCTCTGGGGTATCCTGCGTTGGGTAGTGGCCTTCGTCGCCGTAACCATTGTCCATGCCCTCCTTTACTATGTGGCTCCGAGCGCCGATGTGCCCTTCAAGTGGATCACTCCGGGTGGACTGGCGGCCACCGTCCTCATCCTGGTCTCCAGCGTGGCATTGAGCTTCTACGTGGCCAATTTTGGGCGCTACGATCAGCTCTACGGGCCGATCGGGGCGGTCATAGTGCTGATGCTCTGGCTCTACGTCGGGAGTTTTATGGTTCTTCTCGGAGTGGAGATGAACGCCGTGCTAGCACGCATGGCCGAGGAACGGGAGCAGACCGAGATCATCCAGTCGGATGGTCGGACGGACAAGCCGAACCTCTAAGGAACAGTGCCAATAAACCTAAGGGATAGTATCAATAGTATTCTCATCTGCCCCTACAGAGAGTAGGTAGGGGGCCGCCCCATTGCCTCTATGCCCCTAGCTCCACCCGGCGGGGGTAAGGAGGTTAGGGAGAAGTGCTAGGTCGATAAGTAATATAAGTTTCCTCTATTACTCATTATCAAATCCTCACTAAGAACAGAAGACTAATGTGTGCAGCAACCGTGCAGCAACCCATACAAAGAACCTGAAAACTCAGGAAAAGCACTACACAGCAAATTGGATTATTTGCAGGGGTTTTGAAAGCTCTAGAAACCTCTAGCAAACTATCGTACTGACTTCACACGGCAGAGGTCGCTGGTTCGAACCCAGCATCGCCCACCCCTGATAGATCGTTGTTTGTAGGCCCCACAGAGACTACGTTTTGAGTCGGTACCCTGTTTTGAAGATCCACCACACCGTCGCCAGGCATATGGCCAGAAAGAGGATCGTCATGCCCAGGCTCACACCGACGCTCACGTCGGCGATACCGTAGAAACTCCAGCGGAAGCCGCTGATCAGGTAGACGACGGGATTGAAAAGGGTGACCGTCTGCCAGAACGGCGGCAACATATCGACGGAGTAAAAACTGCCGCCGAGGAAGATCAAGGGCGTGATGATTAGCAACGGCACGAGTTGCAGCTGCTCGAAACCGTCGGCCCAGATGCCGAGAATGAAGCCGAAGAGGCTGAAGGTCACGGCCGTGAGCACGAGGAACGTGAGCATCCACAGCGGATGCGCGATCTCGAGCGGCACGAACAGGCCCGCCGTGGCGAGGATGATCAGGCCCAGGATCATCGACTTGGTCGCGGCCGCTCCGACGTAGCCGATGACGATCTCGATGGAGGAGACGGGAGCCGACAAAAGCTCGTAGATCGTACCCGTGAATTTGGGAAAAAGATGCCGAACGATGCGTTGGAGATGCTCTGCGTCAGCAGCGACAGCATGATCAGCCCGGGCACGATGAAGGCGCCATAGCTGACCCCATCGATAGCGGTGATGCGTGAGCCGATCGCCGCGCCGAAGACGACGAAATATAAGGATGTCGAGATAACGGGCGAGACGATGCTCTGTAGCAACGTCCGCCAGGTCCTTGCCATCTCGAACTTGTAGATCGCGCGGATCGCGTGGAAGTTCAAGTTCACTTTCTCTCCTTCACCAAACTGACGAAGATGTCTTCCAACGAGCTTTGTTCCGTTTGTAGATCCTTGAATTTGATGCCTGTCGCGTTGAGGTCCGCGAGCAAAGCGGCGATGCCCTTGCGCTCGGTTTGCGTGTCGTACGTGTAGATCAACTCGCTGCCGTCTGCCGCAAGTTCCAGCCCGTAGCCGGCAAGTTCGCTCGGAATACCGTCGAGCTTGCTCTGTAGCTGTAGCGTCAATCGCTTCTTACCGAGCTTACGCATGAGTTCGGCTTTGTTTTCGACCAGGATGATCTCGCCGTTGTTGATCACCCCGATCCGGTCGGCCATCTCTTCGGCCTCGTCGATGTAATGGGTGGTCAGGATGATGGTCACGCCGGTTGCGCGCAGCAAGCGCACCGTCTCCCACATGTCCCGTCTCAATTCGACGTCGACGCCCGCCGTCGGCTCGTCGAGAAAGAGAATCTGCGGCTCGTGCGATAGGGCCTTGGCGATCATAACCCGGCGCTTCATGCCGCCGGAGAGCGTTATGATCTTGCTGTCCTTTCTGTCCCACAAGGACAGGTCTCTGAGCACCTTCTCGACGTAGCTGGGGTCCGGCGGTTTGCCGAACAGACCTCGGCTGAAGGTGACGGTGTCCCAGACACTTTCGAACGCATCGGTCGTGAGTTCTTGAGGGACGAGGCCGATCAGAGATCTAGCCGCACGGTACTCGGTGATGATGTCGTGACCGTCGGCCAGAACGACGCCTTCGGTCGGGTTGACGATTCCGCAAATGATGCTGATCAGGGTCGTCTTTCCGGCGCCGTTCGGACCCAACAGGGCAAAGATCTCTCCCCGGCGGATGTCCAGGTTGATGTTCTTGAGCGCCTGGAAGCCGGAAGCGTAGGTCTTGGAGAGCTTGGATACGGAAATGATGGGCTGCAAGGTCAGGCGTCTCGTTCGGCGGCGATCCGCGCAGTGATCGTATCGGTCTGCTGTTCAGGGTCATCGCCTACGCTCTCCGATGAGAGGTAGACGATGCGGCGCGCGTACTCCATCACCTTCCGTTGCGCCTCCTTTCGCCGGCAGGTTGCCCCGCGATAGAGCCTTTTCTTCGACGCTTTCACGCCTTCTGAGTGTAGGATAGGAACTCCCGTTTCCCCACGCCGTTATTCGCGGATCCAGCAGCTTGTTATCATCCGCGGCGGCCTTCGCGCGCTCGTAGCCGCTCGTAGTTCATGCGAAAGAGTTCCACGGCTCCGGGCACGTCTTCCGGCTCCCGGACGTAGTAGCTCACGACATTCGGGAATCCGGCCGGGTGCGGCTTCGCCCGGCCATCCCTGATCAACTCGTCGTGGAGCGCTTTCGGGAACTGGAAGTCGCCCACGCCGTCGTCATGGACGTGTCCGATCTGCGGCCCACCGAACCTGTAGCCGGTGACGCCGACCCCGCCCGGGCCGTTTTCGTCCCTCTTCTTTCAGACTCCGGGCCAGCTGAGCACCTCGCGCTCGATCAACGCTAGCGGTTCGTAGTTCATCCGATTCCTCCTTCTCTGGGCTTGCCTTGTACGTCTTTATGGTGCGGTTAAGAAAGGGTTTGGTACATCGCTACTGCCCGTATCTCCGAGGGCGCGACAGGAGATCGCGGACCAATGGACCACATCGTCTGACCGCTTCGTACCGAATAAACTCTGCACGTCTGATCTACTACTCGCTGGCCTGGAAGCGAGTGAAGCCGGCAAAGTGGGGCGTCACGGTCACGATGACCCCGTCCTCAGAGAACGGCCGCACGCCCTCCATCACGGCGTCATTGGGCTGCCCGTAGATGTTCAATCGCTTCACCGTGATGTGCTGCATCACGTCACGGATATACGGGTCGGACATCTGCCAGTGGGACAGAATGGACTCGGAGTCGCGGTAGAATTGGAAGCTGTAGGCTCGCATGTTTTCCTCGTCGACGTAGACCTCCACCATGAGCTGGGGGCCGTTCGCTTCGACGAACGCGAGCGAGCTCTTCACGCTCTCCTTGAACTCCTCTAGCTTGCCTTGTTCGATCTGCATTGTATTGATGAGCATAATGGATTCGGACATGGTGCCTCTCCTTCTCTTGGCTTGCCTTGTGCACCTTCATGTTGTATCGGGAAAAGGATTAGCGCATCGTACGGGGGGACGGTTTTTGGCCTGAACCTTCGTACAGGTCAAGCTTCGCCAAACCCCACGTTCGGTAGAGGCCGGCAGCGTTCGCTGGAGCGGACCAACTTCCCGCGACGGCGCTACCTCTACTGTTATCTTCGTGGGTTGCGCGACATCGAGCCGCCACCTGGACCTCCCGCGGCGGGAGATCGCAAACCAATGGATCACACCGTCTGACCTTTGTACCGGTCAGAGTCCAGCTTCCAAAAAGTCGCGGCGATTGGGACCGTAGATATACCGGCGAAGGTCACCCCTAGTACACCAACCCAGGCGAACAAGTGCAGCGAGTGTTAAAGAAGAATCTGCCGTTTTGCAGATATTTCTGAACAATGGCGGACAACCACGGTATCATCACTCTGCCTTCACACGGCAGAGGTCGCTGGTTCGATAGGGCATCGCCCACTTTAGAAAGACCCGCAAATAGCGGTAAAAGAGAAGCCTCCGGTTTTCGGGCCGGGGGCCTTTTACTGCAACCGTATTGCAACGTGGGGTGCTGCGGGCCAGACCCCTCCAGGGTCTTGTCTTGCATGGGAGATCCTTTCTGGTTCGCAGGTCCAGCCGCAGTTTCTTCTTGTGGACTCTACGCTGGCTGGTAGGAAAGGACAACGACGCCTGAACTGAACGTCTTTGTTTCCACGAGTCTCAGAGCTTTCGTGTCGCTCCCCTCTCCGAAGAGACGCTTTCCGCCCCCCAGGACAACGGGATGGACCATGAGCCGATACTCGTCGATGAGGTCGTGCTGCATCAGCGTGTGGACGAGATCGCCACTGCCGTAGATCAAGATGTCCTGACCGGGCTGCTGCTTCAGCCTGGAAACTTCTTCCGCGACGTTCCCTTTAATCAGGCTTGAATTGTTCCACTCGACCTCTTCCAGGGTCGTTGAAACAACGAACTTGGGGAGGCTATTCATTCTGTCAGCAAAACCCTCTTCATCCGTCATGGATGGCCAGGCGGCTGCAAAACCCTGGTAGGTCACCCGCCCCAGGAGAAGAGCGTCGCTCGCAAATAGCAGATCGAATTGAAATTTCGCCACCTCTTCGTTGAAGTATGGCCCGGTCCAAGATGGCTCCTCCATGACGCCGTCCAGTGACACGTACTCCGCTACGACTAGTTTTCTCATGTCAATCCTCCTTTACGACGCGGAATCTCAGATGAGTGGCGGACGGGGACTCGATCACCCCGGTTCTCTCCAGTTTGATTCGCTCGGCGCCAGTGTGGTCGAACAGTCGAATACCCGCACCGAGCAGTACGGGTACGAGGTGAATCTGCATTTCGTCCACAAGCCCGACCTTCAGGCATTGCTGGGCGATGTTCGCTCCGCCGCGTACCCACCGAGAGGCCGAGCTTTCCCTCGTAGAACTCCCCGGCCCTGTCCATGTCCGAGACTACGATACCCGCAGCCACCTTGTACTTGCTCAAGCCCATTCGAGCCTCCTCCGACTCTGTCTTGCATTTCGTGTTCATCGAACTGCGAGGCCAAGAAGATTTCAGTTCTTACCGGCGAGGTCCTCCGCGAAGGTGACCCGGTTGCCTTCGGGATCGGTCGCCGTGGCAGCCTTCACGAGCCCTGGGGTCCCCTGCGTCGGTCCGACGGGTATTCCCTCCGCCTTCAGTGCGGCGAGCTGATCGTCAAGACTGGTCACCACGAGGGTGACGTAGGACGATCCTGCGCGGTCCTCATCGTAAATCAGTTGTATCCCTCCATACTCGGAGAGATGCCACTCGGCCAACCCCTCCATCGGTGCAGCGTCGGCAGGACGGCCGAGAAGTCGCTCGTACCAGGTGAGTGCCGAGGCGAAATCGTTGACTGCGATTCCCGCGAGAACACTATCGATAGCCATGTCTGGTTCCACCTCCCTTGTGTTGCACTGCTTCTCTCAGGGCAGGTACATACGCTAGCCTCTCTCCTCGGGTGTCTTGCGCTCGTTCGCCGGGGCATCCGCCGAGATGTCCGGAGTGGGCCCAGCTCCGCCGGCACCCGCCTCGGAAGACGGGGTAGGCGTCTTCCCACCGGCCTCCTTACCATCCTTGTTGAGCCTCAATAGCGCCGCAGCGAGGACGGCGGCGAGGGCGACGAAGATCGCGCTCAGGAGGAAGGCGGCGTGGTAGCCCCCGTTGAGGGCGGCTACCGGCTCGCTCCCCGCGCCGCCGAGACCCTCGGTCCGGGAGGCCGCGACGCTGGCGAGCACCGCCAGGCCGAGCGCCCCACCCAGCTGCTGGGCGGTGTTGACGAGCCCGGACGCCAGGCCGGCATCGCGCTCGGGCATGCCACTCACGGAGGCCAGGATCACCGTGAGGAAGGCGAACGAGGCCCCGAACCCCAGCAGGAGCATCCCGGGCAGGACGTCCACAAGGAAGCTTCCCCCGACCGGGGCACGTGCGAAGAGCAGCAGCGAGATAACGAGCGACGCCATCCCGACCATCAGCATCGGCTTGACGCCGATGCGGTTGACGACCTTGGCGGCGGCGCTGTAGGAGAGGGCCCCCAGGATGAGCATCGCGGGCAGGAAGGCCAGGCCAGTCTGTAGAGAGCCGTAGCCCAACACCCGCTGCAGGTAGAGGGCGCTGAAGAAGAACCATCCGAAGATCCCCGCTACGGTGAGTACCATGACCACGTTGCTCACCGTCAGGTTGCGCGAGCGGAAGATGCCGAGCGGGACCAGCGGAACCCGCGTTCGCGACTCGACCACGACGAAGAGGCCCATCAGCGACGCGGCGACCGCCAGTAGGATGACGGTCCGCGCCGAGGCCCACCCGACGGTGTTGGCCCCGATGATGGCGTAGACGGCCGCCACGAGCGACGCGGTCACGAGCAGGGCGCCGGCGAGGTCGAACCCGCCGCCGTTCACGTCTGTGCTCTCAACACGACCGGCGTCCAGCAGCGGCCGGCAAAGGGCCAGGGCGACGATGCCGATGGGGAGGTTGACCAGGAAGATCCAAGGCCACCCGAGCGTACCCACGAGGACCCCGCCCAGGAGCACGCCGATGGTCCCCCCGCCGGAGACCACGAACCCCCAGATGCCCATCGCCCTGGCCCGGTCTGTGGGCTCGGTGAAGGTGGTTATGATGATCGAGAGCGCCGCCGGCGCGATGATCGCCCCGCCCAACCCCTGCACCGCGCGCGCCGCGACCAGCAACGCCTGCGAGCCCGCGAGCCCGCAAAAGAGCGAGGCGAGCGTGAAGAGGGCGAGCCCGACCATGAACACCCGCCTCCGACCGAAGAGGTCGCCGGCCCTGCCGCCGAGGAGCAGGAAGCCGCCGAAGGTCAGGAGGTAGGCGTTAACCACCCACGACAGCGAGACCTCGGAGAAGCCCAGGGAGCTCTGGATGACGGGCAACGCCACGTTCACGATCGTGCCGTCGAGGACGATCATCAGCTGCGCCGCGCACACCAGCAGCAGCGCCAGCCAGCGCTTGCGGTCGTCCTTACCGGACGCCGGTGCTCCTTCGCTTTCGAAGGCGCGACTACCCCCACGTACGGCTCCTGGCCTCCCGGCCCCGACGTCATAGCAAGAACCCATCCCTTCGCAGACTTCGAACTCATCTATCGCCCGTTTCCATTTAAACTTCCACTTCCTTTCCTGCCGGCTGGTAGGAAAGAACAACGACGCCCGAACCGAACGTCTTCGTCTCTACGAGCCTCAGAACCTTCGTATCGCCCCCGTCCTCGAAGAGGTGCTTTCCGCTACCCACGACGACGGGGTGGACCATGAGCCCAAGCTCGTCGAGGAGGTCTTCTTGTAGTAGGGATTGAACAAGCGTGGCGCTGCCGGTGATCCCGATGTTCTTACCGGGTTGCTGCTTCAGCCTGGTGATCTCTTCCGCGACGTTGCCTTTGATGAGCGTCGAATTGTTCCACTCGACCTTATCCAGGGTCGTGGAAACGACGTACTTGGGCGTGTTGTTCATGTAGTCCGCAAACGGTTGGTCTTCGGAAGACACTCCCGGCCAGTACGATGCGAACTCCTGATAGGTCACCCGCCCGAGGAGCATGGCGTCCGCCGCGGCCATCGCCACCCCGATCGCCTCTCCCATCTCGTCGTTGAAGTACGGGAGTTGCCACTTTTCCGGCGATTCCGTGACGCCGTCCAGTGACACAAACAACCCTGCGGTTACCTTTCTCATGTTGATTCTCCTTTCCTCGACGGAGCACCGTGGTCAAACCACCAGTAGAACTGGTGGCGACTACCTATGGGGTACTTAGTTAACGTCTATTCACTCTTGACCCTGGTCATGGTCGCCTCGTAGCCACCTCCCTGGCCACTCCCAGCGGCCGGTGATGGCGTTGTGGTCGTCGCTGAACTTCCCCTTGAAGTTGGCCGGAGAGCCGACGAACCCACCCCAGATCGTCAGGGTGTCGTCGCCTACATCCCACACGTACTCGAGGGCAACTCCCCCGAAGGGGCCAGGCCCCGTGTTGCTGAAGAAGTACGACTTCAGAGCCTCGCCCGACTCGTCGTATCCGATGTACTCGGTACCCGTAATCTTCCGGCCGACGAAGTCGATGTCGACGCGCTGGACAAGGTAGAAGCCGCCTTCCATCCACTCGAAGCTAACCTGTCCATGGATCTCTCCATCTGTGCCGGACTCACGGCCCTTCAAGTCCCACGTGCCGACCATGACCTCCAGGCTCTTGAGCGCGGGATTTGGCTGGGGTGCCTGCTGCTGAGCTTGAGCGTTGTCGATGTCGTCATCCGCCATAACGGCTTCTCCTTCCGTCGGGTTGCGATCCTCTGGTCGGAGCATACGACGGTGGTCCTAAAAAACAACTAGTAAATTCAAAGAGGCATCTAAATAAATGCGAATCAGGACTCCTTTGGCATGGCTACCATGCGCACGTACGATGACGGGTGCGCGGCGGCGCACTCTTGGGCGCTGCGATGGCGAGCTGGCACCATGCGCGAGCTGGAGCATACGACGACGGGTGCGCGCCGGCGTCACGCCCTGGACCTCGTAGGCCCCACGAGCGCTGGGCGCTGCTGGTCGTGCGCGAGCTGCTCCTCGGCCCCAAGCGCTTCACCGACCTGCGGGCGGGCATACCCACGCGAGCCCCAACGTCCTCGCCCAGCGTCTGCGCGAGCTGGAGCGGGCCGGGGTGGTGCGGCGCCGAAAGCTTCCCCGCCGCCGGCATCCGGGTCTACGATTGACGGACTCGTCATCTCCTCGAGCCGGTCGTCATCTCGCTCGGCCGCTCACGGGGCGAGCTGCGGCTCGGCGAGGATCGCTTCCGCGCCGAGGTTGCGGACGGTCGCTTCGAGGTCGAGCGACGCCGACGGGACCATCGAGACCGACGCCGGCACGCTAGCCGCGCTCGAAGGCCGAGGGCTCGCCGAGGCCTTGCGCTCCAGGGACCCTCGAGGGCGACGAATCGGCGGTAGAGCGCTTCCTCGGCCTCTTCTCCCTGCCCGAGCCGGCCGCGCCCGCCGTCGGTACGTAACACCCACTGCTCGGGCGCCGCCCGACACCAGCGCGCATTCACTCCCGTACCGCTGATCTTCTCGACGCGGCGAACGACTTCGTAGCGGCCCCACGCCGTGCAGTGAGCTCTGCGGTTCGGCGCTGCGAGCTTCCCTGAGAGCATGGACTTAATGCTCATACCCTCTTGGCGTGCCCGGACCTGCCACCGCACCGCGTCCCGAAGATCCTCTTAGGCACACCGGCTACCGCAGCGCTTCCTCCAGAGCCGCAGCCTTCTCCTGCATGTCCGGGAGGACGTACGAGTAGGGTGTCCAGCGTGATCGCTGTGTTAGCGTGCCCGAGCATCTCGGAGACGACCTTGGAGTCTACGTTCCTTGACAGCAGGAGCGTCGCGCATGCGTGCCGCAGGTCGTGGAAGCGGATGTCGGCGGGGAGGCCTCGCGCTCGAGAACCCGCGCGAACGAGCGGTTGCGGAGGTTCGAGGGGTTGATGATCCCGCCGGTCTCATTGGCGAAGACGAGGCCGCCGGGCTTGTCCATCTCCCCCATCTGGCGCTTCAGGTGGGGCCCCGAAGGGCCGCTACCGCGCCAGCGGTGAGGCGCACGATGCGGCAGCTCTTTCTGGTCTTCGGCTCTGCCGTGGAGTATTTGCCTCCCGTGGTCAAGTTCGCCGCACCCGGAGCGTGCCCGCTTCGAGGGCCAGGTCTTCCGACTTGAGGGCCAGCGGTTCGCGGTCGCCGCGCGCCGCTTTGAGGAGGCGAGGCCTTGCGCTCAGGGGAGGATCGAGGGCGACGAGTCTTCGGGCGGTCGCCGCGCGCCGCTTTGAGGAGCGCTCTTTCCGGCGGCGTACCTCTTCCAGTGCCGGTCTCCGAGATTTGACCACTCCGGCGCGCGGGCGGCGAGGTACCTGCTGCGCCGAGGGCCATAGGTGTTAGCGGTGGTTCTAACGGGCAGGATCATGCCGTCGCACAAGCAAGCCGGCAGCGACTCGTGGCACACGGGTTTGCTGAGCAGGGAGGAGGTTTTGAGCATGAGTATGGCCGAGAGGATCTCGTCTCTGCTTACGGGTGAGGGGCGAGCGAGCGAACCCGTCGGCACGCTCCACGTCGTAGATCCAAGCCCGCTCAACTGGCTCTACATCACCTACAACACCGTGGAGGAGCTCGTCCGCATGGACACCGACGGCGCGATCGTTCCGGCGGCGATGAAGAGCTTGCCAGGCTCACATAAATTACAAGACCACAACAAACGGTGGTTTGTTCAGAATCAAACTACTCTCTGGTATCCTCCCCGATTTTTTGTGCAAAGCTAGCTATGCCTGGAAGGACGATGGCCATACGCTCGAGGTCGAGCTGCGACCGGGGAATCGCTTCCAGGACGGCGAGGCTTTAACCGCCCGCTCCGTAAAGCGCGGCTTCGACGAGTCGATGCGCTGGGCGGCGCCGCACCCGCCGGGCACCCACTTCAACCCCTCCCGGGTACGCGTTGCGAGATCGCGGGCGAGCACACCGTACGCTTCCGCCTGCCCGCGCCGGACGGTCTCATGCTCGGAAAGCTGCGCGCGATGCGTCATGAGCACACGCTTTGGGACGAGATCGGCTTCGGCTACAAACGCAACGGGACCGGCGAAGGCCACTGGTGAGTGATCGACGCGCCGGGCCCGTGGGGCTCCGGACCGTTCACCCTCGTCGAAGGCTACTCCTCCCTCGACAACGAGCAGGCGATCATCAGCCGGGATCCCTTCGCCTGCACGTGGCTCCCCACCCGCGAAGATCGCACCCCGCACCTCCGGCTCGCGGCGAACACGAGCTACTGGAATAAGGCGCGCGGCCCGTGCCTCGAAGGGGTGACCTTCCGCAACGACCTCTCGCCCGAAGGGGCGCTCGAACTTGTCTGCACTACCGAGGGCGAGGTCGACATCCTGAGCGAGGTACCGCCGGAACACGCCCGTCGCGTCGAGGAGTCGGAGCACGCAAACGCGATGCTCGTCTCGATCGACGCGATGCGCTGCGTCGTCGGCATCGTCGACCGCGACGCGGAAGGTCTGCCGCTCGATGACAAGCGCGCGCGGCAGGCCCTGAATCTTGCGTCGACCGCGGACGGGTCGTGCGCGAGGCATGTTCGGCCACGCCCAGCCGCTCGCCGGCGCGCGCTCGGCCGAACACCGCGCGACGCGCACGACCCGGGCCGCGCGGCGGAGTTTGCGCCGCGGGCGGTTCGGGGAGCCGCCCGCTCCGGTTGGCCGCCATGAGCGCGTTGGAGCGCGTGGCACGGATCGTCGCCGCCGATCTGAGGAGCGCGCTCGGGATCGAGGTCGAGGTACGAGTCTACTCGGACGCAGAGAAGTTGGGCGTCCTGCGCCGATTGGCGGAGAAGCGCCTCCCGCGGGAGTGGGACGTGCTGCTCCACGCCTGGAGCGACGTGGGGAGCAGTGGGCAGACGACAGACGCGCCGCCGCTCGAGCTGCACCGCAGCTTCGGCGGCCGGAGCGGCGAGTTCCGCGCCGGCCCCGTCGTCCCCGAGTTCGAGGAGCTGTACGAGGAACTCGTGCGCGAGACCAGCAAACTGGTACTATCCCGGACCTCCTACCGCATCGACAAGTTCGTGCACGAGGAGGCTCTGGCACTCTTTTTGTGCGCGCCCCAGGCACTCTACGCGGTGAACAAGCAGGTGGACTTCACGCCGTACCGCACGACATTCGAGCTCGCCGAATGCCAGGTGAGCCCGGAGCACTGGTCGAGAAGGCGGCGGGGCCACACCACTCCGGAGGAGGAGCGTGAAGGCGTATTACCGAACGCGGTAACGAGAGGCGGAAGGCGGGTTCTCTCGCAGCTCGCCCTGGCCGGCGAGAGCTTGAAGAGCGGCTCTGTAGCGCCGATCCGACAGCGCGGCAGAACGACCGGGTTGGCCGACACGGGCAAAGAGGGCGAAGCGACGGCAGTAAAATCGAAGAAGCTGGTGGCGATCACCGGCGCGGCGCTCGTCGGCGCGGGGCTGGTCCTCGCCGCGTTGCGGCGTGCGTCGCGGAGAGGCGCGCGGCGGACGTGAGGGATCGGGGCGTTCTGGGTAGAAGACTCCGGTTGCCGGGGTAGGAAAGTCACCCATACCCTGCCGGAACCAAGAAGAGGAGGCGCGCGCAGCATGGCGGACAGCAAGAACGGCCCCGAGTTGCACCCGGTCACAGTGGAGCTGGCCCAGGGGACCAACTACGGGGCTATCACCACGGTGCTGCCCAGCGGCAACCTGCAGACCCAGTACATCTGGGTGGGCACCGACGGCGAGCGCGTCGTGGTCAACACCGAGATGCACCGCCGGAAGTTCAAGAACATAGAGCGCGACCCGAGGGTGACGCTGACGATCCGCGACGAGCAGAACCCTTACCGCTACGCTGAGGTACGCGGCGAGGTCGTGGAGACGGTGGGAGGGCAGGAGGCCCGGGACCACATCGACGAACTCTCGCAGAAGTACCACGGCCAGCCCTACGGGGACGAGAACGTAGTGAGCGAGCGGGTGATGCTGTGGATCGTCCCCAACCGGCAGACCATCCTCGAGTAGCGGGCACCGGTACCGGCTTCTGCGGGCTCGTTCTGGCCGGCGATGACCGGCCACACGCGGCCTCCTCGATGTTACCGTCTGGGCTGCTGCGAACTGGCCGACAGGGCCTGCGGGTGTTCGAGAGGGCGCACGGCTCCCCCGGTGGTTTGCTGGTTCGGGGGACGAGCCCCGATGCTCGAGGGCTCTGGTCCTGAAGGTGGCGAGTCGCCCAACGACCACGCTCCCCGGCCCATGAGCAACCCATCGGCGGCACGAGCCCTCGACCTTCCAGAGGCACACCTCCGGCGTGGTGGCTGTCGATCGCTTCCCGAGGCGCGACTAGAAAGATTTCCTATCTGTTCGACGCCCAGGGTGACCTCAGCAACGCGCTGACCGACCAGCCGCTGACCTTCAAGCGCCACGTGACGTTCCGCACCCACGGCAAGATCAAACGCCTTAGCGGCCCGGCCTTCGTGGTGCTGCCGTGGCTCACGGGCGCACTTTAAGACCGCAAGGCGCACAACTACTTCCTGGCGCTGGGGCCGGCTCGTCACGGTCTACAACCTGACCGATTGAGAGGTGGATCCGGACGGGTAGAAACGAGGAAACACCCGCCGGTCCTGTCTCCGGTCGGGGAAGACGAACGGCAGGACGCAGGAGTTCAACGAACCTTGGGAGGTAGTATGAAGCTTGGAGATGTAGCCGCCAGCGTGGGCAAGGGGCTCTTCGCCGGTGTCGCGGGCACCGCCGCGATGACGGTCTCTAGTACGCTGGAGATGAAGATCCGGGGCCGCCAGGCAAGCAATGCCCCGGCGGACGCCGCGGGTAAGGTCCTGGGCGTGAGCGAGCCCAAGGGGGAGGCGGAGGAGGCCCGCTTCTCGAACCTGGTCCACTGGGGCTACGGGACGTCGTGGGGAGCCGTCCGGGGGCTCCTCGGCGCGGTCGGCCTCGAAGGGTCCAGCGCCGCCGCGGCGCACCTGGGGGCCGTGTGGGGCGCGGAGCAGGTCATGTTGCCGGCCCTGGGTGTCGCGCCGCCCTTCTGGCAGTGGGGGGCAAAGGAGGTAGCCATCGACGCCCTTCATCACCTCGTGTACGCGGGCGCGACCAGCGTCGCTTACACCGCCCTGGACCGCTGACTCCCTCGCTATCCTGCTACGCTGCCACGCGCGGCTCGCCGTGCCCGTCCCGGGACGCCCGCGAGTTCTTCGCCCACCGCGGCTACCGCCCGCCGGGTCGACTACCGTGACGAACGCCATCGGGTTGGTCCTCGCACCGGTCCTTATGGAGAGTGAGTCGAGGGAGGGTCCCGCGAGGATCTCCCCGGCTCCCTCTACACTACCAGTACACCGGTAGCACACCGGCGCGAACGTGTTGCCGGTTGTTTAGGAAAGTCGCCGATACACGAATTCGGCTTTCCTGCGTGGTTCTCGAAACATCGCGAAACAGTATGATACGCTCCGCCGCAGCTTCACACGGCAGAGGTCGTTGGTTCAAACCCGGCATCACCCGCTGTTAGCGGCCAACCGCTCGGCTTTTGCCTTGCAATCCGGTGCTCAACTGCTAGGATTGCTGAGGTCTCTCTGGGCCCGTAGCTCAGTTGGGAGAGCGCTGCCTTCGCATGGCAGAGGTCACGAGTTCGAGTCTCGTCGGGTCCACCCCCTTATTACCTGCAAAACGCAAGAAAGCGAAAGAGCCCCTGATAGGATGTCAGAGGCTCCGTGCAGCAACCGTGCAGCAACCCGCTCCAAACTACCCCAGAGCCTCCCCCATCGCCCCGCCGGCCTGGTCCCCCATCGAGGGGAGATAGTGACTGTAGGTGTCGAGGGTCATGGCTACCGTGGCGTGCCCGAGTAGCTCTTGCACGAGCTTGGGATGCACGCTGCGGCCCAGCAGGATGGTTGCGCAAGTGTGCCGGAGGTCGTGGAAGCGGATCTCCGGCAGCCCGGCCCTCTTCAGGAGCGGCTTGAACGACCGCTTGACTAGGTTCTCGGGACTCACGATGGCGCCCGTGCTCGTGGCGAAGACAAGGTCCTGATCCTCGTACAGCCCGGAGAGCCGGACTCTCTCCTCTAGCTGGCGCTTGCGGTGTGACTTAAGGACGCTCACCGTCCGGGGCGTGAGGTTGACCTGACGCCGACCGCGCCGAGTCTTGGTTTCGCCCACGGTGTGTCGACCGCCTTCGCGCACGAGGGAGCGCCCTACGCGTAGCGTCCCGCGCTCCAAATCCACATCGTCCCACCTGAGCCCCAAGAGTTCGCCCCGTCTCAAGCCCGTGCTGATAGCCAGCACATATAGGGCTTCGAAACGATCGCCGGACGTTCTAGCGAACTCTAGAAACACGCGGGCCTCGACCTCGGAGAGCGGGCGCATCTCCTTGGGGGCAGGCCGAGGTGCCTTCACGTCGGCGGCGTTGCGGGGGATCAGGCCGTCAGAGACGGCTTGAGAGAGCGCCTTGTGGAGCGTGGGGTGAATTTTACGCACCGTGGCCGGTGCGAGCCCGGCATCTAGCTTCTCGCTAAGGAGCCTGTGCACGTGCGCCGGAGTGAGATTCTTGAGCTTAATGCGCCCCAGAGGTGGTCCGATATGCACGCGGATGTTGATCTCGTGACGCTCGCAGGTGCTAGCGCGCACCGTGCCCTTCAGAGAGCGCGAAAGCCATTCAGTCAGGTACTCCCCGACCTTCAGACTCCTGGTATCGTAGACAAGGCCGCCCTCTCGATCGGAGAGCGCCTTCGCGAGCTTCCCCCCCACCTCAGCCCTGGTCTTGCCGTAGATGGTCTTCCTCTTGCATCGCTTTCACCGGGGGTACCGGGGGTAAAGCGGCCTGGACGATCGCTCGTCTTTAGAGCCGGGCGAGATCTGCTCCAACGTTAGAAACAGGCCTACCCGAGTGGTAACGGAGCCCTAGCCAGCCTGTCTGCTGCCACTATGCTGGGGCTCCTCTCCGCCCTCTCGACGGTACCCACATGGTTCCGGTCAGGCTGCACATCTTGGCCAGCCGCTCCCGGGACAGGCCCCCTCTCCCTGAGAAGCCGCCGCACCAACGTGCCTCAGGTTTCGGCCGATCTTCGAGGCGCTCCCTCCTCGAGTGCGGCGAGGGCCTGCTCTTGGTTCATGCCGGTGCTCCTCAAGAGGTCCACGGCCATCGAGCGGACTTGACCCACGAGGACGGTCACGGTCAGGTCGTGCCTCTCCTTGAGCGCCTCTGTGGCGCCGCGTGCCGCCTCCAACGCGAACCGCCGGACCTCTTCGGCCCCTTCGGATTCCTCTAGGTAATCAGCCAAAGCCCGCACCGCCCGCGAGAGGTCGCTGATTGCTTGCGGCACGACAGACAGTACCGACTCCTCGCGCCTCAGGGTGTTAGCCGCCCCGCGGGCCAGAACGCGCGTGTTGATGACCGTGAGCTCTATACTTATGCTCGCACCGGCATAGAGCTCAAGGTGCTTGAGGGACCTGCGCCGCGTCGGGGAAAGGCGGGCGGTTTCGTAGCCGGCGGAGAGCGCCTCGTTGAAGCTCCTCACCCGCTCGTCGAGCTCCCGGACGCTTTCGAGCAACGCCTGGGCTCGCTCGCGGTCGCCGCCGACCAGCGCCTCGGCCACCTCTTCGAGCGCGGCGGCCAACTCCTCGAAGATGGACCTGGCGGCCCTCTCGACCAAGCGTTCGGGGTTCACCGGGAACAGGTGGTTGATCGCGAGGGCGACCCCTCCACCTATCAGGGCGTTGATGAAGCGATCGGGCGAGAATCCAGACTCTGGGGATTGGATGACCACCACCAGGATCGCGGAGATCGCGGCCTGGTTCACGAGCAGCCTCCTCTCGCCGATGAGCACAGCCGCCGCCATGGCTACGGCGACCACCACTGCTATCTGCGCAGCCCCGACGCCGATCCCGCGTACGATGAAATCGGCAACCGCGAGCCCGATGACGACCCCCAGTGCTACCTCGAAGGCGCGCCTGCCACGCTCGCCGGGCGCGAGGCCCAAAGTGACGACCGCCGCGACGGGCGCGAAGAAGGGCTGCTCGTTGCCCAGCAAGTTGGCGGCCAAAAAGTAGGCGATTCCCGCGGCGGCGGCCGCCTGGAGTATGAACCAGGCGTTGGTCGGCAGGCGCCCGAACCTCGATGCTAAATGACGCCTCACCTCAGGGAAGTGGTTAGCGTCGCTCAAGCGCGGCCGTCCTCTCACGCTTCGCCAGGTTGCTGCCTCGGTCACTATACTCCTGGGAAGGTTGCGACGCGAGGAGCCTTAGGATGCCCCCAGCGCGTACGAGACGCCGAAGCTCGTAGCCAACACTCTCCGACACTCGAGCCACCTGCTCGAAGTTACTCGCCGCCGCTTCCTCGATGAGTGGAGAAGAGGACGCGGATACTCTATGGGAGGGGCCGTACGAGCGCGCTTGGCAACCTCGAATCGCAAATCTACCCCCGGTACCCCCGGTGGGGTGAACCTGCGATCCGTAGTACCGGGGGTAAAAAAGCGTCTGCAAGGTACATTGCCTCCGCCCAGCCGGCGCCTAGCCAGGGAGCAGGTCGCCTCTGGTCAAAGTCGGATAACATCTCGGTAACAGTTTGGTAATAAGGGGGCTTGGCGTGCATCGGTAAGGGGCGAAACGGGTACAAAGGATTTATGCCGCAAACTATCCTCGACAACCGCTATACTCGCGGTAAGCTCTTAGGCAGCGGAGGCATGGCCGAGGTCTACTCGGCCCATGACGAAGTCCTGAACCGGGACGTTGCACTAAAGGTACTCAAGGATAAATACGCCAAGAACGAGGAGTTCGTCAAGCGATTCAGGCGCGAGGCAAGAAGTGCTGCCTCTCTCAACCACCCCAACATCGTCTCAATCTACGATTGGGGGTGCTCGGAGGACGGCACCTACTACATCGCCATGGAGCACGTGCCGGGAGGGACGCTCAAGGACTGGATTTCGCGGGAAGGAGCCCTCGATCCGGGCGCCGTCGTCGAGGTCGCCCTCCAGATCGCCGACGCTCTCTCCGTAGCCCACGAGAATGGCGTAATACACCGAGACATAAAGTCACCGAACATCCTCGTGACGGAGGCAGGCTACGCTAAGGTGACCGACTTCGGAATCGCCCGAGCCGTTAGCGTGACCACGACGAGCTCTCGGTCGAGCCTCGTTTTGGGCACTCCGGGCTACATCTCCCCCGAGCAGGCGAAGGGCGAGCCGGTGGGCCCCTGGAGCGACCTGTACTCTTTGGGTATCGTCCTCTACGAGATGCTCACAGGCGAGCTTCCGTACAGCGCCAAGGACCCGGTCGCCCTGGCCACGAGGCACGTGGAGGAACTTCCGCGCTCCCCGAGGGAAGCCAACCCCGAGGTCCCGGAGGCTTTGGACACCCTGACGTTGAGGCTCCTCGCCAAGGACCCCGAGGACCGCTACGCGAGCGCGGCCGAGTTGGCGGGCGGTCTAGAGCGGGTACGATCCGGTCTCTCCCCGCGTCATGCCGTGGGCGCGGAGAAGACGACGGTGGAGATGAGTGCTGCACCACTTCTTTCGACTGGGGAGAAGCGGCCGAAAAGGACAGCCATTAAACCACCCACCAAGTCGCCTATGGAGGTCTTCAAGAGCGGCACAAGAGTACGCGGCAGGCTTCTTCGCACGCTGGCGATGGCGTTGTGCGGGGTGCTCCTGCTCGGTGGCCTCGCTTGGGCTTTGACGCAGGACCTGAACACCCCAGAAACGTCCGGCTCGGAAGAGGCGTCGTCCACGGAAGAAGCGGCGGCACCTGCTACCTCGCAAGAGGTTCCCGAACTCTATTTCGATCCAGAGGCGGAGGGCGCACTCGCCGACGACGCAGGCCTCAAGATCGGGGACCGGAACGAGGCCTCCAACGACGCCGTACCCGCGAGCTATGCGATCGAACAGGACCCCGAGCCGGGGACGACGGTGGAAGAAGGTGCGGCTGTGGACGTCGCGGTTAGCACGGGTCCAGAGCAAGTTCCCGCCGCCACACAAGCAGCACCGACGTTGGTCGGTGCTGCAGGCTCGCAAGGAGTTCCTGCTGCCCAGCCAGCAGCATCAAAGTCTGCAGGGCTGAAGCAGGTCCCCGCGGCTGTACAAGCAGAACCGACCGGCGTAGATGCCGGCTCACGGCAAGAAGCACCCACTCCACGGGTGGCATCGGCCACCATACAGACCGCCTCGGGTTCCCCTGTATCCGACAAGACGGAGCGGAAGGGGAAGAAGACGGAGCAGAAGGGGAAGAAATAACCGAAGAGCTTGCGCCAAGGGACAAAAGGGACATTCTTAGACGCGGCGGAAAGAATCTAGCCGTGGTCAGGAGAAGGGTAGGTCTTGACCACTGCTCTCTGAGGGACGGAAGAATCGGTTCTAAACGCCGCGAGGACCGGCGGGTACGAAGAAAGGGGAGGAGAAGGTCACCGCGTTGGTTCTAAAGGATTTTAAGGTGCCCTTAAGGTACGACTACAAGGGCCTCTGGGGTGGCCCTGAGCGTGTCTTGGTAGCCGGTGGCCGGTGAATTAGGACTCTAGATGTGGTGCAGAATATCTTCTGCAGGTTATCGTCCGTATCGACCGCACCGGTACGAATACAGGAATTTGCAGGTACTTTACGCGGTCGATACTATTCCTAATTACCGACCTGGGATGGGATATTATCGACCGCCACCATAAGTATCGCCCGCGGATCGACCGCACAAAATCTACCATTTTGCAGGTCTTTTGCTCGCTAACGGATTGCTGCGGTCGATGCGGTCGATGTCTTACGGACTTTCGCTCGCCACTCCCCTCGTCGTGGCTTCGAGGGCTATCATATGGAGAAGACGTATCGTTCAGCAGTGGAAGGGCCGAGAAGAGTTGACGAGGGAGCTTGAGGTGGCGGTCGCGGCGGCGGAGGCAGCCGGCGAGGTGTTGCGAGACGGCTTCGGCCGGCAACACCGGATCGAGTACAAGGGGGAGGCGGACCTCGTCACCGAGGCAGACGAGAAGGCCGAGCAGAAGATCGAGGAGGTCTTACGCGAGGCATTCCCGAACCACGGGATGCTGACCGAGGAAGGCGGGGAGACGGAGGGCCAAGGCAACGCCCGCTGGATCGTCGACCCCTTGGACGGTACCACCAACTACGCACACGGCGTACCCTTTTTCTGCACCTCCGTAGCCCTGGAGAAGGCAGGCGAGGTGGTCGTGGGCGTGGTGCATGACCCGATGGCGAACGAGACCTACGCCGCCGAACGCGGGGATGGTGCCACCCTCAACGGTGAGCCCGCAAGGGTCTCGGGCACCGACGAGCCGGCGCGGGCGCTCCTAGGAACGAGCTTCGCCGACCGGCCCGCGGAGCTGGAGATGGGCCTCGACCTTTTCGGGAGGTTCGCGGGGTTGGCGCGGGGCATGAGGAGGTTGGGCTCCGGGGCGCTCGACCTGTGCTATGTCGCGGCAGGGAGGCTCGACGGGTGCTACGAGCAGGGCTTCTCGGCGTGGGACGTGGCGGCGGGCGTGCTGATCGTCGAGGAGGCGGGCGGGAAGGTCACCGACCACCGGGGTGGCAGGCTCGACCCGGACGAGAGCGAAGGGTTGGTGGCAAGCAACGGGCTAGTACACCCGTCGCTCGTGGGCGTCGCGAGCGCCGACGACGGCTAAAGCAAAGCGATCGGCTCGACCAGTAGCCCGAAACCCGTAGGCTGGCGTAAGATCTATGGCAGAAAGCCGCAGGAAGGGCAGCCGGGTTTCCGACGCGGGCATCTGTCTCAAGGAAGGAACAAGATGAGAGACGAATGGGTGGGAACCTCTGAGACCGACCCCATACAGGTGGACTTCCTACCGGACGATGAAGTAGGAACACCCGGGAGGCTCGGCATGACCTTCGCCCCCGGCATGTGGGCGGGGAGTGTGAAGGGACGATGGGAAAGGGACTTGGCGGCCGACATGCGAGCGCTCGAGGAGGAGCACGAGGCCGATGTTCTCGTCTCCCTGATGGAGGACCACGAGTACCAAGGCTACCGAATCTCCGATCTCTTGGAACAAGACAATATCGGGAACATAGAGGTACTCCGCTTCGCCATCAAGGACATGGACGTGCCCCAAGAGGCCGAGTCAGAGAGGTTTGAGGCATTTGTCCAAGACGTCGTCCAGCGCTTAGAGCGTGGTCAGAACGTCGTCGCCCACTGCCGCGGCGGCCTCGGGCGTACCGGCACACTCTCCGCCTGCGTCCTCGTCGCGCTCGGCCGCCACACCGCCGATGAGGCCATAGCCGCGGTGCGCGAGGCGAGGAAGGGCACCGTGCAGACGAGAGAGCAAGAGGACTTCGTACGCCTTTTCGAAGGGATGGTCCGGACTCGCGGAAACTAGGGGGACGCTATGGTGGCAGAAGACAAGGCCGACGGACCGGTGGAGGTGCCCGCCGACGTGCTCGAAGGGCTGGAGGCGGTGAGGCGGTCGGGGGCGCATATGGTCGAGCGGGCGCACGTGCTGGTCCTAGCCAAACGCATGGGCTACCGGCGGACTGTCCGCTGGGTCGAGGAGCACCCGGACGAGTACGCGCGCGGGATCTCTCACGGATTCGAGGCCAGTGAGTAACCAATCCTAAACCGGGGACGAAAGGAATCATCTACCACCCTTCGGGAGTGCCGCTCGATTCTTTCCGCCGCAACCCCTTCCGTTAGGCGCGGCGGAATTTTACGCACCTCCTGGACGACGCGTGTGGTAGTCGCTGCCGGTGCTTACAATCTGGGCCCATGGCAGACCCGCGCGTTTGAGCGAATAGCGACAGAGGAGGGCTGATGGCCATCAGGACCGCGTTGACCGAGACGCTCGGTTTGGAGTACCCGATCGTTCTGGCTCCCATGGGGAGCGTATCCGGCGGTCGCTTGGCAGCGGCCGTATCCAACGCCGGCGGACTGGGATTGGTCGGCGGCGGGTACGGCGATCATGCCTGGCTGCGCGACGAGTTGTCCGTGGCCAAGGCCGAAACGGCGCGGCCCTGGGGGATAGGACTGATCACCTGGGCCACTACCCCCGAGACCGTGCAGCTCGCCCTGAGCTACGAGCCCCATACGTTCATGCTGTCGTTCGGCGACCCGCGACCGTACGTACCCGCCATAAAAGAGGCGGGGTGTAAGCTGGTCTGCCAGGTCCAGGACCTGGAAGGCGCACGTGCGGCCAAGGCGGCGGGCGCCGACGTCATCGTCGCTCAGGGAACGGAGGCCGGTGGACACGGTGCCACGCGAGCCACGCTACCGTTGGTGCCCGCGGTAGTGGACGCGGTGGCCCCTACGCCGGTCCTAGCCGCCGGGGGCATAGCCGACGGGCGTGGTCTCGCGGCGGCGCTGATGCTGGGCGCCCAGGGGGTCCTAATGGGCACGCGCTTCTACGCGGCCACGGAATCGTTGGGACACTGGCGGGCTAAGGAGCACATCGTGACGGCCAAGGGTGAGGAGACCCGACGGACGCGCGTTTTCGATGCCGTACGCGGCCACGAATGGCCAGAATCCTATACCGGGCGCGCCCTCCATAACCGTTTCCTAGAGCGTTGGGATGGCCGAGAGGAGGCGTTGGTCGCTGAGTTAGATACGGAGGGTCGGGCTTTTCAAGAGGCCGTAAGCAAAGGTGACTTCGAGACAGCGATGGTCTGGGCTGGGGAAGCAGTTGACCTGATCGCAGAGGTGGCAAACGCCGGCGAGCTGGTACGGAGCACCGGTAGAGAGGCCGAATCGAACCTGCGACACGCTAATAGGTTCGTGCGATCCGACTAGCCACTACGTTCTTTTCGCCACAACCCCTTCCCTTAGCGCGGTGGAAAGGATTCGAAGCCGGCACTAATGGATATACGAGAGCCTGCATTCTCTTCAATTAAGAGAAAGGCCGGTCTACCCTTCCTGGGGAGCGAAGGGCTAAACGCCGCAGATAAGGGCAAAAGCTCCAGCAGGGCCCCTCGTAGACCGTCTTGTAGGGAAACAGACCTTGTCGTCGATATCATCGAGAGAGCCTCGGTTCACCTCGTCCCGGCTCTCCAAACCGGACTCCCAAGAAGCGGTCAAAACCGTCTGTATATTCCTAGGGCCCCCGGGCCCCGGCTGGCACTAGCCCCGCGGCTTTAAAGGCTTTCTAGGTGGCTTTGAAGGAGCGCTAGGATGTGGCCCGTCCCTGACTCGAAGCACGCCACCCCAAGAAAGGTTGTGGGCCCCTCAAGGAGCCGCTGTCCTAATAACTTCCCCCCATGTTCTCGAAACCGCCAGTCAGCCCGGTCACTGCCCCTCAACGAGGACTTTCGGCTTAAACAGGCGGTTTTCGTGACCGGAAGCTACCCGGTCACCCTTATTTGCCCACTGGTCACCCTTAGCGATTAGGATTACCAAAGACGGGGAGTGACCGGAAGGGGGCCGGTCACGAAAGAGGCTTATACAAGCGCTTTCTAGTCCCTTTCTGGTTCTGACCGGCCGGTTTCGGGGCGAGAGAGAGTAAATCGGACCGGTTCTTTCAGCCGGCGCCCAACGCGAGCAGGCTTGGTGCCTACGATAATCCCAAAGCTTCCTTTGTTGCTTGGGCGGGATACGCGGTTCTCAGGAGGTCAAGCGCTACGGGAAGTCCTACTCTCGCCCGTCGGCCGGCTTTAGGGCATCGAACGACCGCACCTCTCTGCGCGCGAAGATGTGGCTACGGGAGTCCCCTTCTTGCAGCCACACGAAAACCTCTTCCAGGCTTTGGCTGAGGAGGTACTCGGAGACCGGGGGCTTAGGCTCTTGGGTGGCGGGTAGCGGTGTACGGTCGGCGCGTTCGACCCGGCGGCGCAGCCAGAGCAGACCGGCCTCGGCCGCCAGGGTCGCGAGGCCTACCGCCAGCGCCTTGCCGGTGGGCCCCAGCTTAGCGGGCAAGGCCCGAAACGTTGCGGCCGGGCTGTACTCCTGGCGGAGAACCAGCTGCCCACTATCCGCTAGCGCGGTGCCGCACGATCCGCAGAAGCGGTTCTCCGGGGGGTTGTCGTGCGAGCACAGAGGACAGGGGTTGCGCTCGTCCATGGTGCCTCCTCCTTTTCTTAGCACTCCTCTCCCCGACATTTATACCAGCCCAAGAGGTTCTCCTCTCCTCGACTCCGAAAACCGGCCGGTCACCCCGGTCACAGCCCCTCTGGGTTGAGCTTTCCGCTTATATGAGCCCCTTACGTGACCGGGGTCTCACCGGTCGCGGCCTTTTAGCTACCGGTCACATCACGATTAAAGCAGCTGAATAGAAGGTGATCAGCGGCATTTGTTTAGTGACCGGAAGGGGGCCGGTCGCTCTTTGGGCTTATTCACGTGGTTTCTGGTCCTTACCCGGAGTTGACCGGCATGACCGGCCGGTTTTGAGGCGAGAGAGACATCTCCAGAAGGCCCGCCGATTCCAGCACGAATGGATTTATCGGTACCCGTACTCTTCTCTATTAAAAAAGAGGGCGTTCTATCCCTTTGAGCTGTGTAGCGAAAAACGCCGCAAATAAGGGTAAAAGCCCCAGCAGAGTCCGTTGTAGACCGTTCTCTAGTTATGCCTCGATCGGACCGAGAGAGCCACGCAGTCCCCCGGTCTTAAGAGGCCCTCCTCAAAGCCGTTCGAGCCCCTACAGCTCCTACGGGCAAGGTTGGCCGCTGGTACTAGCTCTGCGGTTTCAACGGCCTTTTGGGCGGCTTTGAGGAGGTTCTCACCTCGCTCCGCTCAGGGGTCCTCGAAAGGCAGGTGTGCTGCCCACTGTACGCAGCATGTGACGCTAGCAGGTATTTATCCAGTGCCACTACATATTGTGGTCGGCACTCGGGTGCCAGGCGGCGAAAGCGCAGAGAGTTTGGGGTGCTCTCGAGTCGGTTCTATTCACGATGCTGTATATGAGCTTCCGGGAAGCCGACAGCCTGTTGAAAAGTCGCCGGTAGCCCGGACAGGGATCCCGAACTCGGCTCAAAACGCCCAAAAACGGTGCTCTCGACACCCAAAACGGAGCCCAGAAAAGGGCACGAAGGAGTTCTTCAACAGGCTCGCCACCTCTCGGCAGTTGGGTGAATAAGGTGGGGTGCACCCCCCCGGCTGCGCATCTCGGTCGCGGCTCGCCACACACACCACCGCAAGCGTAGAATGGACGTTCGATGGTCGATCGGGAGGTAGTGTGACCGTGGAGAGACGGCGACAAGAAGCGGTAGCGCGACAAGAGGCGATGGTGGACGATCTGCGCAAGGCGGAGTTGGTGCGCGATAGGCTGGAGAGCCTGGATCAGAGCGCTAGGGCCTACCCGGACGGTCACGACATTCGTGTGCTCATTGAGGGGCTTCACCTGGACCAGGCGCTGCAAGTGGTGGAGGAAGAAGTCCGGACCCTTCGGGAGGCCCTGTTCCACCCTCGCGGTAGCTAAGAAGCCGCCAGGTTTCCCATAAGGCGACTTAGCGGCAATCCGGTGAATAGAGGTAACGGTGCAGTACCCTCGCTCTTGACAATTTTGTTATTTTTGGCCATTGTCAAGGAGTTAGCTAACCCCTGGGGGAAAGCGGGGGAAGGAGAGGAGAGAGATGCTGCGATGAGCACGTTCGTGTTAGTGCATGGCGGGTGGAGCGGGGGCTGGACCTGGGAGAAGGTGGTTCCTCTGCTGGAAGAAGCCGGGCACGAAGTGGAAGCACCGGACCTCCCTGGTCACGGCGAAGACCGAACCCCGATCCCGGAAGTCTCGTTTCAGAGCTATGCGGACCGGATCTCTGGGGTGCTGGACGCGCAAACCGAGCCGGTCGTGCTCGTCGGGCACAGCTCTGGCGGCTCGGTCATCAGCCAGGCTGCCGAGCAACGTCCCGACAAGGTAAAGATGCTCGTCTACCTGGCCGCGTTTCTGTTGCGGGACGGTGAGGTGCTGCTCTCGGTGGCCGCTAACGACACGGAGTCGTTGATCTTGCCGAACTTGGTGATGAGCGAGGACGGATCGTCCGCCACCATCCGGGAGGACGTTATCAGGGAAGGCCTCCTCGCCGACTGCTCGGACGAAGACGTGAAGCGGGCGAAGTCCCGGTTCGTGCCCCAGGCCCTGGCCCCGTTCGCCACCCCGATCACCGTCACCGAAGATAACTTCGGTCGGGTACCCCGAGTGTACATAGAAACCCTCCAGGACCGGGCCGTCAGCCCGTCGTTTCAGAAGGAGATGTACGAGCGGCTGCCCTGCCAGAAGGTCATCTCCATGGACACGAGTCATTCGCCTTTCTTCTCGGCCCCCGAGGAACTGGCTGGACATCTAGAGTTCCTTGCAAGAGCCTGATAAGCGGTGGAAAGACAAGTGATGCAGACAGTATAGCGAAGCCATCGGGGATGGTGCTACTTCCGAGAAACGGTGGAAGCGGCTACTGGGTTTCCGAGAATATACGTTTAAGTGAGTGTTGGGTAGGGATGGGTACCTTACCACGCATATAGAAACATACCCGACCGATCTCTCCGACAATGAATGGGCGTATAAGCCCCATCTCCCCGTTCCGAAAGCTTCCGGGCGACCTCGGGTTCATTCTCCACGTGAGATCCTAAACGCTATCTTCTATGTACTCCGGAAATGGCTGTGCCTGGCGGCTATTACCGCGATGACTTTCCGCCCTGGAAGACCGTCCATTCTTCAGAATCTGGCGTATCGACGGCGTGTGGGAGCGTCTAAACCACTAGGTCATCCAGTGCCTCCCCTTTCGGTATCGTCGATTCCCAGTCGGCCAAGACGACTGGAGTAGGACACGATGGCGGAAAGAAGGTTCGTGGCAGAAAGCGTCATCTGTTGGTGGATACGGAGGGATTGGTGCTCCCAAGGTCCACAGCGCTACCGGACCGGGATCAGGTTGGTGCTGGAGGCAATACATGATCGCCTTCCGCAGCTTGCTCATCTGTGGGTAGACGCGGTTCGTGTGGAAAAGGCATTAGGTCTGAGCGCGAGGTCGTGCAACGTACGCCGAAGCTAATCCCGGAGAAGACTGCTCGGATCTGGGCAGAGGAATGGTCCATGGTGCTGGCAGATTGACTGGCGATCCAGAACCTCGTGCCGCGTCGAAATCTTGCCGAGGCGTTGGGTGGTGGAAAGGACATTCGCGTGGTTGAGCCACAACCGGAGGATGAGTAAGGATTACGAGACCAGGCTGTGCGACACCAGCGAGTCTTTCGTCTATGTGGCGATGACGCGGCTCATGGTGAAGCGGCTGGTCCGTGTTTAAGACTTTTAGGACAGTCTCTTAGCGGCAGCCTAGTTTCTGAGAAGGCTACTACTCTCGGCATCTCGGTGAATAGAGGAAACGGCAGACTCTCGGGCTCCCCAAAGCACCGCTCGTGGCTTTACGGGGTCTTCGTGTAGGCTGGCTCATGGTTTGCGGCCTGCTTTCTATGGGAAGGTTCGTGCTGCGCAAAGCGACGAGCCACAAAAATAGGAGGTTTGGTCAGTGCCGATCACCAACCCGCAAGAGAAGTTCGTCCACGAACTGTGCCTCACCTACGACGCCGAGCACCAGTTCCTCGAGGCCCTGCAGCAGATGAACCAGCAGGCTTCCGACGGGGAGCTTCAGGGCATGCTCCAGGCCCACATCGACGACACCCAGCAGCAGATCCAGAACCTCGAGCAGGTCTTCGACCAGATGGGCCAGCAGCCCCAGCGCCAGACTTCCCAAGCCGCCCAGGGTTTGGTGACCGACGGCCAGACGAGCCTGCAAGAGGCCGAGTCGGGGGCCATCGCCGATACCTTGATCGCCGGGGCGCAGGCCAAGGTCGAGCACTTCGAGATCGCCAGCTACCAGGGCTTGGTCACCGGCGCGCAGCAGATGGGGCAGCAAGAGGTCGTGAACCTGCTCAACGAGAACCTTCAGCAGGAGCAGAACACGGCCCAGATGATCGAGCAGAGCGCCCCGCAACTCGTGCAGAAGGCCATGCAGGCGTCGTCGTAGGCCTGCAGACCGTGGGGCCGGGTTGGGTCACCCGGCCCCTTTCCCTTTTGTGCAGGTTTACGAGAAGTCTTGAGGCTGTTGAAAAAGTCGCCGGTGCTCACTTGTGACCCTCGATTTGGCCGCCAAAGGCCGATTTGGGGTCTCTAGAGCCGGTCTATGCACCTATAAACACCCCTGGATCGAGTTTTTCAACAGGCTGGCTTCCTCTCGGCAGCTCGTGAATAGAGGCAACCTGTGGTCCCTCGGCTACTTATCCTGGCGGTACCCCAAGAACTCAAGCAGCCTGACCACGTTCTCGTGCCTCACCAAGACCGTGAGATTGATAGCAATTCATTTCGGCCAAACTCCTCTCTTAAATGGCCCGAACGGAACTCGCCCTTTGTCGGCGAGCCTGCCGTCGCCTGGGTACATTCAGCAGAGACGTGGGCGAGGATGGAGGAGCTTTCGTCTCCTCCTGCTGCGCGAGGACCGGCGGCGCGGTCGGGAGTCAGACCACGAGCGCGTCTGTTGTATCATCGGGTGCGCAGGGACGGAGCACGTAGAGGAGGCGAGACCGAAACCATGGACTTTTGAGGAAGCACCTTCCCACCAGCGCGGGGCGGTACGTGGAGCGCTACCTGAAGGGCATCGAGTTCCCGATACGCAAGGAAGAGCTCGTTGGCAGGCTGGAAGCGAATGGGGTGCCGGGGGCGGTCGTAAGCTAGGTACGCAAGCGGCTCCCCGAAGGCGAGTACCGGGGACCCAAGGACGTTCTCGACGCCCTGCGCCGTCGCTAGAGGCCGGCCAACACTACGCGGACCACCGCCCACTCCCCGAACCGTAACCCTTTGGGCGTCCCCTGCTGTGTCCTCTCAAGGACGGTTGAGCAGCCGCTCCTCCCCGGCACGCCTAACGTGGTTTAACGCTGCGAGGACCGGCGGGCAGGGACAGGGCTACGGAAGGCACCGCGTTGTCTTAAGGATGTTTAAGGCGTCTTTGTTAGGAGGCTTCAAAGGCGTCTTAAGTGCCCCACCGCTAACCATATTCGCTTCGCGTCTGTAGGTGGGGGCAGGATTCTTCTATCCCGAGTACCATGACGCTATGACCGTTCATCCTCTTTTGAGACGGCCAAGAGAGAGCAGGACAGTTGCTTGCTGCCATAGGTAGATGCAGTAGCGCTTTGCTCGGGGTACCCTTCTTGGTCCTGCTCCCCTTCGGGGCGCTGCTCGTGAGCGGCTGCTCGGCCGACGAAGGGATCGGGGACACCTCGGAGGAAACCACCACGAGGACCGGTACCCCGGCCGTTTGGAATTACGTGGCCCTCGGCGACTCGCTGGCCGCGGGCACGGGCGCCTCCCACGAAGGTTACGTGGACCGCTACGCGGCCTACCTCGAGGACGATACCGGTGCCCGAGTCAACGTTATCAACCTGGGGCAAAACGGCCTGACAAGTCCCGAACTACTCCACGCCCTACGCGACGAGCCGTCCTGGCGACGAGCCGTTGGAGGAGCCGACGTCCTAACCGTCAACATCGGCCTCAACGACCTGGGACGCGCTGGCGAGGCTTACGAAAGGGGGACCTGCGGCGGCGCCGACAACCAGGACTGCCTGCGTGAGGCCGTGGAAACGGTCGAAGGTAACTGGGACGCGATAATAGCCGAACTGCTGAGTTTGCGCTCCACCAACAACGCCATCATCCACGCGGCGGGCCTCGGGTACACTCCCTACCTCGATCCCAAAGAGGCTGCCGACGGCCTCTCGAGCGGCGAGCCCAGCAATTTCCAAGTCTTCGAGCCATACCTGGACGAGGTAAACCGCCACATCGCTACGACGGCCAGCGCCAACAGCGTACCCTACACCGAGGTGCGCCTGGACAAGGGGTATATCAGCCAGGATGGGGTTCACCCCAACGACGAGGGCTACGAGGCCATCGCCTGGCAGTTACGCGGGCTCGGGTACAGCCCCTTAGGTAAGCGAAGGTGTAGAACGGCCGAAACCGATAGGTCAGGGGGCGAGGCGTAGGTTGCTGGATGCGATCTCTTCCGGGCGCTCGCAAGCTCTCGTAAGGCTGGCCGTCGCTGGGAGGGGAGCTAGGGCGATGAGCAAGCTGTGGCGAGTGGACAAAGCCCTAGAGGATTCCGAGGGGTTGAGGTGGGTTCGCGAGCAGCTAGGCGCTTACAGCACGTTTCACAGTGGTTGACCTGCCGGACGGTACCCGGCATGCTCGAAGTAACCCCGGGCGTCTTCGGCACTGACCGCAGATAGCGCCGCGCCTATCGCTTCTACCAAAGCCTCTTTGCTCCTGGCCGCGGCTTTGCGCAGCAAATTCTTGATCTTGGCGAACGCCTCTTCTATGGGGTTGTAGTCGGGGGAGTAGTAGGCCGGCAAATAGAGCAACTCGCAGCAGCCCTGCTGTGCTCGATCAACTCCCTGATCCGCCTGCCGGCCTGTTGTGGGCGCCCAGGTTGTTGTCCATCACCACGATCTGTCCTGCACGCAGGAGGCTCGCCACGAGCACTTTCTCGAGATAGATCTCGAAGACCCGAGCGGTGCTCGCCCCTTCTACGGCCAGCAGCGATGGCCCCATCCCGCCGGTGGTCATACTCGAAAGTAGCGTCGTGTTCTTGCCCCGGTTCCGCGGCACCGGCAGATGCAGGCGCTCGCCTCTAGGAGCGTAGCCGTAGATCGGCGCCAGCGAAGTGTATGCACCCCGCACTCCTCGTCGACGAAGAGCAGAGCATCTCTGGCTCAACCGCCACCGCAGCTACCATCACCCGCCAAGCGGCTCTCTTTGGAACTCGTCGCGCTCCGTCCGTTGCTAATCGTCCCCCTTTTTCCTGCTCGATCCGATCCGGGCTATGGCGCGACAGGTTGTCGAGCGACTCACCGAGAGCCCCGTGAGGGCGTGTATGTAGTCGCGGCGCTCTTCTTGGAGGGTGGCGAAAGGCCTCTGCTTTAGGTCCGCCTCCAAGAGCTTCGTGGCTTTCTCGTCCAACTTTGAGGCAGATCCGGGGCTCTTCTTCGGGGCTCTAGGGATTCTCCGTGGTCGGCTTTCTTCACGTAGCGCTCGACCGAGGAGAGGCTCACGCCGAAGGTGCGGGCCGCCTGGCTCTTCTTGGAGATCCCACGACGTCCTACGGCAGCGACTATCTTCTCTCGAAGGTCTTCGGAATAACCATTCATGCAGCCATGTTGTCATTGGTTCACCTTTACTGCAACGTGCTGAAGGTCATGGCGATGGTAGCGTGTCCCAGAAGCTCCTGCACGAGCTTGGGGTGGATGCTCCGACCTAGTAGAAGCGTAGCGCAGGTATGGCAGAGGTCACGAGTTCGAGTCTCGTCGGGTCCACCCTCTTCACACCGCCAGAGAGATCAGCCAGTACGTCGAGACTCCTACGAGCACCGTGAGCCCCAGGTTACCGGAGCGCGCGGCGACGACAAGCGTCGGCAAGAGCGCGACTCCGGTACGGATCAACTCCGCCCCGTCCCGGGCCTCGGGCAGCACCGAGGTCACCAGCAGGGCCACGACGACGGACGGTCCCACGAACGGCAGTAGCCCGCCAGGCCTCCCGCTCGCGGCGTCTCTCGACTTCGCATCCTCCCTCCGGAGCGCCCAGAGGAGCGGCAGGAAGCGCATCAGGTAGTTCCCCACCCCGACAACCAGAAAGAGCAACAGAAACTCAGTTCGCACCGGCCCTGCCCCTCCCGAGCAAGAGCCCGACGACCGGTCCGGCCACGCCGGCTGCCGGCACGCTCCAGCTCTCCAGGCCCGTTAGATAGAGGACCGTTGCAACCACCGCCGCGGTGAGAACCGCGCCGGCGACGGGAACCGGTGCGCCGCCGGAAGCCGCGTCTCCCGACCGTACGAGGGAGACGAGCAAGGCCACGAAGAGGGCGGGCAGGGCAAAGGAGAGCGCGGGCGCGAGGGAGGGCAGCGCGGCCACCACGGCCGTACCGGCGACGCCCCCGATCCAGGTTCCCAAAGCCCACGAAACATAGGCGCCCGTCTCGAGACCCAGAAGCCAGCCGAAGTTCGCCGACGGCGATTGTCTCCGGGGCAGCTTCAGGGAGGCCATGGCGAAGACTTCGTCGGTGAGGCCGAACGCTGCGGTGGCCGTACGTCCCGTGCCCATGCTTCGAAGGTGCGGGGCGAGGGAGGGACCGTACAGCACATGACGCGCCCCGAGCACGAGTGAGATCGCCGCCATCACGAACCACGAGGCCCCCGCCGCCACGAGCCCCACGAGGGCGAACTGGCTGGCGCCGGAGTAGACGACGAGCGACATCAGGAGCGCCTCGACCGTGCTCAGGCCGGCTCCCCGTGCTGCGACCCCGAAGGCCACCGCCGCCGGCAGATAACCGAGCACGATGGGGACCGACGCGCGCAGTCCATCCTCCAGGCCACCGCCGATAGGGGCCTCCTCAAGGTCCTCCCCGGCCCGACCACGGCTCATCCTTCCCGCTCTCCAATCATTGCGCCGGTCTTCAACGGCAAGACGATACCACGCGTTTACCGGGGCAATCCGTGCCGGGCTCCGCCGTCCCGGGCGTGCCGCCGTCTCGCGGGAGACGGCGTTAGGGGTTTAGCGGGGGTGCATCCCGCCATCCATGGAGACCGTCTGGGCCGTGACGAACGAGTTCGTGACGAGCGCGTGGACGACCTCCGCGACCTCTTCGGGGCGGCCGAGGCGGCCGACCGGTACGCGCGCGGCGAGTTGATCGCGCGACTCCTCGTCGCCCGGCAGCGTCTCTCCGCCCTCGATCAGGGCGGGCGCGACGGCGTTGACCGTGACGCGTGCGGCGTCAGGGGACCGGCCAGGGAGCGGGCGAGCCCGACGAGGGCCACCTTCGAGGCCGTGTAGTGGGGGCCGACGAGCCCACCGGTAAACGCGGCGACCGACGAGACGAGTAACACCCTCCCCCACCCGCGCTCCCGCATCCCGGGCACGAGCCTTCTGGCGAGCAAGAAGGCGGGCCTCAGGTTCACGCCCATGACCCGTACCCCCAGTCCTCGACCGTTATCTCCTCCAGCTCCTGGGCCGGGGCGATGCCGGCGTTGCTGACGAGGACGTCTACCGGACCGAGCTCCCCCTCAGCTGCGGAGACCATCCCGTCGAGCTCCGATGGGTCACCCACATCGCCGCCCACCGCCACCGACCGTCGGCCCAGCTCGGAGATCCTGGCCGCCACCTCCCCGGCGGCCTCCCTATCACGCCCGTAGCCGACCGCGACATCGGCCCCGGCCCGCGCGAGGCGGACGGCTATCGCGGCCCCGATCCCACGGCTCGCCCCCGTCACCAAAGCCACGCGCCCATCGAGGCTCATGCCCGCCTCCGGGGTTGCCCGGTCCGCGCCGTCCTCCTAGCGGTTGACGCTGCTCATGTCGGCGTAGCGTTCGCCGGCGGCCACGTCCTTTGGGGCGACCTCCTCGATGCGTCTCAGGTCTTTGTCCGTGAGCTCCACGTCCGTGGCGGCGGCGTTCTCCTCCAGGTACTTGCGGCGCTTCGTGCCGGGGATCGGGACGATGTCGTCGCCTTGACGGAGCAGCCACGCCAGCGCGAGTTGGCCGGGGGTGGCGTCCTTTTCGGCGGCGATCTCGTTCACGCGGTCGACGAGCTCCAGGTTCCTGTCGAAGTTCTCACCCTGAAAGCGCGGCGACTGTCGCCGGTAGTCGCCCTCCGGAAGGTCCTCGAAACTCCGGATCTGGCCGGTCAGAAAACCGCGCCCCAGAGGACTGTAGGCGACGAAGCCTATACCTAGCTCTCGTAGGGTCGGCAGGTGCTCGTCCTCCACGTCGCGGCTCCACAGGGAGTACTCCGTCTGCAAGACGCTTATGGGATGTACCTCGTGCGCCCGCCGGATGGTCTCGGGCGATGCCTCCGAGAGCCCCAGGTACCGGACCTTCCCGGCCTCGACGAGCTCCTTCATCGCCCCCACGGTCTCTTCGATGGGGGTCTCCGGGTCCACCCGATGCTGGTAGTAGAGGTCTATGTGATCCACCCCGAGCCTCTGGAGGGACGCGTCGCACGCTTTCTTCACGTACTCCGGTTTGCCGTTGATGCCGACCCACGTGCCATCTTCCTCGCGCTCTATGCCGAACTTGGTGGCGATGTTCACCTCGTCGCGCCTGCCCTTTATCGCCTCGCCGACGAGCTTCTCGTTGGTAAACGGGCCGTACATGTCGGCGGTGTCGAGGAGAGTGACGCCGAGGTCTATGGCCCGCTGGATCGTAGCAATAGATTCATCCTCTTCGCCGGTGCCGTAGAACTCGCTCATCCCCATGCATCCGAGGCCGATCTCGGAGACGACCAGTCCTTCGCTGCCAAGCCTCCGCTGATCCATGATCTCTCCTTCCGGTAACTTCTTGCCGTACCTGAGGTTAGCCGATTTCGATAAGCCCTAAACAGATGGTGACCGGGCTGACTCCGCCAGCACCAAATTTGGAGTCGTGCGCCGGCCCGTTGGAACTCCCGTCCCTCTCGACCGAAAGGCAACTTATGGCCGCCGAGACGGCCTACAGCTCGGCTACCCGCACGCGGCGAAGGGGTGGGTATCGAACCGTCCCGCTTCTTCGTCTAATGGCTAACGGGAAGCGCTGGAGCTGATGCCTACGCTACCACGGCGAACGAGACCCACGTCAGCCCGCCGCCGGCGATCGTGCCGAGCGCCAGCTCCAGATGCGTGTGTCGGCCTAGCCTCACTCTCGCCCACCACACCAGCGGCAAGACCGGGGCGAAGAGCGTGCCGGGGAAGCCGAAGACGAGGATCAGGCACGCTAGAGCCCCCGCCGCGCCCGCTGCGTGCAGAGAGAGGTTGACGAACGGGGTGAGGAGCGCGAAGGCCGCGGTCGCGAGGGCGTAGGAGAGCAAGACCGCACGCAGGGGGACGGGCGCGCCGAGGAGGGTGACGAGGAGAAAGGCGCCGGCGTGCAGGCCCGCCACCACTCGGAGGGGTCGCACCCTCTCTTCCTGCGGGATCTTCCGGGGGTCGCGCACCCTGCCCGAGCGCGTCAGGTAGGCGAGGTAGACGAGCGAGAGCCCGCTGGTGAGCAGCAGGCAGAAGGATGCCCAGAGCAGACCCGCCCACCCGGCCGTCGCCACGCCGACCAGAATGAACAGCGGCACGGCCAGTAGCGGCAGGCGGGTAGCGCCGGAGACGAGCCGGGCTACGCGCGCAAGATCCACGGTCCGAGATTGTACAATGCAGTCCCGAGATGGCGCGCACACGAGAGATAGCCGAGGCCGTAGAGAAAATAGCCCCAGGGGCTCTGGCGGAAGACTGGGACAACGTCGGGCTCCAGGTCGGAGACCCCGGCGGCGAGGTGAATAGCGTTCTCGTCGCCCTGACACCCCTGCCGGAGGTCTTCGAGGAGGCGGAAGGAGTCGGGGCGGACCTCCTCCTCTTCCACCACCCGCTCATCTTCCGGGCCCTCGAGAGCGTGAACACCGCGTCTTACCCAGGAGAGCTCATCGCGCGCGCCGTGAAAGGGAACCTGAGCGTCTACGCCGCCCACACCAACTACGACGCCGCCCCCGGAGGGGTCTCGGTCGCGCTCGCGGATTCTTTAGGGCTGGCGGGACCGTTGGGGATCGTGGTTCCGCGCGGCGGATTACGCAAGCTCGTCGTCTTCATCCCCGAGGAGAACGCCGACGAGATCTCGGACGCCCTCACCGAGGCCGGCGCCGGTGTCATCGGGGACTACACGCACTGCACCTTCCGCTCACCGGGGACGGGTACCTTCTTCGGCGGCGAAGGCACGGACCCGTACGCGGGAGAGAAGGGCCGCCTGGAGAGGGTGCCGGAGCTCCGTCTGGAGACCGTGGTCCCGGCCCACACCGCCTCCCGGGCCGCCGCGGCCGTCCGCGCTGCCCACCCGTACGAGGAGCCCGCCCTCGACGTCTACCCCGTCGACGGGCATCCGGAGGGTTGCGGCTACGGGCGTGTAGGGATGCTGCCGGAGCCACTCACGCCGGAGGAGCTCCGGGATCGCGTTTCGGATTCTTTGGGCTTCCCGGCCCACCTCGTCGCGGACCCGGACCCCGGACGGAGGATCGAGCGCGTCGCGGTTCTCGGGGGCTCGGGCGGCTCGTTCCTCCGGGAGGCCGCAGCCTCCGGCGCCGACGCCTACGTTACCGGGGACCTCGACTACCACGACGCGCTGCTAGCCGAGTCTTTAGGGCTCATCGCCGTAGACGCCGGGCATGCCGCGACGGAGCTACCCTCCCTCGAACCGCTCGCCCGGAGGCTGGCCGGGCTCGTGGACGTTCCGGTCTCGGTTAGCCGCGTCAGGCGCTAGCCGCGGTCCGATATGAACCGTTCCAACTCGTCCTTCGTGGGCAAGGTCCCCATCGCCCCGTAGCCGGTGCAGGCGATGGCGCCCGCCGCCGTCCCCCGCCTCGCGGCCTCACGCACTCGCGCCTCGTCCCAGTCTCCTTCGGAGAGGTGTACCAGCGACGCGGCCAGGAACGCGTCTCCGGCTCCCGTCGCGTCAACGCACTCGACCTCGAAGACGGGGACGTCACCGCTGAACTCGCGGGTGGCGTAGAAAGCACCTTCCGGTCCCAGGCTTATAAGGACCAGGACGGCGCCACGGTCAAGTAGCATTCCGGCCGCTTCCTCTACGTCCTCCGTCCCGAGCAGCGGCGAGATCTCGTCGTTGCTCAGCTTGATGATCCGGGAGCGGTCGAGGAGAGGATCGACGGCCTTGCGGGCGTCTTCGGCGCTCTCCCAGAGGTGCTCGCGGAAGTTGACATCGAAGGCCAGGGGTACGTCCAATTCTTCCGCGAGATCGGCGGCCCGGTGTATGGCCGAGCGCGCGGGGTCCTCGATGAGGGGTATGCTCCCAAAGTTGACGAACGAAGCCCCGGAGAGGGTCTCCCGCAAGACGTCTTCCGCGCTGAGAAGCTCGTCGGCGGCCGGATCGGAGCGGTAGAAGGTAAAGGAACGGTCGCCACCGGCGGTAATCTCCACGAACGCCAGCGAGGTGCGCGTGGGCGGCTCGCACCGCCGGACCGCCGAGGTATCCACCCCCTCGGCCTCCAGAGCCCGCAGGATGAAGTCTCCAAAGAGGTCCTCTCCCACGCTCCCGATAAAAGCCGCCCCGGACCCGAGCCTGGCGGCGGCCACGGCCACGTTCGCCGGCGCTCCGCCGGGCCGGGCAGTAAAAGGCATCTCGACCGCCGACGTGTTCTCGCCCCGGTAGATATCCGCGACGACCTCGCCCAAAGCCACTATCTTTCCCAAAGTCCACCCTCCTATCCGGGCCGCCGGA